>CAKRYI010000048.1 GCA_934426825.1 uncultured Acetatifactor sp. | reverse complement strand
GTACCGGGAGTGTTAGCATATCTTCCTTTTCTTATGTTGAGCGGAATCCTGACCGGTCTGTTCACCGGTCTGTGTGCGCATTTTACTCTGCACCGTCTACTGCCGCTAACATCTCACTCACCGTTTTCCCCAAAACAGGGTGACGGTAATTCGGAATAAGCTCAGCGAGCGGTTTCAGCACAAAATATCGGTTCTGCATATCCACATGGGGAATAATCAACTGTTCATCCTCGTAAACCAGCTTGTCATAGAAAATAATATCCAAGTCCAGTGTTCTCGGTCCCCAGTGAATCAGACGTTCCCGTCCTGCCGCCGCCTCAATCTTGTGCAGGGCATCCAGCAATTCCACCGGGTTTAACAAGGTGCGTACCACCAGTGCGCCGTTTAAAAAGACATCCTGTTCCACGCCTCCATACGGCTCTGTCTCCAGCAGCTTCGATACTCTTTCCACCTCTATCAACTGATGTTCTCTCAAAGCTGCGATTCCCTCTGTAATGTACTTTCTCTTTTCTCCCATATTGGAGCCTACCGCCAGATATACCCTGTGCCAGCCGCGCTCCACACACACTGAGACACTCTCAAAGGGAAGTCCGATTGGCGCATAAGGTTTTCGGATTTCCAAACGAATCTTATCAATCAAATCAAAATGTAACAATATTTCTTCCGAAAGTTTTTCTGCCACCGTTTCAATCAGTTTACAGGTATGATTTTGCATCCAGTCCGTAATAAAATGGCAAACCTCTCCGTAATTGGTGGAAAGGCTTAAATCATCCGCCAGTCCCGCCGGTCTGGTATTCGTATACAGGACAGCATTTACATAAAATTTCTGTCCCTCTTTATTCTCTTCCTCATACACTCCGTGATAGGCATATACTTCCAAGTTGTCAATTCTGATTTCATCCATAGTTCTTACGCTCTGCCTCCTCTTAAGATTGCCTCCGTCATCCGGATGGCGCGGACATTTTCTTTTATGTCATGCACTCTGACAAAACTTGCGCCTTTGATAACGCCCATAACCGTAGTAACTAATGTACCCTCGATTCTCTCCGTTACCGGCAAATCCAGTGTCAGTCCAATCACCGATTTACGGCTGCATCCAAGCAAAAGCGGATAACCGAACATATGCAGTTCTTCCAGACAGTTTATGATTTCCAGATTATTCTCATAGGACTTACCAAATCCCACACCGGGGTCCAAAATGATTTTTTCATCGGCAATGCCTGCCTTCTCCGCAATCTGCAAAGTTTCCGCCAAATCTGCCGCAACATCCTGCATAAAATCCTGATAATCCGCAGCCTTTCGATTGTGCATCAGACAACAGGGCAGTCCGCTTTCTGCGATAACCGCAGCCATCTTATCATCATATTTCAGTCCCCAGATATCGTTAATCAAATCCGCACCGGCAGCAATTCCCGCCTGAGCAACCTTGCTTTTATAGGTGTCTAAAGAAATGGGCACGTCAAAGCGGGCTTTCACCGCCTCAATGATGGGCACAACCCTTGCAATCTCCTCCTCGTCCGAAAGCAGGGTATATCCCGGTCTGGTGGACTCTCCGCCAATATCTAAAATATCCGTTCCGTCCGCAAGCATTTCTTCCACATGACGGAGCGCTCTGTCTTTGTCATTCCACTTTCCGCCGTCGGAAAAGGAATCCGGCGTGACATTCAAAATTCCCATCACATAAGTATGACCCTTTTTCTGAAACA
>CAKRYI010000047.1 GCA_934426825.1 uncultured Acetatifactor sp. | reverse complement strand
CCCGTCCGGCAGTCAGCCGGACAGGGGACGGCAAAATTTTTTACACTTCTTTTACTTCTTTATCTCACACGAGCAAAATCCTCGGGCGTATCAATTTTCTGAGAGATTACGGCACCTTTAACCGGGAATATGATGAGAGCGCCAGCATCTGGGATCTTCTGCACCGGCTGGATGAGATCAACGATTATATCCAGTGCGTGGATGCGCTTCACACCTGTCTGGCAGATTCAGATATTTATTCCGCAGGCTTTCTGGGTTTAAAAGCCTATGTGGAGAAAATCTATGCGGACAACGGATTTGCCGAACTGAAAAAAGATATTTCAGAATTGAAGTTAGATACTTCGCAGCTTAAGAGCATTACGGTAGGCATCAACTTGAATGACCGCTTTGAGGCGGACGGAATTGGTCTGGTATCTGTAAACAGCAAATATTTTACCAAGTCCGGAATCCTGAGTAACTTCTACGACCACATTGCCGCAAAGGATCGGATCAATGGGGATACCGTATGGAAAAAGGATTTCAAATTTCAGCCGTTTGATGTGAATGCAGAGACGTTTAACGCTTCGATGCAAAAAGCAATGGATATAGGCTTTATGCTGTCCGGAGTCCGGGTTGGAGTTGTGAAGCTCCCGGAGGGGGATCAGGCAAAGGATATGACCCGCTATACAGACCGGATCGTCAATCACATGATTTCCCATATGGTCAAAAGAGCAAGGGAAGTACTGAATAAATATGTTGCCATTACCATTACTGATATGACAGACCTGATTCCAGAGCTGCTCTACTATATCAGATGGGCGGAGTATATTCAGAAATTGCAGGAAAAGGGATTTGCATTTGCGAAACCATCCATATATAACGAGGGAGAAAATGCATCTGATCCGTATGCGATGCAGGCGCGTGGAATCTACAATTTAAAGCTTGCTGTTTTTGAGACAGAGGAATCTGGGAATATTGTACCGAATGACATGGATTTTGACCGGGAACGGAGAGTGTATATCTTAACAGGTGCTAACCGCGGTGGAAAGACGACCATCACACAGGCTATCGGGCAGCTGTTTGTGCTGGCGCAGGGCGGTATCTATATTCCGGGAGAAGCATTTACTTTTTCCCCTGTTACCGGTATCTATACCCATTTTCCGGCAGATGAGGACAAGACGTTGGATTTAGGACGGCTTGGGGAAGAATGTAAGCGTTTTAAGGCAATCTATGAGGAGGCAGATAACAGGAGCCTGCTTTTGCTGAATGAGTCCTTTTCTACCACTTCGTTTGAAGAGGGATACTATATTGCCAAGGATAGCGTACGGGCAATTTTACATAAAGGAATGCGGACTATTTATAATACACATATGCATAAGCTGGCATTCGATGTGGAGGAAATGAATGAAGAGCAGCGGAAGTCAGAGCACACAGAGGGGAAAGCGTTTTCACTGATTGTGCATACGAAGGGGACAGAGCGCTCCTATCAGATTGAAGTGGCGCCTCCGGAGGGGAAATCCTATGCGAGCGAGATTGCGCAGAAGTACGGGGTTACTTATGAGATGCTGGTGAAATAAGAAAATCGGAGCTTGAAGCGGAGGTATGTATTATGAATATAGGATTTTGGTCGTGTATAATTTTGGTAATACCATTTCTGATTATAGGTGTGTTATTTGCGATTTTTAAGGAAAAAGCAGCAAAATTTGTTTCAGGATTTAATTCATTTTCTAAAGAAGAACAGGCATTGTATGATAAAGCTCATATCTCTCGTGATATAAGAAATCAGTGCTTTATGTGGGCTATTATAATGTTGGCAGGAGCATTATTATCCTGCTTTTTAACCCCATATATAGCTATACCAACCTATATTATTTGGTTAGTTCTGTTTTTTAGAGAAGTCCACTTTGATAATCATAAAGCGTTTGAAAAATATTTATTAAAGTAA
>CAKRYI010000046.1 GCA_934426825.1 uncultured Acetatifactor sp. | reverse complement strand
ACTTTTTCGGATGTTCCATGATAAACCGGAAGAACAACATCAAGCTTTGGAATATCAATATATCCCATCATTCCAGTGTCATCAATTTTTAAAAGATTGTTATACACATCATCGTCTGTCTGGTTTTCATTGCTTTCTGAAAATGGATCTGCTATGGAACCAATTCCGATCAGGCTTTCGTTGTAGTCCTGTGCCTGCTTGATCATTGCATTTTCCTGTTCTTCCGACAGATTAGAAACTTCCTGTTCATAATCTGTAGCAATCGTTGTGCTGTTCATCTGATTGATGTAATTGCTCACTACCGGATACAGGATTAAAGAAAATGCCAGCAGATATCCAATTCCTCTTAGTATTTTCACTATTTTTTTCATAATACCTTTCACCTTTTCGTCTGTTTCTTCTGAAATATCCAGTCCATACTGGACATTTCAGAAAAAGCAGACATCCTCCCGGTATAATACCGGGAAGATGAACTGTTTTTGGTCCATTCTAACATCATCTTAAACTTCAGAATGTCTTAGTTGTTTGCTTTCTTTTTGCCAAAAGCTTTGCTTGCTGTTAATACACCGAAAAGAACGATACCAGCCAGTGTTACCATAAGGGCACCCTTGCTACCAGTAGACGGAAGCTGCACACCTGTTTTGTTTTCTACAGGTACTTCCGGGGAAGTTGCTTGATCATTATTTGTAACAGTTACTGGTTTTCCATTGTATGTATAAATTACAGAATAGCTTTCAAGTTCGCCAGTTGCTTCATTATAGCTTGCTGTGATCTCAATCTTAATATCGCTGAGAAGCTTATTGTATCCGTCCGGAGCTTTTGTCTCTTTTAAGTAATATGTTCCGGATTTCAGACCTTTCACAAGAACTTTACCGTCGTCATCAGATACGATTTTTGCAGATGTAAATCCAGCTGCACTTGCTTCTTCCGGTGTTGCCTGGCGGTAAACACCATTCGTTTCGTCTACAATATTAATTTTGCCATTTGGATCTGCTGCTTCACCTGCTGTGTTTGCCTTGTAAAGCTCGAATTCTGCTCCTGCAAGTGCAGTCTTATTGTTTTGATTATTCTGATCTTTTAAATAATATTTAAAGATTGTGAAATCAAAAGTATTTACCTTTACAATACTTGGTTCAGATGTACCTGTTCCATCTGACTTCGGATCATTACTGTACTCAACAACCGCCTTGTTGGTATTTGGATTCATACCGATGACAGCATCTTTGTTTAAGGTTGCTGTATAGACAACTGTAATTGTCTCACCCTCTCGATCCTTATAGGAATTATAGAAATCATTTAAAGTAACTGTTAAATTACGGCTAGTTTCGTCATATGTAAGTGCGTATGTATTTGTTCCTGTTTTTCCTGCTTTAAGTGTTGTATTTCCAACTTTTACAGACAGTACTTCTTTTAAGTCCAGTCCTTTGGACAAAGTATCGCTAAATTTAAAAGTATAAGAATTATATCCTGTCATATCCGGCACTTTAGAAGTCAGCTGATAAGTGATGGTATCACCAATCCCAAAATCTCCGGCTTTCTTTTCATCTGCTGCGCCGTGTGGTGCGATGGTGTCCTCAGGATCATTCTCGTCATCCAACTCCATCTGATGGTTGCCTTCCCATGAGCCATCCACAATAGCACCAACTGTAATTCCGCTTCCACTCTGAGCCGGAATAATTTTTTTGTCTACTGTCGGGTAATTGCTCTTCATGTTAATTGTAGCTGCCTCAGCTGTAATGCTAACTAAAGATGCTGCAGATGTATAAGTCTGATTTCCTGGTGCTGTGGAGGTATCTGTTGCTCCTTTTGGATAAACTAAATAGTATCCATACGCTAAATCAGAAATCTGTGTAGAACTTGCTGTTGTCTCAACTGTTTTTGTTGCTGTAATATTGTTCTTTGAATCTAAAATCCAGCCAAGCATATCTTTTGCAAATGTTTTCGCTGTCTCAGCATCTCCATTTGTTCCGACCTGTTCATTAACATATGCATATGCTTTTTCACTTAATGCTTCTCCTGTTAATGCAGAAGCATCTGCTATTTTGCTCTGAAAAAATCCTTCATATGCACTGTTCAGTGTATATGCTACATTCTCGCCACTTTTTGTTGCTGTAAAAATCTGATACAGATCCAGAGTCTTTCCTGCTACTGTATTGTTGACTGTCAGAGTGCCTTTGGGAGCTTCTGCTGCAAATGCAGTCATGCTCATGGACAATACCATGGCCATTGCCATCAGAACTGCCATAAATCTTGATACTAATTTCTTCATGTTCCTCTTCTCTCTTTCTTTTGATTTTTTAT
>CAKRYI010000045.1 GCA_934426825.1 uncultured Acetatifactor sp. | reverse complement strand
TCCACCCCGTGGGCGTTAAAATCATTGTGGGTCATGGATTTGACCTTTGCTAATTTTTCCTGTTCCCGCTGGCGGTCAAACACCTTTTTCCCTGTCTCTATCTTGTATTCGGCAACCTGACGGCAGATGTCCATTCTGTCCTCATAAAGAGAGACTACCTGAGAGTCAATTTCGTCGATTCGGTTCCGCAATTCCTGTAAATCCATACTGTAACCATGCCTTTCTTTTTTTCGCGCCGCATGCTTGCTTCATCCCGCAGTCTGTCTGCGTTTTCCTCGCTTGTGACTCGCAAGCCGGCGCTGCCCGCGCCCCTTGCCTGCTTCCGCAGGCGGTTTGCTTTTCTGCGTTTTCCTCACTTGTGACTCGCAAGCCGGCGCTGCCCGCGCCCCTTGCCTGCTTTCGCAGGCGGTTTGCTTTTCTGCGTTTTCCTCACTTGAAAACTCGCAAACCAGCGCTGCCCGCGCCCCTTGCCTGCTTCCGCAGGCGGTTTGCTTTTCTGCGTTTTCCTCACTTGAAAACTCGCAAACCAGCGCTGTCGCGCCCCTTGCCTGCTTTCGCAGGCGGTTTGCTCGTTAATGGCGCATGCAAAGCAAATGTCTGCTTCGCAGCCGCTTGCTTTGCTATTGCGCACATTATATCTCAAATTAGGCTTGATAGCAAGGGGAAATGGGGAGTATACTAGAGGCAACAAACAACAGAAAGGTCTACTCGGATATGAAACAAAAGAGAAGTATTTTGATAGCTGTACTTATCGTTTTGATACTGACTGCATTTACCGTAATCAGCTTTTTTACCGGCAAAGTGACCATGAACCCTGCCGGAACCGTGGGCAACACTGCGGGAAATCTCAACAACAGCGGACTGTTCTGCGAATATGACGGAACGGTTTACTTTTCCAACGCCTCAGACAACGGAAGGCTCTACTCCATGAATCCCGACGAAAGCGGGCTTACCAAGCTGAGCGACCTGCACGTCAGAAATATTCTTGCCGGCGGAAAATACCTGTACTATTTCCAGTTGGGCGATACCGGCGATTCCGCAGGACTTGGCAATATTGTGTCCTCGAAATCATTTAACCGCTGTAGCCTGAAAGGAAAGGATGTCACCTGTCTCACCAGAGATGTGGTGCTGCAGGGACAGTTGGTGGACAATTACCTCTACCTGATGACCTCTTCCTCCTCCGCGCTATCCTTTTATAAAATGAAAATCGACCGCTCCGAGACGGTTCCTTTGGCAAATTATGAAATCAACCCGGCATGCGCGGCAAACGGCGTCATCTATTACAACGGTACGCAGGATAACCACTATCTCTACGGACTGGACACCTCCACCGATATTTCCAGTGAAATCTGGCGGGGAAATCTCTGGTATCCTATCGTGGACGGCGATTATGTGTATTACATGGATGTGGCGAACAATTACCGCCTCTGCCGCTACTCTTTCAGCCAGAATCTGATAGAGGTGCTGACCACCGACCGCGTGGACTGCTACAATATCGGCAGTGGTTATATTTACTACCAAAAAAACGGCACCACCCCGCAGTTAAAATGTATGCGTGCGGATGGCACCGACCAAAAGGTCATTGCTGAGGGCAATTACACCAATATCAACATGACCTCACAATATGTATATTTTCAGGAATTCGGGAAAGAAACCTCCCTGTATCATTCCTATTTAGGGTCCGATTCCTATGCGGAATTTTTCATGCAATAGGAAATGGAGTACACACTACACGCCATTCCCTGTTTCATGTCTGACCGCTTTATTCCTCGATATGGTCAAGACCCTGACTTAAGATAGTAATAATATGGGCATCCGCCAAAGCATAGAAAATAGTCTTTCCCTCTCTGCGGTTTTTCACCAGCCCCATCTGCTTTAGCACTCTGAGCTGATGGGAAATCGCAGACTGGGAGATTCCCAATAAGGTTGCAATATCATACACGCACATTTCCGCACAAAGCAGCGCATTCAGTATTTTCAGCCGGGTCACATCTCCGAACACCTTGAAGAAATCCGCCAAATCCTGTAATTCTTCCTCCGGCGGCATTCTGTCGTTTACTTTTTCTATCGTATCGTTATCCAGATTAATATAGGAATTTTCTGCCATGGTAATCCTCCGTTCTGTCTCCTATTCTACTCCCTTTTCCCTATTTAGACAAATGAAAATATTTTTCCATGCCCTCCGTCATGAAAATTTCTCCCTCGTGATTCACAAACAGCGCCTCTGCACCGTACTGCTTTGCAAGATAACTTCCTTTTTCTTCCCCCAGCACAAAACAGGCTGTGGAAAGGGCGTCGCTAAGCAGACCATTCTCCGATAAAATTGTCACACTGCTCACACCGCTGTCCGCCGGGTATCCGGTTTTGGGGTCAAGAATGTGGTGATAGCGCACGCCGTCCTTTTCCACATACCGCTCATAATCTCCGGAGGTGGAAACGCACCAGCCGCCTTCCACGGACAAATACCCGATACTCTCCGCCGGGTTTAACGGATTCACCACGGCAACCTTCCATGACGTTCCATCCGGTTTCTTTCCGTAAGTCAGAATACTTCCGCCTGCGGAAATTACCGCACCCGATACGTCCTCTCTGCCATCCAGGTAACTGCAAATTTTATCCAATGCAATTCCCTTTCCAACTGCCCCCAAATCAAGCTGCATTCCTGTCGGCAGAAAAATCCGGTTATCCTGCAAAATTATGTTTTCATAACCTGTGTTATTTAGTGCATTTTGAACTGCTTTTTCCGTTGGGAGCTCGTAATCCTCACTGTCCATGCCCACCCATTCGTCAATGTTCCACAGTTCTACCACACTTCCCATGGTAATATCAAATGCTCCGTCAGAAGCCTCCGCTACTGCAAGGCATTGTCCCAGCATTTCCTGTAAAGGCTTGGATAATTCCGTGCCGCCCTCCGCACCTGCTGAGGCGTTGATTTGATAAATCTCCGAACCTTCCATGCGTCTGGAAAGGGTGTCTTTCTCCAAATCGGAAATCTGCCGTAAAATATCCTCCGTCACTTTCTGCCCGTTTTCTCCGGCATAGACGGTCTGCTGTATAATGGTTCCCATGGCTGTGTCCGTGCTGCGAACCGGCTGTGTCTGGCTGTTCGCACCATTCTGCAAGGCGCAGCCGCCGGTAAAGAAAGCCGCTGTACACACAAAACCTATAAGCATCGTTTTTCGCCGAAAGTTCTTCATTTTTCCTATCCTTTTTGTTATACTGATTTTATCATTGACACAAGGAGTACCCGGATGAAACGAAGGACAGAAAACTATCTCAAAAACGCTTATATCGCTATTACCCTTCTTATCGTACTCCTTATCGGCAGTCTGGCTTGGATTTTGTGGAGCAATTTTTCAGATTCTACCGGCGATTCCGATATAATAACTGCTGTTATTTTTCAAAACGGAGCTTTAATAGACAGTATTTGTCTGAGTACAGTTGATACCCCCTACACCTTCACCATAACCGGGGACAACGGCTGTCAAAACGAAATTGAAGTCCGCCATAACAGCATCGGAATCATCGCTGCGGACTGTCCGGACAAGCTGTGCGTTCATCAGGGTTTTGTCCATTCCTCCCAGATTCCCATTACCTGCCTTCCGAATCATCTGGTAATCCGGCTCCGCTCACAGGATAATGAGGATGCCTCCATGGACGCCGTTACTTACTAATGTATAAAGTCATCGCCTGTGAAACCTTAATTGCTCTGTCTAATTATTTTGAACAAAAACCACAAAAAGGAGGCTCACGCAGATGCGCATAAACACACACAAACTCACATCACTGGCACTGTTTACCGCCCTGAGTCTCGGTATCTTTGCATT
>CAKRYI010000044.1 GCA_934426825.1 uncultured Acetatifactor sp. | reverse complement strand
TTATTTGGTTAGTTCTGTTTTTTAGAGAAGTCCACTTTGATAATCATAAAGCGTTTGAAAAATATTTATTAAAGTAACTTCTAGTTTTACGCGGTGCCCATTCGCATTTCGCTGCGCTGCATGCTCATGTCGCGCTGTCGCGCTATGCATTCAGGACGGAACACATCCTTTGGTGAGCAAGCTCCCCACGGCTGTATTCCGCCCTGAATACGCAGCGCTCATAGAAACGCGTAAATTCTGTTTTATAGGGATGATAGAATCATTATTTTGACATAAAAAATAGTGTAAAATAGTGAAACATTAGTGGAAAAAGGCTTTCCTTATTGACACTAATTGATTTTTTTAATAAAAAGCGGTAAGATAATAAGCAAGATAATAAGCAAGATGGAGGAACCGGAATGAGTGATTATGTACCGCCATTTACAATTTCAAATACAATGCTGGAACTTGTTTCGGAGATATCTGAAAAGGTTGGCACAATTAACAGCCATAGGGAATTGGAAAGCAAACCTTATCTTAGAAGAAACAACCGAATCAGATCCATTCATTCTTCGTTAAAGATAGAAGCTAATTCATTGTCTTTATCAGAAGTAAGAGATGTTATAAACGGACATTTGGTACTGGGTGATCAGAAAGAAATTCAAGAGGTAAAAAATGCATATGAGGCATATAAACATGTAGCAGATATCAATCCCTCCAGTATAACAGATTTAAAGAAAATACATGGTATTATGACATTTAAGATGGTTAGGGAATCAGGAACGTTTAGAAAAGGCGAAGAAGGTGTATTTTCGGGAGATGAATGTATTTTTGTTGCGCCACCGCCACATATGGTTGATGAATTAATGAAAAATTTGTTGACTTGGGTAAAAAAGAGTGAAGGTTCCGTACATCCGCTAATACTTTCATCTGTGTTTCATTACGAGTTTGTTTTTATTCATCCGTTTTCGGATGGAAATGGTAGGATGGCGAGGTTATGGCATACCGTAATCCTATATCGTTGGAGGAATATTTTTGAATATATTCCGATTGAAAGTCAGATAGAAAAATACCAGACAGAATACTATGATGCCATTGCAAAATGTCACGTAAATGGAAATTCAAATATTTTTATCGAATTTATGTTGAATATGATTAGTCAGGTACTTGATGAAGTTATAATCCAAATAAGCAGGTCTAATACAGATACATCGGAATATGTTAAGCGATTGCTTGAAGTAATGGAATATGATGTTCCCTATACCGCAAATGCGATTATGGAGTTGCTGGGATTAAAGTCAAAGGAAACTTTTAGAAAGAATTATATCAATCCGGCAATGGATTTGGGACTTGTAAGGATGACTTTACCGGATAAACCCAGTAGCAGAAACCAAAGATATGTAAAGCAGTAACCTTGAGGTGAAGCATGTATATAAGCAGGTGTTTGCGCTGACAGATTATCCCTATACCGGTTCAAGGTATTATTATACAAAAAATTTATAGGCTCGGACGGATGGCGATTTATCGGTTTTAGAATTGACCGAAGGTGGGTATGAGGATGCATAGAACAATTGAAATTTTAAGAACTAAGGAGAAATTATACGGAATTGAGGTGACGTAGATAGATGAATCGTGAATGGTTTGATAAAAATAAAATGGCTCAGAGTAAATTAAAAAAATTGTCATTTCATGAAGGGATAAATGAGTTTATTGAATTGCGGGAAATGTTGATGCAGGAAATGTTATCGTGGAGGCAGATAGTATCGTTGGACGATTATAGCGCAATTCCGTTTATTAATTCTGAAGGTTACCATAGCAAAACAATAGCATATTCTATTTGGCATATTATTCGCATTGAAGATATTGTGGTTAATTCCTTAATTAGAAGAAAAAAAGAACGAAGGGGTTTATAATTGAAAAAGCAGGAGACAATTATCAGGTTTCCTTTTCGGAGGATAATGCCCGGTGTTGGGAAGAGTTTATTAAGACACATTTGGAAGTAGAATATTGGAATGAATATTTAAATGAGGACAAAGTTATTTTTTTATTTCATTTACCGGATGGTTTTAAGAGGTATGAGGTAAAAGATTTTAATAATGATGAAGTGCTCCATTTGTGCGAAAAATTATGTAATTGTAAGTTTGTATCGATTAAGCAAATGTTATCGGATAATGCGTTTTATGCAAATATAATTAGGTAAAATCATGACAGCAGATGTATTTCATTTGCCTTTTATCAAACTCTATTATACGTAGATAGCTTTTCTGTCAACTCTACCGAGCGTGAGTGTGAAAACAAAAAGCAAAACGATAGAATTCTTCGTGAAAGGAGGCATGAGTCATGGATCAAATAAAAACAGGAAAGTTTATTGCTTCTTTGCGAAAGGAAAAAGGGTTTACACAAGTGTCACTTGCCAACCGTCTCGGTATCAGCGATAAGACGGTCAGCAAATGGGAACGCGGAGCCGGACTGCCAGACGTTTCATTGATGCTCCCACTATGTGAAATTCTTGAAATCAGCGTGAACGAACTGCTTACAGGAGAAAAGTTGACCGATGCCGACTATAAAGAGAAAGCGGAGGTTACTATTATGAGTCTTGTGCAGGAAAACAAAGAAAACAAAAAAAGAATGCTGCAGTCGGTGATATGCGAAATAATTACAATCATCGCGGTATGCTCGCTGGTGGTTATTGCGTCATATATCGAAATGCCTGTGGCAGTAAGAATTGCGTTAATTATCTTTGCCGCCATTACAGCAGCCGCAGGTATTAGCACCGGCGCCACGTTGGAAGTGAAAGCCGGATACTATAAGTGTCCGAAATGCGGGCATCTGTTTGTCCCTGAGATAAAAGATTATGTAAAAGGATATCATACGTTCACAAAACGCAGACTGACCTGTCCCGAATGCGGGAAAACAGGTATGTGCAAACACATAATTGTAAGATAAGTTTTCACGAACAATTTCTGTTTGCCGCTTTTTATGCAAATGAACTTAGACAATATGATATGGAAAAAGAATGGACTACATTTCAAGAAAACGGGTTCGATTCGAAAAAAACAGGAGAGTATACACATGAGTGAAAGACCGGAATTGAATCGGAATTTGGACGGAAGCACTTTTCGCAGTTATTATTATTTGAAGGAAGAACTGGTCAGCTTTTGCAGAGTCATAACCGTTATGAACCGTCTGACCTTGCTGCGTTAGAGGAGAATTTGCGACAGAAGTGACAGATGTTAATTTGCGTTGCTTGTGGCAACGTCTGTTTTGATATTCAATAATGGTATCAAAACAAAAGGAGGCACAGGTTATGCTGAGCGAAAATATTAAAAATTTACGAAAAGCCAAAGGGCTCTCACAGGAAGAACTGGCAGTAAAGCTGAATGTAGTAAGACAGACAGTGTCCAAATGGGAAAAAGGGTTATCTGTTCCTGATTCCGGTATGCTTATTTCATTGGCAGATGCACTGGACACCTCTGTAAGCATCTTACTTGGTGAAACCGTACAAGACCCCGGTTTGAGTGAGTCAGATTTAAAGAGTATTTCTGAAAAACTGGAAGCTGTTAATCTCCTGCTTGCAAAAAGAAGTTCCGCACGGAGGAGGACAATTCGTTATTTGCTTGTTACATTATGTGCAATTATAGTGATGGGTTTTATCGTTTTTGCAATGATACATAGTGCTTATTTGGACTGGGATTTCAATAATCCGGAATTGGCAGTTGCAGGGACACTGCTGCATGGTTTTGAATATTTCTTCGTAAGACTTGCACCATTTGTCTTTATCGCATCTGTAACCGGGATTGTGTTGACATATAAAAAACCCTGATAATCCGCAGTTGCTACGGTAGGTTGCGTAATTGCCTACAGTTATGTATAGAGTTCTACCCATGGATTTGGTATGCTCCGGGTGAAAGGAGGAAACATGGCATTTTCAGAAAAACTATATGAACTTAGAAAGAAAAGCTGTCTTTCACAGGAGCAGCTTGCAGAGCAATTAGGTGTGTCCAGACAGGCAATATCAAAGTGGGAATCCGGAAAAGCAATGCCGGAAAGCGATACCCTTGTTTCTATCAGCCAATATTTTAATGTTTCACTGGACTATCTGATGAAAGAGGATAGTTCTGTAGCGGGTGAGGTTGCAAGTAAGGAGAACTCTCAGACAAAAAGCCGGAGCGGACAGGAAAAAAGAGTTTTCGGTGCGGTCATCTGCATTGTGGGAATGGTATGTTTAATTGTTTGGGGTATCGTTTCGGTATTCATACCCTCAGCATCTGACAGAATGGGAACATCTTCCATGATAACCATAGACGGAAACGGAATTTTTCTGATTATCTGCCTTGCAGCTATAGTTGCCGGTGCGGTCCTGCTTCTTAAGAGTTTATCCGACAAATGATACGAGGAGGATTTTTCATGAAGACTTTATCTGCTGTATTTTGGATTTTGGCAGTTCTTTTGTCTGACGTAATGTGTGCTGTTGTTGCGTACAACTACTGCGACATGAGGTGGGGAATCAGGTATGCCGGTTATAGCGCTCCTGCGGAAACTGCACTTTTAGCAGCAATTCCTTATTTGATTGGCATAGTTGTCTGTGTAATTCTGGCGCTTTATTGTAAGCGAAAAGGATAAGCAATCTCCATTTTATGCAATCGCGGCTATCAGAAAGCATACAAAGGCGTTATAATAAATGTGCCGATATACCGCTAAGCAAGGAGATATAATGCTAGTGATTATTTTTGTTGGGAGAAAACAATGCTGACACATCACGAAAAAACGGAACGAAAACATATCATGAATCTGGCACCGTCTCCTTTTCAAATGATAAAGGAAGGAGAGAAAACCATAGAACTTCGCTTATATGATGAAAAAAGAAAAAGCATTTCGGTCGGTGATACGATAACATTTGTCAATACAAAAGACGCAAGCGAAACTTTAAACGTAAGGGTTGTAGACTTGTTTGTCTTTGATTCCTTTGCAGAACTGTACAAAAAATTACCCTTGTCAGAGTGCGGATATACGAAGGACGATATAGATTCTGCGTCTCCTGAGGACATGGAGGAATATTATTCAAAAGAAAAACAGGAGCAGTATGGGGTAGTAGGAATAAAGATTTCTCTTGTTTAGAATTTTTTTATATCCGGATAAAGTACCGGCTGGGGAGGAATATATGGAATACGACTGCGGATTTGCAAAAGGGAATCACTGGTTTCGGTATCGTACCGGTGGAATTATCGTTCATAATAATAAAATGCTGTTTGTGAAAAAGTTCTGTCGGCGATTATTATTACATGATTGGCGGCGGAGTCCATTTAGGTGAAACATCGGAGGCATGTATTGAAAGAGAAGTTTATGAAGGAGCCGGTATTCATACACAGGTGGAGCATCTTGCCGTTGTCTGCGAAAATTTTTTCAAAGGAATTGGAGGTACGATTGACGGGCTTGATTGCCATACCATAGAGTTTTATTATTATCTGAAGATTCTTGATGAAGACCTAAGTTCGTGTAAGCGTGAAACGGACGCCGGGGGGGAAATAGTCTGGCAGCCATTAGATGAAATAGAAACGCATCATTTGAAACCAACATTCTTAAAAGAAAACATTCACAAGATTATCCATGAGAAAAAAACAATTCATATTATTGAGGAACGGGACAGGTAGCTTTGCCATTAGAGATGGAAAAATTGGAATTTGTGAGTTTTTGAATTCAACACAAAATCCTCTTTGTGTTGTTCAATTTTCCTCCCGTTGATAATATCATAG
>CAKRYI010000043.1 GCA_934426825.1 uncultured Acetatifactor sp. | reverse complement strand
CCTTTCGTTTGAATTCGTAACTGTAACGCATAAAAATACCCCTTTCACTGGATGTCCAGTAAAAGGGGTACATATCAAGTGTATATAAACTAGAGGCGGTTTTTTTGTGAGTTAGTTTCCCATAATATCACAGCTAAGGATAACAAGAAAACGAAATAAAAAACACCTACACAAATTAATTTGCATAAGTGTTTTTCAACCGAAATCAATTCGGTTATCTCTGTGTTAGTATAATATCATAAAGGACAATTTATTACAAGTAAATTGATAAAAATTTTACAAATCTAACGGAAAACTTAAATTCTCCATTTATATATAAAAAAATTAAACAAATTTACCAAACCTATTATACAAAATAGGCATCTTAGGCAGACCCTTTAATGTTTCTAAATCGGCAAGATTTTTAATTCCCATTTGTCCTCTGATATTGTCAAAGGCATTTGCAGATATGTTGCTCTGTAAATTGATTAACATTTGTTGGAAAATGGACATCATTTCCTTATATTCTTTGTCGGGCAAATAATATTTAAAATATACAAGCAAGTCAAATATTCTTTTATCAGAATCTCTTGAATATGATGGTTGCAATGAAGAGATGTAATTTTCGATAATGCGTCCGTTGTTACGTCTTGTAGTATCTGACGATTGATGAATGCAAAAAATGCGTTCATTGTGCGCACAAGAATTTCTAACTTTACGAAGCCAATGTAAGCTGCCAATCAAAAGTTTGACATTGGGTTTTCCGTTAGAGTCCATCATATTATATAGTTGGCAAAGGCTATGGGTAACAACAGTTTTGCTATTCTGCAGTATGTTTATAAATGTTGAAAAATTAACTACTTTAATCATAATCCATGTCGGAATGGAAGAGTGATTATCCATATAAAATTTAACATAATCCAGTTTGCTGGAACTTAATTCACTATATGCGGAAGAGATAGCATTCATTCTGCTTTGAAGGCGGCTGTTAGGAGAGTATGCGTTGGCATCATACCAAGGGATTTTACCATCACAGTTGCTTTGGTCAAATTTATAACCAGTTAATGTTCGTACTTCTTCTTCAATTTGTGTTATGTATTTTAGCAAAAATAAACGTAAATCATCATCAAAATTTTTTAATTTGTATAGATATTCTAAACTGGTATTTGGCAAATACACATGATCACCGTTTGAATCAACACCACATGTGAAGGGAGTTTTGTATCCATTTACAATATTAAAATATCCCATGCGAATTAATATTTGCTTATTTTTGGGACCTGAACAATCAATATGCTTATCGTTCCGCAATTTGCGCATTTGCTGGTTGTATGTAATAAAATTTTTATCATCAGCCATATGTAGTGTATCTCCTTTGTAATTTTGCCGTCTAATATTGTCTGAAAGAGAAAAACAATCGCCTTGTAAAATAATATCACCAATGTAATGTGAGTTCAACAGGATTGCAAATATTTTGCGATACTTGCCATTCTTAGGCATTACAAGTGCGTAGAAAAGACTTTACCTACAAACATATTCCCCCAATTTTGTTGTGAAATGCAACAATGTGGGCTATAATAATACACAGATTCTATTCTTTCCTAAACTATCCCCAAGGAGGCATTATTTTTGAAAGACAATTTACAGGAGTCATCAGCATATCACACGAAAAAGTCCACCTTCGACCTAATCTATGACATCGTAAAGCAGATACCGCGCGGGAAAGTTGCCACCTACGGTCAGGTGGCTGCACTGGCGGGAAACAGAAGATGGTCGCGTGTGGTAGGCTATGCCCTGCATGACGCACCGGATTCGGAAAACATTCCCTGTCACCGGGTTGTCAACCGTTTGGGGGAGGTTTCCCCGGCATTTATGGTCGGCGGGGAGAGCCGCCAGATTGCTTTGCTGGCAAAAGAAGGTGTTTTGGTGGAAGGAAACCGCGTGAACCTAGAAAAGTACCGGTGGAATAAAGTGACACTGGAAATGATGGAATAACGGCAACCGGACTTTAGTGAAAATATATTTTCCGAACTTCCGTAGGACTTGGCCTGAGACCTAAGTCCTATTTTTTTTACATTTTTATCATAAAAAACTTGTAAAGTTATGCCTGACATACTAACATAGTCTTATATAGTTTACTTTGGAGGTAATAGCAGTGAGTTAGTAGTGTATGATGGAAGGAGAATACGGGTATGGAATCAAAGAACATTCAGGCACCTATTTCGGAGCAAAAGATTTTCAAGATTATGGTATGGATTGTATTTCCGGTTTGTGGGGTTTTTCTTCTGAAAAATGTGATTGGAGGAAATCTCACAGGGATTCTTACGGTCGGAATTACTGCGGTAGTTTTTGGTGTTGCACTTATCACTATGCGTATCTTAAAAGTTTCGGACGAGTATCGCCAGCTGGTTGCGGCGATAGGTCTTACTTTCGTGGAGTTTGTCATTTCCCTCAACAGTGGCGCTTATTATAGCGACGATTTTCCCTTACTTCTGGCAATTATTGCAATGACAGCATTGTATTTCAAACCGATATACACGGCAATTCAGTTGGCGGTCTGTGATGTTCTGCTGATTTCACTGTACATAATTCATCCGGAAAAGGCGGAGAGCCTGAGCCAGTACGTTATGTGCGTGGCCATTTTCAATCTGGCGGCTTTCTTAATTTTTCTTACCATTAAAAGAGGACGTTCCTACATTGCAATCAGCGAAAATCGTGCCTGCGAGGCGGAGAAACTGCTCAATTCCCTGACACAGTTGGGAAATGAGCTGCAGACCAATTTCGAAAATTCAACCAACCGAATCGAGACGCTGCGCACCACAAGAAAGCGTCTGGATGACAATACGGCGGAGTTAAAACAGGGTTCGGAAGAAATTATGGAAGGTGCGAGGGATGCCGCAAACACCTGCTACGAGGTAAAAGACAAAGTATCTGCCACGGGAAAACAGGTAGAAACCCTGACGGAAGGCGTTCACAATGTGGAAGATGCACTTGCCGCCAACCAGCAGAATATAGAGGAGATGAGTCAGCAGATTGAGTCTGTGCAAAATGCAACCAGACAGATTAATCAGGTGTTCTGTCTGTTGGAGGAGCAGATGCAGAAAATTTTTGCGGTGACGCAGCAGCTTGACAGCATTGCTTCCAGCACAAATATGTTGTCGTTGAATGCTTCCATTGAAGCTGCAAGAGCCGGACAAAACGGTGCCGGTTTTGCGGTAGTTGCGTCCAAAGTGCGTGACTTGGCGGTTGACAGCACCGCATGCTCCTCGCAGGTTGCCGGTGTCGTGGAGGAGATGCAGACCCAGATTCAGGAGACGACGAGACAGCTTGCGGAAAATGATACCATTATTGAGACTTCGCTGACAGCACTCAAAGAGCTGCAGGACGGTTTCCAGCAGCTTACGAAACAGTTTGGCACCCTGTACCAGAGCATTGAAAGTCAGAATAATAATGTTTCGGAAGTGGACGCCATTTTTGAGCAGCTTCGCGATAAAATTGACGAGGTATGCCATTTCACGGAAAATAACGAGAATTCCGTGGAGGCAATCACCGACGCCATTTTGGTTTATAAAGAGGGAGTGGAGCAGATGGTGGATGACTCCATGCGCGTCCATACCCTGTCCAGTGATATGCTGGAGCTTTCGGGAGTTGAGGCGTAACCGCTCCAAGGTCATGGAACTTAATCTGGCAGAACACAGGGCAAACAGGATTCATCCCAATAATCTATGAAACAAAGCAAAGTATAAAAAAGCAGGAATCCTCACACCATAGTTGTATACAAGACAGGTAAAAACCCAGCTATGGAGGTATGTAAAATGGACAATCAAGCACTCACCAATCTGACATACGGAGTGTTCCTGCTTTCCACGAAATTAGAAAATATTACAAACGGCTGCATAATTGACACCTGCATACAGGTTGCCAATGAACCGGCTCAGGTGGCATTTTCCGTCTCAAACCAGACTTACACCTGTGAACTGTTAAAAAAGAGCGGCGTATTTACCATGAGTATCTTAAATCAGGACTGTACCTATGAGACAATCAGGCATTTCGGCTACCAGTCGGGAAGAGAGGTCAAAAAGTTTGCGGAACTGAATGTGCCCACGGACGGTAACGGTGTTCCCTACTTGGGCTGGCAGACATGTGCGGCGCTTTGCGGCAAGGTAGTGAATCGGCTGGATTTGGGAACACACACCCTGTTTGTCGGGGAGATCGCGGAAGCGAAAGTGCTGAATGAGACTACACCGCTCACTTATGCGGAGTATCAGAAACGCGTCAAGCAACAGCGCCAAAACGTTGCTTCACAGTGACACTCGCAACCCAGTCCGCAAACCCCACAATAACTCTACCCTGCGTAGGTAGGCATTTCCACCGGCGCGTAGTATTCTGGAACTGCAAAGGAGGAAATGCTTATGAACCAATATGTGACAGGAGCAATCATTAAGAGACTGCGGGAGGAAAAAGGGTTTACCCAGAGCCGTTTTGCCGATATACTGAATGTGAGTGACAAGACGGTGTCCAAATGGGAGACGGCGAAGGGCTACCCGGATATTACGCTGATAGAGCCGATTGCGAAGGCGCTGGGTATATCTGTGATGGAACTTTTATCCGGCAATAACATCACCAATGAGAACCGTTCTTTCAACATGAAAAAAATAAAATTCTATGTCTGCCCCATCTGTGGCAATGTCATTACTGCCATGGGTGAAAGCCTGATTAGCTGTTGCGGTATTACGCTCCCACCCTTAGAGGCGGAGCAGCCGGACGAATCCCATGCGCTGACAATCCAACCGGTGGAAGACGAGTATTACGTGACGTTAGAGCACGAAATGTCAAAACAGCATTACATTTCGTTTCTTGCCGGCGTATCGGACAATGGGATTCAGCTCATAAAATTTTATCCGGAGGGCAATGCGCAGGCGCGGTTAAAAAAGAGCGGCATGAGAGTTTTCTATTACTACTGCAATCGCCACGGGCTGTTTAGGCAGAGCATTTGAAAGGAATTTACATGATTAGCAAAACGTATGAGGCAGGGTACTTAAAAGAGTACAAGTATGTTGTTATTTTATCGGAAATGAAAGGAAAAATTCTGTTGAGCAGGCACAGAGAGCGCTCTACATGGGAAATGCAGGGCGGTCATGTCGAGCCGGGAGAGACGCCTATGGCGGCGGCAAAACGGGAATTATACGAGGAATCGGGGGCTGTGGATTTTTATATCACGCCCCTGTGTGATTATTGGGCGGGCACCGAGGATGGAAAAAGCGGGGACAACGGTATGTTTTTCAAAGCGGTTATCCATGAGTGCGGCGCCATACCGCCCAGTGAGATGGCGGAGGTAAAGCTGTTTGACACGCTGCCGGAAAATCTGACCTATCCCCGGATTGCGAACGACCTGCTCCGGTGCCGGGAAGAACACAAAACGGGATTCCCCTCCCGAAAGATTGCGGAAATGCTTTTGGAAGAGGGGGCGGAAAAAAATCCCGGAAACTGGGTTTCCCACAGCAGATACGTGGCAATGGCAGCAGAGCAGATTGCGGCAAAGTGCAGCGGAATGGACGCTGACAAGGCGTATGTATGCGGGCTGCTTCACGATATTGGGCGCAGGTTTGGAATCAGTCAGATGGCGCATATCTACAATGGCTATCATTATCTGATGGAGCTGGGGTATCCGGTGGCGGCGCAGATTGCGCTGTCCCATTCCTTCAATCTCAAGAAAATGGACGATTACATAGGAAAGTGCGATATTTCTGAAGAACAGCGGGCGGAGCTTGAGACGCTTCTGGAAAATGCGGTGTTTGATGATTACGATTATCTGATTCAGCTATGTGATTCCATAGCGAAACCGGAGGGCATCGTTTCTCTGGAGGAGCGCATGGAGGACGTAAAAAGCAGATACGGTCATTATCCGCAGGAAAAGCTGGACAGGAACCGCGAGTTGCAGGCGTATTTTGACAGGAAAGCCAAGGGCTGTGAAAGATAAAGGACATAGCAGATAAGAGATATGGAGGAGCAGACATGCCAACAGGAGTCATCATACTTTTATTTTTTATTGGAATTGTGGGAATACCGACATTGATAGTGTTTCTTGTTTTATGGGCGGCGCGTTCCTCCAGAGAGCGGAAAAAGAAATCCTACACCGGTTTTACGGAAGGGACTATTTCGGAAATCCGAGTAAAAAGTGAGGACTTTACAACAGTCTTATCTGTGGATTATCAGGTGGAAGGCAAAAATTATCGGATAAAAGAAACTATGAAAGTAAAGGGTGAGGCAATTAAGGTGGGCAAAATTCCCATAGGGGAGAGAACAAAACCTGTTCTTGGTGATATTAAAAAGGGAGACCAAGTGAGCGTGCAATACGATACGGCAAATCCCCGGCAAGCAATTATTGTCGGAAATGACGGCTCCCGCACAAGTTAAGCGAAGGGCAACTGTCTACTTAACCAGAAGTGAACTGCCCGCAACTGTCGCAAACTGCATGCAACAAGTGAGTTATCCAGCAGGTAAAATACCCGGTGGTGAGCAGTTGTCCGCAACCGGTGCGGGTAATCCGCCTGACGGACAAAAATTATCACGCACCGGTCGTCTGCTTCGTATTGCGGTAAACCCGCGCAAAGTAAATGATTTCCACCACAGCGGTAATAAACCATGAAAATACATACAACAGATACAAAGACTCAATGGTTCTAAAGTAAGCAAATACAGTATAAATCCATGCGATTCGGAAAACCACGGAGCCCATAATCAGTCGGTCATTTTTTGCGGACAGTTCATACATGCTATCCTTTTCTGTTCTCTGCTCCTGCGTTTGCTCTCGTT
>CAKRYI010000042.1 GCA_934426825.1 uncultured Acetatifactor sp. | reverse complement strand
CCTTTGAAAACGTGACAGCGGCACATACCATAGCGGTTACCTTCAAAGTCGAGTACCGGATTATCGACGGAGCGGACAGCTCATGGACCCAGAACACGGACGGAAGCCTTATCATCAGAGGAAACGGTGCATTCTCCAGGTTCCTGAATGTCAAGGTGGACGGACAGGTCATTGACCCCGTAAACTACACGGTAAGGGAAGGCTCCACTATCGTCGAGTTAAAGGCTGACTACTTAAAGACTCTGTCTGAGGGCAGCCATACCTTTGAACTGGAATGGACGGACGGTTCTGCAGGCACCAGCTTCACAGTGGCAAGAAATACGTCCGGCGGCAATAATAACAATAGTAACAATAATAGCAACAACAATAACAGCAGTCAGAATAACCATGCAGACAGCAGCAATACCGCGGAAAAGGCGAAAGACCCCGGTACCGGAGATACTTCCCACAACGTACTCTGGTATCTCCTGACGGTAATGTCTGCTGCAGGACTTGCGGTACTGGCTGTGCTTAGAAACAAGAAAAAAGAGGAATTGTAAAGTAACCAAATGAAGAAATGCCAGCGCCGGCAGTTGCCGGAACTGGCATTTCTTTGTTCTGAGCGTTCTAAGCGTGAGAAAGGAAAACAACACTACGAGATAAGAGGGATGGTTTTATTTCCGGGGCGAGAATTGAAAATGCTGGTAGCTCTTATAGCTGTTCCGGTTGCCACCCCATGTAAAGCCGTGCTGCGTAAATAACCGGTAGCACAAATCCGTTTCATCTATTTTGTAGGGAAAAGATTTCGTACGGTCAACATAACTGAGGGCGGAAGTGGGCAGAATCTGTTCGCTTCCGTCCTCTTCGTATGTCACATAGGGATTGTAGGCGGGATTGATGTCCACGGAAAGCCCAAGGGCGTGACCGTCGGACGACATTTCCTGACCGTCGGAATTCAGGCATACCGAGTTGTTGTCCTCCATGGAAAGAACCGCATCGCCGTCATATTCGTCTGCTAAATGCACTTTTCCCAAGTGATATTCGTTCCGGTACAGCTCAAAAAATATCTCCAACAGGTCCTGCACGATGATTTCGTTGCAAATCAATTCGCCTTCTGCAAGATTTCCGTCAAAGTCATAATGCAGAATGTGAAGATAACGTAGGTCGTCACAGGTGACAGAAGTGTCCAAAGACGCTGATGTTTCCAAGGGATTTTCCGTGCCTTCGGTGTTTCCAATGGTTTCTTCCAAAGTGGGAGAAAAAGAAACACCTGTAATGTATCTTTGCAAATTTGCGGAAAGCGGCTCGCTATAGAAGCCTTCGGCGTAGGTAATCCGTTGCTCTTTCATGGTGTCGGAATTGAGCAGAGCGCCCGTTAATTCGGAGGAAATGTCGGTTTTTGATGTATTTTGCAAGTTTTCCGTCTCCTCGGTTTCTTCCGACCCGGAGGATTCGGTTTCTTCTGCCGTTTCCGAAAATTCCGGGTGCTCTATTGCGTATTCCTCCAGACTTAAGGAGTTGTGCCGCCGAATCATGGTGAGCGCTCCCACAATGACCAATATGGCAAGTATGACGAATGCGGAACGTATTATTTTTTCTCTGTCTATATTCATAGTTTTACCCTTCCCAAAATGATAGTAACAGCATAGCATGTCCCTTTCTTTTTGTAAATCGTTTCAAATCCCGCAGAAGTGATGTTTTTTGGTTGTAATTCGGAAATAAATTTAGTAGAATAGGAAACGTGCAGGCAGGATGTAGAGATTGCAGGGTTTCGCAAAGAAACCGACAAAGAGGGTAGACAGAATATATGGGAATTATAAAAACAGATAAACTGGTATATGAATATATCCGGCGGGACGAGGACGGAAATGTGGAGGGAATTACCAAGGCGGTAAATGACGTGACTCTGGACATTAAACAGGGTGATTTTGTCGCCATACTCGGTCATAACGGTTCCGGGAAGTCTACGCTGGCAAAACATATGAACGCTATTTTAAACCCTACGGAGGGTTGTATCTGGGTCGATGGCAAGGATACGAGGGATGAAAAGGAGATATGGAACATTCGTCAGACGGCGGGAATGGTATTTCAGAATCCGGACAATCAGATTATCGGACAGGTAGTGGAGGAGGATGTCGGATTCGGACCTGAAAATATGGGCGTCCCCACCAAGGAAATCTGGGAACGGGTGGAGGAGAGCCTCCGCGCCGTTGGCATGTACCAGTTCCGCAAATATTCACCCAACAAATTGTCCGGCGGACAGAAACAGAGGGTATCCATTGCGGGAGTGCTCGCCATGCACCCGAAATGTATCGTGTTGGACGAGCCGACGGCAATGCTTGATCCCAACGGACGCAGGGAAGTAATTCGTGCCATCCGCGCGTTAAATGACGTGGAGGGTGTGACGGTTATTTTGATTACTCATTATATGGAAGAAATTATTCACGCAAACAAGGTCTTTGTCATGGACAAGGGAAAGGTTGCGTTGGAGGGAACACCCAGACAGATTTTTTCACAGGTAGAGAAACTGAAAAGTCTGCGGCTGGATGTACCGCAGGTGACGTTGCTGGCATACGAATTGCAGAAAAAGGGAATTCCCCTTCCGGATGGCATTTTGACGAAAGAGGAGTTTGTGGAAGCGGTAAAAGAGTTGTATGCGGCAAAGCAGTGATAGGAAGATATGAGGTCTGAGCGATGGCTTTGAAATTGGAACATGTAAATTATGTATACGGAGATGACACCACGTTGGCGGTGAAGGCGCTGAATGATGTATGTCTGGAAATTCCCGACGGTCAGTTTGTGGGCGTAATCGGGCATACCGGTTCCGGTAAGTCCACCCTGATGCAGCATTTAAACGGATTGCTTCGGGCAAGCAGCGGACATATTTATTTTAACGGCGAAGATATTTACGGAAAAGATTATGATATGAAGAAGCTGCGAAGCAAAGTCGGACTGGTATTCCAGTACCCGGAGCACCAGCTTTTTGAAATTGACGTGTTCACGGATGTCTGTTTCGGACCGAAAAATCTGGGACTGGATAAAAAAGAGGTGGAACTGCGTGCTTTTGAGGCATTAAAGCAGGTCGGGCTGCCGGATGAGTTTTTCTATCAGTCGCCGTTTGAACTGTCGGGAGGACAGAAAAGACGGGTTGCCATTGCCGGCGTGCTGGCAATGAAACCGGAGGTTCTGATACTGGATGAGCCCACCGCTGGACTGGACCCGAAAGGGCGGGACGAAATTCTGCACCAGATAAAAAAATTACAGACCGAAAGCGGAATGACCATTATTTTGGTTTCCCACAGCATGGAAGATGTGGCGGAGTACGTTGACCGCATTGTTGTGATGAACAAGGGAAGCGTTATGTATGACGATGTGCCCCGGAATGTATTCCGGCATTACAAGGAGCTGGAGGAAGTGGGACTGGCGGCGCCGCAGGTGACTTATATTATGCACGCACTCCGGGAAAACGGATTGCCGGTGGATGCGGATTCCACCACGATAGAGGAAGCGGCAGAGGAAATCAGCAGAGTATTAAAATAAACGGATAATTTCACAGATAACAGAGGAGTTGTGACCGCAGCACAATGGCGGCATGAACTTCAGTGAGGTATGAGATGCTTAGAGACATTACACTAGGACAATATTATCAGACAGAATCCGTAATCCACAAGATGGATCCGCGGGTGAAGCTGGGAGGAACCATTCTTTATATTATATCCCTTTTCTTTTTTAAGAATTATCTGGGGTATCTGATTGCTGCCCTTTTTCTGGCAGTCGTCATTAAATTGTCAAAAGTACCGTTCAAATTTATGGTGAGGGGAATGAAAGCCATTTTGTTCCTTTTGCTGATAACGGTTGCGTTCAATCTCTTTTTGACACCGGGAACGCCGTTAGTCCATATCTGGAAACTGACGATTACCGTAGAGGGACTGAAAATGGCGCTGACCATGGCAATCCGTCTTACCCTTTTAATTATCGGTTCCTCGGTCATGACATTGACAACGACGCCGAACAATCTGACGGATGGTATGGAAAAGATGATGCGCCCGCTTAAAGTATTGAAAGTGCCGGTGCATGAGGTGGCAATGATGATGTCCATCGCACTCCGCTTTATCCCTATTTTATTGGAGGAAACGGACAAGATTATGAAGGCGCAGATGGCGAGAGGCGCCGACTTTGAGAGCGGTAATCTGTTTCGCCGTGCCAAAGCGCTGGTGCCCATTCTTGTACCTTTGTTTATTTCTGCTTTCCGCAGAGCCAATGATTTGGCTATGGCGATGGAGGCGAGATGCTACAGAGGCGGTGAGGGCAGAACGAAAATGAAGCCTCTTTCTTATAAGAAGAGAGACTATTTTGCATATGGTTGTATTGTGCTGTATCTGGTGAGCAGTATTGTGGTTGGCAGACTGAATCTTCCGGTACAGTGGTTGTAGGAAAAGACAATGGAGACAGAAAAAAAACGGGTGCGGCTGACCGTGGCTTATGACGGAACCAACTATCATGGCTGGCAGCAGCAGAAAAACGGAATTACCATAGAGAGCGAATTAAACCGGTGCCTGAGCGATTTGCTGAAAGAGCCGATAGAGGTTATCGGAGCCAGCAGGACGGATGCGGGTGTCCATGCACTGGGAAATATTGCGGTGTTCGACACGGCAAACAGAATGCCGGCGGATAAGATTTCCTATGCGCTGAACCAGCGGCTGCCGGAGGATATACGGATTCAGAAATCAGAGGAAGTTCCGGCTGATTTTCACCCAAGGCACTGCGAGAGCAGAAAGACTTATGAATACCGGATTTACCGCGGGACATTTCCGCTGCCCACCAAAAGACTGTATTCTCTTTTTACCTATTCCAAATTGGATATTGTGAGAATGCAGGAGGCGGCTGCTTATTTGGAGGGGGAACACGATTTTAAGAGTTTCTGCCAGACGGGAGCACAGGTGGAATCCACTGTCCGGACACTGTATACGGTGGACGTGGAAGAACAGGACGAGGATCTGGTGATACGGGTATGCGGAAACGGATTTCTCTATAATATGGTCCGTATTATTGTCGGCACTCTGATGGAAATCGGCCAGGGAAAAAGAGACCCGCTGGATATTTATACGATTCTGGAGGCAAAGGACAGAGCGGCGGCAGGGCCTACGGCACCGGCACACGGACTTACGTTATTGAAATACGAGTTTATGTAGGGCGCCGGGAGCACTTGAAAACGGCAGGAATTTCATCCGGCAGCCGTGATTTTTTGCAAAAAGCTCATATGTACAGGAAATTAGCAAAAAATGGGCAAACTCAGGAATTTAGGTCTTGACACACAACGCCGTGTAACATATAATATATCACTGTGACAGTGTTTCAAAATGATTTGTCAAAGCCCCGACAATTCATTTAGAGATAGAAGTTAAGCCGTCCCGCAGAAATTGTAAAATGTAGCCGGACATCTGCAGATTACGATGGAAACAGGACAAAACACAAAAGTAATACGGAGGGAACATAATGAAAACATTTATGGCTAGTCCAGCTACAATCGATAGAAAATGGTATGTAGTAGACGCTACTGACATGACTTTAGGACGTCTTGCTTCTGAAGTTGCTAAGGTTTTAAGAGGTAAGAACAAACCTATTTTTACACCTCACATTGATTGCGGTGACAACGTAATCGTTATCAACGCAGAGAAGATTAAAGTAACCGGTAAGAAGCTGGATCAGAAAGTATACCATCATCATTCCGATTATGTAGGCGGTATGAAAGAAGCTACCTTAAGAGAAAAATTAGACAAGAAACCTGAGCAGGTTATTGAACTGGCTGTTAAGGGCATGCTTCCCAAGGGACCTTTAGGAAGACAGATGTTCACCAAGCTGCATGTATACGCAGGACCTGAGCACAAACATGAGGCTCAGAAACCTGAAGTGCTGACATTCTAAAGGACTGAAAGGAGGAAAATAAATCATGGCTAAAACAGAAAGATACTACGGAACAGGTAGAAGAAAGAAATCAATCGCTAGAGTATATTTGGTACCCGGTAAAGGCGATGTTACTATCAATAAGAGAAGCATGGACGAGTATTTCGGTCTGGAGACTTTGAAAGTTATCGTTCGTCAGCCTCTCACCGCAACTGAGACTGCTGACAAGTTCGATGTAATCGTTAATGTTCGCGGCGGCGGATATACCGGTCAGGCAGGCGCTATCAGACATGGTATCGCAAGAGCATTGCTTCAGGCAGACGCTGATTACAGACCTGTATTGAAGAAGGCTGGATACCTCACCAGAGACCCTCGTATGAAAGAAAGAAAGAAATACGGTCTCAAAGCTGCACGTCGTGCACCTCAGTTCAGCAAACGTTAATCGGCTGGCACAATTTATCAAAATGGTTTCAAACCCCGGAAAATCAAATTTTCCGGGGTTTTTTGCGCCCAAATGGATTGATATGGTCTGAACGAATTTGAATAATTAAATCCAATTCCAGTGAAGTCCATAAACCAATCAAAATAAAAAATCCCCAAAAGGGAGTCATGCTTGGGATTGGAATGAATTATATCCGATTTGCAATCGAAGAACCGCATTTGTTCCGATTCCTTTTTCAGTCAAATTTTTTTGGCGGAAGTACCTTGCTTGAACTGATAGGCGCTGATGAGCTTACCCCTGTTCTTTCAGCTATGAGGGAATCCCTGGAAATGAGTATGGAACAGACAAAAAAGGTCTTTCTGACTATTTTCCTGTTTGCTCACGGGTATGCAAGTATCATCGCCAACAATTCACTGAAATACGATGAAGAACTTATCAGTTCCCAGTTGGAACAGGCATATAGAGGCGCAATATTGGCAGCGCAGGAGAAATCGTAGGGATGAGATAAACGGACTCTCCTCAATTTTGCCCAAAGTACAAATATGAAATATGCCTGTGAGATTCATCTCATGGACGGTAAAACAGAAGAAATCAAAATGCCAGACGCTTAGACGCAGTGCAGACCGGAGAATTGGTTTGTACTGTGTTTAAAAATAAGTGCTATGTGACTATTTTTGCACATGGCATGGGAAACTTCAAAAACGATATCTTCGGAGATTATATCCGCTACACTCATGCCTCCTGCCATTCATATGTTGTCGTGAACATAGATGGAAAAATATTAGTTGTAAATGTGTAAAATGGAACGCTACATTGAATGCTGTGCAAAAGTCACCTCGAAAATCGTTCCCCCAGTCTTGCCTGATTTGATACAAATA
>CAKRYI010000041.1 GCA_934426825.1 uncultured Acetatifactor sp. | reverse complement strand
AAATATCTGGATATTACCCCCGGTGCGGTCAGTGTTATGGGACTTATGAATGATACGGAAAATGCGGTGAGACTGCTGGTGGATGAAGATATTCTGAAGGGTGAGTTTCTTGGATGCCATCCCTGCGTAAACACTTCCAGTCTGCGCCTGAAAGTGGCGGATGTCTTCGGCGCTTTCCTGCAGGCGGTACATCACGATATGACGGTTGTTACGCTTTTGGGGGAGGAATAAGGAATGTTTAAATCAACTGTCAAAAAGTATTTTCCCACGTTTGCCGTTTTATATGTGTTTTCCGTGGTGACGTATTTTATGCTGATGGCAAATCAACTGGTGAACTCCGAGGACGGAATGTGGGAGTACAGCTATTACAAGGCAGGAAAATGGTCTTTGTCCATCGGACGCTGGTTCTGGCTGTATCTGGACAGAGTGCGCTTCGGTATCAGCACGGAGCCGGTTACCTCATTAATCACATTGGCTCTCTTTACGGTGGGCTTTCTTTTTATTATCGATTTATTTCAAATGGAAAAATCCAAAACAGGATATTTGGCGGGCGGACTTTTTATCAGCAGCACGACCATTTGCATATCTCTTTCCTACCGCTTCATGTCACCGACCTTCGGACTGGCGTTTCTGTTAAGCACGGCAGCCGTATGGCTTGTGATGAAAGTCAGTCGGAAGTATCTGGCAATAGTGGCAGGTGGAATCTGCGTTGCTCTTTCCATGGGATTGTATCAGGCTTATATCGGCTGTACCTGTATAGTTCTGGTGGCGTATTTTATGTACCGGCTGCAAAAAGAAGAAACCACGTTTTCTGAGATGATAGAACAGCTTGGAAAGGCGGCGGCAGCGGTTGTTACCGGCGGGCTTTTGTATATCGGTATTCTGACGGTGCATTTGAAAGTTTTTCATCTGACCATGGCAGATTACAACGGCGGTGATACGTATTCGGTTTTAAACAGTATAGAATCCCTGCCGTTCAGTATCAGACATACCTATATGGTATTTAGCCGCTATTTTATTGAGAATTACTACAAGACAAATATGTTTCAGGACTGGTTTGTGTATCCGGTGATTTTGGTGCTGTTTGTTCTTGTTTTCGGAATACAGCTGGTGCGGATTTGGAAAAAGAGCAAAAGCAAGGCGGTATTTTATATCGTGATGGTTCTGTGTATCCCGGTTGCCGCAAGTGCGGTACTTCTGATTGCCACGGCAGCTTGGACCAGCTTGCAGATGACGGCGGCGCTTGCACTTTGCATACCGGTTCTTTTGTGTGCAGAGTCTGAACTGTCCGTTTTCCGTAAAAAGATTCCACAGACAGTGCTTGGCGTTCTGGCGGCAGTTTTGCTGTACGGAAACTTTTATCAGGTACAGGTAGACCAGTATGCCATGCTGGAGGGGAAGAACGCTACCGTTACCATGACACAGGACGTGATTCATTCTTTGCAGGAAAAGGATTTGCTGGGGAGTGAATACAAGTATTGCATGATTGGCTCACCGGCGGGAAATGAGTTATTCCATAACTCCGATTTCTATGAGAAGGCCAACACCTATGCGAGATTCGGCAGCTTAAGCAACGATAATTCCTATAACCGCCGTTTCTGGCAGAGCGTATTTTATAATCTTTGCGGGATGAATATGAATGTAGCAACCTCCCCGGAGTACGGGGAGGCGCTAACCGGAATTGACCTTCAGGATGTGCCGGCATATCCGCATGACGGCTATATTATGGAGAAGGATGATTTCGTTATTATTAAGGTTTCGGAGTAGAGAAACCGGAGATTTTTAACAGTAGATGATTTGCAATTCTCCAAGGCTGACACTGCCGGTGAGGAGAATTGTATGTCGTCCGTCCGGTTGATTTTGATTTTTTTCTGACACTTCACCGAGCATGACGTTTATCTGATTGTCAACTGCCCATGTTCTGGGGATAAAAATCTCGGTCTCTCCGAAAGAATTGTTTACGGTAATGGATGCCTCCGCTCCCTGCATCATGGCATTGTCAAAATATACTTTCAATCAATTTGTATCTTCATGGTTTCCTTTAAACTTTCTCTGTGCACAAGTAATTTTGTTTATAGTTTATTTTATATGATATTTTTCCGCGGTTGTAAACCGTTTTGGGGTAAGTGGTTGAAATGCGGGGGTAAGATGCAGGGATAAGATGCAGGGATGGGGAGGTGAAAATACGGAAAGCATTGCAAGGAGGGAAGTGGTATGTTACCGTAAATCTATGTAAGTGTTGTTTTGGATAATAGTGGAAGAGATGAGGAATAACAGAAAATGCAGCAAGAAAAGGGTGAAGATAGGACCATTTATACTTTTAACAATAGTGGATATATTGGAAATTCTGTAATAAAAGATTATCTGCACATATCAGATGATGCAATGTATCAAATGATTTGGAAGGAAGTTAACGTGTTACATAGAAGGCTGAAGATGAAAAATATAGCATATCAGGAATTGAAAGGGGCACTGGTTCCAAATCAGGACAAGGACAAATATGAAACCTGCTTTGTTATAGATACTGAACAAGTGCCGTCATCCTCTTATGGGTTTTACATATTTGAGCATCTTATTCCACTTTTGGATAAAAAAAGTACATACAGCATTTTGCATGGAGATTATATACCTATTGTGGATGATGGAAGTAAGAATATGCAAATGATGCTTAAAAAGGTACTGGAGGAGAATTTGTGCCGGTATAATAATTCGTTTTATCAGCATTGCGGACAGTACTATTTAATTTATATTAACCGATTGTCAAAGAATCAGCGTGACATGATAGTGGAGGCGTTAAAAGGTTATGACTGGTTCACCGGATATGTAGACACTACATATAGTTCTCTTTTCAAGCTGCTTATTTCAGATATACTGCCACAGTTGGTAATAAAATATAAAGGGCAGGTGATTGGACCACATATGGAAGATTGTGACGATGATAAAAATGTGAACATGACAGGGTATCCCTTTGAAGAGAACGGGTTTCAATATGTAAGTATCAATGAAAGCAGTTATGCCCCTTTCCTGAGTTATAAGATAGAGGGAGGCTATGCGGAACAAGAAGATGTTGGGTTTTCTTTAAATGCGTTATTTCCCAAATTTGATAGTTTAGCGAAGATTAGCCTGCAGGTTCAGGATGAAAAGTGGGAAAAATATCTAATGGACAAAGAAAAGGGTAAGGGAGTAATCATGGAAACCCTTGGGTTTGGAGATGGCGACAAGGAAAGATTTATTAAGATAGTGTACAATAAGATATGCCAGAATTATTTGTATAATTTAAGACAAAATGAATATGGGGCGCTTCTTTGCAATGTATGTGTTGAAATGAAAACGGTTAATGAAAACATACGAAAAACAATGGTTGCCTTGAAATACATACCGGACAGCGGGGAGGTGCAAGTGGTAACTATAACATAATAGAAGGTGTGCAGGGAAAGAATATGGGGTAAATATTGGAGGGTGAATAGGCAAAAAAAGAAACGAGCAAGCCACTGCAATCAGAGTGGTGAAAACCCGTTCCTTGAGTAAGATAATAGCAAGAGATTTTTTAATTGTCAAGAACCATGTAAAAAGCGGTAATAATCCTACAGTTGAGAAATTCCAAATAGAAATATGTGTATTGCTATAAAGACGCATATTGCATATAATAGAATCAGAAAGGGAGTGATACTATGGCACCATTAGCGGCAGTAGATACAACAGTAAATAATCGCACATATGACTATACCGAGAAAGATGCTTTCGATGCGCTCTATAAGGAGTTGGAAAAGGGAGTGCGGAGTATGAAAAATGGTGAGGTATACACTGTTGAAGAGGCATGGGAGGAAATTGACAAGATATAGTATATGGATAAACCTAAAAAATATAAAATTGTCTTGTCGAAGGATGCTTTGTAAGATATTAGAAATACGAAGGCTTATATATTGCAGACTTTTATGTATAGGGAGTATGCGGAAAATTTCTCTAAGAAAATAAAGTCTGCAATTAAAGCATTGAATCCTTTTGCGGAAGGGTACGAAAAAACAGGATATAATATTGAAGGATTAGAAATTTATTATAAACCATACAGTACATATATGATTTTCTTTGTAGTTGAAGATGCAACGGTGACTGTTATCAGAGTGTTGAAAGATAGGATGTATTGGCAGGCGATTCTTCATAAAATGAATAAAATAAATAGATAATCACAATAGGGTCATAACCCCTCGGAATGCCTCATACAATGTAAAAAAGCATTCTGAGGGGTTTTCCTTTGAAGGAGTATATTGAAGAACGTGCTATGGGGATAGCCAATTACATTATTGACCACAATGCCACAGTGCGTCAGACGGCAAAGGCATTCGGGGTAAGCAAAAGCACGGTACATGCGGTCGTAACAATATGGAACGACACAAAAGCAAAATCATATGGAAAATTGAATAGAACTGAAATAAGGGTGCTCTCGGGTAGATATCAGGGAGTGATTTTAGTATAATGAGTAAAAGTAATTTATATTGATGAAGAGAAAATGCAAATTGTTGAGTGATAAATCACTGTATAATATGGAGAGGAAAAGAAATGAAGACAGACAGGGTATTGGGAATCATCATCTATTTAATGAACCATGATAATGTTTCGGCCAGCTATCTTGCGGAGAGATTTCATGTATCAGTTCGGACAATTCAAAGAGACATGATAAGCATTTCGGCGATTGGGGTACCGATATACTCGGAGACTGGAAAAAATGGCGGTTATTCCATTTTGCCTACATACAAAATTAAAAATGGTGAAATCAGAAGCGAAGAGCAGCAGATGATTATCAAGGCATTGGAAAGTCTGGCAACATCTTATACCAATGATACTTTAAAGACCTTGATTGAAAAATATAATGCGATTGTTCAAAAAGAAGGCGGTCAAAAAGTATTTTGGGATTTTGGCGTAACGAAAGAAAACACCGGTATACAGAGTAAAAATCAATTGTTAGAGCATGCGATTGGTCAGAGAAAGTATGTGTCATTTGAATACTGCAATGCGGATGGGAGAAAATCAACACCGATGGTTGAACCACTGGCAATTCACTATAAATGGTATGCATGGTATCTTTTTGCATATTCCGACGATAAAAAACAGTATAGAACCTATAAAATAGCAAGAATACAAAATTTAAAAGAAGAGGAAAGAGTTTCTAACACAGATCATGGCGATGTTAAGAAATTAATGGAAGAGTCAGAGCAAGCTTACTATCGGACGTGCATCCCCATTGAAGTGCAGTTTGCCAATGAAGAAACAGCATTGATGGAAGAATATTTTCCGGACTGTCCCATAGAACGGATATCAGAGGACACAAAGCGTATGTTTATCGATGTACCTGCAAAAGAAAGGCTATGGAAAGCATTGTTGTTAAGTTTTGGAAACAAAGTAAAAGTCATAGGACCGGAGGCGTATAAGAAAGAGTTGATACAGACAGCTCGAAATTTTTTGTCTAATTACGACATACAGTTGTCGCGATAATTCTGTAAAATAGAGCCATAAATATCAAAGATAAACATGCTTTATCATTTGTGAAAGTTTGGAGGAAAGTCTATGATAAAGGAAACATTAATACGTTCATTTGAAGAAAAGCACAAGGAATTGGAATTTGCATTGCAGGGAGATGATATTGGATGCATAAGGGAACTGACCTTGGATGTTCATGCAATGGTTCATCCGGCGGAAGTATCAGGCAGAGCAGAGAAAACAATCGCGGATTATGTGCTGGATTATATGATGGATGGACATCAAAATGATCTGGTACCGCGGGAAAACTGGGAGGAAGACCTGCATTATGCCGGGACAAACACAGTACCGATGTGCTGGCAGTTTTGGCATACCTATAGGATTGAAGATTTGGTAAGTAATATTTTGATGGCAAATCAGAATCAGGTGTTTGATGATGAGTGGCAAAAAAGAATAGGTGCGAATATTACAGATACAGGAAATGCTCTGGAATTGGATGAAGCAATCGCCTTTGCCAAAGATATTCATGTAGAAGCTTTACGCGAATACATGATTGCTGTCGGAAAGAACACAAGGCAGATTTTAGAAAATCTTACGTTGGAACAGATTAAATCCATGGTTCCGGAAGAATGGGTCCTACGGATACTTGAAGAAGGTGGAGTCACTACGGATTGTAGGTCTGTATGGTTGTTGATATTTTGGGGAAGATTGACAAGAGGCGGAATGATTTTAACCCCGATGACAGGACATCATATGATGCATTTGCCGCCTTGCCTGAATCATTTGCCAATATTGAATTAATGCAGCCTATAAGGCGTAGCTCAATCAGATTTCTGATTGATTCTGAGGGTTTGGGAGATGCTCCCAACAAGCAAAAATGCATTTTGTGTGTACAAATGCACTGCTTGCCAAGTTGTGAATATAGAAATGAAATTAATCTTGAATTTAGAAAAAACAAGGCAAAGAAGAGGATGCCGATTATAAAATTGTATACTGGATTGGCATTGAAACGCTTGAAAAAGATTAGTAATATAAAATCTTTTTCAGGCGTTTTCTTTCACTTTTACGTTTTTGAATGGAATATGGTGCAGTCTGGGGCAGTGCAATTTTTGAAAAAGTACAGTGTGAATGGACAAAAGTCCAGTATTTGGGGAACGTAATTTGATTTCAAGTGAAGTATGCTTAGATTAAATAAAAAGGTCTGGTCTAATCTAAGAAGCCTTCTCATAGTATGGGAGAGAAGGACAGGCGAGGTAAGGGGGTGTAGCTTTCGCTTGAAACGGACGAAATTAAATTATCGTTTTCATAATCCAAATTCAGCGGAAGATACTGCAGATTTCCTGTGCAAACTCTTAATAGAAGCAAATGCTGGGAAAGTAGAGAGGGTGATAGAGGAGGCTGCATTATATCCAGAGAGCAAAGATTACATATTAGAGAACTTATCGGAAAACAAGGAAAAATTATGTGCGGGGGTAAGAGGAGCAAGGTGAAAAACTTGCTTTTCTTGGCTTATTTTTTTACATTTGAACGCTTGAGTTATGACTAAAAGTAAGTTAAACTTAGTCATAGAAAGTCATAGAAAGTCATAGAATAGTCATAGAATTTAGTCATAGAAGATTTTAGAAAGGCGGAATGATATGATTTATACAGATATCCAATTAAAAGAAAAGATTTCTCAGATGATGGAATCTTTTGAAAGTGAAGTTATAGAATTCAAAGAAGCAAGAACGAATTATTCCTTTAATGATATAGGGAAGTACTTTTCGGCACTCAGCAATGAGGCAAATTTGCGAGGCCTACAGGAAGCGTGGCTGGTTTTTGGCATATCCGATGATAAGAGATATGTGGGAACAGAATTTAGAAAGCAAGGAAATTTACAAAGTCTAAAAAAAGAAATCGTAAATGGAACGAATGAGCGGCTGACATTTTTAGAAATTTATGAATTGATAATCGAAAAATGTAGAGTGATAGTATTTCAGATACCGCCTGCAATTCGAGGGATTCCAACAACATGGCAGGGAGCCGCGTATGCCAGAGAACATGAATCTATCTGTCCTTTGCCAATGAATAAAGTTGATTTGATTAGAAGTCAGATTGGAATGGACTGGTCAAAAGAAATTGTAGAAGACGCAACGATAGAAGATTTAGACGAGAGGGCAATTGAAAAAGCAAGAGAGCTTTTTTCAAAGCGACAGAGCGATCGGAAAAAAGCGAAGGAAGTGTTGGAAAGTTTATCTGATATTGAAGTTCTTAATAAGGCTGGTATCACTATAAAAGGAAAAATCACTAGAACAGCATTATTGTTATTGGGGAAAAGTGAATCAAAATTTTTCTTTGATGGGTTTATTCCGAGGATTACCTGGACACTTTATAATGCAGATAATTCTGTAAAGGCATATGAACATTTTGATATTCCTATGTTATTAGCGGTAGATAAGGTCTATTCAAAAATTCGGAATGAAAAATATCGTTATATAGCGGGTCAGCAGACACTATTTCCAGATGAAGTAGACCAATATGAACCAGAGCTAATAAAAGAAATTATCAATAACTGTATCGCTCATCAGGATTATCGTTTGCGTGGAAAAATTAACGTGGAGGAATTTGAGGACAGGCTTGTATTTATCAATGAAGGAGCTTTTATTCCGGAAAGTATAGAACAGGCATTAGAGCCGGGGTATAAACCGCCCTACTATCGCAATGTATTTTTGTGCAATGCTATGGTCAATTTATATATGATTGATACAAATTCGATGGGAATTCCAATGATGTATCAGATTCAGCGTGATAAGTGTTTTCCATTACCAACGTATGATTTGAATACAACCAATCGAGTTAAGGTTACCGTGTATGGAAAAATATTGGACAAGAATTACACACAGCTTTTGCGTTCGGATGTAGAGTTAAATATGAGAACTGTATTTTTGCTGGATCAGGTACAGAAACAAGAAACAATATCAAAAGACAATTTCAAAGAGTTGAAAAAGCAAGG
>CAKRYI010000040.1 GCA_934426825.1 uncultured Acetatifactor sp. | reverse complement strand
ACAAGATTTGTAAAAGTAAACGCACGATTGTAAGAGTAAAAGTAGGCAATTTCTGGCGTTAAATTTTACAATTAAAGGTCCCTCATATGCAAATTGAGGGATGATTATTGGACATCAAAACCGCTATAACTGTTAGTGTAAAGAGAAAACATATTATGAAGACAGCACTGACAGGGTGGAAAGGATGATGACAAGATGAAAGAGAGAAGAAGTACGATTGCATTTATGGCGGTAACGGTATGTCTGGTGTTAATCACTGCATTCTGTATTACGGGAACGGTAATCGGACAGAGAAAGCTGGAGGGGTATGAGCAGGACGTTCTTTACCGGACACAGGAAAACTGCATGGTACAGGAGGTCAGAGACTATTTAGACAAAGGGGGATATAAGAACAGTGGAGTGATGCTCACCAGAGTGTTGGAGGCGGACGGAAGCAGGGAATATACGCTTACTGTTCACCACGGCAAAATTGATGCTCTGACCGACGAGGGAAGGGAGAAATTACAAAAGGAACTGGAATCCTTTGACTTTACGGCAGAGAATTGCAGTTTCCGTCATGAATTTCTGATTACGGGTGGAAGCGGAATGTAATAAATTTTCGTTTTGTATCGACAAGAATAGCATGACATTTTCGGTGGCAGGGGTTATACTCTAATATAGAAACAGAGGAAGAATCGAAAGGAGAGCTGCCGGATGTCATTTATTCCCAAAGCACATGAAATATACAAACATTTTAAGGGCAATTTGTATCAGATAGTGGCAATAGCCGAACACTCGGAGACGGGCGAGCAACTGGTTATTTATCAGGCAATGTACGGTGATTTTAAAATTTATGCAAGACCGTTAGGTATGTTTACTGGGTTGGTAGACCATGAAAAATATCCGGATGTCACACAGAAATTTCGTTTTGAACTGCAGGGACCGGAAAGCAGCAGACAGATTGAGGAATCAGAAGCGGGCAGACCGGAAGCAACGCCGGAAATCGGTGGGACAGCAGAGCCGCAGGCAGAAACGGAACTTAATCTAGACCCCATGGTGTTAGAATTTCTGGACGCAGACTCCTATGAACAGCGCCTGAACATACTTGCAGGACTGCACCACCGTATTACAGACGACATGATTACCACCATGGCAATCGCCTGTGATGTAGAGGTGGAGGAAGGGGATACGGAGACTAGGTATGAATCTCTGAAAACCTGTCTGCTCACGTTAGAAAAGTATGAGTGTAACCGCCTGAGATAGCCGGTGTGGCAGATGGCGGAAAAGGTACTCTGATTGCAAAGCATTAAAATGTGCGTAAGAATTTCGGAAAGGAGTACCGATATGGCTTATCAGCTTACGGATAAAATGGTGATTGGGGTTTCTTCCAGAGCGTTATTTGACCTCACGGTAGAGAATACAATTTTTGAAACACAGGGCGTGGAAGCCTACTGCCGTTATCAGGTGGAACATGAAAATGAGATTTTAAAGCCGGGTCCCGGATTTGGGTTGGTGCGTTCCCTTTTGGCATTGAACCGGCATAAGCCGGAAAAAGACTTGGTTGAAGTAATTATTATGTCGCGGAACAGCCCGGATACTTCCCTGAGGGTGTTTAACGCTATTAAATACTACGGATTGGACATAACAAGGGCAGTGCTTGTGAGCGGAGCTTCCCTGGCACCGTATCTGGCAGCGTTTCAAACGGATTTGTTTTTGTCTGCCTATGAGGATGACGTGCAATGTGCCGTGGACAGCGGAATTGCCGCCGGTATTATCTGCACAGAACCGATACAACATACAGGGGGCGAAGTTTTATTTCCGGAATTTGGAGCAGAAAACGGGAGTATCCGAATTGCTTTTGACGGAGACGCCGTTTTGTTTACGGATGAATCAGAGAAAATATATAAAGAGCGGGGGCTGAATGCCTTTGAGGAGAACGAGGCGCGCAATGCGGACAGACCTTTGGAGGAGGGACCCTTTGCCGGATTTTTGCAGAAACTCTCACGGTTGCAGCGAAGCCTTGGAACAGAAAACTGTCCTATCCGCACAGCGCTTGTGACATCCAGAAGCGCTCCGGCACATGAGCGCGTTATCCGCACATTGCGTGCATGGAATGTGCGGATGGATGAGGCATTTTTCTTAGGCGGACTTGAAAAGAAAGAATTTCTCAAGGCATTCGGAGCGCAAATCTTTTTTGATGACCAGTCAATACATACTCTGAGCGCTGCACAGGCAGTACCGGCAGCCAGAGTACCTTATCGCAGAAGCAAAAGGCAGGATACATTTATAAATGAAATATCAACATATCGTACAGGCTGAATTTATTGAGAGGCAAAACCGATTTGTCGCTTATGTGAACCTGAATGGAAAAAGAGAGAAAGTGCATGTCAAGAATACGGGACGGTGCCGGGAATTACTGATTCCGGGGGTGAAGGTATATCTGGAAAAAAGCAGTAATTCCAACCGTTCTACAGAATATGATTTGATTGCGGTGGAAAAGGCGAACCGTACCGTAAATATTGATTCGCAGGCAACCAACAAGGTGGTGGGAGAGTGGCTCCGGAAAGGAGAACTCTTTCACAACCTTGTTTTGGTACGTCCGGAAACTACTTATGGGGATTCCCGGTTTGATTTCTATGTGGAGACACAGGATGAGAGAATTTTTATCGAGGTGAAAGGTGTTACGCTGGAGGAAAACGGCGTTGTACGGTTCCCGGACGCACCCTCTGAGCGGGCAGTGAAGCATGTAAAGGAACTGGTGCGGGCAAAAAAAGAAGGATACCGCACCATAGTGTTTTTTGTAATACAAATGGAGGGGGCACGGTACTTTACACCCAATGTGGACACGCACAGAGAGTTTGCCGAGGAACTGATACGGGCGAGGGATGCAGGAGTGGAAGTCCTTGCCTACGACTGTTATGTGACAGGAGACAGCATGGCAATCAGGCAGGAAGTACCGGTGTTTTTAACGAAGGAGGAGAGACAGGAAAAAATTTTACCAATTAAGGAAACATTTAGATTGGGTGACCTTTTGGCGATTCCCAAACCGCTTTTAAAATGGTATGATAACAACAGACGGATTCTTCCATGGCGTGAGGAACCCACTCCGTACAGAGTGTGGGTTTCGGAGATTATGCTGCAGCAGACGAGAGTGGAGGCGGTGAAACCGTATTTTCAGAGATTTATGGAAAACCTGCCGGATATTCGTGCTTTGGCGAAAGCAGATGAGGAGAAACTGCTGAAACTGTGGGAGGGACTTGGTTACTATAACCGGGTTCGGAATATGCAGAAGGCGGCAATCCAGGTGATGGAGGAATACGATGGCAGTATGCCGGATTCCTATGAAGAACTTTTGAAATTAAAAGGAATCGGAAGCTATACGGCGGGCGCCATTGCATCCATAGCTTTTCACAGAGCTGTTCCGGCGGTGGACGGCAATGTGCTCAGGGTGGTATCCCGCATCAGACAGGATGACAGACCGATTTCGGATGCAAAGGTGAAAACGTCGGTGGAACAGGATTTGCAGCGGGTGATACCCGTTGACAGACCGGGAGATTTTAATCAGGCGATGATGGAGATAGGCGCCTGTGTCTGTATTCCAAACGGGGCGCCCCATTGTGAGGAATGTCCGCTTGCGGAAATTTGTCTGGCGCATCAAAAAGGGGTAGAGAAGGATTTTCCAAGAAAAGCTGCGCCAAAGCCCCGTGTGGTGGAGGAAAAAACCATTTTGGTCATCCGGGATGAGGATAAAACGGCAATCCGCAAACGTGAGGCAAAAGGATTGCTGGCGGGAATGTATGAATTTCCCTCCCTTTTGGGTTATCATACGGCGGAGGAAGTTACCGCATATCTGGCGGAAAACGGATTGAAAACGCTCCGGATTCAGCCCTTACCGGAGGCAGTTCATATTTTCAGTCATAGGGAATGGCATATGAAGGGATATATCATCCGGGTGGATGAACTGGAACCCAAAAAGAGGGGAACGCAGACAGACGACTGGTTGTATATAGAACCGGAGGAAACCGGCGAAAAGTACCCGATTCCCAAGGCATTTGCTGCTTACAGTAAATACCTGAGCATTAAACTTGGCAATGAGAGATTTGAAGAGGAGTGAGAATACCAATGAAATTATTATCGATTGCAATACCCTGTTATAACTCGGAAAATTATATGCGAAAGTGCATTGAGTCCCTGTTGGTCGGTGGTGAGGAAGTGGAAATCCTGATTGTGGATGACGGCTCCACCAAAGATAAGACGGCAGAGATTGCGGATGAATACGCTGCAAAATATCCCACGATTGTGCGCGCAATTCACAAGGAGAACGGTGGACACGGTTCAGCCGTGAATACCGGAATTGCCAATGCTACAGGCTTGTATTTTAAGGTAGTGGATAGTGATGACTGGGTGAAAGAAGAGGCATATCGGGAAATTTTGAAAACTCTCCGGAATCTGGCGGGCGGAGACACAACGCTCGATATGCTGATTAGCAACTTTGTCTATGACAAGGAGGGAGAGAAGCATAAGAAGGTTATGAACTATCGCCATATTCTTCCTCAGAATAAGATGTTTACATGGGATGACTGTCACCATTTTGCAAAGGGGCATTACATTTTAATGCATTCAGTCATTTTCCGGACCAGACTGTTACAGGACTGTGGAATCAAGCTGCCGGAACACACTTTTTATGTGGATAATATTTATGTGTTTGAGCCGCTTCCCTATGTCAAAAATATGTATTATCTCGATGTGAATTTTTATCGCTACTATATTGGAAGAGATGACCAGTCGGTAAACGAGAGTGTGATGATTTCCCGAATTGACCAGCAGATTAAGGTTAATAAGATTATGGAAGATTTCTTTGTGGCAAAACAGGGAGAAATCAAAAAGAATAAAAGACTTTATCAGTATATGTTTAACTATCTGGAAATCATTACCACAATTTCCTCGGTATTGCTGATACGCTCCGGCACAGAGGAAAATTTACAGAAGAAAAAAGAACTGTGGCAGTATTTGAAGGAAAAGGATAAAAAGGTGTACCGGAAGCTGCGCCATGGAATTATGGGGGCATTTATGAATCTGCCCGGAAAAGGCGGCAGAAAACTTTCGGTGGACGGATATAAAATCTGCCAGAAAATATTTAAATTTAATTAGAAATTTGAACAAGGATACAAAAAGCCCTGCATCCGGTATCGGACGCAGGGCTTAATTCTAAGGTCAGCTAAGCTGAGGTTTTCTTTTACGTTTTGCAATATTGGTGCGGACTGCCATAACCACATCATATCGGTAAACCAGAGTATACATTACGGCTGCCATGATAAATGCGGTAAGAACATCATAAACGGAATGCTGCTTTATGAACATGGTGGACAGGATAATGGACACTGCCAGTACAAAGGAACCGATGCGGATTCCCTTTTTATTTTCAAATTCCCTGCTTCGCATAATTGCAAAATGTGCGCCGAGGGAATTATATACATGAATACTCGGCCACAGATTGGTAGGGGTATCTGTCTTCCACAGCATACTTACCATCTGGGTAAACACGTTATCCCTTGGAAGAATCGCGGGACGCAGGTGGTGTCCGTTGGGCCACAGCGTGGACACAATCAGGAAAATCGTCATACCGGTACATAAAAAGATACATGTTTTGGTATATTCTTCCTTATTTTTAAAGAAAAAGTAAACAACCACTGCGGATACATATGCAAACCATAACAGGTACGGAATGATAAATACTTCGCAGAAGGGTATGTAGTCGTCAGCCGCCATATGAATGACTCTGTAATTTTTGGTGACATTCTTTTCCAGCCATGCAAACCATGTCAGATAGATAATTCCATATATAATGAGAGGAATGGCATGCTTGTACCGGTTAAAGAACTGCTTTGCCTTGTCCATAATAAAACCTTGCCTTTCTGCATACAAAGTGTATGCAACCTGCCTTCACAGATATATTATCGTGAAATTTTTATCAACAATTACAGTATATCCATAAAAAAAGAAATTGCAATGGTTTTTTATTATCCTTAAGTAATATTAAGAAAAACTTTAGCTTTGTATAAATTGTGCGCTATGTTGTTCGCAGGTGACGGTAAAGGAGGAAGACTTGCGCTGTACCTCGCCATCCGTATGCACCCAGAGGGGACTGGAAGTTTCAATGTGCACCTTGCGGGCACGGTAAGGGGTAATACCTTTTACGGCATAGTGTTTTCCCCAAAAGGCAGTGGGAAGGGCGCACAAAATCACGATTTTGGACAAATCCCCGGCAACACATAAGTCAAGAAAACCGTCCGTGCAATCCGCATTCGGACAGAACATGAACCCGCCGCCCTCGTAGCGGTGAATCATAATGGCGGAAAAAAGAATCCGGTGAATGTCAATGGGTGCGTTATCATCCAAAGTCAGTTTACAGGAAATTTCTTTCGCGGCAAACAACTGCTTCAGAGCAATTCCAAGATAAGTAAGTTTGCCAAGACCAATCCGGTTCAGGGCAACTTTCATGCGGGAGTGAAGCGCTTCCTCGCAGACTGCAGCATCGAACCCGACACCGCTACTTACAATAAAACGCCTTGTGCTGCCGTCCTCGTAGGTGACGCATCCCAAGTCCATGGGGCGGGGCGTCCCGGTATGGAGTATCAGGTGCAGCGCTTTCAGCGGGTCTTTGGAAATTCCCATATCCCTTGCCAAATCGTTGCTGGAACCGGTGGGAATATAGCCAAGAATCACCCCGGAGGTGTCACCCATTCCCTGCAGCGCCTCATTGACTGTGCCGTCGCCGCCTAACAGTATTATGGTAATGGGGCGGGCTTGGTTGGATGAAAGAATTTCAGAGGCTATGCGTTTCACATCCCCCGCCTTTTCAGAAAAATAATTGCGGTATACAATTTTTTCTTCCTGCAGAACCGGTTCCACCTGCTTTTTCCATATTTGAAGTCCTTTTCCGGAGCGGGATGCCGGATTAATTATGATGTGGTACATAGCTGGAATTACCCCCCTGAATCTTTTGTATGGATTCATTGTAACAGGGTCGCGGTTCGGAGTAAAGAAGTACTATTGCAAAAACAGATGATTTCTATTGAAAAACAACATCATTCATGATAAACTTTGAGTAATTTATTTATTGCGTTAATGTATTGCATTAATAATATAGAAGAAAAAGTAGGAGGAATTGTATGTATTCATTGGATGAAGTAAGAAACACTGACCCGGAAATTGCACAGGCGATTGTGGACGAGCAGGCAAGACAGAACAGCCATATCGAGCTGATTGCATCCGAGAACTGGGTAAGCAAAGCAGTCATGGCGGCAATGGGAAGCCCCCTCACAAACAAGTACGCAGAAGGATACCCCGGAAAGAGATATTACGGCGGCTGCGAGTGCGTGGATGTGGTAGAGAATCTTGCCATAGAGAGAGCAAAAGAGCTGTTTGGCTGTGAATATGCGAATGTACAGCCTCATTCCGGCGCACAGGCAAATATGGCAGTGCAGTTTGCGGTATGTAAACCGGGTGACACCATTATGGGAATGAACCTCGACCATGGCGGACACCTGACACACGGAAGCCCGGTGAATATGTCCGGAAAATATTTCCATATTGTACCTTACGGTGTCAATGATGAGGGCTTCTTGGATTATGACAGAATGAGAGAGCTTGCCATTGAAAGCAAACCCAAAATGATTATTGCAGGTGCTTCCGCATATGCAAGAACCATTGATTTCAAGAAATTCCGTGAAGTGGCAGATGAAGTGGGTGCTGTACTCATGGTGGATATGGCGCATATTGCAGGTCTGGTGGCAGCAGGACTTCATCCGAGCCCCATTCCTTATGCTGATGTAGTAACCACCACCACACACAAAACACTGCGTGGACCCCGCGGCGGTCTGATTCTCTGCAATAAGGAAGCAAACGAGAAATTTAACTTTAACAAGGCAATTTTCCCCGGTATTCAGGGCGGTCCGCTGATGCACGTAATTGCAGCTAAGGCAGTGTGCTTTAAGGAAGCGCTCAGCGATGATTTCAAGGTATATCAGAAAAATATCGTTGACAACGCACAGGCTCTTTGCAACGGTCTGTTGAGCAGAGGCATTAAGATTGTATCCGGAGGTACGGATAATCACCTTATGCTGGTAGACCTGACCAACTTCGGATTGACCGGTAAGGCAGTGGAGAAGATGTTAGATGCAGCACATATTACCTGTAACAAAAATACAATCCCCAACGATCCCCAGTCTCCTTTTGTAACCAGCGGTGTTCGTCTTGGAACTCCCGCAGTTACCTCCAGAGGAATGAATACTGAGGATATGGATAAGATTGCAGACGCTATTGCCATGATAATCAAAGGCGGCGAGGAGAAGATTCCGGAGGCACGTGCGATTGTACAGACTCTGACGGATAAGTATCCTTTAATCTAACAGTGTAACTGTTAGTGCAGTACGGTACAGTCACTGTTTGAATTATTGCTTTTTGGTACTTTTCGCAATGGAAAAATATATAAACAGGGCGAAAATGTGCTAAATTCATGGAGTATAAGCATTTAACAAATGTCTTGATAAACGTATATATAGGAAAAAGATAACTATGGCAACCATAGCCCTCTATGCCTCCCGGATTAACCAGATGCCTGGACTGATGAAAGAAACCAAAAAGTCTGTGGTAGACTACCGGAAGAAACTGACTGCCCTGAAAAAGAAAACCCTGCAAATCAATCCCGCCATCTGCGACTTAAGCGGTGTGGTGCAGACCATCAGCGCTTCCACCCGGATTCAGGAGGAAAAAGAAACCTCCCTGAACGAACTGGAACGGAAAACAGCGCAGTTTGTGGAGGATGCGGT
>CAKRYI010000039.1 GCA_934426825.1 uncultured Acetatifactor sp. | reverse complement strand
TCAATTTTTTTCTAGTGTAATCACTTTTCTATTTTGCTACCATTTTCAATTATTGTCAATATAGTGTAATTTTACGTTCTCTAAAACGATAACTATAATATTTTAGATACTCTAAAATGGAGATTGCAACCCCCCCGAAAAAATGGGAAAAAATAGCTACAGCCATTTTTTTGAATGACTATAGCTATTTTTGATATTTTTTATTATTTTAGTTTTCCAGTTCCCTATTGTGCCTCATAACTAAACCTGAAATCCGTTATTTTCGGGCTGACCCATGTGTCAAAGTCCACGGAGTCCGCCGGAATGGTGAGGGTAAACAGATAGATTCCGTCCGGTTCAATGGTACAGTCAAGGTCAAAACTTGCGGAGAAAAGTTCTCGTTCCCCGTCAACCATGGTGATGTTATCCACCCGGTTCAGAACAATGTTCCCGGCAGTGCCGTTTGTTACATAAAGCGACATTTCCACGTCCCCGTACTCGTTCACATACATTTCAATGACTTTGCACAACAGCGCATCGTCATAACACAATTCTTCATTATATGGCTGGAAGGGAATAAAGAACTTCGCCCACGGGCGTCCCGCATCTGCCGCCGCCATTCCGTAATCCGTAAAGGAGGCATAGGAATAAGATTCCTGCAGTCTTGACCGTGCTTCATCATTCCATTCGATTTTCCACTCACCATCCGAAAGACTCATAATGGTGGAAAGGAACACGGACTGCTCCTTTTCCTCCGGATAACCGTCCGGGATATGATAATACAGCGCCGTAAACCAGACATAAGATTCATCCCCTGCCGCTATGGCAATCAGGCAATGGTCGTACTCCTTAAACTGTTCAAAGGAGGTGTTGTAGTACTGGTCTATCACCGATTCGTCGGTTCCGCGGAACAGCTTTTCAAAGGCTTCCCTGTCATTGCCCGCATATTGAATAAGTTTGTCGGAAAGCTGCCTTGCTGCCTCTTTGATTTCGGTTTCCCCGCTTACTGCCTCTCCCGCATCCGGCTGCACGGTAATCTCCTCTATTGTATCCCCTGTATCATTCCATCCGTTGTCTTCCGTGTTATTCCACACGTCTTCCGTCATTCCTCCGGTCATATCCCCGGTGGTGTTTCCGCCGGAATCATCCGTGCCGGACGGCATATCCGATTCCGCATTCCCGCCTTTCTCTGCTGTATCCGGCTGTGCTGCACCGTTTTGCGTTTTTCCTCCGTCAATCATGCCGTATATCGTCGGTACTCCAAAGTTTGTAAGGACACACACCACCAGTCCGCAGACAATAAGCCCGCTTGCAAAACCGGCAATTCCCTTACCGTTTTTCTCAGGCTTTTTTCCCTTTGTAAACGCATTTTTAATGCCCAGCAACAGGGAATTTTCATCAGAGAGCGCCGAGCAAAAGAGAAGGAATCCCAACGCCAGCACAAACGCATACGGCAGAAACAGTCCGACAATCACTGCCGCCAAAAAGAACCACAGTGCAGGCATTTTCAGCTTCACCATATTGCCAAGCGTTGCCATAAGCCTTCTGCCAAACCCTCCGCGTCTTATTTCCGCAACCAGTTTTCCCACAGATACCATTAAAAAATAGAAGAAAAAGGCGGCGAACACCTGATTAGCCACCACATTTGTGGAAAACAGGGTATTTGCAAACAGAACCGTGATAGCCGCCGAAGCAAACGCCATGATAAGTTTCAAGATCAGGCTCGGCAAAAACTTTTTACCCTCGTAGGAACGAATCATCGCATCAAATGCGCCAACCAGTACACTTTTCAATCTTTTCATCATACGTTCCACCTCACAGTACCGTTCTCAGCACGGCTAAAATGATTGCGACACACGCATTTACGGCAAGTGCTATCAAAAAGCCCTTCAGTGCCTTTTTATAGGATCGCTTTGTGGGCTGAGCACTTTTTTCTCCCTCCGGCAGAACAAAATCACGCCTGCCGGCTATCATATCGGCAATCCATGCCCTGTTTTCCTCCGTTTTTACAAACGGGTGCATATAAGTCGTGCGTTTGTTTTCGCCCGGATTTATGATACTGCCGAAGAACTGATAGCCTTTCTCATCCGCCAGAATGACCGCACTGTGAATGTTGTCCGGTTTTCTGCGCTCCGCAAGAAAACGGACATTTTCTTCTTTCAGCGCTATTTCGGTGCCGGCTCTTAAATAAACATCCACCGCATTTTCGGAGAACGGACCGGTGACGGTAAACTGTCCGCGGACAGCCTCTAATTTAAGCCACGCTCCGTCAAACAGAATAAAATAGGTATCGGAACAGCCCTCCTGCCCGGAAAGCCGCGCCTGCACACATTTCTGCGGTGCATACAACGCCTTCAAAAAGCCGTCAAGCTGTTTTGCCGGCAGATTTCCGTTTTCCGTTTTGACGAGCAGTTTCTGTTCCAACAGCATATCGTCAATCTTATCCAGAACATTTCTGTCTATGTTTTTCTGCATTTCAGCGATTGTCGAAGCAAGGTCTTTCATCGGCGAAATGATACTTGGTTTCAGATTTTCAAGCCCGCCGAGCCTGTCTGCGGCGAGATAAGAGATTGTAAAATTCATACCGTTTTCCTCCTTGCCTTAATGTGTTTCGTAATATTTCTCAACGGAGTTGTTGAACCACTCAAGCAGATAGCCGGAAACAAGGCTGTGATCCGTTGTCTTTTCGGTTGCCGTATTGCATACACCGTTCATGAATTCGTCAAATCCCATGCCGTCCTCACCGAAAATACCGTTCCAAATCTGCCCCGCAGATTCCGGATGGCGCACCATATCCGCCACAGCCGAAAGATTTTGCAGATTCTCGCCGTAACTGCCATCCATAATACGGCTATATATCTCCTCGGTAGTATAGGCACCCTTGTTAAATCCGGGAATGATTTGGTTTTCTGCCGCCCTCGCCATGTCATAATATAAATCTGCAAGATGCTCAACGTTTCCGCCAAAGTTCACCGCATCCGCCGCCTTGGAATTTCCGAGAACGATACTGCTTATCATATCCCATGTTCCGATAGCGGGAACAGCATCTGTAATAAATCCCACACCTTCTCCTACGCCGAGTGAGGTTGCCCGCGCCTGCTTCAGTGCCTCTATCCAGTTTCCGGTCTCCGCATAAATATCACATGCCTTCTGCGCCGCCTTGCCCATTTTAATTAATGCGGCGCCCGCCTTACCCAGCTTACCGCACTTTTCGATTTTGTCGGAAAACGCATCCAGAATATCAAAATACAGCTTCGTTTTGTCGGCAGCATCGAGGTCATCATATACCTCCGCAATTCCCCAGTATTCATCATCTGCGTCGTCCGGCTTTCCTTCCCTGTCTATTATCTCCTCGTCCTTTTTCCTGTACTGTGAAACACCGGAGGTAATGCCGAAGAACGCAAGCAGACCGGCAACCAGTGCGCCTTCCTCCAGTATTTTTCTCGGTGAATAGGAAGGTTCGTCATTCCCATACTCTCCAAGCCTTCCGCCCGTGGAATCGTCCACGTCCTTGTCCGTCGAGGCAATGTTTCCCTTGTACTCGCCGCTGCTCTTTAAATTCCAATGTCCGGTATAATTCTTCACCTCACCGCTTATCATGGCAACAGTCTCACCGTAGGATTGAAAATACGGGTTTCCGTCATCATCCAATGCCGGTGTCAGGGCGTCGTTTTTATTTATCAGGGTATCTAGCAGCATATAGGTGGTACTGTCCTTTTTTGCATAAAGGGTAATACCGAGAATTTTATCATTGTCGGAAAGGTCACGCAAATACTGAAACGCTTCCCAACTCTCCACATCCATGCCGATGTCATAGTTACCAAGCACAGTGTCGTACCATCCAAATGCCGTAAAGTCGATAAAGGTCATGTTGTCTGGCAACTTAATATCCCGCAGGGAAATACAGCCCTCGAACGCTCCCATGGCAATCCAGTCCAGTTTTGGCATTTCGGGAATCGTTTTGAGGGATACGTCGTTTTGGAACGCATACTTTTCTATGTATTCAAGGTTTTTGCAGCCCGATATTTCTTCAAGGTTCACAGAGCTTAAACGCCGGATACAGGTGACATTGTCGTTGATATATACCTTTGTGAGGTTGTGATCCTCTATGTCAACGCCGATAACTTTTACTTCGCCGTAAAGCGGAATTGTCACCGTTTCGGGAACGGCAATTTCCGTACCCTGTCCCACATAGGAAACATAGCCGCATATCTCACCGGTCTTATATTCCGCCATTAGGTCGGTCACAACCCAATCGCCAAGCATGGAATAATCATAGCTGTACCAGTGGGTCGAATAGTTAATGCGGGGGCCCGCCAGCTGACCCTCCTGCTGTCGTTTCATGTAGTAGATACGTGTCATATCCCTGACGGTGTCCCAAGCCGGATCATTTGCACTGGCAGGTCTGTTAATCACCTGACGCATACCGGTATAATAAAATTGATAGAATGTCCATGCACCAATCACATCCCAGTTACCTATAGGGTCATCCGAATCCGGCTGCTTGAATACCGGCTCCGGCAGGGCCTTGTTTGAATGGGTTTTCCCAGCCAAAATAAGTTCATCCGTTATCCCCTGCCCCAGAGACGCTCCAACAGTTATCCAGTTGCCTGCTGCATCTTTCGGATATGGAATATGTGCAAAATCGTCCTTCGGAGGATAGTAATAACCATAACCGGCAAGAGCCGCTGTACTTCCATTTGCCAAAGTATCAAAATAATCCTCCAGTGTGGACCCATAGGCACCTGTTTGTTCCCGCGTAAAATTAGAGCCATCACGCCCTTCCACCGGTCCGTCTTTCCACTGGGCAAAACAGCTCTGACAATAGTAGGCTTTCACATATCGAATTTTATTTCCCATGCGTGTAATAATGCCGGGAATTTCCCTCATGTAATCGTTCTCTTCCTCGACATAGTACTCAATCATTTTATCACCATGACCGGAACAATAGTACGTAAGCCCCGGCACCTTGATAGCATTGCTGTCGGTCAGACCATAGTAATCTTCCAGCAGCACGGTATTGCCGCTCTCCCTTGCCGATGCCGTCATCGGAATCAGCGGCACCGCCATGACCGCCGCAAAGACTGCCGCCAAAAGCCTTGTAACTCGCTTTTTATACTTTTTGTGTTGCATAAGCATCCCTCTCCTGTAAAAACAAATGTGAAATAAAGTTGATGGCAATATTTTTGCCTGTATCATGAGATACCGTAATTATACCATAGGGAAATACACAAATTCGGATAATTCCAAAAGTGTCAATTGACTCTTTTGGAATTTATGTGGTTTCCTGTCTTTTCTCCGGGGGGATAATGCGGTATAATAATAGTAAAATTTAAATCGAGGGAAAATTATGAAATTCTATGAAAAATTAAATGAATATATGGAACAGCTTTCCTGTACGGCAAAGGATCTCTGCGATTTATCCGGCATATCCGCCGCTTCTTTCAGCCGATACAGGAGCGGTGAGCGCGTGCCCGAGCTTAACACGAAACCGTTTGACAGCCTGTGCAGCGCCATTGCCGAGCTTGCCGAAAAGAAGGCGCTGTCTGACATCACTGCCGAGTCTGTAAAAGAAACTTTTCTTGCCTGTGAGGACTTTAGTTCTACCGACAAAGAGATGCTGCGGCAGAATTTTAACACGCTTATCTCCGCACTCAATATTAACCTGACGAAAATGTGCCAGTATACCAACTACGATGCCTCCACTATCTTTCGCATCCGCAACGGCACCAGAAAACCCGGCGATTCCGAGCATTTTGCCGGTTCGATTGCCTCCTTTGTTGCAAATGAGATGCGCACACCGCCGGAGGTATCTGCCGTTGCCGAACTGATTGGCTGCGACGTGAATAACATTTATGATTTGTCGGTTCGCTATACCATGCTGAAAAATTGGATGTTGGAGCGGCAGGGACAGGACACCGGAAACGACAGCGTCTCCCAGTTTTTAAACAAACTGGACGAGTTTAATCTGAACGAATATATTAAGGTCATTCACTTTGACGAACTGAAAGTTCCGACCATGCCCTTTCAGCTTCCCACCTCCAAAACCTATTTCGGCATAGAGGAAATGATGGAGAGCGAACTGGATTTTTTAAAAGCCACCGTGTTTTCCAAATCCATGGCTCCCGTGACCATGTACAGCGACATGCCGTTAAATGACATGGCGAAAGACCCTGATTTTCCGAAGAAATGGATGTTTGGCATGGCTATGATGCTGAAAAAAGGATTACACCTGAATCAGATTCACAACATTGACCGTTCTTTTGACGAGATGATGCTCGGACTGGAAAGCTGGATTCCCATGTATATGACCGGACAGATTTCACCGTACTATTTCAAAAATGTACAAAACAATGTTTTTCTGCATTTTTTAAAGGTTTCGGGTGCGGCTGCCCTTTCCGGGGAGGCGATTGCCGGCTATCACAGCGACGGCAAATACTATCTGACCAAGTCCAGACGTGAGGTGGATTACTACCAAAAGCGTGCGGACGAAATGCTCTCCAATGCCCTTCCTCTAATGGACATTTACCGCAAAGAACGGGAAAATGAACTGAACACCTTCCTGCTTGCCGACTCTGCCAAATCCGGCAGCCGCCGCAGTATTTTGTCCACCCTGCCGCTATATACCATGAGTAAGCGACTTTTAGTGCGTATTCTCACCCGAAACGGTATCGCGCAGGAACAGCAGACCACCATTCTCAGACACGCTGAAGCGCAACGCCAGCGGGTTATCAGTATTCTTCAGACAGAAAATATGGAGGATGAGATTCCCAACGTAACACCGGAAGAATTCCTTGAGAATCCTCCGGTACTTGAACTGTCGGGAGTATTTTGTGAGACGAACATTCCCTATAACAGGGAAGAATATGAGGCACATTTGAAAGAGACCGAAGCCTTTGCCGAAAAATACCCCCATTATTCACTCAATCAGACTTCCACCCATGCCTTCCGCAATTTGCAAATTCTGATTCACGAAGGACAGTGGGTTATGGTATCCAAAAGCAAAGCTCCGGCGATCCACTTTGTCATCCGTCACCCAAAGCTGCGCAGTGCCATTGAAAATTTCATTCCGCCAGTGACGGAATAAAAGCCAATAAAAAAAGTGCCCAATAAGGCACTTTTTTCGTGCGGAATAAGGGACTTGAACCCTTACGCCTCGCGGCACGAGAACCTAAATCTCGCATGTCTGCCAATTCCATCAATTCCGCAATAAAACCGTATCCTGCATTCTGACAGGCAATACCTGTTTATTATAAAGTCACCTGCTCATATTGTCAAGCAGTGAGAACTCCTTCGCAGACTGCATAAGGAGTCCTCCTTTCTGCTTACAGGTCGTTTTCTTCCCCGCTCTGTCCGATATGCGCAATTACTTCCTTATTAATGCGTATCAGGAAATAAGTTGTCATTGCCACACTCATAATCTCCGCTATGGGGAATGCCCACCAGATAAGGTTCACATTACCGCTCAGGGATAAAAGTTTGGCAACCGGCAAGAGCACACATAACTGTCTTGCCACAGAAACAATCATACTGTAAAGACCGTTTCCCAACGCCTGAAATACACTTCCTGCCACAATACAAAAACCTGCGAACACAAAACTGATACAAATGGTGCGAAGTGCGGGAACTCCAATGGTAAGCAGTTCCGGTGTAGCATTGAAAAAGCCAATCAACTGCGCCGGAAAAATTTCCATAATGCACAGACCAACCAGCATAATACCCACGCCATACTTGATACTTGTTTTCATCGTCCGGATAACTCTGTCCTTGTGTCCCGCACCGTAGTTGTATGCAATAATAGGAACCATACCATTGTTCAATCCGAACACCGGCATGAAAATAAAACTCTGTAACTTAAAGTAAACACCGAATACCGTCTGAGCTGCACCGAAAGCCGCCAGAATCAGGTTCATTCCGTAGGTCATAACGGAACCGATTGCCTGTACCACAATGGACGGTGCCCCGACTTTGTAAATCTGTACAATCAAATGCCCGTTAGGACGAAATCCCTTAAAGGAAACCTTAACTTCCGGATTAAACTTGATATGAAAAGTAATGGCAAGTACAGCCGCCACAACCTGTCCAAATACCGTGGCAAGCGCTGCTCCCGCTACCCCCATCTTAGGTAATCCAAATAATCCAAAAATCAAAATAGGATCCATAATCAGGTTGATAATTGCGCCCACGCCCTGTGTAATCATGGTATAAACAGTCTTACCGGTTGATTGCAGCAATCTCTCAAAGGTGGTCTGCATAAAAATACCGAGGCTGACCACACAACAGATAGTCAGGTAAGTCACGCCGTACTCCTGCACCTCCGGAATATCCGTCTGGCTGTTAAAAAACGGTCTGCTGATAAAAATACCAATCAGTGCAAACGCCACATAACTGACCGCCTCAATAAAAATACCGTTGACTGCGATGATATTCGCCTTCTCAAAATCCTTCTCTCCCAACGTCTTTGAGAGAAATGCATTAATGCCTACCGCCGTACCGACCGCTACGGCAATCATCAGACTTTGAATCGGGAATGCCAGAGATACTGCACGCAGTGCATATTCGTTAATCTGTGCCACAAAGATACTGTCCACAATGTTGTAAAGTGCCTGTACCAGCATGGAAATCATCATCGGCAGGGACATGGAAATCAATAACTTGTCGATGTGCATAACACCCATTTTATTTTCCTGTTGCATAAATTACTCCCTTTCTTCATAAAAAAAGCCCATGACACAATCATGGGTTTGCAATAAGACATCCTCAATGTCCTAGTGAGGCATCGGGGATTCGAACCCCGGACAACTTGATTAAAAGTCAAGTGCTCTACCGACTGAGCTAATACCCCATACAGTAAAAACAGGGCTAGCTGGATTCGAACCAGCGAATGCAGCAGTCAAAGTGCTGTGCCTTACCGCTTGGCGATAGCCCTAT
>CAKRYI010000038.1 GCA_934426825.1 uncultured Acetatifactor sp. | reverse complement strand
TTTCGTTTGAATTCGTAACTGTAACGCATAAAAATACCCCTTTCACTGGATGTCCAGTAAAAGGGGTACATATCATTTCCGGACCATTCCCCGGAACTGGACTGCACTCTGTCGCTCCAGCGTGTGGTAGGGTCCAACTCTTCTCTGTAATCCAAGAAGTACTCCGGAAAGTGACGCACAATGTTGTACTCATCACCAAACATCAGCATACCCGCTGCCGTAGGATGCAACTTTCCATCTTCATCAGAAATAGCAGCCGCACCAATGCTTCTCAGATACTCATGGTCGCTCAGGCGCTCAAAAGGATGTCCTTCTTTTAAAGAACGATGGCTGTTACGATATCCATGAATGGTATCATAATTCAAATCTTCCATCGGAACCTTATCAAGCACTTCCATATCCATAGTGCGCTCGGTCTGATCACGGAGCATGGTCTTTACCTGCAATCTCGTACAATGATAATCGCCCTCATAATTACGACGGAAAGTGCCATTAAAAATATCATTATTGATATATATTGGCTTCTGCTCACGCTTTGCCATAGGCACATAAATAACCATAATAACATCTTTGTTTTCGCCAATTTCATACATCTGTACGTCATCTTCCGACAGGAGATTGCTATTCACTTTCTTAGAATTATTGATGGTATCCCAGAAGTCTTTTCGGAGTTTGGACGCATTCTGAAGACCGGTAGTTTTCCAACTGCCGTCTTTTTCTTCTTTGACACCGAGGATAATGACACCGCCATAGCAATTTGCAAAAGCAGAATACGTGTCCCACAATGAAATTGGCAGACCACCATTTGCTTTTTTCACTTCTCTTCTGTTATCTTCTCTGTATTCATCAAATCGTGAAAGGTCAAAAGTATTCTCCAAAATGCTCATCTCACTTTCTACCATAATCAAATTTATCATATTTTTTTACTTGCCTTGTAATAATAATACATTACATTTTTTTGAATTTCGCCTTTTTTCTCTTTTACCTCTTTACTGGATTGATTTAACAAATCTGCTGTTTTTAAAAATGCTGTTACAGTTGCTCCTGTTAATCCAATTTTAGAACCCATGTGAATCAAGTTCTCCAATATCCCTAGTGCACTTGCAATATTCGTTCCCGTCGTTATAGTTGTAATAAGCCCTGCTCCAACATATCCTAATTTCCTTCGTTCCTCTTCATCTGCCAAAATCCGACTACCAAAATTCTTCAACACACTTATTTCGCTTGATAGCTCATTTATTTCATTTACTTTTGGAACAACTTCCGTATCATATAACTTAAGACATTCATATTGAAAATCATCATCCCAAGGCATTGAAGTTATCTTTTGAGAAAAATCATATATTGCAATTCTAAAATTATCCAAGGGAACCTTCATTTCTTTTTTAAAATCCAATATTTCATCTATACTTGCTTTTTCTAATGTTGGTAATGTCGATAATATATTATTTGCTATACCTGCATGTCGGATAATTTCTTTATCTGTTTTTCCAAAATCTATTATCTTATTATTTATTACTGCCCTGACTATATCAGTACTTATATTATCAAACAAAGGAAATGATGTTCCGTGTTTTATAGTTCCTAGTAAATTGGCAAAATATCCCCCTGTCAACTCTTCAATACCAAAATTGTTATAGGAATAATCATAAACAGAAATAATCTTTCTATCCACAAGCTTTTGAATATCCTTTGCACCGCTTTGTTCAATCAAAGAATTTATCATTACATCAAATGATTCTCTGCATTCTTTTTCTACTTGTCCCATTTTAATTTGTGCAAGAATTTCTTGTTTATTTCTTTTTTTCTGTTTTTTGAGATATGCCATATACGGAGAAATTTGTTGTTTCAAATTTCTTAACTGCTCAACCATTTCATTTGCTTCTTTATTATCAAACGCACCAAGAAATGGTATAAACGCACTCAATATTCCATCTATATCGTTTGCCTTTGCTATACATTTCGGTAAGTAATTATATATGGCATACTCTGCCATTCCTATTAATTCAATTTCGTCTGCATAGAGCAAAGAACTTTTTATTAACTTCATATCTTCTGCAAATTCCATACTACTAGAAGCTGTCCCTATTGTAAATTTCATAAACCCTCATTCCTTAATTCTACATTATATACTAAGATTTCGTGCAAGAACGTACAAGAAAAAATTTCAATCAGTTCTCACTCAACTTTCTCACGAATAGCCAATTTGCCAGTTTCCTTAAAACCAAATTTCTTCCAAAATGTTTTACCATCCTCTACAGGTTCCAACATATAGGTCTTATCATCTTGAAAAATTTTATTTACGACTTTTGTGCCTATCCCTTTGTGTCTACATGTCACCGATATTCTCATATCATTAATAAAAATCCCCTTATATTTTTTCGGTACTCCCAATAGACTTACCATTTTCTTTTCATTATTACTTAGCCGTTCGCAATCTATCATCGAACTGAAACCAATATTGTTACTTATTATTCTCCAAAAACGCTTATAAAGAAGAATCGCTTCAATTCCCGGATTCCATATTTCTTTAATTGCAAAATAATTAGCTTCTTGAGACCGTTCACATACTTGGGTAAAGGCTTCAATATCCTCATATCGGAACACTTGCAGAAATATCTTTTTGTCAATTTCAATGTACTCCATTTTTCACCTTCTTCAATATTTGCAATGGAAATATCATATCAAATAATATTACAATTTCATTTTCAATTGGGCCGGTTCTTTTAATGCCTTTTCGACCAAGCTTTCATCGTTAAAACTATTATAATGTTCTTCAAGCGTCTTTTTCAATCCAAATAACTTAACATTAGCAGTTTCAACCAAGTGACCATATGTCAAAACATCTACAGTTCCACTATCTGATACTTTATGGACATCTATATCTCCAATTTCACAGCCTACCACAAAAGCATGGATATTTGAGGTCTTATGCAATATTCCCGACTTCTTTATCTGTCTTACATAATTCTCGGCTTGGAACACTTCTTGTGGACCAATTTCAAATCCACCTCTTTTTAATTCTATAATCAGAACCTGGTCTGGTTTCATTATCCCCCCAGCTTCATTATCTATTCTATCCGTACATACCGCCCTCATAGTAGATTTTTTTAAGCAAACAATATCAGGGCGTTTTCTCGGATTTGCAATTGCCGAAGTGTCATAGTCATCTTCTTTAAATAAAGTCTTTACAACTGTATTCAAGGCACGATTCGACACAAACATTGGTGAATCAAATTCCGCTCCAAAAAGCCAACGTGCAGCTAACACCATTGGATGCAAAGTATGCAATTCATCGGTCTCGCGCTTTTCATATACACGGCTTATTGCTTCTACCACTAATATTCGCCTATCAATCTCATCAATCACATTCACAATATCATTAATATCCCAATTTTTAAGTAAATCTGATAATTTATCTAATTCGTCAGGTTGCATATTACTTAGTTGAGCAAGCAGCTCCTGTCCCTTTTTAGCTTTTTGAATTTTCATTAATGATTCAACTGAAAATCGTAACACCTCTGGTGCCATCATAGGATTAGTATTTGACAACACATCCATAAATGCAGACACTTCTCGTTTTTCCGATAATGAAAGCACCTCTAATTCTTCTCTTTTTTCTTCTATTACTTCTGCCTTTATATCTTCTATGTGTGTTTTCATAACAACACCAACCAGCTCGTTCACAACAGTCTTAACTTCTGAATAAATATTATCCATTACAATAGAATTCAAGAAACCAGTCCAATCAGGTAATACTTCATCTATAATATCATCTGATTTAACAATTATAGTATATCTTTTAGCTACTCTATATCGTGCATCCATAAATTGATATCTTCCATATGACCAAGACGGATTTCCCACTAGTCTCCCACATACCCAAAAGGCAACACCATGTTGTTGTGAACTTATTGCACCTTTTGTAGAATCAATAATTGAAACACAAAGTTTTTTCCCATTAATCGTTTCAAGATTCTTTTGTTCAACTATTCCATCACATGTTGTAAGTGACAATAATTCACCATTTATACTCACTTCAAACTGCGGGTCATAAATAAATCTTGCAGCAATTATTTCTTTTATAGTCACTATATTAGGAATATTCCTATGCGCATATGCATGAATCTCTGTTCCATGCCCATCCTTAGAATAATTCTTCCTATTTATAATTTTAAAAGGTTCCTCTCCCGATGACATCTCAATAGTGCATTCAAAACAAGAACCGTTTTTATATGTCATAACCGTATATTTATCAGAAAAGCAAAACATGCCATGTCTTCCTACTCCGTTTCTTCCGTAAGCAATTCTTTTCCTATTTTCACTTGCTAAAGTTTCCGGAAAAGTAACATACTTGCCTTGATGCTTTGTACGATTATAATTCAATGTCATCCACCGTTCATCAAACTCTTCTTCCGTCATACCACATCCATTGTCTTTTATACTTATCTGTTTACTGTCCTCATAAGGTAAAGTTATATCGACCTTTAGTGCACCTGCATCCCATGCATTTGCCACTAACTCAGTTAATGCTATATCTGGAGAAGATGTAATTGCTCTATTATTTCTAAATAAATATCCCTCTTCAAATTTTATTTCAGCCATCTTTTATCTCTCCAATCTTCATATCATGTTCATACTAAGATATTCCATCATCTTAAAATTCTTCCTCAATCGCTACCCAATGTTCATCTGCCATACTTTCTGCAAACTCGGTATTATTAATATACAACTGTTCATCTTCATCCCTTACGAATCCCCATTTGAGATCATACTGTTCTGCATAACGCTTAAATGCTAAGAATTTATTTCCCATTTGCATATCAATATTTTTACTGTGTCCGGAAGCCTCGCCACCTTTTGTTTCAATAAGCCATGTTTCTCCGTTTTCTTTTTGTACAATGTAATCCGGATAAAACAACCACTGTTTCTGCAATGCATCTGTATATACGATTGACAAATACTGCTGCCCGGCATCTCCGTTCTTGTAAAACCATTTCACCTCACGATTATTTTCGCAGTAACGCTCAAATAATCTCTCGGGTAAAGATCGTGTTCTATCGGTACAAAATGCAGTTGTGTATTTCCAATATGCATATAAACGGAATTCTTGTTCTTTCTTAACTTCACTGAACTTATACATCTCTTGTTCCGGAATTGTAAACTTATCTGTCTTAGGTTCCAAAACAAAGGATTGCTGAACATTCATCTGACTGGTAACATGTTTAAAATCCATTTTTAACTTCTGCGTATTGTTAATAACAAATGCATAAAAAGTGTTCGTATCTAATGCAAGGAATTTATATTTATTATTCTTTCCTTTACGAAACATTCTTTCCAGAATCGCTTTTACCTTTTGTGATTGCATACCGGTTACCTTTTTTATTTCATCTACCGCATGTAGTAAATATATACCATGCGTATGAGTGTTCACCTGCGTTTTCATCACAATCTGTCGCTGTGCATCCTGCTTTGTCAATTCCTCCGTTGTACGAAAAATTCCTTGCAAAATGTGACTATCAATTTCTTCATCAAAATTGTAGCCCGCTCCTGCCAAATTAACCTTGTTATTTTCTTTATTCCCGGTTAATGAATAAGTAGTTTTAAAGTATTCATGTACTTTTAGAAGAGTTTCCCGTTCGCCCAAGCCATCATAATCCAAATTGCGCAATTCTTTGGTAAGCGAAAAACCCTTTACATCATCTTTCAAAAATAAGCGCCGCAACTGATATGCCTTATCCAAGGAGGATAATAACCCTTCCTTATACTTTGTATCCAACGTATACAAATAACAAAAGTCCAATACATTGATACCATAATGCTTTCGTTCCGGCATCCTTCTTATACGTCCAATCGTCTGAATCTGGAATTCCTCGCTTCCGCCTTCTCGCAACTTAACAAGTATCTTTGCCCGAGGACAATCCCAGCCGGTAGATATAGCTTGCTTCATAAGCAAAAATGCAGGTGTGCCATCTAAAGCTGTCAAATCATCCGACACCATCTTGTCATCACTCATCCAGATATTGACCATGCCATTGTCATATGTATATCCCATGGACTCCAATTTTTCCTCAACAGCTTTAATTGTTTCAGGTTGTCCGGCCGGAAACTGTACCAAAACAAGAGGACGGATATTGGCTCCTACCAACTTATAATTTTCTGCAATTTCTTTTCGCTTCTCATCTGCCAAATCAAGCAGATAGTCATAATCATTTACAATCTGTTTATCCTCATCTACACCTTCATTCACATAAATTGCACGAGTAATCAGTCCAGCATTTATAACCTCATCTTCCGGTATTTCATAATACTCCTGATGGCTGACTTTATTAGCTGTTGCAGACACACGTATAATATTCTTTGCTGCAAAAGCATTTATAATATCGTTCGCCTTGCTGGTATTATTAGTATGTTCTTCATCAATGATAACTACAAAGTTTGTTCCTTCTTTGTGAGCATCTGCAATTCTATCAAACAGATTTTGTCTCTCACCATCCTTTAGTGCATTATTTCCACGTTTGGTAACAAGTTCCCAATTTACAAAAGTAATGCTTCCCGGTGTGAAACCGGTTAGTAAGGAATACAATAAATTTCTCGTATCTCTCTGTGGTGTAATACGTTCCATTTGTTCCTTACTTTGTTCTTCCAAGTCTCCTTTACCCGGGCATAGCCAAACAAATGCTGTATTATTATCCGTATTGTTCAAATATTCATCAATATATTTAATCAGAATAATTGTCTTTCCCGCACCGGTTGGAGCCTTAACAGTAATCACTTTCTTGCTATCTCGTTCTACCGTCTTTTGAATCAGGAAATTAACACAATCATTCTGAAATTCAAAGTCTTTTATCCCTTTTACCATAATTCCCCTGCCTCTCTTAATTCAAAGTTAAAATAATAATCAGGTATGATGTAGGTATCAACACTTCCAAATAGTGCCTCTTGCGATGCTGTCAGCAGCACATCCTGCGAAACATAAATTGCTTTTATATCAGTATATTCATTCCATTTTTTCTCCAATTCGTCAGCCTCATCATCACTCACAATCATGATATAGAAATCATCATCAATTCTAACTCCATGTTCCAATTGAATCATTTCAGTTACATGGTTCAACAAAGAATCTGCTAAATATTCCTCATTTTTAGACACAAAATCAGTATGATAATATTTTAAGTTTGCAGGCATTCCTTCTGAGTATTCGCTTCCATCTTGTCTTTTCCCTGTTATAACCGTTTTAATTCGTTGATAGGTTATCTCTTCACAAATATTGTTTTCATTATTGGTACAGAGAATAAACTTACGTTGTCCTCCATCTTCCTTATTCAATTCCAAAACGGCTTGCGCTGTAGTTCCCGAACCAGCAAAGAAATCTAACACTATTGCATTTTTCATACTTGTTGTTGCTATTTCTATTAAATATTTGATTAATGATACCGGTTTAGGGAAACTAAATTTTTTGCAACCAAATATGCTTGTTATCTCTTTCGTACCATCCTGCGTCATTCCCACAATCTCATTTGGCAATAACGTGCTGACCGCAGCATATCCAAAACTATCCCCTGTTTTTTTTATATCATCTTCTTTCCAATATCGTAAAACCGGTTTTGAAATCTTTAGGAATTCATAATCTCCAGGAAATATTATTCTATTCTCTTGATAATACTTTTCAAAAGTTTCACTCGTAATAGCCCAACTCCGCATTGGATTAACAGGATACTCTTTCCTATTTTTCGGATTAATTATAGAAAAATTGCTATTAGGTCTTTCTTCTATTGTTGTTTGTTTTGTTAAATCATGAAATCTCCATGGTTTCCCCGGAAAATCATCCGTTTCATAATATTTTCTTTCTTTCCCTTTGACTGCTGCCAAGAAGTCCGAATTGGCATAACATAATATACTTTCGAAATCTTGTGAAATACCAAAAGGAACATCCGATTTAGCCGTTCTTTTTCTCCATGGAATTAGTGCAACAAATTTTTCTTCACCAAAAATTTCATCACACATAACCTTCAAATTTGCTTGCTCGTTATCATCAATTGAAATAAAAATACATCCCTTCATCGATAACAATTTTTTTGCGACACTCAATCGTTCATACATAAAAGAAAGCCATTTTGAGTGACGAAATCCATCATTTACATCTACATATACATCATCATATACAAAATCCTTATTTTTTGTATTATATGGTGGATCAATGTAAATCACATCTACTTTACCTTTATGAGTCTTTTCTAATAAATAAAGACTATGCAAATTATCCCCTTCCAACAAAAAATTGCAACTTCTAATATCAGAATATATAAGTTCTTTTTGGTAGTCTTCTGTAAACACAGGAATGTTATCTCTCAGCATTACATCAACACTTTCCTCATGCTTTTCCCATACTAATCCATACTTTTTCGAGCATAATTCACTCTGGATTTGATTAATTGCAATTAACGATTCATCATCACTATGTTGCCTCTTTAATGTTTCCAAAAAACTAATCATCTTTTCTCTCTTTATTGCTGATAAATTCATCATTTTCAAATCCTCACTTTCGACTTTTTACAGCAAATAATCTAATAAACTTTGCATAGAACGCATATTCCGTAGTTTCATATCTGCCACCTGCCGTTCTTCTCCATTGTAAGATGAAAAATCAGTAACATCATTCTCTCCTACCCATCCAACAATTGCCATATTATCTGTTGACGGAACTGTTGTTCTGTGTGATGTGCCTCGTAAATTTAGCCAATAATATACTTGCACATTTATCTTTCGAATCTCACTTGATTTTGTTGCAATAGTAAATGTGTCCAATATATCATCAAATGTATTTTTTAAAGCAGATAAAGATGATTTCACAGAACATGTAATTTCTCTACCATTACGACTCTTTAGAATAATATCATGACCCAAGTCTGGTTTTCCAGATTTCTTATTTACTGCTGAAACTGCATACTTTCCATTATTATTCAGCCACTTGATAACCGCACATTCTGCTGCCTCCCCCATCAATATATCAATATATCGCTCCATATAACTTCTTGTATGCAAATCACGCCTATCATTTATTGTTGCACAAAGAAATTGTGCATTCTCCAAACATATCTGTATTTCTTGATCATCTAAATGTACAATTACCATATCGCATCCACTAATTGACATATTGCATTTCTCCTAACTTATACTTCAAAATCTTTCTTTTCTCTTTTACTCAAACACAAATAATTCAAGTAACACTTCTGACATTTTTCCTTACTACATTTTCGTGGCAAATCATTCTTTCGTATATTCGATGCAGCATCTCTGATATCACGACTTACATTTTCAAGCAATCCTTCAGTTACTCTCTGACGTTCACTTTCAGAATTATCCAAATTATAGATTTCCAAATAATCTGCAGTTTCCCCAGTTAATTTCTGATAGCCCAATGCATATATTTTTAACTGTTCTGCATTAATACACTCTGTAACTTCTCGACTAGCCGTTTTAAAATCGACGATATAAGTTTTCTCTTCACCTGATATTTCACGACGTTTTACCAAATCAATTCGTCCATTTACCTTTATTCCATCTCCCATATCCAGTTCAATATCCGCCTCCGCCATTGTTATATTTGCAAAATCATCCTGATTTTTAGTAACATATTCAGCTATGGATTTTTTTGCACCTTCCAACATGTTGTCTTGTAGCTTAGGATTTGCATATGGTAAATAAAAGCTGTCATTCACAATCTGTTCAATATCCTCAGATGACAATGTTTCTCCACTTAAGAATCTTCTATGTATGTTCATAACAATCTCATGCATTGCCTTACCATACCCTAACGCCGGTACAATAGGTTGTACAAATCCGTAAAACATGGACAACTTAAAACGGTACGCACAGTCAAAGTAATCCTGTAATATAGAAAAATTAAGATTGAGTGGGGCTGCATCCTCACTCATAGGAGGAATATGGTCACCTGTATATACCATTTTTTCATCAAAGCCAAGCATATATGGAGATCCTTTCGCTTCTACCATAAACTCTGATACTTTCTTTTCTCTTGCATTTCCAGGAGATCTAGTTAGGAATAAAAACTTCTTTGCGCGTGTAATCGCAACATAAAACAATTTGCGTTCCTCTTCTACGCCTCCTGCAAATTGATCCGCATTTGGAATCCAATCCTTTTCTATCACATGCCAAATGTTCTTACCTCCCATCTTTGCTGACGGAAAGTTATTATGATTCATCTGTGGAATAAAGACAGCAGTAAACTCCAATCCTTTGGATTGATGCACTGTCATAATATTCACCGCATCCGGTCTAATATATGTATTCGCAATATGTCCTTCTGGATAATATCCATCTGCGGTGTATTTTAAGAAATTGCAAAAGCTACTAAGCTTGTTAGCCGGTATTGTGGTGTAATAAATCGTTTCGAAATCATTAATTACCTGACTAAACTTTCCTAAATTATATAAAATAATCTCTGATGAATTGCTCTCATCTACAATTGATATTCTACGCAAAAAATCATGATATACCTTTTGTAATACAAACTCTCCATAGAATTTTTTTGATTTTACATCGATTACATTTAGCGTAGCAATTGCTTCTGCTATTTCCTTTTCATCTAAATCATAATCTATATTTTTCCAAAGCTGAAATAATTCCATCATTCCGATTGTACCGGCAAGATAATCAAATATTCCCTTTGCCGCCTGACATTCAGCAGTGCTAAACAGCTCATTTACGCCTTCAATAATGTATGGTATCTCATACTCGTCAAACATTTTGGCAATATCCGGTCCGTGCTTACGTTTTCGAAGCAGAACAGCCATCTCAGAGTATTTAACACCCGAATCATGTAATGCCTTTATTCGCTTCGCAATAAATCCATATTCTTCATCACACTCATTAAACTCTCTATAAACCGTATCGCCTTCTTCATATTTTACGAGTTTTCCTGATTCCATTACCTTCGATAAACGCTTTTCATTATTTACAATAACACGCTTTCCAATATCAACAATCGCTTCTGAGCTCCTATAATCTGTTCCCAGAACAATATACTTATTGATTCCATATCTTTCTCTAAAAGTGAGTATATTCTCCGGATCACTTCCTCTAAACTGATAAATCGTCTGATCATCATCACCAACTATGCACAGATTACATCCACCTTGTTTGATAAAGTGAATCAACCTTTCCTGTATTGGATTTGTATCCTGATACTCATCTACTGTCAGATACTTTATCTTCCTCAAGATGATATCTGCGAAATCCTTATTGTTCTCCAACTGATTAAGCATCTCCTGCATAATCAAAGAATAGTCAAAATAATTCTTTCTATAGAATGTATCTTTGTATTTATCAACTGCAGTTCTTGTTTTTTCATCCCACTTGTCTCTTTCAAACCAATTTTCATTTAATGTACTAATTACACTCAAGAATAAATTGGTCTCTGTATATATTTTCAATCCCAAATCCGGCATACCACAGAAGTTATAATTTTTCTCAATATATAGCTTCGTCTTAATTTCATCTAAAACTGTAAATTTCTGAAACTGAACAATATATTTCTGTAACATCTTTAAGCAGAAACCATGTATTGTTCCAATATACATATTGGCAAAGCCCTTCGTATTTCCCAACACTGCTTCACCATATTTATAAACCCTGCTCTTTAATTCTTCTGCTGCTTTCTCCGTAAATGTAAATGCAACAATATTCTCAGGCAAAATATCTGGATTTGATTTTAAAATATTAATAATTCTACGGGTAACAACACCGGTTTTACCGGCACCTGCACATGCAATTATTTCCAAGTCCTCATCAATAGTTTTTACCGCTTCAATCTGATTATCAGACAGATTTTCAAACAAATCCATTGGTTATCCTCCTTGCCAAGTCTAAAAAATTAAAGACTATTTATTCAACATATAAGTATACAGGAAATGGTGTCCAAAAATCCGGACTCATTCCTTCACATATTCCACTTTAATTGTAAAATTTAACGCCAGAAATTGCCTACTTTTACTCTTACAATCGTGCGTTTACTTTTACAAATCTTGT
>CAKRYI010000037.1 GCA_934426825.1 uncultured Acetatifactor sp. | reverse complement strand
AACACTATTGTTAAAGCTGGCAAAACCGCTAAGCAGACTTTCTTCATGTTGTATATCTCCTTTACAAATTCCGATTTGTAAGTTTCTTTAATCTCGCATAGACACAGTATACCACAACTTCTGTACCTATGCGATAACATTTACTGCTTCTTACGATAAGTACTCATCTTCTCCACAGTTACCTCCGGATAGAAGTAAGTAAGAATCGTTGCTTTCGGAACTCCTGCGGCAAGTGCTTTCTTCACCTCTTCTTTCTGCTCCGGCGTATATGACCAGTGCAGCATTCGATTCGTAATCGTATCTTCCCACTTAGGCTTTTCCCTCTCAGGATTTCTTACAGGCTTACCACCAACGTTTCCACTAGAACCACTGGCAGCTGCTGTACTATCTGCTTTCTGCGATTCATCAACATACTCAAGCTCATTTGCCTGTTCTCTGTCAATCTTTGCTTTCTGTTCTGCCTCATCCTGCATAGAGAATCTTCTGCTTAATTCTGCATCACCAAGCATCATAAACTGCTCATAGGTAAGAGAAAATCACGTTCAGTATACAACCTGCAATACTTACGAACATACATACCTGCGGCTTGCCATCGACACGAATAAACATACCCAGAATGGTTCCAATCACCATGAGCGGGTAAGTGAACATCATAATCCTGTAATACTGCGTAAAATATACGGTCAGGCTGCCGTCCGCGCGCAGAACGCCAAGTATCGGTTGAAAGAGCGCAAACATCAGAAATGAGATAAGCACACACACAACCGATGCCGTCGCCATCGTCTGCGAAAACACTTCATTCGCCTTTTGCTTTTCCTTTGCTCCAAGCAGTCTGCCACAGATTACGGAACCGCCGACTCCTACACAAAGTCCCACTCCCAAATAAAAATACAGAATCGGCAGTCCCAGATTTATCGCTGCCAGTGCCTGCTCTCCTACATAATTTCCGGTATAAAAACCGTCCGTAACCGTAATGACCGTCTGTAATAACATCGCTATGATACTCGGAATGGAAAACCGAAGAATCATTTTTAGTTTGTTTTGTTTGATTTGTATTATATCCATAGTGGTATCTCCTTAATTTTTATCTGTTTCCGGAATTCATTATAGAGATACCACTATGATTATACTTCTGAATTTGTGCTATGAAAATAGTGATTCCCCACAATCAACATTTCCGTCCATTTTGGGGAATCACTGTTCTCTGTAAAAAAAGCGGTATTTCGTCCGGTGCCTCTATTGTTCCAGAAAATACCCATCCTTTGCGTTTCCGGAAAGATTTAGTCTATACTTGCTGCCCCAGAACAAATCCGCAGATACCTCTCCCTGCACTTCATGGACATTGCCGTCGCAGTCTGTGACATTAAGACGTATGGCTGCCTTGGAACCGTCCTGTACCTCCTCTGCAAAGTCCGCCGGGATTATTTGGAAATCAATATTTAAGCCTTTTTGCAATGTTTTTCCGTCCGCCTCACTCATTGCCTGACGTCCGGCTGCATTTCCACAATCCACGCAAATGTCCATTCCGCTTATGGCATCTTCCGCATAATTGATAACGGTAAATTCCATCACGTCTTCGGTCTGACCGCTATGGGAAAAATCAACCTGCTCATTGGACTCAACCGACGCGCCGCCCAATGCCACGTTGGATAACCCCGTCTTTCTGACCAATTCCTCCAGCAAATTAATGTCGGTTCCTACTTTTTTAATATCGGTTTCGGCAAATTCGGACGCCTCCTTACTGTTGACCGTAAGTACCTTCGTCTCACCTTCTATTTTATATTCAAATACCACTTCATCCAAATTTCCGATTTCTGCAAGGCAAATATAAGCATACTTTCTCAGTCTTTCTTCAAAAGCCGCCTGTCTGTCCGGTGAGAAACTGTTTTCAAAAATCATTTTCCATGAATACGGTTCCTCCGATGTCTGAAGTTCATTGGTAAAGCCTCCCGTATAGGCGGTCATATTCAATGCTTTTACAATTTCACCGTTTGCCGGCATGTTTCCGATATAGGGATTGTAAACGGCATACAGGCTGGAAGTAAGCGGCGAAATCATCTCGCCGTCTGCCCAGACAATCCTGCCTCCAATCCACACCTGACGGATGTTTTCCGAAGCAGCGTATGTTGAAGCCGCACTCGTTTTATAAAAAAGGCTCTTCGGCACACAGCGTACCGTTATTTCCACAATTCCTTCTGTTTCATTTATCTCTATTTTCCGGATTCCCTGCTTGGAAGTGGTGTGAACGGCAACCGATAATTCCTCCCCCGCAAAGGCATTTTTCACGATTTCTATAATCTGTTGTTTTTCCAACCGGTTCTTCGTAACATTGTAGTTCATTCATTTCGTCCTCTTTTCCTTCTGCCGCATCAAGAGCGTGCAGGTTGTATATTTCCTTTATACCATGTATTTTATAAAAATTGCAAAAAATAACGGTATTGTTTTGATGTACACTCATAACAATACCGTTTGCTCCGTACCTTTCCGCCAAATCCCACAGCCCTGTTTCAATTTCATCCCGGCTGAAATTGTGTCCCTGCAAAATTCGTCCGCCTTACGCCTCGTCCAATTCCAAAAGGTTATTAATTTCATCAATCCATCGACTGTTTTCACTTTCAAACAGCTTTATAAATTTTGCAAAATTGCTGCTTCCGGTAACCGAATCATTGAAATCCAGTTGTTCCACTCTCCGGAACATATCCTTATAATTTTCCGCCGTGATATGTTCCATAACCTCCTTCATCTGCGCGGTCCGCCCTTTGTAATTTGCCACCCCGGTACATTCTTTTATCAGAGGTGCATTTACCGGCTTTGCCGGAGATTTCAGATTTTTATCCGTCCAATGTTTCAAAATAATCTGCATAGTACAGGGATTTCCAAACATAATCACTTCATCCGCAACATGATTCACACCATGAAACTCGTTTATTTTTCGTTTAATATCTTCATACTGTTCGTAGGGTTTTTTCTCTGTGTCACAAAACACAAGCACAACTTCATATGCTCCATTCTGGTATCTGTCCTGATACCTTGCCGGAATATTTCCGTTACCACCGGCATTGACCAGCGAAAAATCATACTGTTTATTCCACACATGCAGATTTTTCAGGCGGTTTAGGTATTCGTATTCTTCATTTCCCTCGCAAATAATACAGATTTTATGCTTATCAAAAAAGTCAGGGAGCTTATTCGTCATCGGCATCCTCCCTCTTTACATCACCTTTAATACTGAGCAGTGAATTAATCAGTTCCGGGTCGGGCAAGGCACCAAGAGCTCCCCTTCTGTACTTTTCCATAACGTCCGTCGTATCTCTTACGCCCTGTTGTGCGGTAAAATCTGCCAGCGAATAGACATATACCCCGTCCTCATCCTTATGGACAAACCAAATCTGTTCCTTCCGAAACATTCTTTTACAATCCATAAGGTTAATATCATGAACCGTAAAAATCATCTGCGCACCAGTATTCAATTCATTGTTGAACATTGCTACAATGGCTCTGGTAAGTTTGAAATGAATACTGCTGTCCAGCTCATCTACCACAAGAATTCTTCCCTGTTCCAGTGCCTCAATAACATAGCTTGCAAGGGCCGCAATCTTTTTGGTTCCCGTAGAATCAAACAGCATACTTGGTACATGAACTCCCTTGTACGTGGAAACCAGTCTAATCTGATCCATAATGTTTTCGGGAATATCCAGCACCTTTTCTTCCGGTTTTTCTGCACTTTCCCCGGCTTTTAACTGAATCTGGTCCATATCCACATATTCAAAATTGTCCATATACAAGTCCGCATTTTTTATAAATTCCACAATCTTTTGCTGCATGTGATTCTTGTTCTTCATCAGCTCAATGGTGTGTTTCATGGGAATGTCGTTCATATTAATAACGTCAATTTTAGTTGCGAAATTGACAAGTATTCTCTTCATCTCTCCTATGTGTTCGAATCTCGCCGCATCTATCAGATAACACAGCAAGTTATTATTTGACACAACCACCATCATAAACCGCACATCTTCATCGTCACATTCATAGATGTGTTGCACCGTATCTCTTTTTAGCCAGCATACTTCCTTTTCATTATTGTACTGGTCTTTAAAATACTCCGAAAATGCTTCATATATATATGCTTCTTTTCCCGCATCATATTTAAAATCATACGAAAACTTTCTGCCCTCTGCCATAAATGTTATGCCCAGCTCGCAGATTGAGCTGCCGGTAAATATGTTAGGTACCAATCCGCTTTTCTCGTTCAAAAGCACTCTCTTGATTGCCCTGATGCACTTAACCAGACAAGTTTTTCCCGCATTATTGGAACCGTAAATTCCCGCCGTTTTCAGTACATTAAAATGATTTTCCTTATGGACATTTGCTCCAAATTTTTTATTGCGCATATCTGCCTTCATGGAAAATGTTATCTCATTCTCGAAAGCATAACAATTCTTTGCCCTAACCTCTATAATCATAATTCTTACCTCCAAGTTACATCCCTATATGTCATTATTATAACATTCATTATTTTTTATGCAACTAATTTTCACAAAATATAAATCATGGGCATTTATGGTAACTTGGGTACGCACAGGAAAACGCTCGTGTCGACGCACTGTTAAGCAGGGATTTCTTTGTCATGCCTGTAATAATTGGTTGAAATAACCGCATTGTGCCTTCAACCAGTCATAAGACCCCCGTCCTTCGATTCTTCCTTTGTTCATCACCACAATTTCGTCATACCGGCTAAGTAATGTCGGATTTAATTTGTGTGTTACCACAATGCGGGTCATATCTTTCATATGAATGATGGTGTTCTCGACCGCGACGGACGTCGCGGCATCCAGTGCTGAAGTTGCCTCATCCATAAGTAATATGGATGATTTGCAAAGGAATCCTCTTGCAATGGAAATACGCTGTTTTTCTCCTCCGGACAACTCGCATCCGTTTTCTCCGCACCGGTATTCCAATCCTTTTTCATCCACCAAAGTTTCCAGACCGGATTTTTCCACTGCATCACTAATCTGTTCCTCTGTAAATTTTTTAAACATGGTAATATTATTTTCTATAGAGTTGTCGAATACAAAGACATTTTGCTGCACAATAGACAATAAATCATATAAGCTGTCCGGCAAAATATTTTTCACTTCTTTTCCGCCTATGGTAATACTTCCGTCGTAAGCGGTATAACTACCCATAATCAGATTAAGCAGTGTGGACTTCCCGCTTCCCGAAGCTCCTACAATGGCGTAACTTTTTCCTTTTTCAAAAGAAACTGTAACATTCTCCAAAGTTTTCTGTTTATCGTCATAGCCAAAGGAGACGTTTTTGAAATAAATTCCCTGTCCAATATTATCCACAAAATCCCCGGCTTCTTTTTCCTGATTATCTGCGACCGCTTCTGCCATTTTATCAAAAAGCCCCTTAGCCGCCTTCCGGTTCGCCAAAGCAGGCGGAATCAGTTGAATAGGCTGAATGATGTAGTTCATTAACTGCACAAAAGCCATCAAAACGCCAACCGTAATTCTGCCACGCATAGTAAAATATGCTCCCAGAAGCATTACTCCTGCCTGCACGGCAAACCCAAGACAGTTTCCAATCAGATTAATGGATGCCTCGGTTTTTCTTCTCCTGCACTTCTTTTGCTCCAAATTTTTGTTCTCATCGAGAAACAGATTCACAATCTCCGCTTCTGCCTTAAAACTCTTCATCACAGAAAATCCGTTTAGCAAGTCCTTTACCAGACTTACAAACTTTTCATTCTGTACGCTTACCACTTTTTCTTCCCTTGTCAGTTTGCCTCCGAACAAGACAGAAATGATAAATGAAACAACGACCAGACCGATTGCACCGAAAGTCAGCCATATATTATACCGTAGCATAATAATAAGCGCTGCCACAAAATAAAAGCAATTCAGAAATATCGCAAAGTTATTCTGCAAATAATTCATTTCAATGGAATTCATGTCATTTGTCAAAATTGATAAATATCTTCCTGTCGGTTCTTTGCAAAACGCAGAGATTCCTTTGCCCGATATGCTGCGAAAGATTTCCCCTTTCAGCTGCCGCATCGCTTTTTCAATGAATCTGTTCCTAAAAAAGCGCTCCAATATCCAATTACACCCCAATATTGCAATATACACAAGAACTTTCAACAACATATGATAAATGTCCTGTACGGTTCCGGTTGTTGCAATATCTAATATTTCCTGCAATACCACGGCAACACCCGTGAGTAAAATCGAGCCGATACCGAGTATTATCACCGTAATTAGAAAATTACCATAATTCTTTTTAAAGCATATGCGCTTTAGATACTCTGCATGTTCCATAATGTTTCCTACCTTCCCGTCATAAAATAGCTGTTACCGTCTTGGATGTGTTAGCAAAGCTGCATGCCACCCGCTCAATCAAATCAGAAGACGCAAACAGAAAAGGAATTAAGGAAACACTATCTGGGTAATATTCTATTGCCCTGTAATAGGTAGCGTCCCCCTCCTCAACGTCGATTTCTATTGTTTCAATTAAATTTAACGAACATAAATCTTCTAATATTTCTTTTGCCTCTTTTGGGGACATTCCCATCTGCTCTGCCAGCCGACCACTGGTAAAGGCTTTCGCTTTTCTACTATAAATGTAGAAAAGCACTTTCATCCGTCCCGCTTTCCCAAGCACCGAATAAAAATGTTCATACTGTTCCGGTTTTGACAGCTTACTTAAAAATCCCTCCTCCGGACGGGGCATCAGGAAAAAATTGTGCACATCCCTGTTTGCCCTCATATAGGTGATTCCTTCTTCAAACAGAAGAACCGAGCTTGTTTTTGTGCTGTCCGGTATCTCGATTCGTTCTTGCAGAGTGTTTGTCAAAATTTCCGGTTCCATATCAAACAATCCCTGTTGGATATACCAGCAATACTGGTACGCCTTCTCAAAGCGTTCCTCCCGTTTGGTATGATACAAATCCCAGAGTACTTCCTTCCCCGGATTTTCTTTCACTTCATCAGTTCTTCCATATAAATAATCTATCGCGACACCAAAGTAGTTTGCAATATCCGGCAAAAGCCCCGCATCCGGCATCCCTCCACATTCCCAGTTGGAGACTGCCTGTGCTGTTACCCCGATTGCTTTTCCCAATTCCTCCTGCGTTATCCCTCTGTCTTTTCTTAAAGCCTGAATCATGGAACCTAATATATTTTTGTTCACTTCAAACCCACCTTTCGTAACAAATCAAGTTATGCTTTCATTATACGAAAAGCATTGTTTGTATGCAAACAAGTATTTCGCCTGAAAATCAAGCACTGTTTGAGTTTATTTTGTTCCCCCGTAAACTACTACCTGCTTTGGATTACTTCTCCATTGTTTTGATACCGCTCAACATATTCCCTGATTTCCATTTCACACTATCCTTTCCCACACCCGCCCCAACCGAAGCCGGAAGCTGTATATTTCCTTTATACCATGTATCTTATAAAAATTGCAAAAATAACGGTATTGTTTGGATGTACGCTCATAACAATACCGTTTGGGATATTCTGTCTCTAGTTTTGATGTTGCAAAATCCACTCCAATAAATCCTCATATTCCAACTTTCCGGATGCAACATTGAGAATGGTTTCATATAGTTCTTTCTGTGTATATGCAATTTCTATTCCATTTAACGCAAGAAATACCAACATTGCATGCGCACCGATTCTTTTGTTTCCATCAATCATACAATGATTTTTTATAAGACCATACCCCAGTCTTGCCGCTTTCGCCTGTACGGTAGGATACAGGTCATCCCCGCCGTATGATTGAAACGGTGCTTCCAAAGCAGATTCCAATAATGCATAGTCTCTTACTCCGTCACTTCCTCCTGTTTGCCGGATAAGTTGCGAATGGAGCATAAGAATCTGCTGTTTGCTTAATTTTTTCATTTAGCCAGCACCTCATATGCCTCTTGGTTTTGCGCCATAAGTTTCTTCGATATACTTAAAACATCCTCATCCGCTGCAATAATGTCTGCATCTGCTTTGCTAAAATCTATTACAAGGTATCTGGGAACATTGTTTTTCAAAATTACCGCTGAACCACGTTCATCTACCAATCTTGCAACCTTTGAAAAATTTTGATTCGCTTCCGAAATAGAAATCATTGTATTAGTATCTATTGTCATTGTAGTCCCTCCTTTTTTTAATATATTATACGCAAATATTAGGTTAAATACAACCTAATATTTCATGTATCGGCTTATAAATCTAACATATACAGAATACTATCCCTGTCCGGGAAGGAATAGGCAACCGGTAATTCTGCTACCTCTGCATATTTCAAAAGCTCCTGATACAACGCAAGTCCTACCTTTTGGGAACGATATTCCTTTTTCACAAAAAACTTTTTCATCACGGCACAATTCTGTTCTTTTAACATTAGTCCTATCGTGCCAATTACGTTTCCGCCGGATAATGCAATCCAAAATTCACCACTTTGCTGATAATACTGACATATGTTAAGCAAGTCCGGCTGTTCCGCAAGCGATAAACCAATTTTGGCTTCGTTATTTTGAATGGAAAGAATCAGCAAGATAATCTCCTCATCATACTTTCCGCTGTATGTTTCTATCTGCATATTGAAATCTACTCCGCTATTTTTTTGTCACCAAAATACTGGGTTAAAATCAGAATCAAAGCAGTCGTGGCAAGGATTCCGTCCATAATTCCTGCCGGCAGCATAAACATCATCAAAGCCATGGTAATAACACAATTTATTACCGATAACGCCAGTCCCCACATTCTGTTTTTCCATAAACCGACTGCTCCTGTTACCCTCACCACTCCGTAGATTGCACCCATGACGAGCATGAGATTCATATTTTCGCTGAAATATGGAACGATGAAGGAAAAATATTGGTTCATATCCATCTTATCGCTTCCTATCAACAATATGGGAACGAGCGCCAGACAGCCCCCTATCTCCATAAATGCTCCGTGTATGAACATCAGTATTGCTGCTATTTTGTACTTTTTCATCATCCTGTCTCCCTTCGATTTCAAGAAATGATGCAGAAACCATATACTCCCTAATACAAGTTCATCCGGAACAAAAAGGCGGAGTAACTGCCCCTTACCGGTTTCCCCTGATAATCTGTTTTATCTGCTCAAGATTTTCTGCGAAATAGATACCCTGCTGCCGCTCCTCTGAGGACAGTCCCTTTGCAATCATCTGCTGCAGCAGGGTTTTCAGGCTGTCGTAGTAACCGTTCAGATTATAGAGAATGCAGGGTGCCGTCAACTGTTTCAGGGAAACTTTGGACATCACCTCGGCAATTTCTTCCAGTGTTCCGGTGCCGCCGGGAAAAGCAATAAACGCATCTCCCAACTCAATCAGCTTTGTTTTCCGCTCTGCCATATCCTTTGTGACAATGAGTTCGGTCAGACCGTCATACTGGAAACCTTCATCCATGAAAAACTGCGGTTCCACGCCGGTTACTTTTCCGCCTGCGTCCAGCACGCTTTGGGCAATCTCGCCCATCAGTCCGGTTTTCGAGCCGCCATAGACCAAAGAATTTCCGTCAGAACCAATCCAGTGTCCAAGTTCCCGGACGGACTTGCGCAGAGCAGGGTCATTCCCCTCATTTGCTCCGAGATAAACAGTTATATTCATGATTTTGGTGTCCTCCTTTGTGATTTCTCCCCGTTCCGAATTTGAAACCTCTGCCACACAGGCACTAAAAGTCCTTATTCTTCGATTTGAGCCAATATTTTTTTTGCCAAAGAAAGGAACTCCGCCGCTACCTCTTTCCAGTTCCTTTCCGTCACGTCCGGTATCGAGGACAGGGGTTTTGTAGCTCTGTCTTTTTCTCCGGTCATCAACTCTTTGAGCTCATAATCGAGTATCTCGTCATCAATTTGTTTCCACCGGGAATTTTCTTCCTCGCTTAAATCGTCCAAATGGAATTTTTTGAAGATGCAGTTCATCACCGTATTTTCAATCTTATAATAATCGGGCAAATGTACTTTTACCGGTCGGATAACGTCCGCGATATACGCCTCGCTTGCATCATGGAGCAGGCAGGCAAGCTGTATGCGCTTGGACCATCCCCGCGCCCCGGCTTCTTTCATGCAGTTTATGGAATGTTGACCGACGGAATAGAAATATTTTAAATGTCCGCCGCCCCGGCATAACAAACTTAATGCGTGTGCAATATCCTCAATAGATACATCTTCCGCTGTCATATTTAGGGGATCAAACTTTTTTCCGGTAAATGTATTCATGGTGCTCATGATGGTGCCCTCCTTTCTTGCAAAAGCGGTCTGTGGAAATTTGCAGTCATGTTAATCCTTCAAATAACCTTCAAGTTCTTCAACCAGCTCATATACTCTGTTTTATAGCGTTCATTTATCTTATTGACAAACCCTTTGATATAGATTGGCTCTGTTTTTATTCCTTCACTTACTATCATTGTATACGGCGGAAGTTTCTCCAGCGAATTCATTTTACTTGCTTTTGCCTTCATTTTTTCTTCTATTTTCTTGATTTCACTGACCTTTTTGGGTTTTAAACTCAATCCTTCACCTCCCAGTTAACCAATCTTCTGAAATAAGGGTCTGCACCATATCGTCCTTCTATATATTGTTTAGAATAATTTTCATCATTACGGGGCTTATTTCCACCTTCCTTTCGGAAATCAACAAGGGAATACAAAACGGACTCATCATATCCATTAATAGCCGAAAACCATATTTCATCTCTTCTCAGCACATCTTTGCTCATTGTCGTAAGGTCATGTGATGTAAAAAGTAATTGGGCTGCACCTTTATTAATTTCCCGATTTGTAAATAACTCTATAATTCTTCGGAGAAGCAGCGGATGCAATTTTGCATCCAGCTCATCAATCAGAAATAAGGAGTTTTTTTCAATACCATTCAACAAAATAGGAATTATGCTTATAATTTTTTTCGTTCCTCCTGATTCTTCCGAGAAACGCAAAGTCCTCTTTTCACCTGATGCCAATTCGTGTATTGTATAGATTTCATCAATGGAACCATCTTCCTTGTATTCAACCTTTATATCGCAAATATCAATTCCCATAGATTGTATTACATTACATACTCTTACTTTATCGTTTTCAATCTGGTCTACTAATATCCTCCTGTCCACATTGGGCTTATCATAATTCAGAACCCTAATCTGCATGAAGAAACTCATTACCCTGTCTATAACAGGTATGTTCTTAAACATGGCTATATAAGAAAGAAGGGGGAGACTTTCATTCATATTTTCCACGTCCACTCCCTTTAATTCTTCACATAAATATACGCCTTCTTTGTCTCTCTCAAATACAGCGCTTACAGCATTATCTTTTTCCATATATAAATTTTCGACAATAATATCTTCATTCTTCTGCTCAAACTCATAGCAATACTTATAGTCTTCAACTCCAAATAAAAGACGGTATTTTGTCGGTTTATCTTTACATTCCTCGTCAAATTTATAATAAGACGATGTGATATGTTTATCCGTCAATCCTTCTTGTAATTGAGAGATGGATGCATCCCCTAACTCTTCATTTTTTTTCTTCATAAAAGCTAACTGCACCAATGGCTGCATAACAATCAGGCGTAATTCGTTTAACGCCATAATCACGCTGCTCTTTCCTCCGCCATTTGGTCCGTAAATAGCACAAACAGGTAAAAGACTTTCTTTGTCATTCACTCCTATCAGTGATTTTTCAAATTCGTTAATTGGTTTTGCTGTAAAATCAATGGTAGCTTCTTTTCTGTATGAACGAAAGTTCTCAAAAGCAAACTCATAAATCATGTCTGTTGCCTCCGTGAGATTTTTTCTCATAGATATTATATATCATAAAAGCTCTTGTCATTCAATATATTGTGAGAAAAAATCTCACGTGTGCTTTTGGGTCTGCACTTTACATCAACATCACAAGGAAATCGTACTCTGACCTCCTCGGAAATTCCGGTTTATTTATCATTTTAAATTAAAAAAATCTAACATCATGTCTTTTCCCCTGCTGCCCCGTCCAAGTTTCAAAATTACATATTCTGCCAGCGCCGTTTTCACATGAAATGCCGCTCATCCCACGGTTTTGCAATCATTCTCTTTCACATTTTGGCTCTGCAGGCAGCTCTCAAAACAAATCCAGCATATTGTCCAGATAAATTTTTTCTCTGACCTGCAGGTGGTACTGCGGCTTTGTCATGTAATAGAGTGTGATTGTCAATAAAAAAGTCCCATTTTTATCGGAGAAAATTCCCCACTTATTTTTGAGCATTTATCGGCGGGAA
>CAKRYI010000036.1 GCA_934426825.1 uncultured Acetatifactor sp. | reverse complement strand
TCCTGTAAAATACAGAGAAGCATCCATAATGTCCGCCTAACTTATAAATATGTGTCCAGAATTTTGGGTACATATCAGAAACCACTTGTCCGGGCGCTTTTTATATTGCGAAGTATCTGCGTATTTGATACAATGATTGCGAAATTTGGAATTGTGGAAAGAGGGAAAAGAAATGAATGTTTTATCACCATCCATGTTGTCGGCTGATTTCTGGAAACTGGGAGAACAGCTCGAAGAAGTGGAAAAAGCGGGTGCTCGCTGGATACATATTGATGTGATGGATGGACTGTTTGTGCCGTCCATTTCCTACGGTATGCCGGTCGTTGCATCCATACGGAAAAAGACAAACTTATTTTTTGACGTGCATCTGATGATAGAAAAACCGGAGCGCTATATCCGTGAGTTTGCCGAGAGCGGTGCAGACCTGATTAATTTTCATTTGGAAGCTACCGGGCAGGTAGAGGAGACCATTGCGGCTATCCGTTCTTTTGGAAAAAAGGTGGGAATCACCATTAAACCGGGAACTCCCGCAGAGGCGGTGGAACCGTACCTTGCACTGGTGGACATGGTTCTTGTTATGACGGTGGAACCGGGATTCGGCGGACAGAAATTAATCCCCGAATGTGTGGACAAGGTTCCGGTAATACGCCGCATGATTGAGGAAAAAGGACTTGCTGTGGACATTGAGGTGGACGGCGGCATTAATCTGGACAATGTGGAGGCGGCTGTGGATGCGGGCGCTAACATTATTGTGGCAGGTTCTGCGGTGTTTAAAAATGACATTGGTGTCAATGTAAAGAGCTTTTTGGAAAAATTAGACAGATAGCTTGGGAATCACAAGATTACAAATAGAACCTTTGCCGGAACATTTGTATGACATTTGAAAAGGTAAGGTGTGGTTTCAAGGTAGAGGATAAAAGATTGAAAAATAAAATTTTTCAATCACGAGATTTGTGTCTGCGCGCACTTGACACAAACTCGCTATGCGCAAAGAATGTGCGCAGAAATGTGGTAAGAAATGAAACAGGAACAGATACAATGGTTGAGAGTATTAAGGCATAGAGTTTTTTCGTTTATCAAATGGGTGGTTGCGGGAATCGGAGTCGGTGTACTGGTAGGACTGGTGGGCACCGCATTTTCCTACGGCATGCAGTTTGTCACGGCAACCAGAACCCAATATCCCAAACTGATTTTAGGCTTGCCGGTGGCAGGTCTTTTGATTGTACTGATTTATCATCTGGCGCACCGGGACAATGACAAGGGAACCAACAGCGTCCTTGCGGCGGTTCGCTCCGAGGAGCAGTTGTCCATTGTCATGGCGCCGCTTATTTTTGCCAGCACGCTGCTGACCCATTTGTTCGGCGGTTCCGCGGGCAGAGAGGGCGCCGCCCTGCAGCTTGGCGGAAGTATCGGCAACTGGCTTGGCAAAGTATTCCGTATGAATAAGGCAGATGTGCGCATCATGATTATGAGCGGCATGAGCGCGTGTTTCTCGGCGCTGTTCGGTACCCCCATGGCGGCGGCTATCTTTTCCATGGAAGTCGTGGATGTGGGAGTAATGTATTATCCGGCTCTTGTGTCCTGCGTGCTGGCGAGTCTGACGGCTTCCGGTGTCGCAAAGCTGTGCGGTGTGGGCAGTGAGGCGATGATTATCGCACAAATCCCGGAATTTACATGGCTGACAGGGACAAAAATACTGTTACTGGCTGTTTTGTGTGCAGCGGTCAGCGTGGCATTCTGCGAACTGCTGCATCTTGCCTCCGATAAAGGGAAAAAGTGGCTGCCCAATCCTTATCTGCGCATTGCGGCAGCAGGTGTAGTGATTATTGTGTTGACGGCAATTCTGCGCACCACGGATTACATGGGCACCGGTATGAATGTGATTGAAAGAGCCGTGACCGAGGGAACGGTACGCCCGGAAGCGTTTTTGCTGAAAATGATATTGACGGCGCTGACACTGGGCGCCGGATACAAGGGTGGAGAAATCGTGCCGTCCTTCTTTGTGGGCGCGACATTCGGCTGCATGATGGGAGGACTTCTCGGATTATCCCCGTCCCTGTGCGCGGCGGTCGGTATGATTGCGGTATTCTGCGGAGTGACCAACAGCCCGCTGACTTCCCTACTAATCGGTCTGGAGTTGTTCGGCATGGGCGCCCTTCCTTATTTTCTGGTGGGCGTGGCAGTCAGCTATATGCTGTCGGGGTATAAGAGCCTTTATCATACGCAAAAAATCGTATATTCCAAATATAGAGCGGCAGACCATAAGGAAAAGCAGTAGGAATGCCGAAATCCATATAAGAAAAGCAGCCGGCGGGAAAGCCGGGTGAAAAGGAGCAGTGTATTATGAAAAAAATATCCGGTTCTGAAAAAGAAGACAAAGAGCGGTTTGCAAAGAAAACAAAAGCGGCAGAGGATGACTTTGACGAAGAGGACTTTGGAGACGGGTCGGACGATGAATTTGATGACGATTTTGACGAGGAGCCGTCCGTCAATCCGAAACTGATGGTGGTAGTTTTTTCTGCCTTAATCGTGCTTGCTGTTATTGTCTGTGTACTGTTGTGGGCGCTCACCCATAAGGGCAGCGGCTCTGAGGACAATGCGGAAGAGGCGGGAACACAGGTACAGTCGGAAGAAACAATGGAATCCGTGCCGGAGGAACCCACACAAGCCTTGCAGGATACAGGAGCATTTGAGGAATCCGTTCAACCCTCACAGGACGCAGGAGCAGATGTTTCTCTGACAGACGGAGAGCCTTCGCAGGCAGCGGCAGAGGAGTCTCAGAACGGTGAACGGCAGCCGGACGCAGCGGCGGAGCCGATTTCCGGTAATGCCGCCTCCATGCAGTTTACGGAAGTTTCCGATACCGTGACCTCCAAGGACGTTACCAATCTGCGGACGGAGCCGAACACGCAGGATGCGGAGAATATTATCGGTCAGCTTAAAAACGGAGAATCCCTGACCAGAACCGGTGTGAACGACAGCACAGGCTGGTCGAGGGTGGAATATAACGGACAGACCGCGTATGCGGTGACGCAGTATCTTACCACGGATTTGTCTTATAAACCGCCTGTGGCGCCGTCCAATCCCAACCGGGTGACGACACAGGACGGCAGGGTGATTCTTTTTACGGATTGTGATGACAATGTGACACCCAAGGAATATGTCAATCTGAGGGTGGAACCCAGCACTTCCCAGGGAAATGCCACGGTGAGCTGTCAGGTGAGCAACGGCACGGCGGTACACCGCACCGGTTACAGCCCGGATTCCGGCTGGTCGAGAGTGGAATATAACGGACAGGTATTGTATGTGGTAAGCAGCATGGTTTATACCGTGACGGAAGAGAACAAAGCAACAGAGTAGGAGCGGAAAACGTAGCCCGGCAGTGCGCCGGAGGGGGATAGGGTGAAAACGGGATGATTCAGGGAATTAACGGAAATCATGAGTCGTCTGTTCATCAGGTGACGGGTTGCATACATGACCATGGGACAGAAGGCGTGAAAAGCGGCGGAGCCATGAAGAATGCTGTGGTAAAAGACACGGAGAATGCCGCACGTATGATGCAGGAGACGGATGCGACGTTTTCCTTGTCCGCGTGGATGGAAAAGCTGTTCGGCAGCGGAAAACGTCTGCTGTTTAAAATATGGGGTGACAGTAACGGCAGCCAGAGCGTGAGCGGAGAAGCCGGGGAAGAGGCGGCACAGGCTGTGCCGGTCAACGGGCAAAACAGCGTGGGAACCACGCAGGAGATAAATCCGGAAGCTGCCGCCAATCAGCAGGGACTGCCCCATAACCCGTACTTTGAAGCAACTCCCGCGCCGAGTACGACCAAGAAGACTCCCTTGCAGAAAATCCGGGCGCAGATTAAATCCATGGCGGCAAATGTGGGAAAGCGCTTTTTAGGGCAGAAGTCGCTGCAGACCAAGCAGGAACGCCCCAAGGAAGATTTGCGCAAGCACAGCCGCTACAGACAGGATGATTTGGAAATCGACTGTATTCTCACGGACGACAGCTACCTGTTAGACTCCTACGACAAGAAGGGCGAGTACAGTAAATTATCCGCAAAAAAATAAGTTGGAGAACAGCGCGACACGCATATGGAAAAAATCAAGAAAATTATTGAAAACCATAAAGAAATTATATCCTATATACTGGTGGGAATCGCCACGACCATCGTATCGTGGGCAGCCTGTTTTCTGGCGAAGCTGGTATTGGATTCCACCAACCAGATTCAGAATTTTATCATAAACACCATCGGCTGGGTGGCGGGAGTATGCTTTTCCTACCCGCTAAACCGGAAATGGGTTTTCAAAAGTGTCAATGAAAGCATTTTGAAAGAGTTTACGGGCTTTGCCCTTTCCAGAGTGTCCACATGGATTCTGGACGTTGTGATTATGTGGCTTGCGGTCAACATTTTCCCCATGGACGGACTGTGGAGAAAAGTATTTGATTCGCTGGGAAGGTCTTACACGCCGGAAATGATTAGCTCCGTGAATTACTGGGTGGCAAAAATCGTCATTTCTTCTGTATTGGTGACAATTCTCAACTATATTTTCGGAAAGTATCTTGTATTTAAGCGGAAGGACTGAGCGGAAGCGGTTGACAGGGATTTTTTCTTGTGCTACTCTAACTATAGACGGTTTTTCACAGGAAAACGCAGTGACGAAGAGAGTACACTTTGACCTGACTTTACAGAGAACGTCCCATGGGCATAGGAATCCGATTGCCCGGTGCTGAGAGGGAGGAAGTGAGAGAAGTGGAACATGGCTTCCGAGCAGCGCACCGAACTTTCCGGCAAAGGGAGTAAGGCTGCGACAGGTTCCGCCTGTTATAGCGGATAGGGTTATTGACCCGAAGAGGCTTCATTTGCGAGAATGAGGTGAAAAGAAGTGGTAACACGGGCGTAGGTATAAGGCTCGTCTTCTATTGCAATGCCGGTAAGGCGGAGCATGGAAGACGGGCTTTTTTAGCGAAGCAAAGAATTTAAGGAGGAAGAAAGATATTATGGAAAACAAGGGTAAGTATTATATTACAACCGCCATTGCCTATACGTCGGCAAAGCCCCACATAGGCAATAACTATGAGATTGTGCTGGCAGACAGCATTGCCAGATTTAAGAGAAAGGAAGGATACGATGTATTTTTCCAGACCGGAACGGATGAGCACGGTCAGAAAATCGAGCTGAAAGCGGCGGACGCAGGCGTGACACCCAAGGAGTACGTGGACAAAATCGCGGGAATTATCAGAGGACTTTGCGATTTGCTGAACATTTCCTACGATAAATTTATCCGTACAACGGACACGGATCATGAGAAACAGGTGCAGAAGATTTTCAAGCGCCTTTACGATCAGGGAGATATTTACAAGGGAGCATACGAGGGAATGTACTGTACCCCCTGTGAGTCTTTCTGGACCGAGTCCCAGCTGGTGGACGGAAAATGCCCGGACTGCGGCAGAGAGGTAAAGCCTGCCAAGGAGGAGGCATATTTCTTCCGTATGAGTAAATATGCGGACAAACTGATTAAGCATATTAACGAGCACCCGGAATTCATTCAGCCCGTTTCCCGTAAAAACGAGATGATGAACAATTTCCTGTTGCCCGGTCTTCAGGATTTATGTGTTTCCAGAACCTCTTTCAAATGGGGTATTCCGGTAGATTTTGATGACAAGCATGTCATTTATGTATGGCTGGATGCGCTGACCAACTATATCACCGGAATCGGATACGACGCTGACGGAAACAGCTCCGAGCAGTATAAGAAATACTGGCCTGCCGACCTTCATCTGATTGGCAAGGACATTATCCGTTTCCATACCATTTACTGGCCTATTTTCCTGATGGCGTTGGGTGAGCCGCTGCCCAAGCAGGTATTCGGTCATCCCTGGCTGTTAATGCAGGGCGGCAAGATGAGCAAATCCAAGGGAAATGTGATTTATGCCGATGATTTGGTGGATTATTTCGGTGTGGACGCAGTGCGCTATTATGTGCTGCATGAAATGCCTTTTGAGAATGACGGCAACCTGACATGGGAGCTGGTGGCAGAGAGAATGAATGCGGATCTGGCAAATACTCTCGGAAATCTGGTGAACCGTACCATTTCCATGAGCAATAAATATTTTGGCGGCGTGGTTGCGGATAAAGGTGTGCAGCTGTCCCCCAATGATGGCGTGATTGATGAGGATTTGAAGAAAACCGTTACGGGCACTTATGCGAAAGTGGCAGAGAAGATGGCAAATTTAAGAGTGGCAGACGCTCTGACGGAAATCTTTGGCATTTTCAAACGCTGCAACAAGTACATTGACGAGACGGAGCCCTGGGTTCTGGCAAAGGATGAGGCGAAAGCAGACCGCCTTTCCACCGTGCTGTACAATCTGGTGGAGGGAATTGTTATCGGCGCTTCCCTGTTACAGCCTTACATGCCTGAGACGGCGGAGAAGATTGCAGAACAGCTCAATACTTCTTTGAGAGATTTTGACAAGCTGGAAGAGTTCGGTTTATATGAGAGCGGCACCAAAGTAACGGAGCAGCCCGAAATTCTGTTTGCCCGTCTGGATATGAAGGACGTGGCAAAGAAGGAAGAGGAGTTAGAGGCTGCCATGGCTGAGGCTGCTGCAAAAGCCGCTGAGGAAGAAGCGGAGGCAGAGGGCGTGATTGACATTGAGGCAAAGCCGGAAATCACCTATGATGATTTTGCAAAAATGCAGTTTCAGGTAGGCGAGATTATCGCCTGCGAGGCAGTGCCGAAGTCCAAGAAACTGTTGTGCAGTCAGGTAAAAATCGGCAGTCAGGTAAAACAGATTGTGTCCGGTATCAAGGCGCATTACAGCCCTGAGGAAATGGTAGGCAAGAAGGTTATGGTTCTGGTGAACTTAAAACCCGCAAAACTTGCCGGCGTGCTTTCCGAGGGAATGCTTCTGTGCGCAGAGGATGCGGAAGGGAATCTTGCGCTGATGACCCCGGAAAAGACCATGCCTGCCGGAGCGGAAATCTGTTAATTTTTATAAACTCTTTATTAACTTTGGTGAAAACAGTTAAAACCGGACGCCAAATGAGGTATAATTGATTTAATAAGTTACAGCAATTCGGGCAGCAGGGCAGAATGCCGCGGAGGGTTACTATGAAGAGAGAAGAATTCTATTTTGATTCCAGAAACGGTTCTGACAAGATTTATGCGGTAAGATATACCCCGGATGAGGGGGAGATAAGAGGCGTGGTGCAGATTATCCACGGAATGTCCGAGCATATCGGCAGATACGAGGAGTTTGCCCGGTTTCTGACGGAAAAAGGCTTTGTTGTGACGGGTGACGACCACTTAGGGCACGGAAAATCCGTGCCCCAGCGGGGAACCTACGGATATTTTTGTGAGCAGGACCCTGCCACGGTGGTGGTGAGGGATGTGCACCGGTTAAAGAAACTGACGCAGGCGGCATATCCGGGTATTCCCTATATTATTTTGGGACACAGCATGGGTTCCTTTATTCTGAGAAATTACCTGTGCAGATACGGCACCGGAATTGACGGCGCCGTTATTATGGGAACCGGAATGCAGAAAAAGAGTCTGGTTGTCGTGGGAAAGGCTGTGGCAGGGCTACAGTGCCTGTTCGGCGGTTCCCGCCGGGAAAGCAGATTGTTAAATCAGCTTGCCTTCGGCTCTTTTGGCAAAAAACTGGACAATCCCAAGACGGAATCCGACTGGCTCACGAAAGAGCCGGAAATGGTTGAACGGTATCTTGAGGACCCTCATTGCGGGTTCGTGTTTACGGCAAACGGATTCCGAACGCTGTTTGAACTGGTTTCCCGGATTCAGAAGCGTGAAAACCTTGAAAAAATTCCGGCTGACCTGCCGATTTTCATGCTCTCCGGCAAAGACGACCCGGTGGGAGAGTACGGCGCAGGTGTGCAGAGGGCATACGATTCCCTGAAAGCAGTGGGAATAAAGGATATCACCCTGAAGCTGTACGAGGATGACAGACATGAACTGCTGAACGAGACGGACAGAGAGACCGTGATGCAGGACATTGACAACTGGATGGAGAGCCATATTGCGGCGTTATCCGGCGGACAGAGGCAGAATATATGATGAATACAGAGATTTCTTATGAAATCAGATGGGCGAGAACGGAAGAGTGGGCGCCTGCCATGAAAATGATATGGCGCACGTTCATGAAGTTTGAAGGTGATGATTATACAGAAGAGGGTATTCAGAGTTTTTTTGATTTTATATCAGATGATAAGCTGTACAATGCTTTTTTGCGGGGCACCTACCAGATGCTTGTGGCAGTGAGCGAAGGGCAGGTTATCGGTGCGGCGTCGGTCAGAAACTGCAACCACCTTTCCCTTTTGTTCGTGGATGAGAAATTCCACCATAAAGGGGTGGGCGCGGCGCTCGTGACGAAAATGTGTGATTATCTGAAAACAGAGGCGGGAGAGCGGTACATGTCCTTACAGGCATCGCCGTATGCGGTGAACTTCTATCGCAGACTGGGTTTTCGGGCGGTTGCGCCGGAGGAGGAGTATTCCGGCATCCGTGTGACTCCCATGGAAAAGATTTTGTGAGAAAATCGCAATGCGAAAACGATAAAGCAAAAGAATAAGGAAAGGAAAACGAAACATGAAAATTTTTGATTTGGACAGCCCCTTTATGCAGGGACTTACCAAGATGTCCAACCTGCTGCTCCTGAATCTGCTGGCACTGGTCTGCTGTATTCCCATTGTCACTATCGGAGCGTCCCTTACCGCACTGAACTACATGACGTTAAAAATGGTGAGAAACGAAGACTGCTATATTGTAAAGGGATTTTTTAAGTCCTTTAAGGAAAACTTTAAGCAGGCGACCATTATCTGGCTGCTGCTTTTGCTGGCTGTACTGGTGCTGGTGGGCGATTTCCTGATTATGAAAAATTACGGCAGTGATTTTAACATTGTCCTCAAGGTGATTATTACCATGGTGGGAATCCTCGTGGTCTTTACGTCGACCTTCCTTTTCCCCACGCTGGCGAAGTTCGACAACCCGGTATTCCGCACCATCAAGAATGCGTTTGTAATCAGTGTGCTGCAGTTGCCGAAAACCATACTGATGATTATTTTCAACCTGATTCCATGGCTGATTCTGTTAGGCTCCGTCAGATGGGTGCCGCTTGCCTTCTTCTTCGGATTTTCCGCACCGGCGTATTTTAACGCCATGCTGTACAACAAGTTTTTCAAAAAACTGGAGGCACAGATTCAGGGAACGGATGGCGAAGAGGAGCCGAAGGACGAGACAGAGGAGGACACCGAGCGTATTTTCCATGACGAGGTGGACGAGGGTATTTCTCTGGACGAGAACAGACAGTAGGTTTTATAAAGAAATTTCAGACAAAGTGCTAAGCCATAGGTAAGAACCTGTGACTTGGCACTTTTTTAGTTTCCATTTTTTGATTCAAGTGTGATTATTTTAGAACGTGTAGCAAATGAAAAAAAGGCATTGTATTATTAAAAATACAGATTTTAAAACCATTTTGTATGGGAGGGCAATTATGAAAAGAAAGAATTCTAAAAGAGGACAAAAGGTTTGCAGGTGGCAGAGCATACTGGCATTACTGATGGTTTCCGTCATGTTTTTGGGCGCTTGCGGACAGAAGAACGAGACGGGTGCGGCAGACAGTAACCTTCTTACTTCGGAGGCAGAGGTACAGACAGAGGAAAGCAGCGATAGTACGTCTGGGACAACGAAAGAAGTGGACAAAAGCATTTACATGGATCCTTCTCAGGATGTGGAAACTCGTGTAAAAGCGCTTCTGGAACAGATGACGCTGGAAGAGAAGGTAGCGCAGATGATGCTGCCGGGGCAGGCTGCGCTTGCTGCGTCAGATGTTACGGATTACGGAATCGGTGCGGCGTTAAGCGGTGGCGGTGAGGCTCCGGCTACGGGAAACAATCCTGAAAACTGGCAGGGACGCGTGAACGAGTTAAAACAGGCAGCGCTGGACAGCCGTTTGGGAATTCCGCTTCTCTATGGAGTAGACGCGGTTCACGGACACAATAATATATTCGGCACAACCATTTTCCCCCATAATATTGCGCTGGGAGCGGCGGCTGACGAGGCGCTTGTAGAGGCTATCGGCGAAGCGGCGGCAGAAGAAGTCCGGGCAACCGGTATCCAGTGGGATTTCGCACCAACCCTTGGCAACGCATTGAACGAGCGCTGGGGAAGAACCTATGAGTGCTTCAGCGAGGATTATGACCTTGTAGCGCGTATGGGCGCCGCTTATATCCGCGGCTATCAGGGAGAACGCGGTACGGATGCTTACCTTAACGATTCCCATGTGCTTGCCACGGCAAAGCATTTTATCGGAGAAGGTTATTTTACGGACGGTGACGATCAGGGAAATGTGGATATGACGGCGGAGGATTTTGATGCGCTTCTCGACAGCGGAGTTATTAATCCGTACACCGCTGCGCTGGATGAAGGTGTCCGCATTGTTATGACAATGTACGGAAGCGTTGGCGGATTAAAGACCCATGAGAATAAGCATCTTGTACAGGATTTGTTAAAGGACGAGCTGGGATTTACCGGTTTTGTAGTCAGCGATTATAATGCGGTTCAGCAGAACAGCGGGCTTACCTATAAGGAACAGGTAACACAGGCTGTCAATGCCGGAATTGATATGATTATGGATTCGGATTCTTGGGAGAATGTATATGATTCCATTCTTGCCGCGGTGGAAGAGGGCGCAATCAGTGAGGAACGCATTGATGACGCGGTGACACGTATTCTCAGGGTAAAATTTGAAGCAGGTCTTTTTGAAGAAAAAATAGGCGGCGAAACAGAACAGGCTCTGCTGGAAACAATCGGAAGCGACGAACACCGCGCCATCGCAAGACAGGCGGTAAGAGAGTCTCTGGTTCTTCTTAAAAACGATAAGGTGGGTGATGTGGACGCATTAACCGCACTGCGGAATGCAACAGACATCCAGATGAGCGGACAGAAAGCGTATGATTTAGGCTCGCAGTGCGGTGGCTGGACCATCAGCTGGCAGGGAATGCAGGGCAATATCACGCGCGGCACTACCATTATTCAGGGTATCAGTGATGCAACGAAGGAGAACGGAACCGGACTTTCCCATGATGTTACAGGGGAACTGGCCGACGGAAAAGACGCTTTAATTGCAGTGTTTGGTGAGGTTCCGTATGCGGAGATGAAGGGTGACAGGTCTGTCGATGCGCTGACCGTTTCCGCAAAAGACAAAGAACTTTTGGACAATCTGCGGACAGCCCTTGAGGGAAAGGATGACATTCCTAAAGTGGCAATCATTATCGCGGGACGTCCTCTTGATATTGATGAATATTTTGATATGTTTGATGCGGTCATCATGGCATGGCTGCCCGGCACAGAGGGAGAGGGCATTGCGGACGTGCTGTTCGGTGAGTATGATTTTACGGGCGTTCTGCCTTACACATGGATGAAGGATGCAGAGGATATATATCTTAAAAAAGATGCTGCCCTTGCAGGGGAAGAAGTGGACGGCGAAAAGGTATTATTCCCTATCGGATATGGTCTGAATAAGGCTGGAGAGCAGATTGCAAGATGAGAAAATGACCGGTCATTCCGCGATGGGGCATATGTGGGCATTTCTTTGCATGAGAACAGACGACAGGCATTTAAATTGTGGAAGTTGTCTAATTCAAAAAAGAAATTTTGGGCAAAGTGACAAGCTGATTAAAAAAACAGGCTCTTTATAAGCAATTCATACAATCCAGTTTAAAATATTTGTGAAATAGTGGTATGGCGAAAAAATGAAACTTTCGCTATACTAAGAACAGAATCAATCGGTGAAAGCCGGTAAGATAGGTGAAAAAAGTATCTAATGTGAACACGAAAGGAGTTTACTGTTATGGCAAGTTTATCTTTAAAGAATATTTGCAAAGTATATCCCAACGGATTTGAAGCTGTTAAAGACTTCAACCTTGAGATCGCAGATCAGGAATTTATTATTTTCGTAGGACCTTCCGGATGTGGTAAGTCTACCACCCTTCGTATGATTGCAGGTCTGGAAGACATTTCCTCCGGTGAGCTGAAGATTGGTGACAGAGTTGTCAACGATGTAGAGCCTAAGGACAGAGATATCGCAATGGTATTCCAGAACTACGCTCTGTATCCTCATATGTCCGTATATGACAACATGGCATTCGGTCTGAAACTGAGAAAAGTTCCCAAGGATGAGATTGATAAGATGGTTAAAGAGGCAGCTAAGATTCTTGACCTGACTCCTCTCCTTGATCGTAAGCCTAAGGCTTTGTCCGGTGGTCAGAGACAGCGTGTTGCTATGGGACGTGCTATCGTTCGTAATCCTAAGGTATTCCTTATGGATGAGCCTCTTTCCAACTTGGATGCAAAACTTCGTGT
>CAKRYI010000035.1 GCA_934426825.1 uncultured Acetatifactor sp. | reverse complement strand
TGTACGTTTACAGCAGTACCCCAGGAATAAGGGATATCGTTGTCACGACGGTATACGTTTGCACGAGGGTTGTCCCAAGAACGGAATACAGCCTTGATAGCGCCCATCAACTGCTCCTTAGGATCGTTGGGGAAATCAACACCAATCTTGGATTTGTACTCAGCCTTGAACTGACCAGCCAGCTCTTTCAGGTCATCTGCTGAAAGCTCTACGTCCTGAGTAACACCCTTCTTCTCTTTCATCTCATCGATTAACTGCTCGAAGTATTTCTTACCAACCTCCATAACAACGTCGGAGTACATCTGGATAAATCTTCTGTAGCAGTCCCAAGCCCAACGGGGATTGCCGGACTTCTCAGCGATAACGTTTACAACGTCCTCGTTCAGACCAAGGTTCAAAATGGTATCCATCATACCGGGCATGGAAGCTCTTGCTCCGGAACGTACAGATACTAACAAAGGATTCTCGTGATCGCCGAATTTCTTACCGGTAATCTCCTCCATCTTAGCAATATACTCATTGATCTGGCCCTGAATCTCATCGTTGATTTCACGACCATCTTCATAATACTGTGTACATGCTTCAGTTGTAATAGTGAAACCCTGAGGTACGGGAAGACCGATATTGGTCATCTCAGCAAGGTTGGCACCTTTACCACCGAGCAGCTCACGCATGTTGGCGTTACCTTCGGTAAACAAATACACCCACTTTTTTGCCATTTGTTACTTCCTCCTAAATATATGTTGTTCTAAATATGAGGGAATCCTATGGCCGGAATCCCCATAATCAGCATAAGTTTACGCTCTTTAGAGCGCACACATCTATAATAACACAAAAAAAGTAAAAGGCAACAAAAAAATTGTACATTTCAACACTTTTCTAACGGAACGAAGCTGTCAAAAATGAAAAAGTCAAAATTTTTCCTTGCCCGGCGCAGCTGTTCCTCACTTTTTATCGTCCATGCCGCCGCCTTGTTTCCGTAAAGTCTGCGGCAGATTTTGCGGGACAGCATATTCGGGTACTTGCAATTGTATGCCACAAAATCCGGTCTGCCCAGGAAATTTAACAACAGATTCTGCATAATAAAATACAGCACGCCGGTATACTCCCCCTCTTTCAAAAAGGCGTCGGACAACTGCCCTCTCACCACGTCCTTGCGGTGCATCTGATACCACAAAAGCGCCAACGGGTTAAAGGACTCCATGCAGTACATTCCCTTATATTTCCGAAGCAGCCTGTCCGCCAGAAGACACAGGCTCATATTGGCGGTTTCCATTTTAAATTCCACAATCAGCGGCACCCTGCCGTTCACCATCTTGAGAACATCTTCCAACCTTGGGATACACTCCTTAGACCGGCACAGCGGAAACTGCTGTAATTCCTCATAAGTAAAATTCCGCACCTTTCCGTCCACGCCGCAGATTCTGTTCAGCGTGAAATCGTGAAACACTACCGGCACATTGTCCTTCGTCAACTGAATGTCCATTTCGATACCGAATCCCGCATCCACCGCTTTTTCAAATGCTTTCATGGAATTTTCCGGAGCATCCGTCAAATTATCATGCAGTCCCCTGTGGGCGTACAGCCATTTCTGGAATTCCTTCATACTTGGTTTTCCCACAACCCGTGGCATTATCATAAGAAAATACAGCAAAACAAGTGCTGCTATCACGATTGCAATTATTATGAGCGTTTTCATTTTGTCTCCTATCCGTATGCGCACATACGATTTTTATTTATCCTTCGTACCGTCGGTTATCCCATCACATTAGTACACCCTGATTTTTACATAGGTATTATCCCATGCTTTAAAGCCCCGGCATTCATTCCCGTTCGTTATCCCGTCCGTCTCATCATAGGAGGTATTGATAAATCCTAAAACGGTTTCCCCATCCTTTTTTGCCTGCTCTATGTCCTCATCCGTGTATACCAGTGTAATCTTGTCCCGATATTCCGATGGAAGAGCTTCCCGGTTCACAATCACCGCCCCTTTGGAATCCGGTTTCACACAGATATTTCCGTAGCTGTTCACAAGACTTTTTAAGATTCTTTTGGCGGTCACACCGTAGTAATCCAACTCATATCTTCCCCCGGCATCCCCGCCTGCCAGCGAATTCATATATGTGGCGGAGGCGATTCCGTTCTCACTGACTCCCGCCACCTGAACGGCGATACAAAGGGAGAGCACAGCGGTCGTCACCTTTTTATACTTTGCCACATGTATCATGTAGTGCACGGTATAGGACGCCAGCACAATCATGGCTCCGTAAATAAAATAGAAATGTCTCCAGCCGTTGTAAATATTAGGCTTTCCCACCATTGCCGCTATCACGGGAATCGCCGGAATGAGTGCAAACAGCGGATAAAGTTTCCCCGCCTTATTCCACCTTCTCCGGAATTTCACCCACAAAAGCACACCGGCAACAATCATCACCGAAACGGACACCGGTATGGTGAGAGTAATAATTTTCGGTAGATAATACCACGGCAGAGGATTTTCGGAATAACGGTATATCCGTCCCTCAAATAAAACCGTTCCGTCTAAACGGCTGAAATTCGTTGCATTGGACAGATTCCACTGAATAAACCGAATCAGGTGAAATCCCTGTCCCCAGATAGCCGGAGTGAGTGCAAGATACCCTAAAAACGCCGTTCCCGCCGCCGTCAACCCCGCCAGAAAACTATGGCGGTTCCACTCTTTTTTTACCGTGAGGCAAATCAGATAGTATATCCCTATTAAGGCAAGCACGTAAATTCCGCTGATTTTCAGATTGCCCGCAAATGCGGCGCTGATTCCCAGTAAAACAGCACTGCCGAAATTCCTCTTTTCAATAAAGCGGACGCCGTAAAAGAGCATGACAATCACCATGGCAAGCAGAACGCAATCCTTATTATTGTACAGTCCGTCCCCAAATATCCTTGGGGAAAAGAACAGAATCATGGCACCCGCAAGCGCCGTTCTTTTGCTTTGGAACACCTCTCCGAGCAGCCGGTACATATAGACAACGCCCAGAAAAAAGAGTACATAAGTGTACATATGCCACGCCGTGCTCTGCAAATCCGCCCTGCTGTCCAAAAGCATAAGAATGGGGGCGCTAAGATAATGCGTTGCGATGCCGTGGTCTCTTTCCACACTTTCACAGATAGGTATGATTCCCCTGTCCCGGAGCGCACCTGAAATTTTATTGATATGAAAAACATCACTGTATTGCAGCACATTCATGTACAGGATTTCCTGTTCCGATTTCTCGTCAAAGTACACTCCTGCATCTTTCACAAAACAGCAGCCAAACAAAAACATTGCTGTCAGAACGGCAATTACCAGCCATTTTTTCTTCTTTTCCGTCATTTTCTTTTCAATCTCCAGCCTTTTACAAAATTCCCCAAGCTATAGTGTAGCATTATTTTTCCTTCACAACAACTCTATATAAGAAATATACCACTTTTCCTTGCATTTTCCACGATTTTCTGTAAAATAGAGAATGGTTGAAAAGAGAACCCATTTAAATAAAGAAAGGTTTAAGACATGATTAGTGCAAATAACGTAACCTTACGAATCGGTAAAAAGGCATTATTTGAGGATGTAAACATTAAATTTACCGAAGGCAACTGCTACGGACTCATCGGTGCAAACGGCGCCGGCAAATCCACATTTTTGAAAATTCTTTCCGGCAAATTAGAGACCACCAAGGGAGATGTCACCATCACCCCCGGTCAGCGTCTGTCCGTACTGGAGCAGGACCATTTCAAATACGATGACTGTGTGGTAATGGACACCGTCATCATGGGCAACGAGCGCCTGTATCAGATTATGAAAGAAAAGGACGCCATCTACGCCAAAGAGGATTTCAATGACGAGGACGGAATCCGCGCCAGCGAGCTTGAGGCAGAATTTGCAGAGATGGACGGCTGGGAGGCAGAATCCAATGCCGCCATGCTGTTAAACGGTCTTGGCATTGACACGGAATTCCACTATTCTTTGATGAAAGATTTGGACAGTAATATCAAAGTCAAGGTTCTGCTTGCAAAAGCACTGTTCGGCAACCCCGACATTCTGCTTTTAGACGAGCCTACCAACCACCTGGATTTGGACGCTATTGCATGGCTGGAGGATTTCCTGATTGATTTCGAAAATACCGTTATTGTGGTATCCCACGACCGTTACTTTTTGAATAAGGTCTGTACACAGATTGCGGACATTGATTACGGTAAGATTCAGCTTTACGCCGGAAACTACGATTTCTGGTACGAATCCAGCCAGTTGTTAATCAAGCAGATGAAGGAAGCCAACAAGAAAAAGGAAGAGAAAATCAAGGAATTGCAGGAGTTTATCTCCCGCTTCTCCGCAAATGCTTCCAAGTCCAAACAGGCTACCTCCAGAAAACGTGCTCTGGAAAAAATTGAGCTGGATGAAATCAAGCCTTCCAGCAGAAAATATCCCTATATTGATTTCCGCCCGGAGCGTGAAATCGGCAATGAAGTGCTCACCGTGGAACACCTTTCCAAAACAATCAACGGTGAAAAAGTGTTAAACGACATTTCCTTTGTGGTCGGGCATGACGATAAGATTGCCTTTGTGGGAAGCAACGAGTTGGCAAAAACCACCCTGTTCCAGATTCTTGTCGGCGAAATGGAGCCGGATGAGGGAAGCTACAAATGGGGCGTTACCACCTCACAGTCCTATTTCCCCAAGGATAACACGGCAGAATTTGACAACGACCTTACCATCGTGGACTGGCTGACCGGCTACTCTCCTGTCAAGGACGTGACCTATGTGCGTGGTTTCTTAGGACGTATGCTGTTTGCCGGTGAGGACGGCGTGAAAAAAGTAAAAATCCTGTCCGGTGGTGAGAAGGTCCGCTGCCTTTTGTCCAAGATGATGATTAGCGGCGCAAACTGTCTGGTACTGGATGAGCCTACCAACCATCTGGATATGGAATCCATCACCGCATTGAACAACGGACTGATTAAGTTCCCCGGTGTGGCTCTCTTCTCCTGCCATGACCACCAGTTCGTGCAGACCACGGCAAACCGTATTATGGAAATTCTTCCGAACGGACAGCTGATTGACAAGATTACCACCTACGACGAGTATCTTGCCAGCGATGAGATGGCGAGAAAGCGCACTGTATTTACCGCCAATAAGGAAGACGACGAGGATTAATAAAATGAATTCTGTAGATTTACATGTCCATTCCAACAAATCGGACGGCACCCTCACTCCCTCCCAACTGGTGGATTATGCCAGAGAAAAAGGCTTAAGTGCCTTTGCCCTGACAGACCACGACACGGTGGACGGTTTGAAGGAAGCCATAGGATATGCAGATGACTTGAGACAGCGGGAGGCGGCAGAAGATGCCGGTTCCCGTTTTCCTGTTCCGGAAGTGATTCCCGGAATTGAATTTTCCACGGAGTATAACGGCAGGGACATTCATATTGTGGGACTGTATATCCACTATGAAAATCCTGTCTTTCAGGAATACCTGCAGCAATTTATCGACTCCCGCACCATGCGGAACATTAAAATGTGTACACTGTTGCAGGAAGCCGGATTCGATATCAGCTATGAAAAACTGCAGGAGGAATTTCCCGACGCCGTCATCACCCGTGCCCATTATGCGAGATACCTTTTAAACCACGGCTACATCAAGAGCATGAAGGAAGCCTTTGAGCGGTACGTGGGCGACAGATGCCCGTACTTTGTCCCCCGCGAAAAAGTCACACCGGCACAGGCAGTAAAATTGATTCTCGCCGCCGACGGGGTTCCCATTCTGGCTCACCCCATTCTCTACCATATGTCGGACGCCAAGTTGGAAACCCTTGTGGCAGAGTTAAAAGAAGAAGGGCTCATGGGCATTGAAGCCATCTACAGCACCTACACCGCCGGGGAGGAACGGCAGATTCGTTTTCTGGCACAAAAATACCACCTGCTTATCAGCGGTGGCTCTGATTTTCACGGTGCCAACAAACCCGGACTGGACCTTGGCTGCGGCTACGGCAAATTAAATGTTCCGGCTTCCGTACTGGACAATATCAAAGGAAGTCTGAAAAATGTTCTGTTTTCAGATATGGACGGCACCCTTTTACGGGACGATAATACCTTAAGCGACGAAATGAAACAGGCGCTGCTTCGCCTCACCGACGCAGGACACCGGCTGGTGCTGACTTCCGGCAGACCTCTTCCCGCCATATTGCAGGTCTGCGAGGATGCAGGACTTACCACGCCCAACATGCTCATCATTTCCAACAACGGCGCACTGATTTACAATCATGAAACCGGCAGACCTTTGCAGGAATACCGTCTGTCCGGCGAAGATGTCGCCTATATTGTGGCATGCGCAAGAGAGGCAGGAATCCACATTCACGGCTACACCGCTTCCCAGATTGTGGCATGTGAACCAAACGACGAGCTGCGTTTTTATACGAGACGTATTCATATGCCCATTAAATATGTAACAGATATTGCTGCGGCGCTGTTAAACGGCAGCTACAAATTACAGGTCATTCACTTAACCGACCACGATGCACTGCTTCGCTTCCGCGACAGCCTGTTACCCTACTGCGGCGAACGTATCCGCATGGTCTTTTCCAACGACCGCTATTTGGAAATTCTTCCCGCCGAGGCAGAAAAAGGAAAAGCACTCCGCTTTATCGAAAGCTATCTTCCGGTTCCGCACTCTCACACCTTTGCCGCCGGGGATGCCCCCAACGACATTTCCATGCTGAAAGCTGCGCAGACCGGAATCGCCATGCAGAATGCTTCTTCCGAGGTAAAGGAAAGCGCCGATATGGTGACTTCCCTCGACAACAACCACGACGGTTTACTGGAAATTTTAGAAAAACATTTCCGGTAAACCTCCCCTTCGGGGAATTCCTTCGCCGGAGGTTCCTTTAAAGATTATCCTTCCACGATTAAATATCTTCCGTCTCCCACTTCAAAGACTTCGTCCGCTTCTAAAATTTCCTCTCCGCTCGCTCCGTCCATGTCAATGCCTGCTTCCTCGAAATACTCCTGTACTTCCTTTACGGAATTTACCACTACTGCCATGAAGTCCTCCAAAAATTCCTCCGCTTCCTCCGGGCTGTCGGCAACCTTCTCCGGAAAAAGCTGTAACTGATTCTCCAAAAAACAATTTAATACTGCCTCATCAAATTCCTGCATTTTGCTCATTTCTCCTTTTGTTCCAATTCAGGAAGTCCAACCTTCCCATTTCGGATTCCTATCTCCGAATTATAATAATTCCAGCAATTCCAGTGGATGTGCTATCACTGCGTCTGCGTGATTCTCCTCCAGTTCCTTCCGGTCGCGGAATCCCCAGAGTACACCAACCGTGAACGCTCCCGCATTTTTCCCGGTTTTCATATCCGTGGAGGTATCTCCCAGATATACAATGTCCTCAATCTTCAGTCCGAGCTGCTCCAAAATCTGATATACGCCATCCGGGCTGGGTTTTATGGGCACACCGTCCTTCTGTCCCTGAATCGCGTCAAAATATCCCTTTCCAAACAATGTCTCAATGACATCAATGGTCTGGGCATGGGGTTTGTTGGACAAAACAGCAATCTTCATGCCCCGGTTTTTTAACTCCTTAAGCAGTTCGGGAATCCCGTCATAGGTCTTGATTCCGTAAGTACACCCTTTGCTGAAAAGCTCCTTGTATTTAGCAAATGCCTCGTCAAAATGCTCCAGCTTCTCGTCACCGCCCGCAATCAGTGCACGTTTTATCAGATTTGCCGCGCCGTCCCCCACAAAATATTTGTACTGCTCCTCGGTAAAGGGTCCGTACCCGTAAGGTGCCACCGCCTCGTCCGTACATATTTTCATGCTCTGTATGGAGTCGGAAAGGGTTCCGTCCAAGTCAAAAATCGCTGCCTTTTTCATCTGCTGTCCTTCCTTTCAAAGCCATTCCCCTGCTTCCTGATAGAGCCTGCCCACCGGCAGTCCCACCACATTGTTGTAATCCCCTTCAATGCCGCTTATATATCTTGCACACATTCCCTGAATACCGTAGGCTCCCGCCTTATCCATGCAGTCTCCGGTGGACACGTACTCCGTGATTTCCTTATTCGTCATGGGGTAAAAATGTACCTTGGTACACTCATGGAAAGTCTTTTGTGTCACTTCGCCCTCTGCAGACTGATGAATCAGGGTGACTCCCGTATACACCTCATGCACATTCCCCTGAAGCAGGGAAAGCATTTGCTTTGCCTCTTCCGCAGTTCCCGGCTTGCCGAGAATTTGATTCTCACAGGCAACAATGGTGTCCGCCCCGATTACAAGCAGCTCCCCGCTGTTTCCCTCTTTCTTTTTGTGCAAAAACACTGCCTCCGCTTTCTGCGCGGAAAGCTCCTCCACCACCCGTGCCGGAACGGTCTGCGTGACCTTTTCCTCCACGTTGCTCACCTCGACCTGAAAGTCCAGTCCGATTTGCGCAAGCAGCTCCTTCCTTCTCGGTGAGGCGGATGCCAAAAGTATCTCCATATCCGATTCTCCGTTATTCTTCATGTCTTGTCTCAGGAACAAATCTGCGGCTCTCCGCTGCGGTTATCTCGGCAGTCTTTTTCGCCTTCTCCACCGCTTCCTTGCAGAATACCTCCTGAGAATTGAACATTCTCTTGCCACGTCTGTCCGGTTTTACATAGCTTCCGTCAGGCTGTAGCACCGAGGCTTTCACATTGTCCGCCAGCTGATTCTGCAAAATGTGCAGTAGTTCCTCTTTTAACTCCGGTCTGTCCACCGGGAACAGAATTTCCACGCGGCGCTCTAAGTTTCTGGGCATCCAGTCCGCACTGCCGCAGTATATCTCGTAGTGCTCGCCGTTTTCAAAATAAAAGATTCGGCTGTGCTCTAAGAAATTTCCCACAATGGAGCGCACGGTAATATTTTCGCTGACACCCGGAATCCCCACTTTCAGACAACAGATTCCCCTGACAATCAGGTCAATCTTCACACCCGCCGCACTTGCCTCGTACAATGCCGCAATAATATCCTTATCGCACAGAGAGTTCATTTTTGCAATGATATGAGCGGGTCTGCCTTCTTCGGCATATTTTTTCTCCCTGCCAATCAGGTACAGGAACTTGTTTTTCAGCCACAGCGGCGCCAGTGCCAGCTTGTTCCAAAACAGCGGCTCCGAATAACCGGAAAGCATATTGAATACCGCGGTTGCGTCCTCGCCGATTGCCTCCGCGCAGGTCAGCATACCAATATCCGTGTAGAGCTTCGCTGTCGCATCGTTGTAGTTTCCGGTTCCAAGGTGCACATATCTGCGGATTCCGTCCTGTTCCCTTCTCACCACAAGGGTAATCTTGCTGTGGGTTTTTAAACCCACCAGACCGTAGATAACGTGGCAGCCTGCTTTTTCCAGCATTCTCGCCCACACAATATTGTTTTCCTCGTCAAAACGCGCTTTCAACTCAACCAGAACCGTTACCTGCTTGCCGTTCTCCGCCGCCTGCGCCAATGCCGCAATAATGGGGGAATTACCGCTGACACGGTACAATGTCTGCTTGATGGCAAGGACTTCCGGATCCTTTGCCGCCTGTCTGATAAATTCCACCACAGGGGTAAAGGTCTGGTACGGATGGTGCAGCAAAATATCACCTTTCCGGATTTCTTCAAAAATACTGCAGCCCGCAGGAAGCTCCGGAACCTGCTGTGGCTCATATTTCGGGGTTTTCAAATGGGAAAATCCGTCCAGTCCGTACAATTTCATTAACACGGTCAAATCCAGCGGACCGTCAATCTCGTAAATATTCTGCTCACCGATATGCAGTTCCTTTTTAATCACTTTTAACTGATGGCTGTCCATACCGGCTTCCACTTCCAGCCGGATTGCCTCGCCCCACTGACGTTTCTTAAGCTGTTTCTCAATTTCTTTTAATAAATCCGCAGCTTCATCCTCCTCAATGGTCAAATCCGCATTTCTCATAATACGGAAAGGATGTGCGCACACAATATGATAATTCAGAAACAGTTTCTGAATATTCCGCTCAATGATTTCTTCCAACAGGATGACCTTCTTGGTCTTTCCCTCGGTGGGAAGCTGTACAATCCGGGACAGTACCCCCGGCACCTGCACCGTCGCAAATTCCAGCTCGTCCTCATTGTCCTTTTTCCGCACCATGGCACCGATATTCAGTGTCTTATTGCGAATCAGCGGAAACGGTCTGGAGGAATCCACCGCCATGGGGGTCAAAACCGGATATACATTTTCCTCAAAATAGTTGTCCACAAACTCTGCCTCTTCCTCCGTCAGATGTTCGTGGTGTCTGATAATATGAAGTCCGTTCTGCTCCAAAAGGGGAAGCAGGGAACGGTTATAGGTGGAATACTGCAAATCCACCAGTTCGTGAATTTTTTCATGCAGTGCCTTCAACTGCTGGGTCGGGGTCATTCCCGCCAAATCCGGCTTATCATATCCGGCATTCACCATATCTTTCAGGGACGCCACTCTGACCATGAAAAATTCATCCAGATTGGAGGCAGTGATGCTTAAAAATTTCAAGCGCTCAAACAGGGGAATATTTTTATCCCTTGCCTCGTTCAAAACTCTGTTATCAAACAACAGCCAGCTTAATTCACGGTTTACATAATAATTCGGATTTTTGAAATCTGTCTCTGCCATGTCTTCCCTCTTTTCTCACTAAAAATTCTTTTTCTGCTTCAGCACCGGCGTGATGCTGAATACTTCCTTAAAGAACTCCGCTCTCTGGTCAAAATAGCACGCTTCCAGTGTAATATCTTCCTGTGTGTCCACGTTCAGCAAAAGTTCATTGTCATGCAGCGTTGCTTTCAGTCCGCCTAATTTCTGTTTGTGGCTGCGGTCCAGACTGTTTGCCAGCCGAAGGATTGCCGTCAGCTTTGCCACCACCAGATAGGAATCCCGGTCCAACGTATTCTGACTGCTCTGTCCGTAATATTGGAACTTACTGTGATTAAACCGCACAACGCTTGCCACAATTTCCCTCTCCAGATGGGAAAGTCCGATAATCTCGGTGGACATAATAATATTATAGGAAGTTTCCCCGATATTTACCAGACTCACATACTTACCGCAGCCGTGAAGGATAGCGGCAATACGCAGGTACAATCTCTCCCTCTTGCCCAGTCCGTGCACCTTTTTCATGCTGTCAAAAATCGTGGTTGCAATCTTATCCAGTGTCTCGGAGCGTTTTCTGCTGCCCATGTAGCGCTTGCTGATGTTCATGGAGCAGGCAAGAATATCTTTTTCAAAATCATGTTCCTTGGTGAACATTTTGATTTTTTCCGCATACTCATAGGCGATACCGTCGCACAGCGTTACACCGGGTGCCCAGATGGCGTCTGCTTCCATGAGACAGGCAATACGCCTCGTCAGCACCGCACTGATTAACATTAACGGAACCTTTTCCTCCGAAACGTCCATTTTTGCTGCAATTTCCGAGGTGTTTCTGCTCCGCAGAAGTTTGATAAGCTGTTCAAATTCGGTGGTATCGGTGACGGACTGTTTTCCTTCGGTTCTCGCCCTTTTCACCGCCCACGGGGAAATATAGTCATCCACCAGAATCACATTCTGTATTTCCCGGTCTTTCAGATAAAGTTTCTTGTAGGTGGCAAGCTGCGCCGTGGCAAGCTCGTCAATAAGTTCCTCGGTCTTGGAATTGCCCACCCGCATATGATGCAGCATTTCCTGAATACGAAGGACGCCCAGACGTAAATTCTGGGTGGATACCAAAGTATCGTTTTCAAACAGGGAAATCTGGATACTGCCGCCGCCAATGTCCACAATGGCGGTTTTTTCCTCAATAATCTTACGGAAACTCTCTCCCTTGGAGGCAACGGATTTGTAATCCAAAAAACGCTGCTCGGAGTTGCTCAGCACTTCCACCCGGATTCCGGTGCGCTGTTCTATCTGATCCAGCAGTATGGTGGAGTTCTCCGTCTCGCGGATAGCGCTGGTGCCGTATGCCTTGTACGCCTCCACCTTGTAAGAGTTCATGATTTCCGCAAACTCTTTTAATGTCCGGCAAAGCTCATCCACTTTCTCATTGCTGATTTTTCCGTTGGCGTAGGTCTCCGTTCCCAAATCCAGACGCTGGCTGATGCAATCCACCTCCCGCATGTTGTTTTTGCCGGAAAATTCATAAATTTTCATGGTCAGCTCGAAACTTCCCACGTCTATGGCCGCAAATGTCCTCACGCTCATACCATTCCTCCAATACTGTATGCGTTTTTACACCTGACCTAACAGGTAATCGATAAACTGTTGTGCACTTCTGCCCGACAATCCGCCGTGGCTCAATTCCCATTTATTTGCCTCCGCAAGCAGTGTTTCCTCCGGCATACTTACGCCGTAACGCTCCGCCAAAGTTTTTACGATATTCTGGAACTGCTTTTTGTCCGGTGCACCGAAATAAATGGTGACGCCGAAACGGTATACCAGTGACAGCTTCTCCTGTACGGTATCACTGGTGTGCATATCCTCCCTGATTTCTTCCTTGTCGCTGTAGTTTTCACGAATCAGGTGGCGGCGGTTGGAGGTCGCATAAATCAGCACGTTTTCGGGCTTTTTCTCCAGTCCGCCCTCGATAACCGCTTTCAGATACTTGTACTCGATTTCAAATTCCTCAAAACTTAAGTCATCCATGTAGATGATAAATTTGTAGTTTCTCTTTTTAATCTGACTGATAACCTCGTTCAAATCCTGAAACTGGTGCTTGTATACCTCAATGATACGAAGTCCCCTGTCATAATATTCATTGGCAATCGCTTTGATGGAGGAAGATTTTCCCGTTCCGGCGTCACCGAACAGCAGACAGTTATTGGCTTTTTTACCGTTCACAAATGCCTCTGTGTTATCCACCAGCTTTTTCTTCGGCAGTTCATATCCCACCAAATCGTCCAGCTTCACATGGGCGATATTCAGAATCGGCTCGATATGTACCCCTTCCTCGTCATGAGTGATGCGGAAGGACTTGTGGAGACCGAATTTGCCCACACCGTACTCTTTGTAAAACTGGGTCAGAGTGGCTTTCATCTCCTCCGGTGTGTGGTCTTTACAGAATTTTTCCGCCAGTTCACAGATGCGGGCACAGATTCTGGTGTTGTACACCTTGCTCTCCTGCATACTGCTGGCATAGTTTTCAATCATTGCAAATTCCGGCACACGCAGCCTTTCCATTAAAGGTCTGAAATCAAAATCATAGAATTCCTTGAAAATCACAATGTCATGCAGCGCCGCATCATTGATGGTTCCCTGAATCTCTCCGCGGATTTCACACCCACAGCTGTAACTGTTTTCATTGTTAACAAGCAGATTTGCCAGATAGCAGTGCCACAGATTGCCGTGGAAACCGTAATTTCCGGCAAGGTCAATCAGCGCATGAATACACTCGTAGAACAGCGCCGCCATATCTTCCTCATTATAATAGTCGTCATTATAATGTTCCATGAGCCACGCCATATCATACAGCAGTTCTCCATCTTCAAAATCCCGGTATACAATTAATTCTTTCTCTCTCATCGCCCTGTAATGCTCCTGTCCTTTGCCTAGTAATTTCCCAATATTTTCATATTGCGCGCCTCGTCCCGCAAACCTCTGAGTGCGTTTTTGACGGAGCTGTCCGCCAGATTTCCCTCAAAATCTATGAAAAACCGGTATTCCCAGTTTCTGTCCTCAATGGGGCGGCTCTCGATTTTTGTCATATTCAGATTGTTGTAGATAAAATGGGACAGCATATGGTATAGGGAGCCGCTCTCATGCGCCACCTCAAAACATATGCTCACCTTTTGGGCGTCCTTTTTAAATATTTTCTGATTGGTTACGATAATGAAACGGGTGGAATTGCTGCCTGACTGGTTGATTCCCTTTTCCAACACTTCCAGCCCGTAAATCTTTCCGGCATGCTCTCCCGCGATGGCCGCCTGCGACTTGTCCTTCTCGTCCGCTACCTTTTTGGCGGCAAACGCATTGTTCTGCATACTGATTTGCTGCCATGCGTGATCTGCTAAATACTTGGAACTCTGCATCAGGGACTGTGGATGGGAATATACCGTTTTAATGTCCTCTATCTTTGCGCCGGGAACGCCGAGCAGACAGTGCTCGATTTTGATAATCTGCTCCCCGACAATATAATTTTCAAACTCTACCAGTAAATCATAGATTTCACTCACTATTCCGGCAGTGGAATTTTCAATGGGGAGAACGGCAAAATCAGCGCTTCCCTCGTCAATGGCGCTCATAGCGTCCCGGAAAGTGTCCACATGAAAGCTGTTAATTTTGTCCCCGAAATATTTCATCATTGCCGCCTGGGAATAGGCGCCGTCCGCTCCCTGAAAGACTACTCTTGCCTTTGCGGTGTCCAATTCATCCACCCCGATAAAAGGCAGTTTTCCAAGGCTTCCGTGGTCAGCCAGCATCTGGTATTGCAGTTTGCGGCTCATGGACATAATCTGTTCAAACAATTCTTCCACCCCGTGGGCGTTAAAATCATTGTGGGTCATGGATTTGACCTTTGCTAATTTTTCCTGTTCCCGCTGGCGGTC
>CAKRYI010000034.1 GCA_934426825.1 uncultured Acetatifactor sp. | reverse complement strand
GTTCGTTCGTTATCGCGGCAAAAAACAAATGTCTGCTTCGCAGCCGCTTGTTTTTTCGCTCGCGTACATTATACCATGTGCGAAGAAAAGGAAGCGTCCCGAAGGGACATTTGCTTTTCGAGCCATGGCTTGTATAATCCGCCATGCAATGGCGGCAAGACGGCTCCTATAGTCTCTTGCCGAAAAACTCACGAACCCAGCGCTCCGCGCTTCATTGCCTGCTGACGCAGGCGGTTCGTTCGTTATCGCGGCAAAAAACAAATGTCTGCTTCGCAGCCGCTTGTTTTTTCGCTCGCGTACATTATACCATACCATCCTTCGGTAGCAATGAATTTTCAAAAATTTCAAAAATTCAAAAAATTTGATTTTTTTCTTGCCAAACGCCCATACCCTGTGTTACAATATCTTCTGTCAGTTAATTCCACTGAGATAGGGGAATAGTACAGCGGTAGTGCGGCGGTCTCCAAAACCGTTAACGGGGGTTCGATCCCCTCTTCCCCTGCTACGATAGGTAAGCGGTTAGAAATGTGAAAATCATTTCTAGCCGCTTTCTTTGCTGGGAAATCGGAACAGGATTCTTATCACCGCAATATGCTTACATACTTGCTCCTGTCCGCCGATTGATTGGATTTCCCATTTGGCTTGCTGTCTCATTCGCCATACATTCAAAATTCACTCAGAAAGGGATATTACATATGAACCGCATTTCTTTCTTACAACCGGTCAATAAAAACTGTCTGAAAGTTACTTTAAATATGGCATGGCCCGCCATTATCGAATCCTTCTTTGTCGCCTTTGCAGGTCTGGTGGATTCCCTGATGGTCAGCTCCTTAGGCTCCGACGCCGTGGCGGCGGTCGGACTTACCACGCAGCCTAAATTCATGGGACTGTCCCTCTTTTTTGCGGTAAATGTCGCTGTCTCCGCCCTTGTGGCAAGAAGGCGCGGCGAAGAACGCCGTGAGGACGCTAACAGCCTTTTGCTCACCGCACTCTGGTTTATTGTCATTGCCGCCTGCGTGCTCAGCGTTCTTTTTGTGGTGTTTGCGAGTCCCATTATCAGCTTCTGTGGTTCCTCCCCGGAAACCCACGACGGAGCCGTGACCTATTTTCAGATTATTATGGGCGGCATGATTTTCAACTGTATTCAGATGGGTATTAACTCTGCCCAGCGCGGCGCAGGCAATACAAAAATCACCATGCGCACCAACGTAACTTCAAATACCATCAATATTATACTGAACTATTTATTGATTAACGGACATTTCGGTTTCCCCGCCCTCGGCATTGCCGGTGCTGCCATTGCCACCGTCAGCGGCACCGTCGTGTCCTGTATCATGAGCATTGTGTCCATATTCAAACCCAATGATTTTATCAGTATTCCTTATATTGTGTGCAACAAAATAAAAGCCTCCCTTTCCGCATTTACCAGTCTCGTAAAGGTGGGCTACAGTGTATTTTTTGAACAGGTATTGATGAGGGTCGGTTTCATGCTCACCGCCATTATGGCAGCTCATCAGGGCACCGATGCCATGGCTGCACATCAGGTCGGCATGAATATCATGGGTCTGTCCTTCTCCTTCGGTGACGGTCTGCAATCCACCGCCGTGGCGCTTATCGGACGAAGCCTCGGCGCAAACGACGAAAAACTTGCCAAGGAATACGGGCGCACCTGCAAAATGACAGGCTTTACCATCGCCTTTGTGCTGGTGTTCGTCTACTTTTTCGGTGCGGAACTGCTCTACAGCCTGTTCTTCCCAAACGCAAAACACATTGTCGCCATCGGCGTACAAATCATGCACGTTATTATCTTTGTCGTAATCTTCCAGATTTGTCAGGTAATTTACATGGGATGTCTGCGGGGTGCGGGCGATACCCTTTACACCGCGGTATCCTCCACCATCAGCGTCACCCTGGTAAGAACCGCCGTATCCTACCTTTTCGGCTATACGCTGGGCATGGGAATTATCGGTATCTGGTTCGGTGTGCTGGGTGACCAGATTGCCCGCTATCTCTTCGCCTCCATCCGCTTCCGTCAGGGAAAATGGACAAAAATCAAAATCTGATTTTTGCCCATTTCTTTACCGGAACAAATATTCAACGGCGTCCTGTATGTTCTCAACGCCCACAATTTTCATCTTACTTCCCTTTTTACATTCCGCCGCGCAGACTGCCGGCAAAATACAGGTGTCAAAGCCTAACTTTTCCGCCTCCGCCACACGCTGCTTCGCCATGCTCACGGCTCTCACTTCCCCGCTCAGTCCCACTTCCCCGAACGCCATCACCTTTGAGGGAATCACCGCATTGCGGAAGCTGGAAATAATCGCAAGCACAATCCCCAAATCAATCGCCGGTTCCATGATTTTCATACCGCCGGTAATATTCACATAGGCATCGCAGCCGGAAAGCTGAAATCCGGAGCGTTTCTCCAAAACCGCCATCAACAAATTCACACGGTTGAAATCCGTTCCCGTGGTCTGCCTTCTGGGGATTCCGAAATTGGTATGGCACACCAGCGCCTGAATCTCTATTAAAATCGGTCGGGTTCCCTCCATGGAGCACGCCACCACGGAACCGCTGGCATCCTCCGGTCTTCCGTTTAGCATAAACTCCGACGGATTTTTCACCTCGATTAACCCTTCCTCCCGCATTTCAAAAACGCCTATCTCATTGGTGGAACCGAAACGGTTCTTCACTCCCCTGAGCACCCGGTAGGAAGCGTGCCTGTCGCCCTCAAAATAAAGGACAGTGTCCACCATATGCTCCAGCACCCTCGGGCCTGCCACCGTTCCTTCCTTGGTAACGTGACCGACAATAAAAACGGAAACGCCAAGTCCCTTCGCCAGTTGTAACAAAACTCCCGTTGATTCCCGCACCTGGGACACGCTTCCCGGTGCTGCGGAAACCGTATCATTGTACATAGTCTGAATGGAGTCAATGACTACCATCTCCGGTTTCTGCTTTCGTATCACCTCCGCAATAACGTCCAGCGCCGTCTCGCACAATAAGAGCATATGCTCTGAAAAGCTGCCTATCCGGTCTGCCCTCATCTTAATCTGTACCTGCGATTCCTCGCCGGATATGTACAGCACCTTATGCCCTGCTTCTGCCAGGTTCCGGCACACCTGCAACAGCAGTGTTGATTTTCCGATTCCGGGGTCACCGCCCACTAATGTCAAAGAGCCTTGTACAATTCCACCACCCAAAACCCTGTCCAGTTCCGGGATTCCGGTGAGAACTTTATCCTCCTCTTTAATGGAAACCTCCGACAGAAGGCAGGGTTCTGCCTTTTCCCCCTGATGTCCGCGAATACCACCTGTGTTTTTCATCTCCGAGCGGCTGACCGTCTCCTCCACGAAAGTATTCCATTCTTTGCAGCCCGGACACTGTCCCATCCACTTGGTGGACTCATATCCGCAATTCTGACAGTAAAATATGGAAGCTGTCTTTCCCTTCGCCATAAATACCTCTTTCCCGTTAGCGCACGCCCATGGCGTGCAAACTAAAAAAAGCCCCCAGCGGGATATTCCCGCCGCAGGGCCTGTTTCATGCACTAAACCTGTTCAACCTTTACAGCCACTTCTCCGATGCCTGCCAGTTCAACGCTCAGACTGAGTTTTCCACCAAGCCCGGTCTTCATGATTCCAACGCTTTCTCCGCCGATAAACACTTCATATTCCGTGTCATCCGATAAGCCGATGGTAATCTGCGCGTCCTCGTCACCTTCCACGATGAATTCCACGCCTCTTTCGGTCTCGCTGAAATTGAGTACGCTGGTGCCCGGAACGGACTCATACAGGAACATACCGTTCTTCTCTAACTTGGTCATGGCATTGTATGTCTTAACCTTCAATAAATCTCCCGCATGCTTAAAATCCTCGACTTTAGCTTTGTGAGCCAGTTTATGATTACCGAAACTGATTGTTCCGTCTGCCTCACTGCGAAGTAATTCTTCCACTACTGCCATCTGTCTGTCCTCCTGATTATTTGTAGATTCAGTATAATATAAAATAAGGCTTTTTTCTACAAATATTTTTATTTTTTGTCTTTATTTTGCATTTTTGTTTTCTGTCGTGCTTTTTTGTTTTCCGGCTCGCATTTTTGTTTCAGATTCTGTCTTTTGCTACTTTTCCTTCACCGTAAAAGTAACTTTTCCATTCTTATATCCTGCGGAAACCTTATCTCCCGGAACCACTTTTTTCATCAGAATCTCCTCAGCCAGCGCATCCTCCACAACAGACTGAATGGCACGCTTTAACGGTCTGGCACCCATCTTGTTGTCCGCATATTTCTCTACCAGATGCTCCTTTAGGGAGGGTGTAATGCTTAAGTGGATTCCCAGCTGGTTCTCACAGCGCTTGTAAAGATTTGCCGCCAGCAGATTCACGATTTCCTTCATATTCTCGTTGTTCAACTGGTGGAACACGATAATATCGTCAATTCGGTTGATAAATTCCGGTTTGAAAGCATGCTTTACTTCCTCCATAACACCGGACTTCATCTTTTCGTAATCCTTCTTTGCACTGCTCTCCGCCGCAAAACCAAGGTTCTTGGGGTCAATAATCCGCTGCGCTCCGGCATTGGAGGTCATAATCAGTATGGTGTTTTTGAAACTTACCTTTCTGCCCTTGGAATCCGTGATATGACCGTCATCCAGCACCTGCAGTAAAATATTGAACACATCCGGATGAGCCTTCTCGATTTCATCAAAGAGGACTACGGAATAGGGATTGCGGCGCACCTTCTCACTGAGCTGTCCACCCTCCTCAAATCCCACATATCCGGGCGGTGATCCAATCATCTTGGACACCGAATGTCCCTCCATGTACTCGGACATATCTACCCGAATCATCGCCTCTTCCGAACCGAACATGGCCTCCGCCAGCGCCTTGGACAATTCCGTCTTTCCCACACCGGTAGGTCCCAAAAACAGGAAGGAACCGATAGGTCTGTTGGGGTCTTTCAGGCCGACCCTGCCTCTTCGCATCGCCTTTGCCACGGCAGTCACTGCCTCTTCCTGACCTATCACACGCTTGTGCAGAATACTTTCCAGCTTTAAGAGCTTTTCGCTCTCCTTCTCCGCCAGCTTCTGTACCGGAATCTTCGTCCACACGGCAACAACTTCGGCAATCTCATTCTCGCCGATACTGTAGCTTAAGTTCTCCTCCTGCTGTTCCCGCTTGAGCATGAGACGCTCATATTTTTTAATCAGCGCATCCTGATTGTGTTTGATTTCTGCCGCCTGCGTAAATGCCTCCATGCGGATGGAACGCTCTATCTGCTGATCCATCTTCTTAATCTGTTCCAACAGTTCCTTCTGTTTATCCGGCATATCCGTTGCTTTTAAGCGTGCGCTTGCCGCCGCCTCGTCAATCAGGTCGATTGCCTTATCCGGAAGATTTCTGTCGTTGATATAACGGCTCGACAGACGAACCGCCGCTTCTATCGCCTCGGAGGTAATCTTAACCTTGTGGTGTTCCTCGTATTTGCCCTTGATACCCTCTAAAATCCGAACCGCCTCTTCCTCCGTGGGTTCCTCCACATTGACCGGCTGGAAACGTCTCTCCAGCGCCGCGTCCTTTTCCACATGCTTGCGGTATTCCGCAATGGTGGTCGCACCTATCAACTGGATTTCGCCCCTTGCAAGGGAAGGTTTTAAGATATTGGACGCATCAATGGCGCCCTCCGCTCCTCCGGCACCGATAAGCGTATGAATCTCATCCAGAAAAAGAATGATATTGCCGTCATCGATTACTTCCTTAATAACCTTTTTGATACGCTCCTCAAATTCACCTCGGTACTTGCTTCCGGCTACCATACCGGACAAGTCCAGTGTCAGAACACGCTTATTCTGCACGGTAAAAGGTACGTCCCCGGACACAATCCGTAACGCCAGACCTTCCACCACCGCCGTCTTACCGACGCCCGGTTCTCCAATCAGACAGGGATTGTTCTTCGTTCTTCTGCTCAGAATCTGAATCACCCTGCGGATTTCTTCCTCCCTGCCGATAACAGGGTCTAATTTGCCGTCCCGCGCCAGAGCGGTCAGGTCTCTGCTGTACTGGGAAAGCGTGGACGCCTTCCCAGTTCCGGAGGAACGTTTTCCAAGATCCTCCTTGTAGAGATTGCCGTCCTGCCCGATGGCAAGCAGAGTGTCCACATAGACCTTCTGTATGTTGATGTTCAGCGTATTTAACAGGCGTACTGCGACATTTTCTCCCTCTTTAATCAACGCAAGCAGAATATGCTCCGTTCCGGTGGATTTCTGTCCAAACCGCTCCGCCTGTCTGTGTGCCTCCTCCAGCACCCGGACGGCACGGGGGGAATATCCTTCCCTCTCCTTAAGTTCCACGCCTTTTTCAAAAGCAATGGATTCTTTGATAATCTCCATTACCTTGGATAATTCCACACCGTTTTCGGCAAGGACTTTGGATGCCACACCGTTCTGTTCCTTCAAAAGTCCCACCAGAATGTGTTCCGTCCCGATATATCCCTGTTTCAGATTTCTTGCGCATCTGCCTGCCTGTGCAAGTGCCGACTTAGCACTGTCGGTAAACTGTGACTGCATTATTTCAGCCCTCCATAATCTTCATATATTTCATCAATAAGCTGATGGATTTCTTCTTTTGAAATATTTTTACAACTGCTTTTTGCCAGAATCACCTGTAATTCCTTTTTCACTTCCTCCAGAATCTGCATACGGTCGCTGTCCACCGCAATGACTGCTCCCTTTCTGCGGTCAACCTTCACATACCCTTCCTGACGCAGTACGGTGTAAGCCTTATTCACTGTATGCATATTGATTCCTATGGTGTCGGCAAGCTGTCGGACACTGGGCAAAGAATCCCCTTCCTTAAACTGCGCTGTGGCTATGCCCATGATAATCTGATTGCGAAGCTGCATATAAAGGGCTTCATCACTGTTAAAATCAATCTCAATTATCATATATTGTCCACTCCTTCCATTGTTATATACATCATATAACAGCAAGTATCACCTGTCAACAACGCACCCCGAAAGTTTATAGTTATTTAAGTCTTTACAAAAAAGAATGCCGACATTCCGTTTGTTTCTAAAATGTCAGCATTCCGTTTTCCTCTTACTGTTCGTCGTCTCCGTCCCAGTTTAAAAATTCAAACTCGAACTCGTCGTCATCCGTCATAAAATTCTTGGATTTCCAACCGGAATTGTTTGCATCATTTCCACGCTGGGCGGGATTCTGTCCCTGTCCTGCCGGTCTTGCTCCTGCAGGTCTTTGAGCCTGTCCCTGTCCCGGCGCTGCGGGTCTTGCTCCGGCAGGTCTCTGCGTCTGTCCCTGTTCCGGCGCTGCGGGTCTTGCTCCCGCGGGTCTCTGCGCCTGTCCCTGTCCCGGTGCTGCAGGTCTTGCTCCGGCGGGTCTCTGCGCCTGTCCCTGTCCCGGTGCTGCAGGTCTTGCTCCCGCGGGTCTCTGTGCCTGTCCCTGTCCCGGTGCCGCAGGTCTTGTTCCGGCGGGTCTCTGCGCCTGTCCCTGTCCTGTGGGTCTTGCTCCCGCAGGTCTCTGGCTCTGTCCCTGTCCTGCCGGTCTTGTTCCCGCAGGTCTCGCAGACGTGCTTTTTGCTCCTACCGTGTGCATTACCTTCTGATTATTCTCTCTGGGGCGGTCCGCCGTACGTCTGCGCACGGTTTCTCTCTCCACCTCGCTAAAATATGCGGAATCTGTCATATCCTTAATTTTCAGATACAGATATGCAACCGCGCCTGCCGCTGCCACTAACAGGATAACCAGCACAATCACGATAACAAGGCGGCTCTTGGCATTGGAATTTGCGGTTTCATACAATGTCTGCATTTCATCCAGTGTGCTGAAAATATTGTCTATCTTGTAACGTTCTTCTTTTACATTGTCCACCAGATACCATGTGTCGGCGTCGTACTGGGTATCCCAGTCCTTTGTCGTCACTGCGGGCTCTACCGGTGTTTCCGGCTCCTGCGGTGTCTCGTCCGTGCCGGGGTCGGTTGTTGTATCTGTACCGGCAGGAACCAAATCTCCTGACAGTGCCACAAAATCAGAACGGATAAATCCACTTACTTCCTGTCCGTTGGCAATGAAATTCACCTGATACCATGTCTTTCCGTCTGTTCCGGTTGCCTGACCCGTTACCGTGAGTGCCAGCCCGCTCTGTACGGTTGTCACAATACTGCTGGTCGTGGAACCGTTGGAACGAACTCTCACTGCCTGACCGCCTGTTACGCTGGCGCTCATAGGCTCCACTGCCGTAACGGCTACCGGTGTCTCATTGGCATTCAGAGTTGTCGTTGTTGTCGTGGTGGTGGTTGTCGTGGTATCAGTGTTGGTGGTGCTCGTCGTTGCCGAAGCGGTGGGCGGTGTGGTTCCATCCGTAATCTCCACCAAATCGGAGCGGATATATCCCAGTGTATTTGCATTTACAAATACCTGATACCAAACGGTATTGTCGCTCGCCGTCACCTGATTGTTAATCGTCACCTTGGCGTCCTTCGCCGCACTTCCGACTACCTCACTGCTCGCATCCGCATTCTTACGGATTTTAGCACTTGTGGCAATCACCTTTCCCTGACTCTGTGCATGGCTGACCATGGAAAAGCACTGCGGCACCATTGCAAGAACAAGTACCAGTGCCAGTGAAGCCACGGCAGCCCATAAGTGTTTTGTCCAATTTTGTTCTCTTGTTTTTTTCATATGTCTTCCTTCCCGCCCTAGGGCATGAAACAGCAGTCTTAATGTTCTCTCCGGAAACGCTTCTGACCTTCCTCCACGTTCCTCTGCTGCAATCCAAAGCCTTTTGCCCCGTTTTGTAACCTTTCTCTCTGCTGTTCTTCAAAGCTGCGATGTACTTTTACCTCGCATTCCGGGCAAAACCGTCCGCTCCGGATATTTTTACCGCACATCTCACAGTGTAGAAAAGTCTTGGAGCCTTCCGCTATCTCAATTCGGGATTCTCTCAACATCTGTCTTATGGTTCGTTGCGACACCCCGGTGGCAGATTCAATTTCCGCCGCTGTTGCTCCCCTGTGCCCCTCTATGTATAATCTGACTTTTCCGTAGTCATCGTAATCCACAAATCCGCAATCCTCACAGTGGTACTCACCGACACCCTTGAATACCATAACTCCTCCGCACTGCTTACAGGAATGAGGCACATGATAATAGTCTATCCATGCTCGTTCTTCCATGGTATCACCACTCTCCTTCCGGACTTTTGTAAATCACCTGTCAGGCCTCATCGATTGCCTTTCCAATGTCATGACGCATATATTTGTTGGCAAAGGAAACCCACTCCGTTGCCTCATATGCCTTTGCTCTGGCTTCCTTCAAATCTTTTCCGGTAGCCGTAATTCCCAAAACGCGTCCTCCGTTTGTCACGATTCTGCCCTTGTCATCAAATTTGGTTCCGGCATGGAAACAGTAATAATCGTCCTTGCCGTCAAATTTTTCCAGACCGGTTATCTCAAATCCCTTTTCATAGGAAACCGGATAGCCGTCGGAGGCAAGTACCACACAGACAGCCGCGTTGTCCTCAAACTGCAACTCTACCTTGTCCAGCGTTCCGTCAATGCAGGCGTCAATAACGTCCATAATGTCGTTTTTCATTCTGGGCAGAACCACCTGAGCCTCAGGGTCGCCGAATCTTGCATTGTACTCCAATACTCTGGGACCCTTGGGTGTCAGCATCAGTCCAAAGAAAATCACTCCCTTGAAAGCTCTTCCCTCTGCCGCCATGGCGTCCACCGTTGCCTGATAAATATATTTCTTGCAGAATTCATCCACTTCCTCTGTATAGAAAGGACTGGGGGAGAAATTACCCATACCGCCGGTATTCAGTCCCTGATCCCCGTCCTTTGCACGCTTATGGTCCTGAGCGGAGGTCATGGTGCGAATGGTCTTGCCATCCACGAAAGATAATACCGACACCTCGCGTCCGGTCATAAACTCCTCGATTACCATACGGTTGCCGGCGCTTCCGAAATGCTTGTCCAGCATGATTTCCTTTACACCCGCTTTTGCCTCCTCCAAGGTGTTGCAGATTAATACGCCTTTTCCGAGCGCCAGTCCGTCCGCTTTCAATACAATGGGCATTTCGGCTGTCTCAAGATAAGTCAGCGCTTTCTCCGGATCATCAAAAGTCTCGTATGCCGCCGTGGGGATGTTGTATTTTTTCATCAAATCCTTGGAAAAAGCCTTGCTTCCTTCCAGAATTGCCGCCTTTTTATCCGGTCCGAATACACGGAAGCCCTCTGCTTTCAGCGCGTCCACCAGTCCGCCTACCAACGGGTCGTCCGGTGCCACGAATACAAGGTCAACCGCCTTGTCCTTCGCATACGCAATTATTTTATCAAACTCCATCACTCCGATGGAAGGCTCGCACTCCGCAATCTGTGCAATTCCGGCATTTCCGGGCACACAATAGAGCTTTTCCACTCTCTTGCTCTTTTTCATGCTGACCGCGATTGCATGCTCTCTTCCGCCACCGCCTACGATTAAAACTTTCATCGACCGACTACCTCTTCTTTCACTCTTTTTACTTTGCCGCTCTCCACGCAGATACGGCGGTTTGCAATATCGTCTATCGCCTGAGGGAGCAGCAGCCACTCCGCCTGCTCCATAACACGTCTCTGTAAAATCTCCGGGGTATCCCCGTCCAAGACTTCTACCGCTTTCTGTGCAATAATCGGGCCCTCGTCCATGCCTTCCGTGACAAAATGTACGGTGGCTCCAGTCACTTTCACGCCTCTCTCCAGTGCCTTTTCATGCACCTTAAGTCCGTAATATCCCACTCCGCAAAAGGAAGGAATCAGGGACGGATGGATATTGATAATGCGGTTGCTGTATTTGTGAACCATGGCTTCGGGAATTGCCACCAGAAATCCTGCCAGCACAATCAAATCCGGTGTAAATTCATCCACCTTCTGCAAAAGCGCCTCGTTAAAAGCGGCTCTGTCCGCAAAATCTTTGGGAGATACCGTCACTGCCGGAATTCCGGCATTCCTTGCTCTCTCCAGACTTTTTACGGTCTTGTTGTTGCTCAGCACACCGACCAACTGTGCGTCGGTGATTTTCCCTGCTGCCACCGCATCGATAATTGCCTGTAAATTGGTGCCGCCGCCGGACACCAAAACCATTACTCTTAACATACGGTTACACCCTTTTCTCCGGCTTCACAGTGACCTACCACATATGCGGTATCACCTGCTGCCCGGATTGCTTCCATGGTTTTATCCACATCTGCGCTGTCAACCGCAAGAACCATGCCAAGTCCCATATTGTATGTATTGTACATCATCTCGTCCGCAATATTGCCGGTTTTCTGTAACAGTTTGAAAATAGCCGGAACTTCATAGCTGTCCTTCTTTACCACTGCACGGATTCCGTCAGGCAGCATTCTGGGAATGTTCTCATAAAAACCGCCGCCGGTGATATGGCTGCAGCCCTTCACGGTAATGCCCGCATCCTTGATTGACTTCATTGCTTTTACATAAATACGGGTAGGCGCCAAAAGTGCCTCGCCCAACGTAGTTCCAAGTTCATCATAGTAGGTATTCAGGCTCTCGGTTGTCATTTCAAACACTTTTCTCACCAAAGAGAAACCGTTGGAATGTACACCGGAGGACGCAATACCAATCAGCACGTCGTCTGCCTTGATATTCTGTCCGGTGATAAGGTCTTTTTTGTCAACCACGCCTACTGCAAATCCTGCCAGATCGTACTCTTCCTCAGGCATCAGACCCGGATGCTCTGCAGTCTCTCCGCCAATCAGTGCAGCGCCGGACTGCTTACAGCCCTCGGCAACACCTTTTACGATGGTTGCGATTTTCTCAGGATAGTTCTTGCCGCATGCTATGTAATCTAAGAAAAACAGAGGTTCTCCGCCGGCACAAGCCACATCATTCACGCACATTGCCACGCAGTCAATACCAATCGTGTCATGCTTGTCCAACAAAAAAGCCAGTTTCAGCTTTGTTCCAACGCCGTCCGTACCGGACAACAGTGTAGGCTCCTCCATGTTTTTCAGTGCTTCCATGGAAAAAGCGCCGGAAAAACCGCCCAGACCGCCCAGCACCTCCGGGCGCATGGTCTCCTTCACATACTGCTTCATCAGCTCCACGGACTTATATCCGGCTTCAATATCTACTCCTGCTTTCTTGTAATCCATTTTTTCTCTCCTCGTTCCCTGTTTTATAGTCACTTCTTTTATTTATTTCATTGATTCTGTTTCACTGATTTCATTTCTTGGTTTTATTTTTTCATGCCTTCCAGATATGCTTTGTATCCGATTTCCTGCAGTTTTGCATCCTTGGCAACTACCTGCTCTTTCAACTTCGCACTGTAATCTTTTAATTTCTGTAACAGCGCTTCATCCGAAGTTGCCAGAATCTTTGCTGCCAGAAGTCCCGCATTGGCTCCGCCGTTAATGGCAACCGTTGCAACCGGAATACCGGACGGCATCTGTACGATGGAATATAAGGAATCCCTTCCTCCCAAAGAAGTGGTGTGCATCGGGATTCCGATTACGGGCATCGGGAAAATTGCCGCACACATACCCGGCAGATGTGCTGCCATACCGGCTCCTGCGATAATCACTTTAAATCCTTTTTCCTCTGCGGTCTTCGCATACTCAAAAAACACATCCGGTTCTCTGTGGGCGCTGATAACCGTCATTTCATAAGGAATACCAAGCTCCTCTAAAATATCTGCGGCTTTCGCCATAACAGGCATATCGGAATCACTGCCCATTACAATACCTACTTTACTCGTTCCCATATCGCTCCTCATTTCTGCTCCATCTTATCATGGATGCCATACTCTATTCTAGTTTACTAAAATTGCAATACAGATGCAACCTATTCCGCATTTTTTTACATTTTTTTCCACATTTCTGCGCACGTTCTTTGCGCATAGCGAGTTTGTGTCAAGTGCGCGCAGACACAAATCTCGTGATTGAAAAATTTTATTTTTCAATCTTATTCTTGAAACGCCCGATTCAGCTCCTCAGTGCCGGGCAATACAAAGTGTCCGTCCAGAATAATGGGAATCCTGCTGCCGTCCTCCCTGACTGCGCTTAACTCGCCCAATTCATCATAGGGAATCGTAATATCCGTATGGCAGTTAAAATATGCCTTTTCCGGTTTGCTGTCCCTTAGTCTTGACACCTCGTTATCCTTTGCCACAATCTCTTTTCCGTCTGGATTGTACACCCTTACCTCCTCCGCATGGGAGTAACAGGTATCGCCCACCGCAAAATGGGGGCCCATCTTTTCCGCAATCAGAATCGGGAATTTGTCCTCCACACCGTACTTACGCGCCACGACATATGCCGTCGTGTTGGTGCCGATGGCGAATTCACCCATGGGCAGCGTGGCGTGGCGGAACAAAATATTTTCCTTAATAAATGCTCTGTTTTCTTCCTCTGTATTAAAGTTTCCGCAGGAATAATCCTGAATCATTCCGTCCGCAAAGGTAATGGACAAATCCCGGTATTCCAAACCCTGCAGATACACCTTGCTCACATGCAGCACGCCGTTCGTTCCCTTCAGCACCGGGGAGGTAAACACCTCTCCCACCGGAATGTTCACGTCAGCCACACAGTTTTCAAACTTGGCTTCCTTTTCTGCGTCTTTTAACTCCCACAGCTGCACCCGTAAATCCGTGTGGTTTGCCCCTTTCCCCTTGATTTCACAGTATTGCGCCGTGTCCAGCGTATCAATAATGGTCTGTTGAATCCGCTGATACAGCGTATAGTCCAAGGTGTTAATTCGTATAATTTCCTTGAAAAACTCCTCATACGTTCCGCCCTTGAGGCTCTCCGCAATCTCCGGAACCGGAAATGCAATGATGGTGAAACTTCTCTCTTCTTCTATAATATACTGTCTCTGCAGCTCTCCTGCCTTGGTGCGGTATTCCACCAGCAGGCTGTTCTGCTCCTCGCTCAGTTTCAGCGCGGACGGCTTGTTGACCGGCTCAAAACTCTTTTCTCCAAAGGTTTCCACCACCGCAGGTCCAGCATAGCCTCGCGCCTCGTCCCGGTATTCCTCAAACGCCGTGTGCAGTACTTCCAATGTGCGGTTTACATAATTTTTGTCCAAAAACAGCGCCCTGTCATCCTTGTGGTCGAACTCATACTGCCTGTTCGGTATGCCGCCGTAATATCCGTTTTTAAAAATGGAAGGATTGTACAAAATGCTGTAAGCCGCCCTGTGAACAACAGGCTCCAAGCCCATTTTCGCAAAGTTTTCAACGGCACGCTTCATCATCCGCTCAAAGCCAAGCTGATACCGTAAATCCACGGTCTTTTTCTTGGACAAATCCTTGTTGCCAAGCACAAAGCCGATTCGATACCCCTCCGTATACGTGTCCGCCATGGTGTTTATGGTTTCCTCCGGGAGTGCCGCCATAAATCTTGCCACTTCCAGTTCGTTCTCCCCCACATATTCTCCGTAGGCGAAAAGATACCGCACGTCGTCAGTATCACTGTTTCTGATAATATCTGCCGCGAAATTTTCTTCCGGCACCACCATGTCGTAAATGCGCCTCTGTGCCGCCACGTCCGCATAATCGCTGGCAAACCAGTACAAAATCTGCCGGATGGTTTCCTTTGCCGGCAGGCAGTTATTTTCCTGCCATTCCACGGTAAATGCGGTGTACACCTCCGTGAACAGCTCCATGCGGATGACAAGCTCCTCTAACCTTTTCTCGAATACAAAACCAATCAGGCTCCGCATCTCCGTATATAAAAAGGCAAGCATTGCGCCGAATTCCTCTCCCAGCTTTTCCACCGCATATGCCGGATTGGCGTAACTGCTCTCGTAGTTTTCCGGCATAATATCCTCGTAAAGAGCATGATTTCTCTGAACCAGTTCCTCCAAGGGTGCCTTCGTAAGTCCGCCTTCCCAAAGCCACGTTTTCGTCTCCTCTATCTGTAACAGGAAGCCTGCCACGGACGCAAAATATTCCTCAAACTCTGCATTGCCGAAATGCTCTCCCGGAATCTCCCGGATGCGCTCCAGCGCCAGACTGTATCGTTCCGTCAAAATCTCTATGTCCATCTGTGTTCTGTCCTCTCTGATTTTATACTATTCTGTGATAGCTTTGGTTCTCTGTTCTTTCCACCCTTGAGCCTTTGGTTCCTGCATTTTCAGTCCTTGGGTTTTGGGTTCCTGTGCTTTCAGTTCCTGTTCTTGCCGCTTTTTACGATTTTTATATGAGGCTGCTGCCCAGATACAGTATGAGACTGATGCTCCCCAGTGCAAGGAGGTTCAGTCCGACCCCCAGCCACGGAAACAACCTGTAATACTCTTTATTCCGCACGGTAAGGATTCCCAGCGTAAGTCCCACTATGGAAAACAGGGTTGCAAGCAGCCCCGTGACACCGTAACCGACGGTGGCATTTCCGCCCTGCCGGTAGGTCAGATACACCACAATGCCGAGGGACACCGTACTTATGATTCCCAAAATGGTGGACATAATTGCCCTCTGGGATTGTTTTTTGTTTGTAAAAATATAATTTCTTTTCGCCATTTGGTCTTTTCCTTAAAACTCTAAAAGGGCACTCCCTTTGTAGGAAATGCCCATTTGATAAACTATGCTCTCATTAAAACAAAATCTTTGACTTTCCTGCAAGCAGTCTCGCTCCGCCGATAATCATCAGCACACCGCTAACCACTCCGACCGCAATGGTAATCACGCCGATTACGATATTCATAGCGCCGGTTCCGCCCATTGTCTTATAAACCTTTTCCTCCATACCTGCTCCTTTCCTGCTGCCGCACAGCTTTCCTATGCACCATATGTTTCATAATATTTGTCGATTGCCGCTTTCAACGTATCATCAATGTAAATCTGCCCCTTGTAAGGTCTGTTATACAAATGTTCGATAACATCTGCCATCGTCACAATGGCATGTGCATCAAAGCCGTACTTTTCCTTGATTTCGGCAAGAGCGCTTACCTTGCCGCCAAGTCCTTTTTCCATACGGTTTAAGGAAACCATAAGACCTTTGATTTCCACCTTTGCCTGTGCCATCAGAATCGGGAAGGTCTCCTCTATGGATTTGCCGGAGGTTGTCACGTCCTCGATAATGACTACTCTGTCTCCGTCCTTTAAGCTGCTTCCCAAAAGGATTCCCACATCTCCGTGGTCTTTCACTTCCTTACGGTTGGAGCAATAACGGATTTCCTTGCCGTACAGCTTGCTGTATGCGATGGTGGTTGCCACACTCAACGGAATTCCCTTATAAGCCGGTCCAAACAGGACGTCAAAATCATCTCCGTAATTGTCATGGATTGCCTTTGCGTAATACTCACCCAGCTTTTCCAACTGTGCACCGGTCACATATGCGCCCGCATTCATAAAAAAAGGAGACTTTCTGCCACTTTTTAAGGTGAACTCTCCGAATTTCAACACCTGACTGTCAACCATGAACTCTATAAATTCCTGCTTATACTGTTCCATTTTATCTTAAAACCTCCTGTTTATAAGGCTTTCACGCCTTTATTATTGTCTCACTTTCTCTGTGATAAGCCTTTACCTAATTCTTTACCATTAAGGGATTTACCCATTTGTGCCTCCTTCCTAAGTGTAGAATAGGAAAGATTCCAAATATCGTCCCTATTTTACCATAAAACCTTAAAATTATCAATCCGTTTCAGAAATTGAATTCCCACTTTGAAACTCCTCCGTGTTCTTATTAACCACCTTCTTTCCTACCCGCAATAAGCGGTTCCTAAAGTAAGATTGTTCCAGTACTCTTAGTTTGGTTTTCTACGTATCCACTGTCTGGATTCTTTAGCACCAATTTCTCACTACTAAAGTGAAAGGGCGATGACGACAATGTCCGTCACCGCCCTTTGCTCAAAGGTTCGCAGCTGATTTATTCAGCGTTTTCTTTCTTCTTTTTGCTGTAAACGATGATGCCGATCACTGCGCCGCTGCTGATAAACAGCAGTGCGATCCAGAGGATCCTATTGCTGTTGTCACCGGGTTTCGGGCTTTCTGCGTCGGTGTTCGGGTCGGTTTGCGTAGGATCGATCGGTTTTGTTGTGGAGCCGGTAGCCGGAATCTCAACTGCCGCCTTCTTGTAGCCGCAAACCTTGCACTCCTCATGCTTGGAACCCTTTTGCGTTGCGGTCGCTTCCTTGTCAACAACCCACTTGAAGTCGTGCGCCGCCTTATCGGCCTTATCTCCGCAGGAGCACTCATGCCAGTGGTTGTCGGCATCGTTCTTCCACTCGCTGCCGTAGCTGTGAGTATGCTCACCGCCGCCGGTT
>CAKRYI010000033.1 GCA_934426825.1 uncultured Acetatifactor sp. | reverse complement strand
AAAATTTATATGTATATTTCCATATACCATTCTTAGTAACCCATCACACTGTGGTAGTGATAGGTTGTAACTGTTGCTGACGTATCCGGTGCAGGTTCTCCCTCCTCCAGATATGCCACATTAATCAAGTTTGTAAAAAATTCTGTGTTTAAGAAAAACATTTTCATTTCAATGTCTGCATCCACCTGCACATAGGTGTAAGTCTTATCCACCTTCCATTCTCCACTGCTCTCCTCACCGTCTTTTCCCTTTTTGGTAAAGAACCAACTGATTCTCTGGAAAGTTTCCTGAAACCAGTTTCCGCCCTCACCGGACTCCTCCGCAAGCTCTTCCATCCGGGTGTTGGGATAATTGATATTACACTCTATGAGCTTGGCTGTTCTCTCCAAAATTGCCTTATCATTGGCACAAAGTCCCAGAAACAGGAATACCCTCAGATAATCGCTGTAGCCGAAAGCGATGGCTGCCGCCGCCGAGCCTCCTCCGCTTACTATCTGGTTTTCAGAACTCAGTCCACTCAAATCCGGCATCTTATCGGTAATTGTGTTTACCTTTTCGTCAATGAATCCATTTACTTTCTGAATAATTTTTCCTTTCGCTTCCTCTGATTTCTGAGATGCCAAAGCTGAAATTTCCCCTCTTATCGAATCAGTCATATTAGCAACCTGATTCTGAACGATTTCAGCACTTCTATCCAGTTGACTTCTAATTTGTTCTGAGATGTCAGACTGTAACATATTACAGAGAGTAGTTACATAAGCGCTAGGTGATATTCCGGCATTTTCGCCCATCAGTTCCCCCAGTTTGGCATTCGCCTGCTGTTGGGATTCTGCAAGCGCCGCATCTAATGCAGTGTTGACGGCATCTGCTATCAATCCCCCCACATCTCCTCCTGCATTTCTCATGGAATCTAATGCATCTTCCTTACTGCTTCGAGCCGCCTCAAAGACTTTATCCAATGCCTCCTGTGGGGATTGGTCGGAATCAAGATACCTCATCTGATTCAATTCCGACATTAAAGTCTCTTCTACTTGGGCAAATGCCTCATCCATCAATTCCGTAGCCTTTGCCTCCACACTACTTTGCAATCCTGTTATCAAATTTCTGGATTTTTCCGTTATCTCCTCCGCCGACGAATCCACAAAATCCTGAATTCCGGTACTGACCTTATCTATCGCGACTTCAACAGTATCACTCACCACTTCCTTCGCCTTCGCCGCAGCCACATCCTTCAGTAACTCTCCTGCTCCCGATGGACTAAGCATCCATGTCTTTTTAGTAGGAACAACAGCTACCTTGGCTCCCGTATGCATAACGGAAATGTCCAACAAGGACTCCGACATTGCCAGCGCCAACTGTAGTACCACCATAACCGCCTGATAAGGAATCGTGCCCAGACTTGCCGCCTGAACCGCCATTCCTGCTGTTCTGGTAGTGTTGCGGATTTCACTGTTGGAGAAGGCATATATACTGTTCATAATAAAGCGAATGGCAAAGATAGAAGCGTCCGCCGAGGTTACATTATTTTCCGCACTCTGAAAGCCGTAGAGCAGATACTCCACTTCCGCCCCATAGAACTTATTATTGTATTCCGCTATAGGGTAACCGCTCAAAGTAGTCGGTCTGGTTGCACTATGAGGATCCTCCTGCCCCTGTGCTTTGGCTTCCGCCGTCAGTGCCTTATAGGGCTCATAGTCTGCAGCTCCTGCCAATGCCTCTGCGTAAAATTTATCCTTTGTTCCACCGTCTTTTACATATGCGTTGTAAGTGGCATCCTGCACCATCGTGTTATAGGAGAAATTGCCAAAAATATATTCCATTACATAAATATTATCCCTCCCTGTCTGGAGTGCCCGGCTCAGACCGCTCAGTCCTTTGCCTGCCTCATCCTTTTTGGCACTGTAAGCATTCTTTGCGTCATCAGTGTCTACTGTTGCATTTGCCTCCGGGGCATCACCTCCCTGTCCGGGAGTAGTCTTCCCCTTATAAGTATATCCATATTTATCTGCATTGGGGTCACTGGTCTCCTTCCCATCATTCTTGAGGGAATCTTTCATTGTATTATACATATCCTTTGCATTCTTAGCTTCCTCAGACTCTCCATCCTCACCCTGCACCGTCACGGTAGTGGTTTCTTTCTGTTCATCTTCACTGGAAGGATAAGTACACTTTAAGTACCCTACAAACGGTAACATTTCCTCTTCCCGGGTATAGCTCTTCATAAGAGTTGTCGTCTCCGCATAATTATATCCATAGGGTATTTCCTTACATAACACTGCAAAATGGGTGTTGCACTCCTCAGGAGTAATACTGTCTTTGTCAACAAAGCTGCCGGATAAATCTCTCACCGCATTGATTGCTGCCCTCAGTTCATCTATTTTCCAAAGCGGCTCACTGCCGTACCGATAACCATCGCTGTTGGCATTTTCCATATAATTCAGGAACGGAATAATATTTGCCAACTGCTCCTGATTGAATTTCTTTAATTCCTCAATTTGATCTTTGTCATAAGATTTTCTGCTTGTATTGATTTCTTCTGTATTGCTGGAACCAAACTGGTCTTCCTCACCGGAAATATTCTCACCGGTATACTCTGCATTGGCTCTCTCCCACTTATCCAGCTTTTCGCCATAAGTATCCACATTCCGGGTAAGCGCATCAATCTTTTGGGAAATGGCTACCGCATCATCGTGCATTGTTTTTGATTTACTGTGAATATAGCTGCTTTCCGCATAGATTCCCTTAACTAAAAGACCTGCATATTCTCTTGCTTCATTCCGATACCATGTGTATTTCTGGTAAATACCATACACTCCGTCAATGATTCCCTCTACATCTGTCTGTATGGTGGAAGCAAAAAAGCTCTCGCTTGCTTCATCATACTGGATACCTTCCTTTGCCAGTGCGTCTTTCGTATCCACTATATCTTTTTCCAAGCGGCTGCATCGGTTGTCAATTGCTTCTTTCTCAGGAGTGAGCTGTTCTATCTTGCCCTGCTCTTCTTCGATTTTGTCTTTACATTCTTCAATTTCCTGTTGAAGTTCCAGAATCCTGTTGCTGTAATTGTACTCTTCCGCTTCTGCACGCCTTCTATCACTGGGTAAACGTCTGGGCGCATTTCTAAGATGTTCCAACTGCTGTCTGTCAATTTCAATTTTACGCTCATTATCTGCAATCTTTTCATTAGCAGAATCTATATTATTATTACATATTTGTATTCTTGTTGCAAGCCTTTCTGATTGTCTATTTAGAGATTTCTTTATGTCCATCACATCACGGAATGTTTTATCAAAAGAATCCTTTGATACTAACATTTCCTGAAAGGTCTCTAACATTGCCCGATATGCGCTGTCCTCCTTATTGGTATCCTTTAAAAAAGTAAAGCACAATTTGTACTGGGTCATCGCTCTGTCCGGATAACTACGCACCTCGTCTTTTACTGCAAGCTCCGTGGTTGCAGTGTCGATCACAATCCGCTCCACCAGTTCTTTAATTCCCTGATAGTTTTCATCGTCAGACAATGCGAAACATTTATTCTGATATGCTCCGGCTGCCTCTATCAGCGCAGCTCCTGCCTCTTCTACATTCTCATCCCTTTTCACATATTGTTTTATGTAACTTTCTCCGCTTGACAGATTGACTCTGTTGCCGCCCCCGGTAATATCCTCCTGCTCCGTATCCAGCAAAAATCCCAAAATATACTGATTTACCAGTCGGTAGTTATAAGTACATTCCGTTCTTTCGGCATTTGCCAAATCTTTCAGACCTTCTGTGTCATTTTCTTCTTTCTCCTCCACTCCTCTGGGGTCATTATATTCCGCCGAAAAGGTTTTGGACTCGTACAAATCCTTGTCATATTGCTGAATTGCCTGATACAGCGCCTGTGCGCTGTCATTAATCGTCTGGGTATAGGTCTCGGCTTCCAGTTTGCTTTCAATGACCTCTGCCTGCTTGTTGGATTTACCAAGTGCCTCCAACCCGCTGAAAAAGCTGAGTGCGCAGTCCACCGGCGCACGATATTTCATATATTCCACAATCTGTTTCTTCATGATAACAGGATTTTCCAGCGTACTGTCCTCCACTCCGGAGACCGCACTATCCGTCTTTATATCCATATCAAACAGGTTGACAATATTAGCTTCCCCACTCTCTCCGATAAAGAGATATTGGGCAACCCCGTCTAACATCGTTCTTACATAGTCCTCAGACTCCCCCTCCGTAACAACTCCGTTTGACACCAGCGTTGTCTCAAAATAATCCGAAAGATTGTTATAAAGGTCTTCGTCATTCTGCGAAACGGCAAACAATCCGTACACATCCTGTAAAATTCCGTCATAGTCCGCCAGTGCCGCATTCAGTGTCAAATCGCCTGCACTGCTTATGAGTGCTTTCGCCATGCTGTATCGGGACAAATCTACCATCAGTCCGGACAAAAGCATGGAAGGTAACAGAATTGCCACCAACATAAGAGAAATTGCACCGTCTATCCGCTTTTTCCATTTTCTACCCATTTTTTTACTCCTTATCCCCGCCAAACAAAACATCTGCAAATTTCGCTATTTTGCCCGTTACCTGCTGAATAGACTCAACCACATTGCTTTGTGTAATTCTCTCAATAATATCAATGGTAAAGTCCACATTTCTTATAAATTCATCGGGATCCGTCACTGCCTGAACCGATACCGATGAGATTTCTATTTTATCGTCTAAGCCTACCAGTTTGAACATCCCGGGCAACGGGAATTCCTGTTTTGCAGATATGGTAATCTGCTGGTACAAAACATAGTTTGTGTAAGAATAAGTCACATCCAGGTTGCTTGTTCCTCCCCAGAAACTGTTCGCCTGTACAATGCTTTGTACTTTTTGTTTGACAGGTTCTTCCGCATTTCCCCCATTAAAATTTGTAAGATACCGATAGGGCTGAATTTCAAAAGATTCTTCCATCGTATAACTGTTTGATTCGCAATCCAAAGCATCCCCCTCCGGACCTGCCGAACTCACAATGGTTTTGTACTGTGGGTCACTCAGCAGACGGGCTGCGTATATGGTTGCTCTATTGACAGCACTATCTAAAACGGATCTCTGATGCATAATAAATCCTGCATAGAATAGTGCAAAAATAATTAATAATATCAGCGGAAACACTATCGTGTATTCAATAATGGCACTTCCGCTGTTTCGATTGTTCGTTTCCTTCCTTCTGCTCATGTTCCGGCTCTCTCCTCGTATTCATTGGGATGTCTGCCGCCCCGGGCGGCATTTAGCCACCCGTCTTGGCAAACATCTGTAAATTAATCCGGCAAAGTGATGTCATTTACAGTGATGTTACCGGTTGAAGTACCACCGGATGTTGCAGGTTCTGCAACAAGGTTGTCCCATAACTGTTTGAACAGGTCAAAAATAGCTGAACGGAAAAGGAATGCCAATACTACTACAATACCGATGATAACTACCAGTGCGATAATGTCAGAGGCTCCTTTCTCTTCCCGTATGAAGTTATGAACTGCACTTTTAACTTTGAGCTTTAGACAAAATAAATCCTGCATCAACATAGAATCTCACTCCTTTCATAAGTAATTTATTCTTAATTCCGGCACAGGCGTGTATCAAATGCCCAAATTGCCGAAAATAGGAACCACAATCATAATCAAGATTCCGACAAAGATAAGTCCTATGGGGAGTAACAGCTTAGTAGCTGCCGCCTCACCTTTCCGTTTCACATAATGCTTGCGCTCTTCCCAACTCTCTTTTGTCATCTGTTTCAGAAACGCAACCAGCTCCTTGTTACCTTTTGTCAGGTTTTGAACCAGCAGAGAGATAAACTTTTTCACGCGTTTACTGTAACATCTTGCACCAAACGAAATATAGGCGTCCTCCTCGGCAACACCGTTCTGCATGAGTTGAATGGATTCTCGCATTTCCCGATAAATCAATCCGTCCGAAGCGTACGCAACCTCCCACCATGCCTCTCGCATAATCATACCGGCATTAATTAACAGGGTCAGTTTGGATACCATGTCCGAAAATTCGTAATCAATTTCCTCTTCTCTCTTTTCAATGACATCCGTAATTCTGGTATCAACATACCAAAACACCATAACGGCTCCGAAAACTCCCACCAAAATCATAATCATTTCATTCAGGACGCAGTATAAATCAAAACCCATTACCACCGCCAGATAACTGAGGCTGAACTTTTCGGCTACATTGATACGATAAAAATATTCACCGTATTTCTCCCCAAATACAATTTTTGCCTGCGCTATCCGTTTATTGTCCAGTCGGGAATGAAAGCTGTAATGCACCAAATCCAGCATAAAAAAACCAACGCCGTAAATCATATACAGCGGGTGACTTTTATTCCCTTTTAGCGGCTTGATATAATCAACGTATCGGCGATAACCGATTTCATTGCCAATCACCCAAAACAGGGTAAGAAGTGTAGAAATACTAAGTATCACTATTCTCACTGCCATCTTTCTTCCCCCCTACAATCTGATATTCAAAATCTTTTTGCTGATAAAATAAGATGCAACAAACAGTACAATGGCAGCTGTCATAGACATAATGCCGATGGGACTGGACAAATCCACCAAATTGCCCCCCATATTTTTCATGACAAATACAAATACAATGGGCATCAGAGTCATAACATTCTGTTCTGTTTTCTGCCCTGCCACCATGGTCTGTATTTCCATGCTGATTTCAATTTCATCCGTAATGACTTCCGCAGTATTCTGAATAACCTCCTGGATATTTGCTCCCTTCCGGTAACAGGTTTCAAACACGGAGGCAAAGTCCTTTATCTCCCGCAGACCGCTGCGCTCGCCAAAATCCGTCAGCATTTTTTCTATGGTTATGTTATTGCCGATTCCCTGCAAAATAATTTTTACTTCCTGGATAATATCCGCATCATCGGAGTACTCTACAAGCAAATCCCTCTCTGCCGCAGAAAAGGCATCCAACACGTTGTGTCCTGCCCCCAGTGAAGTACTCAGGGCATCTAACAGATCCTTAAACTGTAAAAGCAGCTTGTGTTTGCGCTTTGCAATCAGGTTTTTATTCATCAACGGCAGAAACACAATGCCTCCGGCAACACCTACAATCAAAGAAACAATCAGTGATTCATAAAATATGTACAATACCACTCCGGTCACAACCGTTCCAAGCAGGAAATAGAGAATTTTTTCCTGCATCGTAAAAACCTTAATATTGTAATCCACTGCATTTCCCAAAAGTCCCGTTTTGGGGATATAGGTCTCTTTTTTCTTTTTCTCTTTTTTTCCCATGAATCCCTCTCCCTGTTAGTATGTTTCGTTATATCCGGCAAGCTGCAATTTGAAATTATTCTGCATCTTATTTGCGGTTCTTTGCAGGGAACCGCTGACGTGCTCCAGAGTACTTTTTTCATCTTCTACAAACTCATACAACGGATTCAGCATAATGTTCCCCTGCGCATCCAGCCCAAGAACTTCCGTAATTGCCATGGTCTTACGGCTGTGGTCGCGCAAACGGGACAGATGGATAATAATGTCCACCGCACTGGATATCTGCTGTCGTATTGCAGGAAGCGGCAGACCCGCTGCCCCCTGGAGCACCATGGTCTCCAGACGGCTGAGCATATCCCGTGTACTGTTGGCATGTCCGGTGGAAAGGCTTCCGTCATGTCCGGTGTTCATTGCCTGTAGCATATCCAGCGCCTCCGCACCACGAACCTCACCTACAATGATTCTCTCCGGTCTCATTCGGAGACTGGATTTAATCAAATCTGTCATAGTAACCGCACCCGCACCGGTGGAGTTGGCATTTCGTGTCTCCAGACTGACCAGATTGGGAACATTCTCTATCTGTAGTTCCGCCGAGTCCTCTATGGTAATGATACGTTCATCCTTCGGAATATAGTTGGACAGCGCATTCAGGAAAGTGGTTTTACCGCTTCCCGTTCCCCCCGCCACAAATATGTTATATTTAGCACGAACCAGTATCTCCAGAAAATCTGCTATATTCTGCGTCAGACTCCCGTATTCAATCAGTTTTTCAATGGTCATTGGAGTCTTGGAAAACTTACGAATCGTCACCACCGGTCCAATCAGGGAAATGGGCGGCAGTACTACGTTTACACGGGAACCGTCCGGCAATCTGGTGTCCACGATGGGGTTCGCCTGGTTGACCTCTCTTCCCGCCAGTCCTACAATTCTCTGAATGACATCTTCGAGTCTTCTCTCACTCTCGAAGGTGTTGTCCATTTTATGTACCCTGCCCTTCTGCTCGATGAAAATATTGTCCGGACCGTTAATCATAACCTCCGTGATGGTGTCATCACTCATAATGGTATCCAATACACCAAAGCCACGGATGGACGAATACACCAATTTGACAATCTCTACCTTCTGGTCTATGGGAACATACTGTCCTTCCAGCCTTGAGTGAACCAAATCTTCGATTTGATTCATAAGCTGATCATCACTCAACTGACTCAGCGGAAACTCCCGCAGAACGTATGTTTTTAAATCCGCAACCAGTTCCTGTAATTGTTCTTCTTCCATCACTTATTCCTCCGTAATCAGGAAGCGTGCAAACACGCTCTTACCTGCAATCTCCTCTGCAATCTGACGCGGCGATCCATTCTTATAGGCATTGATGCCTCCCAGTTCCGTAATTTTTTCCTGCAAAACAGCCTTTTGGGCTCCCGTATGAAAGCGATTATACAAAAGGAACAGTTTTCTCTCCAAACCATCCTTCTTCCCACCGTCCAGTTGCAGTGCCTCTATCAGTTTTGCCAGTTTGGAATTGGCATTGCTTGTTCCATCGCCAATTACAATAACCGCACTGCTCACGGCAAGGATTGCCTTCATCTTCTCATCCAGCGAGGGCTCTGCGTCCACGATAATATACTCATAACTCTGCGCATCGAGAATACTTTTTATCAGATGTGTAATATCCTCCGCCTTGGTGTCTCTGAAATCCAATGCCACACGGCAGGATTCATAGTAATTGACACCGCAGCCATCTCTTTTCACCATACTTTCCAGTTTGAGAAACAGATTGGCATTATTGCTTTTTATGGAATAAAAGACATCCGACAAAGTAGTATTTCCCTCTCCGCCAAAATACAGTGAGGTATCCCCTAACCGGGTCATATCCAGATAGAGAACCTTTTTCCCCTGTCTTGCCAGATACATAGCACATCCCACGGCAACCGTACTGCTTCCCACACCGCCTGCTGCCCCCATAAAGGTCAACACCGCACCGCCAGAACCGTCCAGTTTATAGGAGGTCACATTATTATCAATCTCCGCATACAGCCCCAAAATTTCCTTATAAATCAGTTCTGCTTTCTGATACTTGCACACTGTGCGTTTGTTTCGTATGGAATCTATGTTGGCAGAATCGGACCAGTAGGCGAATGCCACACCAGCCGGAATTTCCTCCGTATCCGGTACGCTTTCCTCATCCGCAAGCAAAACGTCCAGATTGCTCTCCTGCATATACTGCTTTAAATTTTCCAGGGTTGAAAAAGAAAATATTTCGAGCTTGTCTGCATAGTTTGCGTTAAAATAATTAATCAGTCTTGTTTTGTACATTCCATCATTGTCAATGATACCTAATCTTATTTTCATTTAGCTCTCCTCTGTCGTTTGCGCTAAGCTGTTTTTTTCCCTGCCTTGCGGGGTTTTCTCCGAACAATCCTAAATCTTGCCACTCCGATTCCCGCACCGGCAACTGTCACTGCCGTAACCGTTGTAACAACCGCAGGCGTATTGTGTATATACTGGATAAACACATTACTGGTCAAAAGGAATCTCACTCCGACATCCTGCGTCGTATTGCCTGCCTTATCCTTTGCAACTACTCTTAAGTTCTGCCAGTTATTACTACTGTTTGCAAGATAAGTTACGGTTCCACCGGTCTGAGCCAGTTCCTCTTCACCGTAGTCAGCCACCAACTGTTCATCTAAATAAAGCTGTAAATTTTCCAACCGGATATTGTCCTCCGCAATCAGAGTGATTGTCCGGCTGTCCTCCGCATACTGCTCATCATCCTCCACACCGCTGATAACAACCACAGGTGCCGTGGTATCCAGTACAAAATCTATGGGCTGTGTGTACTCATCCGTTTTGGCGGTACGGTTACTGTTTTCATTTTGCGCCTCATCACGGGAATGTATGGTAATGTTGTACACACTGTCCTTGTCAAAAAATTCCGCAGGAATTGTATAATGGTATTCCTTCCAGCTTCCTTCTCCACCGGCTTCCGTGACCTGATAGTCCTGTCCTTTCACCAAATCCAGAATATCGCCGTTCATGGTAGCGGTTATCTCCTGAAACTCCAGCGAATTGACATTAATCTCCGTCACCTGTATGGTCGGTGCCTTGTTAGTATAATACTGCTCTACCAGATTCCGCGCGGAATCGTCCAAAATATAATTGGAACCAAAGCGGTTTACACTGAATGTGACTTCCGCCTCACTGCTATTACCCGCTAAATCCTCCACATGTCCCACACACAGGTACACATCATCATTCTCCGGAATTTCTGCAATATTATCACAGATAAACTTGCCGCCAAACTGGCTTTCATTGGCAATACCTGTCAGATTCTTTCCATTCCGGTTTTTGTAACCGCTAATAGCAACCTCTGTTTTGTCTGCCGCATAGTTAATATCGTGGTAGGTAATGGTAGGCGCTGCCTCTCCCTGATTAGCGGAATGATCTTCCACTCCACCGATTTCCAAAACCGGCGGTGTGGTGTCCACCGTAAACTCATCTACCACAACCACGTCCGCAGCATTGCCCGCCAAATCCGTGTATTCCACCGCCATGGTGTAATCTCCGTCCTGCGTAAAGTTCACATGGGTAGAATTATTGTCTGCATTTTTTACCCATCCGGTAATTCCCGGAGTTTCCACACTGCCCTCTGCTATAGAGGCGGTAACAGACACTTTCGCATCACCTTCTGCAAAATTGTGCTCCTCTATTTCAACCGTGGCGATTCGTCCCGCATTATAATATTTACCGTTTCTGACATCATCATTATCGAAAGAAATACGGATAATGGGTACGGTCTTATCAATCACAAATTCCTTCGGAGCCATACTATTTCCGTAATCAACACTGCCCGCCATTTTGTTACCGGCAAGGTCAACCGTGGCTATGTCAAAGGTATAATCTCCGTCCGTGCGATATGCCACACCGCAGGTCCATGTATCCTCATCTCCGTTTGCTGCGCCGCCTGCTGCATGCTCCCAACCGCTGATAACTGCTTCCTGCTCGGTAGTAATTTTTGTCTCCGCTTCGTTAAAGTTACGTTCTGTCACCACAATAGTTGCAACTCTGTCTGCCAAAAAGTATTTTTCATTTTTGACATCGTTATTGTCATATACCACTTTCACCTTGGGTGCCGTAACATCTATACCGAACGCTCTGGTGATATAGTTTGCCGACTGCATTTTATTGCCGGAGTTGTCCTCCGCCCACACCGTCAGTCTCACATCATTGTAGTTAAAGTCGGACGAACGGAAAGTAAAGGTCAGATTGTCCGTATAAGTCAATACTTCATCTGCGGAAAGTTCTGCCCCAACACCGGATGTTCCGTAATATATCACACCGTTTCCAATCTCCGGGCTGATTCCGCTGTCTGTTCTGCTGGTGATGCCGACCACATTCCGCTGTGTCCAGTCCTGACCGGCAACCTCCACCTTATAATAGACTTTGTACAGTCCGGATGACTGCTGTTCCTTGTTCAAATCGGAAATCTTCACCTGCGCAGTCACATCCCCCGCATACAAAGGCAGTCCGTCCGTTCCATATACACCGCCTCTGGTGGTGCCGGAATTTGCTCCGTTTAACTGTATCTGCACACCGGGTGCTAATTCATCCTGATTCGGTGCGTCTACATCAAGATACATTTTGGTACTTACCGCCCCATTATAGGAGTTTGCCGCAGTAGCGGTATTTCCCGCAAGGTCTGTTGCCGTAAGCTGCATCATTCTGACTGTCTGCTGTCCGTTCCAGTCAATAGTCTGGGAATCATTCTTGATAAATTCCCCGCTGTTATACACCACATTACGGTTTCCTGCCGCCGAATTACTGGACTCAAATGTATAATTCAGTTTTATAGGCGAAAAATCCGAACCGGTCACCACTGCCTGTGCCTTTGTCTTGCTACGGTATGGCTGATTTACTCCCTGCTCGTACTTCTCCTCTCTCGTCAGCGTTCCCTGATAGAAGCAGTCTCCTAAAGTCCTGTCCTCCATTATTTCGTTTACCCTGACACTCACCTGGGGTTTTACAGTGTCAAGCACAACAGGAACACTCAGGTCGGAAACTGACTCGTCTTCCTGTCCGCTAACAGGCAATGCGCCCGCCTCTACATTTCCACTGTTTCCGGTACAGGTTAAAGAATTACCTGCGCGGTCCGTTCCATATATCTGATAGCGGTATACACCATCCCCGGCATTCACCACATCCGTATATACATTGGTATCACTGTTTAATCTTGTAGTAAACTGCTCCTGTCTGTCTATCGCAACAGCACTGCTGTCCACTGTCTCACTTCCCGCCACATAAGCCCGGCGGATAAAAATGCGGTCTCCCACATATTCATCCACATTGACGGCAATTTTTACCTGAAATCCGCTGTTAAAGTAATAGCGGTTTCCATGGACAGTATCTAACCCACGATTGACAGAACCGGAGGACTCTATTTGCAGGGTATAAGTAGGTGCAACGGTGTCAATCACCTTATGACTGCTGCTCACATACTTGTTTTCCTTACTACAATCTTTTGCGGTAATACTGTTTATGACAGACGCTTCTTTTACCGCCTGCTTGTCCACAACCGTCACAGGATTTCCAGCGCAGTCTTCTCCGTATGCCGCAAACTGATAATGTACCTCATCCATATCATCCGTGATGGGAATATCCAATGTATCCGGAGAATCGGTCTGATTTGCGTTCGCTTTTACTTCTCTATAAGAAATCTCTCCGCCATCTTCCGAATAACCAATCCATATTTTACTGCTGTCAAAATTCTTTTCCTCTACACGATAACTTGCCGTCAGGCTGCCATACTTTTTATTGTAGTACGCATAGGTTCCGTCAGGTTCCGCATAATAATGGGAAATTCCGGGCTCTGTATAGTCGATGGTTACAACAGGCGCTTTGGTATCCAGTATCAGTTTTTTGTCCAGCTGTGCCGTACCGTCCGCAACCATGACCCTGTTATATTCCTTTCCGTCATCATCAAAATTTTCTGACAGAACCATATGGTTTCCTGCCTTATCCGTCACTTTCAAATGAGGAATATAAGTATCTCCCTCAATATTCTGATTATCTCCCGGCTCCACCCGCATGGTAATTTCGTTTTTATCCTGCGATACAAAAGAAGGATGAATGGAATGGAAACCGTCAGCACCAAAAATCACCAAGTCATTCTCATTGCTGTAGTTTTGCTCCGTCACATGGTAAGTAACAGAAAATACGCCGTTGATATAAGCAGCATCTGTGTAATCCGGGATAACGGTACCGGTATGTTTCACCACTTTCACAGAGTCAAGCACCGGTGCCACATTGTCCAACACCTGGCATACTTCCATGGTCGCTTTTCCGTCGATATCCACCGTAACGTTATTGTAATCGTATCCCTGATTGTCAAAAGAGGCATCCTTTACCAGCACATTTCCTGCCTTATCCTTTACTGTCAGTGTCGGGCAATAGTGAGCATTTTCAATCTGTTTTCCTCTGGTATCCACTTTCAGGGTAATTGCTGCCTTATCTCTGGTATCAAGAGAACAGTCTGCTGCTTCCCCCTCTGCTATTGTCTCACCCCAGTCCATGTTGACATAGCCTGCATCACTTAAGTAATTGTCCTCTTCCACGGTATAAGTAACCGTATAAGAACTGTTCAGGTACACATTCTGAGGCTCATTACTGTAATACTCTGCGCCGCCTTTACCGGAATCTGTCTCTTTCAGGCTGACAGCGGTCAACTTAGGTGCAGCCGTATCCAACACAAAGGCTGCCTTGTTTTTATCAATGACAACGCCTTTAGAACCCTCCTCCGCTGTCAAAAGACCGGTCATCACATTTCCGGCAACGTCGATTGCCGTCACGGTAATGGTTCTGCTTCCGTCTCCATACGCCTTTACCTCATCTGCTTCCAGACGAATGGTGTTTGTGCCGTCAGCCAAAACCATTTCTGACTCTGTACCGTCCTGTCTGCCGACGGATACCTTATACTGTGCCTGTCCGCCTCTTACCGGAGCATTCTCTCCGTCAGAGTCTTCAAAGGAGATTAAAACTCCGCAGTTATCCGCTCTGTAATAATAGGTATTATCCAGAGCGTTTCCGCCCTCCATCTCCACTTTTGCGATAGGTGCCTTTGTATCAAGGATAAAATATGCCTCTGTTTTATCCTGATTGCAATTTAAATTCGTTACTTCGTTAAACCGGGTATTAACATTTCCCGCTTTATCGGTGAGGGTAACGCCAACCTTCACTTTACCGTCTGCACTCTTCGCAATTTCTTCTTTTGCCAGAGGAATCTCTGTATTCTCTGTTACGGTTCCTTCCGCTACCGGCTTTCCGCCTACCGTTATCTGATAGGTGACACCCTCTGCAATCCGGGCATCCTTTATTCCAACCCGAATGTCACAGTTATCTGCCCTGTAATAGTAATTTCCATTGGTATCTGTTGTACCGTTTTCCATGAAAACAGAAGCACCCGGTGCCGTATTATCAAAATACAGTTCGCAGGAATCACTGGCGGAATTGCCGCAGTTATCATATACTGTTACCGTCAACTGATAGCTTCCGTCCAAATCCTGTCCGTCATAGATACCCACATTTCCCTTTTGTAAATTGGTCAGTTGATGGGTAAATTCCCGTCTCTGGGGTATCTGATTCATATCCTTCGGAGCGGCGTTTTCAGCTGTGGTCTGAAATACCACGTTGCCGTCCTGAACCAGAACATATTCTACTTTTGCAATTCCGGAGTAAGTATAGGGACTGCTTCCTGCCTCCTCCGCATCTTTAGCAGTCACACTGACGGTGTGGTTCTGGCGATACTCCGTATTATCACACTCCACCTGAAGGGAAGGAGCATCGCTCTCCAGAATAATGGGTCGGATTGCACCGGAGATTGCGGTATTGCCCACGCAGTCTGTCGCACGAACAAACAGGTATCCGCTGCTCTCCGTCTCCACACGGAAAGTATAAACCCACCTTCCCTGTGCATCCTGTGTCTCCTCCAGAGAAAACGGTTCCGTCCACGTTGCAACACCGGAAGCATTATTTGTACTTGCGATTCCGTATACAATGCCCTCTTTTCCTTTTTCCCGGATTCCGCTACCCACGTCCGTAACTTTTATGGTGTATATCACTTTCTTGTCAAACACCATCGCTCCTGCATCTGCTCCGTCCTCAGTTTTAACAGATGTCAATGTAATGCTGGGTTCAGTCTTATCCATTTGCCAAATAATATGATAAGAGCCGTAATAGGTGTTGTTTTGTCTCACGCACGCATTGATTTCGCCATCCACTTCCATAAACTTATTACCGTTCTTATCTACCAGTACAGAGCTTGAAAGAAACCAATTTTTCCTCTCTCTTAGGTCCACGCCGCTCTCTGTCACGCTAACCGGGACTCCGTCTTTTCCGTACCAATATTCCCCGTTTCTTCCGCGCGTTCCGCCTTTAAATATAATTGTCCGGTTATGTATTGCCACATCACCCCCGTTATCCTTTAAATTTACCTCCTTGTCTGATACAGGAATGGGAGTGATTCTTGCTGCCAAAGAGGCTTGCTCCACTGCAGTAGTGTCAAGACAATACTTGCCATCGTCCGTTTTTATAGTAATCCGCACATCTTTCAGGGCAACACTGTTCCTGCTGTCCCAATCCTCGGTATACACCTCCAGATTGTCATACTGTGTTGTATCCGGAACCGTCACCTCAAGTTCCACTGTATCCCCCGTTAATACCTGTCCTTCCTGAATTGCAATCAGGGATTTGATTTTCTCCTTATTATCTTCCGTCAAATCCATTGTTCCGTCGCTGACCTTCTGAATGATTGCAGAAGGATCCGTCAGTACAACATTCAGCATCTTTCTGGACACCTGAAATTCTTTTTCCGCCACTGCCGCCTGATAAGTTCCGTCACCGCCACAAGACACCTTCACCTTAAAGTTTCCCATTTTATGCGGACTTACTCTTCCGGTCGCAGGATCAATAGAAATCTCATCGCCGCCCAGTAACCCATCGCCGGTTACAAGCTCATAGGTAAGGTTTGCCGCCACGGGAACATTGCCGTCATAAACTCCCGCAGAAATAGAAACAGTATCATTTCCGTACTCAATAGACGCCTGCTGTTCAAATCTGATTTCCGGCCGTACCTTTTTAATCGTCACCGTCACTGTACCCGTACAGCCATTCACCGTCTTTGCGGTAAATGTAACCGGATTTTCATTTTCCGGCAAATCCAGAATGGTAACACAATTTCCATTCAGCGTAACAAAGGACTTTCCTTTCTCCACACTCCAGTCAATGCTGCTGTCCGTACAATATTGTACCTCCGGATTTAACGCAGCAAATAAATAGAATACCTTCTGCGTTGCCAAAATATTATCTGCACTCAGACTGTTTCCCTGTCCGTCACTGCTGCTGTTAAGCGTAATAGCACCTACAGATACCGGCACACTTTTCACGGTAACCCTGCATTGTGCTGTTTTGCTTTCATCTGTTTTTAATGCTGCGGTAATCACAGCACTTCCCACCGCTTGTGCAGTGATGTCCACTGTTCCCGTATCTGATTCTTCCGCAGAAACAGATACAATTTCCGGCTTGTCGGATGACCACAGTAACGTCCTGTCCGTTGCATTTTCCGGATCAAATGCCGCTGTCAGAGTAGCTGTTCTTTGGTTCGCATTCTGTTCATCCAAAACAAGTTCCAATTCGGGCTGAATAGTGATACCATTCGTCACAGTGTCTCCTCCGCTGACACTGCCCTCTCCTCCGTTTTCAGTCTCACCCTGTGAATCACCTTGTCCCATATCCTCCAATGTGCCCGCATTTACAAAATGAACCGGCGTATCCACCGTGGACATTACCAAAGCAACCGCACACAAAAGTGCTATTCTTTTGTACCTTCTCGTATTCCTTCTCATCTTCTGTCTTTCCTCACAATTTATATATTCTATTTTTGCTTATGTATTTTCTATCCGCTTCTATTGTTATTCGGGAATCATTTCTGTTGTGTGAATCAATATAACTTCTTGTGTGATAGTAAACCGTCCGTCCACATTTGCCTCTTCCTGTGGCTGCAATAACATAGTAACCGCATATTCACCGGAGTCCTGCATAGCAGTTTGTTCCAAAAGCGTTGTGGGATTTCCGCCCTCGGACATTTCTTCGGTTATCGCTTCCAACTGCGCCGTAACCTCCGCCGATGCTCCCACCATTTCTTCCGTAGTCAGTATCCGTCCCTGTTCTTCTTTACGCATTCTGCCATCCTTGCGGCTTGCCTGTCTCATGCTTCCGACCGCCTGTTTCTGCGCCCTTCCGGTACGCAATGCCCAGATGGACGGAATCCGGAATGCAAAGAAAAAGATTATCGTCAAAACCAGCCCCAGCACTGCAATGCCCAGACATACATAGAAGCCTGCCTGATAGATTTCAATCATTGATTGTCCGTTCATTTCGTTCCCCCCTGTACAGCTCCTTTGGCAAATGCGCTTTTTAATATCGTTTCCGCTTTGGATATGTTCTGCGTAATTTTTTCAATCAGCATACTGTCTTCCTCATCCTCCGGCACAATATTCTTAAGCTGTGTGCTAATATTGTCCAGCTGCGCCTGCATTTCTTCCTGTGTAACCCCTGCCGCCTTAAACTGCGGCGCACAATTATATATTTCCACTGCCATATTGTTATACAGACCCAGTACGATATAGGCATGTCCCGTGGACTCCATCAGGTCGCCGTCCGTAATGTCCACCAGGTCTTTCCAATAATCCAGATAGGTACTCCCCTGATTTACAAAATCATATTTATTGGCATTGGAACCAAGCGAATTATAATAATTTCCTATTTTGTATAAACTTTCCGCAATTTTAAGCTGCTGCGAGGACAAATTGTTGCTCCCCAGTACCTTTTCATACCAATTTGCCGCTTTCGTACGATTATCCGTGCCTTCATAGAAAAAGTAGTAGTCATTTGCCACACGGTAACAGAACTCATCATAAAAACTACGGTTTCCGCTTTTCAGAGCATCAATACTGGTACGGTTTCCGCCCTCCGTGTGCATGACGGATGCTGTCAGCATACGGCTCTCATCTCCGGTCAGCAGATAATCCCTGTCCAGTGCGGAAATCAAATCATTATACGCATCCTCCCTCTCCGGATTCATTGTTATCGCCTGTGTGTAATATTCCACGGCAGTTTCCTGATCCATCGCATTATTGGCATTGTCTATATAGGCGTCATAACTGCTTTCTATCTGCCGGTTCCATCCCATACGAAAACCAATCATACCAATGACGCCTGCCACACATACCACACAGCTTGCTATGAATGTCATCCATCTCTTTTGTCTTGCTCTCCGTGCCTTCTGGGTGTTGTCCTCCTCATGCTCCAGCGCGTACATCAGCTCCGCACAGTCCTGATACCTCTCCTCCGGATTTTGCTGCGTACATTTGATGATAATTTCCTCCAGACCGCTTCCTTTATACTCCGGAACCCAGTCCCCGATAGGACGAATCTCATAGGGCGGCTCCGCCGGAGAATGTCCGGTCAGCAGGTGATACAAGGTAGCTCCCAGACAGTAAATATCGGTACGGGCATCCGTCTGCCCCATACCTCCGTACTGCTCCGGTGCCGCATATCCTCTCGTCCCCAGACAGGTAGTATCTGCCACACTGCGGCTTTTAAACTCACGCGCCGTACCAAAGTCTATCAACATCACATTTCCATCCGGCTTAAGCATGACATTCGCCGGTTTCATGTCCCTGTAAATAATAGGCTTTTCACGAGTATGTAAATATCCCAGCACATCGCAGAGCTGCTTTGCCCATTCCATCACATCCTCTTTTTTCTGAGGGGCATTGTCTGAACTTTTCAGAACCTGCTCCAGTGACCGGCCCTGAATATAATCCATTACAATAATAAAACTGTCCTGCGTATCAATAACATCAATAATACTGGGCAAATGCGGGTGGTCAAAGCTCTTAAGCATTTCCGTTTCTACGATAAGTCCCTGCTTCACCACCTCAAAGTCGCTTACCCCGTCCTTGCGCACCTCTTTTACAGCCCATGTCTTATTGGCGCGCTCATTGATAGCCAGATAAACCACGCTCATTCCACCGTGACCGACCACACTCAGTATTTTGTATTTTCCATCAATTAAACTTCCGATTTCCAGCATTTTGTAACATTCCTATTCTACATCAATCATTAACGCCGTTATATTATCTACTTCGTTACGGTTTTTGTTTAATTCCACCAGATACTGCAATCCCTGTTCCATATCCTGCTTGGTCACTGCGGTACTGCGCGATAATGTTTCGTACATCTCCTGCGGGGATATTTCATGGCGGAAGCCGTCACAGCAGAGCAAAAAGCGTGTGGAATGTTCCACTTCCCCCGCAAGGAATTCGGGTGCAACCACCTGGGAAGCTCCGACGCACTGCAATAACACACTGCTTCTCGGATCACTTGCCGCCTGTTCAGGTGTCAGCCGCCCTTCATCTATTTCCTTTTGAACTACGGTCTGATCATGAGTGAGCTGATAGATTTGAGATGATAACAGATAGACGCGGGAATCTCCCACATTAATAATATAGTAATTATCCCCTACCAAAAGCAGGGCCGCCACGGTAGTACCCAGATTTACATGAAATTGCTGTCCATAGTCTGCAATCGCTCTGTTCTGCTCCTGAATCAGCCGGTTCCATGACTGGCTGAGCGCAGCAGAAAACGCGCTTTCCTGTAATAAAAGCGGAAATTCCCTGACAAACCAGTTTCTAAAGCGCTGAATCAGACTGGCACTGGCGACTTCGCCCTTGGCAAGTCCTCCCATGCCATCACAGATAACGGCAAACAAAACAGAACCCTGTACCGATTCCGCCTGCATTAACAGTGCGGAATCCTGGTTGGTATCCTTTCTGATTCCCACATCGGTACACCACGCAGTTTGATATTTCATATCATTTGTCCCCTCATCATGTATCTTAAGATACACTATCATTGTATAGTTTCTCAATTTTTTTCTAGTGTAATCACTTTTCTATTTTGCTACCATTTTCAATTATTGTCAATATAGTGTAATTTTACGT
>CAKRYI010000032.1 GCA_934426825.1 uncultured Acetatifactor sp. | reverse complement strand
GGAAAGCTCCAGTCCCTCCTCCAGATTCAGAATCATTCCGATTCTCGCCACGTCCAAAAAGTGCACCATACTATGACGGCAGAAGCACCGCTGTGCTTCTGCCGCTTCATTGGCATGCAAATGGTATAAAAACAATTCATGATTTACAATTTTATCAATTCTCTCCATCACAGTACCCTTCTGTTTTTCCAAGCATACGGAAAAATTGATTCTGCAAAACTATATTATCCTGAAAAACACCCCTGCCGGCAATGCTGACCGTCTTGCTGCCCGGTTTCTTCACGCCACGCATGGTCATGCACATATGCTCCGCTTCCACCATCACCATCACACCCTGCGGTGCAAGATATTCCATAATGGCATCCGCAATCTGCCCCGTCATCTGCTCCTGAATCTGGAGACGTTTTGCATAAACCTCCACCGTCCTCGCCAGCTTGCTTAAGCCCACCACTTTTCCGTTTGGAATATATGCCACATGGGCTTTTCCGTAAAAAGGCATCATATGGTGTTCACAGAGAGAGTAAAAGACAATATCTTTCTCCAGAACCATTTCATTGTGTTCCACCGTAAACACCTTGGACAAATGCTCCTCAGCACTCTCATTCATGCCTCCGCAGATTTCCTCGTACATTCTTGCAATTCTGTCCGGTGTCTCCAACAGTCCTTCCCTGCCGGGGTCCTCACCGATTCCCTCCAAAAGCATTCTGACTGCCTCTTTTACTTTCTCATGATTTACCATTCTTATGTCCTTCCTCTGAACGCTTCGCCACAATTTCCATCAGTCTGCCAAGATAGGACAGCGAGCCAAACGCTATGATTACATCCTCTTTGCCTGCCAGCAGATAACTCATTTCCACCGCTTCCTCCAGACTGTCCACCGCTGTGACCGCCGGATGCACTTTGGCGATTTCTTTTGCCAAATCATACGCCGCCATTGCTCTCGGATTACCCGGCGGGGTTATGGTGATAATCTGCTCCGCATACTTGCTTGTCAGGTCAATGATTTTGTCATATTCCTTATCCCTCAATATTCCCATTATATAAATAATTCGTTTATTTGTAAAATAAAATTCAATAGAATCTGCCAGTTTCTTTGCAGCGTCCTCATTATGCGCCCCATCCACGATAAACAAAGGCTTTTTTCCTATCACGGAAAAACGTCCCTGCCAAACCGTTTCCTTAAGGCCTTTTCGGAGTGCTTTCTCCGACACCGGAAAGCCCTTTTGTCCAAGAACTTCAATGGTTTTCACTGCCAGCACCGCATTGGCTATCTGGAATTTTCCGGCAAGACCGATTTCCAGTTTTTTGAAATTCTCATAATTAAACCGCTGCTTTTCCACACCGTAACGGATATTCTTTGCCAGTGACGCGTCCGCTATGTACAGCGTACAATGCTTATCCTTTGCCGCACGCTCCACCACTTCCATAGCCTCCGCCGTCTGCGCCATGCTGACCACCTCACAGCCTTCCTTGATAATTCCGGCTTTCTGCGCGGCGATTTCTCTTAAACTGTTTCCCAAAAACTTCATATGGTCCATGCTGATGGACGCAAGCACTGCCACTTGTGTGGTCGTAATCAGATTGGTAGCGTCCTGCAAGCCTCCCATACCGGTTTCCAAAACAACAATATCACATTCTTTTTTGAGATAATACCAGAATGCCAGCGCCGTTTCCACCTCGAAGGGCGTCGGATGGGCAAATCCGTCCGAAACCATGGCTTCCACCGCACCCTGAATCTCCTCCACACCTTCGCATAATGCCGCTTTCGAGATAGCTTTGCCGTTCACCTGAATCCGCTCGCGATACTCGGAAATAGTAGGGGAAAGATACCTGCCCACCCGGTATCCGGCACATTTTAACACTGTGGACACATAGGCAAGGGTGGAACCTTTTCCGTTTGTACCCGCAATATGGACAAACTTAAGTTTATCCTGCGGATTTCCCAGCCTGCGGCATAACTCCGTAATGCTGTCAAGTCCCGGCACAATGCCATAAGTATTTAAAGATTCCAGATAATCCAGTGCTTCCTGATATTTCATTGAAAACTTTCCTTTCCGGTATATTTTTTCCTTGCCCGGCTCAAACTAAAGTAAAATTCTGTTCCGACACGGAGGTAATAATGAAACCCAAACTACCGCTTTTTGTTAAAAATTTTCTGCGCTGCGGACTCACAGGATGGTGTATGGAGATTTTTTTCACCTCACTGGATTCCCTGCGCAGAAGAGATTATAAACTGAAGGGCAACACCTCTGTCTGGATGTTTCCCATCTACGGCTGTGCCGCACTGTTTGCCCCCATTCACACACTGCTCTGCAGAAAACCCTTCTGGGTCAGGGGACTTACCTATATGTCCTTAATTTTTTCCGGGGAGTATATCAGCGGCAGACTTTTGTCAAAACATTCCATGTGTCCATGGGATTACGGGCGCAGTAAATGGAATATCCACCGGGTAGTGCGCTTAGACTACGCCCCGGTCTGGTTCGGTGCCGGACTATTGTTTGAGCGTATTCTGCTGTCCCGCCGCTCCTCTTAAGCCTGTTTTTCCCGCACCATGCGCTTGAACAAAATGCGGTACGCAATCCACAAAAACACGCCTGCCGTCAGCCATGCCAGCGCATTGGCAAAACAGATTCCCTCATAGCTTAAGAAATATGCCGCCACAAATGCCGCCGCACTCCGGCTGATTAATTCCACCACGCCGCCCATCATGGGCATAAAGCCAAAGCCACAGCCCTGCAGTGCATTTCGGAAAATAAATATCATTCCCAATGGGATAAAGAACGCACCGCAAATCAGGATATACGTTCTTGCATATCCGTACACAAGACTGATATCCTCCGTCACAAAAAGGCGGATGGCATACGGAAGCACCGGCAACAGGACAACGTAAATAATCACCGCATAGACTGCGGACATGATATTTGCCACCTTCACACCGCTGCGAATCCGGTCTAGGTCATTCACTCCCTTATTCTGCGCGCAGTAAGTAGCCATCGTAATTCCCATGGAATAGAAAGGCTGTGTCACCAGCTGCTCCACCTTGCAGGATACAGAATAGGACGCCACCACCGTGGAGCCTAACAGATTCAACGCCGCCTGCACCAGAATGGTTCCCACTGCCGTAATGGAAAACTGCAGTGCCATGGGAATACCCACGCCCATCTGATGGCGCACACAACAAGCGTCCAGTTTGAAATGTCCTGCGTTTACATGAAGTAACGGAACCCTCCACCAGATATAAATCAGGCAGAGAACACCGGACAATCCCTGCGAAATCACCGTCGCATATGCGGCTCCCGCCACACCCATATTTCCATAGACAATCAGTACATAGTCCAAGACAATATTGGTGACAGAGGAAATCACCAGTAAAACCAAGGGCATGACGCTGTTTCCGATAGCGCGCAAAATGCTGGCTAACAGGTTATACAGCACGCTGAATGCGATTCCACCGCAGATAATCATAATGTAAGTCTTTGTCATATCGAAAATATCATCCGGCGTGTTCATCACCCGAAGCAGTCCGTCCATACCCGCCATGCTGATCGCCGTAATGATAACCGTCACAAACACGGACAAAATCGCTGCATTGCCGATACTCTTTTTCAGTCCCTCTTTATCCCCGGCACCGTACCTTTGGGAGGTCAGCACCGTAAATCCCGTCGTCAGTCCCTGGGCAAAGCCCAGAATCAGAAACGAAATCGAGCCGGTGGCGCCTACCGCCGCCAGCGCATCCACGCCCACAAAACGTCCTACAATAATAGTGTCTACCATACTGTAAAACTGCTGAAAAATATTTCCGATAATCGTAGGAATAATAAACCGCAGAATCAGACTTGCCGGCTTTCCCTTTGTCATATCAAGTTCCATAAAAGCACCTGTCCCTTTCCAAACTTTTCTCCCCGGTTTGCCCTGCACTCCCTCATAAAGTCAGCTTTACGCCAAAAACAGGACCCTCACCGGGTCCCGTTCTCTATTATGCTCATGCTTTCCGCATTACATATCATCCATGTCATCCACATCGCCGGAACCGATATCCAGCATATTCACAGTACGACGTTTCAGTCTTGCTTCCTCGGACTGCTTCAAAATAAAATCCTTAATTGCCCTGGAATTGCGTATATGCTGCAAACGAAGCTGCGGATGAGTGGTGTCGCCGGTATAGCAGACAACCGTACCCAAATGAAGAATCTTTTCCAAAAAACTTGCTACATGCTGTACATCCTGCACCTTGTACATATAACAATCGTTTTCCACCGTCTTGAAAAGTCCCTCATCAATCGTGATAACATCCTCTTTCACCGTATATTTTGTAAAAGTAAAAGGCAGTCCCAAAAACAGCCAACGCTTTCTTTCCACAAACTCCATCTGTCTCATCCTTTCCGTTCCCCTCACTCTGCGGGGAACCCTTCCTTTTTTTTGTTGAATTTCTTTGGTAAAACACATTTGGTATTCAAATTCCGCGAAAAAACTATTCTGATTTATTATAATCGAAATAATGCCGATATGCAAACATTTCCGACAGATTTTCACTGTAATTTTGAATTTTTCTCCTATGAAAGAATCTCTTGCGGGAGAAAACGGAAACTGAAAAAAAGAAAAAATTGTGATTGAAAGTCTATGACAGAAGTGGTATCATGATAAAAATGTGTTCAGGAGGACAAGTCTATGACCGCAAAAGAATGTATTACGGGACGCAGAAGTATCCGTCAGTTTACCGACCAGCCGGTATCTCACGATACACTGGCGCAGATTGTGGAAACTGCATCTTATGCTCCCAGTTGGAAACATACACAGATTGTTCGCTATGTCGCTGTCGAGGGTGAAACCAAACAGAAACTGGCACAGTTCACCTCCGGTCATCCCCGAAACGGTGAAATTATCGCCAACGCCCCCATGGTAGTTGCCGTTACCATTATCAAAGGCAGAAGTGGTTTTGAGAGAGACGGTTCCTTTACTACCGCCCGTGGTGATTCCTGGCAGATGTTTGATGCGGGAGTTGCCAGTGAAGCATTTTGTTTGGCGGCATATGAACAGGGACTCGGAACCGTTATTATGGGAATTTTCGATCAGAAGGAGGCTTCTGATTTATTAGAGATTCCGGATGACAGAGATTTAATCGCATTGATTCCTATCGGTTATCCCGCGGAATCACCCGTTGCTCCGAAACGCAAAACCGTGGACGAGTTATTATCCTATAAATAATCACACAGTCGAAGAGATTTTTCTCTTCGACTTTTCTATGCAATCTCAGTAAATTATATAAATGGAGGAAACAATTATGAGACATTTAATGAGTCCGCTGGATTTTTCAACGGAAGAACTGGACAGGCTGTTTAACCTTGCCTCTTCCATCCAGAGCAACCCGCAAAAATACGCCCACGCCTGTGACGGCAAAATACTTGCCACCTGCTTTTATGAGCCAAGTACCCGTACCAGACTGAGCTTTGAATCCGCAATGATTCGCTTGGGCGGTCAGGTTATCGGTTTCTCCGACGCCTCCTGCTCTTCCGCTTCCAAGGGCGAAAGCGTGTCCGATACCATCCGCATTATCTCCTGCTATGCAGACATCTGCGCCATGCGCCACGTCAAGGAGGGCGCTCCCATGGTTGCTGCAGAACATTCCGGAATACCGGTTATCAACGCCGGCGACGGCGGTCATCAGCACCCCACCCAGACACTTACCGATATGATGACCATCCGCACCTTACAGGGCAGACTGGATAACTTTACCATCGGTCTGTGCGGCGATTTGAAGTTCGGACGTACCGTTCACTCCCTTATCCATGCACTGGTGCGCTACCCCGGTATCCGCTTTATCTTCATCTCCCCGGAGGAGCTGAAGGTGCCGGATTATATCACGGATATGCTCCGTGAAAAAAATATCCCCTACGAGGAAGTTATCCGACTGGAAAGTGTCATGCCGCAACTGGATTTGCTGTACATGACCCGTGTACAAAAAGAGCGTTTCTTCAATGAAGAGGATTACGTCCGTCTGAAAGATTTCTATGTCCTGAATGCGGCAAAAATGGAACTCGCCAAAAAAGATATGCTGGTACTCCATCCCCTTCCCCGCGTCAATGAAATCTCCGTTGAAGTGGATGACGACCCCAGAGCCGCTTATTTTAAGCAGGCACAGTTCGGCGTATATGTAAGAATGGCTCTGATTCTGACACTGTTAAATATCACCGTATAGAAAAGAGGGACACCATGTTAAATGTAGGAAAAATCGAAGAAGGCTTTGTTTTGGATCATATCAAGGCAGGCAAAAGTCTGGACATCTACGAACATCTGCAATTAGATAAATTAGACTGCACCGTTGCCATTATCAAAAATGCACGAAGCAACAAAATGGGCAAGAAAGATATTTTAAAGGTAGAGTGCGACATCAATATGCTGGACTTGGACGTTTTAGCTTTTATCGACCACAACATCACCGTAAATGTTATCAAAAACGGTGAAATCGTGGAAAAGAAAGAGCTTGTCCTCCCCAAGCAGATTAAAAATGTCATCAAATGCCGAAACCCCAGATGTATTACCTCCATTGAGCAGGAACTTCCCCACATCTTCGTACTGGCGGACGAGCAGAAGGAAGTTTACCGCTGCAAATACTGTGAAGAGAAATATACCGAATCTTCCAAATAGACGGTAAGACATTATTTGAACCATACTCAAACTGTTCATTTTAAAAGAAATTTTAAGCAATACATTTTCCGAATATTTTCATCATAAAAGCCGGAGCATATCATTATCTGCTCCGGCTCTGTTATCCTTATTTGGTATCCGCCTGCCCCGTTCCTGCGTCCCGTCATCTGCCCTGAAAACGCTCCTTGGCAAACTCCATATCCTGAACCAGTTCCAGTGTTCCGAGATACCGGTTCTGCCTGTCCCTGACCGCCATATACGTCACCAGCATGGTACGTCCGTTTTTATCCATCCATACCGGCACACTATCCAGAGTGCCCTGTCTGAATTCACCGATAATCCGTCTCACCTGCTGTTCAATTTTGGGCGGATGGCAGGAAAACACCTCTCTGTCAATCGCCATTCCCGGACGTTTAAATACCTTCGGTCCCTCATTGAAAAACCGGTTTCTGTCCTTGGCATCCACAAATGAAATCTCCAGTGGAATTGTATTGAGCATTGCCGTAAGCTGCTCTATGCTCATATGACCGCCTGCCATATAGATTTCTGTCTGCGGGTCAGAAACCGCCTTCCCGTTTTCAGACACTCCTTTTCCGCCATCCGAACCTTCCTGCCTTTTAGCAAACATTCCCGCTCTTCCGGAATTTAAAAAGTTTTCCGCCGCTTCCCACACTGCATTTTCCACGCCAAGACATACCGCATAGTCCTTGGAATCCCGGTAAATGCCGTACCATTCCTCTTTGGTAAAATTGCGGACACAGTTGGGAAACAGTATTCTCTCTTCCTTATAAATCATTTCCCGGATGCGCACCAGCACCGCAGCAAACCGCTTTTGCCACTCCTCGTCCTGTTTTTCTTTCTTTCCCAAGGCATTCAGCTCATCCCGGATTTCATCATCCACCGTCCACATGACCGCCGAAGGGCCGCTGATACCATACTGTACCTTTAAATGCGGATAGAGCAAATCACCCTTTTTCGCATAGTGGATGGCAACCTCTTTCAACTTCTGAAAAAGCTCCCTGTCCACCGCTCCGTTTTCCACTGCTGCCTCACATTTTTGCAGTATCTCCTCCAACGCCTCGTTCTCCCGCTTAAAGGTGTACAGCGGATGCCCCGGCATATCGGTCTTTAAGGATTCCGCTGCCGCTTTCTCCGCATTGGCAATCCGTACCTCCCTTGTCGCTCCGTGAAACAGTGCAGAATGTACATCGCACAGTCTCTGCACCTCCTCTAGCGGTGTTCCCTCCCGCAAAAGCGTCTGTTCCGCTTCCATAATCTCAGACGCATCCACCTCCTGAAACTCCTTCACGAAATCTTTGCGGACGCTCTCTAAGCTCTCTCCTTTGCCCAGCCGCTCCAAATAGGATTTAATCTGTTCCGTGCGTGACTGTCTCTTCTCCATATGCTTCCTCCTTGCAATTTGTTTATCCATAGTCTTTTATTTTTGTAAGCTCACTATACACAAATCTGCAAGGAATGTATGTTGGAATTCCAACACTATGATTTCCGGAGAAATCCTGTTTTTTCCAATTTATAAAGTTCCTCTGCCGCCAGTCTAGTCTTTGCCACAATATCGCCGCCCTGCTCCGGGAAACAATAATACAAAACCTTACTGTCGCCGATGCAGATCATATCCCCAATCTCATACCAGTAATAATCCGAATACAGACTGTAGGACGCCAACGGCCTCTGCACATAATCCAGTTTTCCGTCACAGCCGGTGAGGTGGAATCCGTCCCTTTTTTCTGTGATTTTTACACCACTCTCCTGCTGCCACTGGAAATTGTCAAAGGAAAAGCACTCTTTCAGCTTTTCATTAATCTGCGCGGCAGTCAGCTCCTTTACCTCCTCACCCGGAAGCAGATACTCCACGTTTGCCGACACATTGACCTTCCTAAGCCGCAAATTATTGTACAGCGGGTCTCTGGCAAACGCACCACTTCCGTTCCCAGCCTTTCCATTCCTATAGAGTTATAAGTAAAGTGAACCGCTTTAAGCTCCGGCGCGGAAACCATTTTCATCAGTTTCCGGAAGATCACGCCGGGCTTTTTCGGGTTGCGGTGCACTCTCTTTGGAAGTGCCAGCACTTCCTCATAAGATTTTATTTTCATATCCTGTACTTAGTTACCGCACTCTACGCTGATACGGTTGAAAATTCCCATAATTTCTTCGGTGTTCACATTCTTTTTCGCATCACCGGATTTATCCAGTATCACTTCGCCCTCGTGCATCATAATCAGGCGGTTTCCGTATTCCACTGCATAGCGCAGATTGTGCGTTACCATAATGGTTGTGACGCCCTTTTCTTTCACCACCTTGTCGGTCAGTTCCATGATAATCTCCGCGGTTTTGGGGTCGAGCGCTGCGGTATGCTCATCCAGTATCAGAAAATCAATGGGCGTCATGGTTGCCATAAGAAGCGCCAGTGTCTGACGCTGTCCGCCGGACAGGGAGCCCACCGGAATCCCCATTTTGTCCTCAAGACCCAGATTCAACGGACGGAGCATCTGACGGTACTCCTCCACCTTCGCCTTGTTCACGCCGCGTCTTAAATTGTACGGCTTTCCTTTATTTTCCGCTAAAGACATATTTTCCAGAATCGTCATGGACGGGCAGGTACCCTTGGAAGGGTCCTGATACACTCTGCCGATACGGCGCTGGCGTACAAAGTCCTTCTTTTTGCTGATGTCCTCGCCGTTTACCAGAATCTTGCCGGAATCCGCATCAATGCTTCCGCAAATCAGATTCAACATGGAAGTCTTACCGGAACCGTTGCTTCCAACCACCGATACAAATTCTCCGTCGTTCACCGTAAAAGAAAAATCCTTAAACAGGCAAATCTCATTGACAGAACCCGGATTGTAATTTTTAGAGATATTTACCAGCTCTAGCATGACTTCACCTTCTTTCTGTCCATGCTGATTACGAGAATAATCAGGAACAATCCTGCCGTTATCAGTTTGATTGCGTTCGCGTCAATGCCCGCAAACATAGCAAGTGCCACACATGCCTTATACAAAATGGAACCCACGATAACACTGGACGTCACCCGAAGCAGTGTCACTTTCTTGAAAAGACTGGTTCCGATAATAACACTGGCAAGACCGATTACCACGGCACCCGTACCGATGGAGATTTCAAAGGAGCGCTGCTGCTGTGCATAAATACATCCGCTTAAGGACACCAGACCGTTGGCAATGGACAAGCCCACGATTTTTACCAGTCCCTTATCCACTCCGAGGCTGGTGACAATCGTATCGTTGTCACCGACCGCACGAAGCAGGAAACCGGATTTCGTATTCATATACCAGTCCAAAAGATATTTTGCAATCATGGTAATGACAAAAATGATAATCACATTCTTGAAACTCATCAGCCATGACGGGAAAATCTTGTTTACCACGGCATTGTCAAAGATGTTTTCCTTATTGAAAATAGGTACATATCCGGTACCTGCCACCCAGAGATTAATCGTATACAAACCTGTCATCATAATGATTCCGGAAAGCAAATCCCTTACTTTCAGCTTAACGTGAATCAGACCGGTACACATTCCAACCAGCGCTCCGCCTAAAAATGCCACCGGCAGAGTCAGGATTGCGGGCAATCCCAGTCCACTAATCATGCGGACCGTAATTGCTGCACCAAACGGAAAACTTCCGTCCACGGTCAAATCGGGAAAATCCAGAATTTTATAGGTAATGTATACTCCCAGTGCCAAAATGCCGTATATCATACCCTGTTCCAATACACTCAGTAATAATGCCATGTCAATTCCTCTTTCTATTCTACAATGATTTCATCAAAAGACTGGTAAGCATCCTCTGCATAGTTTGCGGGAAGTTCAAGACCAATCTTTTCTGCTGCTGCAAAGTTTACATACAGGCTGGGCTCGGAAATTACTTCGTAATTCATTTCGGATGCCTTTGCCTCGCCCTTCAAAACCTTTGCTGCCATTTTGCCGGTCTGTTTGCCAAGTTCAAAATACTCAAGACCCATGGAAGCCACACAGCCTGCCTTTACCTGCTCTACCTCGGAACCGAATACCGGAATGTTCTTCTTGTTTGCCTCTTCCAAAACGGTCTGCAAAGCACTTACCACGGTGTTATCTGTCAGGTTGGTGATGCAGTCTACCTTGCCGACAATATCAGCGGCAGCCAAAGCAACCTCGGACATTGCGGTAACACCGGTATCTACGATTTCAAATCCGTAATCTGCGGCTTTTTCCTTGTACTCTGCTACGGTACTGATGGAGTTTGCCTCACTTGTGGTGTAAATGATACCGATTTTGGTTGCATCGGGAAGGATGGTACGAATCATCTGAAGCTGTGCATCTACAGCCAGTGCATCGCTGGTTCCGGTTACATTTCCTACGGGAGAACCGTCCGCATTTGCAAGTCCCGCTTCCACCGGGTCGGATACTGCGGTATAGATAACCGGAATATCCGTATTCATGGTAGCGTTATAAGCGCTCATTGCGGTGGGGGTTGCAATCGCACAAATCATATCCACCTTCTTGCTCACGAAATTGTTAGCGGTCATTGCTGCGGTTCCTGCATCTGCCTGGGCATTTACATAATCCACTTTCAGGTTTTCACCCTCCACAATGCCTTCCTCTGCAAGACCTGCCAGAAATCCCTCACGGCAGTTATCCAAGGAACCGTGTACCGCAAACTGGGAAATACCCACGCTGTATTCCTGCTTGGAACCGCATCCGGTCATCATTCCTACTGCCATTGCCATTGCCAATACTGCTGCTAAAACTTTCTTCTTCATAATTTTCTCTCCATTCTGCCCTCTTAGGCCTGTTAAATTTGTTTTGTCACCGCCTGTGAGGGTTTATCATTCAGTGATACCTTTGAAATAAAAAACGCCTCAAATGCGCAGCTATTACGCATTTGAGACGGTAATAAATTCTTATTATCGCGGTACCACTCAAATTGACTCATGTCCTCTTGTTCCGAATACTATCATATCCGTCGGCTTGATAACGGGTCCGAATCCCGCCGACGCCTACTATCATTTCGGGCCGGCCTCGAAAGTCCATTCAACAAAAGTTCCTATGCCATCCTTCCACCGTGGACGGCTCTCTGTAATATTCCCTTAAGTTTACTTTTCTTTCTCACAGGTTTACAAAACTTATACTGATACAGTATTCCGTTTTTCGGATTTTGTCAAGAGCTTTTATAAAAAAATTTGCAATCCTTTTTTCAAACATATAATGCACCTAGGAAACCGGGAACTTTAAAATCACCTTGAACAGGTCGCCGTCCGTTGTAATGTCCATGTGCCCGCCCTGCAACTCCGTGAGGCTTCCCGCAATGGACAGTCCAAGTCCGTTTCCTTCCATGTGCCGGGATTTGTCCCCCCGCACAAACCGCTCCTCAAGTTCCTCCGCGGAAAGCTCTAACGGATATTTGGACATATTGCGGAAAATAATCCGAACCTCCCGCTCGTCCTTTTCCACCGTCAGATACACTCTTGTATTTTCCTGCGCATACTTACAGATATTGTTGAGCAGATTGTCAAACACTCTCCACAAATGCCGTCCGTCCGCCGTAATCACCACTGATTCCTCCGGCTGACGCACAATCAGGGCGAGCTGTTTTTCCTCAAAACGCTGCTCATACTCTCCCACCGCCTGAGACAAAAGCACACTGATTTCACAGGGCTCTAAATTGACCTCCAAATTGCCCGTGGTTGCTTTGGAAGCCTCCAGCAAATCATCCAACAGCTTTTTCAAACGTTTGGACTGTCGCAGCAACACTTCCGCATACTCCGCAACCTGCTCCGGATCCGCATTTTGTGTGCCGAGCAAATCCGCATAATTGATAATGGAGGTCAGCGGTGTCTTTAAATCATGGGAAACATTGGTAATCAGCTCCGTTTTCAGGTGTTCACTCTTCATCCTCTCTTCCACCGCAAGAGAAATTCCCTCTCCGATTCGATTCAGGTTTTCCCCCTGTTCCTTCAGACCCAGAATGAGTTTTGACGTATCAACCTTATAGTTTAAATCCCCTTCCGCCAACGCCTTACTTCCGTCCAAGAGCCGTTTAAACATAAGCGTCACGGCAAAAACGATGAAAAACAGCACCAGTTTTTCCAAACCCCAGAACACCAGCATCGCCACGTCAAAATTCCAGTAACGGTTCCAGGAGAAAAAGATTATCATTCCTATCAAATCCGCAATGCAGAGGCTTCCGTAAATGACTGCCACAGACAATACCGTCGGGATTTCCCGAATCATCGTCACAATCCCTCTGCCAATCGCCCGCAGTATTCTGAAAAGAAAACAGATAATGCGGTATATCAATGTATTTTTTAACAGAGTTCCCATTTTAAGCTGCACGGACAGTTCCATACAGTAAATGGTACACCATACCGTTTCCACGGCGCCAATCGCAATCAATACCACCGTGCTGACCACGTCTCCCGACCAAATCTCTTTTGAAACAACTAACAAAAACATTGCCACCGCGCCAAAGAGCAGTGTCACGACGTCAAAATGGAAATTGGACAACACTCCTCCGGTAATTTCCGCTTTTCCCCTGTGATGGCCTGCACTGCACATAAGAAACAGGAAAGCGCATACTGTCACAAGAATACCGAACACTGCCAGTGCGGGAATCAGGTACAGATAATCTTCCAGCCAGATAAACTCGTTGTAAATCTGCCAGTAAGCGTCATGCACCGGGAAGCTGTCGTCAATGTAGATTTGGTAATGCAGCTCCACAAATTTTGTTTTCTCCGTCTCCGCTTCCGATTCCTCTGCCTCCTGTGTCTCGTCCACAGCGTCTGCACCCTCAGCCACGTTCAGTTTATACGTGCTCTGTCCCTTGTCGCCGTTTTCCGCCTCCTTGTCTTCTTCAATACCGATAACCTTGATTTGAACGCCGGACTCTGTACTCTCCTCCGCCGGCATCTCCACAGTAACAAAACAGTTAAAGGAATATGCCGTGTCCATTCCTTTGTAATTTCCCCACAGAAATTCTCTGTCCTGATACAGTTCTATCTGCATATTGCTGTTTTCAAGATATTTCGCCATCTGGTCCGTATCACCGTCCGCATAATAGCTTTTCAAATTGCCGACATCCTCCCAGACATTCTGCACCATTCTGTTTCGGATAATCTGGGAAACTCCCTGCCGGTACGCATCATTGTTCACCAGAAAAAGACTTCCCGCAATTCCGACGGCTCCAATGGCAAAGCCGAATACCAGTACAAAAAAAGCTAAAATTTTAGCAAACGTGCTCTCCAGAACACTTTCGGTCGTTTTCTCCCTCTTGTTTCGTTCCTTTTTCCTTTCCTCTTTCTCTGTCATACTATCGGTTCTGTTTTCATCCATGCCTTCCGCCATGCCATTCACACCTTTCCTGCCTTTTGGGCATTTCCATCATCCTGCCTATCGATTTACATCTTCTCACACTTGTATCCCTGTCCCCACACAACCTTCAAATACCGCGGCTCTGCCGGATTAATCTCTAACTTTTCCCGCAGGTGCCGGATATGGACTGCGACAGTGTTTTCACTGCCAAAGGGCAGATCATTCCAGATTTCCTGATATATGGTTTTGGGCGAAAACACCCTCCCCGGATTTTCCATGAGCAGTTTCAAAATATCATACTCCGTCGGTGTCAGCGCCACCGGTTCCCCATCCAGCGTGACCGACTTTTCCTTGTCGTCCAATTCGATTCCGCCGACTTTGAGCACATCCTGTTTCATCTTGCCGCTCCCAAGCTGCATATACCGCCTGAGCTGGGAACGCACTCTCGCCGCCACCTCAATGGGATTGAACGGCTTCGTTATGTAATCGTCCGCCCCCACGGTCAGTCCCAAAACCTTGTCCGTGTCCTCTCCCTTCGCTGTGAGCAGAATCACCGGCACGTTGCTGAACTCCCTTATTTTTGTCATTGCCGCGATTCCGTCCATTTCCGGCATCATAATATCCATCAAAATCAGGTGAATATCCTTGTTTTTCACTGCCTCCAACGCCTCTTTTCCGTTGAACGCCTCATAAAGAACATAATTCGCATCCTGCAGATATATTTTCAGTGCATTTACAATATCCACCTCATCATCGCATATCAAAATGTTATACATCTTCCGTCTCCTCACCTCATACTGTACTGCTTCACTGTTTCCATTGTATCAAATTGCTCTTTAATAAAAAATGGGGGAAGTCTTTAAGATTTGTTTAAGAACGATTCTGCTTCCATATAAAAAAAGTCCTCCGTCTGACGGCGAAGGACTGTCCACTCTTCCCAACCATTTCTATACCGCATATCGGTCAGTGGTAACTTTTATTTCTTCCGCTTCTCATTGGCACGTCTCTGTAATTCCTCCAGTGCCTCCTTGAATCGCTTAGAACTCATGGACGGGTTGGAACGAATCATATCTCTCTGGAAGAAATCGCGCAGTCCGCTCAGTCTCTCGCTGTCTGCGGAAGTCTTTACATATTTCTCCTTAAGCTCTGCCAGTTCGTTCTTAATACTGTCCAGATACCCGCTGGGTTTCGTCACTGTCAGTTCCTTAAGATTCTCTAACTTATCCCCAACACTGTTTTTCACATCCTCCATGCGGGTTCCGATTCCCTCTGACCATGCCTGCTTCTTCTGCTTGAAGCTCTCCGCCATTTCCTCTTTGCGGTTTGCAAAGTCCTCACTGGTCAAAGCAATCATCACATCCAGACGTTTCTGGATATGTAACATTTCCTCTTTTGCCTTCTCCATTTTTACCAGCACATCTCTCAAATCCAGAGCAGCCTTGAAGGAAAGTGCGAAATCGGCACAGATATAAGCGGTCAGTACCAGCGTCACCGCGGTCAGCACCCCGCTTGGAATGGAAAGAACAAATTTCTCGATAGGCTTATGAATGACCTCCGTCATCAATATGGTGAGAAATCCCCACGCCAACGAAGAGCCTAAACAAATATGTCCCTGAAAATTAAATTTGTTCTTGGAATAGTCCCAGTACCGCACCTTGAACAGTGCTTCCATTGTCACACCGGTCACATATTCCAGCGCCGTTGCGCCCAGACATCCCGCTATATATACCAAAAAGATATTGTCCTGAAACGGCATGGACACCACAAGCATCATAATGGCGCCGCTTCCGTACAGGGGAAGAAACGGTCCTCTCATAAATCCACGGTTCACCAGCTTATGGCTTTTAATCGATACATAGGTGGATTCAAAACACCATCCGAAAAAGCAATAAAAATAGAAAAAGAACAGCCATTGAATGATAGTATAAGAATACATTTTCTCTCCTCCTACCGGTATACTTTCAGTTCTACGTTAAGTTTTCCCTTCCGTGTTTCCCGCGGTTCCCCATCCATGACAAATTTTCCGAAGCCACGGACGTTTACGGTCTCTCCGCTCTTTAAAAGCCGTGAATTATTTTCACAAAGCCTGCCGTTCACAAATACCTTTCCACTGCGAAACAGCTCCAGACAATCCCCTCTGGACTTATTATATAGCTTTGCCACAACCGCGTCAATTCGCAGGGACGCCGCCTGCACGGAAACCTTCTCCGGCTCCTCCTCCGGCATCTGCCCCACGTCCTCCGTAATCCTGCAGGTCACATGGGTGTGCTTTACCTGTTCCAAATTTTCACAGATATGTCCGGCAATGGTGTCCGTGCAAAAAATCCATGCCTCCTTATCCCCAACCTTAATATCCCCGACCACACTGCGCTCAATTCCGAGATTCATCAGTGCGCCGAGAAAATCCCTGTGGGAAAGTTTGTCTGCGAATTTGGCAATCACAGGCTTTACATGAATACAGACAATGGGAAAAGGAACTTCATATCCCAGTTCCGCTACATTTCCAAACCGTATCATCTGCCTGTCCGCGCTGCCAATGCCGCCATACAGTTCATATCCGGCATATCGAAGCTCCGGTTCCGTTCTCCAGAAAACATCCTGCTCACTCAGTCCCAAAAATCCGGTAAACGTGAACATATTCTGGTGAAAAGATTTCTCCGCCAGATCCCTCAGCCGATTCCGTATTTGTTGTTCTTCTTTTTCGCTGTCTGCTCCCACTGCCACACTCCGCTTTCTACTCTGCAACCGTCACAAGCAGATAATCTCCTACCGTGTCTACCACATCATAGTCAAAATCAAGATACTGCAAATCGTCCTGATGCAGCATCACAAGTCCGTCCGATACCATATCCTTAAATTCGGCGCCGGACTGCTCCGGGTAAATATAATGATACCGTTCCCTGTAATCCGGCAATGTCCTGCCGTCGGAAACGTTACTCTTTCCCTGATAATACAGCGCATCTATTTTACACGCATAGTGCGTTAAAATCTCAGCCGCAGACTGGTTAAACTGCCACCCCAGATTTCCCGTAATATACAGGCGGTCATACGCCTGCATATTGTCCGCCTCCGATACCGCAGCCATAAAATCCTCGTTATAATACTCCTTACTCTCCGCCGCATAATCCGTAAAATAATTGAAAAAGAATAAGGCTGCGCAAAAGCCGTATACCGCCACAAAAACCGGAACTGTCTTTTTCCACCTGCCTGCCACCAGTCCGATCCCGTAAGCACAAAAAAGAATCAGCGGGTAAACAATAATATTCACCCTGTTAATATTCACCTCGTAGGTAATCAGTCCGACCCAGATTCCGGTAATCAGAAATCCCCATAATGCCAGCATTTTGGTCTGTTTTTGAATATCCTTTTCCCCAAACAGTCTCCGCGTAAACATCACGATTCCCAATAACAGAAACGGAATGGACACATGATAGAGCGGACCGAATGCCGGAATGGAATTAAAAAAGATGTCCGGCAGCTGCAAAAACACGCTGCTGATAAGCGCCCACGCATTTTTTCCAAGCTGCGCAAAAGAAAAATTCAACAACAGTATATCCGCACTTCTCACACTTTCCGGAAAATACTGCATGGTGAAAAACGGAGTCCGTATGCTGGTGTTCAGGTGCAGCGCATTGATAGCCAAAACTATCGTCTCCGGCAATGCCACCAGCACAAAGATTGCCGCACACAAAAGCCCCTGCCTGAACTTCAACTGCTTTTTCCACAGACACCACAGGAAAAAGACAAACAAAAATGCCGTAACGGAATATGCCGCCACTCCGTAGCAGTAAAAGGTCAGACCGAAAAATACCATGGACACATAAAGCCATGGTCTCTTTTCCAAGCCGACCAACAGCAGATAAAAAGCCAGCAAAAAAATATGCGGAAACAGATTACAGTCCAGCGACCATCTGCTCTGCATAAACTGCCATGGATTCACCGCCGTAAGAAGCATCGCCGCAAGGGCAAGTTTTTCATTAAATAACTTTTTCCCCACCAGATACACCAGTGCAATTCCGGCGCAGGAAACGACAAGCATCGGCAGCCTCACCGCCACTGTATTAAGTCCGAACAGTTTGATAAACGGCACCATGCAATAAGAAAGCAGGGCACTCATCTGCCCATATTTCCATGCCTCCAAGTGAACCGGCAGAAAGGTGCCGTATCTGTCCGTTCCATATTCCGACAGCGCCCATGCGTCCACCGCCGCCATAGCCTCATCCTGATTGATACCGGCCGGAACCTGTCCGAAACGGATGCACCGCAAAAGGATTCCCAATGCCAGAATGCCCCAGAACAGGATGCGTATCTTTTTTGTCTCTCTCATAGCAGTCTGTCAAAATCCTCCCAAATCTTTTCCCTGCAGCGCATACCACAGGAAGTTGCATCCGCAGACAAGGTGGTACAATAACACTGCCCACTCGGCAAACACAAACACAACTTTCACGCTTTTAAACCACTCCAGTGTATTTTTCACCACCAAAACCAATGTCATCAAAAATACGAAAAACATTCCGTGCATATAGCCCCATGAAAAATTGGCATGAAGCATCCTGAATCCCTTTTCATAAAAAATCAGAAACATCGCCATGCCCGTCAAATAATTGTACCACGCAAAGCGATAGAGCTGATTTTTGAAGAATTCTTTATAATTCAAGACCAGCACGCCGATGGGAAGCGCCATGCCCATCACAATGCTCAAAGGAATATTGTAAGTAAAATTACTCCAGACCTTGGCAAAACCGATGGCAATTCCCGTCTCTTCCCCCGCAGAATTGGTTCCGGTAAAGACACCGAAAAACTGATAGAGCAAATCCAGCCCCGTGGGAATCATTGTCACGCACAGAAAAAATGCATTGCGCAGACTTTTTCCCCGGCTCTTTACAAGCTGCACCAGCAGGATAATTCCCATAACCGGCACCAGCACCATTGTGTAGCTCGGCTTGGTAATCGTGGTTAAAAACAGGCTGACCGCAAAAGGAATACATCCTTTCCACGAAAAGTTTGTCTGATACTCCCGAAGCAGCCTCGCACCCTCAAAAAAGCAGATAACAGTGAACGGTCTTGTCGCCATATAAGTGGCGTTCCATATCGGATTCGGCGTGTAAATTCCCATGCAGCGATAGGCATAGTCAAATCCGAAAAATGCGGTATTCTTGGGGGAATAAAGATTTCCCAGCAAAAACAGGGCAAATACCGCCACGCAGATTCCTATATCCAGCGCTGCCTTTTTGCCGCCGCTCAGATTTTGGCATACCGGAATTTTCTTGATTTCACGGTTCATATAGTACCCGGTAATACCCACACAGACGGTATTTAACAGTGTGGTGGTAATCGCCACGCCTCCCGGTGCTCCCGCAAAAAGGGCAAAGAATTTTGCCACTGTAAAAAAGAAAGGGTAGGGGAATTCATACTCTCCCTGAATTCCCGCTACCTTATCAATATAGGCAGGCATATCGGAAACAAAAACTTCCTGATTCCAGCACTGCTGCCAGAACAAATACAGCATTACGCCCGTATACGCAGTAAGAAGCAGAAAAAAAACAATTTTGCCTGCAAGACTTACTTCCTTCCATCCTGTCCGCTGTGCCAATCCTTTTCGTTCCATATGTCTCCCTCATTTTATGTGAAGCTGATTACCGCATCCTTCGGTGCCTTCGTCTTTTCCACACTGATTGCGTGTAACATAGGGCCCTCGCCCTTGTAGTCCTTCCAATACTCTTTCGCCACAGTGGCAGTGACCTTTACCCATTCTTTCTGCTGTAATTCCTCTGCGCCGTCATACTGGCAGGCATAACCGAGAAAAGCCATATCCTCGGCACAACAGGTCATTGCCATGCGTCCCGGCACAAAATAGCCCTTGGGGAAATTTTCCGGTTTGAGAACCATTGCCACAAACTGGATTTTCTTGCCGATATAACGCTCCAAATGGTCCATGGAATCCAGATACCAGATTCCGTATCCCTGATTATCCAGCACAATCACATCCTGCTTTAAATCATAGGGCAAGTCTTCCTCAAAGATTTCGTCGATTTCTCCGTTGGAATCTTCAAAAATCACATCCGCCGTGGGATTCACCGCTTTAATGTTTCTCTTATAAGTGTTCAAATCCGGGATTCCGTCACAGCGGTTGAAAATAATCATCTCGGAGTTGCGAATCTGCTCTGCCAAAAGAGAACGCATATTGGTGTAATACATGGGGAAAGTAGAGCCGTCAATCGTGGTAATCTGCTGTTCAATCTTCCAGTACCACGGAAGTTTGGCATTTTTATAATTCCACATGCCGTTGTACTCAATGATAATACGGTCGGGCTTATGCTTTTTCTCCAGTTCCACCAAATGTGCCGGGGTAAAGTCCTCTTCGTCCTCTATCAGCTCCACTTCCGTGCGGCTCTTTTTCAGCAGCGCCTCATCATATTCGTTTTCACCCTCCTCGCACAAAATGAGCAGGGTCTTTCCTTTAATCTGAAAATAAGGTTGTCCTAACGTAAACGAAATAAACTCCGTCTTACCGCTCTCAAGGAAACCGTTAATCACATATACGGGCTTCATAATCTGCCGCCTTTCTCTTATTTACGGAATAATTCTGCCAGCTTATCCTCGTTCAGCTTGGAACCGATTACACAGATTTTGCCGGTTACTTCCGGTTTGCCGTCTCTGATGTCATGCTCCTCGGGTACATAATCATAATAAACCCAGTTGCCGTCACCGGAGGCAACCATTCCCTTGGCACGCAGAATGGCACCGTACTCGCCACTGTCTAACGCAGTGAGAATCTTTTCAATCTCATCCTTGGAATATACATTTGCGGTCTCCATGCCCCAGCTTGTGAACACTTCGTCCGCATGGTGATGATGGTGATGGTCGTGGCATCCGCAGGTGCAGTTCTCGTCATGCTCGTGATGATGTTCATGCTCGTCATGGTCAT
>CAKRYI010000031.1 GCA_934426825.1 uncultured Acetatifactor sp. | reverse complement strand
CCTTTCGTTTGAATTCGTAACTGTAACGCATAAAAATACCCCTTTCACTGGATGTCCAGTAAAAGGGGTACATATCACTTCGTTTCCTTCCTGCGCTTTCTGATAAGGGGATTTATAAATATCCGTGGTTCGGGTGTAATACACATCCACACCGTTTCTTTCCAAAATATTGCCGATAGCCAGTGTCAGGGCAAGCGTATCATCTTTCTCTTGCCTGCCATCGCAAAACACACTGCAGAGGTTCACCATACCCACGTGCTAGTATCCTGATTTATGTACTGATTTCTTTTTCCTGCCTCAATAATTATCTTCACATCAGTTTGTCCATGTACATCGACAATTCAAATACACGGTTATCAAAAAATTTTTCATACTTTCTTTGTAGTTCTTTACAATTAAGTCCGTTAATCGTCCACTCAAATGCCGTAAGACTAAATCTATAATTATACTTTCGACTAGTCAAAGTCACTTGTCCTTCACCTTTTCCAAATGTTTTTTCTCCTACTAAAATACTACTTTTATTTCCCTCTTTTATCACAAAGGCAAGGATTTCCGCACTGCTTACCGTATCTTTACTTGTTAAAATAAATAATTCTTTCCCTTGTGCCAACGAATTCTCCGGTATGTCATAGACATGCACATGGGATTTATACTTTAAACATAGCTTTACACGATCCGAAACCAACAATTTGGCAAGTTTAAGCATCTCCTGCACACTTCCTCCACTATTTTCAGAGAGGTTTAAAATAATTTTTTTTTCACTACCTCTGATAATTCGGTCGTTTATCTTGTCAATGTCAAAAAAATCTGCCAATCTTATATAAAGCGTTCCATTTACAAAGTTAAGATAATAGTTTCCTGTTGATTGTTTTTCTTTCTTTAGTCTTTCAATTTTGCTATATGGATCAACTCTATTTAATCTAATAGATTTTGAAAGTTTCTCAACAGTATTTAGCACTCCCCAATTTATCTTTCCTTTTTCATGATACAGATAGTTAGTTTCAAAAAAAAACTTTATATTATTTCTTTCTGTTTTAGGTAAGTATCCAAACATCTATACGAATCACTCCTCATCTAATCCCAACATCGCCTTGTCATATGCCGATATTTCCTTCATCGCATTTCTCACCAATGTTTCATTGTCTGTAGTATTCATATAAAAAGATAAAATAATCGTTCCAAGCAAACCAATTACCGCCACTATCACCGCAACTCGTATATCAATACGAAGCAGCACCAAACGGCTTAACAACGGCAAAAAGAAAACTAAAGCATTTAATACGGCAACCACCGAAGCAAACATTACTTCATTCTTTGAGTAATTCCTAAAATGTACTGTCGATAGCCCTACAAAAAAAGCCACCAGCGGTGCAAAACAAACAGTAAATACAAAAAACAACGCACTTTCTTTCAAAGTCTTACCAAAAACAAATAAACATGCAGTCTGCGAAATGAGACTCATAATCAAGCCAATAAACGTTACAAATAATAAATTTGCCATCCATATACTTTTCGCCTTTTTACCTGCTGCAATGTAGCAATTCACTCTTAATAAGTCACCTACCGAAAACAGTGCATAGGTATACAACAACGGAACCCCAAGTCCAACTAAAGACATCATCGTATCATAATTAACCTTTAGCAAACAGTTTAATATCACATATACTATCGGAATAATAACAATTCCAGCCATCTTTTGCTTAGCGTTCAATAATATTTTTGCTTTATACCACAAAAAAGTTTTCATTGTCCCACTCCTTTCGCCCCCAAGGTCTCCCCGGTTAGTTTTTTTGACAGCTGTACGCCTATGAATAATAAAAGCGCAAGAAACACCAACTCAACAAAATACATTTTTTGATTCATTTGCTCTACAATAAATAAAGCATTGAAAATAACCACTGATAAGATATTTACAAATGTTCTTCCAACCCCTCGTAGTTTTAAAAAAACCGTCACCATAAATAATAACGTTTCCGGTGTTGCAATCATGCAAAAAATACTCCGCATCAGCAGAAAGGTTTCGTCCTGATGTCTAATCGTCATCGCAACATATGTGACTATAGAATATATTACAAGAAATACTTCCATTCTAATCATCGGATAATATAATTTATTGATAACAATTGAGGTTGGATTCCCCTTGATTACGATAAGATATTTTGAAGAACCATTAAAGCACGATAAAGCAATTCGGTTAGCGGAAACGCTTGTCATTACTATCCACATTAAAGCCACCATCTGGCTGTATGATGTCAGTTCAAAAAAGGAACCGCCTACTCCTGCTATCAAACATAATGCCATCAAAATATATGTTCTTCTTTTTCGTGGAACGAAATCCTTTTTTTCAAGCCATAAAAAAGAGTTATCTAATTTGATATTCATTTACATCAACACCCTTGCATACACCTGTTCCAGTTCTGATTTTTCCGCTTCGGAATCTCCGCATCTGCTTAATTCTTTTTCTTCCTTTACAACCCCACTTTTTATAAAAACTGCTTTGTCACATACTTTTTCAATTTCCGTCAGGTCATGGGAACTGAGCAAAATGGCACAACCTCTTTCTTTGAGCTTAAGCAGATGATTTGTGAGGAAATATTTTCCCTCAACATCCAACCCCAAGTACGGCTCATCCAAAACAATTAATTCCGGACATGTTACCATAGTACGCCCGATAGAAAGCCTCTGCTTCATTCCCTTGGAATACTTGGTAACAGGCATCTTTTCTTTTCCGCTAAGGGATATTTCGTCAAATATCCTCGCTATACGTTCCCTTCGCTCCTCCACGTTGCTTTTGGGATTATAGACTCTATCATAAAATTCTATATTATCCCACGCAGTAAGCGTGGAAAACAGCCCCGTAGTATCCAGTATGAACGCTATTTTTCCCCTGAGGTTTTCACATTTTTTGTCTTTGACGTTTAATCCGTCTAAGAGAATTTCGCCTGAATACTGCGAATAAATGCTCAATATACAATTAATTAAGGTTGTTTTGCCCGCCCCATTAGCGCCCACAAGTGCAACGGCTTCTCCGCTTTTAATTTCAAGATTGATATCGTTAAGTACCGACACACCATCTACGGTTTTGGAAAGGCTTTTAATTAACAGTTCCATTTGACCCCCTCTATATCATAACTACATTGGTCTCTATCCTGAGAGAAAATACACAAATTACGACATACATATCGGTTCTCGCACCGGCTACATTTGTAATCTTGTATTCTATCATCTACCGAAATATACCAATAATCTTCTATTAACCGTTTAAATGCTTCCGCATAATCTTCTCCCAAAAAATTTCCAACCGAGACGTCCGCTCCCATGCAAGGTAATATGTCACCTTGCTGATTAATACATATCTTACTAAAAAAACATTCATTATACATCTGCTTTAATACAAATCGATAAGGATCTATACCAGAAGAAAACATATTACTTTTATGAATCTTCAAGCTATCACTATTAATGACATGAATTCTTTTATCTTTTATCGTAACTTTTGATGCATCCTTTTCATTCACAAAAACCTTTAAAATATTACGCTTTTTTCTTAATAGCATACCAAGTTTTTCAATATCTTTGTTATCTGTCACTGTAAAGAAAATGTTATACCTATCCTTTATTTTATCGCAGGCTTTTGCAGAAGGAACATGAATAAAAATATTTATTTTTTTCAATGCTATATAATCCAAAATTTTTTCATAATCTGGATTAAGAATTGGATTACCGCCAGTTAATAAGATTGCCTTGGTATCATAGATAGCCAATCTGTCTACTATCTTTTTCCAATTATCCAGGTTCATGGTTTTGCCACTCTCAATTTTTTTACAAGATGGACATCTATCCGATAAGCAATTTAAACAATGTTGATCACATTCTCCTGTAATTTGTAATACAGCAAGACTAATAACCGGTGCAGATTTCCACATGTGTCGTTTGCCAAAAGCATTAGTAACCCTGATTTTATCTATAAATACAGGAACTTTATATTCATTTGCCCATCCCATTTCAATTAGCTTACCTAGGTTGTTGTGTTGTTCTTCAATAGGCTGTCCATGTTCAAGTTTAAATAAGACATCACTTAGCTTTTCGTCTATAGAAATTGCTTTTCTCGCATATACATTTACGATCATACCTCCCTTAACACCTTTAATAAGATAACATTCAGGGTTTAGTCTATAGTACTTCTTATTCACAATCAGCACCCCTCTCCCACTACGTCCATGACTCTGCCAAAATACTCACCCGTAATCTTTTCAACTTCTTCCGGTCGCCTTTCGAGCAGTTCTGCGTACTCAATCAGCACGCCATTAATATGTTCTTTTAGTTTATTGCAAATATCTTCACTATATTTAAATCCTTCTTCTCCTCCAAAGGATTTAAAGCACAGGGAGCATAGCTTAGAAATTTCACAGTCTTTACAATGTACTCCGATTTCTTTATTATATTCATTAGAAATATCCGCAATCTTGTCAGCATCTATTCCACCTTGATTTATATCTCCTATGCTATATCTAGGATTAACCTTTTCACACATATGGATTTTACCATCAACAGCAACATACATCTTTTCCCCCGGTACACAAGTTCCCGAATATGGTGTTATTTGGTTTCTTTTATCACCAAACATAATATGAAAGGCAAATTCCATGTAACCTACACCTACTGAAAAAGCGATAAACTCATTTTTGCTTATCGGCTTATCTGAAAAAATATATTTTTCTTTATACTTTTTTTGATTCGTCTTGAATTTTTCCCAATCTTCTTCAGTGAATCTTTCAAAATAAGTAGTATTCGTCCCATCAATAAAAGAATGTTTCGCAACAAATAACCTTTCATCGTCAAAGAATTTCTCCACTTTTTCAAAATCTATTGCCGGGTCATAACACGCCGATATTGCAAGTTTTTCATAATTTGGATTTTTTCTCCGAAAAACTCCCAGGTTATTCATCACCGTATCAAAAGAACCTCCTCCATTAGCAAACACTCTGTTTCTGTTATGTGTTTCCCTGTCTCCGTCAAGACTTATCAAAATGGCAAAATTGTTTTCCACCAAAAAATCTCCTATCTCTTCAGAAAGCAAGGTGGCATTAGTAGTTATATTGTAATCCGTATGAAACATTGAATATTTTTCAGATATATACTCAACCGCCTTTTTTATTAACATAAAATTTAATAATGGTTCTCCACCATAAAATGAGACACATGCATTTCTTAGTGGATTGTGTTTCTTAACGCAAAGGAAATTATCATAGTAATAGTCAATAGCTTTTTTAGCAACATCCCATGTCATTAATTCAGAGCCATGGGATCTTGTATACTCGTAGCACTCAGAAAAGCAACAATATTTGCATCTCAAGTTGCATCCATTAGTTACCTCCAACTGTAATTGCTTGTATCCATTTTTATGAAGAAAATCCATCACCTTACCCTTTGTCGTCTTTTCGATTGGAGGATTTTCGTATATTCCAATTTTTTTACGAAACTCTAATACATGATTTTGGCTTCCACTTAAGCAAAATATTTGTCCACTATTATTGTCATAAATATATTCATTTCCCGATTTAGTACTGAATACCATTTTCTTATCTATCATTGCTAACCTCTTATTTGTAAATTGCACTCTCCTCTTTGAGGAGAGTGCTTTTTAACTAGCCACTTACCGAAATTCCTGTTGCCGCCGTAGCAGATGCACCTGTAACAGAGCCGGTTACTGAAGCTGTTATTGACGCAGCCGCTGCTGCAATAATAACTTGCCCAAGTGCAGGAACAACACAAAGCCCACAGCTTGCACAAGCAATACATGCTATGCAGGCTGCACAAGCTGCACATACTGCGCACCCCCAACACCCTGCTGTCTCTTCCATAGAAGACATCATAGGTTCTGTAATTTCCCTTGCCTCTAATACTTCAAACATACACATTGCCCTCCTTTCCTATTTTATTCTGAGACATTTTTTAATGCCAGAATATTTGCTTCAAAAACAATTTAATGTTATATTCTTTTTTATTAGAATTAACCAAAAAGATGTTTAATCCAATCTAACCAGTCGCCATATATCGTCATATACGCATACATTATTCATCCCCTCCTCAATATTCTTGACATAATAACAGTAAAAAAATAGACTACCGTATACAACAAGTAGTCTACTTTATCTCCTTATATATAACAATCCCATCCCCCGTGAACGGTCATATTCTCCCGTGAACGGTCATATTTTTAGACAAACCTCCACTGAATACATTCCATTTTTAACTTCTGCATCATAAATTCCATCATACTTTTTCACAATCTGTCTTATATTATGTATTCCAAATCCATGATTCATTTTATTTAATTTGAAAGTTTTAGGATTTCCCCTTTTATCAAAAACCAATTGACCTGCAAAGGAATTGTCTACTTTAACACAAAGATATTGCCTTCCCTGAGTTACTTCCACGGCAATCTTACCGTTCTCCAATTTTGCAACTGCCTCTGATGCGTTCTTAATCAAATTAGCCGAAAGTACACACAAATCTCTTTGCTCAATAGATATGTCTTCTCCCATCCCCCCCCTGACTTCTACATGATATTTTTCCTTCAAAGGCTGTAGATAATAATTAAGTATCGTATTCACAATGTCATTCCCTACATCGTAACTGCTTTTGCTGATACTTTGTACGACTCCTAACGTACTCTTCAAATAATTCTCCAACTGATTATATTTTTTCTCTTGGCAGAAATTTTGTATCTCTAAAAAGTCATTTATAACATCATGACGGAATTTTCTGGTTTCCTCCTCCTTCTCCAATAACTGCAGAAAGTATTCCCTTTGCTGCTCGTTTTGTACTTCCACTAACTCTTTTTGCATGCGGAAATTATTGGTACTATTGTAATAGTAAATCATTACAAATAGCATAATAACAATTAATGTTACGCCCAACGCAGATAGCGCCCTTCCTATCGTCATTATACGACTATTTGGCAGTTTCTGTACAACCACATATATAAAGAAACTCATCATTGCAGTCAAAATAAACATAATAAAATCTAACAAGAACCACACTTTCACAGGTAATCGGAATGTCAAAGAATCAAATTTCTTTCCAATAATGAAATAAAATATCCATAAACAACACGTTATTATCAGCATCGTCATATTTTCCAGAATATATCTTTCAAGAGAGAAATGTTCCAATAATATATATATTGCTGCTTCAAGCATAGACAGGAATAGCCACTGCCCTATTTCCATCAGTATCAACTCTATACCCTTTACATCAAACAAGAGGAAAAAAAGAAAATAAATTAGAACTAAGTATCTTGGAAAAGGTCCTAATATCGGTCTGTTCCAAACATATCCAGCCAATATGCCGACAAGCCAGATTAGAACACAGCATACAATTCCAACCGTTCTTTTTTGAGTCTTTTTTTGAAAGTCCATGTGAAAAAAAATGAAGAAAAAAGAAAAGAATTCAATAAATGCATTCATATTTTCTATTGCATACCTTATTTCCATACCTACTTATCTCCATTTTAAATCATATGTTATAAATGCCTGCCTAAATGAACTGCGAAGCCGTCTTGACACTGCAACCCTGTCCCCGCTTACAAGACGAACCTCATTTGCACCGATTTCCTCTATTTTTCTCATATTTACTATATAGGATTTATGACATTGAAAGAAACTTGTTCTGTCCAATAATTTGTTCCATGCCGCCAGCGAATATTCACTACGAAACTCACTATTATCAGTAAAAATCAACGTCTCCGATTTATTAGCTTCTATGTATAAAATATCACGCTGTATAACCTGAAATGTCACGCCATCCCGAAACACGGTAACTTTTTCCCACCCTGACATGTGCTTCCTGACATCATCTATTGCACTGTATAATTCCAATCGTTCTACCGGCTTTGGAATAAAGCGAAAGGCACCTATTTTAAATGCCTCCCTATATCTATCCTCTCTTGCCGTCAACATAATTATTTTATAATCCATACCCCTGTCCCTCAACTTATAGCCAACTTCAATGCCATCCATTTTCGGCATCTCAATATCTAACAAAAGTACGTTCAGCTCATCTTTCCCGTCCAGAATCTGTTGGGCAGAATAATAATGTATCATCCATAAAGATACATTATTGCTTTCTGCATATGACTGTAACATTTGTTCAACTATATTATGTACAGATTGCTCATCATCACAAATTCCAACCACTAACTTTTCCTGCTTTATTCTTATCTCCATGTATCGTAGAACCTCTTACCTACACTTTATTAGAACTAATTGCTTTTACCAAAAAATTAACTTTTCCACTCTATCTTCACCGGCGAAGCTATAATTGCTGTATAATGTCATTATAGAGTATTGTTTGTTCAAACGCAAGAATAAACCACAAAGAAAAAAGGCCCTCTCGGACCTTCATTCCCTCAACGTCTGGAGAATACCGTCTGCGATTGCCTGTGCTATATCATAGAACCGCTCGTCGAACAATGTATTATCCGCATCTGTATTGATAAAGCCGACCTCCACTAACACCGCCGGCATATTGGTACTGTTTAACACCACAAGATTGGGGCGTTCGTTGACACCGAGATTGATGAATCCCACCAGTTCCAACTGCTCGTTGATATTATAAGCAAGTCTTGCCGCCTCACCGTAACGGTTATACACCAGTGTTTCCACTCCGGAATACTGATTCGGATAAGGACTGGAATTGCGGTGAATGGATACGAAATAATCGCCGCCCACTTCGTTTCCTTCCTGCGCTTTCTGATAAGGGGATTCATAAATATCCGTGGTTCGGGTGTAATACACATCCACACCGTTTCTTTCCAAAATATTGCCGATAGCCAGTGTCAGGGCAAGCGTATCATCTTTCTCCTGCCTGCCGTTGTACACTGCGCCGGGGTTCGCGCCGCCATGCCCGGCATCCAATACCACAAGAGCCATAAAAAAAGCCTCCTGCATATCCTTTGTATAGAATATGCAGAAGGTTTTTATCGGTTCCTCTTTTTCCAAGGCAGGCCCAAGATAAACACGCCAACCGCCATCTCTGCAGCAAGACAGGTTACAAAATGAAAAAGCCATGTCCGGATACCGCTTTCCCCTCCCATGCCAATCAGAGAGGCTGACACGGCACCGGCAAGCAGCGCCACCACCCACAATAGAATCCGGTGTTTCTGCTTTTCTCCCTGCCCTGCCATTTCCAGCATGCAAATCAGAAACGCAAGAATCGTAACGTTATACACACGATAGGTAAAGAAATGATGCTCAATGGTATGGTTATCAATAAGGAAATACCACACGGGGCCGGCGCAGCCGGTAAGCAAAAGTGCCAAAACGGATACATTTGCCTTAACCCCCTTACGGATACTCACAATCATAAAGTAAATGAGCCATGCGAGAAACAGTATCACATATACATTAAAGCTGTAATGCTGCCAGTTGACGGACAACGCATGCAGTCTTCTTCCAAGTCCGCCGGGATAGTCGCTGACAACCCCCGACCAGCCAAGGACATTTCCCATCGCCGACGCAAACAGATTTCTGCGAAGAACCGCTCCGCCCAAAATCCATTTTAGTACCCACATTCCGCCGTAGCCGACAATCCAGAAAATACCGCCTGTGATTACCTGCAACAGTTTTTGCACTGCAGGCAATTCCTTTTTTCCCATTACCACCCACCATATCAGAGGAAATCCCCATGTAAAAAGCGGGTAAGTCAGCAAATCCATATAGCTGGTAAGCATACCCAGAATCAGGAAAAGATACAGGTATCTCTGTTTCTCCTGCAACTTATCCTGTCTGCTCACAACAATTAGCGCACCAATCATTCCGATATAGAACACCCACGAATATTGAAAGCTGAGTGAAAGCGCCATGGGCATAAGCAGTACATATGCCGTAAGCATGGCAAATGTATAGGCATACCCTTTCCTTTTTCCAATCAGATACGCCAGCAACAGAATCAGTGACAACTGGCAGATACCGTTCAAAATGCGGATTTCACTGTAATCAAATACCAGAAACAGTGGTCGCAGCAGAGCCACATATCCGTGCCAGTATCTGGAATAATTAAAGTCCTGAAAGGACGAATACATATTCATGGCGTGGTAAAGGTAATTGCCTTTAACCTCATTGGTGGAAATGCGAAACATCAGCGTGTCCGTACAATTATCCAGAACACCGGGCAGAAAACTGCTGATATAGTTATTTTCCTCGTTCCCGCTCTCCTGTGCAGTTGTCGGAACTGCCGGATACCAGCCTTCTTTATCCAGAATAGCCTGCGTCGCCGCCACATTTCCCTGATTCACGGGGAACATAAATGCAAGTGTGAGTATCAGCCCGCCAAGCAGCGCTCCCACTATGAGAATCAAAGCTGTTTTTCCTATAATGTTTGCCGTATTTTTCATCCGGTTTCCCATGTTACCTCCATACTGCCCTTCTGCCGTCTCCGCCCGTTTTTCGTTTACACTGCGAACTGGCTGTTATAAAGGTTCGCATAAAATCCGTTCTCGGCTAACAGGCTCTCATGGTTGCCCTGTTCGATAATATTTCCGTCTTTCATAACCAGAATCACATCCGCTCCCTGAATGGTGGAAAGTCTGTGCGCTACGATAAAGCTGGTTCTTCCCTCCATCATCCTTGCAAACGCGCTCTGTATTTTGAGTTCCGTACGGGTATCAATGGAGGAGGTTGCCTCATCCAGAATCAGCATCGGAGGCAGGCACAGCATGACTCTTGCAATACACAGTAACTGCTTCTGTCCCTGGGACAGTCCGTCGCCGTCCTCTCTGATAAAGGTATCATACCCATTGGGCAAACGTTTGATAAAACTGTGTGCATGGGCTGCTTTTGCCGCTGCAATCACTTCCTCGTCCGTCGCATCCGGTTTTCCCATACAAATATTCTCACGGATAGTACCGGTTCTTAACCATGTCTCCTGCAATACCATGCCATAGCTGGTTCGAAGACTGCCTCTGGTAATCTCCCTTATGTCCGTGCCATCCACGCGGATACTGCCCTCATTTACATCATAAAAACGCATCAACAGATTGATAACGGTGGTCTTTCCGCAGCCGGTAGGCCCCACAATGGCAACCCTCTGCCCCGGTTTTACTTTTAAATTAAAATTCTGAATCAGCTTTTTCTCCGGAACATACTGGAAATATACATTTTCCAAAGTCACATTTCCCTGTGCGTTTGTAAGTACCTTTGCATCCGCAGCGTCGGGAATCTGCGGTTCCTCCTCAATCAGTTCAAAAATACGTCCAGCACACACAATCGCATTCTGCAGCTCCGTAACCACCCCGGAAATTTCATTAAAAGGCTTTGTATACTGATTTGCATAGCTTAAGAAACAGGACAGGCGTCCGACACTGATACCGCCTTTAATGGCAATAAATGCACCGAAAATTCCCACTCCCGCATACACCAGACTGTTGACAAAACGTGTGGCAGGGTTTGTGATGGAGGAAAAAAAGATGGCTTTCAGGGAACATTTCTGCAGCCGTCCGTTAATCTCAGCAAACTGCTCTTCCACGGCAGCCTCTCTGGAGAAGGTCTTTACAATCTTCTGGTTTCCCACCATTTCTTCTATTAAAGAGGTCTGTTCTCCTCTTGTTTCTGTCTGCTCCTTGAACATGGTATAGGTTTTCGTGGCAATGAAACGCGCCACCAAAAACGAAACAGGTGTGATACACACCACAACCAGCGCAATGGGAACATTGGTTTTCAGCATAAATCCCAAAGTACCGAGAATGGTAAGCACGCCGGTAAAAAGCTGGGTGAATCCCATCAAAAGACCGTCTGCAAACGTATCCACATCCGCAATGACACGGCTCACAACGTCTCCGTAAGCGCGGGTGTCCAAATATTTCAGGGGAAGAATTTCCAGCTTACGGAATGCGTCCTCACGAATATCTTTAATAACATGATAAGTAATATAGTTGTTGCAGGTGTTCATTACCCACTGTGCCAGTGCCGTAATGAGCATCACGACTCCGATACGAATCATAATGGCAAAAATACCTGCCATGTCCACCTGTCCTTTTCCGAGAAGCAAATCCACCGCATCACCGGTCAGGATAGGAATATACAGAGTCAGTACCACGGTCAGCGCCGCAAGCAGCAGGGACATCACTAACATAAACCAGTATTTTTTGATATAATTCAAAACTCTTTTCATTGTCTCTTTCTGGCTCATCTTCTATCTTCCTCCTTCCTGTACCGCTGCTGGTTTTTCCTGCGGATACTGGGAATAGTAAATCTCCTGATATACCGTACAATTCTGTAACAGTTCTTCATGGGTTCCCACGCCAGCCATCTCGCCGTCGTCAAGCACCACGATTTTATCCGCATGACGGATGGTAGACGCTCTCTGGGACACGATAAAGGTTGTGGTATTTCCCTCCAAGGTGCGGAGCGCCGCCCTCAGTTTTGCGTCCGTTGCATAATCCAGAGCGGAAGCGCTGTCATCCAAAATGAGGATTTCCGGTTTACGCACCAGCGCTCTTGCAATGGTAAGACGCTGTCTCTGTCCACCGGACAAATTCTTGCCGTTCTGGGCAATTTCCGCATCCAGCTTTCCTTCTTTTCCTTCCACAACTTCTCTTGCCTGTGCGGTATCGATTGCCTGCCACATTTCTTCCTCGGTGGCATCGGGTTTACCCCACATAAGATTGCTCCGTATGGTTCCCTTGAACAGCACCGCCTTCTGCGGAACTACACCGATACGGCTTCTCAATTCTGCCTCCGGCATTTCCTTAATATTTTTGCCTTCCAGTAAAATTTCCCCTTCGGTAGAGGGATAAAAATTAGGAATCAGATTTACTAAAGAAGATTTACCGGAACCGGTACCTCCGATAATTCCAATCGTATCACCCTTGTTCACCGTAAAATTCATATCGTGCAACGTCTCTGCGCCGGCACCCTGATAGGTAAGACATACATGGCGGAAGTCCAGATAAGGGGAGTCCTTTGTCTGCTCTGCCGCTAAAGTAGTCTTTTTCTTTCCGTTCTCTGCCACGCGGTTTAAGTCCTCTTCGTTTTGAATATCAAATACAGCCGCCACACGGTCTGCGCACGCAAGCGCCTTGGTAATGGTGATAATCAGGTTTGCCAGTTTCACCAGTTCCACCAGAATCTGTGACATATAGTTGATGATTGCAACCACTTCACCCTGTGTCAGATTGCCGACATTTACCTGAATGGCACCCACATAAATCAGCACCACGATGGCACCGTTTACGATAACATAGGTAACCGGATTCATGCAGGCACTGATTTTTCCTACAAACATTTGCAGAGAGGCAAGGTTATTGTTATTCTCCTGAAAACGCTCCTTCTCCTTCTCCTCCTGATGGAAGGCACGGATGACACGCACACCGGTCAGATTTTCTCTGGTAATCCCCAGCACCTTATCAAGCCCCGCCTGAACCTTCTTATATAAAGGCATGGTCCACAGCATAATACCGAATACCACAATGGCAAGCAAAGGAATTGCCACCACAAACACCAATGCACTCTTTACGTCAATGGTGAATGCCATAATCATGGCGCCGAATACAATAATCGGGGAACGCAAAAACAGTCTGAGCACCAGATTGACGCCGGACTGCATCTGGTTAATATCACTGGTCATTCTGGTAATCATGGTTGAAGTACCGGCTTTATCAATATTGGTAAAATTCAACCCCTGAATGTGATTAAACAGTGCCTGGCGCAGCTTGGAGGAAAAACCTACAGCCGCCTTCGCCGCAAAAAACTGGGCGGTGATGGAGGAAGCCAGCCCGACGATAGCCAGTGCTAACAGACAGGCACCCATTTTGCCGATATATCCCATATCGGAATCCGCGATACCACGGTCTATAATGCTTGCCATAACGATAGGCACGAACAGTTCAAAGAATGCCTCCAGCAGCTTAAACAGCGGTGCCAAAATGGATTCCTTCTTATAGTCCTTGAGATAAACTAACAATTTCTTCATTCCAAACAAACTCCTTATTCTTACTTTTCTCTGTCGGAATCTTGTTCCCCGTCCCGGTACCTGCATATGGCAATCCGGTAATCTGCGTTTAAGATACTGTTCTCCCAAAAACGGCAGTCTGCGCCGTATTCTTCATCCTTCCCCAGTTTGGTAAAAATGCCTTCCCCCGTCAGTTTACCGTATGCTTCGCGCCGCACCCACCTTCGGTAAAAGTAATCCTGTTTGTCCGCCTCCGACGGCAGGGCTTCCCACTCCGCCTGTTCCTTTTGTGAAAAAAAACGCTTTATCAGCTTTCCCGACTCCACCGGTTTCATCTGCTGAATGTCCGCTCCCACTTCCCTGTCGGAAAAAACACAGAGTACATATTCGCCCGAATGTGACAGACTGAAAAAAAGCGGAATGTCTTTAAAAAAAGGTTTCCCGCGGGCGCCATAAGTATACCCGACTGCAGCCGGTTCTCCGAGGCTGTCCAACAATTTGGGCAAAGTAAATTCCGCTATCTGCTGTCCGTCCGTACCGGATTTACCGCAAAACAACGTATTCCTGTTCCACTCCTGCACCCCAAGCTGCAAAAGCAGTCCTGCTCCGATACACTCTGCCAGCCGTCTTTTCTGTTTCTTTACCCGCTCCGCCTTTTTAAGACGCTCCTTATCCAGTTTTTTACAGGCCTCCCTGCAATACCTTTCGGCATCAGGCTCCTGCAACAGTTCGCTTACGGAAAGCAAATATACGGTCTCGTTCATATCTATACTTTCATTTTCATACTTTTATTTCTACAATCGAAACTGTCGTGACCGTATATGCCACGACAGTTTTCTATCCGATTTCTTTTCTTTACTGCTCCGCTTTCTGCTCGTCGGTTTCGTTTGTCTCCACTTTCAGACACAGCTCTTTCAGCTGAACATCATCCACGACATCCGGCGCATTGGTCATCAGACAGGATGCGTCCTTTACTTTCGGGAATGCGATAACCTCACGGATACTTTCTGCCTTAACAAGAAGCATTACAAAACGATCCAATCCGATAGCCAGTCCTGCGTGAGGGGGTACACCGTATTTGAATGCGCTTAACAAAAATCCGAATCTCTCCCATGCCTGCTCTTTTGTAAAGCCAAGTACCTCAAACATCTTCTCCTGAATATCATCTTGGAAAATACGGACGCTGCCGCCGCCCAGTTCTACGCCGTTCAGCACAATATCGTATGCCTTTGCTCGCACTTTACCGGGGTCCGTATCTATCATTGCCAAATCCTCTTCCATGGGCATGGTAAACGGATGGTGCATTGCCACAAAACGGTTCTCCTCGTCACTCCACTCAAGCAGCGGGAACTCTGTAACCCACAGGAAATTGAATTTATCGTTGTCAATCAGTCCAAGCTGTTTTGCCACCTCACAGCGAAGCGCTCCGAGAACAGACCATACAATCTTCAAACGGTCTGCGGCAAAGAGAAGCAAATCGCCGGGCTGTCCGTCCATAGCGGCAACCAAAGCTTTCAGTTCCTCTTCCGTCATAAATTTTGCAAAGGAGGACTTGTAGGTTCCATCCGGAAGTACGGACAAATAAGCCAGTCCCTTTGCGCCGTATCCTTTGGCAAATTCCACCAGTGCATCAATCTTCTTGCGGGGCATCTCCGCCTCACCTTTTACATTGATACCTCTGACGCTGCCGCCATTCTCCAGTGCGGAAGTAAATACACCGAATCCACAGCCTTTTACTACCTCAGATACATCTACCAACTCCATACCGAAACGGGTATCCGGCTTGTCGGAACCGAAACGGTTCATTGCCTCGTTCCATGTCATACGCTTGATGGGAAGCTGTACATCCAGTCCGATGGCTTCCTTGCAAACCTTAGCCACCATTCTCTCCGTTACGTCAATAACATCATCCACATCCACAAAGGACATCTCAAGATCCGCCTGTGTAAACTCCGGCTGTCTGTCCGCACGTAAATCCTCGTCACGGAAGCATTTTGCAATCTGGAAATATCTGTCATATCCGGAGCACATCAAAAGCTGTTTAAACAGCTGGGGTGACTGGGGCAGGGCATAAAAGCTACCGGGATGCACACGGCTGGGAACAAGGTAATCTCTTGCTCCTTCCGGTGTGGACTTCTGCAAAATAGGAGTCTCTATCTCAAGGAATCCCTCTCCTGCCATAAAATTGCGGATTTCATTTACAATCTTGCTGCGCAGAATCAGATTTTTCTGCAAATCCGGTCTTCTCAAATCCAGATAACGGTATTTTAAACGAAGCTCTTCCTTCGTCTTGGAGTCTGCCTCAATGGGGAAAGGCGGCGTCTCTGACTCGGAAAGAATACGCACCTGTGATGCACGGACTTCAATCTCACCGGTGGAGAGATTCTCGTTGACTGCGCCGGCACGCTTTTCCACCTTACCCACAACTGCTACCACAAATTCACTTCTGAGTTTTTCCGCTTTGGCAAAATTCTCTGCCCCACAGTCGCTCTCCTCAAAAATCACCTGCAAAATACCTGCACGGTCACGCAAATCCACAAAGATAATACCACCTTTGTTACGCTGTTTCTGTACCCATCCCATAACGGTGACGGTTTCTCCTACATTTGCTGCTGAAAGTTCACCGCAACGGTGTGTCCTCTTCAGTCCTTTCATTGACTCTGCCATAATAAACCTCGATTCTGTATCTGTTTTACTTCTTTATGATTACTTAATTATTACTTAACTGCTGTTTTGTCTGCATCCGGCATTACTGTTTTAAAGGGTCTTTGTAAAATTCCACAAATTCTTCATATCCCTCTTTGGTAAGCTGCTCTTTCTGGAATTTCTTATTCTTATTCATGCGGGCTACAAGCACCTGTGTGCCGTCTTTTCTTGCTTCCTGTGCCTGGGCAATTACCTTGCACAGTTCTTCTCCGCCCACACCTTTTTCAATCAGGTATGCCACCTGCTTCGGTCTGGTGGGAACTTTAAAGCCCCGCTCCATAAGGAGCATGATAATACGCTCAAATCCGATGGAAAATCCACAGGCAGGAACATCATTTCCGGTAAACTTTCCTACCATCTTGTCATAACGTCCACCGCCGCCGCAGCTTCCGCCGAACTCCGGCATGGCAATCTCAAAAATCGTGCCTGTATAATAGGACATGCCTCTCACCAAAGTGGCGTCAAATACGATTTCAAAGTCGGAGGACTTGGTTGCGCTGACACTGTCCATGATTTCTTTCAATCCCTGTGCGATTTCCGGCTCCAGATAATCTTTTAAGGTATCTGCAAGATAAGCAACACCGTCGGCTGCCTCGGAAAGTCCTTTGAACAGGTCCAGATATTTATCCACGCTGTCCTTTGCAAAACCGTTCTCCAGCAGTTCTGCCTCCACCCCTTCCAGACCAATCTTGTCCATCTTGTCAAGGGTAATGAACACACTGTCATAGGAATCCTCAGGAAAACCGCTGTACGCCGCCATTGCCTTCAAAATTCTTCTCTCGTTGATACGAATCTGGAAATTCTTAAATCCTAATTTTCCGAGAGTGGTGGTGGTGGCAAGAATCAATTCGATTTCCGCCAAATTGGAAGGCTCTCCCAAAATATCAATATCGCACTGCATGAACTGACGGTATCTGCCTCTCTGGGGTCTGTCCGCTCTCCATACATTACCCATCTGAAGCGCTTTGAAGGGATTGGGGAGCTGTGCCGCATTATTGGAATAAAAACGAACCAGCGGAACAGTCAGATCATAACGCAGTCCGCTGTCCACCACTTCCTCCTCCGTTGTGGCTGCTTCCACGTTCAGTTTTTCGCCACGCTTTAAAATCTTGAAAATCAGTTTTTCGTTATCGCCGCCCTGCTTGCTGCTTAAGTTGGCAATATTCTCCACACATGGAGTTTCAATAGAGGTAAATCCGAACTTGCCATAGGTGTCCTTGATTACACTGATGACATAATCCCGAATCTGCATCTCCTCCGGCAAAATATCCTTCATGCCCGTTACAGGCTTCTTGCTAAGTGCCATTTTCTCCTCTTTCTGCCCCATCCTCACCGGATTTCTCCGTCCGGGCATTCTTCTTCCATTTTTATCTATTCTATGATATATTTTTTCCCCTGAACTGTCAATAAGGCAATTACCGGAGTTTCCTTATTTTAAGGAAGTATATAAGCATAACCGGGAAAAAAATCGGTATCGTACAGCAAAAAATGCAGGGCTTTCCTCTCACCGGAACCCCCCCCGCATATCTGTCACTTATAAATGCCGTTGCCGGACTGGTGCCTATTTAAAATTCTTTCTTTTGGAGTGTTCTGTAACTGAACAGATAGGACACAGCTACTATCATTACCGTAAGTGCCACTGCCCCCACCGCCAGCACGGAGCCATTGATTTTATTAAGGAAGGAAAACGCATTTTTCAGCACATCCTCTCCAACTACCTTTGCAAACAGGAAAACGCCTCCTACCAGAATACCGCATCCCACCGCCATAACAACCTGACTTTTTTCTGCTCCGAATTTTATCTGTACCGGAATCAGTATGGACAGCAAAATGAATATCATCGGTAAAATAGCAACTGTATTTGGCAGGTCAGCAAGAAAATCTATGGTTTCTCCCCGGACTGCTTTTGCCGCAAGATAAAGTATTACCGCTAAAATCCATGAAGCAGAAGCACCGCCGATACAGAACAGATACTTTTCCGTCACATAAGTTTTGGCATTGATGGGCAGCGTCATTAAAAACTGATAGCCGTTTTCCATTTCATCATACGCTATGGTGCTGACCATGAGCACCGTCATCAAAAAGGGTAAATACCCCAGTATAAAAGTTCCGTTCATGGTAAATCCAAACACGACTGCAAGAACCAGAAACAAAACAAGCGCCTGTTTTCTCTGAAAAAGCAGTCTGAAATCTTTTTCCAACAATCCTGCCATTATCTGTATCCTCCCGTCATCAAAAGAATCAATTCGTCAATTCCGCCTTTTTCCACTGCAATCTGCGGATAATTTTCCTGATAAAACTGTTTGTCGCTGGTAAAGCAGGCATATCCGTAAGGTTCCTTCTGGCTCTTTAAGATATAATCTTTATCCAGTTTTTCATACTGTGCTTCGTCCACTTTTAAGATACCGTACTGCCCCAAAATCACATCCGTATCCTCATGAAGAACCAGCTTGCCGTCATTAATCAGATAAATGTCGTCGCACAGCGTTTCCAAATCGTTGGAAATATGCGAGGTAATTAAAATCGTTCTCTCCTCATCCTGCGCCACATACTCCCGCAGCATATCGAGGATTTCATTCCTCGCCTCCACGTCCAGCCCGGCAGTGGGTTCATCCATAATCAACAGCTTTGCCTTATGCGTCATTGCCGTCAAAACCCTCAGCTTTGCCTTCATACCGGTCGAAAAATCCCGGATCCTCTTATTCTTGGGGAGATTCAGTTCCCGGCATTTTCTGTCAAAATATTCTTTATCGAACTGCGGATACATCTTTGCCAGAATATGCTCCACATCCGCTGTACTAAGCTGCGTGCTGAACCCGGACTCCGCCAGTGACACACCGATTTTTTCTTTTTCGGAAACCGGCAGGTGCGCACTCTCCGTCCCCAAAACCGTTACGCTTCCGCTGTCCGGTTTAATCAGACCGAGAATCAGTTTGATGGCGGTACTTTTGCCCGCTCCGTTTTTTCCTACCAGTCCCGTAATCTGTCCATCGGGAATTTCCATGGACAAATGGAACTGAAAATTACCGTAATTCTTTTTTACATCCTGCAATACTATCATGGGAATCCTCCATTTTCCGTAAACGAAAATTATTTCTCATCCAACAAAAGATTGACAATTTCCAGAATTTCGCCTTTCTCCATTCCGGCTGCTTTCGCCTTATCAATCGCTTTGTCGAACTCCTCTTCCACAGCTCTCCTGCGCGCCTCAATCGCTAACGATTTATCGGATGCGGTCACAAAAGTTCCTTTGCCGTGAACAGTTGTAACAAATCCGTCTTCCTCCAGCCTGTCATATGCCTTTTTGACCGTCAATGCACTGATTCGGAGTTCTCCTGCAAGCGTCCTCACAGAAGGCAGAGCCTCTCCGTCCCTCAGCTTAGATTGAATGATTTCGGATTTTATCTGCTCCATTAATTGTTCATAAATTGGTACCATCGAGGAATGATTCAATATAATATGCATATTTCAATTTCTCCTTTGCAATAAACAGTATATAACAGTTTGCATCTGTTGTCAACTGTTATATACTGTTTATTGTCAAAAATATTTTTTCCCTTTTATCAAACCCAAAAGCGTACAAATCTATTTGATGTGCAATCCTTTCGTGTATTGCCACAACAAAATTCCTTTTATGGTCATCAGCAAAAACGCAACCGTCGTAGCATAAGCCTCCCTTGACATTCCAAAGCATTGATATTCTTGAAAATGCAGTATCAGCCGGAACCGGTAACTTCCTTGTAGACGGACCGAAAGAGACTGTACGCATACCTCCTCTTACTGCCAGCACAAAGTTTCGCTTAGCAAGCACTTGATGCGTTTCCTCTACGTATGCATATTGTCAAGTGTATGTGTCATATTTTATATTCAAAATAAAAAAGGCTGCTACTCACTAAAAAATAACAGCCTTTCTTACTATATCAGCCTTTTGGAATTTGGCCATCGACATACAGAATGTGATTAACTAACCACTCTGTGAGATATTTTAAAATTCCCATAATCTGTTCATCTTGATCTTCTACCTCATCATTGTGATGTTCCATAAATTCATCAAGTTTATGTATAAATTCCTGATGTTTCCAAAAAGATACCCTTTTCCATTTAATTTTTCATGATGGAAAGCTGCTTTTTCAGCCGCTTCTATAGAATGTCTGCTTGTAAAAGAAGATTTATAATCTACAATCTTTGCAAAAAATCTGCGACATTTTTACACGTTTTCCAATCAAAAACCTGTTTTTGTCTTGGGATAATCTCCCACTTTGTTCCAGGTGCAATACCACCTTCTGGATATCCTTTCTCCTCATCGTATTCCCATCCGCAAACATCACATACGTATTTCATTTGTTGTTCCTGCTTGTAAATATATTAATACACAGCCTATATTTCTGGTTATATTTGTGTTGTTCTGTAATCTTAATATTTATAAATGCTTCTAGCATTTCCATAATCCATGCAGATTACAATATGCATATACTTCTTCTACCAGTTCACCATCACAAAGACAAAAATCTGCTACCGGCTCCTGCCCTGGATTTAACTGTTTTCTGTATATACCTTGATTGGTACTTAATGTGATCCACTCAATGAAATGCTCTTCAAGCATAGGATGTTTTGTCTCTCCGACTACAACATGAACATGACTGTCTTCCACTGTATATACAGGTACATGCTTCTCAACAGCAGCATCTGTCACTCCGGCTTTTAATTCCTGCATAGGTTCTCCGCAACAAATTACAGGTACACCTTTATCCTTTACCTTTTCAACAATGTTTCCACAATGCTTACATACATAATACTTTACTTCCATGCTTTTTTCTCCTTCCATACTTAAAATTTACAATTCAATTGTTTCTATAATTTTCTTTAAAGAATCGGCTGATTCCTTAAGCTTTAATGCTTCCTCGCCATTCAGATTTATAGGTATATCTGACTCAACACCCTCTGCTCCTACAATAGCCGGCATACTCAACGAGACTCCGTCAATGTCATATATTCCATGAATCATGTGCGATACAGGAAGTATTGATTTTTCATCTCTCATAATCACTTCACATATTCTTTTTACAGACATTGCAATTCCATAATATGTAGCGTGCTTTTTATTTATAATCTCATAAGCACTGTTCTTGACTGCCGTAGCTATTTCTGCCGTGTTTTCCTTGTGCTTGTAATGTCCACGCATTTCACACATTTCACTTAATGGAACACCGGA
>CAKRYI010000030.1 GCA_934426825.1 uncultured Acetatifactor sp. | reverse complement strand
TCCACAGTATCTCCAATAGTATAGCATACAGACCTTGGAGAGGGTCTATAAACACTACTACTTTATAATACGAGGATAGGAGAATTATGAAAAAAAGAATTGGTTTCAAAAAAAGACTGGCAGCACTGGGACTGGCACTTAGCATGGCGGCAGCAATGCTGGGAGGATGCGGAGCGGCAAAGGGGGATACGGCTACGGTACGCATCGGTTCCCTGAAAGGACCGACCTCCATGGGATTGTTGCTTTTGATGGATGAATCGGAAAAAGGCGAAAGCGAAGGCAGCTACGAATTTCAGATGGCTACGGCAGCGGACGAGATTTTGCCGCTGATGGTGAAGGGAGAACTGGACGTGGCGCTGGTTCCCGCCAATGTGGCAAGCGTGCTGTATGCAAAGACCGAGGGAAATATCAGCGTGATAGACATTAACACTTTGGGTGTTCTCTATATGGTTTCCGGCGATACGTCCTTGAAAAAATTTACGGATTTGAAGGGAAAAACCATTTATCTCACCGGACAGGGAACCACACCGGACTATGTACTCCGCTATCTGCTTGCGGCAAACGACATGACAACCGAGGATGTGAAGCTGGAATACAAATCCGAGGCAACGGAGGTGGCAGCGGTTCTTGCGGAGGACGAGACGGCAATCGGACTGCTTCCGCAGCCCTTTGTGACAGCAGCCTGTGCGCAGAATGAGGCGCTGTCTGTGGTTTTTGATATGACAAAGGAATGGAGCGCAGTGCAGGGAGAGAACGGCAGCAGTTTAGTAACGGGTGTTACTGTTGCAAGAAAAGATTTCTTGAAGGAGCATGAGGGCGCGATTGCAACGTTCTTAAAGGAACATAAGGAGAGCACGCAGGCAATCAATGACAATCCGGCAGAGGGAGCGGCATTGGCGGTTGCAGCTGAAATTGTGGCAAAAGAGGGAATTGCGCAGAAAGCAATTCCGCAGTGTAATATTACCTATATAGACGGTGCCGAGATGAAGCAGGCGCTGTCCGGTTATCTGGAAGTGTTGTATGAGCAGGCGCCCGAATCCGTTGGCGGCGCATTGCCCGGAGATGATTTCTATTATGAAGCAAAATAAAATTGTACAGAAAACGCTTGTTATTTTATTTTGGATAGCGATATGGTATGTTCTGGCGCTCTGCGTGGACAATCCGGTGCTGCTTGTGACACCGGATAAGGTGCTTGTGCGGATTGCAAAACTGGCAGTCACAGCCCCTTTCTGGAAAACGGTGGGGGCAAGTCTGCTTCGAATTAGCGCCGGTTTTGCGCTCGGCACGCTGGCGGCGTTTCTGTGTGCAGCGGCTGCATACCGGTGGCGTCTGGCGGAGGAACTTTTAAAACCGTTCATTAATCTCACCAAAACCATTCCGGTGGTTTCCTTTGTGGTGTTGCTTTTAATCTGGTGGGGTTCCTCCGTGCTTGCGGCAGCTATCAGTTTTCTGGTGGTTTTTCCCAATGTGTATCTCAATGTGTTGGAGGGACTTAAGAACGCGGATAAGCAGCTATTGGAGATGGCACAGGTTTTTCGGGTGACGAGGCGGAACCGTTTTTTCTATATTTATCGTCCGGCACTCAGGCCTTTTGTGGAAAGTGCGTTTCGGCTTTCTTTGGGAATGAGCTGGAAATCCGGTGTGGCGGCGGAGGTTATCGGAACTCCGGCGTACTCCGTCGGAGGACAGATTTATTTGTCCAAAATTTATTTGGATACGGCGGGAGTGCTGGCGTGGACAGCGGTGACAATATTGGCAAGCATTCTTTTGGAAAAACTGGTGCTTCGGCTGGTTCAGTGTTTCTTTGCATGGAATCCGGAGTGGAAGCATAAGCGAAATGCCGGGGACAGCCTGCAAGGCAACTTTGTGTGCGCTTCCCGGTACCGTCCGGAAACGGATGTCTCAAAATCTGCTGAAAAAATTGTGTTATCCGGAGTGAACAAATCATTCGGTGAAAAGAAAGTGCTTGTGAATGTATCAACTACCTACGAACCGGGCAAGACTTATTATCTGACAAGTCCTTCCGGCAGTGGCAAAACGACCCTGTTGCGGATTCTGACCGGACTGGAAAAGGCGGACAGCGGCAGCGTATGCTGTCCCCGCTGCAGCATGGTTTTTCAGGAGGACAGGCTTTGTGAGGAGTACAGTGCACTGCAGAATGTGGCGCTTGTCACAGGGAATATCGTGCGAGCTAAGGAGGCGCTTTCGTTCCTTTTGGGGAAAGAGAATGTGCATGAGGCATGCAGCAGGCTTTCCGGCGGCATGAAACGCAGGGTTGCATTGGCGCGTGCCATGGAGGCAGATTCAGAGGTGGTGCTTTTGGACGAGCCTTTCACGGGCATGGATGCGGAGACCAGACAGCGGGCGGAAGAGTACATCCGTGACAGACAGTGCGGGCGAACCCTGATAATCGCCACTCATATCTAATTTATAATAGAAGAAACAGCGGAAATGGGAGAGACAGAGAAGGGAGAATGCAGAATGGAAGCAAGAGAGCAGGAGCAGACAGAAAACCGTGTGACACTGGTGGGAATCATCGTGGAGGACACGGACAGCGTGGCGCGCATCAACAGCCTTTTGCATGAGTATGGCAGCTATATTATAGGAAGAATGGGGATTCCCCACCATGAGAGAAAAATGAACATTATCAGTGTGGTGATGGACGCACCGCAGGATGTGGTCAGTACCCTTTCCGGAAAACTGGGAATGCTTCCGGGAGTCAGCAGCAAGTGTCTGTATGCCAAAAGCGCTAAAAAATAGGCTGAAATGGGATAAAACATTTGTGTTTTTCAAATTTTTGTGCTATAATCACAAAATGACTGCGACTGTGCCGTTATGAGACATAGGAAAGAGACGGCATGCGCAACGAATGAAAACGGATATAGACCCGGAAAGGGTATGAAGGAGGAAATGTAACAATGAGTTTACAGGTAGAAAAGTTAGAGAAAAATATGGCAAAGCTGACCATTGAAGTACCTGCTGAAGAACTGGACAAGGCTATCGAGGCTGCATACCAGAAAAATAAGAACAAAATCAGCATCCCCGGCTTCCGCAAGGGTAAAGCACCCCGCAAGATGATTGAACAGATGTACGGCAAGGAAGTATTTTATGAAGATGCTGCAAATGCACTGATTCCCGAAAGCTACGAGAAAGCACTGGAGGAGTGCACCGAGGACATCGTATCTTCCCCTAAGGTTGATGTAACCCAGATTGAAGCAGGCAAGCCTTTCATCTTTACCGCAGAAGTTGCACTGAAACCGGAAGTTACTCTGGGCAAGTACAAGGGCGTTAAGGTTGACAAGATTGATGTGGACGTTACCGATGAGGAAGTTGACGCAGAGGTAAATAAAGAGAGAGAGAGCAACGCAAGAACCATTACCGTTGAGGACAGACCTGTAAAGGACGGCGACATTACCGTAATCGACTTTGAGGGATTTGTTGACGGAGTTGCGTTTGAAGGCGGAAAGGGAGAGAACTATCCTTTGACCATCGGTTCCGGCGCATTCATTCCCGGATTTGAGGATGCACTCATTGGCGCTGAACTTGGCAAAGAGACCGAAGTAAACGTAACCTTCCCTGAGGATTATCAGGCAAGCGAGCTGGCAGGAAAGCCTGCAGTGTTCAAGTGCACCGTTAAGGAAATCAAGGAGAAAGAGCTTCCTGAGTTAGATGACGAGTTCGCAAGTGAGGTTTCCGAATTTGATACTCTTGCTGAGTACAAAGAGGACGTTAAGAAGAAACTGGCTGACAAGAAGGCAGCAGATGCAAAGAATGCAAAGGAAGACGCTGTAGTTGATGCCATTATCGCAGATGCAAAGATGGAGATTCCGGACGCAATGTTAGAGACCCAGCAGAGACAGATGGTTGAGGATTTCGCTCAGAGAATCCAGTCTCAGGGTATTTCCATGGAGCAGTACATGCAGTTCACCGGCATGACCGCTGCCAAGCTGATTGAGCAGATGAAGCCCCAGGCTCTTTTGAGAATCCAGTCCCGCCTGGTTTTGGAGGCAGTTGCTGCCGCTGAGAATATTCAGGCTACCGAGGAAGATTTCGAGGAAGAAGTAAAGACCATGGCAGAAGTTTACCAGATGGAGAACGACAAGGTAAAAGAGCTGCTTGGCGAGAACGGCAAGAAACAGGTTATGGAAGATATCTGCGTGAAGAAGGCTGTAGAGTTCGTTGTAGAGAATGCAAAGGAAGCTAAGCCCACCAAGGCAAGAGCTAAGAAGACCAAGGAAGCAGAGGAAGCTACAGAGGAATAATGCGCCGCAGGTCAGAATGACCGGGAACATAAATAAAGTACACAGAGAGTGCCCGGGCTTAGTCCCGGGTACTTTTAGGAATTAAGTTTTTATAAAGTTTATTGAGGACCATTGAAAAAGCTGTTCTTATAGGATAAGATAGGCTATGAGAATAGACGAAAATGGAGGGATATTCATGAGTTTAGTACCATACGTCATTGAACAGACAAGCAAGGGTGAAAGATCTTACGATATTTATTCAAGATTATTAAAGGACAGAATTATCTTTTTGGGAGAAGAAGTGAATGAAACTTCTGCCAGCATTATTGTGGCACAGCTCCTTTTTCTGGAAGCTGAGGATCCGGAGAAGGATATTCACCTTTACATTAACAGCCCCGGCGGAAGCGTAACTGCCGGTATGGCAATTTACGATACCATGCGCTATATCAAGTGCGATGTTTCTACCGTATGTATCGGTATGGCAGCAAGTATGGGCGCTTTCCTGTTAGCCGGCGGAGCTAAGGGCAAGAGATTTGCCCTTCCAAACGCGGAGATTATGATTCACCAGCCTTTGGGCGGTACACAGGGTCAGGCTACCGAAATCGAAATTGCGGCAAAGCATATTTTACAGACCAAGGAAAAGCTGAACCGTATGCTGGCTGAGAATACGGGCAAGGATTATGAGGTGATTTGCGCAGATACCGAGCGTGATAACTGGAAAACAGCAGAAGAAGCATGTGAGTACGGTCTGATTGACAAGGTAATTACCTCCCATGCTGCTCAGGCAAAATAAAGTAAAATCAGGAGTAAAGTAATGGCAGGAAAAAATTCCGGTAACGATATTAGATGTTCTTTCTGCAATAAAACACAGAGTCAGGTGCGCAAGCTGATTGCGGGACCTGCCGGGGTTTATATTTGTGACGAGTGTGTGGACATTTGCGCCGATATTTTGGAGGAAGAACTGGAGGATGAAGAAATTCAGGAGACGGAACACCCTGAAATCAACCTCTTAAAACCGAAGGAAATCAAGAACTTTTTGGACGAGTACGTCATCGGACAGGAAGAAGCCAAGAAGGTTTTGGCGGTTTCCGTTTATAATCACTACAAGAGAGTGACTGCTCCTAAGAATCTGGATGATGTGGAATTGCAGAAGAGCAATATTATTATGGTAGGTCCTACCGGTTCCGGTAAGACTTATCTGGCACAGACACTGGCGAAGGTCATTAATGTGCCCTTTGCAATCGCAGACGCTACCACACTGACCGAGGCAGGTTATGTGGGGGAGGACGTGGAAAACATTCTGCTGAAACTGATTCAGGCGGCGGATTATGATGTGGAGCGTGCGCAGTACGGCATTATTTACATTGATGAGATTGACAAGATTACTAAGAAAAGCGAGAACGTGTCCATTACCCGTGATGTGTCGGGTGAGGGCGTTCAGCAGGCGCTTCTTAAAATTGTGGAAGGAACGGTGGCAAGCGTGCCCCCTCAGGGAGGCAGAAAGCATCCCCATCAGGAGCTGATTCAGATTGACACCACCAATATCCTGTTTATCTGCGGCGGTGCTTTTGATGGTTTGGAAAAGATTGTGGAATCCAGATTGGACCGCAAATCCATCGGTTTTAACACGGAAGTATCCCAGAAAACCACAAAGGAAATCAGTGATTTGCTGCAGGAGGTTACACCGCAGGATTTGGTGAAATTCGGTCTGATTCCTGAGTTCGTGGGACGTGTTCCCATCTGTGTTTCTTTGAGAGGCTTGGACAAGGAAGCATTGGTGAAGATTTTACAGGAGCCCAAGAATGCCCTGATTAAGCAGTACAGAAAGCTGTTTGAGATGGATGATGTGAAGCTGACCTTTGAAAAGGATGCCGTGGATGCAATCGCCGATAAGGCGTTTGAGCGTAAGACCGGCGCCAGAGGTCTGCGTTCCATTATGGAGGGAGTCATGATGAATACCATGTATGAGATTCCTTCCGATGATACGATTGAAGAGTGCGTAGTCACCAAGAGTGCCGTGGAGGGTACCGGTGAACCGCTGACAATTCACAAGGAAACGATGAAAAAGGCAAAATAGGATAAGTGCGCCGCCCTTTAGAGAGCGGCGCTTTTGTCTTATCAGCCGCAAAGCGAACATGTGAAAGAGGATAACGAAAATGATTATAAAAAATGTAGCGCTGGAGACGGTCTGCGGAATTACCAGCAAACTTCCCGAAAATGTACACCCGGAGGTAGCGTTTGCCGGTAAGAGTAATGTGGGGAAGTCCTCGCTGATTAATGCCCTGATGAACCGCAAATCTTTGGCGAGAACCAGTGCTCAGCCGGGCAAGACCCAGACGATTAATTATTACAATGTAAATGATGCTATTTATTTTGTGGATTTGCCCGGATACGGATATGCAAAAGCGAATGAGCAGGTAAAAGCACAGTGGGGCAAGATGATTGAGGACTATCTGCACCGTTCTAAGCAGTTGAAAACGGTATTTTTGCTGATTGACATAAGGCATGAGCCCTCGGGAAACGACTGCATTATGTATGACTGGGTGCGCAGACAGGGCTATGAGCCGATTATCATTGCCACAAAACTGGATAAAATCAAGCGGAGCCAGATTCAGAAACAGACGAAACTGATTCGCACCACTCTCGGTGCCGGACAGGACACAATAGTGATTCCGTTTTCTGCTGAGACAAAACAGGGACGGGAGGAAATCTACGAGATTCTGGATAGGCTGATAGAGAATCAATAGGAGGGGAATCTATGAAAAAGTATTGTAAGGCACTTGCCAATCTGACAATCGCACTGGTGATACTGTTGCTTGTAATTTTTGCGGTACCCCGGCTGATTATTTTCTTTTCGCCTTTTGTGGTTGGCTGGATTATCGCTCTGATTGCCGGACCTTTGGTGCGTTTTTTTGAGGAAAAGATAAAGCTAAAGAGAAAAGCGGGAAGCGTTTTTGTGATTGTGGTTATCATAGGCCTTGTGGTACTGATTCTTTATCTGGTAGGAGCCAAGCTGACGGAGCAGGCGGTGGGCATTGTAAACGGACTGCCGGAAATGTGGGCGGCGGCTCAGGAAGATTTCAAGGACATTGCGGACAATCTCAATGTGATTTACAGCAAGTTTCCCAAGGACGTGCAGGAGACTCTGACAAATGTGACGGGGCAGGTGCGGGATTATATCGGCAATCTGCTCGGCAAAATCGGCACGCCTACCATAGCGGCGGCAGGAAATTTGGCGAAACAGGTGCCCTCCATTTTGATTGGCATTATTATGGCATTGTTGTCGTCCTACTTTTTCGTTGCGGAGCGGGAACAGATTAACGAATGGTTTCACCGGATTATGCCCATGTCCGTACAAAAACGGTATGAAATGTTGAAGAGAGGACTGGTAAAGGCAGTCGGAGGATATTTCAAGGCACAGCTTAAGATAGAGGTATGGATGTATCTCATTCTGCTGATAGGCTTAACGGTGCTTAGAGTGGACTATGCGTTTCTGATTGCCCTTGGCATTGCCTTTTTGGATTTCCTGCCCTTTTTCGGAACCGGTACGGTGATGGTTCCGTGGGCAATTATCAAAATACTGAGTGCGGATTATCCCATGGCAATCGGACTGCTCATTATCTGGGGCGGCGGTCAGCTGGTTCGTCAGCTTATCCAGCCGAAAATCGTGGGTGATTCCGTGGGAATGGAACCTCTGCCCACACTGATTTTGCTCTATATCGGTTATAAAATCGGCGGAGTTTTGGGAATGTTAGTGGCTGTGCCGGTGGGACTGATTGCCTACACCATGTACAAGGAGGGCGCGTTTGAGACGACGCAGAACAGTATCAGGGTACTGGTGGCAGGAATCAATCATTTCCGGAAGCTGGGACCGGAGGACTTAAAGCAGGTGGAGGAAATGAACCGTGAGGAACATTAGGCTGCTGATTCAATATGAAGGAACCCGTTATCAGGGGTGGCAGAGTCAGAAAAAGGGCGATAATACCATTCAGGGTAAATTAGAGACGCTGTTATCGAGAATGTGTAACGAAGAGGTGGATTTACAAGCCAGCGGGCGAACGGATGCCGGTGTGCACGCCATGGGACAGGTGGCACATTTTCACACAGACAGCACCATGACCGAGGAGGAAATGCTTTCCTATATCAATCAGTATCTGCCGGAGGACATTGCCGTGCTTGCCGTCACGGAGGCGGCGCCCAGATTTCACAGCAGGCTCAATGCCTGCGGAAAGCGCTACCGCTACCGGGTTATCAACAGCAGTGTGCCGGATGTGTTTTGGAGAAGATATGCGCTGGAGGTGCCGGATGCGCTAAACGAAGCCGCTATGAGAGAGGCGGCGGAGCTTCTTTTGGGGCAGCATGATTTCAAGGCATTTACCTCGGCAAAAAAAGCAAAGAAATCTACCGTGCGGCGTATCGACCGCATTGCGCTGGAGAGAGATAAGGAGTTGCTGACCTTTACTTTTGAGGGAAACGGCTTTCTCCACCATATGGTGAGAATCCTTATGGGAACCTTGCTGGAGGTCGGAATGGGAAAAAGAACCCCTGAGAGTGTGGCGGCGCTTTTGGAAAACGGAAACAGAGAGGACGCCGGATACCTTGTCCCCGCAAAGGGATTAATGTTAGAAAAAGTTTTTTATGAATAAGTGAAACCTTTTACCCTGCTAAGTAGTCTAATATTTAGCAGGGTAAATTTTTTGTATTTTCATATAAAAAATATGCAAAAATGATGCAGAGCAACAGTAGGATAGAATCAGGGAAACAGAATAGGTGTGCAAAACAAAAAACTGCACAAGATACAACAAAATTCAGAACCTTAACATAAAATAGTACAAAATATGGAATAGACAGGAATTGGGAAAGGAGTATAATCAGGATGGAGAGAAACATAGTAGTATTTAACAATCATACCGGTATTGTGGAGATTATGAAACCTCTGCTTGCAGGTGAGGGAATTCACATGGTGGTTGCCTCGGCAATGGAAAATCTGCTGGAGATTTTAGATACAGGTGAGATGCACCTGATGTTGATAGATGCGGAATTGGAAGAAAAGGGAATGGGAGCGGGAATTGAGATGATTTCCACGCTGCGCAAAAAGAGCAGTATTCCCATTATTATCGTTTCCAAACAGACGGCGGAGACTGCCAAGATTATGGCGCTGGACGCGGGAGCGGACGATTATGTGACGGCTGGATGCAACCCGCTGGAACTGTTGGCAAGGGTGAAATCCCAGTTGCGCAGATATACGCAGTTAGTGAATATGCGCGCCAATATCGACAGCATTTACCGGGTGGACGGGCTGGAAATCAATGATATCCGCAGAACGGTTTCCGTGGAAGGAAGAGAAGTCAAATTAACGCCTATTGAATATAAGATTTTGCGCCTGTTGGTACAGCAGAGAGGACAGGTTTTGTCCATCAGTCAGATTTACGAGGCTATCTGGCAGATGCAGGCAATCGGTGCGGACAATACCATTGCCGTACATATCAGGCATATCCGGGAGAAGATTGAAAGTAACCCGAAGGAGCCGAGATATTTGAAGGTTGTCTGGGGAACGGGCTACAAGGTCGGCTAGAGTAGAAAAGAAGGGAATAGAGGGGAATGGAAGTAAGCAGCAGCCGCGCGGTAGAGGCAAAGGAGAAAAAGGCAGGGGGAATCAGCGGAAGTACCCTGAAAATCATTGCCTTAGTGACAATGTTGATTGACCATACCGGAGCGGTTGTCCTGTGGCGTGTCATTCTCACGCTGAGTAACGGCGGCACGGTTTTCGACGGAAGGTGGCAGCCGGAGATAGGAACATTACTGGATATTTACAATGCAATGCGTCTCATAGGGCGGATTGCTTTTCCTATTTACTGTTTTTTGCTGGTGGAGGGATTTCAAAGGACCCGCAATCGATGGAAGTATGCCCTGCGCCTTTTTCTTTTTGCCCTTGCGTCGGAAATTCCCTTTGATTTGGCACTCAGCGGAAGTGCGGTGGATTTTTCCTATCAGAATGTGTTTTTCACACTGTTACTTGGTCTGCTTGCCATGATTTTCTCGGATGCGGCGATAAAATGGTGCTTAAGAATTCAAAATCCGGTGTGGAGCCGGGCGGCAGGATGGCTTTTGAGCGGTGCTGTCACGGCGGCAATGGCGCTTGTGGCATACGTCCTGCACACGGATTATCAGGCAATCGGTGTTGCCTGCATTATGGTGCTTTACTGGTTTCGGGGCAACAAATGGGGGCAGGCAATGGCAGGTGCAATATCTTTTTTATGGGAATCCACTGCGCCACTAGCTTTTATAACAATTTTGTGCTACAATGGTAAACGAGGCGTGAAACTTAAATATGTTTTTTACCTGTTTTATCCATTGCATCTTTTAGTTCTCTACGGAATCTGCGTATGGATGGGAATCGGAGGCTGTCCCCTGAGGTGACGGAACCGCCGGTTTTGTAAACAGGTATCATACGGGAAAGAGGTGCATATGGAACCATATCTGAAAGTCAGAAATCTGAGAAGGTCATACTATTTGACTCCGGGACAGCGGCTGGAGACCGGGAAAAAGGTTGTCCGTGCGGTGCAGGGATTGTCCTTTAATGTCCATAAGGGAGAGTGTTTTGGTCTGATTGGACCGGTTGGCTCAGGCAAAACAACAGCTATGAAATCAATCGCCCACAGAATTTTCTTTCATGGAAGAATCTATCTTGAGGGCAGAAAGGTGACACCCGGTTACAGACCGAGTGTGGAGATGATTTCGGCAGAGTGGGATCTGACAGAATTTTATTCTTCGCAGATAGGTTTTGACCTTGCGGTGAGGGCGCGGGGACTTGAGGCCCGCGACATGGTGGAACGCAGGGATAGGATATTCAGACGATTCGGACTGGAGGACGTACAGATGGAGTTCGTGCGTGATTTGCCTCCGGACAAGAGAAGAAGGCTGTCGCTGGTTCTGGGAATGACGAGAGACACGGATATTGTTATCTATGATGAGCCGGAAGAGCCGCTGGATGAAGAGACATATGCACTGCTTGTGGATTACCTGCAGGAACTGAAGGCAAAGGGGGTAACCCTCATTATGGCGGCGCAGTGGGATGTGCGGCTCATAGAAAAGATGTGTGACAGGGTAGGAATCATGTTCGACGGTAAGATGAGAGCCTGCGATGAACTGCACAAACTGTGCAGGGGCGGCACCTTGAGAAACCGCTACTGCGAAGCCTATGCAGATTATGAGCAGGCGCGTATCTCAAAATACGGATTCCTTATCTCATAACAGGTGCTCCAGTAAAATTTTAATACCCATGACAATGAGAATAATACCGCCCGCAAGTTCTGCTTTGGCTTTGTATTTGGTGCCGAAAACATTTCCTACTTTTACTCCGACAACGGAGAGCAGGAAGGTGGTGGAGCCGATAAAGGCAACCGCGGGAATAATCTGAACGCGCAGGAATGCGAAGGTAACGCCTACGGCAAGAGCGTCGATACTGGTGGCAACCGCTAACAGAAACATTGTTTTTACATCGAGGGAGGCATTTGCCTCCTTCTCCTCTTCTGTGGAGCGGGATTCCCGAATCATGGCAATACCGATAAGGGAGAGCAGTACGAAAGCAATCCAGTGGTCAATGGATGTGATAAACCGCTCGAACTGGCTTCCCAAAAGATAGCCGATAGAAGGCATTAATGCCTGAAAGCCGCCAAACCACAGACCGACGATGGCGGCTTTTTTAAAGTTAATCTTTTGCATGGCAAGACCTTTACAGATAGAAACGGCAAAGGCATCCATGGACAATCCGACAGCGATAATAAACAGGATCAGTAAACTCATTTTTCTTCTCCTTTTTCCATAAAAAAACTCACAGGCAATAGACGGATTCCGTCATTGCCTATGAGTCTCATTATCACAATAATCATTGCTTCGGTAATACCAGACGTACGATTCGTCATTGTGTTGATATTACCACAGCCGAAGCTGCTAACTACTCCCTCAGAGGTTGTTGTTATAATACCTTAAATGATAAAAAATGTCAAGAAATAAAATGAAATAAAAAAAGCCGACTAAAAAGCCGGCTTTGAAAATCTGCGATTAAGCTACTACAGTAACGTTGGTAGCGCGGATTTTGCTGCTGTTCTGAGGATCACACTCTGTATCGAAAGTAACCTTCTGGCCTTCCTCGAGAGACTTGAAACCATCAGCGTTGATAGCGGAGAAATGTACGAAAACTTCCTCGCCGGTTGCATCGTTGGTGATGAAACCATAACCCTTCTGTGCATTAAACCATTTAACTGTACCGTTGTTCATTGTGGTACCTCCTTTAATAATGTGGGCATAGCCCGTTTTAGTGTTAGTGATTCTAAAACGTAGGACAAAAAAATCACATATTTTTGTAAAACACTATTCTCTAAACACGAATCATGACTTACAAAAATATGTGAGTTCAATGACTTTCATTTAGAATACGGTTTGAGTATACCATTGTGCTCCTTGGAATGTCAATGCTTTTTTATATAAAAAAAGGGAAGTACAAATCGTATATTTTGAAAGAAAATCGCAAAGAGTAAAGATGTGAATTTGAAAGGGTCAGGGAGGGAGATTTGTATGAATATTACGATGAATCTGTTTGCGGTTCTTGGCATTATTCTGTCGTCTGCAGCGGCGGGATTCGGAATCGGAAGATATGAAAAAAAGCCCCATCCGAAAGAGGGCGAAAAGGTCATTGTACAGGGAAAAATCGTGGCAAGCCCGGTTTCCGGGGAGCTGCAGGCGGGCAGTGAAAGCGGAAGACCGGAGGCGGTTATTCTCCCGGACGAAGGGGTGGTGTATGCACCCGCTTCGGGGAAGATTGTGCGGCTGTTTCCCATGGGGAATGCGTTTGTGTTAGAGATGGAGGAGCAGATACAGATTTCCATCCGGGTGGGTGGCTGCCCGGACGAGTTAAGCGGGGAGTTTTTCCGCCCGCGCATTATCCAAAATGAGATTGTAAATAAGGGAAAGGAACTTTTACTTTTCGACAGGGAGGGACTGCTGGCAGCGGGAGAGAGAACGGAGGTGGCTGTCTGCGTGGAAAACTGTCCCCCGGAAAAAACAGTGGAGAGCGTTTCACAGGGGCATATCAGAGTGGGGGAAGAATTGATAAAAGTGTATTGACAAATACCCCAAGGGGGTATATTCTGTAAGCAAACCGGAATATACCCCCTTGGGGTATTTAAACATACAGTGAAAACAGGAGAAAGGAGTGTCGGTATGGAAAAGGATATTTGCTGTTGCTGCAGAACAAAGACAACTCCCAGACAGGAAAAGGAACTAAAGCAGTTACAGAACCGTTTGAACCGGATTATCGGACAGATGAACGGCATTGGAAAAATGTTGGAGGAAAACCGCTACTGCGGCGATATTCTGACACAGGTCGCGGCGGTGGAAAGCGCCTTGCAGTCCTTTGGCTATGTTATTTTGCAGGAACATATGGAGACCTGTGTGGTGGAGGAAATCAAGCGGGGCAACGAGCAGATTGTGGACGAGGCTGTGGAGCTTATTAAAAAATTAAAATAAAGGTGGCAGACAGATGAAAGAGAGATACCATATTACGGGAATGACCTGCTCGGCATGCTCCTCCCATGTGGAGAAAAGCTGCAGCAAGCTGCCGGGCGTGGAGAGCGCTTCCGTGAATTTGTTGACGGAGACCATGGATATTGCATATGATGAGAGGCGTCTTGAGGAAAAAGATATTGTGGATGCGGTGGAGAAAGCCGGGTACGGCGCTTCCCTCATGACGCAGGCACAGGAGACGAAAAAGAAAGATGACAGGGGTGGACTGAAGGCGCAGGCGAAGGAAGCGGAGCGCGCCATGAAATGGCGGCTTGGCATATCCATAGGCTTTCTGCTGCCGCTCATGTATGTGGCAATGCACCATATGTATAAGGAGTGGTTTGGCATTCCGGTGCCGGAATTTATCATGAATACCATGCACGGCAATGAAAATGCCATGAATTTTGCACTGACCCAGTTTTTACTCTTGCTTCCCATTTTATATATGAACCGGAAATTCTTTGCGGTGGGCTTTAAGACGCTGTGGCACCGCTCTCCCAATATGGACACCCTGATTGCACTGGGCGCCTCCGCAGCGGTGGGGTATGGAATTTTTGCCATGTACCGCATCAGCTACGGGCTGGGACACGGTGTGACAGCGGTGGTGGAGCACTACTCCCATGACTTGTATTTTGAGTCGGCGGGCATGATTCTGACACTGATTACCGTTGGAAAATATTTAGAGAGCCGCTCCAAGGGAAAGACCAGTGAGGCTATCACAAAGCTGATGGATTTGTCCCCAAAGGTTGCCATCGTGGTGACGGCGGACGGCACGGAAAAAGAGGTTCCCACGGAAGAATTGCAAAAGGGAGATGTCTTTTTGGTAAAACCGGGCGCCGCCGTTCCGGTGGACGGCGAAGTGCTGGAGGGAAGCTCCAGCGTGGATGAGTCGGCAATTACCGGAGAGAGCGTGCCGGTGGAAAAGAGAACCGGAGACCGGGTTGTTTCCGCTACCATCAATAAGGCAGGCTTTTTAAAATGCCGCGCAGACCGGGTCGGAGAGGACACCACTTTGTCCCAGATTATCCGTCTGGTGGAGGAGGCAAGCGCAAGCAAAGCGCCCATTGCCAAACTGGCGGATAAGGTGGCAGGTGTTTTTGTGCCGGTAGTTATCGGTATTTCCCTGATTACACTGGCAGCATGGCTGATTGCCGGGGCAGGTGCGGAATTTGCCATTTCCTGTGCCATTGCCGTGCTGGTTATCTCCTGCCCCTGTGCACTGGGACTGGCAACACCGGTGGCAATCATGGTGGGTACCGGTGTGGGCGCAAACCACGGTATTCTGATAAAATCCGGCGAGGCACTGCAACAGGCGCAGGAGATTGACACCGTGGTACTGGACAAGACCGGAACCATCACCTCCGGCAGCCTGAAAGTGCAGGAGGTGCACATTGACGAGCCGGATATGACAAAGGAACACCTGATGTTAGTGGCGGCAGCGTTGGAGAAAAAGAGCGAGCACCCTCTGGCGGAGGCCATTGTGGAATATGCCCAAAACGAAATCGGAAAGGAAATTCCGGTGGCAGAGGACTTTCGGGCGGTATTCGGAAGAGGCGTGGACGGTGTTGTGGACGGAAAACGCTATTTTGTGGGAAACCGTGCATATCTGGAGGAAAACGGCATTTTGACAAAAGGGGCACAGTTACCGGAAATTACCAACATGGCGGACGAGGGAATGACCCCGCTGTTTGTGGCAGATGAAAAGAAACTGCTGGGAATGGTGGGCGTGTCGGATGAAATCAGGCAAAGCTCCAAAGAAGCGGTGGAGGAGTGGCACCGTATGGGTGTCAGCGTCATTATGCTGACCGGTGACAATTTAAGAACCGCACAGGCGGTGCAAAAGAAGATAAGCGTGGACGAGGTTGTGGCGGAGGTGCTGCCGCAGGATAAGGAGAAAAAGATCCGCTCCCTGAAACAGGCAGGACACAAGGTAGCCATGATTGGTGACGGTATCAACGACGCTCCCGCGCTGGCGACGGCAGATGTGGGAATGGCAATCGGCGCCGGGACGGATGTGGCGATGGAGAGCGCGGATATTGTTCTGATGAAAAGTGATTTGCAGGATGCGGTGACAGCTATGAGGCTGAGCCGTGCAGTGATTCGCAACATCAAACAGAACCTGTTCTGGGCATTTTTCTACAACAGTATCGGAATTCCGCTGGCAGCAGGCGTGCTGTATCCGGCATTTGAGCTTCGGCTGAACCCCATGTTCGGTGCGGCAGCCATGAGCTTAAGCAGTATTTTTGTGGTGGGAAACGCACTGCGGCTGAGGGGATTTAAGGCGACCGGTAAAGGAAAAAAGGGAGAAATGACCGCACGGGACGCAGCCCAAGGCGTGGAGCAAAAGCAGAGCGCGGTCCAAGGCATGAGGCAGAAGCAGAGCGCGGTCCAAGGTGCGGGACAAGAGCAGAGCGCAACCCAAAGCATGGAGCAGAAGCGGGATTCGGCGAAGAAGGCGGAAGAAAAGCAGAGCACAGTTCAAAGCATGGAACAAAAGAAGGACACAGTTGCTGATAGTGGACAAAATATAATCACAAATATTAAGAAAGAGAGGAACAAAGCTATGACAAAAACAATTACAATCGAGGGAATGATGTGCAGCCACTGCACGGGAAGAGTGCAGAAAGCATTGGAGGCTGTGGAGGGAGTTACGGAAGTGACCGTGAATCTGGAACAGAAAAACGCAGTGGTACAGGCAGGCGACAGCGTGACAGACGAAGTTCTCACCAAAGCCGTAACCGATGCCGGATATGAGGTAAAAGGAATTTTATAAAAAATTTAGAATTCTTTTATTGATTATTGTGCGCCATGTGTTATATTAACAATAGAACAAATAAAACGTTCTATTGTGACAGGAGAGATAAGGAGGCAGGGCGTATGAATATACAGAAGTTTACACAGAAATCCATGGAAGCTGTGCAGGGCTGTGAGAAGTTAGCCAGCGAGTACGGCAATCAGGAAATCGAACAGGAACATTTGCTGTACAGCCTGTTGACCATAGAGGACAGTTTGATTTTAAAACTGATTGAAAAGATGGAGATTCAGAAGGAGCATTTTCTGAACCGGGCAGAGCAGGCGGTAAGTAAGAGAGTAAAGGTACAGGGCGGTCAGCCCTATGTGGGACAATATCTGAATAAGGTATTGATAAATGCCGAGGACGAGGCAAAGCAGATGGGAGACGAATACGTCTCCGTGGAGCATTTGTTCCTTGCCATGATAAAATACCCCAACAAAGAGATTGCCCAGATATGGAAAGAGTACGGAATTACCAGAGAGAGATTCTTGCAGGCATTGTCTACGGTGAGAGGAAACCAGAGAGTTACCAGTGATAATCCGGAGGCAACCTACGATACTTTGGAAAAGTACGGACAGGACTTGGTGGAGAAAGCCAGAAACCAGAAATTGGATCCCGTAATCGGACGAGACAGTGAAATCCGGAATGTGATTCGTATTTTGTCCCGTAAAACGAAAAACAATCCTGTGCTTATCGGTGAACCTGGTGTCGGTAAAACCGCAGTGGTTGAGGGACTGGCACAGCGTATCGTGCGGGGGGATGTACCGCAGGGACTGAAGGATAAGAAAATCTTTGCACTGGATATGGGTGCACTGGTTGCCGGTGCAAAATACCGTGGTGAATTTGAGGAACGTCTGAAAGCCGTGCTGGAGGATGTGAAAAACAGCGACGGACAGATTATTCTGTTTATCGATGAACTGCACACCATTGTGGGTGCAGGCAAGACGGACGGCGCACTGGATGCGGGCAATATGCTGAAACCTATGTTAGCAAGAGGCGAGCTGCATTGTATCGGTGCTACCACTCTGGACGAATACAGACAGTATATCGAAAAGGACGCGGCACTGGAGAGACGTTTCCAGCCGGTACAGGTGGATGAACCTACCGTGGAGGACACCATTTCCATTCTGCGTGGACTGAAAGAGCGTTACGAGGTGTACCATGGCGTCAAAATCATGGACAATGCACTGGTGAGTGCGGCAGTTCTTTCCAACCGTTATATTACCGACCGTTTCCTACCGGATAAGGCAATCGATTTGGTGGATGAGGCGTGTGCCCTGATTAAGACGGAGCTGGACAGCCTGCCCACCGAACTGGACGAATTGCAGCGTAAGATTATGCAGATGGAAATTGAGGAGACTGCCTTGAAAAAAGAGGATGACCGTCTCAGTCAGGAAAGACTTGCCGATTTGCAGAAGGAATTGGCAGAGTTAAAAGACAAGTTCGCCGCACAGAAAGCGCAGTGGGACAATGAGAAGGCGTCCGTGGACAAACTTTCCAAGCTGAGGGAAGAAATTGATCAGGTTAACAGCGAAATTCAGATTGCCCAGAGAGAGGGAAATCTGGAAAAGGCTGCGGAACTCAGCTACGGCAGACTGCCCGCTCTGAAAAAGCAGTTGGAGCAGGAGGAAGAAAAGGTAAGTTCTTCCGATTTGTCTTTGGTGCATGAGAGAGTGTCGGAGGATGAAATCGCCAGAATTATTTCCCGCTGGACGGGTATTCCGGTGGCAAAACTGACGGAGAGCGAGAGAAACAAGACTCTGCATCTGGACGAAGAACTGCACAAACGTGTGGTAGGACAGGACGAGGGCGTTACAAAGGTGACGGAGGCAATTATCCGTTCCAAGGCGGGAATCAAAGACCCCACAAAACCTATCGGTTCCTTCCTGTTTCTCGGACCTACCGGTGTCGGTAAGACCGAGCTTGCAAAAGCGCTGGCAGCAGCTTTGTTTGACGATGAAAATAATATGGTGCGGATTGATATGAGTGAGTATATGGAGAAATATTCGGTCTCCCGTCTGATTGGTGCGCCTCCCGGATATGTTGGTTACGAGGAGGGCGGTCAGCTTACCGAGGCAGTCCGCAGAAAACCATACAGTGTCGTTCTTTTTGATGAGATAGAGAAGGCACACCCGGACGTGTTCAATGTGCTTTTGCAGGTTTTGGACGACGGACGTATTACCGATTCCCAAGGCAGAACGGTGGACTTTAAAAATACCATTCTGATTATGACGTCCAATATCGGCGCCAATTATCTGCTGGACGGCATTGATGCGGACGGCACAATTCGACCGGATGCGGAAGAGGCGGTCATGAACGATTTGCGGGCACATTTCCGTCCGGAGTTTTTGAACCGTCTGGATGAAACCATTCTTTTCAAGCCTCTGACCAAGGACAATATCAGTGGAATTATCCATTTGATTATTGCAGATTTGAACAAGCGGCTGTCCGACAGAGAGCTGCATATCGAGCTGACGGATGAGGCAATGGACTTTATCACCGACAATGCGTATGACCCCGTGTACGGTGCACGACCGCTGAAACGGTACATTCAGAAGTATGTGGAGACACTTGCCGCAAAACTGATTCTTGCCGACAAGGTAAAAGAGGGTGACACCATTCTCATTTCCGTGGAAAACGGAGCTTTACAGGCAGGAGTAAAAGAAGCATAAAAGAATTTGAAAAGACCTCCCAAAGCCGGATTATAATCTGACGCTTGGGAGGTCTTTTTGAAAAGAATTTATTCATATGGAAACGGAAATTTTTTTATGTTATACTGACTGTAATCTACCTTGAAAGGGGCATTAAAATTGTGGGGAGAATAAAGAATTATCCAATTTTCCAGACAGTGTCTGTTAAATTGTCTATTAATCAATAAATAAAAAACAGAAAGAGGAATGAACAATGATACCACAGGACCCTGTTATGCTTTTGAGTTTTATCAATTTGAAACTGCGGGATTACTACAGTAATCTGGAGCAGTTGTGTGAGGATTTGGACGTAAATAAGGAAGAAATTACGGCGAAACTGGAGAGCATTGATTACCGGTATGACAGAGACAAAAACCAATTTGTGTAAAGAGCAACAGAATACGACCACCGGAAAAGGAAGGCGATGCAGGGTGTGCACCGGCTGTGGGCGGTGTCCGGGAGTAACACAGAAAATCCACATTCTGACAGAAGGTGGAATGAATGAAAAGCCTCAACCTATCGGTGAAAACAGCAGAAAACGCCTTGTGACGGTGGACATTGGAACAACAACCATAGCCATGAAACTCTATAGAAGAGACGGCAGTGTAGCGGATGTGTTTGCGGCGGTGAATCCGCAGACGGTCTACGGAGCGGACGTGTTATCCCGTATTCAGGCGGCGGAAAATCCGGCGGATGCAGACAAAATGAAACAGATGGTGAGGGAGACACTGGCACAGGGAATCCGGCGTTTTCGCAGAAAACTGGCACCGGGAGAAAACCTGCGAATGGTGCTTGCGGCAAATACCACGATGAACTATCTGCTTATGGGCCTTAATCCGGCGGAACTGGGACGGGCGCCTTTTCATGCAACCCATTTGGAGGCGGTGGAAACCGAGGTAGACGGAGTAAACTGTTACTGTTTTCCGGGATTGTCCGCTTTTGTCGGGGGCGATATTACAGCGGGTATTTATGCTGCGGATATGTTAAACCGGGATGATATTTTCTTGTTGATTGACCTTGGAACCAATGGAGAAATGGTGCTCGGAAACCGCAAAAAATTGCTGGCAAGTTCGGTTGCCGCAGGACCGGCTTTTGAGGGCGGAGTCAACAGAGGCGTCTGGGGAGCGGACATGATAAGCCTTTTGGCGGCGCTGCGAAAAGAAGGGATTTTGGACGAAACGGGACTGCTGGCGGAACCGTATTTTGAGACGGGGGTTTTGGCAGGAAATGTCAGGGTGACGCAGGAATCCGTGCGTGCGGTGCAGCTCGCAAAGGCGGCGGTTTTGAGCGGAATCCGTATTTTGACGGAGGAATACGGAATTTCCATGGAACAGATTGACCGCGTAATCCTTTCGGGGGGCTTCGGATATTATTTAAGTCCGGGAGCGGCGGGAGAAATCGGACTTTTGCCCCAAACTTTGGTTCCCAAAACGGTTCAGGGCGGCAATACCGCACTGTCGGGAACGCTGAAATTTGGCAGGAAGCTGCTTGACGGGACGGTTTCGCCGGATACGGATTTGTTTGCGGAAGCGGGATGCAACGTGAGGGTGATAAATCTCGCCGAGAGACAGGGCTTTGCGGAAAACTACCTCACCTCCATGAATTTGTGTCCCATATGATGCAAATTTGTGCAATACGCTGTAAAATTAGAGCAATATAGTGTATGAGACGTCAAAATTCGTCACTTTTTTAGTTAAAATATATGAAAATTATATTTAAAAAAGTCAATAAACAGTGTATAATGGATAAAATAAGTATTTGGAGAGATACTTAATGCTTAAGTATGGAGGGAAACTATTATGAGCGAAGACAAAAGAACAGCAGAAGTTCAGCTCCAGACGGGAACGGGAGTGCCCACGGAGAAGAAAACTGCGAAAATGCCCAAGGTAAAAAAGCCAAAAGTTCCAAAAGCAAAGAAGGAAAAGCAGGCAACACAGGATAAGAAGAAATTTACTTTTCCTAAGATTAATCTGCCTAAGAAGAAACAGACGGAAACCGAAGAAGTGAAACCGGATAAACAGCAGAAATTCATGCTGTTCAGTATTCGGAATAAGATTGTAGCATGCTTTTTGGTGCCCATTGTATTTATGATTGTGATTGGTGTCAGCGCTTATCAGAAGGCTGCGGACGGTATGAGCGAGAAGTTCAAAGACTCTACCACACAGACGATGAACATGGCAAACGATTACATAGATTTAGGCTGCGGCTCTGTCGAATCAGAGGCTATCAAGTATGCTTCGGATTCTGATTTGGGTCAGATGGCAATGGGATTGTATAAGAGTGATCAGGTGAAGACGCTGAACGTGTCCACCGGTATCAAAAATACCATAAATGCGGCGCAGGTATCCAATGATTTTATTAATGATGTGCATATTATCCCTACGAAGACAACGAATGTGATTTCCACCAAGGTGAAAAGCACCACGGAAGGATTTTTGGATGATTATCTGCAGGATGTCGGTGCCGACAGAAAATCAGTGAAAAAATGGATTGACTCCCACCCTTTTTTAGACGAAAAAGCAGGAATTAAAGCGGACAGCTATATTCTGGCAACCGAGACGATGGCAGCCAACGGAAGCTATATTGTAGTTATTGATGTTGGTGAGAATACTATTAACAAATTTCTGAGACAGTTGGATTTGGGAGCAGGAAGCATTGTCGGATTTGTCACACAGAACGGCAAGGAAGTTATTTATGAAAATCTGGAAGAAGGCAAGAAGAGCAAGCTGACGGAAGGTGAGCCGGTATTCTTTGGTCAGGATTTCTTTACCAAGGCATTGGAGAGCAATAATCCGCAGGGTGCGGAGAATGTAACCTTTAAGGGAAAAAATTATTTCTTTATCTACAGTGAAAGTAAGAAAACCGGAGCAACCATATGTGCACTGGTACCTATTGCAATCGTTACCGGGCAGGCAAATGATATTCGTACCATCACAATCGGTCTTGTTATTTTAGCATGTGCTATCGTGCTTATCATGGGTGTAATCATTGTGACCGGTATTCAGGGTAACATGAGGAGAATTTCCAACAAGTTAGGTGAGGTGGCAAAGGGTGATTTGACCGTCAGGGTAAGCGCCAAGGGTCATGACGAGTTTAGAAATCTGGCGGGCTCGGCGACCAACATGGTTATCAATACCAAGAAACTGGTTAATAAGGTAACAGATGCCACCGGGCAGTTGGAGGCATCCGCCAACGAGGTATCTCAGGCGTCCGGAATTATCGACGAGTATTCCAGAGATATTACACAGGCAATCGGCGATATCAACGAAGGTATGGGCAGACAGTCCCAGCACGCACAGGAATGTGTTGCCAAGACAGATGTTCTTTCCAATGAAATTCAGGGTGTCAGCAGAGTAATTGAGGCGGTAGAGACTCTGGTAGATGAAACCGAAGGAATGATTAATCAGGGAATGGAGATTGTTCAGCTTTTGGGCAGCAGAGCACAGGAAACTACCGAGATTACCCAGAAGGTGGGCGAGAGCATAGAGAATCTCCGCAAGGAATCCGAAATTATCAATACCTTTGTAGGTACGATTACCGATATTTCCGAGCAGACCAATCTGCTTTCACTGAACGCTTCCATCGAGGCAGCGAGAGCGGGAGAGGCCGGACGCGGATTCGCGGTTGTGGCTGAGGAAATCCGTAAACTGGCAGATGATTCTGCAAAGGCTGCCGGCGAAATCGGTCATAATGTGGAGCATATCGGAGCACAGACAATGAACAGCGTGGAGAGTGCAAAACAGGCACAGAACATGGTTGCTTTACAGACGGAAGCTGTGGAGCAGGTAATCGGTGTGTTCCGTGAGATGCAGAACCGCATGAACAGCCTGATTGACGGACTTAAGGATATTGTGAACGGCATTGAAAAAGCGGATAAGGAAAGAGAAGAAGCTGTCAACGCTGTTAAGAATATCTCCGATATTATCGAGGAGACCGCAGGCAGTGCCGAGACTGTCAATGACGTAGCAGCAAAACTTTTGCAGAACGTGGAGAAGTTAAACAGCACGGCTGAAGCACTCGGTGACAACATGGACGGCTTGAAATCCGAGATTTCCGTATTTAAGATTTAAAACAGCAGTAATTAAAAAGTATGTGAGAGGAACTGCACATAAGTTTCCTGAATCAGAACCGCCAGTACCGGTATTTGCCGGAACCGGCGGTTCTTTGTTTTCGCAGGAGGAAATCGACTAAAGGAATGTGGATTTTGAGGTGGCTGCTGCATATATTTCTATGAAGAGACCGGAAACGGGCAGGAAATATGCGAAAACATTTGATAGGACTTCTTTTGGCGGATATGGTTCTGGGGGCGGCTTTGCTCATAAAATCCGGGAGTGTCATGCAGCAGACAGAGCCTGTTTCTTATATTTCGACTGCGGGAGATGCAGGGCAGCAGGCGGAGACGGAGGAGCGAAAGGTTGCCATTACCTTTGATGACGGTCCGCATCCGTATTATACGGAGCAGCTTTTGGACGGATTGAAAGAGAGAGGGGTACACGCCACCTTTTTTGTGACAGGGGAGCATGCGGAAAACTATCCGGAAATTATCAAGCGCATGTATGAGGAAGGACATCTTATCGGCAACCATACATACAATCATATTCAGCTCACGAAGGCAAATGGGGAGAAATTCAAGGAGGAACTGATTCAGACAAACAAAATACTGGAGGACATTACGGGGGAGGAAGTGGAGTTTGTGCGTCCGCCCTATGGTTCGTGGGACAAGAAATTTGAGAAGGAGCTGAACATGTTCCCGGTTCTTTGGACGATAGACCCGTTAGACTGGTGCACCCGCAACGTGTCCTGCATCACGGATACGGTGATAAGCAAGGTCAAAGATAACAGCATTATTCTGATGCACGACGAGTACGCCACAACGGTGACAGCGGCTCTGCAGGTGGTGGATGAACTGCAGGCAAAGGGGTATCAGTTTGTGACGGTGGATGAAATCTTATTTGATTGAGTGGGAACGTGGCATCTTATATACTGTCGTTGGCTGACTTAAGATAAAAAATTTATATTTACAAAAATTTCGATAATAGTGTTGACAAACGTAGAATAATAAGATACAATATCATTCGTCGGTTTGAGTAAAACAAGTCGAAAATGTGTGTTCGTAGCTCAGCTGGATAGAGCAACGGCCTTCTAAGCCGTGGGTCGGGGGTTCGAATCCCTTCGAGCACATT
>CAKRYI010000029.1 GCA_934426825.1 uncultured Acetatifactor sp. | reverse complement strand
ACCGCATCCTCCACAAACTGCGCTGTTTTCCGTTCCAGTTCGTTCAGGGAGGTTTCTTTTTCCTCCTGAATCCGGGTAGAGGCGCTGATGGTCTGCACCACGCCGCTTAAGTCGCAGATGGCAGAATTGATTTGCAAGGTTTTCTTTTTTAGGGCAGTCAGTTCCTTCCGGTAGTCTACCACAGACTTTTTGGTTTCTTTCATCAGTCCGGGCATTTGGTTAATCCGGGAGGCATAGAGGGCTATGGTTGCCATATTGTTCCTCGCTTTCTTTCAAAATGGGAGCTCTTCACCCTAAAAGGCATCTGCCATTCTTTTTCTTTTCATTTTAAGGCGTATTCCTACAAGCAGAGCCGTGCCACCGCAAACACCGGTTCCGGCGCCTATCATTCCCATCCAGAAGTAACCTACATACAGATTCACTCTTTCCGGAATGTTGTTCTCATTTCCCGCCATATCACAAAGAGAAATTCCTACACTGTGCCATCCTTTCTCCAATGTGAATGTCAATGTATTATCATCACGGGAATAAATAAATTCTTTTTCTTTTCCGTTGTCGTATACTCGGCACTTTTCCTCGTCCAGTAATTCATCAATATTCGAAATTGTCAGGGTACGAGTCTCATTTCCGACATACCAGTGCCACGAGTCAAATCCATCCGGCAACGTACAGGTGGGCGCTACATTGTCAATATGTAGTTTACCCAAGTCAATTCTTTTATCCTCATTTTTCACGGTAAGATGCAGGTCCGCATCCATATCTGTGGAAAATGTATCTTTGAAAAAGTCTGACGGAAGCACAAAATTGTAAATCGTAAATCCATAAATACTATCATCGGTTTTTACCTGTGTATTTACGGGAATTTCCTCTGCGTTTGCATCTCGCAAAACAACCTCCACCGGTGTATCCTTTTTGGCGAGCGCAAAGATTTCCAAATCACTAAAACTGTCCGGCCGCATACTGATAGGCGTTCCTTTTTCATCCTGAAAAGAGTACAGACCGGTCTTATTCTGAACATTGCTGTCCAAAATATATGCCAATACATCCTGTTCCACTAACCGTGCATATGTATTGGTATTGACCACACTTTCATTTCCGGCAATATCAACGGCTGCTGCCTCCAGAGCATAAACACCGTCCTGATTAAAATCAGGAAGCGTAAACATTCCACCGCTTATCGTTCCCGTTCTTCCTGCATCCTCTTTCAGATACACCTGAAAAGGTCTGATAACCGGCATGGATTGTGAATCGGAATCATCCGCCTTCCAGACCGTTAAGTTGTATTTTGTGTAATTCATATTTAAATCACTAAACTCTATTGTCGGTGCCGCTTCCTCTCTCCGGTCATAGTCATATATGTCGACAAATTCTGTTGCATCACTGTTTACCTTTTCTCCGTTTTTGGCGCTGACTACCGGAATGGTTTTATCAATTTCAAAGATAACGGAGTTTCTATGTTCCGCCACATTACCCGCCATATCAACCGGAGTGAGTTCTATCTGATATACCGCATCACTGGATACTGTGAACGTAATTGTGTGTATATCTCCCTTTGTAACCCAGCCGGAGTTCTTCGTCAGTTCAGCAGTAACATCACTCATTCCAAATATATTATGTTCTGCCCCTGCTTCCTTCTTCCAAATATGCAGTGCAACGGAATCCGCGGAAAAGTTATGCTCTGTTACGGAAATGGAAACCGGCTTGTCCTCATTAAAGCTGTTCTGCGTAGCATGATTGTCGAACTCGCTAAAATTGTCCGTAATAACCGGCTTTGTCTTATCCACATAAAACAGTCTTTCGTTTCCACCACTATAATTCACTGTTGCGGCATGATTTCCCAAATCCGTTCCGGTCATTTCAAACTGATAGTCGCCTTCATCAAAATCAATGACCGCTACATGTTCTGTCTTAGACACTTCCCTGAACACCATGTGCGGAACATTGCCAAAACTGTTTTGTATGTTTGCCCGGATAAGAGACTCATTAAAATTGCGTTCCTTCACCGTTATATCTGCTATCCGGTTTGTATTATAATATGCCCCTTTACTGTCAGCCGGACGAAAAGCAACGGTAATTACCGGATTCGTTTTATCAATGGTAAATTTCTCGCTGCTAACCCCTGTATTTCTATTCTGGGCGCAATCCATAGCATCAAAAGTAAGAATAATATCATTGTCATCAAGGCTGTAAGTGAATGTTTTTGTTGCTTTTGTCACAAGATTTGCATCCATAGCGGCAACAATCCATCCATCCCCAATATCATCTCCGACACTATATCCCGTACTGCTAAGAGTGATACTCTTTCTGGCAAAAGAATCGTTCTCGGAACTCTGTGCATATCCGATTTCCCTGATGCCGGACAGCGTATCCGCAATTGTCACAGTAACACTGATATCTTCCACATACAGCGGATTTCCCTCTGCGTCTTTATAAGCAGTAGTATTGTTAGTGGTTACATTTATCTCCGGAGCTGAGCCGTCAACCACAAAGCCCTTGGAGGTCACCTCCAACGACGCATTTCCGGCATTGTCGCTGCACCCTGCCGCAATCTGTCCTTTAAATCCATTGGGAATAACAACCGCTGCCGTTCCTTCCGTGGTAGAAACCGTCCCCGCCTGTTCCTCCTTTTTTGCTCCATTTTCGTAAGGTATCAGCCGATAGCTTACTTTGTCCATTCCGGACGAAGGATTTTCATCAGAAGTATGAATATTCAACGTAAAATTATTTTTAAAGAAATATCCATACTCAAAATTACCGTTAAAGTCCGCAGTTTCTCCAATGCCTCCCGCTGCAGCCGGTACAAAGCTGTATTTGTCAACCTTGGGATTTTGTCTGTCAATCACAATCTCCTTCGACACATAGGGCTGCATTTCATTACCGGAACGGTCTGTATAGGCAACGGTAATTACATATGTTCCATCCTGTTCCAGTGAAATAACGCCTGTCCATTCATCATTATTCTGACTCCATTTGACACCCGTATACTCAGCCTCATTGATTCTTATTTTTACGTCTTCCGGATAGAAATTGGCTTCCATAATCTTTAATGTTACGGGTACAATATCACCGCAGGTTGCATCATAATACAACTTTGAGGTTTCTTTCTGTGCTTCGGGATATTCCACCTCTAAAACCGGTGCAATAGTATCCAAAACAACCACATGTTTTTCATCCGTGTTATATTCTTCGCCATTTTCATTTTTAGCGGTACCGTTTCCATAATGAACATTGCTGGTTCGACCCGCTTTATCCGTTGCGGAAAAAGAAAAACTTCCCCGATATTGTGAAAACTCGTCTGCGGTTAATGTAAACGTAGCCACAGCTGTTCTGTTACCATTTCCATATTGGAAATTTTCTGAATCCGTACAGCTAATCCGGGCAGTTTTCTCCTCCACATTCTTCGAAGTGCTGCTGCCATCCTGTCTGGTATATGTCCAGTTAAAACAATCCACACCGGAAACGGTATCGTCCGCACTTAACCGAATCGTTACAGACGGTTTATAATATCCAAACGTAATGCTTTGCAAAAATGTGCTGACCGGATTGGATATATACTCTATTTTAAGATTCTCCGGCGGATTTTTATCCACTGCAAACGGTTCGGCAACATAGGCTTTTGCCGGATTATTGGCTATATCTTTATACTCTAATGTAAATTCATAATTTGCTTCCATTACAAAATCTACATTGGCAGTATGTACATCCCCCTCCGTCTTCCATGCGGCATCCTTCAATTTCTGCAAGAATCCGTCTGCATCAAATTCGTCGATGGGATTTCCCTGTATATCATTGGCTTTCAGCACAGAAAAATACAATTCATCTGTTCTGAAATTCTTATCTGTAATGCTTACAGTCATCGTTCTGCCTTCCGTAAACGGAGCCCCCGCATCTCCTCCGGAAACAAAGGAAACTTCCATAACGGGATTTGTTGTATCCACAATATGAACATGTGACTCATACGTGTTGTCAACTACAGAACTTTCCGTTTCACCGGCAAGAATACTGTATTGCGGTGCCTCAATTTTTACAACCGAATTTCCTTCTGTAAGAGTAAATTTAGCCACATAGGACGTTCCCTCTGCATTCCATTCTACCGTTATCGGTTCGTCATTGACCTTAACCACAATGGCATCGCTTTTAAAATCTGCCGCCGGGGCAGTTAATGAAACCTCTACCTCCTGATTATGTATGAGGCAGGTATCTGCCGCAAGCTCATCCTCCGCCACATCCTCTTTCTGCGGATTGATATACTTTTGGAATCCCTGCATATCGTATTCCACAATCAGCGATTTGGGAGGAAGAATTTTATTTCCTTCGCTTACATTTCCTGCTTTATCGCAGGCGATAACTTCTATCCCGTAGGTGTTCCACTTGTTAAAATTCACATTTATCTGTGCTTTTCCGCCAGTTGCCTCAACCGGCTCGCTCCAGTTATTTTCTCCATTATACCGCCATTGAAAATATGCAACCTTAGAGGCCTCATCGTCAGCGCTAAGTGTAACATGGTATCCATAGTTATCGGAATTCCACCGCCCGCCTCCACAAATATTTCCAAGAAATTCACTTTCCCATTTTTTTCCAAACCATCCATCAACCATATTACGTTCCGCCTGCTGATTCTGCGGTGCCGTATGATCCAGTTTATAGGGTATTGTACAAGGTTTCGACACTTCCCCATTCTGTGAATTTTTTAGATAAAATGTAATACTTTGTCCGTCGGAGGCAGAATCTTCTGACTTCTCCAGCAGCGCTTTCCACTCACCATTTTGCCCTTCACGAATCTGGTCAAACAATCCTATAGGAGTTATCTGCAAATTCTCCCCTTCTTTATACCAGCCATCGTTTCCGTTGGGAGTATTCGTCTGATAATGAACACCCTCCTCCGGCATAATCTTGCCAACCTCATAAGAAACTGCGGCTTCATTCTGTTCGTAATTTTCATCACCGGAATATTTTACAGACACCGTATGTATCACCGTGCTGTCCATATTGACAGGTGTAAAAACAGCGGTTCCACCGCTCAGTGCAACCTTTTCCTTCTCTTTTTCGTCCACAATAAGTGTCACTTCACCGGCAGGCTTGTCCATATTTTCATTGGATGGATGAGATACCGTTACCGAAAAAGTAACTCCTTCGGGAGTATACCGGGAACCACTTACCGGGTTGGACTCTATTACAATATTTGGAGTTGCCTTAAGCACCTTCAAATCCGATACCAATTCCAGTTCATCGCCATCATGCGCCAAATCAGATGCCACCTTGCACTTGTATGTGCCCGCATCCGCCATTGTTACGCCTTCCAAATTCAATGCCCGGTCATTCTTTTGCTGCAATATGTTTTCGTCTTTGTACCACTGATAGGTCAGTTCTCCCATTCCGGTTGCCTTTGCCTCAAACGTTACGGCATCGCCAAATATCACTTCCGGATTCTGGGGTGTTATCACTCCTGTAGGTGCCGATGCATACAGTGTCATGGCAACCGGCTCATTTTCATCACTAATTGTAATAACGTCTCCGCGCGATACCGGAAGATAATCTCCGGTACTCACCGAATAAGTGTAAGAACTTCCCTGCAAAGGTTTATTGTTAAAAAATTCCGCCGTACCGTTTTCATCAGATACATTGGAAATAACATCTGCTTCTCCGTTTGTTCCTCTTAATGTGACAATGATTCCGGATATTCCTCTTCCCTTTTTGTCTGTAAAAATAAAGGAAGGGTCTTTGGTAGCTGCTGAAACGTTGGTCATTGCCCAGGTAGGTATCAATGTCAGCACCATTAAAATGCTAAGCAGGAAACCAATTCCTCTGTAAACGGAAGTGGGTATTACATTGTATATGTTTCTCTGATTCTTGCTCATCTGTTGCTCTCTGCCTCTTTCGTCTTTTTATTCCAACACCCGGCTAATGCCTCATAAAATTTTGTTTTTGCCTTAGCTCTTTTATATTTATGAAAATACAAAAGGAAGCCAACTACCAAACTAAGTACCGCCAGTGCTGCGAAACAATATAGTGGAAGCGTAATAAACGGAGAATTGTATTTCAGGTTTAATATGCTTTCTAATTTTGAATACGTACCGGTAACAGATAAAATACCGAATGCCACCAGCACAACGGGCACCGCAATGGCGAGACCCTTCGCTAAGGAAATGATAATGTATTTTAAGATAGGTAATTTGTTTAGTATATTTTTCATGTTTTTCTCCTATAGGTCTATATTGCTGAAAAATCTCTGTACTTCCTGTCTGGAGATTCCTTCGCTTTCCGCAATTTCCTGTATGCTTTCATCATTATCCAGTACATTCCTTAGCTTAATCACCGCATTTTTGAACTCATCTTCATACTGGTAAGTCTGTAGCGTCTTATAGGCATCCACAACCCCCGTTTTTGCCACTTCCACATTATAGATTGCTTTAGCAAGTTCGTATCCGGTACTGCCCTTTACCTCTCCCAGCTTCATTATTTGCGTTGAGATTTCTTTGAATTTTCTTGTATTACCGTGGCACATTATTTCATCTACACGTTCAGGCAGCTGATTTTTATTATTAACCTTTTGTAACAAAGCCACCAACATCTCCACCTCATACTCAGAAATATCATTTTCCTGATAGGTGAAAGCAGCAATTTCATCATAAGTATTGTTTATCCGGTTGCCCGGCGCCGTGGTAATCAAATCATCCGCCACCTCTTCCAGTCGGTAAAACTGCGTATCGTTATAGTTAGAAGAAATGGTATTCCACTTTCTTTGTGCAATGTCGTATGCCTCTGCATGATAGATAGAATAAATAACCAACAATATCAGACACAAAGCAAGCATTATGCCGCACAACTGAAAAGCATTCTTTGCTTTTACATTTTCTTCTTTCTCTATTGTGGGCACAGAATCCTTTACATTTTCAACATCTCTGCGCAACTCCCTGTAGGAGTGATAATACCGGTCTGAATCCTGCATTTCTTTGCTTCGTGTTCGCGTACATTTTCTCAGAACCAATTCCAGTTTTTTATGATATGTGGCAGATGTAAAAGATAAATCTCTGTTGCAGTATGCGTCATCACTCATAAAATAATCTCTGTAAAAATCATGCGTATCACCTTTAAACTGAGGGTTTTTTGTGACCAGTTCAAATATGTTTAAACACTCCCAAAAAGTAGCACCAAATGAAAAAATGTCGCTCTCCACGGACATCCTTCCGTGCTCCATATCCATGCCAAAGGGGAATTCAGCCCCCTCCGCCGCTTCTTTAAAACATTCCGGGGCAGCATATCCCAATGTTCCATATTGGTACAACTTGTCCATTGACTCGTTTACATTATAGTCAACTTCTTCCGAACTGCCTTGGACATAAGGCGTCGCCTTGGTAATCCTCTTGGAGCGTCCAAAATCTATCAGTACAAGCTCCTTGCCATGTCTCGTAACCATGATATTCTCCGGCTTGATGTCCAAATGTAAAACATTTTTTTGTCCGGTCACAAACTCCATGATTTCACAAAGGTTTATCATAAAGAGTAGTATCTGATTCTGATACTTCAGAATATTGTCATATGTATAACCGGCTAACACTGTTTTCTTTTCTTCCGCAGTAAAATCCTTATACTCTATCACCCGGCTAACGCCATGTTCGATAGGCTCTATTCTGCGTAACTTCCAATACTCTTCCCTGCAAAATTCGTCCAGATTCCATCCGTCTATAAATTCTTCCACCACACAGAAATATGCAGCACCCGATATGGCGCCTCCGGAAATTTTCGGACACGGCATGGTGAAATCATTGGGCAAATCAATGACATCATCAATGCGGACAATGGAGCGGCATTCCCTCAATTCTTCAAATATCTTCCACTCTTCCTCTTTAAATGCCTCCATTCTGTCGACAACTTTTCCATCTATCGTTACTCTGCGGGGCTTAAATTTCAATACGCAGGAAAACTGCAGCCCGCCGCCCAATTTTGTTTTTAATCCCTTATAAACGATACTTTCCGTACCTTTCGCAATAAATCCGTCTTTATCAATACCATAAGACTCATCAATAATGTATCTGTAAGAATTTCCGATTATTTCGTTTGCCATGTCAAAATTTCCTTTTATCCTTCTGGTCTATTTTATATTCTATCGCAAGAGTATTATCCCTTTATCTTTTCCGTTGTATAAATCACATGAAGGTTGTTATCCACAAAATCAATAATACAGCTTTTGTTATTCCAATACTTTTTTACAATATCTATTACTTTGTCTTTTTCCTTCTCGGTGAGTTCAACCCTTTCTCCCTCCGGTGTCAGCCTGTCGCTCCAGTCCCTCCACGCAATAAAAGTACCTCCGGATAACTCGCCATAAAGTACAAATATCTCCCCCTTATGTTCAAATGCCAGACTCCCTCTCCTTAAATCTAACAGTTTCATATCCATTCCGCCTCGTTCTTCTCACCGATCCGTCATCTTAACTTTTTTGTTGTAAAAATTGGATGATAGTCACTGTCCTCAAACTGTATGTCAAAATCTTTACTTCTCCAATATTTCTTTACAATGTCCATCACACGCAGCTTCTCTTTCTCCGTAAGTTCAATTTTTTCTCCTTTTGAAGTCAGCTTATCACTCCAGTCCTTACAGGCTACAAAAGTATGCGGGTACAACTCTCCATAAAGTTTAAAAATCTCCCCCTTATGTTCAAAGGTCAACGTACTTCTTCCTAAATCAAGCTGTTTCATCTCCGTTACACCCCTTCAGCTTTTGGTTCCACGAAAATCAAATTGTAAATTGTACGCTTATCTCCCTCTTCAAGTTCTGTCAGTTTGGTATACTGCTTTTTCCCGTTTTCCTCCGGAATTACAACATTGTCAAAGTTTTTTTCTAAGGGCATATTATCACTCCTTTAGTTTTCCTCCCCCTGCGGGTTCAGGTTGAATTCAGCCAACTGGTTGTCCAGTTGCAGATAATTGTCTTTGATGTCTTTTACTGCGCTGTTGTTAATGCTGTCCAGAACATCCTTGATACCGCCGATATTTTCAAAAATATGGTCCGTCTCATCTTTATAAATATTTGCTCCTTCCCCTTTCCACTTGCTAAGCAGGGTACTGTTTATCTGACTAAACGTCTCCTTAATATCGTCAAACTCGGCTATCGCCTCTGCGCTATCCTGTTCAAATTTTGCAATCTTAGAAATATCCGCTGAAATAAACTCTGCCATAATGTTAATCCTCCTCGCATTTAATAAATTTTGCTTTTAATAAGTTGTCTGCTTCAATATCGTAAAAATATCCGTCTCCCTTTTCACACGGAGCATAGTCTTCTTTTAATGCCTTCACATCCATATTTCCGAAAACAGTTCTTTGTCCGCGTTCTCCGGCAAATTCAGCTATGTTATCCAACAAAAAGGCAGTTGACAGAACACTGTTAAATACGATATTGGTTTCCATTTCACTGATTTTTTGAATATCCGAAAAAATGAAAAGATAACCTTTGTCTTCTGCAACAGACACCAGCCTTGGCAATGCCTTTTCAATCAAATGTCTGCTCTCTATCGTATTTAAATAAGCCAGTTTACTCTGAATAACAAACACGGTAAACGGTGTGTCCGGATAATCTCTGCCTCCCGCAATCCGCTTGGAATCCAATTCAGACGTAATTCCAAACATTCCGCCAATCAGGTTTTTGGGCAGTTCCAGATAGTTTTCATTTAAATAAAGATAAAATCTTTGAAGCGGCGATAGCTTTTTGGTACGGATTTCCTCCGGCTTTGAACCTGCTGCCTCCAGCTTCAGGCTTTCTTCCGAAAAGCCGTTGAAATACACACATTCCTCTGTGGATGAAAATCTGTCATAAATATCCCGCAGCTGATTTCTTCCGTCATCAAAAAATACCATTCGCAAATTCTTGCGTGCCTTCGCAGCTCCGTTCAGCAAAAGCTGAAGCAGGTTAGTCTTACCAAATTCTTTCTTTCCATAAATACCGATTACATGGGACTGCTCCAAATCAACCGTCACCGGGCAAAAACTTACATAATCCAATGCCACGCTGACCGGACTTTTGAAGTTTGTTATTCCGTCCTTCGGCTCCTGCTTTATCTTCTCGTACTCTTCCACCGTAAGTTCCTTGGGGAAGATCTGGTATTTCTTTACACACCTGCCGAATTTATCGTCTTCAAAGACAAATTTCTGCCTGAGTTTGCGTGTAAATGTCTCCTCCGTATCCGCTCCCGATTGCTCCTGATTTGTTTTATAGGGCAGAAAACATTGCACTTCATACGGCAGATTCATGCGGAACGTTCCGGTTACTCCCTCCGGCCGGACAGTAACATTTGCGAATCCATGTCCGGGATTGTTTCCGATGCTTCCAACTTTTCCGGTAAAAATTTCCGTGTATTTATCCGGTGGCATTTCAAAGGCAATCTTTTGTTTAAATCTGCCAAGATACGAACCGAGTCCCTTGGTTTCCGCCGCCGTTACTACAATGGTAATTCCTCTGGATAATCCGTCACGGCACAATTTTGCGAGTTTTTCCTGATATGCGGAATATCTCGGTTCATCCATAAACGCATTCAGATTATCGATTACAAATGTCGTATGTAAGGGCTGTTCCTGTGCGTCACGGTAATTCTTCCCGTTCAACTCCTTGATATTATCTTTCAGGATATTATCCATAATTTTAAAAACACGTTTCACATACTCTTCATTGGAATTATCAAAGTATGCGGAAACCAACGGATATTCTTTATAATCCGCTAATGCCCCGCCAAAATCCAGAATAAAAATCTGTTCCTGTGTTTCATTATATTTCTTATGCAAAATATTAATTAATGTCTTAACAAAGGTGGTTTTTCCACTCATGGAAGCCCCAAAAAGAATCACATTGGAATCCAATAAATCCACAACAAACGGAGGCTGCATCTGTATAATGGGAATATCAAATCTTCCAAGCGTACAAAGCATTTTCGTTAAACTCATATCACTTCCTCCCACTCTGTCTCATCAGCAATCCGGGTTGGCAGCGGCTCTAAGAAAATCGGTGTCGGTGTTTCCCTGTTTTTGCTTATTTCGATAATGGTACTTGTAATATATGCAAGCTGTGTATCATGCTCGCTGACATTTTCGTTTTTCTTCTTTTCACGTTCATTATCTTTTTTAGAGGAATAGAAAGTATCCACATACTGTCCTGTGTTTGGTACCTGCGTTACAACAACAGGCGGCTCAATATTCAGATTCCGGTTCGCTCCGGTATAAGCTGACTGGAAATATTCAAACCGGGAACCGGTTCCCACCAAAAGGTAAGCGCGTCCGTTTAACGGCATTGTCGGTGCCGCCGCTACCGGACTTCCCAGCATTTCCTTTGAAGCCTGTTTGGTTGCAACCTTAAGACAGATTCGCGCCTTGGAATTCACACGAATATCATCCGTAATTGCTCCCTCGATATTTTGTGAAACAAGGATAATATGGAATCCCAAAGTTCGTCCCACACGGGCAATGGTTGTGATTTCTGCAATAAAATCAACATCATTGCTCTCACTGGAAAATCGTTTGAGTTCTGTAAACTCATCCACAACCAGAACAAGGTGGGACAATGGTTTCAACTCATTTGCTTCCCACTCCAGTGCTTTGACCTGTTTCTCATTCAGCTTTTTCTTTAACTTTTCAATTTCCGTTTCGGAACCGGAATTCTTTTCAAGCTCCTTAATCTCCTTAATAATTCTTAAGGCTCTGATATAAGAGTCAACATTATCTACTCCCAGACTGGACAGCAACAGCTTTCTTCTCTTTATCTCTGCATTCAAAGACTCCAAAAAGCGCTTCAGCATATACGCTGCCGACGTACCTTCCTCTTCTCCCGCGGTATCGGTTACCACGCCTACACAGTGTGGCAGATTTCCTAATCTGTCTGAAAATCCTCCACCCTTCATATCCACCAGCATAAGATTTAAGTCCATTGGAGAAAATTTCATACAAAGTCCAATCAGATAGGTAATAATGGTTTCTGATTTTCCGGAACCGGTAGTTCCTGCCACCAGCATATGCGGTCCGTCTGCCTTTTCATACAAATCAAGATGCATTAATCCATGCTCATTCTTGCCGATTGGCACACACAGGTTGCGTGTAATATCATTTTCCGCAATTTTTTCCCAGCTTTTTAAGATGCTTTCACGCACCTCTCCCTTTTCTATTTTTTCTGTATTATAATCAAACAGTTCAAACAGGGTAACCATTGAGGGAACTTTTCCGTTTTCTGCAATACGGGTATAGTAAATAGAGCTCAACTGCTTAAATGCCAGATTGAACTTATCGTCATATGCCTTTTCATTGAATATGTAATCATTTTGAAAATGCTTATATTCAATCAACTTATCCGTATCGTTGGTCTTGGACTTGTCCTCTTTATCCTCGCTTAAGACATTCAGCATTTCCCTGCTCAAAACGTTATACCGCAGGCTGCTTCTTCTGCCATTGGGATTGTCTTTATCTATATTGACAATATTTCCGCAATACTTTGGCAATTTATCCTTCACGCGCTGCACAAAAATAAACGTAAGTCCATTGGAATTGCTATACGGTTCGCCTTCCTTCGGAACTTCCGGCAAAAACTTTGAGAAGCCCGTTTCCTTAATGTCATAGTCGTAAAAGACAACACAGACGATTTGTGTATGCTTCTCCTCGCCCTCCTCGTCTTTGTCCTCTTTTTTACTCTTGGTTCTCTCATTCATAATACTGAGCAGCTGTCCAAAAACGACGCCGGCACTGGGTTTATCAAACACAAATTGGGAGACCCCGTCAAACAATTCATTCGTATGCGGTAAATACTTGTAGTCCCTCAACAAATCATTTTGTTTCTCAATATCATCCTCTTTGTCAAAGAAAAATACAAACTGTAAATCTTCCGGGGAATGATAATATGCCAGTTCAAAAACCACATGTCTCACAAAATTTTGGGATGTCAGGTCATCATTTGAGATAACTCCCAAAGCACCGCATGATTTCAAATCAAGCAGTAACGGCGGTTTCGTTCCGTCATCACTTCTCAGATAATTAAATCCAACAATTTCCTGATTATCCTGCGGGTCTACACCCTTATTTGCAAAAGTGTATGCCAAGTCCGTCAGCAAGAATCTGTTCTTACGCTCTGCCGCCTGTTCCTCTGTCGATAACTTCCGAATCCGCCTTGTTTCCTTTTTGGAAGGAATAATAATCTTTATGCCGTCGCCAATTTTTTTGTAATATATATCATAGAAAATATTATCTTTCTTTTCCGATTTAATCTCAAAAAGCGGCTTGACTTCATCCGACGTTCCCAAAGAAATCCTCATAAAATCATTGTCATTTTGAGAACGCGAAAAAATAGAGCCGCTGATTTGAGCTGTATTTGTAAACAGGGTATCCATATTGGGATATACACTATTTAAGTATTTAATATCACTTTGCTGCCATTCTTTAATGGTTACTATTTTCTTATGAATATAGTTCTCGTAATTCTCCTTCCACTCCTCAACACTTTTGCTATGCTCTTTTCTTTGTTTCATATAGTTGTACAGGGAGGTGACGAGCGCAACAACACCCATGGCTCCCGACATCAGAAGCATGGTATCTCCCATCGAGGATGCACTGGGCGAAAACATCATAACCAAATACCGCGCCGCTAACATGCCTCCTGTCGACAACACCGTCGGGACAATGACATCAATCAAAGATGATTTACTTTTCTGGGGCATTTCACCGGGTGGTAAAATTTCAATCACGGAAGGCTCAATTACATTGAGTCGTCTGGTACTGATATTGTATTCCAGTGATTCTTCTTCCTGCAATATATAACTGTTATCCGCCTTCTCAAACAATATATGCGGCGTAATTTCCGTTTGCGTGGTAAACAAAACACAACTGGACGTAACAAATCCCAGTTCATCCAGTTTTTTGTCCAGAATTCCTTCCTCTGCAAAATCAATGACTGCAAACTCCCGCTTGGCGCTATACAAAACCTGCAGTTCTTTCCGGGTCTTAAAATATCGTTCCAGCAGTGCAAACTGTTTCTCGAAATCACTGTTTTTTTTGAGTCCGTAATAAAGGGATTCCATAAATGATTTTAACGTTATATCTTTCAAAACGAGGAACGACATTTCATCATTCAAATCAGCACCGTAAAATCTCGCAGAAATCATTATTTCATTGTTCTTCATGAATTCGCTTCCTCCAAAGTTCTCAATTCATTTTCCACCGGCAATAAATCTTTCCACTTTTCATAAATATCCGGTACTTCAATGGAAAAATTGTCCGGTAATCCTTTTACGTTACTATCAATTTTTGCAAACTTTGGGGGAGTTACTACAGGCAGTTTCACATATGCCGCTGCCTCAGGTTCTGCCACTTTTGGTGCCTTATATTGTATATTGACAATATCTATCTGTTTTATTTCCGGAAGTTCTGTCCGGTTCTTGGGTCTCACCTGATTTGTCTGCACCTTGCATATCGGTTTCTTAACCTCCGGCAGCTTCGTTCTGCTATACTGCTTTTCTTCCACCGGTTTCACCGGGCAAACCGGCTGCAGCACATCAGGCAGTCCTGTGACGTCACGCTTACTGATTTGAAAACCATACGAGCCGGCTTCCGGTTTTGAAATTTGGGGAACCTTAACATCCGACACTTCGGGCTTATGAAATGTTCTATCCGCTGGCATCTTTTCCACACCATGGACAGACGGAATCTCTGCATGAACAGAGGGAATATTTGTTTCTTTGATAAATGAACAATCCGGGCTGTCTATAACGGGAACCTGCGGTTTATTTACCTTAAAATCCTGAAAAGCCGGAATGTCACCAAAGGTCACCCCTGCATTCGGTAATTCCGGTTGTCCTATTTTATCCATTTTAAAAGTGAATTCTTTATCAAAAACTACCTTTGCATCCGGCAGTTCACAGCTGTTTACTTCTGCAATATGAATATCCGAAATATTCGGAGTGGAAACCTTCGCAAGGGGAAGCTGCGGTTCAGACAGCTCAGGTGCCGAAAAAAGTATTTCCACCTTTTCCGGGTGCGAAAGTACAGGCAGTTTGGGTTCAACCGCCTCTGCCTTTTTAATATGAGCTACTTCAACCCCTGTCGGGCAAAAACACTCCGGTATGTCATGCACGCCGAGAGCATCTTTCGGTACCGCATAATTTTTTTGCGGAATATCGCCAATCATGTGGATTTCTTTCAGTTGCGGTTCATACGGAGGAATTTCAACATTTTCCAGCATTTCTATTTGTTCTATGAAAGCAATTCTCTCTTGATATACGCTAAGTTCCTCATCATATCGCTTTTTTTGATTGTCCGAAAGTAGTGCAATCTCATTTTCATTTAACACTCTAAATGCCATAGTATCCAATCCTCTCATCTTAAGTTCTACAAAGTCCCAACTATGCATACACATAATCGGGACTTTGCTTTCTCACTATTTACCGCTTGAAATGCTTTCTGCTATCTGTTTGTCAACATCCTCAAAATTCTTTCTGTTCGCCTCAAGCAAATCTGCCATTCCCGTCAGCGCCTGCGGCAAATCCTCTGTTACGAATTTCTGCACATCCGTTGTAAAGAACTTCTGCAGTGCGTCTTTTGTTTCTCCCTCCATTGCCGAAATAGCTCCGGTCAATGCTTCTATTAATGCCTCGCCGGCTGTTTTATAGGAGCCGGAAATCTCCTTTATATTTGCAACCGCATTCACTACGTCTGCATTTACAATTCTGCAATCTGCCATTATTTTCTCCTCCTTTTACTGCTGATTTCCTTCAGCAAGCTGATCATCCAGACCGTTTCCACCGGGAAGAGCCTCCAGCGCTCCCTGTGCAATATCGTCAATTGCCTTCAACAGCTGTTCCAGTCCCTCACCGTTTGCCGGAACAATGTTGTTGTTGTAAAACGTCTCGAATCCGCTCGCAGCGGCACCGCTGAAACTTCCCGGAATCAGCTTCTTTACCTCTCCGTCAAGCTGCTCCTGAAGTGTCTTTGCTTTCGCCCTATAATCTGCGACCGCATCCTTAATGTCTGTCATCATTTTCTGTGTAATGTTGACAGTTCCTGTACTTCCCATTGCCATAGTTTTGACCTCCTATAATTTTGGTTTAAAATTTAATACTTGCGTTCAGTTCATCGAACTTGATAAATATACCCTCATAATAACTCGTGCCTATAATCTGCGTAAGCGTCTGTGAAACATGGTTAATTACAAGTAACATATCATCAATCGGCTTAATCAAGACTTTTTCGGCAGTAATTTCAACCTCTTTTCCTGCCGGCGTGTCCATTGCCGTAGCAAGTTCCTTATACATTGTCTGCAGCTTTTTCTTCAGCTTTTCTGTCCGCTCTTTGAGCTCTTTCATATCCTCGGAAGCCGTATTAAATGCCTGACTATCCAAAACAATATCCTGTGATAACATTATTCCTGACTACCCCCTTCTTTTGCCTCCGCAATTTTCTCCATCAGAGACTCTCTTACTTCTTTGGAAAGCAATTTGCAGAGTTCTTCCGCCTCATCATATTTTTGAATATCAATATAACACTGTATACGGAAAGTAACCGCTAATATATCGGTCGGATCCTTTATCATGGCATTTCTAAAGAACCGGATTACTTCCTCGTATTTTTCACTCCAGTCGGATGTGCCAAGTTCTTTCAGGGCATTCACTTCCGCATATTTTCCAATATACGAATTCTGAACATTATCGCTTGCCTGTAACACTTTGGCGTACTCTGCCACCTTTGCAAAATCTTTTTTGAGAGTGTATGCACCGATATATAACCGGTTTATCTGATCCCGGTTATCCGGATCCATTGTAAAGGCTTCTGCATCGTCTAATTTATATGTAACCGTCTCCTCCTGAGGGATTTCGTCAATTTCCGTAAAGTAATCTCTGTTTCCCTCTTCGTCCGGTTCAATGCTTTCCGCCAATTCTTCCAAACCATACTCGCCATACTCATCAGCGATACGTTCCCGGTCCTCCTCAATCATCTCCTCAACGTCATATTCCGTGAGCGGACGGGGCTCCGTTAAAACACTCTCACAGAGTTCAAATCCATTATTATATGCCCCTGCAGGTGCCTGTGCTGCATCAAGACACTCTATGGTTTTTTCCGGATTCTCAAGCTGTAAATATATCTCCGCGGCATTGATATAGCTCTCAATCGTGCTTTGTATTTCCGGTTTTACGGTTTTCAAAGCCTTGTCGATAATATTCAGTGCGGTGTAAAAATGTGTTTCGTTTTTATCAGCATGATATTTTTCAAGTTCCAGTGTCATCTGATCAAAAAAGAAATCCATTGTAGGTGTTGCATACCGCTCTGCTTTTTTCAGTTCCTCCTCAGCGGCATCCCACCGTTTCGCCTGAGTCAGCAGTTTAAACGCTAACTGGTAGCCTGTATATTCCGATGGCGAAACCAGTTTTATCTGATTGGCGGTCTGTATGCCGTTTCGAATATCATTTCTGATACCGTAAATAATTGCTTTGCGCTGAAGGATGTCCAAATTTACTCCGACAAATTGTTCTGCCTTGTTAAAATTAATGAGCGCATCGTCATATCTTCCGATATCAAAACATATAATGCCTAAAAGGTTATAAATCTGCACGAGATTCTCCGGAATACATCCCAGTTCATCTGCTTTCGCCAAATTTTTAATGGCATCTGCCATTTTTTCATTTGTTGCCTGTGCAAATCCCAAGTCATAATACCGGTTACCATTGTTTGGATCATATTTTACAGCCATGCTGTAATTTTTAATTGCCTCATCATATCTTTCCAATGACATACAGGCATTGCCGGCGCATTTATACGCATCCGGATTGTCTTTGTCAAGCGCTATTGCCTGCCTTGCCAAATCCAGCGCAGTCTCGTTTTCCTGATTTAAAAAAGCCAGTTGTGAGTCTGCGATAATATCCTTTACATTCATATCTGTTGTCCCTCCGTTACCATTATCTTATGCGTTCGCTGTACTACCATGCTCCATTCAATTCTTCAATTTCATCCATTCCAATGCACTCATTCATAAAATCAACACACTGCTCTTCCGGATTTTTAGGATAATAACGCTTCCTCCTGCATTTTCCGTCGATAGTATTCCATATCATTTGCCGCACTTCGCTTGCTGTTATTCCAGCTGTCGCAGCTGGAACGCTCGGAACGCAGCTGATCCTCTATTGTCTGCAGGTCTGTTTTTGCCTGCCTTAACTGCTTTTTCAACTCAGCAAGCCTGTTTGTCAATTCGGTTTTCTTATTATTCAGAGTACTTACGATATTATCCAGATTGCTTTTTGTTCCGGACATCTCCTCGCCATACACCTCGGTAAGTATCTTGCTTACGACATCACTGGACTTAATCATTTTAGAATAATTCTCCGACGCCTGCTCCGTTTTGGTTGAAACCGTCGAAATTTTCCGGTACAATGTGCCATTGCTTTTGAGTATCTGCTCCACCCCTTGAAGTGCTTCCTGCGTATTTTTAATATCTGTATTCAGTTTATTTATATCCGCTATCTTCTGCTGGCGTTGTCGGGTATAATTATAAATTCTATTTTCACAATTTCTTATCTCTGAGCACGCAGTATAATATCTTCCTCTTGCACTATTATAGCAGGATTCATAGGCTGACACGGCAATACCTCCTTTGTTACGCTTCCAGCATTACATTTATATGTAATATCCAATTTTTTCCTCATTATATTTTAACATTTTATATCTTTTTTGCTCAAATTACAATATGTCATAAGCTACTTTTTTATTCTAAAGTAATATTCTTTTGCTTTTATTGCACGAATTCTATTAATAATAGAATTTTATGCTTTTTGTGACCCCCTTTTAGCTCATGGCAGCCGGTAAAATTTTACGGATTCCGTTTCGGCATAATCACCAAACATAAATTATAAGTTTGCACAAAATACACATTGAAGGCACCGCATAAAAATGTTAGTATATTAACGAAATGATACATACAGCAGTTGCAAAAAGGAGACCGATATGGCTACAATAGCACTTTATGCAAATAAAATAAATCAAATGAGCGGACTGATAACCAATATCGACAAATCCATTGGAAGTTTCAAACAGGAATTAAATACTTTAAAAATCTCATCTTTAAAAGTCAATCAAAGTATTTGCGATTTAAGTGATGTAGTCAGTTTAGTGCAAGCCTCCACTCAAACACAGGAGGAAAAGACAGCATCGCTTAACGAATTTCAGAAAAACAACGAGAAGTTCATTGAAGAAACCGTCCGTATTGACAGTGAAGTAGCCGAATTAATTAAAGAACGCAAAAGAGAGTTCTATAGTCAATATAAATATCTTCAGCCGGAATGTGAAAAAAACGGCTGGGATAAGTTTTGCGATAACTGCAAAAAGGCCGGTCAATGGTGTAAAGAACACTGGAAAGAAATAGCCGCCACTGTTGTTATTGTTATCGGTGCAGTTCTTGCCATTGCAGCTGTCATATGTTCCGGAGGCTTAGCGTTAGCTCCGTTATTAGCAGCCGGACTAACCGCACTTGGTGTGTCCGCAGGCACTGCCCTTTCTGTTGCAACAATAGTGAGCCTAAGCGTTGCCGGAATAGCCCTAATATCAACAGTAGCCTCCGCAACGCTAAATATTATAGATACATGGACAGACATGAGCGACAATCCTACTTTCAAAGCATGGCAGACTGCCATGAATTGGACAAGTGCTATTTCTAACCTCTTTTATTCGGTAGGTGCATTCTATAATGCAGCTCAGGGAATAACCAATAAAGGATTACGCGAGTTTGGCAGAATCCTCCGTGGTAAAAATTCATATGTAAACCAATTTTCCCTTAGTTCCAATACCTCCTCTTTTTGGTCGGGATTAGGGAAAAACGGAGATATAATAGCACGAAATGCTGCGCAGGCAGCAGGTAAAAACACTTTGGAAATGACCATTGAAAAAGCCGGTGTCAACATGCCGCAGTGGAATCCTGAGATTCCCAGTACGATTGAGGCTTGGAGAAATGCCTCTGCTTCATTTGCATGGAACTCATCCGGAAATGTTACCGCTTATTTAGGAGAAACGGTCTCCAAAACTTCCATTTGGCGTACCATTGAATATCCATTATTAAAGATAAACCCCAGCGTAAAAAATATCATGGATAGCAGCGGTCTGATAATTAAATATTTTAAGCCTTCATCATTACTTAACGGATTGGGTAATATTGCAGAAATAGCCTCGACTTTGGCAAATAATTATTTACATAACCACTAAATAAAAGCACTAATAAATATAGCAAAAATTCCATAAGGAGAATGTTCATAAATGAAAATTTCAGGCACAAAAAGTTATGTGGATATTGAACAAAACGGAAAAACCGCACGCTTTTGGGGCGATTTATGTATAAATGGATTTCAGGCAGTTGCCAGCACGATGGAATGGATAGCCGGCGGAAACGGTGACAAACCAAGTGACGCCGAAAGAACATCTCTTATGAAAGAGGTGAAAAAAAACCACTCCAAGCATTTCAAAATAACATTTGTAGATGATAAGGGAAAAAAGATAAGGTAAGTAATCTCTTTTATCCGATTTCGCCGTTTTGTCTGCGGCGCTCCTCCTTTTCCCGTTTATTGCGCTCTCTGAGTTCCGTAAAAAAAGTTTTCAGCATTTCACTGCATTCCTGCTCCAATATTCCCCGGCTTACCATCACCTGATGGTTGAACTGGGGCATTTCCAGTATATTCAGAATGGAACCTGCGCAGCCTGCTTTCGGATTCATGCAGCCCATAACCACTTCCGGAATACGCGCCTGCACAATCGCTCCCGCGCACATCTGGCACGGCTCCAAGGTGACATACAGTGTACACTCCTCCAACCGCCAGTCACCTATCTTTTTGCTCGCCTTGTTGATTGCGGTTATCTCCGCATGTGCCAGCGTATTTTTGTCCGTATTGCGGCGGTTATATCCCCGCCCGATAATCTTTCCTTCATGCACAATCACACAGCCGATGGGAACTTCCCCCAAAGCATACGCTTTGCGCGCCTGTTTCAGTGCTTCTCTCATATATTTTTCCTGAATACTCTGTATGACTGCCATTGTCTGCACCATTCTTCCTGTCTGCCGCTGTGTTCCGGCATTTTGCTCCGGTCGTTCATTTCGATTCGTTACCCGCGGTTGCCCATCTGCCAAAAAGCCACTGCGCTGGCTGCTGCCACATTGAGGGAATCCACGCCGTGGGACATCGGAATCCTCGCCACATAGTCGCATGCGGAAATCGTCTCCGCGGAAAGTCCCTCTCCCTCCGTGCCAAGATATACCGCCAGCTTTTCCTCCGCATTCAACTGCGGATTGTCAATGGTTACGGAATCTTCCCGCAGTGCCATTGCGACAGACCGAAAACCCTGCGTTTTCAGGAAACAGACACCGGAGTCCGCACCTGCATTTTTCTCCCCTAGATAAGTCCACGGAATCTGAAACACCGTTCCCATGCTGACCCTTATAGCCCGCCGATAGAGCGGGTCGCTGCACCCGTCGGTCAAAAGCACTGCGTCCATATTCAACGCCGCCGCTGAGCGGAAAATGGCACCCACATTGGCGGGATTCATCACATTTTCCAGTACGGCAATGCGCTTTGCACCGTTTAAAACTGATTCCACAGAGGGCAGCTCTTTCCGGTTCATGGCACAGAGCATTCCCCTTGTCAGCTTATACCCGGTAATCTTCGTCAGCACCTCGGCGTCTGCCGTATAAACCGGCACGCCCGGACAGCGTGCGACAAGCTCCTTTCCCTGTCCCTCCACATATTTTCGCTCCATTAAAAAGGAAACCGGTGTGAACCCGGCATCCAGCGCCCGCTCAATTACAACCGGACTCTCCGCAATAAAAATCCCCCTTTGCGGTTCCCTGAACCGAAAAAGCTGAACTTCGTTCAATCGCGCATACACGTCCAGTTCCGGGGCAGTGTAATCTGTTATTTCGATAATCGTAGTGTTGGGAATCTCCGACATTGTTTCTTTCTCCCGTTTTCTATCATATATCATTTTATCCTATAAAATAAATTGCACCATGCCATACAGTACCGCAATATGAAGCGGATAGTACCCATAGAAAAACCACTTCAGGCTGTGTTTTCCCCGTTCTCCGTTATACAAATAAATCAAAACAATCGCCGCAAGCGAACACCACTGTATCGCGCCCAGTTCCATGGATATGAAGCACAGTCCCACGGCAAGTCCCATTAATTTCTCTGCTTTACTATGCCCCAGCCACACCAAAACCGGTGTTACGATTCCAAAGAAGCCATAATCTGTTTCAAATCCCGGAATTATCCCAATCCGGAAAGCAATAAAGAACAGAATTGTTATCACCGCTGCAATGCAGAAACGGCAAATCCTCTGCGCGCTCTCTCTGGCTCTCATTGCTTTTTCCAGCACAATAATCAATATAATAGAACAGGAAAATGTGGTAAATACAGATTGATATAAACTATTCCCTGCAAAATATGTCACCGCCGAGCAAATACACCCAACCCCAAGCATTGTGCATAAATATCGCACTTTATTCCTTGTGTGAGCGCACCCTTCCGCAATCATATATGCAAAAATCGGATACGTCAACCGTCCAATCACACGCAGGATTGTAATTTGGGGGAATAAGAAGAAGCCGATATGATCGATTGTCATTGCAATAATACCCAAAATTTTCAGAGTGGTTGCATTCATCTTTCGTCATTACCTTTCTACGTTTGTACTTTTCGCTTATAAATTCTTTCTTACGTTCATCTGTTTGAATTATTGTGCCTGAGATATTCCTTTTGGACAACTTTTAGAAAGGATTTTTGCAACTTTTAACAGTTTTCCTTTCCAAATATACTTTCTGAAACCTAAATATCTCCTCTTAGTCTCACTAAAGATTTTTCTGTTTGAAATCCGTCCGGGTATCTTTTTTTCAACTTATCGATATTCGCCTGAAAAATATCTTCAAGAGGCACTTCTAATGCTGTGGCTGCTTCTCCCGATTCACCGCACAATCCCATCACACTATTAATTAACACATCTTTTTTATTTAATTCAGGATTTAAAGTCGTCATTGCTAATTTTTGATACTCATTAACCTTCATTCTGTATTTCCTCCATAATCTGCAGATTCCGAGTGGTTAAGTTTATACCGGTCTCCCCCCTCTTACGCATTGGACAAGAAGCACCCTCTTCCTAAAAAAACTCAATCAATTCCTATTTGCTCACCTACTCAAATGCAATACTATAATTTTTATATAACCTCATATGCCACATATTCATGGTCAAATTTATAACCCAGCTTTTCAGCCAGTCGAACAGAATTTATGTTTTGTGCATCCCAACTGGGGTATAAGTCTTCCTCTAAACAATTTAGTATCAGCGCCGCACAGGCTATGGTTGCTAAATGCTTTCTTCTTTCAGAGGCAATGGTATCAACTTCAATTTCTATCCCTTCCCTGTATCGGGTATAAGATGATGCGCCTGACACGATTTGTCCGTCTTTTAAAATAACTATTCCTCTACCTATTTGCAAGTATTTCTCTTTGCTCCCAAATGCAGAAACGAAGTCCGCCGTTGCAGGATTTTCCAAACATTTATCGTACATTTCGGCTTCCAGCTTTTGCAGTTCGTAGCCGTCAGGCAGCTTTCTGATTTCGTTTTGCAACTTATTTTTATCAAATACAGTATCTTTTTTTATAGCGTATCGGGTGACTTTTTTTGCCGAAGGATAACATTCCTCTATCAACCGTTCCCATTCTTTATTTTGCGGAACCATAATCACAAAACCGTCCGGCTTACTCATTACAATTTCCCTGTCGGGTGCTCCGGCATAAAACCCAAAACATCCCACAAAGGCAAATGCCGATTGGGGTTGTTGTAAATCTGTGACATAAATCTTTCCCATAATCTTTTGAAGGCAGGAAAAAATCAATGTCTCCTCCCATTCAGCAAACAGTGCTTTTACTTTTGAAGTGTCTTCCAATTCAAATAACATGCCTATTACCCCTTTATTCTGACTGTCTTCTAAATTTCATATTTATCGAACCCCATAGGAATCCGTCCAAAACGGCATATAACCACTTGTGATTGCAACTGCCTGCGATGCCAAATTTGTGACAGAAGCACTGTAAAATGGTATCATATCCCGCTCCAAAAGTTCAACTGTCAGATTTCTGACAAGTAAACCCGCTAACCCCTGTCCTCTCCATTCTTTTTTGACATCAATTCCTACTTCCAGAATATTTCCAAAAGCAGCGGACGCACCGGCAACAGCAATTATTTCGTTATCTTTCCTTGCGCATAATGCGAAATCAGTATTCGTATTTCCATTTTCGTCAAATGCTAAAGAATTATCAAATCCACTTATTCCACATAATTGTTTAAGTTCCTCTCCCACATACAATTCAAATAAAAAATTATCAGGAAAAGAACGCCTCGTCACCTTTCGCAAATCCGGAACATAGTGTATTGTCTGTCCGAAAATCAGTGTACTTTCATATAACTCATCTCTATTTTTCCCAAGTAACGCATGTTTTCCAATCTCATACTTATCTTCCGACAAAGAAATAATATTTGCGTCCCTGACACTGAGTATTTTTATATAATCTTTCTTCTCTTTTGTATTTTTAACGAAATATGTACCATTGGATTTTAGCTGTTCGATTGTACAATCAACGAAACAAGCAATGTATTTGTATATCGCCTCATTTATTTCTGCCTGGTTTTTCATTCTGGTTCCCTCAAAATATCATTTATTTCATTCAACCGCTGCCGGGTGTTCCAATTTTTCTAACTCTATCAACAACTTATTCTTCATATCATTTAATTCTTCTTCCGATGGTTTGCATTCATCACAATACATCTTTTCCATTGGATACCACCATACAGGTCCAACACCATTATTTCCATAATTTTCAATATCCCCTTTGCGGCGTGGATATAAGTGCCAGTGTAAATGCGCATCACCCATTCCAAGAAGTTCATAATTCATTTTCTCCGGTTCAAATGCTTTTGCTGCAGCTTCCGCAACGAGCGACATTTCCTCCAAGAATTTCTTGCGTTCGGGCATATCCAACTGAAACAATTCTGTTTTACTGTGATTTTTATAGAGGAACAGAGTATAACCGTAAAAATGCTGGTTATCACCAATTACCACATACCCCGTTTCTAATTCTTTTACAAAATATGGGTTGGTTCCGTTTTTAATCATTTCAATTCTGTCACATATGAAACACATAATCTGTCTCCTTTATTCAGCAATATATTTGAAAGAATCCATCCGGTAAACCGGAAGTTATCTGGTTGATGCCATTTTATCAGTCGGCCATGATCTCCTGAGCGCCACATAGGAGATTAAAAAGTTTGCAAGCCAACCAGCTGGTACAGCAAGCCAGACAAAGGCAATACCGAAACGCGGTGCACAGATCAAGGCAACGGACAGGCGAATCGCAAGGTTCGCCATGTTTGCAACGAGGAACGGACGCATAATTCCGAGACCGCGAAGGACGCCATCGGTTGCCATCTTGATGCCCATGAAGATGAAAAAGTAACCAATCCACCTCATATAATCACCGGACACCTGTGTGATTGTCAATAAAAAAGTCCCATTTTTATCGGAGAAAATTCCCCACTTATTTTTGAGCATTTATCGGCGGGAA
>CAKRYI010000028.1 GCA_934426825.1 uncultured Acetatifactor sp. | reverse complement strand
ATAGGGGACAGCCTGTTGGATGCTGAGGGACAGATACTGTTGGTGGAAGGCACCGAGCGGGAACAGTTGGAAGAACCTGTTAAGGTATACAACTTTCAGGTGGAGGATTTCCACACCTATCATGTGGGAGTATGCGGGGTACTGGTACATAATGCAAATTATGGGAATGAGAGTGGTAGTGGTTCCATTGTATATGGCGAATTAGATTCTTTAGGCAGAACAACCGGAATTGAAGCGGTTATTACGCCAGATATGATTGGAACAGGAAGTCCTGCTAAGTCATCCATAAAACCAGCAGGTTTTGGAGGACAAACTCAAGGCCATGCTAGAGGACATTTGTTAGGTAATCAATTAGGGGGGGCAGGAAGTGATCCTAGGAATTTGGTGACAATTTATCAAAATCCAGTCAATCATCCGGTAATGAGTTCAATAGAAGGATGTGTTCGTAAGGCAGTAGAAGGAGGACAGATTGTGAATTATAAAGTTACTCCTATCCATCAAGGTAATAATCTTATACCAAGTGGAATTACAGTTCAAGTACAAGGAAGTGGTGGCTTGAATATATATCAAACAATATTAAATAGAAAGTAGGTTTTTATATGCATTATAATATTAATGAAATTTTTCCTATTCAACAAGTGAAATGTAATAAACACGCATGGGAAGATGTAGAAAAAAACATAGGAATTACTTTTCCAATGGATTATAAAATGTTTATTGATTCCTATGGAGAAGGCTCTATTAATGATTTTTTGTGGATATTATCACCATTTTCTGAAAATGAAAATTTAAATTGTATAGAAAAGTACAAAGTGATGAAAGATGCCTATAACAGTATGAAAAACGAGTTTCCGGAACAGTTTCCTTTTGGATTTTATAATGGTAAAACAGGACTTTTTCCTTGGGGAATCACAGATAATGGAGATGAATTATTTTGGAACTTTACAGGTGATATCGCAGAACTTGTAGTATATGAATCAAGATACTCAGGTAATATGAGTTATGCAATGAGTATGGAAGAATTTTTGTACAAGTTATTAAAGAAAGAGATAGTATGTCCCATTTTCCCTGATGATTTTATCCTAGAAGAAAATTATTATGAAACAATATAATTATGCATTTGCCGTAAGAATATTGTGAATCTCGATTAAGTATTTTTAAAGGTGGAGCTCATTGTTTTCTTAGCACTTGGTACTGTGGAGATGATGCATCTTTACATTCAATAGCGGTTTTCCTGTTATCAAAATTGCAAAAAAACGGTATTTTTATGCGGATATTCTTTCCTGTAAATGATGTCATTTCTTATTTCTATTGAAGGTACGAAGGAGAAATCATTCGAGGTGAAATAATTAGGAAATAGCTCATTCGTGTATTAGGTATGTATAACGATACTGTTGAGCGGTTTAGTGAACAATTTGAAATCAGCGCCAAGCGTAAGCGGCTACTAATGGAAGTAAAGCAATTAGAAAAACGCAATAATTTCTGACTTATAATGTAGTAAAATTTATACATACTGTTAACAATCAACTTAATGAATCAGGGATAAGCATTAGGTATTATAGTTCAGGGGGAGAATGATATGAACTTGAACAAAGAACAGCAAAAGCATGTGGTAGAAGCAATCCGCAAAGCTGCGAAACTTAAAAAATACAAAGTAAGAAGTTACGCTATATATACAGTAGAGAGCAACCGGTTTATACATGCTGATTTTTTTGTTGATTCAGAAAAAATTAGTTATAGGATTTATGTAAAAAATTATGAGTACGATGATGTTTTTTGGAACGTGATGCAAATGCCCGACAACAGCAAACAACCCGATTCACTTAGAGCAGTTGGTGCTTTTAAATCCCCATCCGTTTTATTAGATAAAGGCGAAATAGAATTGACTGAAGATTATGAAGAGCAAGCGAGCAACTTTGTGAATTTAATATGTGAACGCAGTCACAATTTTTTAAATACTCAAGATATTGATGAATATGTTATAAATTGTACAGATGGGCTGGATATTGATATACTGAAGTATATAGCCTATATTCATATGGGAAAGACAAACGAAGCCCGAATGATTGCGGAGAAAGCGATTCGTGATGGAAATAAGGGGAGATTTGCAAACGAAGGTAAATATTTTTTTGAATGGGCACTCACACTTTAATAATGGATAGGTAGTTGTAAATTCCGCAAACAGGGATATATTACAAAATAATGTGAATAGATATAGTGCTCCTTAGGCTAATGCAAATACGCTGGTGAAAGGTTCGGAACATCTTATTAAACGCTTGATTATTTAAATATTTCAGTATGATATATTGCATAATGCTATATTAAATAGCATCCTACAAATATAACAAAACCATACAATGAGAGAAAAGGGAACTATGGCAACCATAGCCCTCTATGCCTCCCGGATTAATCAGATGCCCGGACTAATGAAAGAAACCAAAAAGTCTGTGGTAGATTACCGGAAGGAACAACAAGAAATTGGAGTCAAGAACAGATAACAGATATATTAAGTGGAAAGACACCTAAGTATAATGGAAAGCCAATACAAGGACATCATGCATATAGCGTGTCGCAATATCCACATTTGGCAAACAAAGGTGAGGTTATCTATCCTGTTACTCTAAATGAACATCTTAATGGTTGGCATGGAGGAAATTTTAAGAATAGCTTACCAGGGGAACCTGTTGTAGATATTCATAATTTTGATTAGAAGGAGCGAATAATAATATGGATACTGTAGGAATAAAAGTGATATCCCAGAATGAAATTAATCGTTGTATAAAGATCCTGAGAAAATATTGCAGACTTTCAATTGGTGAAATAAAAGCGGCAATTATTAGTAATAATTATGTTGTTGAATGCAGTTATGTAAAGGAGGAGGGGATTGTAAATATTATTAAGTTATACAAGGAATTATGTGATAATAACATTGAAGTTCAATTGTATGAACATGAACGAATAACAAATGTTGAGTTTCTTGAAAATTTGGTTGAAACATATTGTCAAATAAATGAAAAAATTGCTGACAGAATAGATACAGAATCTGAATAAAATAATAGTTAAAACGGACAGGGAATGTATAAGTGGTAAATCCTAAAAGATATGGAGACAAAATAGATATGTTGATTGAAAGAATAATCTCCACATAAGAACGCCCACCACCTAAAAAACTAATCATGGTCTTTAAATTAATCGAAATGGCTTTCACCCAAGGTAATGTTATCCACGGAGATTGGAATAAAGAATTGATGCCTCATCAAGGTCGTCACCCGTACGCTTATCATGATTATGTTCTTGATAATATGCAAAAATTTGATAAAATAGCAAAGAGTTATAAAACTAAATTTTTGAAGTTATATGACCAAATGAAGCAAAAAATAATCAGTAAGAAGAGTGTTTTTAATGAAGTATTATAAATTAAGTTATGATTATGAAAATGATGATGATTATGTGAATTGTAATGTAGGAGTTATAGGGGATATTGATGAATATTCTGTATCCTGTGGGAATTATATTAATGATTGGTCGGAGGTTAAATTTAAATATAACTCAGAAGAGGGGGATGTTCTGTCAGATTACATAGCCAATGTGTATAGGTGGCTGGTTGTATCAAAAAAATTTAGAGAATTAATCGATGAGATTGTAGATGGAAATGCGATACAGTATCTTTCGACAAAATTGATTGATACTAAGAATAATGCGGAGAATACGGAATATAGAATTGCAAATCTATTAGATGTGGTGGATGCTTTAGACTTAGAACACTCTCAGTATGATTTATTTGAACTTGATAATGAAAAAATTATTTCAGTAGAAAAGTATGCTTTGAAAGAAGAAATGGTGTTGGGGCACGATATATTTAGATTAAAAGATGATACAATACCGATTTTTATTTCAGAACGTATTAGGGATATTATTGAAAATAATTCTTTGACGGGATTTGCATTTATTGAAGTTGAAGTTTATTAGTTTGATTATGTCTACATATATAAAAACCCGAAGTCACAATTAAATATCTTTATCAAAAATAGGAGCGTATTGTTTTCATAGCACTTGCGCTGTGGAGACAATGCGTTTTTTCTATGCCTAGAATTTCACACAATCACTTCTGAAAAATCTCTAATTCTTTTTTAAAAATATCATACCAATCTATTTTTTTGAACATTTGGTGACAGTATATCCATTCAAGATTCTGAATAGAAGAAAAGAGCCTATTTTATGTTTTCTGTTTCTGCTGCAGTTTTTCTATGAAAGGTACTCCACTCGTAAAGGAGGAGTGCATTTAGTTAAAAGATGCAAGAAACTTTTTGGAGAAAAAAACGACTTCAACTATACAATCTTTTGAATTTAATGAAGGAATGTATTTTAGATATGATACAAAGACTAATGAGTTTGGTATAATAAATGAGTAGGGTGGAATGTTCACTTATTTTAAACCTGAAAATGGAATGGTATATTGACTGGCGCAAAGCGAAAAATATGCACCAAAATAAATTTTAGGAGAAAGTTTTATGAAAAGATGTCCATGTTGTGGTTACTTAACTATTGATGATACAGATGAATTAATTACAGATATTTGTGATGTTGCTTTTGGTAATATGATGAAGTGGCTCAAAATATGCCCGATAGAATTATTGGAGCAAATAATGTGTCATTGGATACTGCTAAAAAAAATTATAAGTTGTTTAGAGCTACAGAAGAACGTTTTATAAATATGGTTCGTCAACCATATGAGAGTGAGATATAAACTATAAAAATGTTCGATTGTTATGGAGAATGTTATGTAAAAGTTAGTAAAGGTAAAATGTTTCAACAATGGGCATTGATAGTAAACGATGGAATTCTAAGGACAGGTGGTGCATGGCAAGTTATTACGGATAGCGGAGAATATAGTAATGTAATAAGGAGATGACCCATGAAAAAAGAATTGGAATTATTATGCGATTATCTTAAAAAGAATGGATATGAAGATGACTCAAAAAGAGTAGAAGAGATTATGAATGATATTACGAAAGCGGATTCCGGAAATGCCAAAAAACGTCTAATAGCAATGTGTAATCCAAGATATTTAGGAAATTTGAATATTGAAGAATTTGATAACGTTTATGAATGGTGGAATTTTTTGGAAGATATATCTTCAAAGGCAAAAAGCGAAGATATATAATTTAGTTATGTATCCCTATAGGGATTCCTATAAATCTAAAATTATTACAGTCTCAATACTGACTGGACTGATTCTTGCCGAAGGCATTGAATTATTAGAAGATGCAGGAAGATATTTTCTTCAGTATGATGCAGGAGCACATATGATAAAGAAAAAAGAATCAGTATTACAACAGATGAAGCTGAAATACGTCAATTAGATGTTGATGAAATGTACAATATTATTTTACAATATCAAAATGATGGAGTGTATGGTGAAGATAACGGAATAAGAAAGAAGTAGAATATGAAGGAACGAGATTTGTGGAATGAAATATATGATTTGATTAGTGCCTCATCGAAAGAAATATGTGTTTTTGAGGGAACTGATAGCGTGGGATATGCGGAATTGGACAAAATGAATTTGCTAAGGCAGTCAACTTTGGGAGCAATTGTTACTTTTTCTTCAGGAATTTCTATTGATAATTGGATTAGAATAATGGGACAGGAAAGTTTGATACATAAGGGAATTCTGTCTTATCAAGGCTATCAAAAAGACAATATCGCGATGGAAAAAATGACGATTGTTGGTCAGGATGTAGTTGGGGGGATATTTGCTATAAATATTGGAAAATATCCGGAAGGGTTAAAGAAAGTGTGGTATTTTGCACCTGATACCTTGCAATGGGAGTGCATGGATATGAATTATGCAGAGTTTGTTGCATGGGCAATACAGGGAAATACCGATGAATTCTATAGTAGTATGAGATGGAATGGTTGGAAAGAAGATTGCAGCAAAGCAGGCTTTGATGAAATGATATTGATATATCCTTTTTTGTGGTCAAAAGAATGCAATTTGGAAACTGCTGCAAAAAACGTTGTTTCATCAGATGAACTGATTAGAATGAACTCAGAGTATGCACAAAAATTTGGATATTATTAAGGCATTTGGTTTGGTTGAAAAAGTTATTAATAATTTAAAAGACAAAGAGTGTCAGAAGGGTGATTTAATTGAAATATCTATAGAAAATGAACCGACATTAATTGTATTAAATGATGGAAGTGCTATATGGAAAAAATAATGACGGATGTGGTATTTTTTAAACAGGTGTAGCGCTTGGTTTTAAGCAGTGTATTTTTTCAGCAGTGTAGCGTCGGTTGAGATTATCATAAGAATATAAGAGATGAAAAATATGGAAAAATGGAAAGAAGCATTTGTCGGCACAATTCCCAAAGCAGTTTACCAAGTACAGCTAATAAATGGTGAGAAACAAGGACTTACTATCGAACTGACGAGTAGTCAAACATGCGTAATGATTCATTTCGGTGTGGTTCAGGCAGTACGCATGTTAGATGAAGGAATTGTACAAAGCAACCTTTATTTCGAAAATGAAATACAGAAATACAAGGAGAATGATTTTCAGAATATAATTTATGAGGTACAAGATGGTGAGTTCGCAGAACAAATTAATCAAATTTCTGATGGGTATGGAGAAGTTTTGAATTTAAAACATTATGTAGTGATTACTCAGAACTACAATATTGATATTGTGACGGAATGGGAACCGACAATAGAGATTACCACGAAAACAAGAAGAGTAGAAATTAGTGATGAAGAAATTGAAAGAATATGAACTGATTAAAACTGAAAAGTTTCAACTAATGCTTCTATTAGACGAAGGAGAGTTTGATTATTATACCAATGTCTATATTGAACTAGTTGTCGGCATGAATAAAATAACTATATTTAAGGATAATTTGTTGGAACTGAGAAATAATTTCAAGCAGTTGGATGCAGCTATTCCTATGTTGGACAACCGGCTGGAGGAAACCCAGTTAGGAATATTATGGAATGAATATTATAAAGGACTTTATGAAGATAATTTAGATGAAAGTATAATCGTAGATTCCGAAGAACGGTGGATAGGAGAAAAATATTGCCGGTTTATAAATACTGAATATGTGACGTGGTTGTATCAATATTGTGGAAAAATTATTATGAAAGTAACACCCGTTTTTCCCGGATTGGAAGAAGATGATTATGCTCAAAAGTATCACAGATTTCTGCAGAAATATAAAGATATTTTTAGGGAAGAATTATTGCCGGAACAGATACTATGTATGAAACAAATTATTACGGACTTATATGATAAATTAATTTAATCAGCCGGTGCATGGGGGAAGTCGTGCTAAGTACTGAAAATCGCATATGCGGAAGCAGAAGGGATGTCCGAAATAAATATGTGGAAGAGCGGATTCCGCCCCTTGACAAAATTGCAAAAATGGTGTATTTTATCTAAAGACTTTACTGGTTTAAAGTTCAGCAGTTTAAAGTGAAGAAAAAACACACAAAGCAGCGAGGAGTGCAGAAATGGAGAAAAAGATGGCACAGAATACGAACAGAACATTAATGTCATACTGCCCGGACATCAAAGTGCTGGATTGCACCTTGAGAGATGGAGGACTGGTAAACAACTTCCGTTTTGATGATAAATTTGTAAAAGATTTGTACCGGGCGAATATCAAAGCCGGTGTGGACTACATGGAGTTCGGTTACAAGGCTTCCAAGGAGATTTTTGACGTAAAGGATTTCGGAAAGTGGAAATTCTGTGACGAGGAAGATATTCGTGCCATCGTTGGCGAGAATGACACGGATTTGAAAATTTCCGTCATGACGGACGTGGGAAGAACGGATTACAAAAAAGACATTCCCATGCGCAAGGACAGCGTTGTGGATTTGGTGCGTACCGCAACTTACATTCACCAGATTCCCACCGCAATCGAAATGATTGAGGACGCCAAAGTCAAGGGCTACGAGACTACCGTAAACGTGATGGCAGTGTCCAAGGTCAATGACGAGGATTTGGACAGCGGACTGGAAATGCTCGGTAAGAGTGCGGTGGACGTTATCTATCTGGTGGACAGCTTTGGCGCATTTTATCCGGAGCAGATTGAGCGTCTTGCAGACAAATACCTGAACATTGCGGCAAAATACAACAAGCAAATCGGTATTCATGCACACAACAACCAGCAGCTTGCTTTTGCCAACACCATTCAGGCACTGCGGCAGGGCGTAAGCTATCTGGATGCAACGGTCAGCGGAATGGGACGTGGCGCCGGCAACTGTTTCTTGGAATCTCTGCTGGCATTTTTGAAAAATCCCAAGTACAATCTGATGCCGGTAATGGAATTCGTGGAAAAGGATATGCTGAAACTGAAAAAGGACGGTGCTGTATGGGGCTATGATATCCCCTATCTGATGACAGGCGTGCTCAACAGCCACCCTTCCTCTGCCATCAAGTTTATCAAAGACGGCAGAACCGATTACAGGGACTTTTATCAGGAATTGCTGGATATTGAGTAAAAAATCTTGCACCGTGTTATGATATATGCTATGCTGACACCATAAAAATGTCGGTATAGGCTGTTACCTTGCAGAGGTAGGCCGTCACTATTGGGATAGTGGCGGCTCTTTTGTATATGTGCCGCTTGGTGCGTATTTCGAATCATAAGAGGATAAAAATACATGGTATCAATCAAAGAAGTGGCTAAACACGCCGGAGTGGCAATTTCCACGGTATCCAAGGTCATTAACGGGTATCCGGGCGTGAGTGCGGAAACAAAGGAAAAAGTGCAACAGGCAATCAAAGAATTGAATTACATTCCCAATTCCATTGCGTCCGCCCTGTCCTCCAAACAGTACGGGCGGGTGGCGCTGATATTGGATCCCCGCAGACAGACACAGGCAATCGACCAGATTTACATGCAATATCTGCTGGGGGCACTGGACATGGCAAAAGAGTCCGGTCTGGACGCCGTGACGATTTTTACCTCCATGCTTGCCGGAATGAGTGCGGAGGAAGTGGCGGCATATCTGCGCTCCCTGAGCATTTCCGGTATTGTGATATTCGGATTGTCCAAGGAGGACAAAGTTCTGCAGCGTCTTATCAAAGAGCAGGTTTTTGGCTGCGTGGTGGTGGACGCACCCATTGTGAACGAACGGACAAGCTCCGTCAGTATCGACCATGAGCAGGCGCAGTATGATGTGGCAAAAAAGACGGTGCTGGACGACAACTGTAAGCGGGTGCTCTACATTGCGGGACGGAAGGACGGTTATGTGACGGAACAGCGTTTGCGGGGCATGAAACGGCTGGTACAGGATTTGCAGCTTACCATGCTGGTGCGGCAGGGAAATTTCAGTGAACTGGAAGCGAGAAACATTGCATTAAAATATGCGCAGAACAAAGACGTGGTAGTCTGCGCCTCCGACCTTATGGCAATCGGCGCCATGAATGCCCTGATAGACATGGACATTTTCCGCCCGGTATGCGGATTTGACGGAATCACGCTGATGGGTTATGTGGGAAAACAGATGAATACCATACGTCAGGACTTTTATGAAATCGCAAAACAGGCGGTAAAAGAAGTGGCGCTTCTTTTGGAGGGACACCCCGGAAAAGCCGTTACTCTGCCCTATGAAATTGTAAAGATGTACTATAAAGACATCATCTGCTAAGGCTTTTGCAGGAAAATTCAGGTTAGCACTTGTGGAAAACGTTTTCCTGTGTTATTCTAAGAGTGTCGTAAGGCATAGTTACAAGGTAAAAGGGTTAAAATGAAAGCAACAGAAATCGAAAATAAAAGGAGAACAGACGATATGAAATTAGAGGAAAGATTAGAAAAACTCACCATGCAGCGCTGCGGTAAGGATATTAAGGCGTGCAGCAATACGGAGTTATATGACTGCGTTTTACAGTTGTCCAAGGATATGATGAAAGAGGCGCCGGTGATTACCGGAGAGAAAAAGGTGTACTATATCTCCATGGAGTTTTTGATTGGAAAGCTCCTGTCCAATAACCTGATTAATCTGGGAATCTACGAGGAGCTGGGACGTATTTTGAAAGAGAACGGAAAGAATCTGGCGGAGATTGAGGAAGCAGAGCCGGAACCCTCTTTGGGAAACGGCGGTCTGGGACGTCTGGCAGCCTGCTTTTTGGATTCTATCGCCAGTCTGGGACTGCCCGGAGACGGTATCGGTCTGAATTATCACTTTGGTTTGTTTAAGCAGGTATTCCGCAACCATTTGCAGAAAGCGGAAAAGAACGACTGGATTGAAAAAAATTCATGGCTGAATCAAACAGGTACTAGCTTTGAAGTGGCATTTGGTGATAGAATAGTAAAATCCGTACTTTACGATATTGATGTGATTGGATATGAAAACGGCAGAAATAAGCTGCACCTGTTTGATTTGGAATCCGTGGATGAAAGTCTGGTAAAGCAGGGAATCACTTTCGACAAAGAGGCAGTCGAGAAGAACCTTACCCTCTTTTTGTATCCGGATGATTCGGATGAGGCGGGCAACCTGCTCCGCATTTATCAGGAATATTTCATGGTCAGCAACGCGGCACAGCTTATTATCCGCGAACTGAAGGAGCAGCATAAGGATTTACACAGGATGGAGCAGTATGCCGCCATCCAGATTAACGACACCCACCCCACCATGGTTATTCCGGAATTAATCCGCATCCTTACCACACAGGAGGGATTTTCCATGGATGAGGCGATTGCGGTTGTCAGCAAAACCTGCGCCTACACCAATCATACCATTTTGGCGGAAGCACTGGAGAAGTGGCCCCTTTCCTACATTGAAAAGGCGGTGCCACAGCTTGTGCCCATTATCAAAGAACTGAGTGACCGTGTGGCAAAGACTTACAAAGATCCCAAGGTTCAGATTATCGATAAGGATAAAAAGGTTCATATGGCTCACATTGATATTCATTACGGATACAGCGTGAACGGTGTGGCGGCGATTCACACGGAAATCTTAAAGGAGACGGAGCTGAATCATTTTTATAAGATTTATCCGGAGAAATTCAACAATAAGACCAACGGTATTACCTTCCGCCGCTGGCTGCTTTCCTGCAATCCGGGACTGGCGGAGCTGATTACGGAAACTATCGGTGACGGCTACAAGAAAAATGCGGACGAATTGGAAAAACTGCTCGCCGGAATCGATGATGAAAGACTGCTTGACAGACTTTATGAGGTAAAACAGGAGAATAAGAAGGCATTAGTTTCCTATATTCAGGAAAAGGAGGGCGTGAGCCTGAACCCGGATTCCATTTTTGACATTCAGGTAAAGCGTCTCCATGAGTATAAGCGTCAGCAGATGAATGCCCTCTATATTATTCATAAATATCTGGAAATCAAAGGCGGCAAAAAGCCTTCCACCCCTATCAGCTTTATTTTCGGGGCAAAGGCGGCGCCTGCCTATGTGATTGCACAGGATATTATTCACCTGCTTCTCGTTTTGTCCGATATAGTGAACAATGACCCGGAGGTAAGCCCTTACATGAAGGTTGTCATGGTGGAAAACTATAATGTAAGCTATGCCGAAAAGCTGATTCCCGCGTGTGATATTTCCGAGCAGATTTCTCTGGCGTCCAAGGAGGCGTCCGGAACCGGCAACATGAAGTTCATGTTAAACGGTGCGGTGACCTTGGGAACCAGTGACGGCGCCAACGTGGAAATTCACAATCTGGTGGGAGATGACAATATTTACATCTTCGGTCAGGACAGCGACACGGTGATTGCCCACTATGCCAAGGCAGACTATGTTTCCAAAAAGTATTATGAGAAAAGCCCTGTCATCAAAGAGGCAGTGGATTTCATTGTGAGCAAACAGGCGCTTGCCGTGGGGCATAAGGAAAATCTGGAGAGACTTTACAAAGAGCTTCTGAACAAAGACTGGTTTATGACGCTGCTTGACTTGGAGGACTATATTCAGACCAAGGACAGAGCCTTTGCGGATTATGAAAATAAAACAAAATGGAAGAAAATGATGTTGACGAACATCGCCAAGGCAGGATTTTTCTCCTCCGACAGAACGATTGCGGAGTATAACAGAGACATCTGGAAGCTGAAATAATCGAAAGAGAGGGGCACTGCCGGAAAGGATAAAGCGTGAAAACACGAAATAAACTGATAGGCGACCGAGCCTTTTATAAAATGGTTCTGGGCGTGGCAGTGCCCATTATGATTCAAAACGGAATTACCAACTTTGTGAGCCTGCTGGATAATATTATGGTGGGCCGGGTGGGAACGGAACAGATGTCAGGCATCGCCATTGTAAACCAGCTTCTGCTGGTTTACAATCTGGCGATTTTTGGGGCGATTTCCGGTGCCGGTATTTTTGGAGCGCAGTATTTTGGGTGTAAGGATTACGAAGGCGTGAGGCATACCTTCCGCTTTAAGCTGTATATCTGTGCCGCCATTACCGCTGTTGGAATCGCGATTTTGGCATGTGCCGGGGATCCGCTCATACGGATGTACCTCCACGGCGAGGGCAATGAGCAGGCGTTGGAGGCAGCCTTATTTTATGGAAAGAAATACCTGTTTGTTATGCTTTTCGGGCTGGTTCCATTCGGATTGGAACAGATATATACCGGAACACTGCGGGAGTGCGGAGAGACGGTTTTACCGATGAAAGCCGGAATCGTGGCGGTGTTAGTCAATCTTTTCTTTAATTATCTGTTGATTTTTGGAAAATTCGGATGCCCCGAACTTGGGGTGGAGGGCGCAGCAATCGCTACGGTTTTGTCCCGTTATGTGCAGGCGGCGATTGTCATTGGCTGGACGCACACCCATACCAAGCGGATGCCGTTTATTGTGGGAGCATATAAGAGCCCCGTGATTCCTTTGAACCTGGTAGGAAGAATCATTGTCAAGGGTACGCCTCTTATGGTGAATGAAATTCTGTGGGCAGCAGGTATGGCTGTGCTGATGCAGTGCTATTCCATACGAGGTCTGGATACGGTGGCGGGACTGAATATCTCCACGACGATTTCCAACCTGTTTAATGTGGTATTTATTGCCATGGGAAGCGCTATTTCCATTATTGTCGGTCAGCTTTTGGGAGCCGGCAAAATGGAGGAGGCTAAGGACACGGATACCAAGCTGATTGCCTTTTCCGTCATGTCCTGTGTGGGAATCGGATTTGTGCTGATTCTGCTGGCGCCGCTGTTTCCCATGATGTACAACACTTCCGAACATGTGAAGAGTCTTGCCACATGGTTTTTACGCACCGCGGCACTGTGTATGCCTTTGGCGGCATTTATGCACGCCAGCTATTTCACCCTGCGTTCCGGCGGCAAGACAATGATAACTTTTTTGTTTGACAGCGTGTTTTTGTGGTGTGTCAGCATTCCGTTTGCGTATGTGCTCAGCCGTTACACATCACTGCCCATTGTACCGCTGTATCTGTTTTGCCAGCTAATCGATATTTTGAAATGTATTCTGGGATATATTTTAGTGAAAAAAGGTGTTTGGATTCACAATATTGTGGCATCGGATGAAGCAAAACGCACCTCATCCGATACCTGACAAAAGCGTTAGAACATACAGACTATGCGACATCATTGGGGCTGGCTTTGCCGGCCTCAAAATCTTTGGCATTTTGTAAAGTGGTTTCCGCAATGGCTTCTAACGCCTCTCTGGTGAAAAATCCCTGATGGGAAGTTATCATGACATTGGGGAAAGAAAGAAGTCTTGCCGTGGTGGAGTGCTCCAGAATTTCGTCGGAGCGGTCCTCAAACACATTGTTGGTTTCCTCTTCGTAAACATCCAGTCCGACTCCGGCAAATTTGTGCATACGGATTCCTTCAATTAAGTCCTCCGTTTTTACCAGCGCACCGCGGGAAGTGTTTACCAGAATTACCCCGTCCTTCATCTGCTTGATGGTTTCAATGTTAATCATGTGGTAGGTGGAGTCCATGAGAGGACAGTGCAGGGAAATCACATCACTTTTGGCGAGCAGTTCTTCTAAGGAAACATACTCCACAAAATCTTTTAACGATTCATTCTGATATACGTCATAGGCAATTACTTTCATGCCGAATCCGCGGCAGATGCGGCACATGGCGGCTCCGATTTTTCCGGTGCCCACAATACCGGCGGTCTTCTGGTAGAAGTTGAAGCCCATCAGTCCGGAAAGACTGAAGTCATTTTCACGAACCTTGTTGTATGCTTTATAGAGACGGCGGTTGCAGGCGAGGGCAAGCGCCATGGCATGTTCGGCAACAGCCTCCGGAGAGTATCCCGGAACACGCATAATGCGGATGCCGAGTTCCTTTGCTTTTTCCATATCTACGTTGTTGAAACCGGCACAGCGCATCAGTACCAGTCCCACCTTTTTTTCATGGAGAATGTTCAGTGTCTCGGCACTTACGTTGGAACTGACGAAGGCGCAGACCGCATCAAATCCGGTGGCAAGTGTGGCAGTTCTGGGGTCCAAATCAGACTTGATATAGTCCACGTCGATGTCGGGATAATTTTTTAAAGTTGCGTCGAAAGATTCTTTGTCATAACTCTTTGCATCGTAAAATAATATTTTCATCGTAAAATCCTTCCTTTCCGGCGAATGGCTTTTCTGATAGTGTTTCTTAGTTTTGCCATTGCCATACAATAAATTCATCCATATGGAGATACAATGTTATCATAGCACATTTTTATAGATGATGACAGATAAATGTGGTACAATTAATGTTGACTCTACAGTAACTATAGAGTTTAAAATAACAGCATGGAAAAAAATTTAACAACCGGAAATGTATTTAAAAATATCATATTGTTTTCACTACCCTATATGCTCTCATTCTTTTTGCAGACACTGTACGGCATGGCGGATTTGTTCATTATCGGGCAGTTTAACGCCACGGACAGCATTACTGCGGTTTCCGTGGGCAGTCAGGTCATGCATATGCTGACGGTGATGATTGTGGGACTTGCCATGGGAACAACGGTGACGATTGGACGTGCCGTAGGTGCAAAAGAAAATGACAGGGTTGCACGCTGTGTGGGCAATACGGTCACATTCTTTCTGACCGGCTCGCTGGCGGCTATGGTTTTGCTTCTTATTTTGGTAAAACCGATAGTGGCTGTCATGTCAACACCGGCGGAGGCAGTGGAGGGAACGGTGGCGTATCTGACCATATGCTTTATCGGAATCCCTTTTATTACCGCATATAATATTATCAGTTCCATTTTAAGGGGACTGGGGGACACGAAAAGTCCGATGTATTTCATTGCGGTGGCGTGCGTCTGCAACATTGCGCTGGATTATCTGTTTATCGGTGCACTGGGCATGGGAACTGCCGGGGCGGCACTGGGAACCACTCTGTCCCAGACCATATCCGTTCTGGTGGCATTACTGGCAATGCGCAGACGAAAAATCGGTGTGCCCCTGAGCCGGACAGATTTTCGCCTGCAGAGGTCCATGGTGGGCGGAATGTTAAAAATCGGTGTGCCGGTGGCATTGCAGGACGGCTTTATCCAGATTGCGTTTATCATTATCACGGTGATAGCTAACCGCAGAGGACTGAATGACGCGGCGGCGGTGGGAATTGTAGAAAAGGTTATCGGCGTTTTGTTCCTAATTCCGTCCTCCATGCTGTCGGCGGTATCTGTGCTCGCAGCCCAGAACATGGGGGCAAAGCAGGAAAAGCGGGCAAGACTTACCCTCAGATATGCGGTATTGTTATGTGTCGGTTTTGGCGTGGCGGCAGCGGGTGGTGTCAGGTTTGCTGCCCCATGGATTGTAGGAATCTTCGAAAAAAATCCTGACGTGATACGGCTGGGAAGCCAGTATTTGAAAAGCTATGTGTGGGACTGCGTGTTTGCGGGAATTCACTTTTGCTTTTCCGGATATTTTTGCGCACTGGAAAAATCACAGATTTCTTTCCTGCACAATTCCCTTTCCATTGTGCTCGTGCGGATTCCGGTGGCATATTTCGCCTCCAAAAGATTTCCGGACACCCTGTTTCCGATGGGACTTGCCGCTCCGCTTGGGTCACTTTTGTCGGCAATCATCTGCATCACGGCATATGTATTGTTTACCCGCAGGCAGAGGGCGCATAAAACCGTATAGAGAGATTGACACGGAGAAAAATTATGGATAAAAGGAATTTATTTTCCATTGGTGATGTATCAAAAATGTTTCATCTCAGCGTGGGAAGTCTGCGTTATTATGAGGCGCAGGGCTTGCTGACACCGGAGTATGTGGACCCGGAAACGAGTTACCGTTATTACAGTACCGGACAATTTGAGGTGCTGAATACCATCTGTTACCTGAGAGCGCTGGATATGCCGCTGTCGCAGATAGCCGCTTTTTTCAAAAACCGGGATGTGGAAGTCATGGAAGAAATGCTGCTGAAACAACGGGACGAGGTGGTGAGAAAGCAGCGGGAACTTGCCGTTGTGGAAAAGAAAATCAACAATCGCCTGCAGCAGCTTCGGGATGCCAGAAATTCCGAACTGGATGTGATTCGGCTGCAAGAGATTCCGGACTGCCGTATGGTGCGAATGGAGGGAAAACTTCAGATTCACAATTTCCTTGACATGGAAACCCCGATTCGCAAGCTGCATGCGGATGAATCGGAGGCAGTAATCTTTTTGGGAAAAGTGGGAATCGGTATCTCCCGGGAAAATCTGAATTCGTTTCGCTATGATAACTATGACTGCATTTTTCTTGTGCTGGATGAGGAGGATGTCTACCATGGGCAGACAGAGCAGATGCCGGCATGCCTTTGTGTATCCATCCGGTTTTGCGGAAGCCACAGGGAGGCGCCGGCACAGTATGAAAAACTTATGGCATACATTCGGGAAAATCACTTGCAGGTGGCAGGTTTTTCCCGTGAAATTACCATGATAGATTTTGGATTTACGGACGACACGGAACAGTTTGTGACACAAATTCAGATTCCGGTGACCCCGTTGCTTTCGGCAATGCGCTCCTGAAAAGAAAGTGTCTCTTTGCGCCTGTGCAGCTGTTCCGTGAATTTTTGGGAATAAGCAATGTAAATACAATACACGTAGGGCATTCCAAGATTGGTTTCCAGCAGGGAATTGACAATCATGGTTTGTAATTTTGCGCCAAAGCTGTCGAATCCGGCACTGCGGATTCCGCCGAGGAGCAGTCCGGCTTCCCAACCGAATTGTACAACAATACCTATCAAAAGAAGCCGGAGAATTGGGATTTGGACAGCTTTGTCGGACTGTTTCAGATTGTAGAGAATCACCCCTAAGTATCCGATAAACAGAATCGCTGCCATATATCCGTGGTAGGAACCGGTGGTTCGCTCAATGATAATCGGTGTCGCATTGGGGGAAAAGGTCTGCGTTAAAAGAGGACAGCAGAACCACCAGCACAGAATCAGCAGAGACCATTCCAATAAATGTTTGTCTTTGGAGAGCCACAGCCATATCCATGTAAAATTCGTAAATCCATAACTCATGGACATCCATAACAGAACCCAGAACAGGCTGTATCCTTCGGATATGCTGCGGGAATGGCAGACTAAATGGAAAATGCCGTAGTCCACCAGCATATAGACAATCCCCATGACAAGTCCGACAAGAACAGTCATATATTTCTTTTTCCAAATCAGTAAACACAGAAAAACAATCAAAAAGGCAATGTCAAACCATATGTAAAGAGGGGAAAACTGCCGTCTTGCGATAATCTCAGTCATTTTTTCCACATTTCTGCGCACGTTCTTTGCGCATAGCGAGTTTGTGTCAAGTGCGCGCAGACACAAATCTCGTGATTGAAAAATTTTATTTTTCAATCTTGCTCCTTTGCATGAATTTCTAAATTTAGAAATCAAATAGTTTTCATAAAGAAAAAGGTTCACAAGCGGGATTGTCTGCCTGTGAACCATCAATTACAACGGAGTGGGTGGGATTCGAACCCACGGTACCGTTGCCGGTACAACTGATTTCGAGTCAGTCCCGTTATGGCCACTTCGATACCACTCCATATCACACGCTATCCATTTTACTTGAAAATCTTTTTGATTGCAACCCCAAAGAATGGGAGCCGGCATAAATTTTTCTTTTTACTTTTCCTGTTTCGGAGGATAGAATGGGAATCAGAGACGATGTTTTGCTGTTTCATAATCGGAATATTCGTGCTAAAATAGAACCGGAACAAGCTCTACCGGAAATGATGAAAAACAGGTGAAATGCTCATGCAGATGTATGAAGTGACTGCATTATCGGAGGATATGCAGACAGAAATTGACAAAGAAATAATATTTGCGGAGGATGAGGACGATGCCATTGACCGGATGCAGGAAAAGCTGCTGGACCGGGGTGTAAAATATGGAATTTGTATGGCGTCTGAAATCTGAAAAAAGTTGTATCAGCTCCCAATATAGGGTATAATGTATCATGTAAGCAGAAAAACAAGCGGCTGCGAAGCAGACATTTGTTTTTAGCTTACATGATAACGAGAAAATGATGAGCGCGAAGCGCGAGCACTGCGAAGCAGGGCAATTTTCGAGTGTGAGGCAGAAAAACAAGCGGCTGCGAAGCAGACATTTGTTTTTAGCTTACATGATAACGAGAAAATGGTGAGCGCGGAGCGCGGGCACTGCGAAGCAGGGCAATTTTCGAGTGTGAGGCAGAAAAACAAGCGGCTGCGAAGCAGACATTTGTTTTTAGTTTACATGATAACGAGAAAATGATGAGCGCGAAGCGCAATTTTCGAGTGCGCAACGGAAAGATTGCGAAGCAGGACGAGGTTGTAACGGTCGGCAGAATGGAGGAACACATGAAGAGAATCGGAATGTTAACCAGCGGCGGAGACTGTCAGGCATTGAATGCCGCCATGAGAGGTGTTGTCAAGACACTCGCAAACAGCAAGGAAGAAGTAGAGATTTACGGATTTATTGACGGTTACAGAGGCTTAATCTACGGCAATTTCAGAATGCTTACCGGAAAGGATTTTTCGGGAATACTGACCAAGGGCGGAACGATTCTCGGTACATCCAGAACCCCCTTTAAGACCATCAAGGACCCGGATGAAAACGGACTGGATAAGGTAGAGGCTATGAAGCAGAATTATCACAAGTTGAAACTGGACTGCCTTGTGATTCTGGGCGGAAACGGTACCCACAAGACAGCAAATCTGCTTCGCGAGGAAGGACTCAATATCGTTACGCTTCCCAAGACCATCGACAATGATTTGTGGGGAACGGATATGACCTTCGGTTTCCAGAGTGCGGTGGATATTGCCACAGGCGCTATCGACTGTATTCATACCACGGCGGCTTCCCACGGACGAGTATTTATTGTAGAAGTTATGGGACATAAAGTCGGCTGGCTTACCTTAAATGCCGGTATGGCAGGCGGGGCAGACATTATCCTGATTCCCGAAATTCCCTATGACATTGATAAGGTAATTGAAAAAATCGAGGAAAGAGACAAATCCGGCTGCCGCTTTACCATTATTGCGGTTGCGGAGGGAGCTATCTCCAAGGAGGATTCCCAGCTTTCCAAGAAAGAATATAAAGAGAAAATGAAAAATTATGTATTCCCCTCCGTTTCCTATGAGGTGGCGGCGGCAATTCAGGAAAAGACCGGAAGAGAGATCAGAGTGACCGTGCCCGGACATATGCAGAGAGGCGGAAGCCCCTGCCCGTATGACCGTGTATTTGCCAGCCGTTTAGGCTCAGAGGCGGGCAAACTGATTCTGGACAATCAGTACGGTTTTATGGTAGGATACAAGAATCGTGAAATAGTCAGAGTGCCCCTTGCAGATGTGGCAGGTAAGTTAAAGACCGTTGACCCCAACGCTTCCATTGTTCAGGAGGCAAAACTGCTTGGAATCTGTTTCGGCGATTAAGATTTAGTTACGGATAACGATTGAAGGAGTGCAACATGTCATATACAGCGCTATACCGAAAGTTCCGCCCGGAGACCTTTGCAGATGTGAAGGGGCAGGATCATATTGTTACAACCTTGAAAAACCAAATCAGGGCGAACCGAATCGGGCATGCGTATCTTTTTACCGGAACACGAGGAACCGGTAAAACAACAGTAGCAAAAATATTTGCCAAAATGGTAAACTGCGAAAACCCCACAGAGGACGGCCCCTGTGGGAAATGCCGTATTTGTAAGGCAATTTCCGCAGGAGCCAGCATGAACGTGATAGAGATTGATGCGGCTTCCAACAACGGTGTGGACAATATCCGCGAGATTGTGGATGAAGTGTCCTATTCTCCGGCGGAGGGAAAATATAAGGTTTATATCATTGACGAGGTGCATATGCTTTCCATCGGAGCATTTAATGCCCTGTTAAAGACGCTGGAGGAGCCGCCCTCTTACGTTATTTTTATTCTGGCGACCACGGAGGTACATAAACTTCCCATCACGATTTTGTCCAGATGTCAGAGATATGATTTTAAACGAATCAGCATAGATACCATTACGGCGAGGATGCAGGAACTGATTGACACCGAGGGCGTGCAGGTGGAGGACAAGGCGCTTCGCTACATTGCCAAGACCGCCGACGGTTCCCTGCGTGACGCACTAAGTCTTTTGGACCAGTGCATTGCCTTTCATCTGGGAAAAGAACTGACCTATGACAAAGTGCTGGATGTGCTGGGCGCCGTTGATACGGAAGTGTTCAGCCGTCTGCTCCGAAGCGTCTTGGACAGAAATGTGCTTGGCTGTGTGGAGCTTTTGGAAGAGATTGTAATGCAGGGGCGGGAACTTACCCAGTTTGTGACAGATTTCACATGGTATCTGCGCAACCTGATGCTGGTACAGTCCTCGGATAATCTGGAAGATGTTATCGATATGTCCTCTGAGAATTTAAAGCGGTTGAAAGAGGAAGCGCAGCTTATCGAGATGGACCGGATTGTCCGGTTTATTCATATTTTTTCCGAACTGGCGGGACAGATTCGCTATGCCTCCCAGAAACGTATTTTGGTGGAAATCGCTTTGATTAAGCTGTGCAAGCCGGAGATGGAAACCTCGGAGGAGGCACTGATAGACCGTGTCCGTCAGGTGGAAGAAAAGGTGGAAAACGGTGTGATGGTGGTGGCGTCTGCGGATGCAGCGCAGGCGGGGAATACAGCATCCAATGCGGTGCGAAAACCCAAGCCGGAATTACCCAAAGCTATCCCGGATGATATTAAAGAAATTGTGGCAAAATGGCCGTCCATAGCGGGAAGTGCAGACAATCCCATGCGGACTTATTTGAAAAATGCCAAGTTAAGTCTTGGCGGAGATAACCGGCTGATGGTGGTTTTGGAGGATGGAACGCCGTCCGATTATTTCACCCAGCGCCCCGAAAACAAGGAACAACTGGAACTGCTTTTGTCTGATTTTTCCGGCAAGGAAATCGAAGTCAACATACAGGCGGTGAGCAGTGAACGGGAATTTGAAGAGAGCTATGTGGATCTTTCACAGGTAATCCATATGGACATAGAGGAAGAAGAATAAAATCTGGAGGTAAAGAAAAATGGCAAAACGTGGTGGATTTCCCGGAGGCGGAATGCCCGGCAATATGAGCAATCTGATGAAGCAGGCACAGAGAATGCAGCGTCAGATGGAGGAAGGCCAAAAGGAACTTGAAACCAAAGAATTTACGGCGGCAGCAGGCGGCGGAGCAGTCGAAGTGACGGTCAGCGGCAAAAAAGAGGTTGTCCGCGTGAAATTGTCCGAGGAGGTTGTAGACCCGGAGGATATTGAAATGCTGCAGGATTTAATTGTGGCAGCTACCAATGAGGCACTGCGTCAGGCAGAGGAAGCAAGCGCAGCCATGATGGGCAAAATGACCGGTGGACTCGGAGGAGGTTTTTCCTTCTAATGGAACTATACAGCGGACATATCAATAAGTTAATAGACGAATTGGCAGCACTGCCCGGCATTGGCGGTAAGTCCGCTCAGCGTCTCGCATTTCACCTGATTAACATGCCGCAGGACAAAGTCAACCGGCTGGCAAACACGATTTTGGAAGCCAAGGCAAATGTTTGTTACTGCAAGGAATGTTATACCCTGACAGACCGTGAGATTTGTCCGGTCTGTGCCAGCCCAAACCGCAATCACAAAATGATTATGGTGGTGGAGAGCACAAGAGATTTGGCTGCTTACGAAAAAACAGGGAAATACGAAGGTGTATACCATGTACTGCATGGGGCAATTTCACCTATGTTGGGAATCGGTCCTAATGACATTAAGTTGAAAGAGCTGATGGAACGCTTACAGGGAGATGTGGAGGAAGTGATTATTGCCACAAATTCCAGTCTGGAGGGCGAAACGACGGCAATGTATATCAGCAAGCTGATTAAACCTACCGGAATCAAAGTAACCAGAATTGCCAGCGGAGTTCCCGTGGGCGGCGATTTGGAATACATTGATGAAGTGACGCTCCTTCGCGCTCTTGAGGGCAGAGTGGAAATCTGATGCAAATAATGTCGAACATTTCTTCGTTCGAGCCGACAAAGAATACTAAAATACCTCGCATACCGATGCTATATTGATACAAACGGTATGGGAGGTGTTTTTTTATATGGAATTGCCAAAAAATATTACACAAATCGGAGAATCGGACAGTCGCTGCAAAATATATGTGGAAGATTATGTCGTTTCTTATTTAAAACAGATGAACCGGCTGGCACAGGACAAGGATATGGCGGTTGCACTGTACGGTGATGTCAGGGAAGAAGGCGGAGTGACCTATCATTTTACATATGGCGCATGCAAACTGACCTTTCTTCAGAGAGAAACCAGACACTTGTCACAGGCACAGCAGCAGGAGATTGAGAAATTCAGAAGACAGTATTTTGAAAAATATACGTTTTTGGGCTACCGGATTTTGAATGGGGAAATGATTGAGGGATTTCATATCTGTGAACAGGGCATATGCCGTTACATATCGGGGTACGCCCAGTTTTATGAAAAAAATGACTGCATGCTGGCATATATGCTCGACGTGAGAGAGGAAGCCTCCGCGGAAGTTGTAGACCAGACAAAGTATGATGCGGTAAAGAAAAAGCAGGAGGAACGCAAGGCACGGTATCAGGAAAAAAGTGAGGAGCGTCATGCGGCATCCCGTGCGGGCGGACAAGCAGAGAACACGAGGGAAAGCAGCGGAAATGTGCGGAATATGCGCAACATGAAAGTGGCTGTTTTTGCGGTATTTGCACTGCTTTGTCTGCTGGGGGTCAGTTCCATGAACGGTGGGAGCGGAATGGAGAGCCTGCAGGTGGCAGCAAGGCAGATTGTGGAAAAAGCGATGGAACAGAGACTGCCGGATGCCTCGGATGGAGCTGCGCCGGAAGAAACGGCACAGGCAGCAAATGCGGACGCGCTGGTTGCGGAGGACAAACTCAATAACGTTATTTTGCAGGAAAATGCGATGGCAACAGCTTCCGCTTCAGAGACTGTTTTGACACCGGAGACGGAAAATGCCCCGGAAGGGCAGGCTGGTGAAGAAAATGCACCGGCGGGGGAAAATGCGCAGGGGCAGACAGGGACTCCGACAGAGGAGGGCGCTGTACCGGCGGAGACGCAACAGCCTGGAGAAATGACACAAACGTCAGAACAGCGGCAACAGGCAGGCCTGATGCAGCAGACGGGGAATACTCAGGCAACAGAAGGTGTGATGCAGGGGCAGGCAACACAGACCACTGGGACTGCATCGCAGGAGCAGACAACACAGACGGGAGGGAGCACAACTCAGACAACCGAGACTGCATCGCAGAATGGCGGGAGCATAACACAGGCAACCGGAACTGCATCGCAGGAACAGACAGCTCAGGCAACCGGAACTGCATCACAGGAACAGACAGCTCAGGTAACCGGGACTGCGGCACAACCCACTTCGTACAAAATTAAAAAGGGAGATACTTTGATTGGTATCAGTCTGCGCAATTACGGAACGGATGCAAAGGTCCGGGACATCTGCACTTTAAACCAAATTGCCAATCCGGATGACATTAAAATCGGGCAGACCATTTTGCTGCCTTGATAAGATTTTTCATATACGATTCCTGCGGAAATGTGTTATACTATTTTTGCGTGGCTGCAAAACGGACTGTTTTGCCCGGCAATGAAGTTGGAGAGAGGTAGTATGGCAGATATTAAAAACTACTTAAAAGAAAAAGAGAAGCGGGAACGCAATCAGACAAACTACAAAGAAAAAATCATGAAACACAAACTGACGGCGGTATACCGGGTTTTGCTGATTTTGCTTGTGCTTGCGGCGGTTGTGGCTGTCGTGTATTTTCAATATAAGGGGCATGTTTACACCGGTTACGATATTGTAAACACGGTTCCGAGGGAAAAAGGCTCCGAAGCGACCGACATTCGGCTGGGAAATTCTGTTTTGACATACAGTAAGGACGGTGCCCACTGCACCGATGCAAAAGGGAATGTGACATGGAACCAGACTTACGAGATACAGGATATTAAAATTGCTACCTGCCAGAATGTAGTGGCAGTAGGAAATTATAATGGAAGAAGTATCTATCTTGGGGACACAGGAAAGCTGATAGGAGAGGTGGCAACCACCATGCCAATCCGGAATGTAGCGGTTTCTGCGGAAGGGCATGTGGCGGCGGTTTTAGCAGACACGGACGTGACGTGGATTAATATTTACAATTCCGCGGGAGAGAATACCTACAGCAGCAAGACACATATGTCAAACAGCGGGTATCCGGCAGCAATCAGTATGTCGCCCAACGGGGAACTGCTGGGAGTAAGTTATGTTTATGTGGATGCGGGAGTGCTGAAAACAAACATTGCTTTTTACAACTTCGGTCCGGTGGGAGCAAATCAGAGTGACTACATGGTGAGTGCCTATGTATATGCGGATTTGCTGGTGCCCGTGGTACAGTTTATGGATAACAACACCATGTTTGCGGTGGGAGACGGCAGACTGATGATTTACAAAGGAGGGCAGAAGCCGACAATGGCGGCAGAATACCTCTATGACCAGGAAGTCCGCTCTGTTTTTTATAATGACAAGTATGTCGGATTGGTGTTTACCTCCGACAATTCGGAAAGCCAGTACCGCATGGACGTTTACAATACTTCGGCAGCCAGGGTGGGAAGCTACTATTTTGATATTGATTACAACGAAATCTTTTTCGGAACAGACACCTTTGTCGCATACAACGAAACGGATTGTCTGGTGATGACACTGGCAGGAACCGAAAAATATAACGGGCATTTTTCCAAAACCGTGAATCTGATGCTGCCGACAGGTTCCGCATATAAATACTTACTTGTTACCGATAATTCTATTGATACCATTCAATTAAAATAACATGAGGAGCGTACATACAAATGAATTTAATGCTGATAGCCCTGATTATCCTTTTAATCTTTAATGTCGTAAGCGGATATAAAAAAGGAATGGTGAAATCCATTATTTCCTTTGTTTCGCTGATTGTACTCTGTATTTTGGCGACGCTGATTACACAGGGAATGAAAAGCTACGTGAAAGGGCAGGTTGCCAATGTCATTGTGGTGCTGATTTTACTCAGCCTGCTGGGGATTGTTCATCATTTGCTGGGAGTGGTGTTCTTTTCCGCAAAAATGATTTCAAAACTACCTATAGTACATTCCTTGGACAAGGTACTAGGTATTGTGGTAGGAATTTTAGAAACTGTTTTGATTATTTGGACAATTTACACATTTATCATGATTCTGGACATGGGAATGATAGGACAGCAGGTCGTGCAATATACTCAGGAAAGTACGATTTTGTTGTGGTTTTACCAGCACAACGAGCTGGCAAAATGGGTGCAGTATTTGGGAGCGCAATTTCATCTTTTATAAAGAAACATACCCCGTTTGTAAGCGCTTTTTACGAAGGGGGTATATTTGTGTCAAAAATTCAATAAATAGCATTGACAAACAAAAAACTCTGGTGCTATAATGAAAATCCACCGTGAGTGACAAACGTTTTCCGGTGAAAATAAGTTTGAAAAAACTTTAAAAAAGTTGTTGACAGAGCGAACGACATATGATATTATATCAGAGTTGCCGCTGAGAACAGCAACACAGAACCTTGA
>CAKRYI010000027.1 GCA_934426825.1 uncultured Acetatifactor sp. | reverse complement strand
TATAATGCGCCACAACGTGGCGGCAAGACGGCTGTTCTTGCCGGCTTGAGATTCTGCTTTGGCAGAATCCATTATACTGTGTGCGCAGAAAAGGAAGCGTCCCGTAGGGACATTTACTTTTCAAGCCGCGGTTTTCGTATAATGCGCCACAACGTGGCGGCAAGACGGCTGTTCTTGCCGGCTTGAGATTCTGCTTTGGCAGAATCCATTATACCCTATTTTTCATGAATACCACCATGTAATTTCTTCCAAGTTTCCACCCAGGCCTCAGATTCCCAGCACCATGGTTGCCACCCGAAAATATACCATCAGCGACAGTGCATCCACAATGGTGGTAATAAACGGGCTTGCCATAACTGCCGGGTCAAAGCCGAGACGTTTTGCCCCGATGGGAAGCAGACAGCCGATTAACATTGCCATCAGCACTGCCATAATCAATGTCAGGCACACCACAAGTGAAACCATAAGTCCCACTCTGTCCAAAAACAGCAGCTTCAGGAAATTGGCTGCGGCAAGGGACACTCCGCACAATACCGCCACGCGCACTTCCTTCCAGACAACCAACGGCACATCCCGGTACTCGATTTCTCCAAGGGACAATCCACGGATTACGGTCACGCTCGCCTGTCCTCCGGCATTTCCGCCGGTGTCCATCAGCATGGGAATAAAGGCAATCAGCGAAGCGCAAACGCTCAGTGCATCTTCAAAGGAGGTGATAATTGCCCCGGTAAAAGTGGCTGATACCATCAAAAGAAGCAGCCACGGAATTCTCTTTTTGTAAGTCTCCCATACCGTTGTTTTCATATACGGCTTATCACTGGGCACGATAGCCGCCATCTTTTCCATATCCTCGGTGGTCTCTTCTTCCATGATATCCACAATATCGTCCACCGTGATAATTCCCACCAGACGGTTTTCATTGTCCACAACCGGCATGGAGGTAAAGTCATATTTTTTAAACTGCCTTGCAACTTCCTCCTGATCCATCAGCGTATGAATGGCAATGACATTCTCGTGCATAATATCGCCGATAATCTCGTCACCCTGACTGAGGAGCAGGTACCGCAAAGCTACCGTTCCCTTTAACCTGCGCTGTGCGTCCAGCACATAACAGATATTGATAGTCTCTGAATCCACACCCACTTTGCGGATCCGCTCAATCGCCTGATCCACCGTGAGGTTTTCCTTCAAATCCACGTACTCCACAGTCATGATACTTCCTGCGGAGTCCTCCGGATACCTGAGCAGATGATTAATATCCCTGCGTGCTTCCGGACTGGCATTTGCCAGTAACTTCTTCACCACGTTCGCAGGCATTTCCTCCAGCAAATCGGCTGCATCATCCGCCATCAGGTTGTTGATGATATTCGCAGCCTCCTTATCGGACAGGGAAGTAATGATTAACTGCTGGTTATCCACATCCAGATAAGAAAAAACATCTGCAGCCAAATCTTTGGGCAGGATGCGGAATACCTTCAGCATATCCTCATCCTCCAAATCTTCCATCAGGGCTGCCGTATCCGCATCATTCAGTTCTCCCAAATACTGGCGGAGCTTGGTATACTGCTTGGTGTGCAGAAGTTCAACTAACTCTTCCAGTTCCTTGATTTCTTCCATAAGCATTTCTCCTTTTGATGATTTTTTATGTTTTCCCAACTTCGCCCGGGAAGAGGATTGTCTGTATTACCTGTATGACTCTTCATAAAAAACCACCACCTTTCAAAATGCTTTTTCTTCCATAAAGTATTTTATCCTCGCGTTACTTCCTTGTCAACGAAATACCTTTTATTTCCTCTTGCAAATTTTACCTTACCGTTTGTAGCCTCCGTCAGTTCCTTCTCCAGTCCGTCTGTCGCAGACACCGGAACCAAAAGCCGCACCGTAACCACATCCGTGTAAAGACTTTCCACGAGCACAATTTCCCGGTCTGCCAGCACATACTGGATTTTTCCGATACTGTTGTAATCTGCAACAATTTCCAATTCCTGTCCGTAGCGCATACACCCGAAAACACAGTGGGAAAGCCCCTCTTTTACCGCCTGTGTGTACGCTCTCACCAATCCTCCGGTTCCCAAAAGCACACCTCCAAAATACCGCGTCACCACCACGGCAACGTTGCGGACTTCCTCTCCCAAAAGGACCTCCAGCATCGGTCTACCCGCTGTTCCGCTCGGTTCCCCGTCATCACTGCAGCGGGTGAGTTCCGCCCTGCTTCCGATGACAAAGGCGGAACAGTTATGTCTGGCATCCCAGTATTTTTTCTTCATTTCCTCGATAAACGCCACCGCTTCCTCCTCACTGTCACATTTTCGCACGGTGGCGATAAAGCGGGATTTTTTTTCTATAATTTCCCCTTCCCCGCCTTCCAGCAGGACTCTGTATTCTTCCACTTTTGTCTCTGTCATAATTTCTCCTGAGTTTTCCCAATATCCGTTATTTCTAGTCCCATGTTAGCATAAAGCGCCAAAAATGTGAAACAATTCTTAATAAGACAAAGAAAACCTTTATTTACATACCGTTTTTTGTTATAATAGGAGCGTCTGTAACCACAGACAGAAAGGGACTGACTTTATGAATTATGGAAAAAAAGGTGTCCGCGCTAAGCAAAAGGCACTTAATTCTAAATCTGTGAAGTGGGGACGAAAAATAGCACTTACCGGCGTTAAAGTGGTTCTGATTGCCATTGCAGCCATCGGAATCTGCGGTGTATCTGCCGGAATCGGTGCTTTCCGCGGCATTCTGGCATGCACCCCCTCCGTACGTCTGAACGACATTGTAGCCTCCGGACAGGCGACCATCGTCTATGACCGTGCCGGCAACGAAATCGACCAGTACGTCAGCACAAACTCCAACCGAATTGAAGTTACCATGGACGAAGTGCCCAAGCATCTCGGACAGGCATTTGTCGCCATTGAGGACGAGCGTTTTTATCAGCACAACGGAATCGACATGAAAAGTATTTTCCGTGCCGGTTACTGGTTTATCCGTTCCGGCGGAGAAGAGGCACAGGGTGCCAGTACCATCACCCAGCAGCTTTTAAAAAACACCGTCTTTACGGACTGGACTTCCGAAGGCAACAACCGAATCAAAAAAATCAAGCGTAAAATTCAGGAACAGTATCTTGCCCTTGAAATTACCAAGAACTTTACCAAGGACGAAGTGCTGCTCCGCTATATGAACGCCATCAACTTAGGACAGAATACCCTCGGTGTGGAAGCTGCTTCCCAGCGTTACTTCGGAAAATCCTGCAGCGACCTGACGCTGTCAGAATGTGCCGTAATTGCCAGCATTACGCAGAACCCTACCAAATACAATCCGATTCGCAATCCGGAGAAAAATGCCAGAAGACGCAAGGACTGTCTGGACAAAATGCTGGAGCTGGATTTCATTACCCAGGCGGAATATGACGAAGCCATGGCAGATACCGACGCCGTTTATGAGCGTATCGGTCTCTATGATACGGACTATCGTGTAAGCAACGCCACCACAGGTTCCTACTTCTCCGATGCCGTATACGAGCAAGTAAAAGAGGATTTGGTCAACATTGCCGGCTATAGCGAGGCAAACGCAGAACACATGATGTCCGCCGGCGGACTTCGAATCGAATCCACCATGGATCCGGACATTCAGAAAATTGCCAATCAGGAATTTGCCAATGACGAGAATTATCCCTCCAATGTAAAATGGTATCTGAATTACGCTCTTACCATTATTCAGGAAAACGGGGAAAAATCAAATTTCAGCAAGGAAAACATGATGGCATGGTTCAAGGAAAACGGGGACAAGAAATTTAACCTGATTTTCTCCTCACAGGATGACGCCAACGAAGCCGTTGTCACCTACCGTACCGCCATGTTAAACAGTCTCGGCGTTGCGGATGACATAGATAATTACGAGGAAACCATTTCCATGACCCCCCAGCCGCAGGCTGCCATGGTTGTGGAAGACCAGAGTACCGGCTATGTGGTTGCCATGGTAGGCGGTCGAGGCACCAAGGAAGGCAGACGTACCTTAAACAGAGCCACCTCCGCCATGCGTTCCCCCGGTTCCACCTTCAAGGTACTTGCTTCTTTTGCGCCCGCACTCGACAGTGCCGGCAAGACACTTGCCACCGTGTACAATGACGCACCTTTCAACTATGCGGATGGTCGTCCTGTACAGAACTGGTACGACACCGGATACAGAGGCATCTGTTCCATCCGTGATGCCATCCGTGACTCTTTAAATATTATTGCGGTCAAAAACCAGACAGTCATTACGCCCCAGCTGGGCTATGACTACCTGTTGAATTTCGGTTTCACCACCCTGACCGACGGTGTGGAAATCAACGGCAAAATTTACTCGGATGTAAACCAGACCATTGCCCTCGGCGGACTGACCTACGGTGTTACTCCTTACGAGCTGAATGCCGCATACGCAGCCATTGCCAATCAGGGACTTTATGTAGAACCGAAATTATACACCCGTGTCACCGACTCCAACGGAGAGGTCATTTTGGACAATACCACTCCCAATACCAGACAGGTTATCAAGGAGACCACTGCATTTCTTTTGACCGACGCCATGGTGGATGTTGTCACCACCGGTTCCGGTAAAAAGGCAAGTTTCAGCGGCATGGCGATTGCCGGCAAAACCGGTACTTCCACGGCGACCAAGGATGTATGGTTCTCCGGTTTCACCCCTTATTACACCTGTACCGTATGGACCGGTTTCGACAACAGTATCGGCATGAGCGAATCCAACACCTCCAAGATTCTTTGGAAAGCAGTGATGCAGCGCGTGCATGAGAATCTTCCCAGTGAAAGTTTCCCTATGCCGAGCGGCATCGTGCAGGAAACGATATGCTCACGCTCCGGCAAACTGCCGATTCCGGGATTGTGTGACGGAACCCTCCGGGCAGAATACTTTGCGGAGGGTACGGTTCCCACGGAAAGCTGTGATGTTCACTATGAGGGTGATATCTGTAACTATGACCGGTTACCTGCAAGCCCCGACTGTCCTTTCAAGGTTTACGGTGTTGCAGAGTTTCCTTTGGTAGAAGACCCGTCACTGGTAAGCGGTTCCACAACTATCACTGAGAATCCTGACGGTACACAGAGCGTAAACGCACCCGTCACCAGCAACCAGTGTCAGCATAACGCTGAGTTCTTTGCAAATCCCGACTTTGAGTCAGTGATTGCTCAGCAACAGCATGAAATTGAACTGCGCAATCAGGCTGCTCTTGCAGCCGCACAACAGCAGGCAGAGGGACAATAAATACTCTTAACAATAGGCACCGTCTGGCGCACAGCAACAAAAACCTCCGTGGAATCCACGGAGGTTTTTTGATACTCTGTTCAGTTCTGAGAAGTCCTACAATCCTTTTATCTCGTTAATCTTTGCCTGAAGCTGTTCTGCACCGTTTCTGGCATTCTTAATGGAACGGCATGCCTTTTGGAAGGGTTCCTCCGGCATATCGCCATACTGCTCATAATACAGCTTTCCGATTTCCATGTAATTCTTCTTGATAACTTCCTCGCAGGTTCCAATCTGGCTCTTTAAACTGGCAATCTCCGCCAAATCCTTCGCCTTATCCGAAACCTCTTTTCCCTTATCCGCAATCGTATTTCCAATCTTCTCCAAAAAGTCCATACTACCTCTCCTTCCGTCAGACATATATTCAAGTCTCAATACTCTACCTACAGTATAATGTTTTCTGCCTGCGCCCGCAAGTATTCATTGCACATTTCTCCCCCTATATGATATAATGTAACCGATGCAAAGGAAAAACAAGCGGCTGCGTAGCAGACATTTGTTTTTCCTGCATCGTTAACGAACGAACCGCCTGCGCCAGCAGGCTTTGAAGCACGTCAGTGCGGGTTCGTGAGTGCATCCCCTGCAAAAGAAAACAAGCGGCTGCGTAGCAGACATTTGTTTTTCCTGCATCGTTAACGAACGAACCGCCTGCGCCAGCAGGCTTTGAAGCACGTCAGTGCGGGTTCGTGAGTGCATCCCCTGCAAAAGAAAACAAGCGGCTGCGTAGCAGACATTTGTTTTTCCTGCACTTTTAACTTTTTTGTACATTAACGAGGTGAACTATGCAACCGTTATATACTGCCCTGAAAGTAAACAATGAAATTGAATTATGCGAGGTATCCAACCCCGACTGCAAGAAAATGATTGAGCGGGAGCTTCTGAAAAACCGGATTTCCTACTATATCCGCTGGCCCAAGACCTCCCTGTTCGGCAGAAAAAAGGATAGCTGCGTTATCTGCGTGAACGACAATGCCAAAGATTTGGCGGAAAGCGTTGTGCGCTCTATCTGCGACGAATCCGGCTACAATGTCCGCTTTATTCTCAAGAAATCGCAAAACGACTATTTGTAATATTTTCGAATCAAAACATATAATGTACATAACAATACCGGCTCCCAAAGTCAACCCTTACCGTTAACTTTCAGAAGCCGGTATTTTATCATTCTGTTATGCCTTCCGGCATCTCACTCTTTCTCACTCCTCGGCGTATACCGTCGTCGTGATTTCTCCGCCGTTACAGTCGAACAAAACCGCATCCGAGTACGCATAATTGCCCATCGCATCCCACATCTCGTACACCATGGAATAGCTGCCGTCCGGCAAATCCATCTCGGCAAAGGCAGTGTCCGCTGTCACCGTAATTGTCTCAACCGTATACGGTTCAAAATCGTCCTCTCCGGAAACAGAAGCCATATACCAGATTGTGGTCAGCTCGTCTCCCTCCTGCAAAAGCCGCAGTTCCTTGTCCGCCATACCGTTATCGTCAATTCCCTGTCTTGCTCCGAGAATACTCCACTGTTCGTTGGTAAAATCATATGCCACCTGCAGGTTGTACTCTTCTCCGTTTAAGAGCACCGGCACGCAATAAAGGTTGTAATCATCACCCTCAAAGCTGAGTTCCATGTAGACCAGATTTCCGTCAATGCTTCCCCAAACACCTCGGAAATTATCGGAAAATACACCGTTGTCCCAGTCTGCTTCCATGTCATTGTCCGTTCCAAGCAGCAGCATCATGTCATTTTCCTCGTCCACATAGTAAAGTGAAAAACCGATTCCTGTCAGAATATCGTAAGCCTCCGGTCCCAGAGTCAAATAGGATATACCGTTTTCATCCACATTTAACGGCGCTCCGTCCCAGCCCATGGTATTCAGGTTCTGTATCTGTGGAAGTTCTTCGAAATTCAAATCCGCAATATACTCCATGCCCGATTCATCCAGTTCTCCGGTCAGTTCATAGGCATAAAAGTATTTGAATGCCGTTCCGGCTCCAAGACCCGCATATCCGTTAAAATCCTCCACATCACCGTTGTAGGAATAGTAACAGGAAAGTCCGGTTGCCTCGGTACGGTACTGTCCGCCCACCTTATACAGCACACAGTCAGAAAGTGCGTCCAGCACGCCCTGTGCCGAGCCCAAAGTACTCACGCTCTGTCTCGCCATGTGTCCCAGATCCACCATATTGGTGTAGCCCTGTTCCTTGGTATTTCCGCCGTAATTCTCACTCTGTGCGGCAACACGTCCGAACTGTGAAAAGAATGCGGGGTCGGTACAAGCTGCCGACAGTGCCTCGGCACCGAAGGTTTCATAAGCCTCCAGCAGCGGCCCTGCTTTGGTTAAATCCGTAAGAGACAGGGTTGTATTGTCCTGTGTTCCCACTTCCTCGCAGCCTGCATAATACGCATCGCAAATTGCCCTTCCAAGAGCCTCCCCGTTCATGGAAGTATCTTCTGCCAAAGCGCCTACCCACTGGGAATAATACCAGCCGTTTGCCGGCTCCGTCTCCTCGGACGCCACCAGATAGTGTGCCAAATCCGAGAATGTATACGCCACGTCCACCGTAGCCATCAGACAGGTATCAAAGCCAACCAGTTCCAGTGGAGGATTGTCCGTGGACGGCTCCCACACACTGGTAAATGCCTGATACAGTTCATCCAGTGTCAGAGAATCAAAATCATACAGCTCGTCAAAGGAAACTCCGGAAACGGAACCGCCGCCGTGATTCCAGAACACTACCGCAGTCTTCTCCGCCGGATAGTTATCTTTCGCAAACTGTAAGAAATCCGCCAACGTCTGCGCCTCACCCATGCTGGCAGAAGGCTGTTCATCCACAAGAGAAAGTCCCTCGCTGTCATAAACCCAGCGCTGCAGTTTGCCCGCATCCATCAGATCATTCTGCCACTCAGAGGAGCCGCCTGTCTCAATCACGACCTTTACATTTTCAGGCAATGAAACCTCCATCAATTCCCCAATGTCTCCGGTCGCAAATCCTCCGCCCGACTCCAAATCACTGCCGCAAAGATACCAGTAAACAGCCCAGCTTCCATCCTCCACCAAGGCCGTAGGGGCGTCGGTATACTGTTCCCCAACAGTATCCTCCGTCACCTCGCCCGTTACCTCGTCCGCCACCTCATCCGCACACGCAGCAAGTGAGAGGGTTAACGGAAGCAGTAATGCAAGGGCAATCACCTTTTTTGTCTTTTTCATGTATTTCTTACCTCTCCCTTTTAAATGCCAAGCAACTGACGTTTCTTCGCCGTAAATTCCTCCTCGGTAATGACACCGGAGTCCATCAGCTCTTTGTATTTTTGCAGTTCCTCTACTGTGTTGGTTGCCGGAGCTGCCTGAGGTGCAGCCGCTGCTGCCTGCGCCGTTGCGCCGTCTGAAATTTCCGGAGCATTCGGATTGATTACCTGCATCAGATTCGTTGCCAGCGTATGAAGCTCATCGGTACGGCTGCGGTATTCGCTCATATATCCCTCAACACTGGGATACTCTCTGTCAAAGGACGGTGCATCCACCTTCCATGTATAGAACTCCCAGTACGGATGCATGAGTTCCAGTTCCACATGGAATTTTTTCACCGGAGCATCCACATCAAAGTAAGGACGGGAACGATAGGGACGATTCTGATTTTTGTCATCCTGATTGTCACTGTGCCGCTCCCGCATTTCCTCCAGATGCTCCAGCATTTCATACTGCTGCTGTTCCATACGGAACTGTGCGATTCTCGGAGATAAAGCCTGTGCTCTCGCTTCCACATTATTGTCGTGACACTTGAGGGCATTTGCATTTCCTTCAAACAATACACTGTTGTCCTCCAAAATACGGAAAGATTTCAGATTGGAGGAATCCATCACCAGTGAAGTGTCATTGTCTTTCAGGCGGAACCATCTGTGCAGTACGTCTATTGCAAAACTGCCGCCAAAAAAGCCGCGGTCCATATGATAAGTTGCCGAAAATTCATTGCGCATTGCCTGATTCTCATCATAGAAGTTTATGTACTTTTGAAACTCCTCAAGAGACATCTGATTTACCTTACCGTCCGGCAAATCAATTTTGTGGTCGCATTCCTTACAGATAGGCATTCCCTCTATCTTTGTCGGTAACAACCGCGGTGTAGGATTGTTGCAAATCGGACACAATTTTTTGTTATTACTGAATAATCCCATAGTTTCCTCCTTGTCTGAGCATCTTTGCGTCTGTGCTCCTGTTTCTTGGTTTTTATATTGCAGTGCTAAAATCTTATCGTTTCTGACTTTTCCTCCCCTGTCACCAGATAGTCTTTCTTGTGAAATCCCAATATTCCGGCTATCAGACTTGCAGGTATCATGCGAACCGCTCTGTTGAACTTCGTCACGGAATCGTTATATATAAGACGACTGGTGCGTACCATTTTCCCATAACACTCCACGGCATTTATGCACTTCCCATAATTTATATCCGTTTTCAGCTCCGGGCATTTTTCTGCCACCCCGGCAACTCGCTCCAGTGTTTCCGAAATAATGCTCTCCTGTGCCACAACCTCCCCCGGTGTGGACTTTGCTGTAATGGTACGGCGCCCGTTTCTCGCCATATCAAGCAGTGCCTGTGCCTCTTTACTATCGTATTCCCTGACCAAATCCAACAAGGCGAAAAGAGAATCAAAGCGGGGAGAAAGCTGTATGCCTATCTGATTCATGGAATTGCTGACATTTTCATCCATCACCGTCAGTTTCTGCCGTGTAGACATCACCCAGATAAGGAGTAAAATAATCAACAAAATAATAATGATTAATATCTCCATAAAGAACCCCTTTCCCCTTTAATACAAGACAGCGGATACGGATTTCTCCGCATCCGCTGCTTTAAATCTGCCCGCATTTACTGAGCAAAATAAACTGCGTTCAAACCTTCCTCATCTGCAATGGCAATCATGGCTACAGTATCATTAAACTTTGTAAAGATACAGCCGTATCTTAACTCGGTTCCGTTATTATCGAAAGCTACACCGACACCATTGTCACCCATAGGCTCGTAAGTACCGTTTAAGGTGCCGCCGCCCTGAATCATCTGTGCTCCGCCTTCGCCGTCAAATGCAATCTGAAGAGTACCACCATATACACTTTCCAGTGCAGAATCTACCTGCTCCTGTTCCATCTCTACTCCCTTAACGCATCCGCCACAGAATGTCCATACGGTATCTGTCAAATCCGGAACTTCCTCTCTCTCCAAATCCCACAGACTTTCCACTACCGTGGTATCTGTCGTATCATCCACAACATCTTCGGAAACATCCTCAATAACCTCTTCGCTTACAACACTGTCTTCCGGTGCTGTGGTGTCAGTCTCCTCGGTATCTCCGCATGCTGCCATGGAAAGAATCAGGGTACAACTCATCATTACTGCTAATAATTTTTTCTTCATAATTTTTCTCCTTTTGTGTTAAAAATTAGCTTTTGTGTGATTGCTTGAGTGTATTGTATCGCAATTTTCTACAAAAAAGGAGCTCTTGTCATGAATCGACCGTAAATTGCATTGAATCCACCGTAACCCTAAAGAGACAGTCGTAGCACAAAACTGCTGTTCCGGACTTCAAAGCTGTACAATCCCCTGTATCTCTCCACAATGGCGCAGATACTGCGGACACCGATGCCGTGCCCCGGTTCGTCCGTCACCGGTATGCCGTTGGAAAAAGCCACATCCGCCTCGCAGGAGTTGATACACTGGAAAAAGAACTTGCCGTTTTTTTCATACGCAGTGACCTCTATGGAGGTATCCTCTCCTTTTTCCTTTACCTTTTTGCAGGCATGCAGTGCATTTTCCAGAGCATTGGACAGGCACACGCACAAATCACTTTCCGAAACCGGTATAATCTGCGGAATCTGAGTCTGAATCTTCATGGGGATTCCGTTCTCCTCCGCCCTTGACGCAAAAGCGGAAAAAATCAGGTTTGCAGCCTCATTTTCACAGAACACCGTCACCTTATTTGCCTCAATCTCCGAACAGACCTCGTGAATATAGGTCTGCGCCTGTTCGGTTTTTCCGTTTTCGACACACGCCAAAAGATACTGCATATGGTGGCGCAAATCATGCCGGTAAGTGCTGGCTGTCTGCTGGGACTTTCTCAGCGCCTCAATCTCCCGCACCGCCTGTGCCATCTGCAAATTCAAGCTGTCCTGCGTCTGCTCCAAGCGGCTCCGCATCTCCTTTTCCTCCGAGGTGCGCAGAACAAACATTAAATACGCCACACTGCACACAAAGGGCATAAACTCCACCGCCGCCGGCGCCCCCTCCGAGAGTAAGTCCGTATAAATTCTTGTCAGATAATCAAAACCGTAACCCAGTGCCGGAATCATTCCAAAACGCCACTGCACCTTTTTTGTCTCGCGGGAAAGAGAGCGCACGGACGGTGCCACAAACCGCAGCAAACAGAAAAGTAGGGGCAGTGTCACAATCAGTTCCACCACATTTTGCATCATCTCATCACCGGAGACAATGCCCACCACCAGTAACGCAATCCACCTGCGAAGCTGACAGCACAGATATGCCGTCAACGTGGAAATCATGGACCACAGACATTTTTTACTTAACAGACACAATAACACGGTCAGAGGAATGTGGGTAATTGCCGGATATAAATAGGTGATTGCCGCAGAATTGATATAAAAATAGACCAAACCCTGAAACAGCAAAATGGCAGCCATACCGCCCGCCATCGCCAGTTTCTTTTGTTTTGTCCAAAGAATATCGCAAAAGGACGCCGCCAAAACCATTCCGTACACGCCTACCGCAGCGCCATTCAACACATAGATAAGACTCATGCCAGAAACACCTGCTTTCTGTTAAATACATATTCCAGATACTGATTCTTGATTTCCGAACACTTCCCGTGGGGAATGGGAATTTCTGCCAGATTATCCATGGTTATGGCACGGTAAGAGATATTCTGGACATATTCCATATTAATCAAAAAGGAACGGTGGGGACGCAAAAAATTGGGATACTGGGTCAGCTGGCTGCATAACTCATCCAGACTTCCCATACTCTCCGGCACATTTCCATTCTCCATATGGAATAAGAGAGTACGTCCTATCACTTCACAATACTCCAGCTTTTCCAATTCAATCCGGGTGATTCCGTTCTTGCAGCGCAAAATCAGGCTGCACTGCTGCGACTTTTCACACTCGGAAATGACCGAATCCATCAGCCTGAAAAAACTTTCCGCCCAGATTGGTTTCATCTGGTAAAAATAAGCTCCCACCGTATACGACTGCACCGCAAATTCAGCGGACGAAGTCAGAAAAATAATTTTAACATTAGTATCGTATTTCCGGATTTCTTTGGCAACCTCAATGCCATTTTCTCCCGGCATAATGACATCCAAAAACAAAATGTCCAGCCTTGTTCCTTTTTCAATTTCCGCAAGCAGCTCTAAAGGGCTGTTAAATGCGGCATATACTATATCCTGATTGCGTTCCACCCTGTATTTATCCAACAGTACATTGATTTCATTCAGCACGGACACATCATCATCGCAAAATGCTATCTTTATCATGATAAACCACTCTTTTTCCCTTCTTTGCAAGGGAGATATTTCTACTACAATTTTCTACAGCCATTATCCTTCATACACCGATGTACGATGCAGTTTATTTATGATTTTATCTCTTACATTATACAGGAGAGCCGCCCATGGTGCAAGACACAAAACCGCTGAAGGTCACCGCTAAAACAGCGGAAGGTTATCGGCAAAATTACGAAACTGCTTGACATCCCCATGGAATCCTATGAGATAACGAAAAAAACCTGATTCACGCCGCCCTAAATCATCCCTCGGATAATTTAACTCATGAACGAGTGCCGGGGATACTGTCCGCCACGCACAGTTTTCCGTACCCTACTCTCTCGTTGGGGTACTGTGTTTCCCCGCGTAACGGTCTCGCACCGGCGCGGAGGTACGCCTTCACCTTCTCCCCATACAAAAAAATATCGTTTCTGCGGACAATTCCCCACTCCATCAAAAGCGCCGCACTGCCTGCCACAATGGGCGTGGCAAAGGAGGTTCCGGTAAACCCGGCATACCCTCCGTACACATCCGGCGCCAGAATCTCCACACCGGGCGCCACCAAATCCGGCTTTACCAGTCCCGCCGTCACCACACCTATGGTTCTGTCCGCGTTCACATATCCCCTTCCCGAAAATTCCGCATAAGTATCATAAGTATAATCATATGCACCAACAGTAATCACTTTAGACGCCGTACCGGGTATAGTTAGGCTGACCTGCGGCGTGGGACGGTAAAACATTGTTCTGCTGTTTCTGCCCGCCGCTGCCGGCAGATATAGGTAATACTGTCCCGTCACCACCGTCACCGGTTCAATCAGAAGGCTCCACACACCGCTGTCGATATAAGTTCTCCCCACCGGTATCATGTCCAGATAAATTTCCTGCGCCACTGAATAAGGCGTCGGCTCCCCAAGATACACAAGCACCTCCGTCTGCTCCAGCCGCAGTGTATATTTTCCGCCTCCCACCGGTACGGTCACTTCCGCCTGCTGCCCGGATGGAGCACGCAGGAAAATACGGTATTCGTCATTGTAATTTTTCCAAAATTGCAGATTCAGCGTTCTTTCATATTCCGCCACCGATAGTTCCACCGTTCTTGCCGTTGCCACATTTCCCGCAAAATGTCCCCCGGAACTGCCCTCGTTTCCGCTTCCCACACAGATAACGGTTCTGCCGATTTCCGCCGCATTGTCTAAGAACCGCTCCAGCAAAGAACTGCCGTCATGGGAGCCGTAACTGTTTCCGAAACTCAGATTAATCACTAGCGGCATTCCCAAATCAATGGCTTTGTTGGCAGCATACGTCACGCCTCGCATGATTTCCGTTGTCCGCGGGAAACCCAGTTCTCCCGGAACACCCAGCTTCACCACAAGCAAATCCGCCCCTGCTGCCACTCCGATGTAACCGCTGCGGTCATACCCTGCCGCAATGCCCGCCACCGCCGTTCCATGTCCCGACACGTCCGTGCTGGGCAAGAGCGCAAACCTTTCCTTCTCCGTGGATGCAAAAAGGGCACGGTTAATCTCCTCCTCCGAAAACTCCGCTCCCATGGTAAATCCCTCCGGCGAATGAAAATTTTCCCCTGCACTGCTAAGCGTCTGGTCCCACAAAAAACGGATTCTCGTTTCCCCGTTTTCCTTTCTGAAATCCATTCTCTGATAGGCGATTCCACTGTCCAGCACCGCAATCAGAGTCCCTTTCCCGTTGAGAAACGGCTCCCGCATGGTCACTAAGGGAAAGCAGGCACTGTCTGTGGGCGCAACAGCCGAATAAAAATAGCGTTTGGGTTTCTCCACATACTCGATTTCTTCCAGCTCTGCCACCTGTTCCACCAGTCCCTCCGGCACTGTCAGAATCGCATATCCGGCTATCAAATACTCCACTTTGATATTCAGTACCGCTAAGCGTTCCAAGGTTCCGTGATACTTGACAATCAGTTCCCAGCTGCGGCTCTCCTCATCAAATCCCACATTCAGCGTATCCGTCTGCCTTCTGACCGCCTCCGGCGTCTCCAGTGCCAGATTCAGCAAATCCTCTAACTTTTGATTCATTTCGTTCCCATTCCCTGCCCGGTGTTACAGCTTTTTATGCCTGTGATTCTGTTTTTTCCATTTTGCCTTTTCGATTTCCACATTTTTGCACACAAAAAAGGGCAGTATATTTTGCACTAATATATTGCCCTTTTCCTCTATATATTCGATTGTGTTATCATTCGCCATAAAAAATCCCAAGCGCCTTTATGGCATACTCCGTGTCCTTTATACCCGCTGTTTCCACCGCCGAGTGCATGGCAAGCTGCGGCAATCCAATATCCACGGAAGATACCGATACATGGGCTGTGGAAATATTGCCTAAAGTGCTTCCCCCCGCAATGTCGGAACGATTGGCATATGTCTGAAACGGCACTCCCGCCGTTTCACACAGTTCCTTCATCTTCGCCGCCGACACGGCATCCGTGGTGTACTTCTGACTGCCGTGGTATTTTATGACGATACCGCCGTTTAAATAGGGGCGATTTGTAGGATCCGCTTTTTCCGGATGATTGGGATGTACCGCATGCGCGTTGTCTGCCGAAATCAGGAAACTTCCCGCCACCATGCGTCTGAAATCAACCTGACTCCAGGAAAGACTTTCTCCGATGCGAAGCAGCGTATCTTCCAAGAAAGTGGAATCCGCTCCCTGTCTGGTGCCGCTGCCTACTTCCTCATTGTCAAACACCGCACATACATTGATATATTCCTTCGGTGTACTTTCCGCAAACGCCTTTGCGGAAGAAAAGACACATTGCAAATCATCCAGCCTCGGAGAAAGTACAAATTCTCCGTTCTTTCCTAAAATTCTGCCCTGTTCACGGGCATAGACAAACAAATCATATCCCAGCACATCCTTTGCCTTGACGCCGGCAGCCTTCGCCACTGTCTTTACAAAGTCTCCCTTTTCGCATGTTCCGTCTGCAAACAAAGGCAGCATATCTGTCTGTGGGTTGTACTCCACACCTTTATTCATGTCCCGGTTCATATGGATTGCCACATTGGGGATAACCAGCAAATCCTTATCCACATTTACCAGTCTCACTCCGCCTCCGCAAACCGCAAGACGACCTGCCACGGACAACGGGCGGTCCAGCCATGTGGAAAGAATCATTCCGCCATATTTCTCCGTATTCAGCTTCACATACTGATTTTCCACTGAAATTTCCGGCATTTCTTTGATTTTAAAAGAAGGGGAATCGCTGTGGGACGCCACCATATGGAACCCTTTTACCTTCTGTTCCTCCGGCATCCGAAAAGCAATCACGGAAGAGTCGTTGCGCACCACATAATATCCCTGCCCCGCCTCAAGCTGCCATTTGTCCGTTTCCGCAAGGTGCGTAAATCCCTCTTCCTCAAACATTTCCCGCAGATTTGCTATGGCATGAAAACAGGTCGGACTCTTTTCGATAAATGCAAGCATTTCCTTTGCACATTTTTGATATTCTTTCATTTCGACTCCCAACTTTCCCGCTGCCTTTTTCTGAACTCGCCGCTTTTATATAGCTGCTGTTTTTCCATAGTTCAGTTTTTTTACCGCTCCGCGCGCATGGGGTTATTCAAGAAGTCCTCATACGCCAGACGGATTCCGTCCTCAAGTTCCGTGGTATAATGATAACCCAGTTTTTCCAGCTTGCTGACATCCAGCAGCTTTCTGGGTGTGCCATCCGGTTTGGTAGTATCCCATTTAATCTCTCCGGTATAACCAATCACCTTTGCTACCAGTTTGGTAAGCTCTTTAATGGTAATTTCCTTTCCGGTGCCCAGATTCACCGTCTCGTTTCCGCTGTAAGTATTCATCAGATAGACGCAGGCATCCGCCAAATCGTCCACATACAAAAACTCCCTGAGCGGAGAACCGGTTCCCCAGCAGACCACTTCCTTTGCCCCGGATACCTTTGCCTCATGAAAACGGCGAATCAGAGCCGGGAGCACATGGCTGTGTGTGGGATGATAATTATCGTTAGGGCCGTACAAATTGGTTGGCATTACGCTGATATAATCCGTTTTGTACTGACGATTTAAAAATTCACAGTATTTCAGTCCGGAAATCTTTGCAAGAGCATACGCCTCGTTGGTTTTTTCCAGTTCAGAGGTGAGCAGACAGTTCTCCTTCATAGGCTGCGGCGCCATGCGGGGATAGATGCAGCTGCTTCCCAAAAACAGTAACTTCTTGCAGCCGTTCTGCCATGCAGAATGAATCACATTCATTTCCAGTATCATGTTATCGTACATGAAATCCGCAGGTGCCTCATCATTTGCCAGAATTCCACCCACCTTGGCTGCCGCCAGAAATACATAATCCGGCTTCTCCTCTGCGAAAAACTTTTCTACCGCATCCTGTCTGCACAGATTTAACTCCTTATGGCTTCTCGCCACAAGATTGTGATACCCGTTTTTTTCAAGCGCACGGCAAATCGCACTTCCCACCATTCCATTGTGACCTGCCACATATATTTTTGCATCTTTTTCCATCATCGTATTCTACCTCTGATTTTTCGTTGTCCTTATTTTTGCTTTTCTATGGAAGCCTCCAGCTTAGCCAGTTCCAGATCATGCTCCGCCATCAGCCTGCACAATTCCTCATAGCTGGTTTTCTGGGGATTCCAGCCAAGCATCGTTTTCGCCTTTGCAGGGTCTCCCCACAGGTTCACAACATCCGTAGGCCGGTAAAATTCTTTGCTGACCTCCACCAGTACCTTTCCGGTTTTCTTGTCAATTCCTTTCTCTTCAGCGCCCTCGCCCTGCCATTCCAGTTCGATTCCCACATAATGGAATGCCAGCGTTGTAAACTCTCTGACACTGTGCTGCACGCCTGTGGCAATGACAAAATCCTCCGGCTTGTCCGCCTGCAGCATAAGCCACATACACTCCACATAGTCCTTGGCATATCCCCAGTCACGCAATGCACTTAAATTGCCAAGGTACAGCTTTTCCTGCAAACCGCAGGCAATCCTTCCGGCTGCCAGCGTAATTTTCCTCGTAACAAAATTTTCACCGCGTCTCTCGGATTCATGATTAAACAAAATTCCGTTTACGGCAAACATGTCATAGGCTTCCCTGTACTCTTTTACTATCCAGTAGCCGTACTGCTTTGCCACCGCGTAAGGGCTGTAGGGATGAAAAGGGGTTGTCTCCTTCTGGGGAACCTCCTCCACCTTGCCGTACAGCTCCGAGGTGGATGCCTGATAAATCCGGCAGGTCTTGCTCATTCCCAGAACCCGTACCGCCTCCAAAATACGCAGAACTCCCAGCGCGTCCACGTCTCCGGCATACTCCGGTGCCTCAAAACTCACCTGCACATGACTCTGCGCCGCCAGATTATAAATTTCATCCGGCTTCACTTCCCCCACCACACGGACAATGCTGGAGGTATCGGACAAATCCCCACCATGCAGTGTAATTTTGTTTTCCTGAATCAAATGGTTGATTCTCTCGGTATTGCTGACAGAGGAACGGCGAATCAGACCGTGTACCTCATACCCCTTCTCCAGTAAAAACTCTGCAAGATAAGAACCGTCCTGCCCGGTAATCCCCGTAATTAACGCTTTTTTCATATTCTGCTTCTCCCTGCAATTTATTTATATACGATAGTTTTCGCCAATTCTGCCGCCTTGTCTTCTCCGCAGAACACACTCACAATAGCAAGCGCAAAAGGAATTGCCGTTCCCATTCCGCGGGAAGTAATGACATTTCCTGCAATTTCTACCATAGACGCCGTAACCTGCGCTCCCTCCAAATGACACTCGAATCCCGGAAAACAGCAGGCGCGTTTTCCCTTAAGAATTCCTCTGTGCCCTAACACACTGGGCGCTGCACAGATTGCCGCCACATATTTGCCGTCCCGGTTAAAAGCGTCCACCTGCGCCATCAGCGGTTCATATGCCTCCAAATTCTTCGTTCCCGGCATTCCCCCAGGAAGTACCAGCATATCATACTCTGCAAAGTCCGCCTCTGCAAAAAGTTTATCCATTTCTACCAAAATACCGTGACTGCCTCTGACCTGTCTGTCCCCGGATACGGAAACCATATCCACAGCCAGTCCGCTCCTCCGGCAAATGTCAACTACCGTCAAAGCCTCTATCTCTTCATATCCTTCTGCAAAAAAAACTGCAATCCGTTTCATTCCAAGTCCGCCTTTCTGTTCCTCTTTCGATACACAATCCGCATATTGTCACTATTCAGTATACACACTCCCGCCAAATATTTCAATTAATTGCTTGGATTTCTTGCCGGATATGCTATAATATAAATAGTGTGTGCAATGAGCATTCACACCTTTATAATAACGAAATGAATGGAGAGTGTTACAAGCCGCTATGGAAATAGAGCGCAAATTTACTTTAAAACAATTACCTGCCGATTTGGAGAATTATCCCTTCCACCATATTGAGCAGGCATATCTGAATGTTGATCCGGTAGTCCGGGTACGAAAACAGGACAACGAATATTACATGACCTACAAGGGAAAGGGCATGATGGCTCGTGAAGAGAGCAACCTCGCTCTGAATAAGGACGCTTACTATCATCTTAGGGAAAAGGCTGACGGAAACATTATTTCAAAAAAACGCTACCTGATTCCTCTTCACAATCCCGGCTTTAAGGCAGGTTTTCCCACTCCTCCCGATGACTATACCCTGACTATCGAGCTTGACGTCTTTGATCCGCCCTTTGCACCGTTAACCATGGCGGAGGTAGAGTTTGGCAGCAAGGAAGCCGCCGAGGCATTTGTTCCGCCGGAATGGTTTGATAAGGATGTGACCTACCATCCGGAGTATCATAACTCCTATATGGCTCTGAGTTCCGTAAAATCTTCCGGACAACAATAACATAAAAATAAAATCATTTACGAAAAGAGCAGTCGGTGCAAATATCTATACCCGGCTGCTGCAGACACCATTTCTCTTTCTGCTGTTTTTCTGTCAAGCACCTTACTTCTTTCTCACTAAATGAGCCGGCAGCCCGTTCACATAAATAGGGAACAATTCTCCCATGATGAGCGGTCGCATGTAATCAATCATTTCTTTTGTAAGTCCTCTTCCGTCCTCGGTAATCCACTCCATGGGAACGGTCTTTTCCCCGTTTGCAATATTGTGAATGTCGTATGTCTCCATTCTGCAATAATAAGGCTGCTGGGAAATGCGGTTCATCACGACCATGACACCGGTCTCTCCCGCTGCGGCAGCCTCCACGCCATGATAGCCTGCCTGCATTGCCTCATCAATATCCGTAAGAGAAGCCATATGATTGGCAGCACGCTGTAAAGTGGATAATTCGATGGAACGGGTCTTAAAGCCGGTTCTCTCCGACACAATTCCCGCCAATGTCAGGGCACAGCCGCTGAGCTGCTTATGGCCGAATACATCTGTCGAATCCGTACCGCCGCCGAGTTCACACACAAACCTGCCATCGGCTAATTTGATTCCCTCCGATACCGCAATCACAATCGTATTTTTTGTCTGTGCCACTTCTCTGATATGCTCTACAAAAGCGTCAATATCAAACACCCGCTCCGGCAGATAAATGGCATCCACGCCGGAACAGTCCTCTCCTTTGGCAAGCGCTGCCGCCGCCGTCAGCCATCCGGCATTTCTTCCCATGATTTCCACAAGCAAAACCGTAGGGTTGGCAAGTCCGGTGGACTCCACATCCCGGATAACCTCCTTCAAAGAAGCCGCAATATATTTTGCAGCGGAACCATACCCCGGACAATGATCCGTCACCGGCAAATCGTTGTCCACCGTCTTGGGTATTCCAACGAACTTCTGTGTCCTTCCGTGGGCAGCCGCATAATCCGACAACATTTTCACCGTATCCATGGAATCATTTCCGCCGATATAGAAAAAGACCTCAATTCCAAACTCGTCCATCACACGGAAAATCTGCTCGTAAATCTCTTCATTTCCCTCATGTTCCGGAAGTTTGTATCTGCAGGTTCCCAAAAAAGCCGAGGGGGTTCTTTTTAACATTTCAATATTGATACCGTTTCCAAGGTAATCCTCAAGGGAAATCAAATCTTTTTCCAGAAATCCCTGAATCCCATGCACCATTCCGTACACCTTCTGTACTCCCATATCCTTTGCAGCTTTATATACTCCCGCTACCGAAGAATTAATAACAGCGGTGGGACCACCTGATTGTCCAATCACAATATTTCCTGAAATTTTATCCATCATTATCTTTGCCTTTCCCTTATCTGAATCGATGTATTTGGGCGTAAAAAAACGCAGGCCCCGGCCAGCGGAGCCCGCATCTATTATATCATTTGTATCTATCCGTATGCAACTACGTTTTTCATAGAGGAAATCACGGATTCTCTTACTGAATCAGATACACAAAATATGCCGCATATCCTAACAGCATGATGATTCCGGCGGGTCTTGCCAGTTGTTTCTTTCTCACCACACAAAGAAGCAGCAATACCATGGCTGCAACTGCCACAATGCTGTCCACCATAAAGTTTGCGCCGTACGCCACCGGTGTGATAAGCGCTGTCGTTCCCACAACGAACAGAATATTGAAAATATTGCTTCCCACAATATTTCCAACGGCAATATCCGCTTTTCCCTTGATAGCTGCGGTGACACTTGTAACCAGTTCCGGCAGGGAGGTTCCGAATGCCACAATGGTAAGACCAATCAGACGCTCGCTCATGCCAAATATCTTTGCCAGAGCCGTTGCCGCATCTACTGTGATGTCACTGCCCCACACAATCATTACGGCACCGACAACAACCATCAGAAGCATTTTCCAGACAGGATCCTTTTTCTTTTCTTCTTCCGCTTCTTCCGGCACTTCACCGTGTTTTGCCATCCACAGCAGATACAAAAGATAAAGAATCATAAATACCCAAAGGATAACACCTTCCACCCGGCTCACGGTATTGTCTGCCAGACCAACTGCCGCCAGTACCACCGTAACGAGAATGGTGAACGGAATTTCATAGCGGATGGTCGATTTCTGTACCGCCACCGTGCGGATGACTGCTGTCAGTCCAAGGATAATAAGCACATTCAGAATGTTACTTCCCACGATATTACCAATCGTAATCTCCGCACTGCCTTTCAATGCAGCGGAAATGCTGACTGCCGCTTCCGGCAGGGAAGTTCCCATTGCCACAATGGTTAAACCGATGACCAGCTGTGGAATACCGAATCTGTCTGCAATTTCCGAAGCGCCGTCCACGAACCAGTCCGCGCCTTTCATCAGCATTACAAAACCAATCACCAAAAGCCCTAACTGTAAAACAATTTCCATTTCTTCACCTGTACCTTTCTGTGCTTTCCGGAATTCTTTTCGGAAAACAAAAAAAGACTTCCGGCACTTTCGTGCTAAAAGTCTTGTTCTTCGATTCGCTGTCTGCGTATGAAGCGTGTAACCACGGCGCAATACATTCTCGCATGTATAGAAATCTATCTGCCGGGGCATGTTGATTACACGTTGCAACTACTCCCTTTTAACTGTAGCCTACCATATCATTTTCCGCAAAAAATGTCAAGATTTTTCTATATCACATACAGTGCAAAAGCAAATATCTCCTCAGTTTAATTGGAAACAATTAACCCTATCTCCCAGTGAAACCTCTGCACCTCTCTGTACAAACTGCATCTGTTCCCGTGACAGTTTCTCTCCGTTTACAAATGTGCCATTAGAAGACATATCCGTAAGATAGAAACCATCATCGGCTGCACTATACCTTACGGAACAATGCACCCTGCTGACAGTAATATTGTTATCCGAAATTACAATTCCGCATTGAGAGGAATCCCTGCCTACATTATACACTTCCCCGTCTGCAAGGAAATATGCCTGTCCTGCCAGACTTCCGCCCGTACCGGTAAAGATACCCGCTCCCGTATCCGGGGTCTGATTTAGCACGGTTGTCTGTGCACTTCCACTTGGCAGTGATAGTTCCCCCTCACCGGGTTCCGGCCTAACTGCCGTCTCTGTTTTTTGCAAGGTCAACCGTCTGTAAAATACTGCTGTTGCCGCCTCCGTATAGGGAATCACATAGAACATCGCCAGTCCCAGTGTTGCGGAACCCAGTAAATACCATCCGAAAAAGGACAACTTGAAAACAAACAGTTCCATGCGGTGCCCTTTCATCATATTTTTGCTTCTGGTAATTGCCTCATTTGCGGAAATTCCGGGATTCTCTGCCATAATATAAGGTGCCATGGCATAGGAATAATATTTCATGATTCCCGGAACAACCAATAAAAGGGACCATAACATGACGTAGAGGCTTCTTAGGAAAATACATAAAAAACTTTGCACCATGGATTTGAATCCAAAGAATACATCCCCTACATTTCCCTCTTCTCCATTTGTTATCTTTAAATAAAAGAAAGACATTCCCACTTTTAAAGGACCATATATTAACGGAATCGTCAAAAATGCCGCAAATATAGTAATTGTTCCAATCCCGATAGTCATAAACTGCATAATCAGCATAATCAGGATTGCCGTGGCAATATGTCCTTTTAAACTCTGCTTTGCACACAACTTTATTTCTTTTCTGTTCATGTTCTTTCCTCTATCGTATTACTTATACTCAAATTCAAATTTCTCATTGGCAAACATAAGCTGATCCCCATCCGCCAACGGATACTCCTGATTACTCATCAATAACTGTCCGTTTTGATAGGTATGATTGGTCGAGTTGTTGTCCCGTACAAAATACTTTCCGTCATGATTGACAATATCCGCATGGGAATGAGATACCGCGCTGTTATCCGATACCCAGCAATCCACAAAAGACCGCTCCGTTCCAATGCGAAACAGCATTTTGTCCACTGCAATGCGCCTTCCGTTCTTCTTTTGAACCAATACTGCCCTGGGTACTGCCGGTTCTCCGTTTGGACTGCCAAGTACGGTTGTCTGACCCAAATCCCCCGAAGACAATACAGTTGTCTGCCCAATCTCAGAGGACAATACACTCGTCTGTCCAAATTGTGCCGGATTTGTGTTTTGTGCCCATGCCACCGGCTGTGCCTGTGCCCTGTCAAACCCGGGTACGGAAGACTGTACTCCTCGCTTGTCACTCCCCGCTGCAGATGCAGCCTGAGGTGCAGATACTTTCTGAGGAGCGGATGCAGCCTGCGCCTTTTTCCCAAAATGAAATAATTTTCTGGGTGCTGCAGGGGCTTTCTCCTCCATTCCCGGTATTGCGAAACCGGGAGCAGCGCCACCGGGTGTCTGTGCAGCAGCCGGCTGGGGTACAGGAGGCTTCTGCGCCATCGTCTGTGATGCTGCCGGTTGAGAATTCACAGGCTGTGGCACTGTCTGCTTCGGCGCTATGGGTTGGGGAATTGCCGGCTGCGGCGCTGTTGCCTGCGGTCTCACAGACTGCGGCGTTACCGGTTGCGGTTTTGCTGCCTGTGGAACTGCCTGCTGTACTGCAGGCTGCGGTCTCACCGGTTGCGGTGTTATGGGCTGGGGTTTCCCTGCCGGTTGGACTGTAAGCTGCGATGCGGTGGTCTGCGATGCCGCAGACTGTGATTTTACCGTCTGCGGTGCTGTTTGCTGCGGCTTTACAGGCTGTGCCACATTCTGATTTTTCAAGGAATACAATAACACCTTAAAATCTTTCAAAGAGAAATTGGTATTGGTATTCAAATGATTAATGATTGCCGCCACATAACCACAGTCCTCACCGGAATCAAATTGTGTACTGAACATGATTTCCTTGAAAAAGCGGCATAAGTCAAGCTGCTCTTCCTGTCCGAACACCGGCAAATAAACCAAATCAGTCTGCCCTGTAGCTACATTGGCAAAAATATAGCGTTTGTCCAGCACAAGCATACTGCTTTCCAGCATATACTCGTCTCCCGCCTCAATCGCTTCACAAATTCCTAAAAATACATCCAGCAGTCTTTTTTTGTTTACCATTCCGCTGAAAAAATTTTCCAAAGCTATTTTAGAGGAAATGTTATATCGCAAATACCGCTTATCATCAATCTGCGTAAACGAAACCGGTAAAATATGCGGAATATGATTATTGCTAATCATTCCGATTCCCATAGTGTCTAACTGTTCTGTGTCCCCCAAAGGGTATACCAAAAACGAATTGGTTCCCTGATTATCATATTGAAATTCAGTATTCATGGCTTACGCTCTCCTATCACTCAGTTTTGAAATCCCTTCACAGTTATATACTGCCAGGTATCCGCTATTCGCACTCTGGCAACTCCATTCTCCGTAAATGGTCTGCACTCATCATACTGCGGTTCAATCACAAACTCGCCTGACGGCTCCTTATATCCCCATTTTCCATTTTCCTCCGCAGCGTATAACCCCAGAGAAAAGGATTCTATTTCGTCATATTTTACACCGCCGTTCAAGGTACCGTCTGAATTGACAAATCCCCATTTATCTCCGATTCTGATGGCTGCCGGCTGGCTTCCGGCAAACATTTTCGCCTCATCAAAGGTTTCTGTTCCAATGCGCTGCCCCAGAGCATCCAGCATAATATACTTTCCGTTCTGCTTTGCAAAAATCACACCATTCCGTATACATCTTCCCTGATCCGGGTCAATCAATATATCTTCGTATATGTAATCACTTATCATATCACCCGTATTGCTCATCAGTGCCCATTTTTCACCCTTTTTCGCTGCCAGCACACCATTGGAAGAAGTGGACAAATAATCATAGTCAAAATTTTCCGGCACATTGATGGCAGTATCACAAAGCGCATATTTATCTCCTTGTCTCGCCACACAACAGCCATCTGATATAAGTGACAGCCATTCAACCGGACGGCTTGTGGTAATCATCTTCTCTCCATTCGTGCCAAGAAAATATGCCTCTCCATCCAGACTGACCGGATAAATATTCCCCAATATGACATTGATGGCATCAAACCGGAAATCTACTACAGTCTGCCCTCTTTGTCCAATAAGCCCCCAATGATCCTCTCTCTTTGCTGCCGCATAATCACCGACAAAAGAGCGCGCATCCTGAAGTCCCCCCAATAAAATAACTACCTTATAATAAAGTTCTTTATAACGGGTCTTCATTTCCTCCGTGGCAACTCCTGCATTTTCCGCACGGCTATACAAGTCAAGATACCCTTTCACATTTCCCTGCTCATCATAGCGTTTTAACAGTGCGGCATACGCATCTACATCCTGGGGGTAACTGTTCAAATAAATATCCAATGTCTTATAATAAATATCATTGGAATTCAAATCGTGAAGCTGTACCAGATATGCCTTATAAATACTCTGCTCTCTATTTTCAGTCAATGCCTTGGTAAAATACTGGGCTGACACATACGGCAATCCCTTTTCCGCATATTCATATGCCTTCTGCAACGTATTATCATATTCTTTTTGTGCCTGAACCTCTCCATTTACCAGTGTAAACCACCCCAATGCACAAAACAGCACCATCACTATGGAAATTACTCTACGCATACTTTTGACTCCCCCTATATTCCAATCACACCTGCAACCAGATACCCTAAAAGCAGGAATGGTCCCATGGGTATTTTGGCATGGCGATTTACTTTTTTTCCGAAAATAAGAATCAGCCCGACCACAAATAAAACCAATAAAGAATAGAACAAGATATTAAAAGTCTTATAAAAGCCGCAAATCAGTCCGGTCACTGTCAGCAACTTTATATCTCCATATCCCATGCTGTTTTTCATCAACACACGACACAACAGAAGAACACCACCTCCGAACAGGGCTCCGCAACCGGAAAATTTTAAAAGTGTAATAATGGAGTTCTTTTCCACAAAAACCGTGAAAATACATAACAACACCCAAAAAACAAGTCCCGTAACAATCAGCTTATTCGGAATAATGGAATAATGTGCATCCACCACTGCTGCCGCAAAAAACAGATACAGCAGCAACATATATTTCAGGTTTAGCAGAGGTGCATTTATGATTTCAAACTCCCTCCACGCATAAAATCCAAAGGATACCAGCGCCACTGCAATTCCAAAAAACCATAATCTTTTACAGCCTATAAAATTTTGAAATGCCTGCCTGAAAGAAACCGCTTCCAGCTTTGCCTCTTCCTCCGGTTCCTCCTCCGTCACAGTACTCTTTAATCGATTCATCAGATTGCGGAAGCCTCCCTTTTCAAAAAGAGCCATCTGTCCGTTTGCCAGATAAAGGCAAAGCGCAATCGTTGCTATAATATCTAAAATCACTACCAGCATTTTCATTCATCCTTATCGTCTTTAGTCTTCCCGATTTCCCAAAACCTTCTGTTCAAACAGCCAGTCCGGATGTTCCTCCATCCAGTTTCCTTCGATAATGACACGATCCTCGCCGCCGGCATATACCGTTCCGTCACTGGCTCTCTGCGAAGCCGTTTTACCAACCCGCAGTACCGTTCCTGCCGGTACCAGCACCACTCCCGTATACTGACAGGAATTCCCGTATTCAGGCAGCTCCGCCATCGCCTGTCTGGCTTCTTCCTCACTGGCAAACTCCCTCGTACAGAATACCGGACCAACCATATCCTCTTCACCGCCAAAGACACGGTAAAGAAGTACACAATCCGTTGTCACTACCGTTCGGTACTCGCCGTCCACAAATGCCTTTGCCAAATCATCCGGTAACGGTTCATCTTCTATATCCTGAATATCTTCTTCTATTGCCGTTCTCAGTCTTTCCGGAACGCCCTCTTCCTCCGGTTCTTCCTCGGTCTTTTCTTCCTCCGTAGGTGTTTCCGCATCTTCACCTGTTTGGGCATCTCCCGCAGCCACTTCCTCATCCGAGCACTTTTTGTAATATCCGTTCAGCCAGGCATTCGTAATCGATTCTTTACAAAAAACCATGCGTGTGTCTCCGGGCAGCTCCACTAAAGTGCACGGGCTCACCATATAATAGCAGACCAAATGAATCTGTGTCGGTTCATCCTCGCTGAACATCTCCGACATCATGAAATTCAAGCCATCCATTCCCTCGGAAATTCCCATGCTTTTCAATGCTGCATCCGCATCACCGTCTCCATATCCCTCAATATGTTTGACACACATTGCCTTAGCTAACGGAGGACAGATTACTTTCGACAAAACGGCATGATATGCCTCATTAGCAGCCAATGCCCCCAAGCCGCGCATATAGCTTTCCGCATCCATGCTTTCAATACAGTTTCCGAAGCTGCTCGCTGCTTCCTTAATCTGTCCGGCATTATCTTGCATACTCTGACCGGTCTGTTGCAAATTTTGAGCTGTCTGCTGTGCAGCATTGATTGCATCGTTCAGGGTCTGTGCATTTTCCTGTTCTGTCATCCCCTGTTGTACCTGATTTACTCCCGCCTGCACATCTCCCCCGATGTTCGTCAGGCTGGTACACATTGTCTTAGTATATCCAATCAATTCGTTTGTGGTATTCTTTGACTCTGATGACGTATCATGCAGGACATCCGCCAAAGATTGCAGTCCGGAAAGTCCATAAAAATAGGAATACTGACTCATCTCCTTCGCCGTTGCATCAACTGCCAATGACACTACCATCTGTGCCCGACAAATATTAATAAAAGACAGTATTGTAACGATTAAAAAAACAAAAGCTGTCAATCCGATAGTAGCTTCTATCGTAACAGAGCCATCCTGTTTTCTTTTCCTTTTCATAGCCTCCTGACCTTTCTTTTCTGACTGTATTTCAAATATCCTGTAATCATAGTCTGCAAACCATCTGGCTGCAATAGCCACAAATCGAGACTGTAATATAGAATTTCTGCATTTATGAGCATATACCCGCGCTCATGTAATTTCGCTTCATTATTAGTAACTTTTCAAGTTGTGGTAGTGGTGGATTGAAATCATTGCCCCTGCCTATCCTATGAAACTATCTAACCTTTCCTTACGACCAAGGCAGTTCGTTCATTACTTCCTCATCTACTTCGTATAAGGTCATTGCACAGTTATATGCCAGTTCGTCCAGTTTGTCTACGTCTACCTGCGACTGGTCTTCACGTGCATCCATTGCAGAAATGTAAACGGGATTTCCGGTATT
>CAKRYI010000026.1 GCA_934426825.1 uncultured Acetatifactor sp. | reverse complement strand
CCCAGATAGCTCAGTTGGTAGAGCAGAGGACTGAAAATCCTCGTGTCACTGGTTCGATTCCGGTTCTGGGCATTTTTCCTTGGGGTATTAGCTCAGTCGGTAGAGCACTTGACTTTTAATCAAGTTGTCCGGGGTTCGAATCCCCGATGCCTCACTTTTTAGGAAACCAAGAATGCTAATTTTACTGCATTCTTGGTTTTTTTAATTCTTTTAGTTAGTTACCGAATAGAGATACTTACTATCCGTGTGCTTTCTGTTATATATCAATGCTATTGAATACTTGTATTTCATAAACATAAAAAGATGCTTATGGATATGGGATTTATGAATTTTCATATAGATACAACACAATAAGCGGTGTTGCGAAGAAACACATATAGTAATATAATGAAACGGATAATTTAAAATTATACAAAAGAAGGGAGTTTGTAATGAAAAGAAAACAGTTACTAATCGTGGGAATGTTAGGTATTTGCCTTTTGACTTCTGCATGTGGTGCAAAGGAACAAACTGAAACAGCCAGTCAAGAGGTAACGGAGGTACACGAGACACAGGAACCGGAGAAAGTGGAGGAAACACAGAAAACAGAGGTACAGGAAACGGAGACTGAAGAGGAAGACGGGACTTTTTGGTCAGAAGTAGGAATCAAAGATGGGATTGGCACAATCTATAATGGCGATACGATTGAACTTGTCAAACCAGACGAGAACTCCAATTATAAGACGGCGTCATATACGTTCCAAACACCTGCTGACTTCGCACCATTAGCAGAGGCTGAGATAAGTTATGCCGGCGCTGATTTGAAATTGTATGCACTGGAAGATAAGAAACCCAGAATAGAATTATCTGGTGACTATGAACTTGAGGTAACAAGTAACTTTAACGATTATGGAAAATATTATGATGTCATTGCAAATGGTACACGGTTTGCAGTTTTAGGTGTAGAAGGTGAGAGTGAAGATACACCGATAGAAGAATGCGAAGTTTATACTGTTCAAGTATATCCGACAAAAGGAGTTTCAATAAATGGATGTGAATTTGCGGATGATAAAATGCGCAACTTCACTGATTATTTTGGAGACCCTAATGATGTACTCTATACACAGTGGAGTGATGGTACGGAACAGATTTTATACTCCTACGAAAAGAAAACTATAACAAATGTATCTTCCTGTTATGATTTCCAAACATCAGACGGAAAAACGATTGAGTATATCTACATAGAAATCAATTTTTCCAAAGAAAGTATTCTGACAGACACGGAGACAACAGTGGAGCAGAATGTTAATGAACGTATATCCGTAGCTTGTGATGGACGAGACGGCACTGCGGACGCACCTTATAGGATTGGTGATGAAATAGTATTCCCTAATTACAGAATTGGATATACGGATGAAAATAAAGAGGTTTTGTCAGATGTTACATTAGTTGTACAGGAGGCAACAAGTGATTATATAAAGGTTTCAGTGAACTACGGAATTGACAGTTGGGCTGGAATTAGAGAGTTTGATAGAATACCGGGTACATATTTTTTCCTTAGAGGATTTTCGGAGATAGGGAAACCAATTGGACAATATTCAGACCCGATTTATAAAGATGAGGCAGGAAACAAGATAGAAGAGTTTGATGAGAATGAAACTACCATTGAGGCTTATTTAAGCTATGAGGCTACAGTAAGTGAACCAGACTTAAACATTGGTGATGCGAAATATCTTGTTTTTGTTAAAATGGGGACAGCACAGGGAGAGGATCCCTATACATATATCATTCTTGAATAATTGCTATTTCAATACTTAACACAAAGATTAGATATTCATTAAAGTACAGTCGTTTTTCATTTGAAACCATTGCAACGTTATGTTGTAGTGGTTTCTTTTGTATTTGAAAATGTGGCTATGATGTTGGGGATAGTACAAAACCATTCATTGTCCGCCTGTATTGCTTCTTCAATTGTTAAGCCTTCCGCATTGGGCTTCTCAATATGATTTCCTTGGGACGTTGTTATAAATTCTGAGTTGGCAAAGAAGAAATCAGAAGCATCAATAAAGAGACTGATAGCTTCGGATTTGGTGATTGCTTCCTCCCAATGGATTTCATTTTCTTTGATAAATCCCAGTGCGATTGCTCTTGCAAGGGTGTTACACATTTCTGTTGGCAAGCCGTTATCTGGATTGTCCAAAGCCTCAAGGAAGCTAAGGTTTCCACCATCCTTGAGTATTGTAAGTGTTACATCCTCTGCCAGTCTGTCATCTTCTTTGAATGCGTCAGCCAATCTTGCGGCATAATCGGTGTACTGGTTGTCGCCTACTGCTGCGGTGAAGTCCGGGTTTGCTTCCGGTGCCTGCGCTTCATTGACCGGGGTCGTAGCTCTCATTACGAGAGTCATGGCCTGTGCTCTGGTGAGTGACGAACTGCCATCAAATACACCTTCAGCTTGATCCGGTAGTAAATTGAAGTAGGCATTGATAACTGCCGGAATTTCCTGATTTTCCAAGATATCTGTATACTCATTGTGAGCTATCTCTTCAATCGTTTTAATCTGGTCTGCATCTCTGATGGTGTGAATCATGAAATTGGTGTTTCCCAAGGCATTGAAAAGTGTATTGTTTTGATTCACTTCCCCATTGTCATCTGTATAAACGATACCTAATTTGTTGCCATCCTCATTGGTGGAGATACCTAATAATTCCTCAAATGCTTCGCACAGTTCAGGATAGGTATCAAGCGAAGCAAGCGGAGCCCACGGGAGTAGTTCTGCGGTGAAGTCATCGGTTTCTATATCTGTGGCGGTAGTTTCTATTGTTTCCTTTGCAGTGTTTTCTATTGTCCCGGTAGTTTCTGCAGCAGACTCCTGTTTGCCACAGTAGATAAAGTTATGGCGAAACAGAATAGTATTATGCAACATTTATTTTTCATAGCTTGTCTTGTATGATAATTAGGAAGTTAATTATCATACGTTTCCTTTCTTTTAATATCGTGGTTCAATACAATTCAGATACTATGGACTTTTGATTTGTTTTCTGTGCAGGATATTAAGGCATGCAACATGGAAGCGCAGTATCTGCAAAAGCTGGATGAAAAGATGGACGCTGCCGAAAAGGCACAAATTTCTTCCGAAATGCTGGCAGCAAGTCTTGTAACTACGGGGCAGATGTTTCTTCGGTTAGGGCTTGCTACGGTTATCGTTGTCGGAAATGCCCTTATGATAAGTAACCGTACCACTCTATTTTCCTATATTTTGTTTTTGATTGCTGCTTCAAGGTTATATGACCCGCTTTCCGGTGCAATGACAAATATGGCGGAACTGTTTGGTGTGGATTTGCAGGTAAAGCGGTTGAAAGAAATTCAGAATTACCGGGAAGAGAACAGAAAAAAAGAGTACCGCACAAACGGTTATGACATTACTTTTGAACATGTGAGCTTTGCCTATGAGCCGGGAAAGCCGGTTTTAAAAGATGTTTCCTTCACTGCCAAGCAGGGACAGGTAACGGCTCTGGTCGGACCTTCCGGTGGCGGTAAGAGTACGGTTGCAAGCCTGACTGCCGGTTTTTATGATGTGACCGGTGGAAGGATTCTGCTGGGCGGCACGGATATTGCGCCCATTGATTCGGTCGCCATGATGAAGGATTTTTCCATGGTATTCCAGAATGTGGTGCTGTTCAATAATACGGTTATGGAAAATATCCGTGTTGGACGTAAGAATGCGACGGACGAGGATGTGATAGCGGCGGCAAAAGCTGCGCACTGCCATGAGTTTATTGAAAAACTGCCCGAAGGCTATCGGACGGTAATCGGAGAAAACGGTTCTACCCTTTCCGGAGGTGAATGCCAGAGGCTTTCCATTGCCCGCGCTCTTTTGAAGGATGCACCGGTCATCTTGTTAGATGAGGCAACAGCATCCCTTGACGTGGACAATGAAACCGAAATACAGGAAGCCATTTCCGGGCTGATAAAGGGAAAGACCGTTCTTGCCATTGCCCATCGAATGAGAACGGTGGAAAATGCGGATCAGATTATTGTTTTGGACGGAGGGGTTGTGGCAGAAAGCGGAACACATGAAGACCTGATGCGGAAGGACGGACTGTATGCAAGGCTTGTGAAACTGCAAAGTGCAGCCGCGGATTGGAAGCTGAATACGTCCGGCGGGATGGAAACGCAGAAACATTAATGGTTTGCTTATCGGCAAGAGAAAAGGGATATATTCCCATCTTTCACACTATATAGAGAAAAAACAGCCATATCCCCCAGTGTTTATTAGGAATGTGGCTGTTCTGTTTTTTGCATTAATATGTACTAGTTGCTGGCTTCGGATAGCAGGGGCATATTTATTTCCCAAAGTGCCTTCAAAATTTCGATGCAGCACCTAAATTGTTTTGTAAAGGTTTCAATTATGACATTGTTGGTTGAGAAACAATCGCAAGAATTGCGAAGTTCGTTGAAGAAGAACATATGTTGTGGTATTTTAGAAGAGGTAGAGTTTATGTATTTTGTTGTCGAGGTATGGAGATATGAATTTAGAACAATATAAAATAATACATTTGCCAAAAGAACAGTGGAAAAATGTTCCTATTCCAATGAGATATACTACAGAGCAATACTACGATGTAAGAATTCAAAAGGATAGAGATTGTTTTCATATAGATTTGATAAAGGAAAAATTGAAGGATCCTATTTCTCATTATCCGGAAGAATATGATTTCCCAGATAAGTTGTATCAAGAACATTGGGAAAAGGCTTATGCATGGGGAATTGTAGAGGAAATTGAAGGGAAACAGGAATTGGTTGCCTGTATTGAGACGTGTCCGGAAGATTGGTCTAATCGACTTATGGTCACTGAACTATGGGTGCATGAGAAGTTAAGGAGAAAAGGTATTGGGCATGCATTGATGGAAATTGCAAAACAACAAGCGAATTTAGAACATAGACGAGCGATTATTTTGGAAACACAATCTTGTAACGTTCCGGCAATTAGTTTTTATTTGAAAGAAGGGTTTGAGTTAATTGGTTTTGACAGTTGTTGCTACTCCAACAGGGACATAGATAGAAAAGAAGTAAGACTTGACATGGGCTATTTTCCAAGAAAAAATTAGCGGGATAAGAATGAGATTATTATTCGGGAACTGTAACAGTTGATAGACCATTGGGAAGTTACCGCCCTGAACATAACGATATGTATTATCCGATTAATTATGGTTATGTTGAAGGTATTATGGCACCAGATGGAGAAGAATAGGATGCTTATATAGGTGTGGATGATGAGGCTGTAGAAAAGTTTATTGATAAGATTATTGCTGTTGTACACAGAAATGATGACGTGGAAGAAAAATGGGTTGTTGCTCCTGGGGGATGACTTTTACAAAACAAGAAATCATGGAGCAGGTTCATTTTCAAGAACCGTATTTAATAGTGAGATTGTGATGTGAAAATGCTGCTTACTTAGTGTCGTAAATTCTGAATATTAAATACAAACATTAGGTTGGCTATTCAATAATGTAAAAAAGGAGCTTTGCTATACAATGGAAAAAAGAGTATTTATTTCGTATGCATGGACTAATGATGCATACCAGAAAAAAGTAATAAATTTAGCAACTAAATTACGAAATGACGGGATAAATGTTATTCTTGATATATGGGATTTACATACTGGCGCAGATAGATTCTTATTCATGGAAAAATCCGTAAGTGAATCTGATAAGGTACTTATATTATGCAATAAAGGATATAAAGAAAAAGCAGATAATAGATATGGAGGGGCGGGTCAAGAAACTATGATTATTGCACCAGAAGTATACGAAAAAACTGCGTCAGAAAAATTTATTCCGATTATAATGGAACGTAGTATGCTGGGGAAAGAATATATACCTCAATATCTAAAGTCATTAATATATATTGATTTTACAGATAAGGATGTAGAAGACCAATATCGAAACTTATTGTATGCAATACATGGTGTTACAAAGAATATAAAACCTAGAATAGGAGATGCACCTTCTTACATAAAAGAAAGGGTGTTTGCAGAAGATTTGCATGAAAATAAACAGGAAAAATCTAATTTTTCCAAAAGGCTTGGTAGTATAATTGAAATGATTAATATGAGTAATTTTGAGAGAGAACATATTAATTTGGAAATTATCGGTGATATGATGGGGTTGGAATCTGTGAATGAATTGAATAGATACTATTACGGAGTAGAAGAACCACCATACGAGTTTATTGAAAAACTTTGTAAAGTACTTGGAATTAATGAAAAATGGATGAAGTTTGGAAAAGAGACACCTTATAGAAATGAACTGAAAACATATTATTATGCCGAGGAAATGTTGGAAGAAATAAGCGGTGATAAAGAAATTTTATTTTTTACGATAAAGGAACTTTATAGGAGAGAATTGGGGGTAATAGTGAAAAAAGATACATATATTTTTCAATGTTATCCAAGAGCTTTTACTTTTCATGCAGATGTTGGTTGTGGAGGTGCAGCAGAATTATTTTCATTGTATAACTTCTTGAAACTTCTTAATCAAAAGAGGAAAATGCCTTCAGGTGTATATTGCGTTTCAGAAGATGAGTTTTACAAGTTGTTGAATGGGGAAATTTATCCAGGACTAATTCATAAACCGCATAGAGATTACTTTACATATATGCTGGATGATTTTATTGACTTATACGCAGATGATAAAGAAAAAGATAATTATATAAGATTGTATGACAAAACATTTGTAGATAGTCAAAGCCTGATAAAATGGCGCATAGAACAGAGGCAAAAAGCGCTCGAAAGTGGTAAACTCTAAAAACAAACAAATTATGGAAACTGTTAGTAGATAAAAGGATGAGTAAATCTGATTTGCGTAAAAAGGCAGAAATTGCTCCAAATACGCAGTAAATTTGTGAAAGGAGTCTGTTGGAAATGAAAGATAGATCAAATTATGAAATTGTTGAAAATGAAGCTGAGCTTAAAAAATTATGTGCGGATTCGGTAGAATTAATAAACTACGCAAGAAATATTGTTGTGAATCATGTAAATATAGTGCAGATAATGACTTACTATTCATTAGGTAGATGGATTGTGGAAACACAACAAATGGGAGAAAAACGGGCAAAGTATGGAAGTAAGGTTATAAAAACATTATCAGAAAATCTTCAGAAAGAGTTTGGTAAAGGATTTTCAGAAGATACATTAAAAAATGCCAGAAAATTCTATTTGACTTATAAAGAGCGAATAAGCGAAACAGTGTTTAGCCTTTTTGCAATCGAGAAAAGTGAAACAGTGTTTAGCTTTTTTGCAAAAGAACCACCATTTATCGTTTCGTGGTCGCATTATTTGCAGTTAATTCGCATAGAAAATGAAGCGGAACGTAACTTTTATGAAATTGAAGCGGCAAAAACCGGATGGGGAGTTCGTACTTTGCAGAGGCAATATCATTCCAGTTTATATGAACGTTTAGCATTGAGTAGAGATAAAGAAGGTGTTTTGCGTCTTGCAACAGAGGGGAATGTTATTACAAAACCTGAGGATATTATAAAGCAACCTACGGTTCTGGAATTTCTGGGTATGGAAGAAAAAGCAAAGTATTCAGAAACAGACTTGGAAACAGCCCTAATCAATAAATTACAAAAATTTTTATTGGAATTAGGAAAGGGGTATCTTTTTGAGGCAAGACAAAAACGGTTTACATATGACGAAGATAATTTTTATGTGGATTTAGTATTCTATAATCGTCTGTTGCGTTGTTATGTATTGATAGACCTGAAAGTGGACAAACTGACACATCAGGATATTGGTCAGATGCAGATGTACGTTAATTATTACGATAGATATGAAAAATTAGAAGATGAAAATCCCACAGTAGGTATTCTTCTGTGCAAAGAAAAGAACGATGCTTTAGTTGAGATTACTTTGCCCAAAGATGCTAATATTTATGCATCAGAGTATAAATTATATTTGCCGGATAAGAAGTTACTTCAACAGAAACTGAAGGAATGGATTGAAGAAGAGGAAGAATAAGATTTTGAAACAAATATATGAGTTGTTGTAGCTGAATCAAAAACATATCTCATACTTTGAGCATTTTTTGAAAGTTGTTTATATGATGCCCACAAAAACAAGGTTATGTGCATAAAACTGCGGAAACTCAAGCGGACATAGGAATTGAAAAGTGGAAGGTTTCGTAATATAATGATTCTGCAATAGCAGAATCCAAGCCGGCAAGGGTAGCCGTCTTGCCGCCATTTCATGGCGGATTATATTTAAGCTGTGACTTGAAAAGTAAATGTCCCTCCAGGACGCTTCCTTTTCTGCGTTCACAGTATAATGATTCTGCAATAGCAGAATCCAAGCCGGCAAGCGCAGTTGGGAAAAGGGGAAAGTTATGAAATCGGGAAGTATTGCGAGACGTTCCGCCAAGGACAGGGAGCGCTGGAAGAAAAAATTTGAAGAACAGAGAAGTCTTCGGAGGGAAATACGCCGGAACGCGACAGATATATTGCAGTCTCGGAATTTCCGGAAGACAAGGGAGCATATCCAGCATGGAAACATGACGGTGAACAGCCATTGTCTGAACGTTGCCAAATGCAGTCTGGAAATCAGCCGCCGTCTGCACATTCCCTGCAATCGCCGGGAATTAGTCAGAGGGGCGTTGCTTCACGATTACTTTTTATATGACTGGCATGACAAGGACCATATCAACCCGCACAATCTGCACGGTTTTTATCATCCCGGCAGGGCACTGCGGAACGCTTCCAAGGAATATCGACTGACGGACAGGGAAAAGGATATTATTAAGAAGCATATGTGGCCCCTTACCATTGTGCCTCCGGTATACCGGGAGGGCTGGATTGTCACCATGGCGGATAAGTGGTGTTCGTTGATGGAGACTTTTCATTTCCACAAAGGACATGGAGCCATCATACAGAAATTACGGGATAAAAGAACAGGGGAGACCGGTTAAAAAGTGGAGCATTTATATGATAAACTGAAGCAGTATGCGGCGTCGGATTATTATCCGTATCATATGCCGGGGCATAAGAGAAGAATATACGGAGAAATGCCTGAGCAGGTGATGCAGATGGATATTACGGAAATAGAAGGCTTCGACAATCTGCATCAGGCAGAAGAAATTTTACTTACGCTGCAGCAGAAGGCAGCAGCGCTCTACGGTTCCGAGGAGAGTTTTTATTTGGTGAATGGCAGCACATCCGGTATTTTAAGCGCAGTCAGCGCGGCAGTACCGGAGGGCGGCCACATTCTGATGGCAAGAAATTGTCATAAATCAGCATATCATGCAGCATATCTTAGAAATTTAACGATTTCTTATCTGTATCCGGAGGTCTTGGGGGAGTATGATATCAATGGAGTCATTACACCCTCGCAGGTGTATGACGCATTGAAAAGTCAGCCGAATATCAAAGCAGTTTTACTGGTTTCACCTACCTACGAAGGAAGGATTGCTTCCATAGGGGAAATTGCAAAGGTTGTGCACGACAGGGGAATACCGCTGATTGTGGATGAAGCGCACGGAGCCCATCTTGGATGGAGAGAGGAGTTGGGGAAAAACAGTTGCCGGTCCGGCGCCGATTTAGTCATTCACAGTCTGCATAAGACGCTGCCGTCCATGACACAGACCGCCCTTTTACATGTGAACGGGTCGTTGATAGACCGGGACAGATTAAAGCGTTTTCTGCATATCTACCAGTCCAGCAGCCCATCCTATGTTCTGATGGCAAGTATCGATAATGCGTTAACCATTATGGAAAAGAGCGGCGATACTCTTTTTGAACAGTTTGAACGGCAATATGAAAGTATGCTGGAACAATTATCAGCGTGCAGATGCCTGAAATTTCTGCCATGGCAGAGGGGAGAGCAGGACATCGGAAAACTTGTGATTTCCACGAAAAAGTTTGGTTTGTCCGGACAGACATTATATGATATTCTATTAGAGAAGTATCATTTGCAATTAGAGATGGCAGCCGGAACATATTGCCTTGCAATGTTTACCGTATCGGACGGTGAGGAAGCATACCGCAGAATGACGGATGCACTTTTGGACATTGACGGGCAGATGCAGGACGGCAGTTTGACACCGGATTTGCCAAAGACCGATTCCGCTGTAATAAAAGGAAATGATTCCGCGGAGTCTGCAGCGATTCCGCTCAGTAAAGCATGGGATATGCCGGGGGAAAGCATACCCTTGCAGGAGGCAGTGGGAAAAGCGGTCGGTGAATTTGTCAATCTGTATCCGCCCGGAATACCTTTGCTAGTACCGGGGGAGGTTTTGACCGGGGAGAAATGTGATCAAATTTTAGCTTATGAGAAGCAGCATTTGAAGGTTCAGGGAGTAGAAACTGTAGACGGTATTACTCACATAAAAATAATCAGGGTGTGAGAACGAAAAGAAAGACAGGGGGCTGACGGAAAGGTATGGAAAATAGAATGAGAAAGACAAAAATCATTTGTACGATCGGACCTGCCAGTGAAAGCGAGGAACGGTTGAAGGAACTGATGCTTGCGGGAATGAACGTGGCACGTTTCAATTTTTCCCATGGAACACATGAGGAGCAGAAGGCAAAGTTTGAGCGAGTGCTGAAAGTCAGAGAGGAATTGAAACTTCCGGTAGCAACCATGTTGGACACCAAGGGACCGGAAATCCGTCTCCGCGATTTTGAGGGAGGCAGGGTAGAGCTGGTTGCAGGACAGACTTTTATTCTCACCACGGAAGAAATGATGGGAACTGCCGAGAAGGCAACCATATCCTATAAAAAGCTGAAAAACGACATAACAGTGGGAACGACCATTCTGATTGACGACGGTCTGATTGAAATGGAGGTTACGGACATCAAAGGCGAGGAGATTGTCTGCAATGTCATCAACGGCGGATTCGTGTCAAACCACAAGGGCGTGAATGTGCCCGGCGCCATTCTTTCCATGCCGTATATCAGCGAAGTGGACAAAGCGGATATTGTGTTCGGTGCGGAGATGGGATTTGAGTTTCTGGCGGCTTCCTTTGCAAGAACCAAGGAGGATATTCTGGAGGTCAGACAGATTCTTAAGGACAGCGGAAGCGATATGAAAATTATTGCCAAGATTGAGAATATGCAGGGAATCCAGAATCTGGAGGAAATCCTGGATGTATCCGACGGCGTTATGGTGGCGCGTGGCGATATGGGCGTTGAGATTCCGTTGGAGGAAGTTCCTATTTTACAGAAAAAGATGATTAAGATGGCGAACAAGAAGGGCAAGCACGTTATTACCGCTACCCAGATGCTGGAGTCCATGATTAAGAATCCCAGACCGACCAGAGCGGAAGCAACAGATATTGCCAATGCCATTTATGACGGAACCACCGCCATTATGCTTTCCGGAGAGAGCGCTGCCGGACTGTATCCGGTGGAAGCCGTGAAGACCATGGCGAGAATTGCGGAGAGTGCAGAAAAGGATATTGACTACAGAAGAAGAATGAATCTACGCTGTACGGATGAGAAAAAGGATATTACCACGGCAATCGCCTATGCAACCTGTTCCACGGCAATGGATTTGGAGGCAGCAGCCATTATCACGGTAACGCTGTCCGGCTTTACCGCAGCGTCCATTTCCCAGTTCAAGCCGAGCTGTCCGATTATCGGCTGCGCCATGAGCGAGAGAGTCTGCGCACAGTTGAATCTGCTATGGGGCGTGAATCCGGTGTTGATTAAAAAAGAGGAGACAACGGAAGAACTGTTCAATGACGCAGTGGAGGAAGCGAAAAAAGCAGGCTATGTGAAAGCCGGAGACGTGGTGGTAATCACGGCGGGCGTGCCCCTCGGTATCGTGGGCAAAACGAATATGATTCGCGTCGTTGAGGTAAAATAATGGGCAAAATTGTATGTCTTATGGGAAAAAGTTCCACGGGGAAGGATACTATTTTCAAAGAATTGCTGGAGGATGGCACGATAGGATGTGAAACTATCGTGCCATATACGACCCGCCCCATTCGCGAGGGTGAAGAGAATGGGGTGGAATATTTTTTTACGGATGAAGAAAATTTCCAAAAATTAAAGGCTTCGGGAAAGGTCATCGAGGACAGAGCGTATGACACGGTGTATGGACTGTGGCGCTATTTCACGGTGGATGACGGACAGATTCAACTGGAGCACAAAAGCTATCTTGTGATTGGTACGCTGGAGGCATACCACAAGCTGAGTGCGTATTTCGGAAAAAGCAATGTCCTGCCCGTTTTAGTGGAGGTGGACGACGGCGTTCGGTTGCAACGGGCGCTGGACAGAGAGCGCAGACAGCCACAGCCGAAGTACGAGGAGATGTGCCGCAGATTTCTGGCGGACAGCAAAGATTTCTCTGAGGAAAAGATAGCGGAGGCGGGCAATGTGGCACGTTTTTGCAACGATACGCTGAAAGAGTGTATCGAGGAAATCAGAGCATACATAAAAGATAATATTTGAGGTCACAGTGACCGATATATCAGTTATACAGAGCGAAAAGCAGTGACGGAAAGGCAGGTGGGAGAATGGATATTAAAGTGAATCAGGTAACGCAGAACATGCCGGTGGAGCAGACGAAGCAGGCGGCGCCTACCGACGGCAGCTTTAAATTCATGCTCGCCAGCCATATACAGGAAGCGGAACTGCAGGAAAAGCTGGCAGGTCTGATGGAACAGATTACCGAGGAGGGCGAAAAGCTCGCCAAGCGCCGGGACGTAAAGGATATGCGGCATTACAGGGGACTGGTAAAAGAGTTTCTGAACGAGGTCGTGACAAGGTCCCACTCCTTTTCCAGAGAGAATTTTCTGGACAGGCGCGGACGCCACCGGGTGTACGGAATCATCCGTCTGGTGGATGAAAATTTAGACCAGCTGGCACAGGAATTGATGAAGGATGAACAGGATAACCTTGCCATCTTAAATAAAATCGGAGAAATCAGAGGACTGTTGTTGGATATTTTTACTTAACGAGGAGCGGATATGGCAGATTTTCGGGATATTATCGGACAGGAACAGATTAAGGAGCATTTGCAGAACGCACTGGAAACCAAGAAAATTTCCCATGCGTATATTATCAACGGAGAAAAATATTCCGGCAAGGAATTTATTGCCAGAATTTTTGCCATGGCATTGCAGTGTGAGGAGGAAGGGGTAAATCCCTGCCAGAAGTGTCATTCCTGCAAGCAGGCATTATCCGATAACCAGCCGGATATTATCAGAGTGACCCACGAAAAGCCCAATACCATCAGCGTGGATGACATCCGGGCGCAGGTCAATAATGATGTAGCCATCAAACCTTACAGCAGTCCCTACAAAATATATATTATCAATGAAGCGGAGAAGATGACGGTGCAGGCGCAGAATGCCATTTTAAAGACGCTGGAGGAGCCGCCCGAATATGTGGTAATTTTGCTGCTCACCACCAATGTCAATTCTTTGCTCTCCACCATTTTGAGCAGATGCGTGGTATTAAACATGAAACCGGTAGCTGACAACCTTGTCAGAAAATATTTAATGGAAGAAATGCAGGTGCCGGACTACAAGGCGGAGGTCTGCGTGGCGTTTGCCAGAGGAAATATCGGCAAGGCAAGAATGCTCGCCTCCAGTGAGGATTTTGAGAATGTCAAGACAGAGGCGGTGTCTCTGTTAAAATATATACAGGATATGGAGCTGAACGAGATAGTTGCAGCCATTAAAAAGATTAACGACTATAAGCTGGAAGTCAGCGATTATCTGGATATTATGGAAATCTGGTACCGGGACGTCCTTCTTTTCAAGGCAACCAATGATGTCAATCATTTGGTGTTCCGGGACGAGATACAGGCGCTTCGTAAAATCGCGGGACGGAGCAGTTATGAGGGAATCGAGACGGTGATTGAAGCGCTGGAGAAGGCGAAGAACCGTCTGAATGCCAATGTGAATTTTGAACTGACCATGGAACTTTTGATGCTGACGATTAAAGAGTTTGGCTGATGCGGATTGTCATGGTGGTTTTTTTGCGGGAAGTATGTTAATATAGTGATTGTCAGTGTCCCCAAGTCGGGGACAGAGAGTGATAAGCCGCGGGTGAACGGCGAATGTTAACAGGTGAGGTAGATAGATGACAAAAGTAATCGGAGTAAGATTTCGCACTGCGGGCAAAGTGTATTTCTTTGACCCCATGAATTATGAGATAAAGAGAGGCGACCACGTTATCGTGGAGACCGCCAGAGGAATTGAATACGGAACCGTTGTTTCCGGCAACCGCGAGGTGGAGGACGACAAGGTGGTTCAGCCGTTAAAGCCGGTGATTCGTTTGGCAACCGAGAGAGACGATGAGCAGGAGGCATCCAATAAAGGCAGGGAGAAGGAAGCCTTTCAGATTTGTCTGGAAAAAATCCGCAAGCACGGTCTGGAAATGAAACTGATTGATGCGGAGTACACCTTTGACAACAATAAAGTTCTTTTTTATTTTACCGCTGATGGAAGAATTGATTTCCGTGAACTGGTAAAGGATTTGGCGAGCGTGTTTAAGACCCGAATCGAGCTGCGCCAGATTGGCGTCCGTGACGAGACCAAAATTATGGGCGGCATCGGTATCTGCGGCAGACCCTTATGCTGCCACAGCTATCTGTCGGATTTCGTGCCGGTATCCATTAAGATGGCAAAGGAACAGAATCTGTCCCTGAATCCCACCAAGATTTCCGGTGTGTGCGGCAGATTGATGTGCTGTTTGAAGAACGAAGAAGAGACTTACGAGGAGTTGAACAGAAGGCTTCCCAACGTGGGCGATTATGTGACAACGGACGACGGACTGAAAGGGGAAGTACAGAGTGTCAATGTGCTTCGTCAGCTTGTAAAAGTGATTGTCGACGTCAACGACGAAAAAGAAATTCACGAATATGAGGTGGACAGGCTCCAGTTTAAGAGAAAACACGGCAGAAAAGAAAAAATGGATTTGTCCAAAGAGGAAATGAAAGAGTTAGAGCGTCTGGAGCAGGAAGAAATTGAGGAAATCCAGATAGAGGCGCAGGAGGAGAAAGCGGAGGCGAAGGAGTTCAGACAGGAAAGACGCCCGGATAACCGCGATAACCGTGAAAACCGCAAACCCAGAAATTATCAGGGAAACCGCCGGGGTGACCGTTCTGAAAATCGGGAGAACCGTGAAAATCGCGACAATCGGGAAAACAGGGACAACCGCGGTGAGAATCATTCCAACGCCGCAAGGGACAATCACGGTGAGAACAACTTCAGTGCCGCAAGAGAAAGAGAAAACCGCAGGGACAACCGTGCGGAGAATAACGCCAATGCGGGAAGAGACAACCGGACGGACGATAAGAAACGCGAGGGACGCTACAACGGAAAGCGTGACGGCAGACGCGACGGAAAGTATCAGAAACGCAATCACTATGAGGACAGAGCAGGAAGGGAATCACAAAAGCATGACAACCAGAGCAATCCATCTGAGAGAGAATGAGCGGGTAGATGATTTGCAGCGAAACGGCTATCAGATTATCCAAAATCCCGGCAGGTTCTGTTTCGGCATGGATGCGGTTCTGTTAAGCGGGTTTGCCCGCGCGCGGAATACGGATGTAGTGCTTGACATGGGAACCGGAACGGGAATCATTCCGATTCTGATGGAGGCAAGGTATCAGTGCAGCCACCTGACCGGACTGGAGATTCAGGAAGAAAGTGCGGATATGGCGCGCAGAAGCGTGGCATTGAACGGACTGCAGGACAAAATTGATATAGTGACAGGAGATATAAGAGAAGCAGGCAATCGGTTCCCGTCTGCTTCTTTTGACTGTATTACCTGTAACCCGCCGTATATGATAGGAAACCACGGACTGACAAACCCGGAGGAGCCGAAGGCAATCGCAAGGCATGAGATTTTGTGCACGCTGGAGGATGTTGTCAGTCAGGCGGCAAAGCTGCTGAAACCGGGCGGACATTTCTACATGGTGCATCGTCCTTTCCGGCTGGCGGAAATCATGACATGTATGTCACAATACAAACTGGAGCCAAAACGGATGAAACTGGTATACCCCTATGTGGATAAGGAGCCGAACATGGTTCTGATAGAGGGTACCCGCGGAGGAAATCCCCGGATGACGGTGGAAAAGCCTTTGATTGTATATCAGAGTCCGGGAGTATACACCCCGGAAATCACAGAGATATACGGATATTGATGTGGGAGAACGAGAATGGCAGGAACTTTATTTTTATGTGCAACTCCAATCGGAAATCTGGGGGATATGACGCCGAGAGTGGTGGAAACCTTAAAGAGCGTGGACGTGATTGCCGCGGAGGACACCAGAAACAGCATTAAACTGTTGAATCATTTTGAGATTCACACCCCCATGACCAGTTATCACGAATACAACAAGGTGGAAAAAGCAAAGCAGCTTGTGGGGCAGCTTATGAGCGGGCAGGATATTGCCCTGATTACCGATGCCGGAACTCCGGCAATTTCGGACCCCGGAGAAGTACTGGTGAGGATGTGCAACGAAAACGGCGTACATGTCACCTCCCTTCCGGGTGCGGCGGCGTGTATCACGGCGCTTACGCTGTCCGGGCTGAGCACGAGACGGTTCTGCTTTGAGGGATTTCTGCCGGCGGACAAGAAGGAAAAGAAAGAGGTGCAGGAGGAACTGAAGCGGGAGAGCCGCACCATGATTCTCTACGAGGCGCCGCACCATCTGGTACGCACCTTGGAGGAATTGTACCAGACCTTGGGAGACCGGAAGATTACGCTTTGCCGGGAACTTACGAAAAAGTTTGAGACGATTATGCCGACTACACTGGCGCAAGCTCTCACATACTATGAGGAGGAAGAACCCAGAGGCGAGTATGTGCTGGTGGTGGAAGGAAAGAGCAGGGAGAAAAGCCGAGCCGAAGCCATTCAGTCATGGAGCAGTATGTCCATTGAGGAACACATGGCATTGTATGAAGGACAGGGCATGGACAATAAGACGGCAATGAAACAGGTGGCGAAAGACCGCGGCGTCGGGAAAAGAGAGATTTATAAGTACCTGCACGGCGGGGATAATGACGGACAGGAAGAGTGAGAGTAAGAAAGTAGGCGCAAAGAACGTGCGCAGAAATGTGGTGAAAAATGGCAAACAGTAATTGTGACGCATGTGTCAATTACATATATGATGAAGATTATGAATGTTATTGCTGTCTGGTGAATCTGGACGAGGACGAGATGTACCGTTTTTTGTCCGGCACGCAGAGGGAATGTCCCTATTTCAGACTGGATGATGAATACGGCGTAGTCCGCCACCAGATATAGATTGCAGGAAGGACAGAACGATGAAATACTTGAAACAGCTCAGCATTATCCTGACAATTTCTTTTCTTGCAGAACTTTTGGAATATCTCATTCCCCTGCCGGTGGCTGCGAGTATCTATGGACTGTTGTTGATGTTGCTTGGATTAATTACGAAGATAATACCGCTGGAAAAGGTGGAAGGAGCCGCAGATTTTCTGGTGGAGAATATGTCCGTTATGTTTATCCCCGCCACCGTGGGAATCATGACCAGTGTGGAGGAATTGGAGCAGATGCTTCTGCCGCTCTGTGTCATTACGGTGGTTTCCACAGTATTGATTATGATTGTGACCGGTAAAGTGGCGCAGGGAATTATCCGCACGGGCAACAAAAGAAAAAAGAGAGGACAGGCAGAATGAAAGAGGCATTGACACAGTCTGTTTTCTTTGGTGTGGCAATCAGCCTGATTGCCTATGAAATCGGACTATGGGTGAAGAAAAAGTGGAAGGTGGCGCTTGCCAATCCCCTTTTGATTGCGGTACTGATTATTGTAGCGGTGCTGTTATTATTTCACATTGATTTTGAAACCTATAACAACGGGGCAAAGTATATCAGCTTTTTCCTGACACCGGCAACGGTCAGCCTTGCGGTGCCGCTGTACCGGCAGTTAGAACTTTTGAAAAAATATCCAAAGGCAATTTTTGGAGGCATTGCGGCGGGTGTCCTGACGGCAATGGTGAGTATTCTGATTCTCAGCGTTGCCTTTGATTTGAACCATGAGCAGTATGTGACTCTGCTCCCCAAGTCCATCACCACAGCAATCGGAATGGGCATTTCGGATAAGATGGGCGGAGTGGTGACGATTACGGTGGTGTGCATCTGCATCACGGGAATACTGGGAAATATCTGCGCGGAGACCGTATGCAAAATTTTTAAAATCGAGGACCCTATCGCAAAGGGACTTGCCATCGGAACCAGCGCCCATGCCTTGGGAACAACGAAAGCAATGGAAATGGGTGAAATCGAGGGAGCTATGAGCAGTCTTTCCATCGTGGTTGCGGGAATACTGACAGTGGTGTCGGTATCTGTTTTTGCCAATTTTTTGTAATTGTATGAATTTTTAAAGGATTGGCAGAACATGAGATGGTTCATTTTTTACCGGCTGCAAGGGATATTAACCCTCAATATATTGTAGTAGAAAGCATATGAATATTTTCAGGACGCAGTGCTCATAATAGCCATGTATCATTTTTGTTGTAGGAGCGCAAATGCTTCGGAATGGAGGAGAACATGAGCAATATTTCGGAACTGGATTTGCAAAATCTGCGTCATCTCATCGGTGGTTACGATACAACCCGCTGCAAAATGCAGGAGTATGCCAAGGAAGCCACAGATTCTCAGGTAAAGCAGTTTTTTGAAAAAGGGGCAAAGTCTGCAATGGAGAATAAGCAGCAGCTTATGAAGTTTTTGCAGTAAAATGCCGGATGCCGTAAACAGGTTATATGAGAATCGGAATGAGAGGGAGATAGGAAAATGCAGGAAAAAATTATGGTAGCAGATACACTGGCAGGCATTAACGGGGAACTGACTCGCTATGCCGGTATGATTGCACAGTCTGAAAATCCTGAGTTAAAGCAGACTCTGAAGCAGTTCAGAAACGCCTGTGAGCAGTCTCAGGAGGAGCTTTATCAGATTGCAAGGGCAAAATCTTATTATGTGCCGGCTGAGAAGGCAACGGAAGAGGAAGTGGCACATGTGAGAAGTTTGTTTACGCAGGGTACGTTATAAATTTTTCTCAGAAGGAACGGGACAGAAAAGCACATTCCCTTTGCGGGGGATGTGTTTTTCTTATGTAAAGAATGAAAAATAAAAATTTTCAATCACGAGATTTGTGTCTGCGCGCACTTGACACAAATTCGCTATGCGCAAAGAACGTGCGCAGAAATGTGAAAAAAATGTGATTATGCAAAATGTAGAAAAAGGAAATTGAGAAACAGATTTCCTGCTTTTCTTTTTGTATATTTTTACCAAAAAAAAATCAGGTGCTTGATTTGAGACAGACACTATGCTACAGTAAAAACAAATAAAAACGTTTTTATCATGAACCGAACAGTAGACAACAAGAATTTTGGAGGCAAAAATGAAGAGTTGGAAAAAAGTAATGAAGCGTTCTGCGCTCCTTTTGGCAGGCGTGCTGGCGTTTTCTTCCATTCCGTTCTCCCATGCTGAGGCGAAAGTGGGAACTGCCATCACGGATGATGATTTTCTGAAGGCGGACGGCAAAAATCTGAAAAATAAATCCGGCACAGGTGATGTGGTAAACTTAAGGGGTACCAATGCCGGCGGTTATTTCGTGCAGGAGTTCTGGATGACACCGACCGCATCCACTACGAATGTAAGTGACCAGAAAGATATTATGAAAATGCTGGAGCAGAGATTCGGCGAAGAGAAGATGTACGAGCTGATTGATGCTTACGAGCAGGCATATTGGACAGAGGCAGACTTTGATAAATGTGTGGATATGGGAATGAACTGTATCCGTCTCCCGTTCTGGTGGAGAACGCTGGTAGATAAGGACGGCAATTTCTATGGATATGATGCAACTGCGGCAGACCCTTACGCAGAGGCATTTTCCAAGCTGGACTGGTTTATTGAGCAGGCGTCCCAAAGAGGACTTTATGTTATCGTTGATTTCCACGGTGCACCCGGCTCCCAGAACGGCAGTGACCATTCCGGCGTAGACGGCGGGGATGACAAGGAAGGTGCATCCGAGTTCTGGTTTGGCGACAATGCGACAAACAATCAGGAATTGTTCTACGATATGTGGAAAATTATTGCAAAGCGTTATGCGGGAAATCCTGCGGTGGCAGCTTATGATATTATGAATGAGCCTTTCTGTACCTATCGTTACAGTTCCGCAAAGACCTCGGACGAACTGCATGAAATGCTGTGGACGGTGTATGATGATGTTTATGACATTATTCGGGGCGTGGATGCGGATCATGTAGTGATTATGGAGGCTGTATGGGATCCCGGCGACCTGCCCAGTCCTGCGGCATACGGTTGGGAAAACGTAATGTACGAGTACCACAATTACCTGTATGACGATTATGACAATGCAGCCGGCAATCAGATTGCCAATATGCAGAGCAAGTTGAGCTCCATTGGCAACACCGATTACAATGTACCCAGTTACATGGGCGAGTTCAGTTATTTCAATAATCTGGATGCGTGGGACGAGGGCTTAAAGCTCCTCACCGAATCCGGTATCAACTGGACAACCTGGACCTACAAGACCGTGGACAGCTATGGAAACTGGGGTCTTTATCATCACCCGGCAAGCATGGATGCCGGTATCAATCTGGAAACCGCAACTTATGATGAGATTCTGGCATATTGGAAAAAGGTTGGAACCGACGAGGGTACCCCGAACACCGGATTGATTGAAGCAGTCAGCAAATACTGTAAGGCAGATACGATGGAAAACCAGATGGTGCCCAAGTATGCGGAGATTGAAGAAGGTACTTACTATCTTCTGGGAAACAGCTCCCAGAGAGTGCTGACCAACACCGGCGACAGCAAAGACAATATGGTAGGCGCTATCGGCTTTACCATGAGTGACAGCGATGATGTGAAATTTGAACTGATTCACAATGATGACAAGACCGTGAGCCTTAAGTCATTAGCAAATGACAAGTATGTCAGTGTTGATAAAACAGACAAATTACTGCGTGCTAACGCAGACACCATTACAGACACGGAGAAATTCTGGTTAATGGAATCCTCCGCAACAGCCGTGGCTTTGAAGTCTGTGGCAACAGAGCTTTTTGCCTGTGTGGACGAGGATTTGGAAGAGGAGAAGGACTACTTTGAAGAGGGATTCCCTCTGATTGCAAACCGTTCCTCCGCTACCGGCTGGGAAACCTACAATGTGTATACCATGGATCACAAGCTGATTGGAGAAATCTCCGACAATAACTACAGCGGATGGATTCGCTATGAGGCTGAGGACAGCGCAGTGGCACAGATTTACGGCGGAAGCGTGGAAGAGCAGAGCTTTTACTCCGGCGGTCAGGCAGCAGGCGGTATGAACACCAACATTTCCATGGACGAAGTGGCGGCTGACTGGTCCAACATCAAGTATGTAGCTTTTCAGGTGGAAGTGGAAACTGCAGGAAACTACCAGCTTGTAATGAGCTACAACGGAGATGATGACAAGGAAATTTTAGTCAAAGTCGGTGATGCGCAGGCACAGGTTGTTGCAGTGCCTCAGGTACAGAACGGTCAGTGGGATGTGGTACACACCTTCCCCATTATCGTGGATCTGGCAGCAGGAAACAATACCATTTACATCTCCGGAACCGTAGGGGATGGCTGGATGAATTTAGACTGCATTGATTTAATCAAACATCCTCTTGTAAAAAATGAGGACGGCAGCGAAAGATACGAAGGCGAAAATTACAACACCAACGGCTCGGTGGAGGCACAGTCCTTCTACTCCAACGGCAAGGGTGTGGGAAATATGAATTCCAACACCAAGTTGAAAGCCATTGCAGCAAACTGGTCCAATGTAAAATATGTTGACTTTACCATTTATGCTCCCGAAGCCGGAGATTACATCGTGAAATGGGCATGGAACGGCAACGGCGCAGACGGCATGAAAGCGGCATACTGCGTCAACTACGGCGAGAACAAACTGCTGACGCTGGACAACGCGGGCGCATCTTGGAATTCCATGAACAGCACGGAATTTACGGTAACATTAGAAAAAGGCTTTAACGACCTGAAAATATCCGGAACCATTGAAAACCAGAATGACTGGGCAAATGTTGACTACATTGACGTGGTGCGTGACGGAGAACAGATTGACATAAAGAATCTTCCCAAGGCATACAGCGGCTGGAAACGTTTAGAGGGTGAACTGGCGGCAGAGCTTGTCAACGGCGGAAGTTACGAGAACAACGAGTTCTTTTCCAATGGGCAGGCAATCGGCGGACTGTCTACAGACAGTGTTTCCGTGGAACAGGTAGCGGCAGACTGGTCCAATATCGCATATGCGAAATTTACGGTAAATGCGGCACAGGCGGGAGACTACCGCGTGATAATCGGCTATAACGGAGATGACGACAAAGTTGTTGCCTATAAGCTGAACAACGGCGCAACACAGGCACTTTCCGTACCCGCTGTGAGAGATGACCACCAGTGGGATGTGGTACACAAGAAAGCACTGACTTTGCACTTGGAAGAGGGAGAGAATGTTATCTGCCTGTCCGGTGCGCTCGGAGGCGGCTGGTGGAATATCGACTATGTGGATATTGCCAATGCACCTGTCTGCGTAGACGCAGCGACCGGAGCGGAGAGATACGAGGCGGAGGACTTTGACTGCAAGTCTGCAAACAATCCGGCTGCCGAGCATCAGGATTTCTATTCCGGTAAAGCAGAGGCAAACGGCGTGGGCGGTATGGGCGCCACCTACAAACAGTTTGAAATCGGCTCCGATATTCTGGACACAAAGTTAAACTATATTGATTACAGTATTTTTGTCGACAAGGCAGGAGAATATGACATTACGGTTGCCGGAAACGGAAACGGTGCCGACCTGACCTGTGTATACCAGTTGAACGGCGCTCCCAGCCAGAGCTTCCAGTTGTTAAACGCGGGATATTCATGGGATCATATGGTGACAACCACTATCCGCGTGACCTTGCAGGAAGGATATAACAGACTCCTGCTGGCAGGTACTTTTAACGGAGACTGGCTCAACTACGATTATATTGATGTGAAAGCAGCTTCTAACGGCAGTGTCAGCGGTGGCGATGCAGACGACGGAGATAACACCGGAGATAATACGGGCGACGGCGGCAATACCGGAGATAACACCGGAGACAATACGGGTGACGGCGGCAATGCCGGAGATAACACCGGAGACAACAAGCCTAACGGAGACAACACCGGAGATAACAAGCCCAATGGCGGCACCGCAGCGAGAACGGAAATCTTCCGCTGGAAGCCGGTGACACCGGAGGAGATTGCACAGTACAGCTATAGCTGTTCCATTCCCGTGGAGTACACCTCTCTCAATGAGGGAGTTAAGATGTATAACTCCGTTCAGGGTCTGAAATGTATTGAAGTTATGGAGAATGCTTTGCCGGGTTATAAGATAGCAAGAACCTATAACATCTTTGCGGATGAAAAGAGGGGCAATGCAGCCACCAGAGAGACCGAAAAAGACGTGACGATTACGCTGACCATTCCCAAGGAATTTTGTCAGGAAAACAGACGCTTTGTCATGGTTGGTGTAGACAAAGACGGTATTCCCCATATTTGCAAGGATTTGGATAAAAATGAAAATACCGTTACCTTCTCTACAAACTACTTCTACGCATACGCTTTGATGTACCGCGATGTGAAGTAGAGAAATGAAAACACATACTGCCTGCATATAATAAGGTAAAGACCGATAGCGGGACGTATTAATGCTGAATTATATTTGGGCAGTTATGATTTTACTGGGAATTATTTATGCAGCCTGCACCGGCAACATGGAAGCAGTGACCAACGCGGCACTGTCCAGCGCCGGTGAGGCTGTTACGCTTTGTATTACCATGGCGGGAGTTATGGCTCTCTGGATGGGACTGATGGAGATTGCCGGACAGGCGGGACTGGTGGAAAAGATGACAAACGGAATCCGCCCGTTCCTTAAACTGATGTTTCCACGGATACCGGAAGGTCACCCCGCACTTGGTTACATAGCCACCAATATTATTGCAAATGTATTAGGACTTGGCTGGGCTTGTACCCCGGCGGGCTTAAAAGCCATGGAGGCACTGGCGAAACTGGAGGAGGAACGGGGGAATCCGTCCTATTTAAAAGAGTCCGCCAAAGAGCGTGCCGCCAGCAACGAAATGTGTATCTTTCTAATCTTAAATATCTCATCCCTGCAACTGATTCCGGTCAATATGATTGCCTATCGAAGCCAGTACGGGAGCGCCGAGCCTGCGTGCATTATCGCACCTGCCATCGTTGCCACCTCCATCAGTACACTGGCGGCAATCGTCTACTGTAAATTCAAGGATAAAAGCCAGTCATTTTTAGGAAAAAAAGTACATAGAGTATAGAAATAACAATCCGGATGAGTTTTATGAATGTATTGACACATGTGTCAGATATTATTATTCCGCTCATTATTTTCTTTGTTGTGGGATATGGCATGGTATCCGGCATGAAAGTATATGAAATCTTTTTGAAAGGCGCCAAAGACGGGCTGAGAATTGTGGTCGATATTATGCCCACACTGGTGGGGCTGATGATGGCGGTGGGGATTTTGCGGGCGTCGGGATTTTTCGGACTGCTGGCGGTGATACTGCGCCCGGTGACGGAAATGGTGCATTTGCCGTCGGAACTGATTCCGCTTCTGATTGTAAAGATGTTTTCCTCCTCAGCCGCAACCGGATTGGTATTGGATATTTTTAAAACAAACGGGCCGGATTCCTATGCGGGAATGATTACGTCCATTCTCATGAGCTGTACCGAAACTATTTTTTATACCATGAGTGTCTATTTTCTGGCGGCAAAGGTGACAAAGACGCGCTTTACCCTTGCGGGGGCGCTGCTGTCCACGCTGGTGGGAACGGTCGCCAGCGTCATTCTTGCGGGGATGATGTAGCTTACAAGTTCCGCCGGATATATCGCAGAAAATTGGCAACGAATATGCGGTCGAAAAGTGCCGCCGGGCGTGCCAATGACAGGAAATGTTGGAGCGGGGAACAGTCTGCCCTTTACACCAATCCCAAGCTACGGAGTATAAATAATAATACAGTCAGGCTGACGGAACTTAAAAAAGTGGTGGCAACTACGACACTGGAAGTCAGTGTGCCCTCATGCCCCATATTTTTCGCCATGATATAACAGCTTACCGTGGTGGGTGAGCCTAACATTACTAAAAGGGCAACCAGCTTTTCCCCGGTAAAGCCCATATGTACGGCAAGGGGAAGGAACAGCACCGGCCAGATAACCAGTTTGAGAGCGGTGGCAATGGCGGTGGGTTTTAACTGTTTTAACGCTTTGCGTCCCTCAAATCCCGCACCAAGTCCCAACAAAGCTAAGGGAGTGGCAAGTACGGCAATCTGGTTGATGGTCTTGGAGACGATAACGGGGAAAGTGATGCGGCAGGCAGAAGCAATCATGCCTGACACAATTCCCACAATAATGGGATTGGTGACGATTCCCCAAAGCGTCTTTTTTAAGGCTGTGCGGTTCAGACCCTTGGCGTCCGGACCGGTAAAGGACAAAATCAGTACGGCGGCAACATTGTACAGAGGAACCGTTCCGATAATCATAAGCGGCGCCATGCCGGAGGTGCCGTAAATATTCTGAATAAAAGCGATTCCGAGAATGGCGGCGCTGCTGCGGTAAGAGGCTTGAACAAACTCACCGAGCTGCGCTTTGTCTTTGTAACAGAAACCGGCGACAATCCATGTGCCGGCAATGCAGACAAGCGTCACCAGAAAGCAGTAGAGGACATAGCGAGTGTCCCACACACTGAAAAAATCGGAGCCGGAAATATCCCGGAATATCAGCACGGGGAGAGTTACCTTGAAATTAAATTTATTGAGCGTTTTCACAAAGGGTTCATCCATCATATGAATCTGTTTGAGCACATACCCAATTACCATGACAAGAAAAATCGGAATGGTGGCGTTTAAGCTAAAAAGTAATTGTTCCATTTGATTGCTTCCTTATATAATGTGTTTTGCGGATTCCACAGTATCATAGGGCGAAAAAGAAGGTTTGTCAATGGGACAGCTTCTGTGATACAATGAAAAAATGAAAGCGAAAGTGAAAAAACGATAGGTTAAAGGAGCGGAAACAAAGTGGATGCGTATCTTCCCTATGGGATAGGAATTGGCGTGGTGTTTCTCCTTGCGGCAGCAGGGCTTATCCTATGGCACTGTATCCGCAGGAGGCGGCAGTATCCGGCGGAAATTGACCTGATGGAAGGCCACGATTTTGAATATTATTGTGCCGACCTTTTGAAAAAAAGAGGTTTTCTGGAGGTGGAGGTCACAAAAGGAAGCGGTGACTACGGAATTGACATTCTGGCGGAGAAGGACGGCGTCACTTATGCCATACAGTGCAAATGCTATGCGGCTCCCGTGGGAGTGAAAGCGGTGCAGGAGGCATATGCGGGCAGGGATTACTATGACCGCATGGTAGGGGCGGTTCTGACCAACCAGTATTTTACAGCCCCGGCAGTGGAGGCGGCGAAAAAACTGAAGATTTTATTGTGGGACAGAGGTTATTTGGAATCCATGATGGAGGAATAGGACTGCAGTTGTTCTTCCAGAGACAAAAAATCAGAGGGTCCGCAGTCCAGATAAAATTTGTGGAAAGCGTAATCGGTGTAACGGCTTCCCCAAGCCGTTTTTGCCTGTTCCTGTAATGACAAAATCTCCAAGTACCCCAGATAATATTTTAGATAATTACAAGGTTCCTCCGCAATATAAGTGTAGACGGCATGGATGGAATCGGGATTGGAAATGCCGAAATTCGTAAGTATTTCTTCTACCTTAGAATAAGGAGCGTTCTCATAGTGTATCATAATATCCAACAGGGAATAAAGGCATAGCTGCAGGCTGCGGTTATGCTTTTCTATTTGCGAGTCGATGGCATCCGCGGAGTAGCCCGACTCCTCCAATAAAACGGAGGCATAGTCGTAGGACTCAAACTCCACATAGAGCGCCCAGCCCTCCAGATAGCCGCCGTACCACAGAATGTTACGGACGGGATTTTCGCTTTCCTGTAAAAAGGTGCGGTTACTGTACACGGTCTGGTAGAGATGACCGGGATAGCCCTCGTGCGCCAGAGTGGTATACAGCTCCAGCCCGACGGGGGAGTTTTTTTCATTAATGTATATGACATTGCTGTCAGTATCGTCTACCGGGGCAGTCAGGTAAAAGGCGGGAGCGCAGTATTTTTCAAGGCTGGGGGAGACGGCTTTCACCGTCACTGAAGGAATGGATTCACCGGTGGGCGCAGAGCCGCCGGGCAAAACAGCATTTCCACTGAACCCAGAACCACCGGACAAGGAGGATTCCCCGGAAGCCGCCGGCAAAGCGGGGAAGTCCGCCCGCATCCGCTGCTGCAAATCCCGGAGCATATCGTCCGCCCTGTCCAAAGGAAATGCGGGAGCGGTGTTGTCGGGAAAATTCTGCAGAGAAGGATTTGCCGCCAACAGGGACTGAATGGCTTCATATTCCACCTCAAATGCCTGCAGCAATAATGCCTTTGTCTCCGGAATACTGCGGTAGGAGCCGGTTTCGGAGCAAAGCAGAGATTGGTAATACTCTGCGCCCTGCGGGGTGGCGGCAAGACCGTGGGGAGTTATGGAGGAATCCTCCAGCACCAAGAGACCGTCCCCCAAAGCCTCATAGGCGGGACGAACGACGGTTTTGAGCAGACGGTCATTCTGCGCCAGATAAGAGCGGGCTTCCTTTTCGGTGATTTCACCTGCGTTGCAGAGAATCTGCAACCGCTCCCGGAAGGTGGTCTGCAGAAAATGACTGCCCTCCGCCAGCGCTTCCTCTGTGACAACCGTGTCACATTGAGAGATTACCTTTTTTAAGGAGACAGAGGACATAAGCAGCCCCGCGCCAGCTTTTTCCTGCTCATAACAGAGCAGCGAATCAAAGTAACCCTCGGTCTGCTCCAACAGTTTCAGATAGTCCTCCACATCCTGCCTGCTGCGAAAGGTGTATTCCGCCAACAGAATAGGAAGCTGCGACTGCATGCCGGAGGAGGGGGACAGGGGTTCCCCGTAATAGGAAAAGCTGCTTTTTTGCAAGGAGTTTTCCAGATAGCGCTTTAGCAGGGTATAGGAATAGGCATCCTTTTCGGACAGGCGGGAGACCCGAATCCCCTTTAGGGAAGCGAGGGCATTTTCGGCTGCCACCTGACTGTACAGTTCCTCCTGCTTGCTGTAGCAGGGAAGCTGCACCTTGTAGTCGCAGATACCGAAATTCTCCGGGTGGGCGAGGGTGTAGTGCATATTCAGGGTGCTTGCGAGCATTTCCTCCCTGAAAAGCCGGGAAGTGAAAGCAGTGTAGAGTTTTTCATCCCTTCGATAAGTAAACAGAAAAACGGTAATACCGGCGAACACAAGCAGAAAGAGACATGCCGGCAGCAGTTGGGACAGGGAGAGGGATTTATGTGTTTTTTTCAATGAAATACCTGATTATTGCATGGGAAGTTGTTAAACTATATGCAAAATAGGAAGGAAGCATGAGTTTTTTTGCCTCGGCACTGGACGAGGCGGTGGAACTATGCTAGTATAATTGCGGAAGAATAATCGGCGGGTGGTGAAATGTTGTTGGTGTCGCCGTATTCCATCGGTAAAAATAGGTTGCCTGCGGTCAAAAGCAGGTTATGTGGAAAGGCATGGTATTTACAATGGACAATTTAGAGCTGCAAAAGCATGCGAATGATGTTCGCAAGGGAATTATCAGGGCAGTTCACAGTGCAAAGGCAGGACATCCCGGCGGGTCTCTTTCCGCAGCGGACGTGTTTACCTTTTTATATTTTGAGGAAATGAATATCAATCCCGAACAGCCGGATATGGAGAATCGGGACAGGTTTGTATTGTCAAAAGGACATACGGCGCCGGGACTTTACGCGGCGTTGGCATATAAAGGATTTTTCCCGGTGGAGGATTTAACTACACTGAGAAAATTGGGCTCCTATTTACAGGGTCATCCCTGCATTCATATCCCCGGCGTGGATATGTCTTCCGGTTCTTTGGGACAGGGAATCTCCGCGGCGGTCGGCATGGCGCTGGGCGCACAGATGGACAAAAAAGATTTCCGCGTGTACACGCTGTTGGGAGACGGAGAGATTCAGGAAGGTCAGGTCTGGGAGGCAGCGATGTTTGCCGGCTTCCACAAGCTGGACAACCTCTGCGTCATGGTGGACAACAACAATTTGCAGATTGACGGAACGGTGGACGAGGTATGTTCCCCCTACCCCATTGATAAAAAATTCGAGGCATTTAATTTCCATACCATTCATGCGAATGCCCATGACTTTGACGAACTGAGAGCAGCATTTAAGGAGGCAAGGGAGACAAAAGGCATGCCCACCTGCATCATTCTGCACAGTGTCAAGGGAAAAGGTGTTTCCTTTATGGAGAACGCCGTGGACTGGCACGGAAAGGCTCCCAATGATGAAGAGTTCGCAGTTGCCATGGCAGATTTGGAAAAGATTGGCGCTGAGTTAGAGAAAGCAGGTGAACGATAATGGCGGATAATACAGTAAAAAAGATTGCAACCAGAGAGAGCTACGGCAATATGCTGACCGAGCTTGCCGAGGAATATCCGAATCTGGTGGTACTGGATGCAGACCTTGCGGCGGCAACTAAGACCGGCATTTTTAAAAAGGCTTATCCGAATCGTTTTTTTGATTGCGGAATCGCAGAGGAAAATATGATGGGCGTGGCAGCAGGCTTATCCTTAGTCGGGAAAATCCCCTTTGTAAGCTCCTTTGCCATGTTTGCGGCAGGACGTGCCTTTGAACAGGTGAGAAACTCTATCGGTTATCCCCATCTGAATGTCAAAATCGGTGCAACCCATGCCGGAATTACCGTTGGTGAGGACGGTGCGACCCACCAGTGTAACGAGGACATTGCCCTGATGAGAACCATTCCCGGAATGGTGGTAATGTGCCCTTCTGATGATATTGAGGCAAAAGCAGCCGTGCGTGCGGCGATTGAATACGAAGGTCCGGTATATCTGCGTTTCGGACGTTCCGCAGTGCCGGTAATCAATGACAAGCCGGATTATCATTTTGAGATTGGAAAAGGAACCGTGGTACGCCCCGGCAAGGACGTTACCATTGTGGCAACCGGAATCTGTGTGGACTCTGCTATCGGCGCCGCTGAAAAGCTGGCACAGGACGGAATCGACGCAGAAGTAATCAATATCTGTACCATTAAGCCGTTGGACGAGGAATTAATTATTGCCAGTGCGAAAAAGACCGGAAAGGTTGTAACGGTGGAGGAACATTCCGTTATTGGCGGTCTTGGAAGCGCCGTTTGTGACTGCCTTGCCGAGAAGGCACCCACACTGGTGAAAAAAGTGGGTATCTATGACGTGTTCGGCGAGTCCGGTTCCGCAGCAGCATTGCTTGAGAAATACGGACTGGATGCGGAAGGTGTATACCGCTCCGTAAAAGAGTTCTGTAAATAATATTCATGAAATCTTAAGAAAGTTTTGTGAAAAAATGAAACAATTTGCTGTTATGATACGTCTAATGGATGAAGGAGAAAGCCATACGGCAAAGTGTGGTGCGACATTGGGATGACAGCAGGACAAACAACGGAAAGAAACAGAAGAGAAAAAGAATTAGATTTGGGATTGGCTGATATGAAGCGCAATCCCTATCTTATTTCTACGGGACAGCCAGCCCACAGACGTCCCGCAGAGCGTGCGGGTGGAGATATAAGACCGATTACCCAAAACAGAAAATATGCAGCAAACAGAGAACATACCGCAACGGGAAAGTTTGTGGCAGACAGAGAGTATACAACAACCGGAAAGCCTGCAGCAAACAGAACGCATACGACAAGCAGAATGCCTGCAGTAAACAGACAGCATGCGGCAGCCAGAAGGCGCGCAAGGCTGCGGAAACAGAGAATTCGGAGACTGAAATTCGGGATTCTGCTTGCGCTGACCGGCACCATGGCAGTTTTCGCAGTGGTGCTGGCATTCAAATTCTTTGGCAGACCGGACGTGGACGGCAGCGTAATGCCCGGAATGACCGGCGTGGCAAATGCTCTGGAGGACGTATTTGGCGAGAAGGTTCAGGGCATCAGCGCTTTAGCGTATGCAAAGCATCCCGACTGGACGGAGGATTTCCTCACACCCAATGAATTTTCCAGACCGGGGGATTCGCTGGGAAAGGTGAAAAATATTTTTGTGCACTACACCGCAAATCCCGGAACCAGCGCGGCACAGAACCGCAGTTACTTTGAACAGCTTAAGGACACGCAGGAACGCAGTGCCAGCGCGCATTTTATTATCGGGTATGAGGGCGAGATTATCCAGTGCGTGCCCCTCGACGAGATAGCGTATGCGGTGCAGACCAGAAACATGGATTCTGTTTCCATTGAGTGCTGTTATCTGGCGCAGGACGGCTCCTTCACACAGGAAACTTACGATTCACTGCTCACCCTGCTTAGGTGGCTGTTGGACACCTATCATTTAGACGAAACGGATATTCTCCGCCACTATGACTGCGGCGGCAAAAAATGTCCGCTCTACTACACGGAGCATGAGGATGCGTGGGAACAGTTAAAAAGAGATGTGAAATCCTTATAACAGCATAGAAATTACAAAGCGTCTGGACAAGAATGATATGTACCCCTTTTACTGGACATCCAGTGAAAGGGGTATTTTTATGCGTTACAGTTACGAATTCAAACGAAA
>CAKRYI010000025.1 GCA_934426825.1 uncultured Acetatifactor sp. | reverse complement strand
TGGTCGTGTCCGCAGCACTCGTGGTCATCGTCATCGTGATGGTGGTGATGCTCGTGCTCGTCCTCCTCATGGGCGCGCTCCATCATTTCTTTCATCATATCTTCCAGCTTGTCCGCACCTTCAATGGTTTCCAGAATTGCCTTACCCTCCAGCTGCTCCCACGGGGTGGTAATAATGGTAGCCTTCTGGTTGTGCTCCCGAATCAGCTCGATACAGGTGTTGAGTTTTTCCTGAGAAATATTGCCGGTTCTGCTCAGGATAATGGTTCCTGCAAACTCAATCTGGTTAATGAAAAACTCACCAAAGTTCTTGATATACATCTTGCACTTGCTTGCATCCACAACCGCTACCGCACTGTTGATTTCCACATTCAGATTGCCTGCCACATTCTCAACCGCACGCAGCACGTCTGAAAGTTTGCCTACACCTGACGGCTCAATGAGAATCCTCTCCGGTGTGTATGTCTTGATTACTTCCTGCAAAGCGGTGCCGAAATCTCCCACCAAAGAACAGCAGATACATCCTGAGTTCATCTCCTTGATTTCAATGCCTGCCTCTTTCAGAAAGCCGCCGTCAATACCAATCTCACCAAATTCATTTTCAATCAAAACGGTCTTGCTTCCGTCCAGCGCTTCCTTCAAGAGCTTCTTTATCAAAGTAGTTTTACCTGCTCCCAAAAAGCCTGATACTACATCAATTTTTGTCATATTTATCAATCCTTTCCTGCCTGAATCGGCTAAACTAACACTCACTGTTCATTGTCTACCATAAATCAAAACTTGTCAATATTACGAATCTAAAAGTTTTCTGAAAAAGTATTTATCACGCTGATGGGTACTGCTGCCAGTTGTCCGCTCTCGTCTCCCCCGCACAAAATCCCCAGGAAATGCCCCCTGCTGTCAAAAATTCCGCCGCCGGACATTCCCGGCTCTGCGTCTGCTTTCAAAAGCAGCATATCCTGCCCGAAATCCCCCACATAAATCCAAGGATTAACCACCTTTCCTTCATACGCATCCGCCGCCACACCTTTGCCGGACGCCATGACAATAATGCCGTCCCCCGCCTGTAAGGAAGCTGCACTCTCCTCGTCCACGTTGGCAACACAATACTCTTCCAAATGTTCCGCCGTAATGTCCCGCAAATTTACTGCAAGCAAGGCAATGTCCGTATCTGCGTCTGCCGCCACTCTTTCCGCCGTCATATGAAATCCGTCCGAAAAAGTAATCTCCACCGCATCCGTCCCCTGAGTCACCACATGCGCTGCCGTCGCAATCCATAGTTCGTCTCCCTGAACCTTCCAGAGAACGCCGCTGCCACTTACGTTGCCCGCAACAAGCTGTACCATCATACCGGAGGCTGCCTCCTGCAGCATTCCCGCAATATTCTCCTCCTGCGGATTTTCCGAATGGAGTAATGGACTTTCTTTGATGGTATATTGGGCTCCGGTTGCTCTAAATTCCTGCTCCACGGTTTCAGATTGTACTTTTGTTTCGTTTTGACTGCCAGCCTCTGCCTGCACTTCATTCTGCATTGGCGTCACATTTGCACCACTCTTCCCGACGCAGCCGCTCAAATTCAAAAGAAATACACACAGCACCACACCCGTCCAAATCATTTGATTCCTCTGCCGCCCATGCAATTTATTCCTTGTCTGCATCCGCATCCTCCATTGTGCCTGTGAACACTGTTTTTCTCTTACGAAAAAAGACTGCCTTCGCCGTAGGAAAAGGACAGTCCATCTTGTTTTCACTTGTGTAAGCAAAACGATAAGCCGGGTTATGTCGTTGAATAATCATCTATCTAGTACGGCTGTCGCCAGCCGCATCAAGCAACCCACCTGAAAGCAGGCCGGGCAAGCCTGTTGCTTTCTTCTTGGTCTTGCTTCGGATGGGGTTTACATGGCTCCGCCTGTTACCAGACGGACGGTAGTCTCTTAAGCTGCCTTTCCACCCTTACCTGTCTGCATACAGCAAACCGGCGGTATCTTTCTGTTGCACTAGCCTTGGAGTCGCCTCCACCAGACGTTATCTGGCATCCTGCCCTATGAAGCCCGGACTTTCCTCACCCACATTGCTGTGGCCGCGATTATTTGTCTTACTTACACACTAGTAGTATATACCATATCCCGCCAAAAAAGCAAGTAACATGCTCTTTTGAGCCTGCATATTTTTATTTCACACTTTTGTTTCACATTTCTATTATATATTTCTATATCTCATGTCCATAATTCTTCTATATAATTCATTTCCATTCCACATGCTTATTTCACTATATTGTCACATGCTTGAAATAAGATTGATACGTGCAGATTATGCAAGTATGATACGCTCAGATTTCTTCCTGTGAGATACAGCAAATGGGTATAAAATAGCATTTCTGCAAATTTATACCCACTTTTTCCTGCAATTTTGCTCATTTTGAGTGCTTTTAACGCCCTAAATGGGTCTATGTGCAAAAAGTAGCAAATCGTACCCACTTTTCCAGCAAAAAAAGTGGGTACACTTTACAAGAAATCACATTTTAGAACCACTGCCAGTTTTCCGAGTATTGCTGCGCTCCTCATGCCGCCGGCATCCTTGTCAACCTGCTGGCCTTCTGTCAACTACACCCTCTCTCATATCAGGTGCAGTCGCTCACACCCGCAACTCCCCTACACCTCTCGCCCTACACATTAAAGCAGCTTCCGCCTACAAACTCCCTGCAAATGGAATTATTGGGGATACTCTCGCTGGGCAGGCTTAAGAAGTAATCCAAAAACTTAAGCAGTCTCTTCGCCTCATAGTATTCCGGTGCGTCCTTTGGAATCTGGAACAGCAAAGGCTCCGCAAACGGCTTGAGCACTGCCAGCTCATAAATCATGACAGAGTTAAACATGGCGTCCGCCTGCTCCTGGAAAGGGAAAATATTCTCTTCCTCCCCTCTGCGGACGGAGGGCCACATCTGAATGGTTCTTCTCGCATCGGAACCTCTGGTGCGGGCATCCCTCACCATACGCCGTAACAATCTGCCGTCCGTGGTCGGAATCCGGTTGTGGTCGTCTACATTGATATTTGTCAAAGCGCTGATGTAAATTTTGTACTTGCTCTCCTCCGGCAGCGCATAGGAAGTCTTTTCGTTCAATCCATGGATTCCCTCAATGACCAGAATATCATCCGGTCCGAGCTGCTTATAGTTTCCGTGATACTCTCTTTTTCCTATCTTAAAGTTAAAGGAGGGCATTTCCACTCTCTCGCCATTCAACAGTCTCGTCATATCCTCGTTGAATTTCTTGACGTCAATGGCTTCCAGACATTCAAAATTATAATCTCCGTTCTCATCTCTCGGTGTCTGTTCCCTGTCCACGAAATAGTCATCCAGCCCGATGGGATGGGGCACTTTTCCGAGGGTGCGAAGCTGAATGGACAATCTGTGGGAGAAGGACGTTTTGCCTGAGGAGGAAGGTCCCGCAATCATAACAAACTTGACGCCGCCCCGGTTTACAATATCCTTGGCAATCTCACCAATCTTGCGCTCCTGCTCCGCTTCCTGTACCAGAATCAGCTCACTCAAAGAACCGCTGCAGATTCCGTCATTCAAATCTCCGACTGTGGCTATTCCAATCTTTCTGCCCCAGTCCTCGGAATCTTTCAAAGTCTGGAACAATTTTTTCCTCTCCTTGAACGGCTCCACCACCGTGGGATTTTTCTTTTCCGGCAGTACCAGCATAAATCCGTCATCATAAGCGATGACGTCAAACCATTTCACATAACCTGCATTGGGCATCATATAACCGTAGTAATAGTCGTAATATCCCTCAATCTCATAAATATTGACAAAAGAACTCATACGATAATGGAACAGCTTTTCTTTATCCTCCATATGATGGCTGCGGAACAGCTCCATGGCGTCCTCAATGGGATAGGATTTTTTCATAAAAGGAGTTTTTTTCTCCACCAGTTCCAACATTCTGTTCTTTATCTTTTCGGCATTTTCCGCCGTAGCGGCAATACTGCCGCAGGGATTGATGTAAGAACCGTTTCCCACCGCAAATTCCACGCGGCACTTCTGACAGCTTTCCTCGCCGAACACATCAAACACGCCCTTCAAGAGCAACATGGTTGCGGTTCTGACATAAGTCTTATATCCAATGTCATCCTTCAGCGTGAAAAAATCCAGTTTACAGTCTCTTGTAACACGTTTAAACAGCTCTCTGATTTTGCCGTTGGCTGCCACCACTGCAATCAGGTTATTGTACTGCTCCTGATACTCCTCCGCAATGTTCTCATAAGTGGTTCCCTGCGGATACTGTTTCTGTTCTCCGTTTATCGTAATCGTGTACATTCTCATACCTGCCCTTCTTGACATTATACCTTCATATACCTTTCGGTCTGTTGCATCTGCTATTTCCAAAATTCCAAAGCAGCCTCCAAATCCGCAAGCTCCTGTTCCACCTGCACAAGCCTTATCTTGGCTCTCTCCTTATCCTGCCCGGAAAGGCTTTCCTTTATCTGCTCTGTCACCTGCAAACTGTACTGCAGATATTCCCGCAGCACCGGGTGTCTCTGCTCCAAAAGCAGCTTTCCATACTTAAAATACAGTCTGTCTGTCTCTTTTTCCGTATCCTGTGAAACCGCCCCGGTATAGTGTACCCGGAAGAGGAAATAGTATTTGCCTTCTTCGCACAATATATTCTCCTCCAACGTTTCATATCCCTGTGTTTGTAGGAAAAGGCGAAACTCCGGGAGTTCCGACTGCGGCTGCAAAATCAGTTCCTTTAGTTCTATCGCTTTATCCCTGCTGTCCGTCAGAATTTTCATCATAAGAGGACCGCCCATGCCTGCGCACACCAAAGTATCCGCTTCGCCGGAACGCAGCTCCAAAAGTCCGTCCGACAGGCGCGTCTCTATGTATTCTCCCATCCCATACTCCGCAATGTGCTCCTTTGCTCTCGCCAAAGGCCCCGACCTTACATCCATTGCCAGTACCTTCGGGCTGATACCCTGTTTGATGAGATAAATGGACACAAAACCGTGGTCGCATCCCACATCCGCCACCCGGTTTCCTTTTGTCACCATCTCTGCCAGGCTTTGCAGTCTTTCGGAAAGCACAATTTTCTTGTCCGTCATCAATCCAGATAATCCTTTAATTTGCGGCTGCGGCTGGGATGACGCAGCTTTCTGAGTGCCTTTGCCTCAATCTGTCTGATACGCTCTCTGGTGACATTGAATTCCTTGCCGACCTCTTCCAGAGTGCGGGCACGTCCGTCATCCAGACCAAAGCGGAGACGCAGAACCTTCTGCTCTCTCTCGGTAAGGGTTCCCAAAACTTCCACCAACTGCTCTTTTAACAGTGTAAATGCTGCCGCGTCGGAAGGCACGGGAACATTGTCATCCTGAATGAAATCACCCAAATGGCTGTCCTCCTCCTCACCGATAGGGGTCTCCAAGGAAACAGGCTCCTGACTGATTTTTAAAATTTCGCGCACTCTCTCAACAGGCATGTTCATTTCTGCCGCAATTTCTTCCGGAGACGGCTCTCTGCCTAACTCCTGCAAAAGCTGGCGGCTGACACGAATCAGCTTGTTGATGGTTTCTACCATATGCACGGGAATACGAATGGTTCTTGCCTGGTCTGCAATGGCTCTGGTGATTGCCTGACGAATCCACCATGTTGCGTAGGTGGAGAACTTATATCCCTTGCGGTAATCAAACTTTTCCACTGCCTTAATCAGACCCAGATTGCCCTCCTGAATCAAATCCAAAAACAGCATTCCACGTCCCACATATCTCTTGGCAATGCTGACAACCAGACGCAGGTTTGCCTCTGCCAGACGCTTTTTCGCCTCCTGATCTCCAAGCTCCATTCTCTTTGCCAGTTCAATCTCTTCCTCTGCACTCAGAAGGGGAACTTTACCAATCTCTTTCAGATACATGCGGACAGGGTCCTCAATGCTGATACCGTCGGGAACGGAAAGGTCGATATTCTCCACATCCACCTCGTCCTCCTCGGTCAGCAGAATCTCCTCCTCATCCACGTCATCATCATCCGTGATGCGAAGCACGTCCACATTATTCTGGTCCAATACTTCCAGAATCTTCTCGAACTGCTCCTCCTCAAGAGACATATCTGCAAAAAAGTCGCTGATTTCCTGATACTCCAGCACATTTTTCTTCTTTTTTGCCATATTCAAGAGCTCTTTTATTTTCTCTTCAAATTTTGCCTGTGTGTTTTCGTCCATTTTCGTGGTTCCATCCTTCCCAGAAATCTCATTTCCTTTTGTATATTATTTGATAGCATTTTCGGTAACTATTTTTAACGCTATTTCAAAGAAATATGCACCTTTGCAAGCTCTTCCAATGCTTTTTTCCCTGCAACTACCTGTTTTAAGGCATTTACATCTGTTCCCAGCTTTGACGTATAATATTCATAGCTGTTTTTCTTTACGGCTAACAGAATATCGTGGAACGCCTTTTCCTGCTCCTGAATCGTGGTAATCTCCGGCAGCTTTGTGTGAAAAAGGCTTGCCGCCTCCCGCTGTTCCTCTTCATCCTCAAACATACTGATAATGTCTGCCGGCTGATAATGCCCTTTTTCCAAATCATCAAACAGCCTCTCCGCCACCTTGCGGTACAAATCCTCCGTAAAGTCCTCCGGTGAGATATAACCCGTGATTTTCTGATAAATGCCGGGGTCATCCGTTATCCATGTGAGCAAAAGCCTCTGCGACTTTTTGGCGGTCTCCTCCGGTGTGTTCTTCGGCTGTACGCCGGACTTCGGTCGCTCAACCGGTCTTGCCCCGCCGGTCTGCACCGCATAGGAAAGCACCAGTTTTCTAAGGTTGTCCACACCGATGTGATACTTGTCCGCCACTGCCTGCAGATAATTTTCCCGCTCCACATCCTCCTCAAATTCACAAAGTTTGTGGGCAATTTCCCGGTGAAACTTTGTTTTTGATTCCGGGTCATTTAAGTCAAAATTATCCTGCAACATGCGCAGTTCAAAGAAAAAGCTGTTCTCCGCCTGGTCAATCCTCTCCTGAAATGCCTCTTTTCCCAGATTTTTAATAAATTCATCCGGGTCTTTGTAGGGCCGCATATTAATGACTTTTCCGGTCAATCCCGCCTGCCGCAGAATACCGATACCCCTGAGGGCGGCTTTCACTCCCGCACCGTCACTGTCGTATGCCAGCAGCACATTCTCCGTGTAGCGGTGCAAAAGATTTGCCTGTTCTGCGGTAAAAGCAGTTCCCAAGGACGCCACCGCCTGCGAAAACCCTGCCTGGTGCATGGCAATCACGTCCATATAGCCTTCACATAAAATAATATTCCCGCTTCTCGCCGTGCGGGCAAAATTTAACCCGTACAAATTCCTTCTCTTGTCAAAAATCGGTGTTTCCGGTGAGTTTAAATACTTCGGCTCACCGTCTCCCATGACTCGTCCGCCAAAACCGATAACCCGGTGGTTAATGTCCTGTATGGGAAACATCACACGATTCCAGAACTGGCTGATAAGTCCGGAACGCTCCGTGAAATTTGCCAGTCCCGCCTCTTTGATAATTTCGTCCTCAAATCCTTTCTGGCGCAGATACTGCACCAGATAAGCACCGCTTTTTCCGGCATACCCAAGTCCGAACTTGTGCATGGTTTCATCGGACAGTTCCCTTTTTTTCAGGTAATTGTATCCGATTTCCCCGTGAGGTGTCCGAAGCTGATAGTAAAAATACTTTGCTGCCTCTTTGTTGACCTCCAAAAGACGCATCCGCCGGTTTGCCTTCTCGTGCATTTCGGCAGACTCCTCCACCTGCGGGAGCGCAACCCCCGCCCGGTCAGCTAAAGCCCTGACCGCCTCCGGAAACGTGTAATTCTCATACTTCATGAGAAAGGTGTAAACATTTCCGCTGGCATGACAGCCAAAGCAGTAATACATCTGCTTTTCTCCTGACACGGAAAAAGAGGGCGTTTTTTCATTATGAAAGGGACAGCACCCCCAGTGGTTGCTTCCCTTTTTTTGTAGCTTTACATAACCCGACACCACATCCACGATGTCGTTTTTCATTCTGACTTCCTCAATTAGTTCCTCAGAATAATACACTTTACAACCTCTCTATTCGCTTGCGCAATGCTTTACTTTCTCATCCGCCTGCGGTTTTGCCGCTAAATCTGCCATGACTTGGGAATGTAAATATCCTCATAGACCGCAATGGCAAACCGGTCGCTCATGGCTCCCACATAGTCGCAGACTACCTGCTCTCTCGGCTCTCCCTCCGAAATCAAATTAAGGAATTCATCCGGAAGGCTGTCAATGTTTTTCATATAGTGGTGATACAGGGTCTCCATCAGCATTTCCGCTTTGCTTTCTTCGCTCTTTGCCACCGGATTGGTGTAGACCCTCTCAAACATAAACTGCCGTATCTTTTTCATGGCTTCCGCCACGGTGTCCGACATCACAATATCATTTTTATCCATACTGTTGATTACAATGTCATGTATAAAATGATCCAGCCGCTCTCCGGGGGTGGAACCGAGCACATCCCGAATATCCTGCGGCACATCTGTTTCCGCCAGTATTCCTGCCCTCACGGCATCGTCCATATCATGATGTATGTAAGCAATCTTATCGGAAAGGCGGACAACCTTCCCCTCCAGAGTATGGGGTTTTCCGATAGTCTGGTGATTTAAAATACCGTCCCTCACCTCATATGTAAGATTCAGACCGGCTCCGCCTTTTTCCAGACGGTCCACCGTTCTCACGCTCTGTACGCTGTGTTCAAACCCAAGCGGGCATACGCGGTTTAATGCTCTCTCTCCGGCATGACCAAAGGGTGTGTGCCCCAAATCATGTCCCAAGGCGATTGCTTCCACCAGTTCTTCGTTCAATTTCAACGCTTTTGCTATCGTGCGGGCATTCTGTGATACTTCCAATGTGTGTGTCAGACGGGTTCTGTAATGGTCTCCTTCGGGTGTCAGGAAAACCTGTGTTTTGTCTTTCAGACGTCGAAAGGCTTTACAATGGATAATTCTGTCTCTGTCTCTCTGAAAAACAGGCCGTATGTCGCACTGTTCCTCCGGCTTCAGGCGCCCCTTGGAATTCATGCTGAGAGCAGCATACGGGCTTAAATAATCCTTTTCCCACTGTTCCAAACTTTCTCTTATTGTCATCTTTATACCTGTTCCTTTCCCGGTACATCAGAAACCGTCCCCCAAGTTAATCCGTATCTCCACACAATGACCCTATTTTCTATATTCCACGTCCGTTTCCGGATTCCTTTTATTTTTTTTAATTTCAGAGAGAATGTTCCTCCCTTTCCTTGTTCTATTCATCATCGTTCTTCCGCTTTCGGAAAATATTCGCCACAAACGACCGTATGTAATCCCCATAATCCAGGAAATCATATATGCCGTCCCGTCTCGCCCTCTGGAACAGCCTGATAAGCAGCAGATAATAATACAAATAATACCTTTTCACGCTCAGATTTGCAGGTTTCGCCACCAGATGCAGATAATCAAAATGGGAGGGGTTCTCCGTTATCATCCTGTCCTGATATTCAAGGAAGGTTTCCAGTCCCGGCTCCGGGGTAAAAATAGAGATTGCCACATGCCTTAAGCCATGCTCCTCAATCCACCGGTAAAGCCTTACAAAATCCTTTCTCCGGTAATCCAAATCCACAATAAACATGCCCATCATCCGAATCCCCAGCTTATGGCAGATTTCAATACTTTTTGTATTATAATACATATCCGAGCGCTTATGATATACCTCCAGATACCGGTTATTGAATGCCTCCAGCCCTACCAGCACATAATAAAGTCCCACACTTTTTAATTCCTTCATCAGTTCGGCATGGGTGGCAATAAAGTCCGCTCTGCCGTAACAGATATAATTTTTCCGAATCTTTCTCTCCTTGAGCAGTGAGACAAATTTTTGAAGCCGCTTTTCATCCACCAGAAAATCATCATCCACAATATAAATATTATCCGATGCGATGGACTGAATCTCATCCACCACTTTTTCTATCTCTCTTCTGCTGTACCTGCCCGCGTTCATCCGGTTGCGCAAACAGAATTTACAGCTATAAGGACAACTGTACGCCGTTCTGACCCACGCCGCCTGTTCTAATTCCAGATACCGGTAATGCTCCGGGTGCGCATAAAAATAACTCCTGTCCGGCAGCGGCAGACGATTAATGTCAAAAGGAAGCGCCTGATTGGCATGCCATGTTCCGCCCTGTTTATAACAGATTCCGTCCATCTTATCTATATCAAGCGCCTTCCCGCAGACAGCGTAATCGATAATATCCAAAACCTTAAAGCAGTCAAAGGTAGTCAGAATGTAGTCCACACTGTCAGCGTACATCCTCTCATAGCACAACTGCGCGTGCACTCCCCCGATAATCGTAACCACGCCCGCATGATATTCCTTTGCGTTCCGGCAATACTCCAGCATAAAATTTTCCTGTCTGGTTCTGCCGCACACATAAACCACGTCCGGTTTCACCCGCTTAAGCACCGCCGGAATCCTGCCGTTTTCCACCTGAACATCATAGAGAATCGCATCATGCCCCTTCTCCTTTAAAACAGCCGACAAATATTCCAACTCCAGACATTCGTTTACAATCACTCCCGCAAAGTTATATTTGGTTCTGGAAATCTCAGGATGTATCATCAGAACCTTTACTTTTCTACCCGTCATGTCTTCCCCCTCATTTGAGACTCTTTGGTATGTTCCGAAAGATAATAAAAAAAATAAGGTTAGCATGACTGCTAACCTTGACGTGCAGGAAAAGAGACTTGAACTCTCATGGTATTGCTACCACACGGACCTGAACCGTGCGCGTCTGCCAATTCCGCCATTCCTGCATTTTTGTCCGCCGCTTATTTCCTGCGAACAAAATGTATTATATTGGTTTTCGGATAAAAAGTCAATAGAATTTTTGAAATTTTTGAAACAATTTTCAATTTTCTACACTTTTCTGTACTTTTCAATACTTTCCGAGCCACCTTAGAAATAACTGTTGTAAAGATTTCCGGTGTTATAGGTATTGCCATAGCGTCCTTTCACAGTGTATGTATTCGCCTTGGACGCCTCTCTGTCCGCTGCGAAATTCATCATGGAAGCCTGTGCGGATACCTGATAACCGTAGGAACCGCTGCCCTGGAATAAGCTCTTTACGGTTGACATATTGGATTTGGAAAATGCTTCCTTGTCCACAGACATCTTGCCGTTCTTATCCACAGTGATACCGATTTTGTTCAAAAGTTTCAAATTCTGAACGGTTGCGCCGAGCAAACTGTCCGTGCGGTTCTGCACAGACTTAATATCCACGCCGTCCACCGCATCAAGCACCGAGTTGTAATCCTTTGCAAACTGGTTCACCGCATTGTAAATAGCGTCTATATCATAATCCTTCCTTGTTGTCTCCACTCCGTTGGCATCCTTCTCCGTGATATCTTTCAGATTGAAAACGGAATTACTGCCCTTACTTAACAGAACGTCAGCCGACTCCTTTAACGCATCCGTGCTACTCTGGATTTTCGTGACAGCCTTGGTTTCCTCCGAGGTCAGCGTATTGCCACGCTTTACCGTGTCTTTTGCCAGACTCTTGACCGCACTGCTACTGTTCTGTCCGTAATATGCCTTCATCAGCTTGGCATAGCTGCCATTTTTAATGCTTGCATACTGTCCCAGAAAATCACTGCTCGCCACATTGGCTGCATTGCTGCCTAAACTGGAAAACAAATAAGAAACATCATTTCTTGCATTTACATTAATCCGAATACCCATATGCTACCTCCTTGTACTTATGTTTATTCTATCTTTATATCGGCAAAAAACGCCTTGACTTTAGCCTTTCAGACCTCTTGCCTGTCTGTCCATGTCCTCCACAACAATGTCGTAGATTTCACCCAGACTTGCACAATACTCTAAAACCTTCCAAGGCTCGTTGGTATGGAAATGAATCTTAATCAGCTCCTCATCTCCCACTGCCAGCAGACAGTCGCCCTTAAAATTCTCTGTAAAGTAATCGCTGATTACGTCCTCATCCAAATCCTGTCCTTCAATCAAAAGCTGTGTGTCATATCTGAACTCTAACATAAGAATCTCCTTCCGCATTTCTTTTCAAGTCTATTATAACACATATTCCGCCGTTCGGAACACTCTTTTCCGCATCTGTTATGCACTTTTTCTCATTTCCAAAAATCTCCTATTGTTTAATTGTTACAAAATTGTTACAATTCTTTTTGTAATCGGCCATTACAAAAAATAAAAATAAGGAGGACGAAACTATGTGTTTTAAATTCAATAGCTGCTCCGAGTTATTTAATGCTATTTGCAAGTATTTCAACTTCGGTTGCTAATTAATTAACCCCCGCCTCCCGGTGAAAGCCGGAATGCGGGGGCATTTTTTTAATCCAAATCAAATAAATAAGTTTTCAAAACTTCCAGTTTGGCATATACCTTATCCGTTATGTAAGTCTTATTATAGGAATTGATAATGCTCTGCGCCTCAAAATACAAATTCAGTCCCGCATCACAATCCTGTAAAACCGTCTTTGGAACAAGTACATAATAAATTCCGCCGCTCACCAGACCGTCCGCGTTCACGGTTTCTTTGGTCGACGCATTGTAAATCGGAATGTCTAGCGTCTTCACTTTTCTGCTTACGCCGTCCACCGAAATATTCTGCGTTCCGTCCGCGGAATCGTAAAACAGCTTCATAGACAGTCTTCTGGAACCTTTGACAAAGTTCACATCACTCACGGTAAAGTAAATCTGCTCATAGGAATTCGTGGCATCATCCACGGAATCCAGTGCAAAATCATTGTCATAGTACCGGTAAAGAACCGTCTCCTTCGGGGAATCGGGTTCCGCACTCTTCTGCACGGAAACGGACGGTGACTTGATACCCGCATTGTACGCCGCAATCATGGTATTGATAAACAGCTTTGCCTCCTCCACGGTACAGTTTTGTGTAGAGTACGGTATATCCTCACTGCTTCTTCCGGCAGAATGTCCCATACCGGTGTAAGTGATATTGCCCTTATTGTAAATATAATAGTTGTTGGACACATCATTTGGTGACATGGAATAAATCGTATCCTGATACTGTCCGCCCTCATTTACTCTTCCGCCGAGACAATACCACACTACCAAATCACTCTGTCCGTCCTTGTCATCATCCGCCGTGAAATCCAGCTGATAATACTGAGCATGGGTTGACGCCACTTGGAAAGTCTCAGCCAGCTTGTAAGGGTACTGGGTTATCTGACCCTTGTTGGTCTGGGTTACAAGCAGGTTTGTCACCTCGCCGTTATAATTCAGAGGAATCTCGCCCGTATCCGGGTAGCCGACTCCGCTTGCGTCCGTGTAATTGTCATGGTAATAAGCCGTATCATATTTGATGTTCAGATACTGGTTTTTCCATACCTGACTGCGTCCGGTCTCCTCCGTGGTGTAATCCACTGCGGAAACATTTGCCGCCGTGTGCTTATCCTTCGCATTGATAATGGAATACGTATATCCCTGCGTGTAAGGCACGGTCTGCGTGCGCCCGCTCTTCGGCACAAATGCCATATCCTTGCCGGAGGCAAGCACATTGTTCCAGTCCTCGCTGCCCGCCGTAAGCCCCGCACCCGTTTTCAAAACAGGCATGGTCATAACGCCGTAGCGGTCCATTCCCACCAGTCCGCGGATATAAGAATTCAGCGTGGACGCATTGTGGTACTGGTCGGTGCTTCCCATCGCAAAATTATTGCGGTTGATAACACCCTGATTTCCCTTACTCTTGGAGTAGTTGAAATAGGAAGTGGTATCATGGGCAAAAAGCACGCTCTTGCCGCTGTTGATGAAATTCACAATGGCTCCTATCGGGCTGTCCTGTTCGCCTTCGACAATATCAAAATCGCCGTAAGCGTCCGAGAATCCCAAAATCAGCATGTTGTAATCCGCCATATTGATATTGCCCGCCCGGTACTCATTTTCAAACCGGTGAATGGTCATAAAGTCAACATCAATATCGAAATCGTCCGCAATGCCCTTATAAGTTACGCCCTCGTACTCACCGCCGTAAATCAGCACATGGTACAGGGAGGACTCGTATCCGTCCACCTTTTCGTCTGTACTGTAGGCTTCCGTTTTCACCGGATATGCTCCCGTGCTGTTTAACCGGAGCGTATCGTACTGCGTTTTCTTACCATTAATCTGCTCGGCAAGGCTGTACAGCTGCTCATGCTCGCGTCCCCACCACCAAGGGTCGGGCTCCAGCACCTGATCACGGCTGATTTGAAGGATTTTAATTGTTTCCTTCTCCAAGCCTTCCAGCTTGGTATATCCGTCCATAAAGCAGTAAATATGCGTATTCTCAGTCTGGGAGATTTCTAATTTCCATGGAAGAACTCCCTTATAACCGTCCGGCACAGTACGGGTCAGCACATATTCCCTGCCGGCATACAGCTGGTCTGCCGCCACATTGTTGCCGCCGCTCGTAATCCTTATGTCTCCCAGTTCTTCCTGTGAGGAGAACTTTCCGTCCGCATTGACGTCAATGAGAAACCGGGCGCGATACCGGGTATTCGCCACTGCGGCGCCCTCGTTGGCAATGGTAAAGTGATATTCCAGCGTGTACTTTCCGTTGTTCTTGCGGATATAATAAATCTCGTCCCCGTCTTTCCGGTTTCCGTTGGCGCTGGTGTTCACCAGTGTCACCTTCGGACGGTTTAAATAAAATCCGAACAGCTGGGAACCCTGCTCAATCTCACCAAAGGAATAGAAATTCGTTCTCTTCTCGTCCAAAGCCTGTTTTACAAACTCATACATATAAGAACTGTTGTCAATATGTTCTGTGTCAATCGCCCGCTGTGGAGCAGAATCCGGCACCTGCTCCACACGGATTGCCGAAATCTTATCATTCCAGTTTTCCTGCGCATTGGAGGCAAGCGGCACACTCACCAAACTGGAAGTATCCGCGGTGAAAGCAACGCTCTCCGAGGTAAAGTTGTCATCCCAGTACGCAATCAGCCGGTATCCGTCCTTCACCTTCAGGGAAGTAATATCATCATTTGCAATACCCAGATTCTGCAAATCGGAAAGTCTGTATTCGCCGACGCCCAGATTGACGCTGTAACCTCTGTAGTTAATGTCCTGATATACGGTTGCCGGTGACTCAAAGAAATCCTCCGAAACCACTACCGGATAGGAACCGTCCAGATAAGAAATCAGCGCTTCCTTTTTCTCCTTGGTAATGTCGTTTCCGCCGTATCTCACCGGGGTATAGAAATATACCGATTCCGCCCGGTTTCCGTTCACATAATCCGTGTCTAACATACCCGAAAGCTCCAGACTGCTGTAACGCATATCTCCGGTATGGTAATACACCAGTCCGTCCATGGCGTGGTCGTTAAACACTGTACTTCCCGCTGCCGGACTGTCTGCCACACCCTTGACCGTGTTCATGTGGTCCTTGCAGGTGCCGATATAAATCAAATCATATTTATCATTCAGTGTTTCCACCTTACCGATAAATTCTGCCGTTGTCATCACCGTGACATTCAGCGTCTCCACATCTGCCGCCCACTTCTGCACCTGTCCCAACGTCAGGGTGGCTTTGCCGTCCTTCGTCTTTGCCGGCTGGATTTCCAGCACGTTCATCGTTTTCTTAGCCTCCGCATTGCGGCGGTATTTATAATTCACGATATGTCTTAAAACGCCTGCCTCCGAAATCTCCTCGGATAACATTGCATAAGAGGCGGAAGTGTCCGCAGCGCGGTACAGATTCTCCAGCTGGATTTCGTCCAAAACTTTCTGGAATCCCTTTTTCATATCCATTCCCGGACGGTAAATGGAAAAAGTGCTGAAATCATTATTGATAATCGACTTTGCTCCGGTATGGAAATACACCTGATTCGTCGTGAAATTGCCGTCCTCATATCCGTCCGCAAGCGTGTTCCACAGAGTATCCACATTTAAGGCTTGAAAATCCTGTGTGGTTCCCATTAAAATTCTGTCTAACGTATTCTGCCCGAACAACGTACAGAGTTTGAATAGATTGGTGTTTTTTAACTCCGTATTCTGTGTCACAGCCGTGCTGACCGCCCGGTTCTCCTGCGTGAAAATCACATTGCCGTCCACCAGACAGGGCAGCTTGCCCGCCTGCACGGTTTCAAGCAACAGCCTTCCCACTTCAGCGGTCACGTCACCGCCTTTTTTGACTGCCATGTCCGCCGCTCCGGCAGAGTATGTCCATCCCGCACTCTTACCGGAATTGATATACAAAAAGTCAAACTCCGGCAGTGCGCCCGTTGCGGCAAGCGTTTCCGCAAGTTCCTGCGGCGTATAGGAAATCACTTCCACCGGGAAGTTTCCGTACTCCTCTTTGGTCATGTTCAGCACATACTGCTTGAACCACTCCTGATTTTCAAAAGCGTTTTTGCAGTAAAAAGTCTCAGCCCCCAGTGTAAATGCTGCGCCGTCCGCGCTTTCCACCAGATGATAACATCCATAGTTGTAAGCTGTCGTTCCCACACTTGCCCTGTTAATACCCGTAACCGCGTAGAGCGGGGTGGTACCTGTCTCTGCCTCTGTTCTGTTCAAAATTGCCTCAAAAGTTATGAGATAGATATTCTGTCCTGCATCTCCTGCGGAGACACCGTCGGAGGATGATACCGTTTCCGGAGCGAGCACGCTGTCGTCCACATTCTCCAAAAGTCCGGCAAACTCGTAATCACCCAGACTGTTCTGCACATAAACATAGGATTTTCCGTCCGCATCGGATTTGCGTATCTGGGAAGCCTCCGGCGTCACAGTATCTGCAACCACCTTAAGTACACTGCCTACCCGGTAATATTTTCCGATAGAAAACTCATCCGTTCCCAGTGCAGTTCTTCCAAAAGCAAGCTGATAGGTGTCCTCAGCGCTTCCCGCAGCGAAATATCCCTGCAGTGTCTTGCCGGTTCCCTGAATCATTTCATAGCCTTCCGCCGGAACGTCACTCTCCGCATAAGGCTCCGTAGATGCAATAACCGGCTTTTGGGTAATTCCCTTTTTGGCATAGTACGCCTCCAGTCCGGCTTTCAACCCGATTCCCGGCGTACCGTCTCCCTCTATCAGTCTTCTCCGCTCCTCCTCATCCGCACATGCGGCAAGGCGTTCCCGCCAGCCGACCCAGCGTTTTTCCTGAGCGTCCCACTCCGAGAGAACCGGCTCGTACCCGTCAAACAGATAACCGATTTCTGCGGCAGCCCTGTCCGGTACCACCTCCAGAATCGTATATTTGCTCTGCTTTTCCTGATACTCTCCGGAAACCTCCGTAATTAAATTTTGAATACCCAAAAACGTATCTGCCGCTTCCACCTCAATCGCGCTCTGCATGACGACCGTTCCAATCAAAACTCCCGTCAAAAGACCCGCTATTTCTGCAGTTACGGATTTCCAATTTCTTGCTTTCATTTCACTGACTCCTCAAAGCCCCTTAATTTACTCAGCCTCACCAAAAATAATGTCAGAGTAGGCAAAGATTTCCGGTGCCTTTGTAAATATCACCTTTACCTTCAACGATTTCAGCGTAACGTCCGCCGGACTTCCGCCGTTCACTGTCATACGCACAGCCTGACTCATGGTATTGTCATAGCTTACCGTCGTCAGGGAGCCGAAGGAAACATTTACCGTCACTCCGGGAGGCGCATCATACACAAGGCTCTCCACCTCATAGGATACCGGCGCATTCTGCGACCATTTCTGCTGGTTATATCCCGACATTGCGTACCGCAGTTCGTAAGTGGAATACGGATGGATTTCACTGTATGCCGAATACTGCGTCGTTCTGCCCGAAATCCGCACCTGTGCGATTTCAAACACTTTTTCATAATCAAACGTCGTAGGCTGGTTATATCTGTCCGTTCCGGTGTAATGCACCACAGCTTTGATGTGATAGCCTCTGTCTGCCGGAAGCGTGGGGTCAATTCTGAAATGCAGGGTTCGTATCTGGTCATCTTCCGTAATGTACTTCATCAATTCATCCGAATCCTTTATCTTGTTGCCATACTCATCACAGAAATAGTACTCCACGGTATAGGATTCACCGTACATCTCGTCGATTTCATAACTGATATCGAAACCGGTACCTTCGTTTCCTCGCTCTACATAACCCTCGCCGGAAGTCCCCCTCTGGTCAATGCGGTACAAAACGCTGTCCCAGACGGACTGGTTCGTATCCGGGGACTTCACCGTCAGCGTAACCATAATATATTTTCCGTAATACTCATTTGTCTGGGTCATTGCCAGATCCGCGGAATCCTTGTCATCCCCGTTTACGAAGGTGCCGCTGCCCGCGTCGCTCAGCTCCCATTTATACTGTAAGTTCTGAAGTTCTGTTTCCGAAAATCCCGTTGTCTGCACAACGGAGCCGAACGAGGGAGAAAATGCCGGCAGCGACTTGGTTGTGATATGTACCGCATCCAGTGAAATCAGGCTGCCGCCCTCCACCTTCACTACGCCCTTGGCGGATTTTCCGGAATTGTTTTTATATGTTGCCACAATGGTGAGATAGGAATTGGGTTCCCTCTCTCCCACCTTTAAAAGTCCGGTTTCACTGATGGTACTGGTGGAACCGCCCTCCTCGATTTTCCAGTTTACCAAAGAATTGACGTCATTGGCTGCGTTAATCATGGCATAGATATTGTACATGCCGTCACGCTGTACCGTGGTAATCCGGTCCTTGATGGGAGTGCGCGCCGCCGCTCCCTCCGCAGCACCGGAAATATACAGTTTCAATGTATCACCGCTGACCGGCGTATTATCAAAGATTGCCTTGGGGCTGCCGCTCAACATCATGCGGTTGCGAAGCGTGGTAACCGGACTGGTGGCATAAGCAACCTGACCGCCGTTTCCCACATATCCCGCCGTAATCCGTACGGACTGCACCACCTGAATCTCTTCGCCGTTTTTGCCGTACTCCTTGCGGGTGTCGCTCAAATCCACGGAAAATTCACTCACATCATCCGCAAGCAGCGCATTGTCCGCTACCGCCGGGTCTATATCTTCGTAAGCTCCCGTGGAAGAATTATAGGCAACATTCCAGCAGGAATACACCAACTTTGCGTCACTGCTCACCCACTTTACCACTTCCTTGGTATAGGTGGTGCCGCTGCCGTCCTCCGCATCAAAGGCATTATACAGTATCAGTTCCCTGTCACTGCCGTCATCCTTGTAATCCACTCCGCCGTTGGTGTCGATAATCATGTCCTCAATCTGATTCACCACAAGCTGTGCCTGACTCTGCATATTGGCGTCCGCATTTCCTTTGCCAAAGCTCTTGGAGCCTGTCACCATGATGGTTGCCACACCCGCCAGCACAATGGATAAAATAGCGATGGTAACGATTATTTCAATCAGGGTAAAACCTTTATTTTCCCCCATAGCCTTCCTTCCCTTCAATCGACTCTTTCTAAACTGTGTTTACCGGTTGCTTCAATCAGAGTAAGTTCAAACTTCTTGCCTCTTTCAATGGTAATGCTTTTGCAGCTTCCGACGGTCTCCGTGCCGCCGTCCACCCATACCGCCTTTTTAAAGGCGCCGCTGATACGGTCATAATAGATGCGCAGATGACTGCTTTCCGATATGGAAAAGGTTGTGCCGTCCTGAAACAGACAGGTTATCTTCACGGCACTCTTTCCAATCTCCTGCGAATCCGGCATCGCATAATCCGCCGTACCAGCGACAGCGTTTTTCTGCCATGCCTTCACCGGCACATAAAACTGCACCACATATCCGCCTCCCGGCTCCTTCAAAAGTTCCATATAAGCATCCGAGCTGCCCGACTTCGTGAGCGCATAGTTCTTGGCTCTGTCCAAAGTCGTGCTTAAGTTGTTGGCGCACTGCTTTGCCTCCTGCCCGGTCACAACGGAATAGGAATATGCCAGAAAGCCCGTCACCACCGCCATCAGAGCGACGGTAACCACTAATTCAATTAAGGAAAATCCTTTATTGTCCCTCATTCTGCACTGCTCCTTACTTCTTGCTCCAACGCTCATATATAACCAAATCTTCAATGGACACTTCCTTTGTGCCGTAGTCCGCTCTCGCACCGGTATGATAAGCATAGCTTGCACCGTCCCAGAAAATATTCAGCACATAATAATCCTGATCCTCCGCAGCATATCTGCGTTTTATCTTCAAAAGCTCCGTGAACTCCTCCAAGGACAGGGATTTCAGTTCCACTTTGCCGTCCACATCCGCCGTATCGCATACAGTAATCGTTCCCGCCGCCATCACAAGACCGCGGAAATCTTTCTGTATCTCCACATTTCCCAGCGCCACCACCATGCGGATATTTTCCGGCGTGGTATTGTCAATGGTATAGTTGCCCTCACAGAGCATAACCGCCATGGAGCCGTCCTCCGTGGTAAGCACTACCTTGTCCGCCAGCGCATTTTCCTTGAAATGATGAATCATGGTCTTCACCGCATCTTTATTGATAACGTTATGAAATACCGTCTTGCTCTGCTCTTCCACGCTGAGCTGCGTCATGTCGCTCACCATCTTGGTGGTAAGCGCCTTGAACGTCTCCTCACGAATCACGCCAAGCTCCTGCGCTCTCTTGCTCTCGCCGTAGCTGTCCGTTGCCTTCGTGATTTTTGCCTCTGCGTCCGGCTCATAAGTCAGCACATTGCCCGCCAAATGCAGATACAGTGTGGTATCCTCCGTATCCGGCATTTTAATGGCATCCGCATAAATACGGGTATACTTATCCACCTCTTTCGCATTGACATTATAATAATCCCTGAAATACCGGTTTGCAGCCTCCTCATCCTGAAACTGCATAAAGCAGTACACAAGAGAGCCTGCGTTGGTCGGCTTTACAATGACAACGGGACGGTATTCCTCCCCGCCTCCGGCAATGGTCTGTTTCTTCATGTAATCGCTTAAGGATTTGCCGCCCAATGCCCCGATGGAACGATTTGCGTCCAAAAGCACATATTTATCGGGATGATTTTTGATTTCCTGATACTGCTCAATCTTCATGGGATTGCTCAAATATACAGACTCTCCCACAAAACCGTCGCTCAGCTTTTCACAGCCGAGTGCCTCCGGCGGAACCAGATAAATCAACTGGTTACTCTTTACCGCCACGGACTCGCCCATCAGAATATCCCCTACCACGTCATCCGCATCATGAACGCTTCCGTTCCTGCCGGTTCCTGACGTTGCCACAAAACTGTGGCCTCCGATATTTAAGCTGCTAAGTCCCGACAAATCAAGGCTGCTCTCCCTGCCGTTAATCAGAATGGCGCTGCTCTGATTATTGTCCTCCGCGGATGTTCCGAATCCGGTATATGTACCTTTCAGTGCCGCACTGCTTCCAATCCCGTTCAGCTTCAAATCGTTCTGCACATAAGTCTCGCCGTCCAAAGAAAGCTCCGCACTGTCCAGCACAATATCCCTGCTCCACAGGGCACTGCCGTCCGTGACCAACTTTCCGCTCGCCACCTGCATATTTTCTTTGCACACTACCAGGGACAAGTCCTCGGAACGCGCTCCCGTGCCGTCCCACGGCTTTTCAAATGCAATCTCCGTGCCGGAAAGCAGATTCTTTCCGTTGACCGTCTGCGCACCGAGCTGCATGGATTTTGCATAGACATTGCCGTAGACAAAAATGCTGCCGGCTGCTTTTGTATTTCCCGCATACAATCCCTCATCAGCAATCAGACTGAACTGATTCAGATTGGGGAAGGTTGCGCTTTGGGAAAAATTAATTGCCGGCAATGCCAGCCGGATGTCCGTCGTGATAATGGACACATATCCGCGCTCATTTACATAAGTAACTTTTAAATCTTTCAGTACGATTCCGTCGGATTTCAGCACCAGTGTATAAATGCCGTCGTCTGGATTTTCCGCATCCGGCGTATGGTCAATTACGGATTCGATAATCGTTCCGTACGTTCCGAAATTGGCTCTGCTTCCGTCCGCCACAACGCCCTCCGACGGTCTGCCGTCACCGTAAAGCTCCGTTGACAGATAGCCTCTTAAGGTTGTCGGGTCGTACTGCGTCGTGTGCAGCTCATCCTTCTGCAACGCCTTCTGCAATTCCTTATAATAAATCTCGTAAAATTTCTCGCTTCTCTTTGCGGGAGTCTCGTACAGGGAATAATTTGCCATTACCTCCTGATAAGCCTTGGACAATGCCGCCGACACTTCTTCCTGCAATCCTACATTAATCTCATCCAGAACAGTCTCCGCCGTGTAAAAATTGTTCTTACCCTGCCTGTCCTCCAAGCGCATACGATATCCGCCATATACTGCAACCATCAGAATTGCCGTCAGAATACTCAGAAAGGCAACCATGATTAACACCATGATTAAACCGGAACCCCTGTTATCCCTATGCAGTTTTCTTTGCTTTCCGTTCTGCTTCATTTTCCGTTACTCCAGCTTCGTTCCACTTAACGTCACAACAGGCGAATCCGTATACGGACTTGCCCCATGTTCATACACATCCACAGTCATTTCATAAATACGGTCCTTCACCTGTGTTTCTCCCAGCATTTTAAGTCCCGTTGCCGCAATCAGTTCATCCCTGAGCATGGTCGAGCCGCCGCTTAAGCTGAGTACAACAGGCTGTCCCAAACCTTCCGCCGGAACCTCATTTACATTCAGGTTCGTGTGATAGCTTGCGGCACATTTGCCCGTCACAGCATCCGGTGTATCCTGAATTTCCAGTTTTGCCACATAATTCATGGGGGTAGGCTGAATGGTGCTTCCGCCCTCCACCAGCAAATCCTGTCTCACAATATAAATATCTGCGGCAATGCCGTCAGCGTTATTGACTATAATGGTATCTGCCTTGTTGGCGTCCGTAATTCCGTACCTCGGCGCATAGAAAAGATAAAGACTTTTCAGTTCCACCGGATTTCCGGCTTCATCCAGATTCTGGGAATTGTTGTATATCACCTGCTCCTCGCGGTAATATTTTTTGTCCTCCGGTACAATAAACGTACTGCACTCATACTCGTAGGAAACCTTTGCCACCGTGAAAGTACCTATTTCCCTCACATCACGGGAGATATCCACCTTTATGGCTCTCTTTACATTCTGCTTAATCTCATCCAGCGTTGCGGAGGATGTGACCTTCTTGTTGGTATTGAAAAAATTGTATGCTATCGTGTCCAAATCCACTTCGTTGTTTTCCGTGCGGATTTGCTGCACATAGGTGCCGCTGTCCACCGCACTTATGGTATTCATGGAAAGTAACCCGGCGTTGTTCTGGTTATAATAGCGCTCATAAGAGTCAGCCCGCTTCGGATTTAATGTAACATACACATCAAATTCCTCACGTCCCGACTCATCATTGATAATTCCTATTCTGGAAAAGACATAGCAGCCGTTGTCCGAAGGCGATGCCGGTGCCTGCACGCGGTACCCATCCTTGCGGCTCTCCGAATAAGCGAACTTGTCAGGGTCCACCAAATCCGCTATCTTCTCTTTTTCAAAAATTTCCATTTCATTCTGCGCCAGCGTCGTTGCCCGCATAGTCTGACGGCTTCTTGCATTCACCTTGTAAGACGATGCAAAGCTGTGCAGCAGGGGAACAACGATAATTGCCATGATACTGACAGCCACAAGAAGCTCAACGAGAGAAACGCCTCTGTTATCCGCTTTTTTCACGTTGCACCCTCTCCTTCTAATTTTCGTCCAACATTCCGAAAATATTATCCTTGCCAAGCCGCACGCCCGGAATATCTTTCGGAACATATACCTTGTCCGTTCCGGTCAGGCTGTAAAAATCAAGACTCATAGAACCGGAAAGATAGCCGTCCGCACCCACTGACAGGCTCACGGAACTGATGGACTTTCTTCCGGGAATTTCATAAATATAGCGAACCACGTTTTTCAGTCCCGAATATGTGGTCACAAAGCTGATACTGTCCTGTGCCGTGTAAAGCTGCATTCCGTCATCTACCAGCTCATACTCACCCACAACGGTTTCCCCTGTGTAGGGAACCTGCGTACTCTGTCCGAAACCGATACTGGGAACAACCACCTGATTGTCCGCTACATTTTCCATATTGTAAAGATACAGTACCTCGTCCTCAATCTCAAATCCCGGCTCAAAACGGCTGATAATGTCATTGCACTCCTGCTTCATGGTTTCGGTGTCCGCAAGGTACTGATCTTTCTTGCTGTCCAGTTCCTCCAACTCCGCCACCGTTTTTCTGAGTGCATCATTTTCCGCACTGATCTGATCCGCCTTCTCCTGATTCGGATTGTATACAAACTGCCATGAGAGTACGGCTACCAGAATACCCATTGCCAATATTAAAAGCTGCACATCTTTTCTGTTCATCGCCCTACTCCTGTCCTTCCAATTCATTGTCTGTGTTTTCTGTGTTTGCACTCTGTGCTGCTGCCGCTTCCTTTGCAAGCTGCTCTGCCGCAAGTTCGCTTGCTCCCTTGTAAGTCAATGCCACTGAAAAAGAAACCATACCTTCCTGCTCCATGGGTTCGCCTTTCATGACGGCACCGGAATCACTGATTCCGCTCACAGATACGGTAGAAATCGTGTCAAAGGTGCGAAGCTGCTGAATCAGCTTTGCTGCCTCCTCCTTGTCCTTCACGGTCAGGGACATATTTACCCCTTCCTTACCTGCGGTAAAGGACTGTACATTCAGGCTGGCAGGCATTTTGTCTTCCAGCTCCTCGATAAACTCTACCAGATTCTCATCCGGCAGTACCGTGCTGTCGTACAGGTAATTCAGTTTCGTGTCGGTATACTGCTGTTGCAGATAGCTGCGGTAAATCTCCTTCACCGGTTCCAACTCTGCCACTCTCTGCTGCAATTTCACATTCTCACGGCTCACATTTGCCACATTGATACCGGACACAACGGCAAGCACCACTGCAATCAAGACACCGCCCGCGCCGACTAAAATCGACACTCTCTTCATGTCCTCTGTCTGGACGGTTTTCTCTATCTTTTTGCCTTTTTCCGCTCTTTCACCCAAAAATCCAAGCGGAGCCATGGACGCACCGATACAGGTCAGATACCGTCCAACATTTTCTCCCTTGAAATCTTTCTCCAGACGGAAGGCTTCCAGTTCTTTCAAAACTCTTACCGGCAATTCCAGCGCATTTTGCAGGAACTCTGCCATTCCGTCGCACTCACCGCCGATACCGGTTACATAGGTAAGTTCAATGGGGGATTCCGTATTGCGGGAATTGTAATAGTCCACAACCCTTGAAATTCCGTTGGAAAGATAACTCAGGGAAGCGTCTGTCTTGCCCTGTAACAGCATATTTAACGCCTGCATATAAGTCAGATTCCGCTCTGGTGCCGCACTTACCACGGAAGCAACCGCCTCGTCAATTCCGTAAGGAATCATTCTCTGCATGGCGATTGCGGCATCCTTTATAATAGTTATGATGGTATTGCGCTCTCCCACTTTGACTACCATCTTCACCCCGGTATCGCACTGGTCCTGAACTATCTGGAAAATACTGTTACCGCTGTAATCTAACGCCTCGATACTTCCTCCGAGCGCTTTCGCCAGTTGGAAATAGCCTTCAATAATTGTCTTGGGAACTGCCAGCACATGAACCCTGTACTGTTTCACGCCCTTCTCATTCACCTGCGTACCTTCAATGGAATGTCCCAGTTCGTACTGCTCCATATCCACCGGGAAAAAGTCGGAAGCATTGGTACGGATAACGCTTGCTATCTTATTTTCCTTTACAAAAGGGATTACCACTTCCCTGCTCGCAATCTTCGGAGAACTCATGGTAAACACCATTTTCTTCGTCCGGATTCCGGCAGCATTAATGCCCTCTCTCATCACGGAAATCAACTGCTCGTTTACGACGATTTCGTCCTCTCGAACCGTATTTTCCGGTGTCTGTACCGTTGTCCACTTGTACACTCTGGGATTGGGTGATTTGTAATCCACCTCACACATATAAATCAGAGACATCCCAATCTCTACGCTAAGAACTTTTGCCATAATACTTTTTTCCTTCCCTCTCTATATAAAAATTGCTCATTGCTTTCGTTTATTGTATACAAACTCATATCCCATCCAATTATGTATAAGCTGTCACGCAAATTGCATGAGATACTTCAAATACCAGTTTATGAATTGTTCTCCCCACAGTGCCGCTATCATGACACCCACGGAGAGGTAGGGACCCATCGCCAAAACATGGCCTTCCCCACTTATTTTCATGCGAATAAGATGTATCACCGAACCGATGATGCACCCTGCAACAAATCCAATTATAATCAGGCGCCAGCCGAGCAAAAGCCCGCAGACCGCCATTAATTTCACATCACCGCCGCCGAGGGCTCTGCCATGTGAAATCCAGTATATCAGGAATAAAACACCACTGACACAAATGAGGCCGATTACGTAATCCGGCCAATTCGCACTGTCCGTTGCAACACGAATCAGCCCCAATGCCAGTATAAAAACATTGATTCCAAGCGGAATCTCATAAGTTCTAAAGTCGATTACACTGAGTGTAATCAGTGCAGAAAACAGCAGGCAGTACAGTAGGGTTGTCATGCTGAGACCGTATTCTGCAAAAATGATAATGTAAAGCACCCCATTCAGTGCCTCGATTATGGGGTACTGAATGGAGATTTTCTGCTTACATTTGCGGCACCTGCCCCCTAACGCCAAGTAGCTGAACAACGGAACGAGGTCGTACCATTTCAGCTGGTACCCACAGTTCATACAGTGGGATCTGACCTTCACAATATTCTCTTTTTTCGGCAACCGGTAAATACATACATTTAAGAAACTGCCGATTACGATTCCGTAGAGGAATATGATTATGTAGAGGATAATGGTAGGGAGCATGGGGTGTCCTTTCTAAGAACTAACAATTAATCTAAAATTGTAGCATCGTCTGCTGTTACAGAAACAACTCCGTCTGTGATATGTACAGTCAAAGTAATGGTTCCTTTTTTAGCTGCATCTGCGCTGTTCCAGTTGTCAGACTTAAGCTCAAGGGTTGAAATACCTGCTGCTTTCAGTGCTTTATCTGCGTTCAGAGTTGCGTTAGAGGTATCAACAGCAGCGGAGGTACCTGTCAATTTAATAACAGCGCCATCACCAATCTGGTCTGCGGTTGCTACGGTCTCATCTACAGAGTACACTTCCAAAGCACTAACAATAGAGTCTACGTTCTGCTTGTCTGTAGACTGTCTACTTCTCTCAACATACTTCAGGAACTGAGGTGCCAAAATACCAATCAGTACAGCCATAATTGCAATTACTACGATTAACTCAACAAGTGAGAAACCTTTGTTTGCGTTTTCTTTTCTTTCCATCTTTTTCATAGTAAATCTCTCCTTCTCATTTTCTTTCGGGCTTTCTGCCCAAAACTTATATATCTTAAACGCTCCGCCCTACCGGAGACATTTAATTCTGTTTTACAGATTGTCCAGTGCCGTGTACATCTTCATCATCGGTGCAAGCACGGATGCAATCAATACACATACAATAGCCGCCAGTACCAAAATCATCAACGGCTCCATTGCTGCCATCAGAGACTGTACTGCCATTTCCACTTCCTCGTCATAGTAGTCTGCAAGTTTGTCCAGCATTTCTTCCACATTACCGGATTCCTCGCCGATTCTCACCATATGATATACCATAGGCGGGAATAATCCACATTCCTCTAACGGTCTTGACAGCGGAGTACCTAAGATTACCTGTGACTTTACCTCCTGCAGTGCTTCCTTATACCAGATATTTCCCATAACAGAAGACACAATGTCCACAGCCTCTACCAAAGGAACACCTGCTCCTATTAACGTGCTGAGGGTTCTTGCCATCAGTGAGGAAGCTGATTTCACTTCCAAATTCTTCATTGCGGGAATGCTTAATTTCACCTTTCCAAAGAAGTGTTTACCCACATTCGACTTTGCAAAAACCTGAATGCCTAAGGCTGCACAGACCACGATTGCAATTAGAATGTACCACCATTTTTTTATGAAATTGCTGGCTGCCAGCACGCCCAATGTCAGCGCCGGAAGTTCCGTATTCAAATCCTCAAATATCTTTGAATAGGAAGGAATTACCACCACCAACATGACAATTACCACCGCTACCGATACAACAGCCAGAATAATCGGATAAATCATGGCTTTTTTTACTAATGCCTGTGTCTTGTTATTTCTCTCAAGCTGTACCGCCACTCTTTCAAGTGACACCTCCAAGCTACCGGATGCCTCTCCGGCTGCCACCATGTTTATCATAATGGTAGGGAAAATCTTAGGGTGTTCCGCCATTGCAACCGCAAGCGTCTCACCTTTTTCCACATTCAGTCTGACTTCCAGTAACGCCTTTTTCAGTTTCTTATTTTCCGTCTGCTCGCAGAGCATTTTCAGTGCTTCCAAAATGCTCACGCCCGCTTTTGTAATACTCACAAACTGCCGGCAGAACACACTCAAGTCCCGGCTGGTGGGTTTTCCGCCAATATCGATTTCAATGTCCTTTGTCAGCGCGTTCTGTTCTGTCAGGTTTACAACGGTCAATCCTTGTTTGCGCAGTTCTGTTTTTGCAAGATTCTGATTGTCCGCCTCCACACTGCCCTTCATTATTTTACCGGATCGGTCAACCGCCTCGTATCCGTATGTTGCCATTTTATTTACTCCTCCATGGATTATATATCAAATGATACCTTCATCATTTCGCTGACCGAGGTCGTTCCGTCCATTACGTAATGGCTCGCGCTCATTCTCAGCGTATGCATTCCCTCTGCCAATGCCTGCTCTTTGATTTCCTCTGCGCCGCCCTCTTTGCTGATAATATGTTTCAGCTTGGGGGTCATCTCCAGTATTTCATATACACCGGTTCGTCCGTGATACCCGGTATTGTCGCACTTGGGACAGCCGCACGGCTCGTACACGGTAAGCTCCTGTCCAGCCGGTGCGCCGAGAATCTCTTTTTCCTCTGCCGTTGCGCTTCTTGGCTTTCGGCAGAACGGGCAAAGCCGTCTCACCAGACGCTGCGCAATAATGCCGACAATGGAATCCGCCAAAAGGTACGGGGGGATTCCCATATCTTCCAGTCGGGTTATGGTTCCTGCCGCACTGTTGGTGTGCAAGGTACTAACTACCATATGTCCGGTAATGGACGCCTGAACGGCAATGGTCGCCGTCTCGCTGTCTCGAATCTCACCAATCATGATAATATCCGGGTCCTGACGCAGAATACTGCGGAGTGCGGACGCAAATGTCAGGTTTGCCTTCGGGTTAACCTGCACCTGATTGATACCGTCAATGTTCGCCTCCACCGGGTCCTCAACCGTGATAATATTTACATCTTCCGTATTTAACTCGCTCAATGCGGTGTACAGGGTCGTGGACTTACCGCTTCCCGTCGGTCCCGTTACCAGCAAAATGCCGTGGGGGTTGGACAAAATATGGTCGAACTGCACTAACTCTTCGGGTTGCAGACCAAGCTGGCTCTTTTCTTTGGTAAGAGCATTCTTGGACGTAAGTCGCATAACAATCTTTTCGCCATAGACAGTCGGAAGCACCGACACACGAATGTCGTACTCCATACGGTCAACCACCTGCGTGATACGTCCGTCCTGCGGTTTTCTTTTTTCGGAAATATCCATGCCGCCAATGATTTTGATTCGTGCCGAAATCGCCGGAAGAAGTTTCCGGTTGTAGTTTCCTCTCTCATAGAGTGCACCGTCAATACGGTAACGGATACGTACCTGACGCTCCAGAGGCTCAATATGTATATCGGAGGCACGCTGCCGTACCGCCTGTTCTATCATTTCTTTTACCAAAAGGACAATCGGAGAGCTGTTGACATCCTCCTCGTACACGTCCTCACGGCTGTTCTGCTCCGCCTCTTTTTCCTTGGTGTATGCCTCCAGCGCAGAATTTACGTCTCCACGTCCGTAGTAACGGTCCAGCGCCAGCATAACGCTGCGGTTGGTCGCCGCCACCGGCTCCACCTGAAGATTGGTAATAATGGAAATATCATCCATGGCATTCATGTCCATGGGGTCAACCATCGCAACACGCAGAACATTCAGGTCGTTTCCGTACTCAAACGGAATTGCCTTGTTCTTTTTCAGCACATTGCTGGGGACCAGTTTCAGAATATCATCCGGAATTGCCACATTATTCAGTTCTACCATATCGATTCCGAGCTGATTGCTCAGTGCTTTGGCAATGGCCTCATCCGTCGTAATCCCTTCATCAATCAGGACTTCACCTAGTTTTCGTCCGCCCTGCTTTTGAAGTTCCAGTGCTTTTTGTAACTGTTCATCCGTAATTACTCCGCTGTTAATGAGCAAATCACCCAGTCGCAATTTTTTTCTTCCTAAATCCACCGGCTTCTCTCCTGTCCTTTAGAACTTACTTCCCATATCATCATTGTACGATATATCACAAAAAAAATCAATATTTTGCACGAAAAGCACAGCAAATTACAACAAAAGTCAATGTTTTTTGTGGTTTTGCCTAAAACGTTTTTATAATTTAGTGATTTTTTTGTGCAAAAAACTCTCTTTTTTTTTTTACAATTCATGAAAATATGGACAAATATCCTCGAAATGTCCATTCTTCATTCGAAATCCCTTTGGAATCACCCCAAGCTGTGTAAATCCAAGACGCTCATACAAATGCCTTGCATGAATGTTGGTTGCTACCACTGCATTGAACTGTAACACGCCGAAGCCGTGCTTTTTGCCTTCACTCAGGCAGTCCGTCACCAGCTTTTCTCCGATATGTAAGCCTCTGCTTTCGCTGCTCACGGCATAGCTGGCATTGCAGATATGTCCGCATCTTCCCACATTGTTGGGGTGTAGGATGTACAGTCCGTAAATTTTTCCGGTCATTTCTTCCTCCGCCACTGCGCTGTATGTCTGCGCCGCAAAGAATTCTTTTCCCGTGTTTTCATCCAACAATTCTTCCTGTGGAAACGCAATTCCCTCCTCCACCACCTCATTCCAGATTTCAATCATTCGTGCGAGGTCTTTTTTCTGATATTGTCTGATTTGAATATTCATTTTATGCTTTTCCTTCTTTTTCGCATTTACGTTTATTGGAATATTTACCTTAATAGTTATATTGCATTCTCCGGCTCATGTTCTCCTCCTTGTGATACCCAACAGTGAAATCCTAATGCTCTAAAGTCACCGTCCGGATTCCTGTGCGGTCATTCTGTGGTACACGCCGGTCTATTCCTCATGTTCAAAAAATCCCCAAGACTTATATCATTACTCACAGAGGAATTTGTCCAGTTCTGCTGCCACCTGTTTCTTAACTTTCACTTTGGGTTGGCGGATGACCTGTCCTCTTGCGACCACCATTTCCACATTGCGCAATGCCCGCAAATCTTCCAGCGGATTCTGTGCCGTCACAATCATGTCTGCACACTTTCCACCCACAATACTTCCTGTAACGTCTCCGATTCCGGCAAGTTCGGCGCTTCTTGACGTTGCCGTATAGAGTGCAAAGGAATTGGACACTCCTACATATTTATGGAAATAGAACAGTTCTCTCCAGAAATCATACTGCGTAATCCACGGGCAGCCAACGTCATTTCCCAAAACCACAGGGATGTCGTTCTCTAACGCCGCCTTGGAGCAATCTATAATTCCTTTAAACACCACATTTCCATTGTACTGTTCCACCTCCGTCGCATTGGTGATAGAGCGGTCAAACAGTGCGTAGGGAAGTGCCGGAGAAATAGTAGTACAGAGGAAAGCACCTTTCTCCTGAAACAGCCGGATAATTTCTGTGTCCGGCTTTGCGCCATGCTCGATAGAGTCCACGCCATTTTCCAAAGCAACCCGCACACCCTCCGGGGATTCCACATGCGCTGCCACGGTATACCCTGCCTCGTGGGCTTTGTCGCAGACCGCTTTCACCATCTCCGGTGCCATTTTCAGTTCACCGGGCACGCCTTTCTCCCTGGCGTCCATCACACCGCCGGTAATCATCAGTTTAATCAAATCCACTTTTTCCTGCTCTGATTTTTCCAAATGCTGTATGGCTTCCTCGATATTGTGTGCCGCAACGGCAACCGAACCTGCCATATGACCTCCCGGCACGGAAATTCCCTCATTCGCCGCCAAAATTCTGGGACCATTCTTGGTTCCCGCCGCAATTTCATCCCGCAGCCTTGTATCAAAATTTCCCAAGCCGCCCACAGTGCGGATGGTGGTAACTCCGCTTAACAGTTCGTCTTTTGCAAATCCACAGACCATCTTGTATGCAACCGCTCTGGTCAGCGCCGAACTCATGATTTTACGCACCAGCTTTTCGTTGTCGCGCTGCTTTTTCTGCGGCTTTCCGTTGCCCGCCAGATGCACATGCATGTTAATCAGTCCGGGCATGATATACCCGCCCTTCAAATCAATGATTTCATAACCGCTCAAATCCGTGCCGTCCGGCACAATATCCACAATCTTCTCACCCTGTGTCAGAATACAGCGCCCCTCCTGCGGCTTCATATCCTTGGTTCCGTCTAATATTTTCCCATTTGTAAAAGCGTAGTTCATTATATACCCTCCTTGGTTGGTGTTGGTCATGGGGGTGTATTGCTCTCTTGTGCCCCCATGATTGCCAGCCTTTGTTTCACACTTCCAGTCCTTACTTCCTATATTTCTATTGTACTCCCTCAGGTTTTTCTTCGTCAACCATTCCCCGGAGGTCTATGCCCATTTTCTGCCATTTTCATTCCACTTTTCCAACAAAAAAATCCATTTTCCCATATTTTTCAAGCAAAAAAGAGGTCCATAGCAATTTTTCTTGTAAATTGTTACCACTTTTACTTCCCAAAAGTGGTAACAATTAAAAGAAATTTTTCCATAGACCTCCTCAAGCCATTTGGGGCAGCTTATGTCTTCTCTGACCTTATGAAAAGTGGTGTCAAATAGCAAGTTCTTTCCTATAGACCCCCTCTCCGCAACTTTCCGGAGTTTCCTAAATTTTCCAAAAGAAAAACCGCCCTGTCGTGATATGTACCCAAAATTCTGGACACATATTTATAAGTTAGGCGGACATTATGGATGCTTCTCTGTATTTTACAGGA
>CAKRYI010000024.1 GCA_934426825.1 uncultured Acetatifactor sp. | reverse complement strand
ATATGCGCGAGTGGCTCAGCGGTGGAGCACCTCCTTGCCAAGGAGGGGGTCGCGGGTTCGATTCCCGTCTCGCGCTTTCATAATAAAAAAGAGTGATGCTTAAAGCATCGCTCTTTTTTATTATCGAGCCCTGACCGGGCTCGAAGGTTCGATGTCTACGCTCCGCTCCGGTCCGCGCAGGCCGAGGTCCACCGGACCTCGTGCGCCGTCTCGCGCTTCTTTTATTGATAGCGGAAGCCTTGATTTTACAGCTAGTCAAGGTGAATTATGTAAGTATCTTCCTCTTCTGTAATTTCGTACCCAGCTTCCTCAAATATTCTTAGCATATCCTGAGCAATGAATTCTTCCCATTCATCGTTTGTGCCACTAAATAGCTCCCCTGATGGTAAATACTCTCCCACATGATAAACTGTTCCATAAAGAGGGTCTCCCTCTTTCATGTATACTGCATATGATGGTTGGTCTCCTGCACCTTTACCATTAAAATATATCCAGCACCAACCACCAGTACCATCTGCACCTTGAGATTGTGCATATAGCGTGTATTGATGAACTGCATCCCATGCACCATTGATATCTGCCCATTCAGAATTTCGTATTTCATTTTCATCATCATTATACTCTGTTGAGGTGTCTGCTGTTGGTGCCTGATACTGTGAATAAAGTGTATTGCCTACATTACTTGTGTAATTAGTTGCCATTTCAAGGAATAACGAAATTGCATCTGCTTTTGTCAATGCTGAATCCCAATCTTCTAAGTCTGATTCTGCGAGATAACCATTCTCGATTGCCAACTTGAATGTGTTATATATATCGGTCGGAACACCCTTTGAGGCATCAGAAATTGCTTCATCATACTTGATGTCTCCTGCATCTGATACAGTTGATATTGTTACATCTGTTGTATCTGAATATAAATCCGTATATCCCCACTCTTCAAGCATTGCTAAATAGTCAGCACGAATGTAATTGGTTACTAATGCTATAAACTCTCCTCTTGTCATGGTACTATTAAATGACTGCTCATTTAAACCAGTTGAGGTGTTAATGTAGGCGTATTCATCCATTGGTGCTGCGAAGTCAGTATATTGTGTTTCACCTACTTTTGCTGTGAAGTCTGCATCTTCTTCCGGTGCTTGGGCTTCATTTACCTGAGTTGTTGCTCTCATTAATAATGCCATTGCCTGTGCTCTTGAAATGGCAGCATCACCATCAAACTGTCCTTCTTCCCGGTCTGGAAGCAGCTCAAAATATGCGTTGATAGTTGCATATGGAGCATTGATATCATCCAGCTCTACGTCTGTGTAATTTTCTGCTGCCATATTGATTAATGGCTCCATCTCTCTAATGTTTATAAAATAAGCTGACATTTCAGAATTCTTTGTTGCCATATATAACGTCACATTCTGCTCTGTTTCTTGAGTCTCTGGATTGTAATATAATATACCTTCTTTGTTGCCTGTTTCTCCTGTAATACCAAGAAATTCTTCAAATGCTGCTCTTAACTCCGGATGTGTTTCCAAACCAGATAACTTAAACCACGGGAGCGACTCGACTTTAGATTCCTCTGTGTTACTGTCATCGTCGGGGACTGCATCATTTTCTGTTGATTCCACAATAGATTCTGTGGTAGCTGCTACTGGTTCCTGCTTTCCACAGGAAGCAAAAGATAAAATGCATATTGTCAACAGTGATAAAATAATTTTTCTTTTCATAAATGCTCCAATCTGCTACAATTTTCACGAATTTAGAACATTATAGCACGAAAACAACTATCCTTAAAGGCGATAAAACAACAGTTTTCATTTCCCAGACATCCCTCTTTTGCAAACAGGATAACGCCCGGAGCAATTTTACCAAAATCATCCCTGTAATATTGAAATTCATGATTCCGTTTGATAACAGCGTTTTTTACTACAATTTCACCGAGTTATCAATATATCATTTATTCATTATAACCCAGTCCACCATTTTGCCGGTAATACTGTAACAAAAGGCGCACGACCCGGCTGTAGCTTACCATACCGTCAGATACCCCATTCACCTTGAGGCTGGTGTCCACCAAGGTATCTGTCACCTCGTCCACAGTCTCGGTGTCCAGCCACGCCTTTCCGTTGATTCTGTCCCACTCTTCCTCCGATACGAAAAAGTTGTCATTCCGCACAGTCCGGTACTCCGTAAGCGGGGGATTTTTCTCTGCCACCGCTTTGTAACCGTCGGAATCACTTTTTGATGCCTTATACAAATCATTGTCCAGATAATTCAGCACGCTCAGATACCCGCTGTACCGGAAAGTCACGTCCTCAGACTGAATACACGCCAGATAGGCAATAAAGTTTGCCTCATCCTCAAAAATATACCCCCTCAAATGCGCCAGTTCGTGGCACATGGTAGCCGGTTTCCGCAAATCATTCATCACATCATTGTAATTTGCCTCCATGGAAAAGGGAAAATAATATCCCTGCATATACTGCTGGCACATGAAATCCGAAGAAAACAGTGCCTTGGGCTTGGGATACCAGCCATCAAGCTGCGCATACGTCTTTCCCAGTTCTTTCATGGCGGTTCGGGCTTCTGTTTTCATGTTGTTTTCAAATATGACACTTCCGTCACCACTTCGTTTTACCTCTGCAGAAAGATGGTTGCACTGTTCCACCACCATATTGCGCAGTTCCATCAATTCCTCTATGGTGTAGTCCCCGTCATCCTCCCCAAAATAAGTTTCCGAGAAAGTGGAGGCATGGTACAGGATAAAGCAGTTCAGCGTCATTATCAGGCACACCGCCAACAACACCCATGCAAAAAACCGGTAGAATTTCCCAATCTCATTCAGAAACTGATGTTTTTTCCGCAGCCGCCCCACTATCCATGCAGGAAAAAGAACCACTGCCGCTATCAACAAAACCACACCCGCAACAATCATCCATTCCCCCACGGAGAAGGGGAAAAGTCCCGTCAGCCCCCCGTACAGATTTACCCACACCGGGAAAACGTGCGCAATATAGGCGTCGCAAAAAGCGGTGCTGTTCCACGCCGCGATATTTAAGCCAAGTATTAGCAGGACAATGAAGATATATAGGATAGCGGATTTTTTCAATTTTTGTCTTTCTCCTTATTTTCGACATTTGTGTCGTTCTTTGCCGTGCATACAAAAACAGCGCAATCCTCCCTCGAAGATGCGCTGTTTCTATTATCTTCTATTCGTAGGACAAATATTCTGCGTATTTATCCCAAATGTTGCATACCCATGTTTTTCCCTGATTGAATACGATTTCCTCACCGTTTTCATCATAATACAGGTTGGGTTCGTAATCTCCGGTGCGCTTCCATGTTCCATGGATTACTTTTCCGTTGGTAAACACATAAGCCTCGCCATCACCGTGAACGCCAAATGCAAGATAATCCTTATCGCTGGGCTCTCTCACCTCTCCATGGCAGATTTTAAATACCACGTTGCTGACAGTGAGCTGTTCGCCGTTCATTTCATCAATCTGCGCAGAACCGTACTGGGAACGATAGTACAATCCGTCGTCTGCATTGTAAGCAAAGCAGGGATTGGCGTTTCCGTATCCGCCGCTGTTTGTCTGGGTTCCGCCCGGATAAACCTTGGTTGCATCCGGATAGGACGCATATTCTGCTCTGTGTCCGTCGGACGCAAAGGTGAACGCCTGCACAAAGCGGTCCGTGTAATCCGTGGCATAACCCAGTCTCTCCACTGCTTTTTCATATCCGTCAATCATCAGATAACCGGTAAACTCTTTCGCATATCCGGCTCTGGAAATCCGGTCGAACGCCTCCGGCGCCGGTGTGTCAATGCCGGTAACAGACTGGCTGACATTGTCAATTCTGTCCGTATTGATAATCGGTCCTACAAAGGGAACGGCAAGTCCCCAGTTACAGTAAATGGAATCATACGCCATCGCCTCATACACATAGTAATCGCGGCTGCTGCGGACAGGTCCGATATGATCCAAATCGTCGTAATCCTCAAACATTCCCATCAGTCGGGTGATACGTCCTTCCACGGGTGCCTCGTAAATAATGCTTGCCTTGGAAAGTCCGTACTGCGGCAGTGCCGCCTTGTTGTTGGGAATCATGACTGCCATGTTTCTTCTTTTCACAACAGCTTCATCTTTCCACTCGCCGGTCAGATAACTCTGCATTTTACCATCTACTACTTTTCTTTCCGTAATGGTTGCAGGCGCGTTGGGGTCAACGACCTCCTCTGTGGATTCCTCCACTGTCTCCGATTCCTTCACAATAGGCTCCGCCTCAAGGGTGTGCGCCCCCGAAGTGTCCTGCTGACCGCATCCCGCCAAAATGCCGGCTGCGACCAAAATAGCTGCCAGTACCTTCTTTTTCATCCTGTTATATCCTCTCCTGTCATTGTATATTGCATTTACCCGTTTGTTTTGCGTAAAATAAGTCCTTTCGTTCTTTTTAGCAAAAATCCGCTATACCAGATAGGGCTCGTACTTTTCATTTATCTCATTCAAAAAGACAACCGCCAAAATTCCGGGGCCGGTGTGTGCACCGATGGCACAGCCAATCCGCGTCTCCAAAATACCTTTTACGTGGTATCTCTCCCGAAGCTGCTCCTTGATAAATTCAAAGCCCTGAAGGTCTGTTCCGTACACAACGCCTACCATCTGCTTGTCCAGATTGCTTCCCTTTTCGCCAACCATGTCTAAAATGTGCTTCTGTGCCTTTTTCCAGCCGCGCACCTTTTCCACAGCCTTTAAGGAGCCGTTTTCATCCACAATAATAATCGGTTTGATATCCAGCACCGTTCCCGCTAAAAATGAGGTTCTGCTGAGGCGTCCGCCCTTGAACAGATATTCCAGTTCCATAACCGTAACGGCGTGTTCCATATGCTCGCAGAAGAAATGTGCCGCCTCAATCAATAAGTCTTTGGACGCACCGTTTCTCTGCATGCGGAGCAGTCTCTCCACCACCAGTCCATATCCGATGGACGCACATTTGGAGTCAATAATCGTCATGACAAAATCCGGATATTCTTCCCTGATTTCCTTATACGCCAAATTTGCCGCCTGAAAAGTTCCGGCAATTCCGGTGGAAAAACAGATATACAGCACCTCATCGCCCCGCTGTGCAAAAGGTCTGAAATGCTCCTCAAACATATATTGACTGATGTGATATGTCTTGATGTCCCTGCCCTGTGCCTGAATTTCATAAAACTGTTCCGGAAAAATGGTTTCTTCATCGAAGTAATCCGTTCCGTCAATGGTCACCGGTGTAGGCATCACATAAAGATTGTATTCTTTCTTCAATTCCGGCGAAACATCAGAAGCGGAATCCGTGATAATACAAAATGCCATTGTAGTCCTCCTCTCAATTCGCTTTTCCCCTTGTCTTTTATTTTACCTTGAAACCCCGAATTTGACAATGAAAACTATTTATTTCCATTTTGTTAAAAGCTGTGTCCGCCGCCACCGCCACTGCTTCCTCCACTGCTGCCGCCGCTGCTTCCACCGCTGCTGCTGTCTCCGGAGCTTTGCGGGCTGTAGGTTTTGGTGGTGTTTCGCAAAAGCGCTTGGGAATTGGTACAGATAAAGCTCTTTTTCGCCTTCTTTAATAACTCCTGCTGGTCCGGCTGCTTTGCTCTGGTAACATAGCACATGAATGCAAAATTGAAAAGCAGTGCCAAAATTGCCGCCAAAAGCGCATTGCTGATATATTTCATGGGCTGCGCAATTTTACGCCCCTGCAGCAGGGTGTCCATTTCCGCAAATGCTTCGTTGGCGCATCCGAAATAATCGCCTCTGGAAGCATAACGATACACATTGTCTGTAATAATGTTGGCGTAGGATTTCGTGATGGTTTCATAGACACTGCCATCGCTGAAAATCCACAGATTGCGGTTACTCATGTCTATCAAAAATACCGTACCGCTCTTCTTGCCAAAATTCTCCCTGAAAAAGCTCTGTGCATAACTTGACGTGGACACATTGACGTCAACCGCACTTTTAAAAGCCACATTTCCGTAGCGGGTAATCCCCTCCATGGTTGCAGCCAGCTCCGCTTCCTCCTCCGGTGTCAAAAGATCCGCATCATCCTCTATGATGAGAGTGTAGCCTGTCTCCTCATTTTGATATACAATACTTTGCGTTGTCTCACCCTGCTCCGATTCCTCGGCTCTGCAATATGACACATTTGTCACCATCAAAATGACACAAACTAAAAATAAAATACTGATTTTATGTATTTTAAAAATCTTACGCATTTTCATCCCCTCCTCTTTTATTGAACTGGGGAATTTTTCGCGTGGTCAGCTCATTGTGGTGACGCACAATGTCCATAATCACCCAGAGAACGCCGCCCATGCAGAGGATTGCTCCAATGTAATAGAACCAGTCGGAAACCGGATTAAACAACAGTATCAACAACGCCGCTATGATTCCGCCAATGGGCTTTGCCAATGTGCTCCATTTTTCCCGTTTTCTGCGATTTTTTTCCTGCTCCTCAGCTTTTTCCTGTTCCGTCTTTTCATAAGGCACCGCATTTCCAACGGAGTTTTGCCGCGCCATGCGCTCCCTGCCGTTTGCCATTGCCTCCGCCAAATCTTCCGGCTTAAACTGCGCATAGGCAAGTCCTTTGTCATCTTCACCGGATGCCCTCTTTTGCAGACGTGAAATCTGCACTCCGGCAATCCAAATACAGAGGGCTGCTATAAAAACAGCGACCCATAACATTTTTGTCGGTGTCACCGTGAAAAACAGATTTAAAAGGAGAAACAGCGGCAAGGTCAGCAAAAGCGAGCCCAAAGCATACTTTTTAAAATCAATGGGAATTTCCGCCGCCACTTTGCCGGTCTGCCCGTTGACTACCGCATAGGAAATCCGCTCTCCGTTGCGGTATGCCAGAAACCACACCGGAAGCATGGCAAGTTCCGCGCTCGCCTGCGTAGGGCGCACGGCGTCCGCGAGTTTTGCCGCATCCATTTTATATTTGCGGTGTGCGGGGTACTTCGCCAGCCGGTTGCTGGCGTCCTCCACCACTATTTTTTCCGCATCAAATTCATATACGGACTTGTCCACGTCCCCGGCGTCCGCATAAAATCCACTCAAAAATGCCGGCGTAAACTCCTTCGCTTTTTTCATATCAAAGGGCGCTATGGCTCCGCTCAGATTGTCCGAAAAGGACGCCGACGCATCATGTGTCAGGCCTTCATAGTTTTCTTCAATGTCGCAGCTTATGTCATAATAATAGGTGTACACGTAGTCACCTCTGCGTTTAGTCTGCTTTCCCTGAAAACCGGCGACGCCGTTTTTGCTGAAAGAATATACCCAGTAGGGCATATAAATTCCCCGGAACTTTTCAATGTGTTCCTCATTTTTTAATGCCTTCGGAGCAAAAATTGCTTTCTGCATCATTTTGGTATACGCTTCCTTGCAATCTTCCTTCGTTTTGGCAAAAGGAATAATTTTTGCCGGTCTTTTTTCTTTGCTGACACGGCTGTCAAGTATGGTTGCCGCCCCGCAATAACTGCAAAAAGTTGCCGCCGTGGTATCCTCGCTGATAAGTTCGCCGCCGCACTGCGGACAGGTAAAAATTGTTACCTCATATTCGTCTAGCTGTTCCTCTGCATCCTGTTCCTTCGTGATACTGTAGGGGTCCTGCGTTGTCTCGCAGTGTTCACAAAACATCTTGTGCCGCTTAATATCATATTTCAGATTTCCGCCGCAATTGGGACATTCGTACATTCTGTTTTCCTCCGCCTCGTAAAATACCGTTATATTATCAGTCTATCCGCTCAGGGTTCTGCCGTCAATGCAAAGTCGACAGATATTTCAAAAAGCCCTCGCAGCCCTCCACAACGTCCCGGTAAGTTGCTGCAAAATCTCCGGTATACCACGGGTCCGCAATGGACTGCCCGTGCCTTGTTTCGTCCTCCGCAAAATCCAGCAAAAATTTTATCTTGTGCTCCGTGTCCGGCCCGGTAATGCGTATGGTGTTCCTGATATTGTTTGCGTCGGCACAGAGAAGGTAGTCATAGTGGAGGTAATCATCCTTTGTGACCTGCCTCGCCCGCTTGCCGCGAAAGTCGGTGTATGGGGTGTTGCCGATGTTGTGTTTTCTGAGTTCCTCCTGCGCCGGAGGGTAGATAGGGTTGCCCCTGCCGTTCCGGATTTCCTCCGTGCTGGTGGCGGCGGAGGCGATTTCAAACTGGTGGGATATGCCGCGTTTCTCGACGAGGTCCTTGAGGACGAACTCGGAGATGGGGGAGCGGCAGATATTGCCGTGGCAGATGAATAATATTTTTATCATTGTCTTCATACTCCTTCATAAGTCAGCCTAATCTCAAAATAACAATCCATCGTTTTAAATGGAATGACATCTAATCTCTCTCCATATTAATTAATAAAATAACCTCACCAGACACCAATCCAGTGAGGTCATATAATTACGCTTTCTGTTTTGGTACAAACTCAATCTTGAGAACCATTCCCATACCATCTGCTAATCTTTTAAGCAAATTAACAGAAGGATTCCTTGTTCCATTCTCCAGCTTGCTGATATCTGCCTGATTAATACCAGTACGTTCAGCCAGTTCCTTCTGTGTCATATTCTGAGAAGTACGAGCATCTACGATAGCCTTTATAACATCCATCTCTGGCTGGATTGCATCATACTCTTTTTTAAATTCTTCATCCTGTAACTGCTTAGAAAGCATATCATTAAATGTTCTCACCCTTCATCACCCTTTCTATGAAATCCATTCTTCTATCCTTTGCAATCTGTATCTCTTCTTTTGGAGTTTTCTGTGTCTTTTTAACAAAACCATTCGTCAGTATTATTTTTCCCTCATAATAGAAAAAATATAAGACTCTGGTGATATCACTTCCAAATTTACAACGCAATTCAAATATTCCGTCATCTAAAGGCTTACTATATGGTTCTCTAAGCATGTTACCCTTCTCTTGAAGAATCCCCAATAATCCAAATATCTTAGCCCGCATCTTAGGATTAACAGAATCAAGGAATTCCTCTATCGGAACTTCGCCATTTTCCTTTTCATATGCTATTAGTTTAAATTCTGTCATATAATCTCCTTTGTAAATATTATATGGCATATATGCCATAATGTCAATTATTCATTTAAAGCAATCATACTGAGTTATTTCTCAAAAAACGTATAGTAGAGCACTTTCCAAATCAAGAAACGGCTTATTTACGGGATTTGCAGGAGCATCTAGTGATATTACTGCGGCAGATAAAGAGGATTTTTATCACTGTTTCGTTTCTCCTTGTTTTGCCCAGAAATGTCCGTTTTGCAAGAAGGGCAGGGTTATGGTGATATGCTCCGAAATTACAGATTGTGGCAAATGAGGGCAAAACTTTGCAAGTTGTTACTACCTGTTAGTAGTAAAACGGCAAGAGTCACTGCTAAGGATTTTGCTCTTGATTTTGAATCTTCTCAATCATCTGCCGAAAAACATTCATAGGAAGTACACAATCTTCATCAAGATGCTTTGAAATCACTAAATCATCTCCTCATCAATTTAATGTGAAATATAACCAATAATTTGAATTCTCTTATATCCCCTATTTCTAATATTTTAGTATTATCCAGTTTTCTAATTCTAACAAAATAATCTGTCGGCATTTCATGTGCAATCACAAGTCTATATTCTCTTTGATAAGCCCAACCCTCCCCGTCTATTCCTCAACAGTCTCGGCAAGATAAATTCCCCATTCCTTAAGCAACTCCGGCAAATCAAAAACGGTCTTTCCATCTTTTTCAACTCTCTGTGATAATCCGGGATGGTTGGAAGCAAATGTATCCCACGCCGTTAATAACCTGTCCACCATTGGAATATCATGGGTCTCATAAAAATCTAAATAACGATGGATGTTCTCGCTATATATCGTAACAATATTGTACTTCTGCACCATCATCTCATCATGCGATTCATGACATCCAAAACCAAACTGGCACACTCCATCAGCCAGCAATAAATCTTTCACTCTTTCAAACAATACTAATGCTTCTTCAACACTACAGCCATCAATATAATAAATATCCTTATGAGAAGTTGTTAATACCTCGTTTGTTACCCCACAATCAAATCCCTGTTCTTTTATCTTTATAAGCTCTTCTTCAGTAGCTGCCCGTGGCAACTCACGATTGCAGTTCAGCGGCAATTCAAGAATAAAAAATATCGGCTCATTTTGTATAGCAATAAAATGTTGAATTACATCCTCCAGTTTATCTATACCGACGTTTGCAATGATTGTATTTTCGCCCCGTTCATAACTTTCATACAATTTTTCAGGAAATGGGACACTGTATCCTTCCTTTAATTTCAACATTTGCCCTCACCCTCCTTACACTTTATCTACCGAGCAATTGTAATTTTATATTCAAAACCCCAAACTAAAAATGGAGAGAAAACCAATTTATGACCCTGTCCGGTGAAATCAAGCGACTACATATCAATAAGTTTAATTTCCCGGCAAATCCTGCATCAAAGGCTGCACTTTCTGATAAATACTTTTCACAACATTTCCATCCCTATACAATTTCATCAACTCACTATTTATTTGCTGCCTTGTTTGCGCCTTCAGTATTATTTCAATAATCTGCTCTTTATGCTCAACATATATCTTTTTCTTGAAATGTTGTCCAAAAAAGGAGCGAACCTGTGCCTCCCGCTTTGTACCTTTCTCCTTGGATTCGACGAAATTTTGTAAAATGGTTTTTACATCTTCATATACTTCAGAACAATCGCTATACTCGCTTTTCAAGTCATTATGTACTGCACTTAACATCCTTTCGTCATTACAGTGCGCCACTACATATTTACAGATTCTGTTTGTATCACTTCCCGAATACCCCATTTCTCTCAGACCGTGTTGCATAAACTGATTTAATTCAGTTCTGTCTTCTCCGGTAAATTCATAATTCATTCCTGCGTTAATTTTACCGTTTACTGTCTGAACATTTGTCACAGTTTTTGTAATTGTCTTTTGAGACACCACCTTAACTTGTGTACTTGCCTTATCCTGCGTATTTGTCCTACCCGGTATAGCCGATACCCGTGATACCTTATATCCTTCCTTCTTCCAAAATTTTACAATATTATCATAATCCATATCTTTGCTGACAATAACATAAACACAGTTTTTACCATGACATCCTAATAGATACCCAAGAAAAGACACTAAGTGCATGTCCACTGACTGTTTTCCTATCGGAACAAGATAAGGATTAATATCTTTGTTGCCCTTATCCCAAAACAATCTGGGCTCTATTTTCATTACATTGTCTGTCGAAAAAATATGTATATGTTCATCCTTTGATATGCTACCAATATTTTTTATTCCTTCATTATGAACGTTTTCAAAATCTACTAAATAAAATGTCTCCATTAATCCACATCCCCCTGTAAGTAATAATCATGTGATAATTCTGTCGTTGAGCACTTTGGTAACTATATCAATGCCGCCCAATCTAATTATATATTATTACATCAGGTAAATCAATCATTGACTAATGTCCATGAATCTTTTTACTATCCCACCTTTTGACTATTGTGCCAAAGCACCCGACCCACAAGAAAAGCACCTACCATTTCTGATAGATGCTCTCATACCGATATGTATAACAGTTCCCTTCCTCTATATTACCCTATATATTTACGGATGCTATGTGACATTTAATATATCATCCCATAAAGATGTAATATAGTCCGATCCCTTTCTATTCCACCGTTTCTGACGAATTCGGCACTTCTATAAATGTGCAATTAAAATAAGATTCTGTCTCCTCATAAGGTATATCATATTTTAAAAAGGTTAGCATTATGTAGTCTGTACCTTCTATACATCCCTTGCCATCAAAATCCTGCCAATACCAGACAGCTTCTTTTGCATCACCTGTAAAATTATACAAATCCTCTGTATTATTAAGCGGGGTTGATATACTGCACTGTGTTCCAACCTGTTTAAATTCCTTGTCCGCCCTCAACGGTAACATGAACCTATCCATGTCAGACCATGCAAAAAAAGACCCATCATTATACATTACGTCCCAAAAATCATCTCCAAACTTAAATGAGATTTTTATATAATCCTCGGTTGCTTCTTCAATCGAGACGGAGAGTGAGGAATACTTTGCCTCTTCATTATCAAACCCCACAAAAAGTTTTGGGAAATAAATTTCGTCTCCTACCTGATAAGGATTTTCTTGGCTTCCATCTCTGCCATCAACGGGAACCGACACCAGTTCAGCATAATCATTATAATTTTCTGTCTCCTCAACAGTCTCTGTGGTTTCCTGCGGCTCCGGTTCCTGCTTTCCCTCTATCTGCGTCTGGGTATCTTGGGTTTCTTCCTTCGTTTCAATTTCCTGCACACTTACAATATTCTCCGTCTCCGGTTCCGTAACTGCTGTATTACTCCCACACCCACTGGCCAATAGACAAATGCTTAATATTCCTGCTACCATTAATTGTTTTCTTTTCATAAACATGCTCCTTCTTATAGTATAAATTTTCCAACGTTTTCCGGATATTCTATCATTTCATGCTTTCCGTAAGCACTTTGCATACATTATTTCAATTTAACCAGAATATTATTGTAGCCATCCGGGGTGTTATATCCTAATTGCAGATACATAATCTTGTCAGGATTCGTCATGCGAAACGCTATATCGCAGTCGTCTCCATCCTTAAAGTCTCCATTATCAAAACCGTCATCTGATAGTGCCACATTATATCCCATCGTCGTTTCTACGGAATTAAAGTTCTCATCCAAAAAACTGCACTGAATTGCATAAAAGAAAATCCATCCTGAATCCTGTGATTTTGGGTTGCTAATAGTGACATGCCCTTCCAGAACATCATCCTTTATTCCGAATACTGTCAGCGAAATATCTGCTAAAACATCTTTCCAATCAGGGTTTGTACTCATATATACCTGATTGATTTCTATTTTGTCCCCCAACTGATATATCGTTTTTTCTTCATCCGCACGTATATCATCTTCCGGCAGAGCCAAAAACACATCTATGGATTCGATATTCTTTCCATCTGCAGTGACGAAAGACAACTCTGAGCTTGTTTTTGTTGTTCCAACCAGATAACTTCCATCTGCTTCCTTTGAAAAATGTAAATCTGAATCTGTTTTCCTATATAAATAACAAATTTCTTCATTACCATCGTCATCAAGCGTATAACTTACAATATTCGGATTTCCAAAATTGTTTACAACATTACGCATTTGCATATCCTTAAATTCATATCCGTTTATTACAAGACCCTCTGTAGGATATACCTTAAAATAAGAAACGTCGCAATCTTCCAGCACTGTTGAAGCACTGTCACAATCTGCCTCAAACTCCAAAATACATTTACCGCCTGCCATCAGCTTGTAGCCTTTTCCATAATCATTAAATTGATATAGTTCTTCCAGTTCGTAATCACCGGATAATTCTATTCTCGCCTTGCCTTTTTCCTTAACCCATAACCGAACTTCTGCACCTCCATAACTGAGGTTTATTTCCGCAAACTGTAAAAAGCCTTCTGTCTTTTCAAACTCATACGATCCGGAAATACAACTGGAATTCTCACCATAGCGGACCAGTTCTACGGTATTGCCATTGTATACGGTTGCTATTCCGTCTTTTATTCCTGTTTCTTCCCAAAACAATGTATCTTCCATATCTGCTTCTACACTCTCTGTTTCCACAGTTTCCGTAGTATTTGTTTTATCTTCATTGTTTAATTCTGATGATTCAATCTCCGCATCTGTTTCTTCACTTATGAGCGGCTCCGATTCTTTGCCGGCGCTATTTCCACAACCGGACAGACTGAGCATCATTATCAATATCAAACTAATCAACCACTTACTCTTCATATGTATTTTCTCCTTCAATCCTAATGTTTCATACAAAATATAGCACGAATACTTTGCCTAAAGCAATGCTATTTTTCCCCTCACACCCAAACAGGCAGCTCTCCCCAGAGCTGCCTGTTTGTATCGTACTCTATATCTAATTCTCCCCTGCAATCCTCGTAGGACTTTACCCAACCTTAGTTCCCGGAAAGGCCCGGTCCTTTTTGGACTGTTTTCTTGCAAATATGATTGCCCAGATGTCCACTGCTATCACGAATGCGAAAAAGAACAGTAGCACCCAGTCATTGTCCAAAGATAAGGACGTATCGTAAATTCCATGTTCAATCGCCGGCATTAATACACTGAGCCGGAGGTAATATCGGTAGCCCCGTCTGTTTCCGACAACCGCCTCGTCTTTTGCCATGCCAAAGAAGTAACCCATAATCAGTCCGTCAATGGCATGGGACGGAATCGACAGTAAGGCTCTGGTCACTGCTGTGCTCAGGTCCCCATCCAGCACATACAGCACGTTTTCCACGGCGGCAAACCCCAATGCTGAAATGACGCAGTACACAATGGCATCAAATTTGTAATTGAATGCCCGATGTTTCCACGCCGCCAGCTTTGCCGCTTCCATCTTGCAAAATTCCTCTACCAGCGCCACCACCACAAAGTTTTCCAGCAGGATATAGAGAAGGGACGTTTCCTCCAAAAACAGCAGGAACACCTCTCCCAAAACAAGTTCCAGAATCGCGGTGGGAATCACACTCAGCGCACCAAAGAAGAAAATCTTCAACAATAGTCCGATAGGTTCTTTCTCCACCTTATCCTTTCTGTAAATCCATATCGCCGGTACCAGTGCCGGTAAAAGTGCTAACAATGTCAAAACCATATTGCCCTACTTTCTTTTTTTCGATACAATCGTTCCGCCTGCCCACAAAACAATCACAAGCACCGCCGCCACCGTTTCAAAGATTTGCACCGGTGTGCTCACTGCCTCGTCATAGACTAACCGCACATCATTCTGCAGGCACTGAAACATTCCCATTCGGAACAGGAAATTTACGTTAACCCCGGCATCCGGCTCCGTGGAAAAGGTCGTAAGGTATATATTGGTGTACATTTTTTCCAAAATACCCACTCCGCTTTTACCGGCGTATCCGGTGCCGATTACATCTCCCTCACCATTATACAATTTCACCCCGTTGTGAGAGGCATAATAATCTGCCTCCGTCCCCTCTGCGTCCATGTACACTAAGTAAATATCTCTTTCCCCATCAGCCGTGTCCATGTACCGCAGTTGGGCATACCCCAGACAGTTGTTTTCACTGTCATAAAATCCATAAGTTGTGGAAGAAACAACACCTTCCCGATTGTTAATGGGGTCATCGGTCACGTAATCCATGTGAAACCATTCCTCACCATCCACAAACACGGTGTTTCCCCGAAGTGTTCCCGCCACTTTCCCGTCTGCAAGAATATCGGTCTTTCGGGACTCTGTATAAAGGTCCGCAAAAATCTCAATCTCACTTGCAGTATTCAGTGCCTCTTTCGCCTCCCCGGCACTGTTGAATTCCATTTCGGAAGCTCCGCCGCAGCCGGAAAGCATTACCAATATCATTCCCGCCGCCAGCAACGCCACAAATACCTTCTTCATAAATCTATCTCTTTACTCCCCGCGAGCCATGCTCTGCACTCTTCTAATCTGCTATATACTTATCTGTTATATCCTTACTGTTAATATAGAAAAATCAGACTCCTGCCGCCTCGATTTCCTTCGCTGTAATATCCACCAGTTCCATGCAGCGCTTTTTCTTATTGCCGAAAGCACCGGACAGGCTGGTAATACCATCTGTCAGTTCATCCAACACTGCATTTTTCAATACATTATCAAGACCTGCCACCTCTGCGGAGCGCATTACCTGATACTTTCCCTTACCGGCATTCATAATCCATACCTGATTGTTGCGGTCTAACTCAGGGAATACAATAACCGGATTAAAACCATGCTTTACACAAGCCGGCTGCCCCGCTTCAAATTTAAGTTCTTTGATTGCTTCAAAGAGCTCTTCAATTTTCTCATAATTCCCCTTTAAGTTTAACTTGACGTTTTTCACGCCCAACATTTCTCCAAGACCCATTCTAAACCTCCTTGTCTCCTTTGTTTTTATATATATAAACAGATTAGAAAAGTACCAAAAATTATAGCCCCTTGTAGCGCTCGTACAACTCATTGTACAGGGACAGCACCATGGCAACCTTGTCCTGAAAATCCACCTGTACCTCATTGCCTTCCACCATTGTGATTTCCTGATAGCAATCGCTTCCGAAAAAACCGCCGGAGGATTTTCCCGTGCCTATCACATTTCCCTCGCCGTCGTACAAAGTATCACCCTCGCCGGTAGCATAATATTCCTTCGGATTGCCGTCAGGGTCCATAAATATCAGGTAATAACCGCCGATTCCGTCGGGTGTATCAACCACTCTCTTCTGCGCATATCCCAGACAGTTGTCGTTTGCATCATAATAGCCATAGGTTGTTGAGGACAATATCTCCTCATTCTGTACGGCAGGTTCATCCGACGCATATTTCACATAAAACCATGTCTGGTCATCAATACTCACCGTCCACTTTATATTAAATAAGCCGCTGTTCTCCATGTAGCCTGCCACTTTGCCGTCCGCCTTAATGTTTCCCGCCGGATTGACATCCTCCAAATCGCTCTCAATCGTAAGAACCTGTGCGTTATTGATGGCTTCCTTCGCCTCATCCACGCCGGAATATTCAATGGCGGAGGCAATATTGCAGCCGGAAAGCAACATCATCACACTACCCGCTATGCAAACAGCTTTTAAAATTCGATTTCTCATTGGTCTGTCTCCTCACTCTTTTTTTCAAAAAGTTCCCCCAGTCATTACAGCCTGTTTGGCAATGCGCCGTCCTTATCTCTGGCAAGCTCTCTGGCTGCCATGACCGCCAGTGCGGTGATTAACGGCAGATATTTTTCCTCATATATAATCAAAAAAGCATTGTCAAAAAATACATTGTCCACGGTAAGATCCATATTGTCCACAATGGCACCCAGCATTCTGCCGTTCAGCGTCACACTGTAGTTGTGCCCGATGGAACCGGCATACTCGGTAAGTTCCAGTCTGCCTTCCGTCAATTCCATGGCAAATTTGTCTTTCACCAGTGCAAACTGCTCCTCCAGCACGCCATACGGCTCCCCGTACAGATAAAAGCGGTAGGTTGCCAGTGCGTGAACCAGTTCCTTTGTCATGCGGAACACTTCCATATGGTTTTTGTCAAATATTTGAAAGCTGATAAGCGGCGCCGTTCCTTCAATCTCGTAGACCAGTTCGTCGTTCATGTCGTGCAGTTCAAAACGCTGTCCGGTCAGCTTGTATTCCTCGGTAAAGGAATATATCTGGGAAGGAAGGATTTCCTGAAAAGGAAGCACCTCTCCGGTTTTTACAAAATGCTCCAGATTTTCCTTCAGATTCTTCTGAAACATCATCAAATCCGAGTGATAGCTCAAATGTCCGGCAAGTCCGGCACTCATATTTTCGGAAAAGGGAATCTCCGGCTCCGTCACCCGTTTGCGGATAAATTTTTCAATAAAAGAATATCCCAAGTATCCGAGATTGCCGTCCTTTGTGAGCCAGAAATATACATACTGGCCTTGGTTGTCCGGTCCGAACACAAGCGCGGTCTGCTTCATAGTATAAAACTGACCCAGCCACGCGGAACCCATGGGCGTCTGCACCTGCCGGTAAGCCTGATAGAATTCCTCGATTTTCCGGGGTCTGTCCATGGCAATCATGGCAGCCATATCGGTGGAAGAATTGTAATCCTGCGGCGAACTCATCATCCAGACAGCAATGCCTATGATAAGCACCACCGTGCCGGCACTCAGCGTTTCCACCATGCCGTAGCCCTTCCACATGATATAAGCGCCCAAGAGCGTAATCAGCCCGCCTATGATACGGTATTTCCAAACCCGCCTTTTCAAAACGGGGGAAAGGTTTTTGTACTCACTATGATTTTTCTTCGCCTGTTTCGCCACCTGTGCCGTCTGTTCCCCGGCACGCTTCGCAATAGAAACACGTTTCATCTGAGCTCTCCCCAATGTTTAACTTCCATTTTTCGCCAAAACATGAGCCATTTGTCTCATTTTAATGATAGTGTGCTGCAGTGTCAACCTAACTAAAATATAGGTTTTTGCCAACTATTATCCTAACTTTTCCAAAAATGAGAACGTTTTTTGTTGAATTTACTCGGTTTTTGACGTTAGGCGTTTTTTCTGTATCGCAAAAAACAGGAAAAAAATATTTTTCAGTTGTCACAGCGTCTGCCCTCTTTCCAAAATTATTTTTGGAGATTTTTCGGGCAAAGTGTTCCAATTTCGCCGGTACGGACGTGTGTAACGTGATTACCTTCTTTTCCGAATAGATTCGGGGGATTTTGCATAGAACTATAGTATTAAAATCAAATCAGGCAGGAGTACTTTATGAAAATTCAGTGGAAAATCTTAATTATCTGTATCTTAATCCCTCTCGCCGTGGGCGGTCTCTCCTCACTGTTGACGAAAAACGGCATGGAAGCGTTCAATGCGGCAAACAAACCGCCTCTCACCCCGCCCAACTGGCTGTTCCCGGTGGTCTGGAGCATTCTTTTTGTGTTGATGGGCATTGCGTCCTATCTGGTGTACACCGCAGGCGCGCCTTCACGGGCTGCACTGACCGTCTATGGTCTGCAGCTTGTCTTTAATTTTTTCTGGTCCATCTTTTTCTTCAATATGCAGTGGTATCTGTTCGCTTTTGTGTGGTTGGTAGTGCTGTGGTTTCTGATTCTGCTCACCACGCTGCTGTTCCGAAAGAGCTCCAAGGCTGCCGCTTACCTCATGATACCTTACCTGTTGTGGGTTGTATTCGCCGGTTATCTGAATCTTGGGGTTTATTTACTTAATCCATAAGTTGCAATATTCTGCTTCCTGTGCCATTCCTTAAAATACTTCTCAGATGGAATAACGCCCTCAGGGAATGAATTTTGAAATTCTGCACCCACCAACATTTTCATACCGGTTGACAAATCCCCTCCGCCATACTATAATCAATACTGTAATGAAAACCTTTTCAGTACAGCTTGCAAAAGAATTATCCGCTACACTGTGGAGGGCTTATTCCTATGAAAATTGGATTTGTAGACGATTATCTGGACAACTGGCATTCCAACCACTATCCGTCCTATGTGAAACTTGCCTCGGATTTATACCACATTCCCGCAAGTGTCTGCTACGCTTATGCGTGGCGCAACCACCCGGAGGACGGCATGACTACGGAGGAATGGTGCGATACTTACGGCGTTACCCCCTGTGCCTCCTACGAGGAACTGATTGAAAAATCGGACGCCATTATGGTAATGTGTGCGGACAACTGCCTCCCCCATGAGGAATTGGCGAAGAAGGCACTGGAAAGCGGAAAACCTGTTTTTTGTGACAAAACCTTTGCTCCCGATTTGGAAACGGCAAAGCGGATGTTTGCGCTGGCAGAGGCGCACGGCACAAGGGTGTTCAGCTGCTCCGCCCAGCGGTTCTGCATGGAGCTTTTAGCGTATCAGACGCAGGAACAGGAACATGTGGATTTCTGCACTTCCTACGGCCCCGGCGATATGGTAAATTATTCCGTTCACCAGATTGAAATGCTGGAATCCCTGATGGGCATCGGCGCAAAAAGGTGTATCGGCAATGTGCTGGGTGATGTGCGACAGATTATCTATGAATATGAAAATGGCAGAACCTGTGTCTTTCAATTAGGGGTTCCCTATTACTTTAAATTGAATGTTCGTGATAAAAACGGCGAAATGAAAGATATTGCCGTGACGGACTTTTACTTAAATTTCATGCTGAAGCTGCTCCGGTTCTTTGACGGCGGTGAACTTCCCGTTGCCAAAGAGGACACCTTAGAAGTGATGGCAATGCAGCAGGCGGGTCGGGAAGCGTTAGCGCATCCCGGCAACTGGATTTCCTTACCCGCCTGAATTTGAATCTGAAAATGCTATTTTCCCTTGGATTCCGCCAGACCAAGTTTTTGGCGGAGTCCATCTCTCCTTTTTTTATCCATGGCGTCCATGGCAGAGCCCAACGCCAATCCGATACCCACTCCCATACACATACCAAGGGACTGATTTCCCTGAGACATACCAAGTGACATTCCCATGCAAAGACCGAGACTCATATAAATCGCCATCCATGCGCTGTTTTCTCTTTCCAGATAAAATTTAGGACCTTCCTCACCGTTTGTTCCCGCAGGCTTGAATTTGTTCTTCTCCAGAACTCGTTTTGACGCCACGTTTTCCTCGGTTGTCTCCGCTATGATAAAATAGACATTCTCCTGCGCGGTTGCCCATCCGCAGATTGATTTCAGCGCCTCGGACATATAGCCCTGTTTTTCAAAGGCAGGTCTGATTCCGTATCCGATTTCCACCGCTCCGTCTGTCTGGGGACCTTTGAAACACAAATCCCCTACGAGTTCGCCGGAATTTCTGTCCGTTATTTTCCATGCCGCATACCAGTTATATTTATCCGGGTGCTCTTTACAGCCGTCCAACATTTCCTGATAGGCTTTCTTTAACTCTGCGTCCTGCGCTTCGTCCCGCAGTTTCTCCATTTCCGCAACGGAAGCCGTCTCTATCACAAGGCGCTTTGTCTTTAATTTCACCGGTCTGAATTTCTTTTCTTTTTTCATGATTCTATTTCCTCCTCATCATTTTAAAAATCCGGTCTGCCCGCCGAACCATGGGCAAACATCATTTACAGTTTCTTTAAATTTTTCTTAAAGCGGTGGTACAGCACCGCAAACTGAACAAAAATAGTGCAGTACAACACAAGCAACGCGACAAATATCCAAAACAGGGGCGAATGAAAGGGGTCTGCCTGCTGAATCTGTATGATAAGCTGCGGAATAATGAGGCAGCAGAACGCAATCAGCAACGGAATAAGGCGTCCCCGGAATATCCGCTTCATCATTTCCAGCCGGGAATCGTCATCGCAGAAAATGGCTTCCTCCCCCTGCATGGCTGACGCAGGCTTGCGGAAATAGCTGTACCCTACATAATCCAGCACATATTCCCAGCCGCAGTCCTGAAACATCTGCACGTATTCGCTCTTGTGCAAAAGCCCCTCGCTGTTGTAATCTAACTGGTAAACCACATCCTCCGGTTTGCAGGATTCAAAAAAATAGATTCCGGGCAGAATGGCTTTGGTCAGACTCCATCCCGCCTTGTGCATCCGGCGCAGGTACTCCCCCTCTTTTTCATAATCCACGATGGTAAACCATTTAAACTCCCGCTTTACTGCGCTCATTCTGTCATCTCCTTTGCATTCCGGTACAAACGCTCAATCCTTTTTAACTCTATCTCCAAAACTTCCGTTCCCAGCACCGTTATCTGATAAATCTTTCTCTTCTCTTCCTCGCGGACAAACTGAATCAGTCCGTCCTTTTCCATTTTGGATAAACTCCCGTACATGGTGCCGGGTGTCAGAATCACATCTCCGCCGGTAATCTCCTTTACCGTCTGGACGATACCGTACCCGTGGTTGGGATGTCTGAGACAGAGCAGGATATAGAAACCGGTCTCCGTCATAGGGACATATACTTTTTTAATATGGGCATCCATCGGTCAACTCCTCTTTCTTTTCTCAATTTCCCCAAAATAAATACATTGCAGTGCGATATATTGACTATATCGCACTGCAATGTATTTGTCAATCTCTTTTATTCTGTTTTTTCCCAACCGGCATAAAGTGTTACCGGTATAGTAGAACTCCAATCGTAATCGTCACCCGATTTTTCATAAAAATCAAGCCCGTTTACCCATTCCTTTTCTTTTCCGCCCTCCGGGCTTTCGTACCAGCCTGTAAAACGGTAGCCGTCCCTTTCGGGAACGGAATAGGCGCACAGAAAAGCCCTTCCGCCGGACATCATGGGCATCATGGCGTCCTTTGTCATCTGTTCTGCATTTTCAATGCTGCCGCCGTTTGCGTCCAAAGTTAACAGATAAGGCCACCGGCTCAGTTCTCCCTGATTTGCGGACATCCATGCCGCATGAATTTCCACCCGCCGGTTGCCGTCCTCGTCCGGTTCTTCCACTCTTACGTCCTCTGCCGTGACTGCACCGCCTAACAGACTGAGTTTCTTTCCGCTCAGTGACTTTGTCTTATACTGCATCACCCAGCCCTGAAAAACAAAGCCCTCCTGCGGCTCGTAGTCCGGCAGGGTATATTCCATGCCTGCCGCCAGTTCGGCTTCCTGCCAGTCTCCCTCCGCCAGAATACGGTTCTCATAAGTAGCCGGGTCAAAGGAATCGTTATACACAACATAATGGACGATACCGTTTCCGAAAGGATAGCTCTCCGGCTCCTCGGTTGGCGTTTCATTTCCGTCATCCTCCTGCGTGGGAACGGGTTCCTTCGTCTCCTCCGGTACCGTCACCATTTCCTGTGTACCCTGCGGAGCGTCCACCTCCGTTACCGGCTCCTGCGCGGTGTCAGGCTGCGCCGGCTGAAATGCCACATACGCCATCAGGGCAAAAGCCGCCGCCATATATATCATTTTTTTCCAGACCGGTCTGCGCTTTTCTGCCGGAGGCACAATATTGCCCCCGCCCTGCAGGTATTCATCAGGAAGCGGTGCGTATTCCTGACCGGACTGATATTCCAAATCGTCTTTTTTCATAGGCGTTCTTCCTACCTGCTATGTACATCCAACTGGGGATAAGGACATTCCACGCCGAGTTTCCGGAATCCCAAAAGCAAATCGTGATTCAGAATCCGGTTTCCGGAGAAAATATTCTTCTCCGATACCTCTGCCACGAACCGCAAAAGAATCCCCGACTCTTCCAACGCCTGAATCCCTACGTACTGCGGCACGGATTTCATGGTGTCCTCATGTGCATGGTAAATTTCTTCCAGCAGTTTGGGAATCTGCTCCTCCAGTTTTTCAATGTCCGCCTCATACGGAATGCTGATGTCGCACACCGATTTGGAGTAATTGTCGGAGCGGTTCAGAATATTTTTCATCTCTGAATTATTGATAATTTTCACGTTATCGCCGGTGTCGGTAATGCAGGTAGTACGAATACCGATACTGGTGACGATTCCACGGAAACCGTTGACCTCCACAATATCGCCCACGTTATACTGGTTCTCCAACAGCATAAAGGTTCCGGTCACTACGTCCGCAATCAGGCTCTCCGCACTGAATCCCACAATCAATGCCAACACGCCCACGCTGGCAATAATGGTGGTAACGTTGACACCGAGAATCGTGAGACCACAGCAAAGGATAATGATAAATGCCACATACTTTGCCATGCTGGACACCAGTGACAGAACGGAGCGCGCGCGGTGACTCTTCGGCTGAAACAGCCCCAGCACAAACACCAGAATGTTTTTTGCAAGGAGCACCTCGAAAATCAGCACTGCCAGCTGGAATACGGTGACAGCGTTAAAATGAAAGACCTCCGCCAGTTCCTCCTTATGAATCATGTCTGTTGCAAATCCAAGTACGATAACCAGAACCAGCAAAACAGCGTACACAATGACTCTCTTTACACCGGTTCCCTTCTTCTCGTTTCTCACAAAAAGACCCCCTTTTCAAAATGGTTTACAGTTCGTCTGTCTCTATTATAAATGACACACTTCCTGTCTGTCCATCCTGAATTCCGTCAAAATTGGTGTAATCCCTGTCAAGCTGCTTCATGGAACGGATGCGCTCTGCCAAATCCCGGATTTCCTTTTCGTTGCCCGTACTGTTTTCGGAGCTGTCCTCTGATTCTGTCAGGCTGTCACAGGCCTTATCCACGCCGTTTGTATACTGTTTTACGCCTTCCGAAAGGCTCTTGCTTCCCGCGGAAAGTGCGGATACGGACTGGGACAGTTCCGCAAGGGAGGGGTTCACCGCCGCCATCTGTGCCAGTGCATCATTCAACTGCTGTAAGCCCTGACTTAAGCTGTCTGCACCTTCCCTGAGCTGCTTTCCGCCGTTTTTCAATTGAGTGATCTTATCCTTGAAATCCTTTGTCTGTCCGGTGGCGTCCCCTAATTTGTCCGCCAGTTCGTCCAGCTTGTCGGTAATTTTATCGTACTGGTCGTCCTCCAAAAGTCCGTTGGAAACCATGGTTGCCGTAAAGTCCAGCTTGAAATCCGTGGCATCAAAGCTCACTTCCATGAAATCGTCCAGTTCAATGTCCTCATCCTTTGTAAGCTCCATGGAATCAAGCTGTAACACATCCGCAAGTCCCGGCAGGAACATGCCGTACACCAGATAATCACCGTCCATATATCGCGCCTTGCCGTTTTCCACGGTGACATTGGAGGCGCAGTCCCCGGACAGGCTTATTCCGGTGATTGCCGTAAACGGTACGATTGTCTCCCCGTCCTTTGTGAGATTTTCATAGTCAAAACGGATGGTTACTTTTCCGGTGGCGCCGGACAGTTTATCCGCCTCCACCTCTTTGCCGTCCAGATAATAGGTCAGCTTTACGCTTATCGGAAGTTCGCTGTCCGCAGCCGCCTTTCCCTCGTAGTGAATGTCCTCGCCGTGGTTCTGCCATACATACACGTTGTCACCGGCTGCCTCGTACTCCTCGTCGCCTTCCTTGTTAGTTAAATCCGTGAGGCTGGTATAGTCCACGATTTCCTTATCTTTTCCAGGATTTTTCAGCGCTGTGGTGACGGTAATGTCCTTCGGGGTTCCGTATGCGTCTGCCCGCACATAGACCGTGGATTCCTTGTCATTTTCCATGCTGCTTTCGTGATATACATATTCCCCGGAATTGTTGGAATCCGTCATTTCAGTGCCATCCTGCGTTACACCGTTTCCGGCACCGTCCTGCGCTCCGGCATTTTCCTTTGTTCCGTCACCCTTCTGCGTTCCGGCATTTTCACTTATCTGCGTATTTTCACTTGTCTGGCTGTCCTGCTTTTGCCGGGCGCATCCCGCTACGGACACGCAGGCAATGATTCCAAAACTGATTCCGATTACTACTAATTTTTCTTTTATCTTTCTCCAAACCATATCTCTCCGCTCCTATTCTACGTTCTTAAGGGCAATATCCATAGGAACCTTTGCAATCTTGCGAAGCTCCGATATTGCAACCACTACGTAACATACAATGCCGATTACCGCCATCTCGATAAGACTCTCGGGCGCCACCCAGTAGGGCAGCCAGCCGGTCATCATGCTGCTCATCATCATTTTCCAAATCACCTTGATTTCATAATAGGTGAGGGGAATATTGATTCCGATACACAATAGCACCACAATGGTCGTAGGCAGAATATACAGTCTGGCAATCTCCCCTTTGGAGTAACCCAGAATTTTTGTCATGGATATGGACTGGGCATTTTTTTCAATAATAATTTTACTGAGCAGATACACCAGTATAACGAAAATCAATATGGCAAAACCACATATCAGCCACATCATTCCACCCATGGAAACCTGCAGCTGTCGGGTTACTTTGGTTAAGGCGTCCAAATCAATCACGGAACCTATGTACTTTTCGTCAATGTCCGTGATTTCAGTATTGCTGAAATATCCGCCAAACATTCCGTCGCCTAAGTCAAACACGTCATTTAAGTGTTCCCTTGTCATGAAAACCGTCAGGCTCGCCTCATAGTCGTAAATTCCCGTCACGGTAAAGGTGTAGGTGGTATCCTCGTATTTTTCTTTTAAGGTAAAAGTGTCACCCTTTTTCAGATTATATTTCTCTGCATAGGCGGAGGAAATATACACATCCTCGTCATTTAACGCAAGCGGTATGTACTTGCTTTTCGGCTCTATTCCGTAAAGCAGAATGTCCTCCAGCATATAGTTTTCGTCCATGGTTCGCAGCGTATAGGCGCTGAATTTCTCCGCATCCTCGTTGTCCGTCCGCACCGCCATCTCAAATTTTAACATCGTCATGAGACTTTTCAGCTTGTAGGTGTCGTCCATCTCCGAAACCGGCATATTCAACAGATACTGGTAATTCGCTATCATATTGTCGGTTATCCGGTTCTGGTAATGTGTCATGATGGGCTGCATGACCAGTCCGAACAATAACAGCACATATGCAAACTGGATTCCCACAAGCATAATCAGGTAATTGGACATATTCTGGAACATCACGCGAAGCCGGAATCGGGAGAAAAAGCGGATAACCGGGCTTAAGGCAACGGCTCTCTTTTTCTTTTTACGGCTCAAATCCCGGCGCAAAAACTGCAGCGGACTTAACTTTAGCTGTCTGCGCAGAATCAGGAAATTGATAACCGTCATCATGATAACCGGAATCACCGTGGTGTACACAAAGGCTTCCCCATTCCACACCGTCTCGTAAGTGGTCAGGCTGTAGCTTCCGTAATACATGCCGGCGCAGAAATTTTTCATCACCGTGTAACCGAGAATATTTCCGATAACCGCACTAATGAGTGTGACAATGGTGGGCATTGCCATATAGTGGCGTATCAGCTCGCCCACGGTATAGCCGCTCGCCCGCAGGGTTCCGATAACATTGGCTTCCTTTTCGATGGTGTTTGTTGTGGTTATGGCAAAAACAAACGCCATAATAACGATAATCATGTAGAGCAGCACAATCATCATTGCACGGTCGCTTCCCATGTCCTCGCCGGTAAACCGGATTGCCTGATTTTCATAGCGGGGGACGAAATCTTTCAGGCTGACCTCCCCGTTCAGTGCCTTCATCAAATCCTCCGACACCTGCTTTTCCTGTGCATCATCCGCAGGCTCTGCGTCATATTTCCAGGCATAGCAGTAATGCAGGGAATTCACATCAAAGGTGTCAAACGTCTCTTCCGTCACAACCGCCACACCAAACAGCACAGCGTCAAACATGGAATCGCTGTTATTTTCAAACAGACAGCTATAATCCGGCAAAGCCACCAGACCGCTTATCACCCATTCCTTACCGTCCATGCCAAAGGTGTCCCCCACCTTCAGTTCATTATTGTCGGCAAACATTCGGTCAATGGCAATCTCGTTGTCCTTTTGCGGAAAACTTCCCTGCATCAGACAAACGGTATTAACGGTCTTACGGTTTTCGTAAATGCGCAGCTTTGAGCCGAAGTCCGTCTGCTTTTCCGTGTAAAACTGGTCGTATACCGTGATGGCATTCTCCTGCACCGCTTTTTTCTGTGCATTGTTCATTTTCTTCTCGGTAATGAAATGACCGTTTTCCACGTTGTATTTTTCAAAAGTCTCGTTGTATGCCTTAATCATACTGCCATCTGCCACCAGAAATCCGGAAATCAGTCCGATAGACAATACCAACAGCAGAAAGATTACGATATATTTCCCAAAATCTTCCCTGATTTCTCTCGGCAGACGCTTGTTCAATGGATTTTTCATAGGTCCGCCTCCTTACCAGTCCAAATCTTCCGCTTTGACTTTTTCTTCATTTAAAAAATTCTTACGGATTTGTCCGTCCCTGAGCTTCACAACCCGGTCCGCCATGTTCTTGATGGCGTCGTTGTGCGTAACCATAATCACGGTGTTGCCGTATTTCTGGTTCACCGTTTCAATGAACTTTAAAATTTCCTTGGAAGTGCTGTAGTCCAAGGCGCCGGTGGGCTCGTCGCAAAGCAGAATGTCGGGATTTTTCACAATCGCCCTTCCGATGGCGCATCTCTGCTGCTGTCCGCCGGATAACTGGTTCGGCAGCTTTCTCTTGTGCGCAGTTAACCCCAGCGTGTCTATCAGTTCGTTTACGTCCAAGGGATTCTCGCTCAGATACGCTCCCACTTCAATATTTTCCTGAACCGTAAGATTCGGAATCAGATTGTACATCTGGAAAATATAGCCCAAATGCTTTCTCCGGTACTCCGTCAGCTTCTTTTCGTTCATATCCTCGGTCTTTTCGCCGTTTATGGTAATGCTTCCCTCGTCCGCCTTGTCAATACCGCCGATAATATTCAACAGCGTGGACTTACCGGAGCCGGACGGTCCGAGCAGCACACAGAACTCGCCCTTTTCCACGGACAAATCAATTCCTTTTAACACTTCTACGAGGCAGTCGCCCTCTCCGAAATGCTTTTTCAGTCCTTTTATCTCCAAAAACATAGTTGCATCTCCCTTCCTACCGTTAGGCATAACTAACTATTGCATAGATAAAATACCACACCTTTTTCCTATAATCAACCTTTTCTTATTCTTTTTCATGCGATATATGGCTTTCGGACGGATAAAAGTATCTTCGTACTCAATAATTTCAAAGATTACGTGCATATATTTATATATTTTATCATCGTTTAGGTGCAAATAACTTTTAAATTAACTTTGTAATTGGTGCAAATTATGATATAATACATATATCATAGGGTTGGAGGTTGATTTATGGAACGAATTGCATTGCAAAAATTGATAGATTGGAACAATAACAAACGCAGAAAGCCTTTGATTATTTGGGGAGCAAGGCAGGTTGGCAAAACTTATCTTGTAGAAGAACTTTTTGCTAAAACTTATTATAAAAATAACTTCATCTACGTTGATTTCAAAAAAGAGGATGAAATCCGTGAATTCTGTTCTGAAACCGCCAATGCTGCAAAAATCATCGAATATATTTCGTTGCGTAAAGGAAAACAAATAAGCGAAAAAACTTTGCTGATTTTTGATGAGGTACAGGAGTGTCCTAACATTATTTCCTCCCTCAAATATTTTTGTCAGGACTTTAGAGAAATTCCCGTTATTGCAACCGGTTCAATGGTTCGTATCAAACTCCAAAGAGAAACGCATAAAAGAGGTTCCAGAGAAAACGATAAATTTCTTTTTCCTGTTGGTAAGATAAATCAATTAACGATTTATCCGATGACCTTTGACGAGTTCCTAATGAACAGTAACAAAATGCTTTATGATACCGTCGAAAAGGCTTATGAAGAAAAAAAAGCGCTGGATAGCCAAATTCACGAACTGGCAATGGAACAAATATATAAATATTTACTTGTTGGCGGTATGCCTGAAGCGGTAGAAGCCTATGTTGACGGAAATAATCTTTTGGAATCAAGAGAAATCCTTAAAGTTTTATATGTTAACTACCTCTCGGATATGGAGCTCTATCAGGCAAGCCCGGAGGCTGTATTGCGTTCCCGTTCCCTATTCCAAAATATTTACAGAGAACTGAATAAGGAATCCAAGAATTTTTCTCCCGGACTTATTGAGGAAAAAAGCAAAACAAGAGATTATGCGACCTCTATTCAGTGGCTTACCATGGCACACGTTGTAAATCAATCTTTCCAATTGAAAGAACACATTACAATGCCGCTCATGCCGGATAGCGAAAGCAATTTTCGCCTATTTCTCGGAGATATTGGTATGTTCTCATATCAGAGTGGCATCAATGCTGCCTCGTTTGTGTCAAATGAAAGGGATAACACTTTATCGGGAATATTCTTTGAAAACTTTGTCGCTAACGAATTGCTTGCCAAAGAGCATAAATTATTTTATTGGCGTGGTAAAACATCCGCAGAGCTTGAATTTATTATTGAGTCAAATAATAAATTATATCCGCTCGACGTCAAGAAAGGCAGAGGTACACTTAACTCCCTCGAAAAATTTTCAAACCATAATAAGTTTGAATACGCCATTAAAGTCTCAAAAAATAATTACGGCTATAATTCCGCGCAAAAACTGCTTACCGTACCATTTTACTTTGTCCCGTTTGTAGCAAAAGATCTTGCAAACGGGACAATGAAAATATAATTAACCCAGCAGTTCCTCTATCATTTCCGGCTGAAATACCACTTCGCTCACGTGGTTGACCTCTATCCGGTACAGTGCGTTCGCCGCAATATGTTCCGCAGCCTGCTCCAAATCACGGATTCCGGTGGTGTCCGCATACCGCGCAACCACCGCGTCCAATGCCTCGTCCGTCACAATACATTCGCTTTCCTTAAGTCCCATGCGCTTAAGCACCTTGGGCAGTGCGAATTTGGAAAAGATAATCTTCTTTTCCTCCGTCGTATAGTCCGGTATATCAATGACGGCAAAACGGGACATCAGCGGCGCACTGATTTGCTCCTTGTCATTTGCAGTCGCAATGGGATATACACCCACGGTCGGCACCATACATTCCATGTAATTGTCCGTAAATCCCAAATTATCCAACAATGTCAGCAGCACATCCGCCGGATTGCCGTTTCCCTTGCCTGCTGCCGCCTTGTCCAGCTCATTGATGATAAACACCAGATTGGACTCTCCCGCCATGGAGAACGCCTCCATAATAATTCCGGGTTTCGCATTGGCGTAAACACGGGAGCTTCCGGTCAGCTGTTCCGGGTCATTGATGGAACTCATGTCCAGTGTCGTCCACGGCAGTTTCAGAATCCGCGCCACCGCATAAGCTATCTGGGACTTACCGGTTCCCGCCGGCCCCACCAGAAGCATTCCGTATGCCGGCAGCGTATGGGTACGGTTAATCTGAATAATCGTCTCGATGATACGCTGCTTTACCCGCTCCATGCCATAAAGCTCCTCGTCCAGAATCCGGCGTGCTTCATTCGGGTCGATTGCCTCAAAGTAATTATTTTTCCACTGAATGTTCATCATAATGGAAAGCGCGCGCTGCGCATGGCGCCGCTCCTCCGGCGAAACCTCATGGGAACGTGCCACCGCAAGATTTCTCCTCGCCCAGAGCCGGATATTGTCCGGGAGTGTCCTTCCCGCGCAGGTCATGAAATCCGAAATGCTCTGAATACTGGTCAGTTTCATCTCGTCTCCCATTTCCTCCTGCTCCTCGTCCACCGTCTCCTGTGCCGGAGCGTGGCTGGAGAGCAGTCTTTCTATCATAAACTGCAGAAAACCGTCTTCTGCCGAAAGTTTTGTTCCTCCACCGAAAGAGGTCTCCCGGATTTTGTAAACCGCATATCCGTCCGACCGGTTCTCCCCGGACAGGCGGACATGAATGTGATTTTCCCCAAGCCATCCAATCAGGCTCACAAAGCGGGCGTCTATCTGCAGAATATCCGCACAGATGCTCTCCCCCTCCTCCTTAAATTCAAAAGCGGTCTGCTTCGCCTGATTCGTAAAAATTCCGTTGGAGTGATGGCTCCACTGTCTCCTATGATTATCCAGCACAAGAATCGGCTTGTCCGGGGACGTGCTATCCTCGCTGGTATAAAATACACTGTATGTACACACCGCGTCCTTTTTTTCCTCCGGTGCGTCGCTAAAATCAAATACTGGCATATTACTGCTCCTCTCCGGGATTTGCTCCCTGCCCCTGCTGTATGCGCCTATTGTAACATAGACCTATTTGGAAAAACAAGCCTTCCTGAGTCCAATCCCCGTCACAACCATCGTAATCAGTTCCGCCACAGGAAATGCCATCCACACTCCGGTCATGCCAAAGAGATAGGAAAGCAGAAAAGCCGCACAGAGAATGACCACGAATCCACGCAGAATAGAAGCGGTAAACGCCCATTTGGCGGACTCCACCGCGCTCAGAATTCCCGTTCCCACAATATTGATTCCCGCAAACAAAAATCCCACAAAATAAATCCGCAGCCCGCTCACCGCATACTCTGTGAGCACCGCGTTTCCTTCGCTGTTAAAAATATTGGCAATGGGCGTTGTCCACAGGAAAATGACAAGTATCAGTCCCGCCGATAACGCTAACGATGTTGCCAGCGCCATTTTCAAAATACTGCGCACATGCTTCCAGTCATTTTTTCCGTAACACTCACTGATAAGAGGCTGGGAACCCTGCGCCACACCGTTAAACATGGATACCGCCACCAGCGCCGTGTTGGCTACCACTCCGTATGCCGCCACGCCGATATTCCCCACCAGGTGCAGAATAATGGTGTTAAATGCCACCGTAATGACACCGGAAGAAATTTCGCCCACAAAGGCGGAAACTCCCACCTGACAGGAACGGAACAGCTTTCGCAGGGACGGCTTGATGCGTCGCAGCGACACCGTGCTCTTTTTGGAAAAAAAGTGAATACAGCAAATCAAAACTCCCACAATGGGCGAGCACGCCGTAGCCAGTGCCGCTCCCGCCATGCCAAGCCCCAAGGGGAACATCAGCACATAATCCATCACAATATTGAACAGACTGCTGAGCAGCGTTGCCGCCATGGCAACAGAGGGCGCGCCGTCATTGCGCACAAAGGCATTGCAAATATGATTCCACATAAAACAGGGCGCAAACAGCATGAAAATCTGCGTGTAGGAAGTTCCCACCGCCACAATTTCCGCATCACCGCCCAGAACACGCACCACGGCATCCGGAGCAAACAGTCCCACCACAACGAAAACGAGTGAAATGATTGTGGCAAAAAACAGTGCATTGCTAAAATACTCCTCCGCCTTCGGCTCCCCTTTATTCCTGCCAATGGCAAACCGGATGGCAGAGCCCACGCCAATCATTGCACCAATGGCGAAAATCAGGCTGTACACCGGCAGCACCAGATTCAGCGCCGTAATTCCGTTTGCTCCCACCGACAGGGAAATAAAAAAAGTGTCCGCCAATATATATAAGGAAATTCCTATCATTCCCAGAATATTTTGTGACACATATCTAAAAAACTGCTTTCCTACGTTCATGTTCCGCTCCTGACAAATCCCTCTTGATTTTCCTTATCTAAGGTGTATGATGAGTATACCAAATTCAAACAAAAAAGGATATTATTTTATGAAAACTTATGAGATGGACCTTTGTACCGGGTCTTTATGGAAAAAAATCTTTGTTTACAGTGTCCCGCTGATGTTTTCCAACATTCTGCAGGTTCTTTTTAATATGTCCGACGTTGCCGTAGTGGGCAAATTTGCAGGCCCCATTTCCCTCGGTGCCGTGGGTTCCACCAGTATCTTAGTCACCCTGTTTACCGGTCTGCTTATCGGTCTTGCCAGCGGCGTCAACGCCCTGACCGCCCTTTATATCGGCTCCAAAAATAAAAAAGACTTAAGCGAAACCGTTCACACCTCTCTTATTCTGTGCCTTTTGACGGGAATTATTATTATGGTTTTCGGGATTCTTTTTACGAGAGGAATTCTGACCCTCATGAATACGAAAGACGAGCTGATAGACCATGCCGTGCTGTACCTGCGCATTTACCTCTGCGGTATGCCCGCACTGGCTCTGTACAATTTCGGTAATGCTGTGCTGAGTGCGGCAGGTGACACCAAGCGTCCGCTGTACTACATGACCCTGGCGGGAATCATTAACATTATCCTGAATTTGTTTTTTGTCATTGTGTGCAAACTGGATGTTGCCGGCGTTGCCATTGCCAGCATTATTTCCCAGTATATTTCCGCAATTCTCATATTGCGCCTGTTATTCAAATGCAATGAGGACTTCGGTCTGCATATAAAAGATATAAAAATCAGCCATGCCAAGAGCCGCCGTATCCTGCGGATCGGACTGCCTTCCGCTTTTCAGTATGCGCTGTTTGCCCTTGCAAACCTCTTTGTCCAGACCAGCGTAAACTCCTTTGACCACGTCATGGTGGAGGGAAATTCCGCTGCTGCCAATGCCGACCCCTTGGTTTACGATATGATGGCTGCTTTTTACACGGCATGCGCCAGCTTCATAGCGCAAAACTTTGGTGCAAAAAAACGGGACAGAATTTTAAAAACCTACTTTATCTGCCTGTTTTATTCCTTTATCATGGCGCTGATTCTTGGTGTGGGGCTTTATGTGTTCCGCTATCCTTTCCTGTCACTCTTTACCAATGAGAGTGCCGTGGTGGAAGCGGGAATTCTGCGCATATCCGTTATGACGCTGTCCTATGCCGTTTCTGCCTTTATGGACTGTACCATTGCGGCGTCCAGAGGACTGGGCAAAACCATTGTCCCCACCATCCTCGTGATGTAGGACGGATTTTGCGGACATTCAAAATAAAAAAGAATGTGGAGGTAACAGACAATGGCAAAATCATTATTT
>CAKRYI010000023.1 GCA_934426825.1 uncultured Acetatifactor sp. | reverse complement strand
AAAAAAGCGGCAATGAAACTATCTTCATTACCGCTAAAAATGAGCGTCTCCTATAGGAATCGAACCTACAATAGAGTCTTAGGAGGACCCCGTTATATCCATTTAACTAAGGAGACAAATGCCGTATTTTCGGGCTTTTCAGCTCTTTCGGCTCCGGCTGCCATATCTATGAATTCAATCACTCTTGTGATGAATTTCCATTGTATCTTATTTTGACATTCAGGTCAATCCCTGTTGGAATCGAACTCTGACTTATCACTTCTCAACTTCCATAAGTCTCAACCATGATTGAACCTTAGGAGGCGCTTGTTATATCCATTTAACTAAGGGAACACACTCTTATAAATCCTCGTCCGGAAAATTGATGAATCCCTGAAGCCAGATTGTTCCTTTGAACCGCCTTCCAACCTGCGGCTCACCGAACAAATCTATTATATTAATACAAACGTCAAATGTCAATTCATTCGTACAAATTGTGAGGATATAAATCTTCTCACCGGTGACATGGTTAGTTACCAGGCGTACATTTTCAATCTCCCCCAAAACGGAATACTGGTCGCACTCCACGCCGTAGGGCATGAAATAAGTATCCACCAAACTGAAAATATCCTCGTTCTGGATTCTGCGGGAAATGGTTGTGTACATGTCCATATCTTCCAGCGTCAGGGTTTCGATGGCGTCCTCGTCTCCCTTTCTTGCTGCCGCGAGAAGGTTGTTCCGGTTGGCGGAATTTTTCTTAATCCGCTCCTTCTCCTCCTCATTTTTCAAAATGGGCATAATGATACTGCCACTTACGGAGAGACCGGAAAAGGTAACTGTAGTTCCCCGGATGGGGAGCTTGCCCGTTGCCTGTGCTTTCACATAAGGAATCCGGTTCCGCAAATAAAAAATCAGGGAAATTCCCACCTTCATATCATCGCACACGCCGGAATAGGAATCCTTTGCGGCATGGCGCTCAACGGACACATCCTCATAGGACGTGATACCGTTTCCAATCAGGTAGGGGTAATAGTAGTCATAGATGAATTTGTCGTTTTCGTCAAATTCACCGCAGACTGCTATTCCCATATTATCGGCGAAATTTTTGCAAAACTCGCCCAGCATCACGTCTTCCTGATTCATCGTATAGCCGCGTTTGTCGGAATTCATAATCACGTCCACCAAAAGCTCTTTTAATTTCTTTCTGTCCGTGTACTCGCTGAATCCGATTGCTCTCATAAACTTATGCAAAAATTTCACCTTCTTTCTCAACTGTAGTTCTCATTCGTTTCAACTTAAATTTATTTGTTAGGCTCAATCTTTTCCTTGCCGCCCATGTACATGCGCAAAGGCTTAGGGATATTGATACTGCCGTCCTCATTTACATTGTTCTCCAAAAATGCAATCAATCCTCTGGGGGATGCCAATACGGTATTGTTTAATGTATGCACATAGTAAGTACCATTTTCTCCCTTGGTGCGGATACCGAGACGTCTTGCCTGTGCATCGCCCAAAGTAGAGCAGGAACCAACCTCAAAATATTTCTGCTGTCTGGGGCTCCATGCCTCAACATCACAGGATTTCACCTTAAGGTCAGCCAAATCACCGCTGCAGCACTCCAGTGTGCGGACAGGAATGTCAAGGCTGCGGAAAAATTCTACGGTGTAGGACCACATCTTATTATACCAGTCCATGGATTCCTCCGGCTTGCACAGTACAACCATTTCCTGTTTTTCAAACTGGTGTACTCTGTAAACGCCTCTCTCCTCGATACCGTGGGAACCTACTTCCTTTCTGAAGCAGGGGGAGTAAGAGGTCATTGTAATGGGCAGGCTGTTCTCATTTACAATCTGTCCCTTGAACTTACCAATCATGGAATGTTCAGAAGTTCCAATCAGGTAAAGGTCCTCACCCTCGATTTTATACATCATGGCTTCCATTTCCGCAAAGCTCATAACACCGTTTACCACGCTGCTGCGAATCATGAAAGGAGGGATGCAGTAGGTAAATCCCTTGTCAATCATAAAGTCACGGGCATAGCTTAACATTGCGGAATGAATTCTTGCGGCATCACCCATGAGATAATAAAATCCGTTGCCGCTGGTTCTTCCGGCACTGTCCTTGTCCAGACCGCTGATGCTGTCCAAAATATCTGCATGGTAAGGCACCTCAAAATCCGGAACCACAGGCTCACCGAATTTTTCAATTTCCACGTTCTGGCTGTCGTCCTTACCGATAGGAACGGACTCATCTATAATATTGGGAATTACCATCATAATCTTGGTAATCTTCTCCTGCAGTTCGGTTTCTAACTGCTCCAATTCTGCAAGGCGTTTTGCTCCGGCAGCAACTTCTGCTTTTTTTGCCTCAGCCTCTTCCTTTTTGCCCTGTCCCATCAGTGCACCGATTTCTTTGGAAATACGGTTACGGGAAGCACGCAAATCGTCGGCCTCCTGTTTTGCTTTTCTGCTCTCTGCATCCAGTGCAATCACTTCGTCCACCATGGGAATCTTGGAATCCTGGAATTTCTTTTTAATGTTCTCCTTTACTACTTCCGGATTCTCTCTTAAAAATTTAATGTCAATCATGACTTCCTCCATTCTGTTACAGGTTATGTAACATTTAATCTATCACTTTCTCTATAAATACATTGTGTACTTTCACTAAATCTTTGGTAATATCTTCTTTTACATCATTGCCATCTTTGTCCTTCAAAATACGGATAACGGGGCGGTCCTGAAAATCTTTATTCTGCGCAACCACCACTGCGGTTTCTCCCTCGTTGGTGATAACATGGCTTCCGGCGGGGTATACCGCGGTAAACGTCAGAAAGGCGTCCACAATTTTTGCATCAAACTTGATACCTCTGTAATTTTTCAGATACTCCACTGCCTGATATACTTTCACCTGTTTTTTGGTGATTCCGCAAATCATTTCGTCGAACGCATCACACACATTCACGATCCGGCATTCAAAGGGAATGTCTTTCGTGTGGAGAGGAAATCCTGTTCCGTCCAGTCTTTCGTGATGATACAAAATAATAGCTTTGCTAATATCCGAAATCCACTCTTCCTGTTTTAATGAGGAATAACCATGAACCGGATGTTTCCGATACTCTGCTCCTTCCACCTCACCCAAGGATTCCTCGTCCTTTTTGGTAAAATCAGTGGTCAGATACCGGAGTCCCAAATCATGGAGCAGACATCCCACACCAATGTCATGAATTTTCTGTTTGTCCACATTGAGTTTCAATGCCGTGATAATTGCCAGCGAACAGATGGTGATGGAGTGTTCGTAAATATCCGTACTTCTCTCTTTGATGTCGAACACCTGTTCTACAACCTTTTCCTCCTCCATTATGGAATCGATAATGTTGTCGGCTGTCTTGCTGAGCTGTTCCAATTCCTGATTATTCTGATAGGTGTGACGTTCCAGAATATCTTTTACCTTCTCTTTAATGGATTTCTCCATATCCGACTTGAGAATGGCAGCTTCACCGGATTCTGTCTCTTCCTCTTCCACATACACTTCTGTAATTCCCAGCTCTTCAAGCCTTGAAATATAGTCTGTCTTTAATGTTGCACCGGGCTGTAAAATAATCTGGTAATCCCAAGTCATAATCGGCTTTGCCAGAATATCGCCGTTTTGAAGTTCCGTGATTTTCTTCCTAATCATTTTGTTGTCCTTACCTTCTTGTCTTTAATCTTCCCCCATGGCAATGGCGAGTGCTTTTGCTTCCTCGTCACCCAATGAAATGGTACTCTCTCCCTGTTTGATTTCTTTTGTGTAGGAATAACATCCCTCCACACTGTGTACGGAATTAATAATAAATCCGTTATTGTTTTCGTCTAATAGTGCCAGACTGAAACTTAACTGTCCTCCCATCTGGTTAAACGCATCATATTTTACCAGACCCATCTTCTGATATGCCGACTCCATATTTTTATATAAAGTGCGGATGTCTTTTTTGTTTTTTTCTGTATTGTTCTTTAAAAATTTGTTATCCTCGAAAAGTGCGGCTATCTCCTGTTCCAGACTCTTTCCGTCTTTTCCAAGAAGAAACTTATCCAGCCGCTCTTTTAATTTTGCAGTTTTCTTCATCTGCAGAATCAACAGGATAATCACTACGATTAAGAGTAACAGCAACACTGCAACTGTTATCATCAGATAGCCTGCGTCCATTCCGCCCAGTCCCATCTGATTCAAAAAATTAATGTTCGTATTCAATGATATTCTCCTTCGTAATTTTCAAACCTACTGCTGATTTCCAATCATGTCCAGTATTCTGTCCAAATCCTCATGGTTGTAAAATTCAATCTCTATTTTGCCGGCACCTTCTCCCTTGGACGTCACACTTACCTTGGTGCTGAGTTTCTGTTTTAACTTTTCCTCAATGTCCTGATAAATTGCCTGCAAAGCCTTGTCATCCAATTTCTTGGGTTTCGCCGGTTTGTGAAGATTCTTCACCAGCTTCTCCACATCACGGACGCTGAGTTTTTCGTCAAAAATTTTCTGCGCCAGATTGTACTGTTCCTCCGGGCTTTCCACTGCCAAAAGGGCACGGGCATGTCCGGTACTAATCATATCATCAATCACCATGCGCTGAACTTCATCGCTGAGTTTCAACAGACGAATGGAGTTCGTTACCGCAGTACGGCTCTTGGAAACTCTCTCCGCAACCTCATCCTGCTTCAGATTGAATTCTGTCAGCAGTCTCTTGTATGCCTGAGCTTCCTCAATCGGATTGAGGTCCTCTCTCTGAATATTTTCAATCAAAGAAATTTCTACGATTTCCTGCTCCGTGTAGTTGCGGATGATAACCGGAACTTCTTTCAGACCTGCCAGTTTTGCGGCACGCCATCTACGCTCTCCGGCAATAATCTCATAGTAATCTTTTCTGTCCTGTACCAAAATAGGCTGCAGCAATCCAAACTGTTTGATGGAATCTGCCAGTTCCTGTAACGCATCCTCATCAAAATTTTTACGGGGCTGTTCTCTGTTTGGTTCCACCTTCGTAATCTTTACAATGGTTTCCGGTCCCTTTTCCACAGTCTCCTGCTTCGTGTCCTTCTTAACCTTTGCTTCCCCCATTGCGTTCGGAATCAATGAGTCCAACCCTTTGCCCAATCCTCTTGCCGCCATACTCTTTCTCTCCTTACTCTTTGTTTTTTCAGATGGTGTTCTCTAAAACTTCATCCGCTAACTGCATATATGCTTCTGCTCCTGCGGATTTTGCATCATACATATTGATAGGCATACCGTAACTCGGTGCCTCTGCTAATCGGATATTTCTCGGAATCAGAGTTTTGTAAACCCGCTGATTCAGATTTTGCTTTACGTTTTCCACTACCTGCAAGGACAAATTGGTACGGGAATCATACATGGTAAATACCACGCCCTCTATATCCAAGTCCGGGTTCAGTCTTTCCTTTACCAAATTGATGGTATGGATTAACTGGCTCAATCCTTCCAAAGCATAATACTCACATTGAATCGGTACGATAACACTGTCCGCAGTTGTCATGGAGTTGATAGTGAGCATATTCAGGGAAGGAGGACAGTCAATAATAATGAAATCATAATCATCTTTGATATAGTCCACTTCGTTTTTTAATATGTACTCTTTCTTATCTACACCAATCAGTTCAATCTCTGCTGCTGCCAGATTCACATTGGAGGGAACCACTGAAATATTAGGAATTACATCCTTGATAATACAATCCCGGATGGAACACTCTCCTAAAATTAATTCATAAATGGTATCTTCCAAATCATTCTTATCAACACCGAATCCACTGGTTGTATTGCCCTGCGGGTCAGTATCTATCACCAGAACCTTTTTCCCTTTAGCTGCCAGTGAAGCAGAAAGATTGATGGAAGTAGTAGTTTTACCTACTCCGCCTTTTTGGTTTGCTATCGCTATTATTTTTCCCATTAGATTATCGCCTTTCCTTTGTTTCGCTTTTCAATTATATCACTAATTATCCGTTATCGCTACATAAATTTTGTTTCACGCCCCTATATAGGAATGTTTCACGCCTTATTTCACAATATCTAGGGTCTAAATGTTTCACGTGAAACATTATCTTGTGTCCACCCGGAATAAAAAGTGGAATGTTTCACGTGAAACATTCCACTTTTCCTATAAAAGCTGACTAAAACAGCTTAACAATGTCGTTCTTAATAGCGAATACCGCTGCCTGTGTTCTGTCAGACACATCCAGTTTCTTAAAGATATTGGAAATATGGTTTTTAACTGTACGCTCACTGATATTCAACTTAATTGCAATTTCTTTATTGAACATTCCGTTGGCAACCAGTATCAAAACATCTATCTCGCGCTTTGTCAGAGACTCCAGTTTTTCCTTATCTACATCTCTTGCCACCAGACGATTATTCAAAGCAGGAATCAGTTTCGGCTGAATATAGCTTTCTCCTTTCATCACTGCATTAATAGCCTTTTTCAATTCTGCAGACTCAGAATCCTTCATGATATATCCGTCCACTCCAATATCCACAGCCTTTAATAAATATTCTACTTCATTATGTACGGTCAGTATTAATACCTTAACATTAATCTTATTTTTTTTGATTTCTTCCAAAACCTGAATTCCGTTTTTATTTGGCATATTAATATCCAATAACAGAACATCCGGCTTTGACCGTTTCAATTTTTCAAGACACTCATCTCCGTCGTTTGCCTCTTCCACGACTTCAATACTTCCATCGAACTCAAGCAGTTGTCGAATACCTTCCCTCATTAAGATATGGTCATCTGCTAACATTACTCTTATGCTCATTTTACTCCCATGCCTTTCAACAATTTATAGATACAATCTACATCAAAGGAATTTCAATATGAACCTGCGTTCCTTTTCCCTCTTCGGATTTAATCGATAATGTCCCTCCAAGAAGAGAAACCCTCTCCTTCATTACCGAGATTCCAAAATGCTTGTCTTCTTTCTCTGAAATTTCCTGCTGCAAAAATCCCTTACCATTATCATTTACATCAACACAATAATTTCTGCCTTTATTTTTACACCGGAATTCTACTTTGGTAGCTTCCGAATGTTTCTCTATATTTGAAAAACATTCCTGCACCAGACGGTAAATGGTAACCAATGTCAAATCATCCGCACAATTTGGATTTTCAACAGATAACTCAATCTGGTATTTCTTATCCTTATTTTTGGTCTGTATCAAATCCTGTAGAGCAGCATCCAGACCCATATCATCAAATGTCATAGGACGCAAATCAAATATCGTGTTGCGGATTTCATCTATTACGTTTCTCACATCTCTGTTTACGAGAGATAATTCCAGCTTTGCCCTAACCGGATCGTTTTCAATGAACATACCACTAAATTCTACTTTATGTACAATATGTGCTAAATTCTGTAAAACCCGGTCATGAAGATCCATGGCAATTCTTTGCCGCTCTTTCTCCTGAATACCGAGAATCCACATATTCTGCTTTTTACAATCGGAATCGTAAGAGAAATTATCATAGTCAGAAGAATTCATATTATCCTTTCAGGAACATACGTTCGTTTGTAATTACGCTACATTACCTATTGAACCTCATCAAAAAAAGTATAGACTGTAACATAATTATAATATAGCAAAAAAAATCAGTTCTGTAAAACATTAAAGTAATAAATTGAAAAAAATTAACATTTTTTTGACTTATAAAGGTTCTTTTCCGGGAACACCTGCTTTTCTCGGATATTTTTTCGGTGTGGATTTTACTTTTTCTATCACAAAAAGATTCCGGTAAATATCACAGTCCGGTAAAGTAAATTCCATCTGTCCGGCTACTTTACCGCCCAAAATGGTAATGGCATTCTGAGCCGCAATCTTTTCTTCAGCAATCTTCTCGGATTTGTAGGAAATAAATTTTCCTCCCACCTTCACAAAGGGAAGGCAGTATTCCGACAGCGTAGAAAGATTCGCTACCGCTCTGGACACGCACAAATCATATTTTTCCCGCAAAGAGTTTCTGGCAAAGTCCTCCGCCCTTCCGTGAATGGCTTCGATTCCGGTTAACCCCAAAGTGTCAATCACAGAATCCAAAAAAGAAACTCTTTTATTCAGAGAATCCAAAAGTGTTACCTGTAAATCAGGAAAAGCAATTTTTAAAGGAACTCCGGGAAATCCAGCGCCGGTCCCCACATCAATGACAGAAACCGGTTTTGACAAATCATATGCTTTCACCAGAGAGAGGCTGTCAATAAAATGCTTTTTCATCACCTCCTCATAATCGATAATCGCCGTGAGATTCATCACTTTATTCTGTTCTATCAGCATTTCATAATATAGAAGAAACTGATTCAACTGTTTCTCTGTCAGCCGGATATTCAGTTCTTCCAAATCTTTTTCAAACTGGGTTGTATCGTATGTGTTCACCTGATACCTCTTTTTCTTTCCCGGAAAATTAATTTTTTCTTGACCTCTGCTCTAAATAAACCAAGAGCACGGATATATCCGCCGGAGATACCCCGGAAATTCTGGATGCCTGTCCCACGGAAATCGGTCTGAACTGCTTTAACTTCTGTCTTGCCTCCAGACGTAAGGACGGAACATCATCATAATCAATATCATCCGGTATTTTCTTTTTCTCCATTTTCTTATACTGCTCGACCTGACGTTTCTGTCTTACAATATATCCCTCATATTTGATTTCGATTTCAACCTGCTCCACCACTTCTGCCGGAAGAGGTTTTCTCTCCGAATCAATCTCAGCAAGGATTTCATAATTCAGTTCGGGTCTGCATATCAATTCCGCCAGACTTGCCGCTGTTTTCAGACTTGAACTTTCATGGGATTCCAAAAAATGCTGGATTTCCTTGTTGGCTCCCACCATGGTATTTTTGAGACGATTGATTTCCTCCTCAATCAGTTGTTCTTTTTTCACAAGGGCGTCATACTGTTCCTGTGAAATCAGTCCGACTTCAAATCCCTTTTTCCGCAGTCTCAAATCTGCGTTGTCCTGGCGGAGCAACAATCTGTATTCCGCGCGGGAGGTCATCATACGATAAGGCTCCCTGTTATCCTTTGTCACGAGATCATCAATCAACACGCCAATATAACTTTCGGAACGGTCCAGTATCAAAGGCTCTTTTCCTAAAATTTTCATGGCAGCATTGATTCCGGCAATCAGTCCCTGACCGGCTGCCTCCTCGTAACCGCTGCTTCCGTTAAACTGTCCGCCGCTGAACAAACCGTCAATCTCTTTAAATTCCAGAGAGGGGAAAAGCTGTCTTGCATTGATACAGTCGTATTCAATAGCATAGGCGTTTCTCACAATTTTACAGTGCTCCAGTCCGGGAACCGTCCGGTACATGGCAAGCTGTACATCCTCCGGAAGGGAAGAGGACATACCGCCCACATACATTTCATTGGTGTGAAGTCCTTCCGGCTCAAGAAATACCTGATGTCTGTTCTTTTCCGCAAATTTCACTACTTTATCTTCAATGGAGGGACAATATCTTGGACCTGTCCCCTCAATAATTCCCGCATAAATAGGAGAACGGTCCAAATTGGCACGGATAATCTCATGTGTCTTTTCATTTGTATAAGTCAGCCAACAGGATACCTGTTCTTTCTGAATGGAATCCGGATCTGTTGAAAAAGAAAAAGGAACAATTCTCTCATCTCCAAACTGCTCTTCCATTTTCGAATAATCAATACTTCTTCCATCCATTCTGGCGGGAGTTCCCGTTTTAAAACGGCGCATCTCGATTCCCATATTTTTTAAAGAATCCGTCAAATGATTGGCTGCCTGTAATCCGTTTGGTCCGGTATAGGTAATGGCTTCCCCGCAAAGACATCTTGCCCGCAAATAAGTTCCTGTACAGAGAACCACTGCCTTACATTCATAAATGGCACCGGTAAAAGTTTTTACTCCGGTTATTCTCTTTTTCCCGAAATCGATATTCTCCCACAGAAGTTCGCACACCTCTGCCTGCTTAATGGTAAGGTGCTCCTGATTTTCCAAAACATTTCTCATGGAACGGGAATAATCCGCTTTATCAGCCTGTGCACGAAGCGAGTGCACGGCGGGACCTTTCGATACGTTCAACATTTTGGACTGTATAAAAGTCTTATCAATATTTTTTCCCATCTCACCACCCAAAGCGTCCAGTTCCCTCACTAAATGACCTTTGGAAGAACCACCCACATTGGGGTTACAGGGCATAAGGGCAATACTGTCCACACTCACGGTAAAAATCACCGTTTCCAGTCCAAGTCTCGCACAGGCGAGCGCTGCTTCACAGCCCGCATGTCCGGCACCTACTACACATACATCTACTTTCTCTCGTATCTCAGGCATTTTCTTCACCCATTCCGTTTAAACTAATCTTTTACAATAATCCACATAGAATCTACATAGAAATCCTTACGATTATAACACTTTCCACATTTTATTTGCAATAATCTGCCTCTTATTTTCCCATACAGAATTTGGAGAAAATTTCATTTACCAAATCTTCTCCCACTTCCTCACCGATAATGGTTCCGAGAGAAGCATAAGCGCTCATCAAATCAATGGAATAAAAATCCTCCGGCATATCATCCAAAATACTCTGTTCTACTAGTTCAAGACTGTGGTAAGCGTCCTGCAGAGCTTCCTTGTGGCGGAGATTGGTAATCACAATCTCCCCGTTATTGTGGAGGTTTCCTTCAAAGAACATATTTTTTATGGTATTTTCAAATTCCTCAATTCCGGTATTATCCTTGGTGGAGGTACGAATCATGGCAATTTTCCCTCTGTCCGGGATACACTTTCTGATAGCTGCCTCCATTGTTTCTTCCGTGACCACCGTATCAAGGTCTGTCTTGTTCAAAAGAATTATGACATTCTTGTCACCTATAAGTGACAGGATTTCCTCGTCACTTTCATCCAAGTTTACAGAGGAATCCACCATATACAAAATCAAATCCGCATCCTTTGCGTACTGTTTTGCGCGTTCCACTCCGATTTTTTCCACCGTATCTTTGGTATCACGGATTCCGGCGGTATCTATAATATTCAAACCGATTCCATGGAGTTTGATATGTTCTTCCAGAATATCTCTGGTCGTTCCGGCAATATCCGTGACAATGGCTCTCTCCTCTCCCACTAAAATATTGAGGAGCGAAGATTTTCCGGCATTGGGTTTTCCCACAATTACCGTGGCAATTCCCTCTTTGATTAATTTTCCGTTGTCCGCCGTGTTCAATAATTTATCAATTTTCCCGGAAATATTGTCCACCTTCTCTTTCAATCTCTCCGGGTATCCATCCAGACTGATATGCTCCGGGTCATCCAAAGCAGATTCGATAAAAGCAATTTCATAGAGAATCTCTTCTCTTAATTTTTTTACTTCACGGGAAAGCGTCCCCTGCAACTGGCTCATGGAAGAATTCAGCGCATACTCATTTTGGGAATGAATGACGTCAATCACCGCCTCCGCTTTAGACAAATCAATTCTTCCGTTCAAAAAAGCACGTTTGGTAAACTCGCCGGGTTCTGCCATTCTTGCCCCCCCCTTTAATACCGTCTCCAAAATTTTCTGCATCACGAGAACACCGCCATGACAGCTTATCTCCACCGTGTCCTCCATCGTATAACTCCGGGGAGCTTTCATAACAGATACCATCACTTCATCCACCACATGATTTTCTTCATCCACAATAAAACCATAATGAATGGTATGTGTCTCTACCTCATTTAAAATGTGTTTCCCACTTTTGGTGGAAAATACTTTGTTCCCTATCTGAATGGCTTTCTCTCCGCTGATTCTTATCATTCCGATTCCGGAATCGGATAAAGCCGTTGCGATTGCAGTGATTGTATCTGTTTTCATTTCTACCTCCATGAAAGGCGTGCTCTGTAAAGCGCACTACAAAAAAATCGGATATATGAATTATATCATATATCCGGTCTTTTTAATATTTTCTTTTATACCCTTTTCAATTCTAAAATATCTTAAAAATTATCTCTTAAAGGTTACTACCACATGTCTGAAAGGTTCCTCACCCTCGCTGTGTGTGGAAACATATCTGTCATTCTGCAAAGCGGAGTGAATAATTCTTCTCTCGGAAGGATTCATAGGCTCCAAAGATGCGGGTCTCTTGGTTCTCTTTACTTTGTATGCTATATTTCTTGCAAGATTTTCCAGAGTTTCTTTTCTTCTCTGTCTGTAATTCTCCGTATCTACCTTTACACGGATATAATTATCGGAATCCTTATTAACTACCAGTGAAACAAGGTACTGCAGAGAATCAAGGGTCTGTCCTCTTTTTCCGATTAAAATACCCATCTCGTCACCGCTCAAATCAATGTCCATGGTTCTGTCGTCCTCGTTGTACTTTACATCAACAACAACAGTCATATTCATGGCACCTAAAACATCATTCAAAAAAGTCTTAGCATTATCTTCTACGGAACATTTTACAGCAGCTTTGATAATTGCAGGCTTAGAACCGATTCCCAAAAATCCGTTGGATCCTTCCTCAACTACCTGATAATCCAGTTTATCACTGGTAACTCCAAATTTCTGACAAGCCTCTGTAATTGCATCATTTACTGTTTTTGCAGATACTTCAATATATTCCATATCTTAACCCTCCATAATTACCTTACTTGTTATTCTTTTCGTTGTAACTCTTCACCATATTTGCTTTTGACATCATGCTTCCTGCTTTTGCGGTGGAAGTTTTGCTGCTCTCGGAAGATTCATTATCCTCTGCAGAACCGGTATAAGTATTTGCTGAATTTGCAATGCTCTTGATATTTTTGGTATTCATATTGGCAAAAGCATTTACTCTTTCCTGATTCTCTTTCAGCTTAGCCATCTTCTTTGCACTCTTTTTGGAGTTTTTCTTGATAATATCATCAATATCCATCTTGTCGATGTGTTTATTGATAACAATCTGCTGAATACTTCTCACTACGCTACCTGCAACCCAGTAAAGTCCCATACCGGAAGGCATAGTGTAGCAGAAAAATGCGGACATAATCGGCATAATCATATTCATGGTCTTCATGGAAGAAGCCATAGCTGCCGCCTGATCGTTTGCATTTCTGGAACCTTCAGAAGAGGTATTCTGCTGTGGCATCAGCTTTACGTTAATCCACTGGGTAACAGCGGACAACACGGGAATTGCCAGTGCTGCAATTACTAAAAGCCAGGAACCTGCCTGAATTGCTTCATGAACCAGATAGGAAGGAGAATTTCCAATATTCAGTCCAAGGAAATTATTGTAATGCTCCAACTGTGTTACGGTATTGTTTACATCTCCGGCAAGTGCGGGAAATGCGTCGGTAATGCTTAAGAAATCTGCGGAGGAAGCCTTATTCAGACAGTCAATAATCGTATTCTGAACATATTCGCTGTGCTCTCCTGCCACAAAAGCCGCATTTGTAAACTGTTTGCTGTACATGGAGGAATTGGAAAAGTTCTGAACCAGTTCCGTAGCTCCTGCAGTATCAATGATTTTATCTACCAACGGGAAAAATGCTTCCTTTACCTTTCCTACATATGCGGGAATGGCGTAGATAACACGATACAGTGCAAACAGAATCGGCATCTGAATCAACAAATACATACAGCTTCCGGTAGGAGAAACACCGTATTTTGCATAGACAGCCTGTATTTCCTGATTCTGTGCCATCATGGAATCATTATCTTTTTTGTTTTTGTACTTTGCCTGAATTGCCTGAATTTCGGGATTCATTTTAGCAGAAAGTTTAGAGAACTTCTGCTGTTTAATGGTTAAAGGCATCATCAGGAGGTTTACTACAATGGTAAACAGGATAATGGCAAGACCGATGTTGGGAATTCCGATGGCGTCAATGACCGTGAAAATTCCTTCCATGATTTTACCTAATACCCACGCTACCTGACCAATAATAAATGTAGAGTTCTGGGTCATTAAAATACCGTTCATTTATCCTCCTAGCGTCGCCGTAAAATTTTTCTTCTATATAATATCATCTACGGTACAGGGTCAATTCCACCCTTTGAAAAAGGATTGCACCTTAAAATTCTCCATATTGCCAAAAGGCTTCCCTTAAAGGCACCGTACTTTTCGATAGCCTCAAGCCCGTATTGGGAACAACTGGGTATATAAGGACACTTCGTCCATTTCATAGGCGATATATATTTCTGATAAAATCTAATGCCGGCAATCAATACTTTTTTCATACTCTCATCCAAACTCTTAATCAAAATAACAATACATCTTTATTATTTGATGAAGTTTTCCAAGGTGTAACAGTGCACTCTCTATTTCATAATACCCCACAGAAGCTGCACCTGCTCTTGCAACGATTACAATATCCAAACCACTATTGAACATACTTTCGTGTAATCGGTAACTTTCCCGGACCAGTCTTGTAATGCGATGTCTTACAACACTGTTCCCTACTTTTTTGCTCACGCTGATTCCCAGTCTGTTTTTGTCCGTGCCATTTTCCTTTACATACATAACCAGATACTTATTTGCATAAGATTTTCCGTTTCGGTAAACAAACAGGAATTGCTGATTCTTTTTTAACGATTCTGAAAACTGCATTTTTTTCCCTAACGATTTTTCCGAAAATGAAATGAAAGAAATTTCTCCGAGAAAAAAAGGTCACATTGCTGTGACCTATGCGGATAATTTCTTTCTTCCTTTTGCGCGTCTTGCTGCTAAAACTTTTCTTCCACCGGGTGTACTCATTCTGGCTCTGAATCCGTGAACCTTAGAATGGGAACGTTTCTTAGGCTGAAATGTCATTTTCATGGAAAAGCACCTCCTTCTCTATTGACCTTTATATAGAAAGGTAAACAAATTTTTAATTTAGGAAAATAGCATATTGATTGTATAAGAAAAGTACCCTTATGTCAAGCAAAAATCCATAAAAACCGCTAATTTTAAGGATTTTTAACCATTCTAAAATTATTAAAAATATTTTTTTCAGAGTTATCCACATAGATATGCACATTATTTTATCTACATTGAAATATCCACACCCTGTTGATTATTTGTGGATAACTATTTTTTATCCATGGACAAGCTGTGAAAATCCTGTGTAAAAATTTTATCAAAACCCTGAATAAACAATACTCCTGACTCTTTCTGACATTTATCCACTTATTCACATTTCTATCCACATATCTTGTTTATTCCGTAACTTATAACCATAATTATCAACATCATGTGGATAACTTTATACCTTTTCTGTTCAAAACTTGCATTTGAAATATTCCCTAAACTATTATACAATGTAAAAAGATGGCGTTATATCGCCTTCTAATCATAGATAGAGGTGTTTTAGGCATGGATAATATCAAGGAAATGTGGACAGATATTAAGGAAACTGTCAGAAGGGAGTACAATCTTTCTGACATTTCTTTTCATACATGGATAGAGCCTCTGGAGTTTCATAATGTCATTAATGATGTCGTAAATATCATTATACCTTCTGATCAGGCACATGCCCTGAACTACATTTCTTCTAAATATAAGAGTTATTTTCAGGTTACTGTTACGGAGATGTTTAACCATGATTATGACATCAGTTTTATTTTGGAAAAAGATGTAAAAGAGGATTCTCCGGAAACTGAAGTATCTCACACAAACCCTGTTTTTAACATTAATTACGAAAACGCAAATTTAAATCCGAAGTATAAATTTGATACCTTTGTGGTCGGCAGCAACAATAAATTTGCACACTCCGCTTCTCTCGCAGTGGCGGAATCCCCCGGAGAAGCATACAATCCTCTCTATTTATACGGAGGACCCGGACTGGGTAAAACCCACCTTATGCACTCCATCGGTCACTTTATATTAGAACAGAATCCCGACATGAAGGTTCTCTATGTTACCAGTGAGGAATTCACCAACGAAGTGATTGAGTCCATCCGAAGCGGTAACGCCGCTTCCATGACAAAGCTGCGTGAAAAATACAGAACGGTTGACGTCCTGATGGTAGATGACGTTCAGTTCATTATCGGTAAGGAAAGTACGCAGGAAGAATTTTTCCACACCTTTAACGTACTTCACGCTGCCAGAAAACAGATTATTTTATCCTCCGATAAACCTCCCAAGGAAATGGAAACGTTGGATGAAAGATTCCGTTCCCGTTTCGAGTGGGGATTGATTGCAGATATTCAGCCCCCCGACTACGAGACAAGAATGGCTATTCTTCGTAAAAATGCGGAAAACAGCGACAGACCCATTGACGAGGAAATTATCAAATATATTGCTACCAATATTAAATCAAATATCCGTGAGTTGGAGGGAGCTTACAATAAAATAATCGCCTTTGCAAAATTAAATAAAGTAGATTTAACACTTTCACTGGCGGAGGAAGCGCTGAAAGATGTTATTTACCCCAACAAGCCGAAGGAAATTACCCCTTCCGTTATTATCAATGTGGTAGCTGAACATTTCGGAGTGAAACCGGAGGACATTACCTCCAAAAAGAGAAATTCTGAATTTGTACAACCCAGACAGGTAGTAATGTACCTTTGCCGGGAACTGACGGATACTTCCTTTACCAATATCGGAAAACTCCTCGGCAAAAAAGACCACACTACCATTATCCACGGTGTCAATAAGATTACAGCGGAGCTTGCCACCAATGAGGAACTAAGGAATAAGGTGGATATTATCACAAAGAAGATAAACCCTTCTTAACCCACCTGACCTGCTTCATCCACATTTTGATGTTGATAATGTAGGTAAAGATGTGAAATGACCGGTTATAACTTTTTCCACAGAAAAAAGGGATTTTTAAGCCTGTGAATAACTTGACAGTTATCCTTATGGAAAACGAAAATAATTCCCGACTTATCCCTTGGACTTTTCCCTGAAAAATAGTATAATGAAGTAGGTTATACACATATCAACATCTATTATGAAGGATAAGATTAAATTCTTTTATTATTTTATATCATAAGCACCCGGCAGGGGACGCTTGTCTACACGAAAGGAGTTATACACACATGAAATTAGTCTGCTCTAAAATAAATCTTTTGAATGGTGTCCAGACCGTATCAAAAGCAGTTCCTAATAAAACCACAATGTCTATTCTGGAATGTATTCTGGTTGATACCACAAAAGGTGTTATTACTCTGACTGCAAATGATATGGAACTTGGTATAGAAACCACCATTGAGGGAAATATTATTGAGAAAGGTATCATTGCACTGGATGCTAAAATTTTCCTCGAAATCGTAAGAAAACTTCCTGACAATGATATAACCATAGAGACAGACTCCAATTATAAAACGACCATTACCTGTGAAAAAGCGAAATTCAATATCATTGGTAAATCCGGTGAGGATTTTTCCTATCTTCCCGTAATTGAAAAGGACGACCAGATTGTAATCAGCCAGTTTACCTTGAAGGAAGTGGTCAGACAGACTATTTTCTCCATTTCCGACAATGACAATAACAAGCTGATGACCGGTGAGTTGTTTGATATTAACGGTGATGAATTAAAAGTTGTTTCTCTGGACGGACATCGTATCTCTATTCGTAAGATTCAGCTGAAGAATACATACAATGCAAAAAAAGTGGTTGTTCCCGGCAAGACACTGAATGAAGTAAGCAAGATTCTTCCCGGCGGAGCAGATAAGGACGTAACCATTTCCTTTACGGAAAAACATATTTCCTTTGAGTTTGACAATACGACCGTAGTTTCCAGATTAATTGAGGGAGAGTATTTCAGAATTGACCAGATGCTTTCCAGCGATTACGAGACAAAAGTAAAAATCAACAAGCGTGAGTTTATGGATTGTATTGACCGTGCAACTTTGCTTGTAAAAGAGGGAGACAAAAAGCCCATTATTATCAACATCACGGATGGAATGATGGAACTTAAGATTAATTCCATTCTCGGAAGCATGAATGAGGATATTGACATAGACAAACAGGGTAAGAATTTGATGATTGGATTCAACCCCAAATTCCTGATTGATGCACTCCGTGTCATTGATGATGAGGATGTGGAATTGTACATGGTAAATCCCAAGGCTCCCTGCTTTATCAAAAATGCGGAAGAAAGCTATATTTACCTGATTCTTCCCGTAAACTTCACCACAGTGAGCTAGTTTTTTAATAATCGGGATTGAAAGAGGACGGATAAAAAAATATGGAAACATTAAAACTGAGAGATGATTATATCAAACTTGGTCAGGCTTTGAAGGCAGCCGGACTGGCAGAGTCCGGTGTGGATGCTAAATTTGCCATTCAGGACGGACTGGTAAAAGTAAATGACCATGTGGAAACACAGAGGGGAAAGAAACTGGTTGCCGGTGATGTGGTGGAATATAACGGTAATCGTATTCAAATCATCGGGTAGAAGTAAGGTAGAGTATGATTATCAAATCAATAGAACTGGCAGATTATAGAAATTATGATTCTCTTGTGATGAATTTTTGTGACGGTACTAATATTTTGTACGGTGACAATGCCCAGGGTAAAACTAATATTCTGGAAGCAATTTACGTAGCAGCGACTACCAAGTCCCATAAAGGGAGCAAGGATAGAGAAATCATCAACTTCGACAAAGAAGAAGCCCATATCAGAACCTATATTGAAAAAGAAGGTGTGGAAAGCAGAGTGGATATGCACCTTCGCAAAAACAAATCCAAAGGGATAGCCATCGACGGTCAGAAGATTAAAAAGGCGGCGGATCTGCTTGGGCTTTGCAATGTAGTGTTCTTTTCACCGGAGGATCTTGGAATTATCAAAAACGGACCTTCCGAGAGAAGAAGATTTGTGGATATGGAGCTTTGTCAGTTAGACAGTTTCTATCTCTATAATCTCAATCATTACAACAAAATAATTAACCAGCGCAACAAACTTTTAAAAGATATGTATATGAATCCCGATTTGAAGGAAACTTTGGGAATCTGGGATATGCAGCTTGTGTCTTACGGAAGCAAAATTATCGAAAGAAGAAGGCTTTTTGTGGAGCAGCTTAACGAAATCATCTACGGAATACATAAAAAACTGTCCGGGGACAGGGAAGAAATCAAGATTGTGTATGAGCCGGATGTGGAAATAGAAGATTTTGAAGCTAAAATGAAGTACAGTCAGGACCGGGATATCAAGACAAAAATGACCTCCGTCGGTCCCCACAGAGATGATTTTTCATTTTTAATCGGTGATGTGGACATCAGAAAATTCGGTTCTCAGGGACAGCAGAGAACGGCGGCTTTATCCCTTAAATTATCGGAAATAGAACTGGTAAAAAAGATTACAAAAGATACCCCTATTTTATTGTTGGATGATGTTTTGTCTGAATTGGACAGCAACAGACAAAATTACCTGCTTAACAGTATCGGCAATATACAGACTATTATTACCTGCACCGGTCTGGAAGAATTTGTAAATAACAGATTTGAGATAGACCGTGTGTTTAAGGTAGCAAACGGAACCGTTACCTGTGTGAGCAAAGAGGAAGGAAATCAGGTTTAATTATGAGTGAAGAAAGCATGAACAATACTGCGGTAGAACATGAATATGGAGCGGATCAGATTCAGATTCTGGAAGGTCTGGAAGCGGTAAGAAAAAGACCGGGTATGTATATCGGTACCACCTCCAGCAGAGGACTTCATCATCTGGTTTATGAAATCGTAGACAATGCGGTGGATGAGGCATTGGCAGGATTCTGCGATACCATCGACGTAACGATAAACGAAGATAACTCCATTACCGTAGTGGATAACGGACGTGGTATTCCCGTGGGAATCAACCATAAAGCAGGAATCCCTGCGGTAGAAGTGGTATTTACCATTCTGCATGCCGGCGGTAAATTCGGCGGTGGAGGATATAAAGTATCCGGCGGTCTGCACGGAGTAGGTGCGTCTGTTGTAAATGCTTTGTCAAAGTGGCTGGAGGTAGAAATCCGTCAGGACGGAAAAGTATATAAACAGCGCTACGAGAGAGGTCATGTGTGCTATCCCTTAAAGGAGATAGGAACCTGTCCTAAAGAGCAGACCGGAACAAAAGTAACTTTCCTTCCGGATGATGAAATATTTACAGAGACAACAGTTTATGATTTTGATGTTTTAAAGAGAAGACTGCGTGAAATGTCTTTCCTTACCAAAGGACTCCGCATCATTCTGCGTGACAACAGACAGGATGTAAAAGAAGAAATCAGCATGGATTTGGAAAACGGCCAGATTAATGAACTTTTAAAGAGAGCCGAAGAGGACAAAAAAGAGGAAGAGAAAGAAAAACAGGCAGAGGATAGTCCGGAGAACGCTAATACAGAACCAGAAAAGCCGGAGCATTTTGAAGAGGAATTTGCTTCCTCCGAAGATGCCATGAAAGCGAAAACCGGCGGAAAAATCGGTAAAATCCACCATATTACATTAGAGGACGGCAAAAAACAGAAAGTGGTTGAGTTTTACTATGAAGGTGGTATCAAGGAATTTGTTGCCTACCTGAATAAGAGTAAAACTCCCATTTATGACAATATTCTTTATTTTGAGGGAGAGAAAAACAATGTGTATGTGGAAGTTTCCTTCCAGCACAATGACTCCTACAATGAGAGTGTGTTCAGTTTTGTAAATAATATAAATACGCCGGAGGGCGGTACTCATTTACAGGGCTTCCGCAACGCCATTACCAAAACTTTCAATGATTATGCGAGAAGTGCAAAGCTGTTAAAAGACAGCGAGCCGAACCTGTCGGGTGAGGATATCAGAGAAGGACTTACTGCTATTGTCAGTGTTAAGATTGAGGATCCTCAGTTTGAAGGACAGACCAAGCAGAAATTAGGAAACAGCGAGGCGCGAGGCGCCGTAGATAATATTGTGAGCGAGCAGCTCACCTACTATCTGGAGTTAAATCCTTCTGTTGCAAAATCTATCTGCGAAAAATCCATTCTGGCGCAGCGCGCCAGAGAGGCAGCCAGAAAAGCAAGGGATTTAACCAGAAGAAAATCCGCTTTGGATACTATGGCTCTTCCCGGAAAACTGGCGGACTGCTCCGACAAAGACCCGAAAAACTGCGAGATTTACATCGTAGAGGGAGATTCCGCAGGCGGAAGCGCAAAAACGGCACGTTCCCGTGCAACACAGGCGATTCTGCCGCTCCGCGGTAAGATTCTGAATGTAGAAAAGGCAAGACTGGACAAGATTTACGCCAATGCGGAAATCAAAGCCATGATTACCGCTTTCGGTACCGGAATCCATGAAGATTTTGATATATCGAAACTGCGCTATAACAAAATTATTCTGATGACGGATGCCGATGTGGACGGTGCCCATATCAGCACCCTGCTGCTTACCTTTATTTACAGATTTATGCCGGATTTAATCAAAGAAGGTCATGTATTTTTGGCAAAACCGCCTCTTTATAAACTGGAGAAAAATAAAAAAGTATGGTACGCCTACAGTGATGAGGAGTTAGACAAGATTCTTCAGGAAGTGGGACGTGACCAGAACAATAAGATTCAGCGTTATAAAGGACTGGGAGAGATGGATGCGGAACAGCTTTGGGAGACAACCATGGACCCTGCCAGAAGAATACTGCTTCGGGTGAATTATGACGAGGAGATGGAGTCTGAACTGGATTTGACATTCACCACACTGATGGGCGATAAGGTAGAGCCTAGAAGAGATTTCATTGAGGAAAACGCAAAATTTGTTAAGAATCTGGATATTTAAAGAACTGCCTGCGGCAGAAAGGAATCATAAATGAACGACGATATTTTTGACAAGAATACGGAAGCGGAAATAGATAAAATTCATGAGGTAGATTTGAAGGAGAGAATGGAAACCTTCTACATAGACTACGCCATGAGTGTTATCGCATCCCGTGCGCTGCCGGATGTAAGAGATGGTCTGAAACCGGTTCAGAGACGTGTTCTCTATTCCATGATTGAATTAAACAACGGACCCGACAAACCGCATCGTAAGAGTGCACGTATTGTCGGTGATACCATGGGTAAATATCATCCCCACGGTGACAGCTCCATTTACGGAGCATTGGTAAACATGGCACAGGAATGGTCCACCAGATACCCTCTGGTAGACGGTCATGGAAACTTCGGTTCCATGGACGGTGACGGCGCTGCGGCCATGCGTTATACCGAAGCCAGACTTTCCAAGATTTCCATGGAACTGTTGGCGGATATTAACAAAGATACCGTGGATTTTGTACCCAACTTTGATGATACGGAAAAGGAACCCGTAGTTCTTCCCAGCCGTTATCCCAATCTTTTAGTGAACGGTACTACCGGTATTGCCGTAGGTATGGCTACCAATATTCCTCCCCACAATCTGCGTGAGGTGGTAAAAGCAGTCGTAAAAATCATTGATAACCGTATCAATGAGGACAGGGAAACCTCCATTGAAGAGGTTCTCTCCATTGTGCGTGCACCGGATTTTCCTACCGGTGGTCTGATTCTCGGCACAAGAGGCTGCGAGGAGGCATACCGGACAGGACGTGGAAAAATCAGGGTTCGTGCCGTAACCAATATTGAAACTCTTCCCAACGGAAAGAGCCAGATTATTGCAACGGAACTTCCCTATATGGTAAATAAGGCAAATCTGATTGTAAAGATTGCCGAACTGGTAAAATTAAAGAAAATCGACGGCATCACCGATATCCGGGACGAGTCCAACAGAGAAGGTGTCAGAGTTGTCATCGAGTTAAGAAGAGACGCCAACGCAAACGTTATCCTGAATCAGTTGTTCAAACATACCCAGCTTCAGGATACGTTCGGTGTGATTATGCTGGCTCTGGTTAACAATGAGCCCAAAATCATGAACCTGCTGGATATGCTGGTATACTATATCAGACATCAGGAGGACGTAGTTACCAGAAGAACCAAATACGATTTAAACAAGGCGGAAGAAAGAGACCATATTTTACAAGGTCTTTTGAAGGCTCTTGATTTCATCGACGAGGTTATTTCCATTATCCGAAGCAGCCAGAATGCCCAGATTGCAAAGGAAAGATTGATGGAGCGCTTTGAACTTTCCGATGCACAGGCACAGGCAATCGTAGATATGCGTCTGCGTGCTCTCACCGGTCTGGAAAGAGAGAAGCTGGAGAATGAGCACAAGGAATTAGAGATTCGGATAGGTGAGTTGAAGGCTATTTTGGCAGACGAAAAATTACTGCTCGGCGTAATTAAAGACGAGATTACCGATATTGCGGATAAATACGGGGATGACAGAAGAAGTACCATTGGATATGACGAACTGGATATTTCCATGGAAGATTTGATTCCCAGAGATAATACAGTCATCGCCATGACAAGTTTGGGATATATCAAGCGTATGACGGTGGACAATTTCAAGTCCCAGAACCGCGGAGGCAAGGGTATCAAGGGAATGCAGACGATTGAGGATGATTATATCGAGGATCTTTTGATGACGACCACCCACCATTACCTGCATTTCTTCACCAATTTCGGAAGGGTATACCGCCTGAAGGCTTATGAGATACCGGAAGCGGGAAGAACGGCAAGAGGAACAGCCATTATTAACCTGTTGCAGCTTGCGCCCGGAGAAAAAATTACGGCTATGATTCCCATTCGGGAGTATAACGACAATAAGAATCTGTTCATGGTTACGAAGAAGGGTATAGTGAAGAAAACCTCCCTCATGGAGTTTTCCAATATCCGCAAGAACGGACTGACAGCCATCACTTTAAAGGATGATGATGAACTGATTGAGGTAAAGACAACAGATGTAAACAGCGAAGTATTTTTAGTGACAAAGCAGGGTATGTGTATCCGTTTCCATGAAACGGACGTAAGAGCTACCGGCAGAGCGTCCATGGGTGTTATCGGTATGAACCTTGACCCGGATGATGAAATTGTGGCAATGCAGCTTCAGATTCAGGGTGACTCCCTGTTGATTGTATCGGAAAACGGAATGGGCAAGCGCACGTTCTTGGATGAATTCACTGTGCAGAAACGTGGCGGTAAGGGCGTAAAATGCTACAAGATTACCGATAAGACAGGCTATGTGGTCGGAACCAAGGCTGTAAATGACGACAACGAAATTATGATGATTACTACCGAGGGCATTATTATCCAGTTGAGAATGCAGGATATTTCCACATTGGGAAGAATCACTTCCGGTGTGAAACTGATAAATCTGGATAAAGGTGTAAAGGTAGCAAAAATTGCGAAAGTAAGGGAAAAAATTTCCAATGGCGACCAGGAATTTGACAATTTAGAGGATGCCATGGAAGAGATTCCTGAGCAGTAGTGTAAAGAAGTTGTTATAAATTGACTGTCAATGCTATAATTATAAAAATTCTCTAGTCAATTTATAAAATATATGTTAAAATCTTTTCTGGATTCAAGGCGAGATGATGGGGTTTTCTTCATGTATCTCGTCTTGTTTTGTGGATTTTCCGTGAGGAAAACAAAAACGCAAGAGAAAGGTTTGGAGTTAAAATGGAAGCGTATGGTATTTTAAAGGATTTAGCAATTATCATTGTCTTTGCAAAATTTTTTGGTCTGATTGCCAGAAAATGCAAGGCACCGCAGGTAGTAGGACAGATTGTGGCAGGTCTTATCATTGGACCCAGTGTATTGGGACTGGTTCAGCAGTCTGATTTTATTACCCAGATGGCAGAAGTCGGAGTTATTCTTCTGATGTTCTCTGCAGGTCTGGAAACCAATCTGAAGGATTTGTTAAAAACAGGCCCCATTGCCTTTTTGATTGCCTGTGCAGGTGTACTTGTTCCGTTGGTTGGCGGTGCACTTCTGTACATGGGCTTCTATGGTATGGCACCCTGGGGATCCGATAAATTTTACGAAGCAGTGTTCATCGGTGTTATTATGACTGCAACCAGTGTAAGTATCACGGTGCAGGCACTGAAAGATTTGGGAAAATTAAAGGGAAAAGTAGGAACCACCATATTAAGTGCAGCAATTATTGATGATGTACTCGGAATTATTGTACTGACCTTTGTCATCGGATTTAAGAATCCGGATTCCAATCCCGGAAAGGTTGTAATTTCTACCGTTCTCTTCTTCCTGATGGCACTTGTAGTAGGATATGTATTATTTAAGATATTCAATTTTATTGATAAAAAATATCCTCACACCAGAAGAATTCCTATTTTGGGGCTGGCACTTTGCTTTGCTTTTTCTTATGTGGCAGAGGTATATTTCGGAATTGCCGATATTACCGGTGCTTATGTTGCAGGTATCGTACTTTGTTCCATTGAGGATTCCGGCTACATTGCAGAAAAGATGGACATCAGCTCCTATATGATTTTCGGACCTGTATTTTTTGCAAGTATCGGATTAAAGACAGCTATCGATAATGTAAATGGCGAAATTATTCTTTTCTCCATCGGTTTTGTAATTGTTGCAATGGTTTGCAAAATTATCGGTTGCGGTCTTATGGCAAGAATTTGCAGGTTTAACGGTGCGGATTCCCTGAAAATCGGTGTGGGTATGATGACCCGTGGTGAGGTTGCACTGATTGTTTCACAGAAAGGATTATCCGTTGGCATGATTGACCCGGTATACTTTACCGCAGTTATTTTGCTGATTATCGTATCCAGTATTTCCACACCTATTATGTTGAAAATGCTTTATTCCAAAGACAAAGAGCAGGCTGCCTAACGTGCCCTGCCAAATGGTAAAAACATGGTATCGTCTGAACAGAGATTTGAAGAAGCAAAAAAGAAAATAATCGGAATTGACAGGCAGCGGCTCGGAATCGGAACGTTGTCGGAAAAGACGGTACATGCCATACTCAAAAATTATTATGAGCCGGATGAGGATAAGCAGGAAATCCCCATAGAAAACTATGTGGCGGATATCTACTCGGAAGGCAAAATTATAGAAATACAGACCAGACAATTCAATAAACTGCGGGGCAAGTTAAGTGCTTTTCTGCCACTCTATCCGGTAACCATTGTATATCCCATTCCAAGGGAAAAATGGTTAATATGGATAGACGAGGAGAGCGGACAACTCAGTAAAAAGAGAAAGTCTCCGGCAAAGGGAAGCCCTTACACCGCTTTTATCGAGTTGTACCGGATTAAAATGTTTTTAAAAAATCCGAATCTCAGGCTGCGTCTGGTTCTATTGGATATGGAAGAATACAGATTATTAAACGGCTGGAGTCAGGATAAGAAAAAGGGCTCCAGCCGTTTTGACAGAATTCCCACAAAACTGGTGGAGGAGATTGAAATTGACTGCCTCGCTGACTATATGCAGTTTGTTCCCTATGAACTTTCCGAGTCCTTTACCACAAAGGATTTTGCCAAAGCGGCGCATATTCCCGTGGCTTTGTCCCAGACTGTTCTGAATATTTTGTATTATGTCGGCACGGTGGAAAGAGTGGGAAAGAAAGGTAATTCTTATTTGTACAGCGTTGTGGAATAAACGACAAATCTCGTTAAAATTCTGCAAAGACAGTGTTAATTTACCGTTAGGAAACCCTCTGATTTATTGAGCAAAAACAGATTCATTGTTACCATAAAGGAAAGAAATCAAAAGATGTATTTATGGGAGGAATGAAGTATGTTGGATATTTTTGCGTATGTTTTGACGGCAGTTGTGCTGGTAGCCGGTATCTGGTGTATCTGGTTTGAAAATTTCAGAAAAGATTCGAAATAGTTGTCATTTCCCATTTTCTGTGGTAAACTACATTCCGATAGCGGGTATCCGCTATGGAAACTGAATAGGGACATGAAAGGTGTCGGAGAAAGATACGTTTGTATTTTTTGGTCCGGTGAAAAGGGAAGCAGGTGAAAGTCCTGCACGAACCCGTCGCTGTAAGAGAGGAGCATTTTTTCAGAATAAAACCACTGGGATAATTTTAAAATTCCGGGAAGGTGAGAAAATGTGTGGATACTCAAGTCAGAAGACCTGCCTTTTGTGTATATACTGTGAGACCACGGGAAACTGGTTAGTATGTGATATAAGCGGATGATATGAATAGATGTATGGATATGTTATCCGTCTGTGTTTTGCGTCTAAAACTCCTGTCTGTGGCAGGAGTTTTTTTATATCGATAATGCGGTATCCTATTCAAAATTTTACCATGGAAAACAGTAGAGGTGCAGGAGATATTGTTTTCCAAAATAAAATTCTGCACAGGAAAGAGGAGAACATGACAGAGAAGAAGTCAAACAAGAAAGTAATTATCGGAGTTGTTGCACTGGTAGCAGTAATCGCAATCCTTGCGATTGTATTTTTCGCATTCCGTGAGAAACCCGTAGAGGGCAGCAAAGCCATCACAATCGAGGTAGTGAACAAAGCACAGGAAACTACTACTTATGAAGTAAAGACCGATGCAGAATATCTGCGTCAGGCAATGGAAGAGACAAAAGACCTTACTTTCAGCGGTACCGAGAGCGAGTATGGTATGATGGTTGAGACCATTAACGGCGAGACCGCAGATTACAGTGCAGACGGAGCATACTGGGCATTTTATGTAAACGGCGACTACTGCAATTACGGAATTGACCAGCAGCCGGTTGAAGACGGTGACGTATTTACCATCACCTATACTGTATATGCAGAATAATTACACCAAAAAAGCGAAACTGACCATTCAGAATATTGCCATGATCGGAATGATGGTTGCCGTGATTGAAGTGTGCAAGGCGGCGCTGAGTTTTTTACCCAATATCGAGCTCACAACTTTCTGGCTGATTATGTTTACCATTTTCTTTGGCTGGAAAATTGTGTTTGTGGTGCCGGTGTTCATTCTTATCGAGGGCAGTGTTTACGGATTTGGTCTGTGGTGGCTGATGTATCTGTATGTGTGGCCACTGTTGGTGCTGATAGCGTGGATTTTCAGAAAAAGAGATAATGTGTGGTTTTGGGCAATTCTGTCGGGAGCCTTCGGCTTGTCCTTCGGATTTTTCTGCTCCTTCCCCTATGTGGTTATCGGGGCAGGAAACGGGGGACTGAGAAACGGACTTTATGCCGCATTTACCTGGTGGGTGGCAGGAATCCCATGGGATATTGTGCATTGCGTGGGCAATTTCGTGCTCATGCTCATAATGTACAAACCAATCCGCAGTGTTATGAAAAAAATGGCGAGGAATTAATCTTCCTCGTCATTTTTAATGGGAAAAGAAACTTTCCAGTCTCCCTCAATCAGCGTATCTGATGTAACAAATTCTCCCCAGACGTCATAGTCCTTAAGTTCCTCTGAGGAAACAGGGTAAATATACTCATAAAAACGGCCTGTATGTTCTTCGTCCCAGAAAGAATACTGTGTTTCCGGGTCGAGAAAGGAATCCCCTTTTTGCAGGTAAACGCCCCCGTGATTGTCAAATTCATGGATATTCTCATAATGCACCTGAATATGCAGTTTTCCTTCCACATAGCCGTAAGCGGTGACGGTTATACCGTCGGCGGGGGAAAGGTATTGGCTTTCATTTTCTGTCAATACAGATTTGACCGGCTGGCTGTTGTAATATTCTTCTGTATGAAAGCCGCCCATGTCCGTTTCACTCAAAGGGATAACCTTGTCAGTTTCTGTGGCGGACAGGATTTCCGGCATTTTCATTGTTACTTCCTTTTTATTGGTCAACAATTTGGAGACGGAAAACGTCATAAAGTTCCCGGCTATTTTGTCCTCCTGTTGAACGGTTATGAGGAAAGTGGCGGTTTTTTGTGCATCGTCATAGGATATGAGGGAACATCCGCCGATTTTGCCGGAGTCGGTATGAATACTGTAGCTGTCAAACAAATCTACGGTTTCGTCAATCCGGCTGCCCTCCAAGTCCTGAATGGAAATGTAGATATAGGTGGTAGAACCTTCTATTTTGATGGCTTCCACGCTCATCCGGATTCCTTTATCCTCGCAGGAAGCGTAAACCGGAATCAGCTTTTGTGCAATCTGTGGGGTCAGGGAATACAGGATTTCGTAAGCTGTGATGCTGCCGCAGGCAACCGCTGCAGACATACTGCCAAAAAATAAGAGAAACAGGGCAGCCGCAGAGACGGCAAGACGCTTTATGGTTCGGAAAACCGGTTTGCGGCAAATGGCTTCTTCCAAAAATTTATCATTAATGTCGGTGATGGCTTGTTCCATTGTATTTTTTATGCAATTCAAAATAATCCCTCCTTTTCTAAATAGTTCCGCAGTTGTTCTCTTATCCGAAATAGTTTTACACGGACAAAGTTGCTGCTCTTGTGCATGCTTCCTGCAATTTCCTCAATTTCACGACAAAACCAGTACCGCTCGACAAAAAGGATTCTGTCGTTTTTATGCAGGGTGTTCAGAAACCGGTTGATATAGCGGGTTAATTCTGCCGCAGCCACAACCTCGTAGGCATCTTGACCGCCCGGAACACATTCGCAGATTTCGTCTAAAGCGACGTCATAGCGACTGTTTCTCTTATCTGCCGTATTGGTTCGGTATTTTTTCAGCGCGATATTGCGGGTGATTTTTCCCAAGTATGCGGGCAGGGAATCCGGTTTGTTGGGTGGAATGGTGTTCCAGACGGCTAAGTAGGAATCATTCACACATTCCTCCGCATCCTGCTCATTTCCCACAATGCGGCAGGCTATGGATTTGCACAGATTTCCGTATTTGGCGGACAGGCTGCTCACCGCCTGTTCGGAGCGCTCCCAAAAGAGCCTGATGATTCGAGAATCTTCCACATGCCATACCTCCTTTCAACAATATAGTACCGTTACAAATGCGGGAATTACAGAAATATACAAAAATGACGGGGAATTAATCTTCCTCGTCATTTTTCTTGGAAGGGGGCAGGGAAAAAATGAATTCGCTTCCAACGCCCTCTGTACTGATTAAATTGATATGTTCGCCGTGGGCGGCAATGATTTCTTTGACAATGGAAAGTCCAAGTCCGGTTCCCTTTTTATCTTTTCCGCGGGATAAATCGGATTTATAAAAGCGGTCCCAGATTAATTTCTGGTCGTCTTTGGGGATACCGATTCCGGTGTCCTTCACGGAGACGAAAATTTTGTTTTTTTTCATCGAGGTCTCAATGCGGATAACGGAATCATGGTGGCTGAATTTGATGGCATTGTCTATCAGGTTATAGAGAACCTGCTGGATTTTACCCATATCTGCGTGAACATACATCACATCTCCGGTGAGAACCATCTCAATGGCAATGGTCTTTTTGTGGCAGGTGCCCTCAAAGGAGGCAGCAGTGTTGCGGATAACCCGGTTAATATCAAAATCCGTTTTGTCCAAAAGCATTCCCTTGGTATTCAAATTGTTCAGGGTGAGCAGACTGTTGGTGAGCTTGGTAAGCCTGTCCGTCTCGTTCAGAACAATGTTCAGATATTTATCATACATTTCCGGCGGAATGGTGCCGTCAATCATTGCCTCCAAGTACCCACGGATGGAGGTGAGGGGGGAGCGGAAATCGTGGGACACATTTGCCACAAATTTCTTCTGGTCGTCCTCCGAGCGGGCAATTTCTTTTGCCATAAAATTCAGACAGGCGGCAAGGTAGCCGATTTCATCCTCGCTGTCCACTTGAAATTCATAGTGCATATTTCCGGCGGCGTACTGCTCTGTGGCATGCGTGATTTTCCGCAGGGGAATGTAGACAATCTCCGTAAAGAAAATCAGAATAATCAGGGACAACAGAAACAAAATCACCAGTGTGATATAGGAAATGTTCAACAGGCTGTTGCAGGATTCCTGAATGTCCCACATATCGGTGTTGATAACCACATATCCTTTTACCTTATAATTGGAAGTAATAGGAGCAAATACGCTCAGCACATCTCCTTCAAAGGTTCCGAAAAAATCATTGATGGTGTAGTAGGAACCGCTGGTAATGGTAGGGTCAAAATCCTCAATCATCACTACATCTTCCACGTTGATGGGGGTCTGGGTGTCCAAAACCACCCTCCCGGAAGGGTTGATGATACGGATTGTGGAATTTAAATATACCGCCAGGGAATCCATCTGTACTTTTACGGTTTCCAGACTGGCTTCATTGGTATAAAGTCCACTGGCGTAGGTGTTTGCAATCAGGGTTGCCTCGGAATAGAGGCTTTCGGCTTTCTCCCGCACCAGATGTTCCTTCGTCATATTGGGAACAAAGGTGGTGACAATGATAAAACCGAACACGCCGAAAATAAAATATGCAAGCACAAATTTAAGATAAAGTGTCTTTTTCATAATCAGTTTCGTACCTCAAATTTGTAGCCGATGCCCCAGATGGTCGTGATTTTCCAGTTGGCATGGTCCTTTATTTTTTCCCGGAGGCGCTTAATGTGAACGTCCACGGTTCTGGTATCACCGATATATTCGTAGCCCCAGATTTGATCCAAAAGCTGTTCTCTGGTGAAAACATGGTTGGGAGAGGAGGCTAAAAAGTATAAAAGTTCCAGTTCCTTGGGGGGCATATCCACGGTGTGTCCCATGTACATAACGGAATAGTTGGTAAGATTGATAATCAAATCGGCATATTCCACGCACTTGTCGTTGGGATTTTCCGTGATGCCTCCGGCGGGCTTATAGCGGCGCAGCACCGCTTTGGCACGTGCCACCAGCTCTTTGGAATCAAAGGGCTTTTCAATGTAATCGTCAGCGCCGAGTTCCAGTCCCAGTACCTTGTCGAAAACCTCGCCCTTGGCGGAAAGCATAATAATGGGAACGGAATATTTCGCCCTCACTTCCCGGCAGACCTGATAACCGTCCATGCCGGGCAGCATCAAATCCAGCAAAATCAGATTCGGCTCAAAGGATTCCAAAGCGGGCATAACGGATTCCCCGTCATTGACAATCATGGTGTCAAAGCACTCCTTCGTCAGATAAAGGGAAATCAGTTCCGCAATGTTGTTGTCGTCATCGACAATCAGAATTTTTTGTTTGTTGACCATAGTGACCTCATTTCTGTTTTATTTAAATGTTACAATAGTGACACCTGCGTCACCTTCTCCGTATTCGCCTAAGCGGTATTCCTTTACATATTTCAGGCGTTTTAAATGGTTGTGAATGGCGCTTCTGAGAGCACCCGTACCCTTTCCGTGAACGACACGGACACTGGGGAGGTGTGCCAGATAGGCGTCATCCAGATACTTATCCAGTTCTGCCAAAGCCTCGTCCACCGTGCGGCCCAACAGATTGATTTCCGTGGACACGGAGAGAGATTTGGACATTTTGATTTTGCCGGTTCCGCTCCGCTGCAAAGAAGGAGCAGTGATGGTCGGTTCGTCCGTGAGAACTAAATCACCTATATTACTCTGAATCCGCATAATTCCGCATTGTACAAACAAATTGCCTTTTGCATCCGGCAGAGTGCTTACCGTACCTTTTAAATTCATGGACAGAATTTTGACGGAGTCCCCTTTTTTTAATTTTTTCGGGTCAAGCGCCTTTTTTCCGGCATTCTTTTTCTGGGGATTTCCCAGCGTAAGTTTTTCGTTCTTTTCGTTAATTTTATCGCGAACCTTCTGGCGTTTTTTCTCCAGTTCCTTAATATCGGCACCGGCGGTTACCTTATTGAAATCGCTGATGGTTTCGTCCGCCACATCTTTTGCTTCCTGCAAAATGGCTCTTGCTTTTTCGTTTGCCTCCCGGAGAATCTTATCCTTTGCGGCATCGATTTTTTCATTTTTATGCTGAAGCTGTTCCTGCAGGGTGCGGATTTTTTCTTTATATTCGGCAATCTCCCGCTGTTCCCTTTCGATGGTAACGCGGCTCTGCTCCAGATTGGCAATTACATCCTCAAAACTTTCGTCCTCTTTGCTGATTTGTTCCTTAGCGGCGGCTATGATTTCATCCGGCAGTCCTAATTTGGAGGAAATGGCAAAGGCATTACTCTTTCCGGGAATACCGATGAGCAGACGGTAAGTGGGCTGCAAGGTTTCCACGCTGAACTCACAGCAGGCGTTTTCCACAAAGGAGGTGGAAAGAGCGTAAATCTTCAACTCACTGTAATGGGTGGTAGCCATGGTGCGGATGCCACGGTCGTGCAGATGATTTAAAATAGCGATGGCAAGCGCTGCTCCCTCGGTGGGGTCTGTACCGGCTCCCAGCTCGTCAAAAAGGCACAGGGAATTCTCATCCGCGTGGGACAGAATGTGGACAATGCTCTTCATATGGGAGGAGAATGTGGATAAACTCTGTTCAATGCTCTGTTCATCCCCAATATCTGCATAAACCTCCGTAAAAACAGACAGTTCAGAGCGGTCCAGGGCGGGAATATGCAGACCTGCCTGCCCCATTAAAGTAAACAGTCCCACTGTTTTTAAGGAGACGGTTTTGCCGCCCGTGTTGGGACCGGTGATAATCAGCAGGTCAAAATCTTTTCCCAGTGAAATATCAATGGGAACCACTTTTTTCTTATCAAGGAGAGGATGACGTCCCTTCCGGATATGAATATAGTGGTCTGTGTTAAAAATGGGTTCCGTGGCATTCTGATCCATCGCCAGCTTTGCCTTGGCAAAAATGAAATCCAGTTTGGTCATCAGCTTCTGGTTTAAGGTGATTTCCTCCGTATGGGCGGACAGGCGGGAACTTAAATCTGCCAGAATGACGCCGATTTCTTCCTGTTCCTGCAAATCCAGCTCCTTTAGCTGATTGTTCAGACTGACTACGGCAGCAGGCTCAATAAAGAAAGTGGAGCCTGTGGCGGACTGGTCGTGAACCATACCGTTTACCTGTCCCTTATATTCTGCCTTGACCGGAATACAGTAGCGGTTGTTGCGCATGGTGATGACCGCATCCTGCAAGTAGGTGCGGTAGGAACCGTTCAGCATGGAAGCAAGCTGACTGTGGATTTTCTCATTGGTCAACAGTTTGTTCCGGCGGATGTTTTTTAACTTCGGGCTGGCGTCGTCAGCAATCTCTTCCTCGGAAAGAATACAGCGCAAAATCTCATTTGACACTTGTGTCAGTGGAGTAAGCTGCTCAAAATACTCACTGAGACTGTCCTCCGGCGTATCCTCCCGTTCCTTTTTTCCGTAAGTCTTAATCCGGTTTACATTGTCGAGCATAGCCGCTATTTTTAAAAGCTCCGCGGCGGAAAGGGCACTGCCGATTTCCAAGGATTTCATGGAAAATCCGAGGTCGCGGTTGTTGCCGAAAGAGGTACTGCCGTTGGCAAACAGCCGGTTCAGGGCGTCCCTTGTCTCTCTCTGTGCTGTTTTGATTTCCGACAGACTGGTGGAAGGTACGAGGTTAAGGCATAACTGCTTACCCGGCTCGGAATCCGCCTTGTCTGTGAGGATGTCTATGATTTTATAAAATTCAAGAGTTTTCAATACTTTCTGGTTCATTTCAGGAATAAAGCCTCCATATAGATGTTGGTTATCGCAGATTTTACTCACGACCCCGCGCGTTCGCGCTTGTTGCCTGCTTGGATTTGGCGACCGCTCACGACCCCGCGCTACGCGCTTTTTGTCTGCTTGCGCAGACGGTTCGTTCGCTAACGGCGCAAGAAAAGCAAATGTCTGCTTCGCAGCCGCTTGCTTTTCTTTTGCGCCGGTTACATTATACCATAAAACCCTATCCGTAGGCGATATTTCTTTCCTTTTCTTTACTTTTATGGTCTGATTCGATATACTTAAGTCAAATGTGGATGAATAGCCCGCGTAAAACTGCACGGGCATGGAGGGTGAGATGCCGGAACCGCAATTAAACAAAAAGGATGAAATAGAAAATGACTTTATGATAGAAAAGATAAAGGAACGCCCGGTCAATAAGAAAAAACTGCTGCGGCGTACCATTATCACGGCTGCCATGGCGGTGATTTTCGGACTCATTGCCTGCTTTACCTTTCTGGTGTTAGAGCCGGTTATCAACAGTTGGCTGTACCCGGAGGAAAAGCCGCAGATTGTAGTTTTTCCGGAGGACCAGCAGGAAATGTCACCGGAGGAAATGCTCTCCGGCAATATGCAGCAGGAGAATCAGGCAAATCAGACCAACGAAAGCACGGATAGCGTAGTTTTGGAAAAAGAGCAGATTCGCGAAATTTTAAATGACGTGACACTTGGTAAAGATAACTACAAGCAGCTCTATTACGCCATGTCCGATTATGTGGCGGAATTAAATCAGTACATGGTGACGGTCACGGGCGTTACCTCCAATATCGACTGGTTTAATGATGTGGAGGAGAGAAGCAACCAGTCCTACGGTGCTATTATCGCAAATAACGGAAAAGAACTGCTGATTTTGGCAGACTACACACCGTTAAAAGGGGCGGAAAGCCTGACACTGACGTTTCAAAACGGCACAAAAGTGGAGGCACAGTTAAAAGGACTGGATGCGGCTACCAATCTTGCCATTATTGCGGTGGATCAGGAGGCATTGAGCAAAGAAACCTATGTGGATGCCATAAAAATAGCCACACTCGGTTCCTCCAACGGTAAAAACATGGTGGGAACGCCGGTGGTTGCACTGGGAAGTCCCATGGGTGTCGGCGGTTCCATCGGTTACGGCATGGTGGCAGCAGTCAGCACTCCACAGTCCGGAGCGGACACCAATTACAAATTCCTCCAGACGGACATTGCGGGAAGCCAGAGTGCAAGCGGAATTCTTTTTAATTTAAACGGACAGATTATCGGCGTCATTACCAATAAAAAATCCGGTTCCGACATGAAAAACCAGATTACGGCTTATGGAATTACCGAGTTGAAAAAACGCATCGAAAAGCTGTCAAACGGTCAGAAAATGGCTTATCTGGGAATCAGCGGAGTGGATGTCACCAGAGAGGCTAACGAGGGTTTGCATGTTCCGTACGGTGCTTATGTGACGGAGGTGGAAATGGATTCGCCGTCCATGCTTGCCGGAATCCAGCAGGGAGATGTGCTGACGGCAATCAACGGGAATCCCCTGTTTACCTATAGTGAATATACTACCGTACTTTTGCAGATGCAGCCGGGGGACACGGTAAAACTTACCGTCATGAGACTGGCTCAGGATGAATATAAAGAAATGCAGTTCGCTATCGAGTTGGGAGAGGCACAATAAATCCCTTGATTTGATATGGAATCGATTCGCACGCTGCCGAATCAGACAAAAATTTATACAGAAAAAAGCAGTGTAGAAATGAGGAGTAACATGAAATATATCAGAGATTTAAAAGAGGGAGACCGCATATTTGATATTTACCTCTGCAAACACAAACAGGCAGCAGTCACCAAAAACGGAAAGCCTTATGAGAACGTGATTTTGCAGGACAAAACCGGAACCATCGACGCAAAGGTGTGGGAACCCAACAGTCCGGGAATCGGAGATTATGATACTTTTGATTACATAGAGGTATACGGAGACGTAACCAATTTTCAGGGTGCTTTACAGGTAAGTGTGAAGCGGATTCGCGTCTGCCGTGAAGATGAGTACAATTCTGCGGACTATCTTCCGGTCAGCTCCAAAAATATCGACACCATGTATCAGGAACTGTTAGGACTGATAAAGAGCATTGAAAATACCTACCTGCGACAGCTTCTGGAGAGCTTTTTTGTAAAAGACGAAGCCTTTGTGAAAACTTTTCGCAGTTCCTCCGCAGCAAAAACCGTTCACCATGGATTTGTGGGGGGACTTTTGGAACATACACTGAGCGTTACGAAGCTCTGTGACTACTACTGCACGGCGTATCCCATTTTAAAAAGAGATTTGCTTCTCACGGCGGCTATGTGCCACGACATAGGAAAAACCAAAGAATTGTCCGCATTTCCGGAAAATGATTATACCGATGAAGGACAGTTCCTCGGACATATTGTGATGGGTTCCCAGATGGTTGCGGAGCATGCGGCAGTCATTGAAGGATTCCCCAAGGGCTTGCTCATGCAGGTACAGCACTGCATTCTTGCCCACCATGGAAAATACGAATTCGGTTCCCCGAAAATTCCTGCCATTATGGAAGCGCTGGCGCTGAATTATGCAGACGATACCGACGCAAAGTTGGAGACTTTCAAGGAAATTCTGGAAAATAATGCGGACAACAGCGGTTGGCTCGGCTACAACCGGCTCTTTGAGTCCAATCTGATTGCAACAAAACTGTAAAAAGAGAATTCTGATGTTTTGCCGCGGGAAAAAAGCTGCCGGCAGAGCAAAAACAGGAGAGATTTCCATATGGAATACAAGAAAAATGACCTGATTACCGTAACGATTGAGGATATTGGAAGCGATGGGGAAGGCATTGGCAAGGTGGATGGATTTACACTGTTTGTCAAGGATGCCGTGATTGGAGATACGGTACAGGCAAAAATTATGAAAAGCAAGAAACATTATGCCTATGCGCGTCTGGAGAAGGTGGTGACACCTTCTTCTTTTCGTGTAAAACCGGAGTGTGCGTTCCACAGACAGTGCGGAGGCTGCCAGATACAGGCGCTTTCCTATGAAGAGCAGCTGCAGTTCAAACAACAGAAAATTCGTAATAATCTCATCCGAATCGGTGGATTCTCGCCGGAATTTGTGGACATGCGCATGGAACCGATTGTGGGAATGGAAAATCCGTTTCATTACCGCAATAAGGCACAGTATCCGGTGGGATATGACAGAGAGGACAACCTGATTACCGGATTTTATGCGGGCAGAACCCACAGCATTATTTCCAATACGGACTGCTGCCTCGGCGCCCCTGTGAATAAACAGATTCTTGAAATGATTTTAGAGCATATGCGCACCTACCATGTTACGGCATATGATGAAAGCACCGGAGAGGGACTAATTCGCCATATCCTCATCCGCACCGGATTTACCAGCGGAGAAATTATGGTGTGCCTTGTGATAAATACACGGGCAAAACAGGAGTTTATTCCCGGACAGGGAGAATTACTCGCCAAACTGGCACAAATCAAAGGAATGACAAGTGTGTCAGTCAGCATTAACAGGGAGAAAACCAATGTCATTATGGGTACGGAGATTCATACCATATGGGGAGAACCCACCATATCCGATACCATTCATGTGCGCAACATGAAAGAGGAAGGTTATCCGTTTACCGGACATGAACTCACTTTCAAAATCTCCCCCCTGTCTTTTTATCAGGTAAACCCTGTCCAGACTGAGAAATTGTACAGTCTGGCGCTGGAGTATGCGGGACTGACCGGGCAGGAGACGGTATGGGACCTCTACTGCGGTATCGGCACCATTTCCCTGTTTCTTGCCGACAAGGCAAAGCAGGTGTACGGCGTGGAAATCATTCCCCAAGCCATTGAGGACGCCAGGGAAAATGCAAAACGGAATCATGTGGAAAATGCAACCTTCTTTATAGGAAAAGCGGAGGAAGTGCTGCCGCAGCAGGCGGACAAGTGCCACCCGGACGTAATCGTGGTGGACCCGCCCCGCAAGGGTTGTGACCCGGTCTGCCTGTCCACCATGCTTCAGATGCGCCCGGAGCGTATTGTCTATGTAAGCTGCGATTCCGCCACCCTCGCAAGGGACTTGAAAATACTGTGCGACGGCGGGTACGAGATTCAAAGAATCCGCGGCGTAGACCAGTTCGCACAGACGGTACATGTGGAGACGGTATGTTTATTGTCCAAACTTCATGAAGCGAAGCATCATGTGAATGTGACACTTGATATTGATGAGTTAGATTTGACATCTGCGGAAAGTAAAGCAACATATGAGGAGATTAAGTCATATGTGGCGAAGCATAATGATGGGATGAAGGTATCTAATCTGTATATTGCGCAGATAAAGCAGAAGCATGGAATTATAGAAAGAGAGAACTATAATAAGCCAAAATCTGAGAAGGGTGGACAACCGGAATGCCCAAAAGAAAAAGAAATAGCGATTGAAAAGGCGTTGAAGTATTTTCAGATGATTCCAAGTGAATCATAGGCTAATTTGGCTTATCGGATGGAGAAAATTCAACTAATGTTATTGAGCCTTCGGACATTGGGAATAAAATCTGATGTTCGTAGGCTTTTTGTTCATGACAATAGAATGTTTGCGGAGCGTGCATTCTATTGTATACAGAAAAATTTT
>CAKRYI010000022.1 GCA_934426825.1 uncultured Acetatifactor sp. | reverse complement strand
CCTGTAAAATACAGAGAAGCATCCATGATGTCCGCCTAACTTATAAATATGTGTCCAGAATTTTGGGTACATATCAACTAAAGGCGAGTCTTTTTATATTCCCGTTTTAATAAGTTTCATTACGGTAACCAAGAAATAGATACGTTCTCCAGCTGATTTGTAGTCTTATTAAATTTGAAATGATAACCACTGTCACCCATATATACTTCTGAATCGATGTCATATTCTACATTATTATACTCATCCTGTACTGCACCTTCGCTGCAGTTTTCCAAAAGCTGTTCCTTGGTAAGCGTTGCCGGGAATGAAAAACAAACTTTTTTCGCCGCATCAAACATACACTCTGTTACCTCTGCATTCATATTGGGTTCATAATCGGGCTGGGGAACAAATGTATAACAATATCTTACATATGACAACAGACATTCTTCTTCCGTCTGAGATTCGTCAGTGATATTAACAAACTTAAACTGCATAAACGCATAGTCATTAATTTGAGCCGTATAAGTCCCTGTTTCATAATTTTTGTTTACATTATTTCCTTTATTATTTAATTCATTCTCATCGAACGGGATTCCTCCGTCAATTAAATCCTTGAATGTGCTCTCTCCAAGTTTGAAAACTTTTCCGTTGTAAGCAAAAGCCCTGTTATCAAAATCTACATATTTGTCGCTTAATCCGTCAACTACCGTAAAATCCGTTTGCACCGGTATTTCAAACTCCACCGGAGCCTCACTACTTTCATCGTCCATTTCATCATACTCATAATCTGTTTCTGATGAATAAACACTTTCTGTTTCCTCTTGTGTCACCTCACTTGACTGCTCTTCATATACATCATTTACTTGCTTTCCACAACCAGCAAGAGAAAGACATAACAGAGTGGTCATTAAAAATGCTACTGATTTTTTCATAATGTATCTCTCCTTTTGTTATAACGACAGCATCTGGATAAAATATATCCTTTGGCAGCCGTTTAAATATGTGCATTTCTCAGTATACCTATCGCCTTCATATTTAACAATGATAATTATGTACTACTTTTTAATATAAAAATAATCAAAATTGTTTTAAATCACCGCGTATGTTTTGTTATGTTGTACTGTTTTTCTTTCATTTTTGCCTTCCGTTTTTCTCCTTCAGCCTTCCTTATCTCCCTTATCTTTGGGTTCCTCCTGCTCTCTTGCTTTTTGGATTTCTTCACACCTTTGTCTTGCGGTCTATCCTACAATTTGTCTTTTACTCGCCCTTACAAAATCAGTGAATGCTAGGGGTCTATAGAGATATGTCTTACAGAATGTCACCACTTTTTAGTTCAAAAAGAGGAGAAAAATAGCGGGAAATTTTGTATAGACCCCAGCAACTAATTTTCAGCTTTATGAATACAGTGCACCATGGTTTTCGTTGGTTTCCAACTGAAAGTCCTTTCGATATTTCAAATGACTCCTCTATTCTCGCCATCTTCTTGCCTGCAAATTATCCAAGTCTTTTCAATGCTAAGAATGAAATAGAGCGTATACCTACAATTCCACAACCTTCCGGTCTTGAATCATCCTACCCTCCGCCTTTTTACGCAAAAACAAAAGAAACACGACATTCCGCCGTGTTCCTCTCTCTTTTAGTATACTTGTGGTCGGACTTGATCAAAATCACCCTACCTACACCCCGTATAGGAAAAATGTGCCAGCGCGCTGACTTGGGGGACATAAACAACGTATAAAACTGAAAAGCACTTTTATTTCAATACTCACCTTTCTAACCACTTCTCTACTGCTGCTAAAAATATTTTGGCATCCTCTATTTGCTTCTCTGCTTCTTTTCTGCCAGCAATAAAGAAATCATCATAATCCGATTTTTCTCTCAAAAATGCACTGTTTTTTATGATAACAGATAAATTTCTGTCCATGATTCCCTCTTTCAAAAATTCCTTATTAAAAATGCAATCACCCCAGAGTACTTGGAGGAATCAAAACCTTTTACAATATTAGCAGCACGCATCGCATGAAAAATCGCATAATAAGAACGATTCAAAGAGGTTTTATATTGCCCGATTTCAAGATTCCCCTCTGCCGCAGATAACATTTCTTTTGCTTTTTCCATACGATAACCTGCCAATTCTCTTAAGCTGCCTTCCAAAGAACTATCCCCTCCTTCTGAACATTCTGATAAAAGGGCAAAACATCTCCCCACTTTTCCATATTTGCTTCCTGAATGTCAACGATAGAAAATACTCTATCATATCGAAGATCTAGTTCCGCCGACCAACGAATAAACCGTTCCTTGGTTGCATCATCCATTTCATTCTTCACAATTATTGCAATATCAATATCACTCTCATCCGTATTATCATTTCTGGCAACAGATCCATACAGTATAATCGCCAAAATATTCTCTGAAAAAATATCTATTAATCCATGCACCAAATCTTCTTTCATAGTATTGGTCAGCATAATATCACCTCTTCTTTTCCTGACTCGCCCTCTAGTGTTGTATATAATTATATCCTAGCTTTTTGTTCTTCACAATAAAAATAAGAGAAATACGGCACTCTGTAAAATTTTTTTATTTTGTTTCCTTGTTTTCCTTAGATGTAATATTATCTTCTGTTGTCTATATTCTTTCATTTTGTCGTTTTCTCTTTGCAAAGTCAGAGAAAGTGAATTTACACACAAACGTGGACTTGCCTAGAATGACAGGGGTCTATGTAATATTTTTGGAAGTTTAGTTCCACTTTTTCATGAAAAACAAGATGTTCGGAATTCATTTTCGAGGTAAAGGCGGTCTATAGAGATATATCTTACAGAAGGTCACCACTTGTTAGTTCAAAAAAGGGAGAAAAATAGCGGAAAATTTTGCATAGACCTCCAGCAGCTAATTTTCAGCTTTATAAGTTTGTATAGACCCCAGCAGCTGATTTTCAGCTTTATGAGGTCTGTTCACCATGGTTTTCATTGGTTCCCGCCTTAAAGCCTTTTCGATACTTCAAATGGAGCCCCTACTCTCGCCATCTTCTTGCCTGCAAATTATTCAAGTCTTTTCAATGCTAAGAGTAAAGTATGGTGTATACCTACTGTTTCACAACTTCCCGGCCGTGAATCATCCTACCCTCCGACTTTTTACACAAAAGCAAGAGGAACACGATATTCCGTCGTGTTCCTCTTGCTTTTAAAATGCTGGTGGCCGGACTTGAACCGGCACGGGGTTGCCCCCGAGGGATTTTAAGTCCCTTGCGTCTGCCTATTCCGCCACACCAGCTGACGCATTGCGTTATATTCTACTGCATGGACATATGCGCTAAGCACTGTTCCATTGAACTCATCAACGCAAATGGATGGAGGTGGATTCGAACCACCGAAGCAATTTGCAGCAGATTTACAGTCTGTCCCCTTTGGCCACTCGGGAATCCATCCATGCAAGACATAGAAGTCTTAACAATGTGAAATTGTAGCATATATTCGCACAAATTGCAAGCAGAATTTGCGCGAATACCGATATTTACGCAAATTCTGATATTTGATATAGGTCCCCAGTCATTTCGTATATTTTACCCGCTGTCCGAACCGGATTCAGAACCCCGGCTCTCCCTTTTATATTTTGAATAAAGGTATACACAACCACCATGCACAAAATCACCGAATTCACAATATATCCCATTCTGTATCGGTTATTCCAGTTTCTGAGCGGTATAAAAGTGTAAGACAATGCCGCATGGCATAATACATCTGCATGCCATATTGCCTCTCTTTCCTTTCTCCCATGAACTTCTTTTTCAGGCATCATAACACCATTATAATCATTATAATAAAGAAATTCTCCGGGATTACAGGCAAAGTTTCACGAAAGGCAAAAAGATAAACAATTATCGCTCATCCAAATAAAGCTGTACCCTGTTATGTACAACGTCCATGACTTCCTGCGCCGTCTTATCTCCGGTACGGTATGCCCCGGTTTCCTCCAGCAGAATGTTCCAGATTTCTTCCGTGCCGCTCTGGTCGAAAACTTCCCCATTCCAGACAATATCCCGCAGATTGCTTTTGCCAAAAGCGCTCTCCAGCATTTTCTGCATCACGGGATAGCCTCCCAGCGCTTTTTCCTCTCTCATGCTGTCCGCCAGATACGTCTGCTGTTCCTCTGACAGCAGGTATTCGATAAAATCGACCGCGCCATCCTTACAGGTGCTGTTTTGATTGATTCCCAAAACATTACCTGTCAGAAGGTGTCCGCCTCTGCCGTCCTCGGTCGGAAATCCGATATACACTTCCCTGCCCTGCATATATTCTTCCAAATAGCGGTTTGTCTGAGGCGTAACCAGATACTCAATCTTTGTCAGGCTTTCACCGGAAGCAAGCAACTGCGCGCTTTCCGTCTCTTCCTCCGGCTTCTGCGAGTAGCGTGCGGTAAACTCCAGCAAATCCAGCGCCGGCTTCTCGTTCAAATGGCTAATCCCGTTTTCCCAGTCCACAAATGCAGGATTTTGCGTCAATAATCCTAAATATAAATACAGATAATCACCGTCCACATTCGCCATGAAAGTGCGCGCCCCGCTCTGCTCCATACACTCCATCGCTTCCTCCAGCGTCCAGCCGGTGCGGTCGCCCACTACCTTTTTATCCGCCGTCAGAGATTGCACCTGAAAAGAATAGGGAATTCCATAATACTTATCCCCCGCCTTTCCCATGTCCAATGCCTTTGAAAACATATTCTGTCGGTATTCCCCAAACTGCTCCGTCAGTTCCAGCAAATACCCCTTTTTTGCTCCGACCTGCGTGTCCAGCACCGATTGGTTCATCATATCCGGGCCTTTCCCGGCGCTCAGCTCTGCCATTATCCGGTTGCGATAGTCCTCCGCATCCGTATTTTTCTCACATTCCCTTAAAATCACCTCATACTTATCGCTCTGTTTGTTGTAATCGGTAACTGCTTTTTTCAAATAGGCGTCCGCACCGATTACCGCCAGTTCCAGTTTTTTGCGGTCGGTCTGCGTCTGTTCCTCCAGCTTCGCAAACCAGCTTTTTCCGTCAAAGTATTCACAGCGGATGTACAGGCTGCTGTCCTGCCCTACCGAAGCGTCCATCTGCCGGATTGGCGCAGTCATACCCGGTCCCATGCCGGCTTCATTAAAGTCAAATATCCGTTCTCTGCTCTGATTCTCCATAGAAAAACAGTAGATGCCCATCTGATTGCACAGATACCCCTCTTTTTCCGATGAAAATGCCACAGAGCCGCTCTTGTCGTCCGCCAGCATACAGCCCATTTGTTCTGATTTGGTGTCCTGCGTATTCTTTGCTGCAAAGACAGGCGTTTCCCTGTCCGCAGACCAAATGCCGAATCCGCCGTCCTCAATGTTCACCGCGCCATCCGACAGAGTCCAGCAGTCACTATTGCACCCCATGAAATACAGTTCTCCCGAAAAAGGATTTTCCGTTGCCTGCATCATGAGTGCGCCGGTTTTATCCAATGCTGTCGTCTGCCCGGTTCCATTTTCGTCATATAGAAGCATCTTTTCTTCATTCCACAAAAACTGTCCGTCTTCGTTTCCGTCGTACCAATTTGCAAACAGATGATTTTCAAATATCTCACCCAAGTCGGCGTCTATGGTCAGCTTACGCACCTGAAAGTCCTGATTTTCCCTCCACTCCGCCACATAATTTCCGTTCTCTGTGTCAAACAAAACTTTTAGGGTCCCATCGGCAGTGAGATATGCTTTTCTCACAGTCGGTATCTCTCCGGGGAAATATTCTTCCGCTTCAAGCGTAAAAGTCTCCCATTTTTCATAGGGCGCCGCAAGTTTTTGCACATAAAAATTTGCTTTCTCATAGCTTCCGACCTGCGGATAGCCTTCCGAGAGACAATAGACGGCTCCCCCTGCCAGACCGCAAAAAAGCCTGTAGTTCTCCGCACCTTCCGGTAAAATCTGTTCCAGCTCCTGCTTCGAATCCGGTATTGGAATATCCCTTAAAATATACGTCTTTTCCTGTTCTTCGGCGGTTGTCTCTTCCGCCGTCTCCGTTCCCTGTGCTCCGGTTTCCAATGGCACTCCCTGCTCTTTAGCGCCACAGGAGCAAAGCAACAGGCATAAAATTATTGCCGCTGTCCCAAACTGTTTTTTCATACCGTCCCCCTCTTTCCTTCGGAATCGTCACTATCTCTTTATACTATAATTTATGGTAACGGTATGTTGCTTTGTTTGTCAACACTTTGGCGCCTTACATTTTTCATACATTTCTTACTAATATCTTACAGCTAAAAAACTGCCGCACCGATTACTCAGTGCGACAGTCCTTATTTCATTTCTTAGCGGTACAGGCGTGCAATTTCAGCTTCTACTTCAGACTTCATTGCCTTGCCGTTTAACTTAAAGTTCTTTACTCCGGAGAAGTTCAACTTGATTGTACCCTGCAGAACACCGGAGGAACCGCCATCGGGAATGGATACCCAGCCGGGTCCTTTGATGGTTACAGTGGTAAATCCGGGAGTCTTGCTGGGTGCCGTGGTAGCGGTTCCGCCCCAGCTGCTGCCCCATACTGCGGAGTTAGGAAGGTCGAAGGAAAGTTCCCAATTCTTCAACTCTTCACCGGTATGGTTAATCAACTCTAATTCATAGGTATAGTTCGGGTGGTCATACTTTCCGCCGAAGTTCACTTCAAAGTCAGCAGTCTCGCTTTCAATGTCAATATCGGTGGTCAGTTTTGCAGGTCCCATTGCCTTGAACTGGTCGTAGAGCATGCTGGTAAGGGTATCACCAACCACATATTTGCCCTGTGCCTCATCATAGTCATAGTCGCCGTGCATAACCCAGATAAGAACACCACCTAAGTTTTTCTCTTTTACTACATTGATACGTTCCTGAATGGACTGCTCATCCTCGAAGGTAAGGAAAGTCTTGGTTTCTGCATTCCATACGTGAGGTACGCATCCTACGGGATCCCAGTATTTCTTGTAGTTGGAATCTTCCTGCATCAGGTTCAGTATATGCCACAGAGGGTTTGCACCTGCTGCAACTTCGTTTCCGTTTGCGTCCAAGTCATGCCAGATATTGTCTTTGCCGGTAGCAGGGGTTGCGGAGCTTCCGTGAAGTCCGGTGCCATCTCCACCGTTTACATTGGTCCAGCCTCTGGTGTAGTAAGGAACACCCATCAGAATCTTTTCAGACTGTACTTCGCCTCTGTAATAGTTATAAGACCAGTCAAATCCCAGAGTAGGAATTGCCATGCTTGCTGTCTCGGTATCTGCAGGGTCAGCATAAATGTTTGCCTGATTCTCTACAAATTTGTTCCAGCCGCCATGATAGTCATAGCTCATTACGGATACAAAATCAAGGTTATCCAGATAAGATGCGTTGGTCTGTCCGCCCAGAACCCAGGAGGAAGCGGATACAGCGGAGGTTACCCAGTAATACTTGCCGTCCTCTTTTGCTGCCGCATCGAACTCGTCACGCAGAATCTGAATCAGCTGGCCGTAACGCTGGGAAATGCCTTTACGGCGGGGCTCAGAGAGGTCAAAGTCTTCGGGGTTACCGGACTGGGAGGTCTCTGAAGGATACTCAAAGTCAATGTCAATACCGTCAAAGCCGTATTTTCTTACAAAAGTAACTGCAGATTTAGCGAACTTGCGCATATTCTCTTCGTTGTCGGTTACAAGCCAGAGAGAGCGGGAAGCTGCCCAGCCACCGGTGGATGCCAGAACGGTAACGTCCGGATATTTCTCCATCATGGTGTGCATCAGGTTGAACTGTCCATAATATCCAAGAGTATCATCCATCTTGATTTCTTCGCCCTTGTGATAGAAGGTACGTCCCTCGAAACGGCTCTCTACATCATTTTCAGGATCACTGGGAACCAGCTCTAAAGTATTCTCGTCTGCAATAACGAAAGCATACTGTACATGAGTCAGCTTATCCCACTGTAAATCGGTAATGCTGAAATAAGCATGTGCCTCGGAATTGATTGCATAGTTGGGGAAATATCCAACTACTTTGCGGTTCCAATAATTAGCAGGATATTTTACCCCGTTAACATTGGTGGTCTGATTGTAATCACCGGCAGGAATTTCTACCTTCTCTTTTACGGTAATGGTGCTCTCTGCCTTTGCTTCCAGACCCTCTTTATCTTTTACGCTGTAAACCAGTACATAAACGCCCGCAACTGCCGTATCTACCTTGCCGGTGATAACGATGGATGCGGTCAAATCGCCGTCCTCTTTATCGGTTGCGGTAACACCTGCCATAGGGTCAAATGCAGTGCCGACTTCAATGGTCTTTGCTGCAACTACGCCCTTTAATACCGGAGCTTCGTTCTCTGCTACAGGAGGATTCTCGCTCTCTTTTTTCGTAACAGTGATGATTGCTTTCCGGGAAACAGAAGCGCCCTTGCTGTCTGTTACGGTATAGGTCAGTTCATATGTACCGGGAACGGAAGTATCTACTTTACCGGTTACTACGATAGCTGCGGTCAAGTCACCGTCTTCTTTATCGGTTGCGGTAATGCCTGCCAAGACATCGAAAGTGCTGCCTTCTTCAATGCTTAAGTCCTTAACACCGTTCAAAACAGGTGCTTCGTTCTCTTCTACCGGAGGATCTACCGGATCGGGGGTGTCCACCTCACCTATTTTTGTCCAGGGATCACCCTTATCAGGCTGCTGGTTCTGATTCCACCATTTGGACTGATAAATCACTCCGTTATAAATAACTTTCTCATTGGTATAAATTTTGGATGCATCCCACTGGGGAATTCCCTCAGGATTGCTCTCCGAACCACCACCGGGATTGGTTCCGGGGTCAGTTGTGCTGCCGCCCACCAGTTTCCAAGCACCCCACTGGCTGGAACCCGGTTGCTCGCCCTGTGTCCACCACTGGGCTTCATAAGTTTTTCCGTCGTAAGTTACCTGACTACCGCCTGTATAGACAGTAGAGGAATCCCACTGCGGAAGAGTTGCTGCGTTGACGGTAAGACTGCCTGTGAACAGCGTTACCACCATACTCAACGCGAGTACGAAAGATAGTGCCCTCTTTCTCATTTCTGTCTCCTCTCCAAATTGGTATTTGATTTTTGCTACCCAGTTTACTGTATCATAGGAAACAAAAATATAAGATTGTTTAAATTGTGCATTTTTGCACATATTTGCCATGTATAAAAATTTTTTATACATTGTTATCATGCAACTTGTTTCATTTTACCAATTTTAACGATTGCGATTTGGTTATTTTGTATATTTACTGATTAATGATATTTTTTAGTCGACAATATCTTCGGCAAAATGACAAATGTCCCGGAATGTTCGTTTCAAACACTCCGGGACATTTTATATGAATTCTTGTAATGCAATCGTTATCTACCCATTTATGCAGCAGGCAGGAATTTTTCATTCCAGATTTATGAAACAACCTTCATGCTTTCCTTAAATGCCTAATGCTTAAATTAATGCTCAAAATACTCCGCCACTGTCTTTAAATGCTCCACGATGGGAAGGTGCTGAGGGCAGACACGCTCACACTGTTTACATCCGACACAGGAACTTGCCTTGCCAAAGGTCTTGGTGAGATTGTCATAATACTCTCCGTGAGGCGTCCATCCCTTTTCCTTGCACTCCTGCAAATCCGCATTGTACAGGGAGAAATATTTGGGAATGGCGATGTGCATGGGACAGCCCTCGGTACAGTAGGAACAACCCGTACAGGGAATGGCAATATTGGAATTGATGATGCGCACTGCGTCCTTCACCAAGTCCTGCTCTTCCTGATTCAGGGGTTTAAAGTCCATCATATATCCGGTATTGTCCAACAACTGTTCCATATTGCTCATGCCGGACAGTACCATCATGACATTGTCCAGACTTGCCGCAAAGCGAACCGCCCATGAAGGAACGGACATGTCCGGATGATATGCCTTAAAGGATTTTTCCACTCTCTCCGGCACATTTGCAAGGGTTCCACCCTTTACCGGCTCCATGACAATCACGGGTTTTCCGTGCTTCTTTGCTACCTCGTAGCATTTTCTGGACTGCACGCCCTCGCTGTCCCAGTCTAAATAGTTAATCTGAAGCTGTACAAACTCCATTTCCGGGTGCTCTGTCAGAACCTTGTCCAGCAAAGCGGCGTTATCGTGGAAGGAAAAGCCGATATTTTTTACAAGGCCCTGCTTTTTCTTCTCCACCAGCCAGTTAAAGCAATCCAGTTCTTTGTATATTTCGTAATGGTGCGTGCCGATGTCATGCAGCAGATAATAGTCAAAGTATTCCACTCCGGTCTTGGCTCTCTGCTCGTTGAAAATACGGTCGCGGTCGTCTTTATTTTTCAGAAATCCGGCATGCAGCTTGGTAGCCAGCGTAAAGCTGTCTCTGGGATGGCGGTCAACCAGCGCTTCCTTCGCCGCATTTTCGCTCTTAAATCCACAGTACATCCATGCCGTGTCAAAATAGGTAAAACCTCTCTCCAGAAAGGTGTCCACCATCTGTTTGGTCTGCTCAATATCAATGTTAGAATCATCATTTGCATCCAAAAGAGGCAGTCTCATCAATCCAAAACCAAGTTTTTTTGCGCCCATTTCGTCCTCCTTTTTCTAGCGTGGCTCAAATTCATTAAAATCCGCACTGTTAATATACGTATCACTGATACTGTGTCCGTTCAGCTCCCACTGGGGCATACGCTTGCCGTCACGGATGCTGTCAAACTCTCCTGCGGCAATGGCACAGTGATAGTTAATGTCTGCCGGGCAGCTTCTGCATCCGATGGAACCGTAGGTATAGATTCCTCCGATGACCTTACCGCCTTCGGGTGCCTGATAAGTTCCGTTCATATACATACTCTCGCAATGTCTTGCATAACCGCTGGACAGGTAAACACCCTCAGACATATCGTTCAATGCAACTACTGTCGGCTTCTCATATTTCATAATACATTCTCCTTTTCAACTACACCAATCGTACTTATTGACTACTTTTTTATCATATGGTAGCACGTTTGCAGCACGCTTACAAGTGTTTCGGAGATTTTTTTAGAAACGTTTTTTCTCTTTATTTTACGTAGTATACGTAATCTTTCTTACGCTCTTTGGGTTCCGGCTCCTCACCCTGTGCATATCCTAAAATACAGTGTCCGATGCCTTCATAATCTCCTTCAATTCCAATGGACTTTAAGATTTCTTTTCCTTCCTTGGAGGCAAATTCTTCCTTTGCCCGGTGAATCCAGCAGCTTGCAATGCCCTCGCTGTGCGCAGCCAGCATCAGATTGCCCATTACCAGACTGCCGTCGTAGAGATAGGTGGGCATATTTTTATCTGCCAGCACAACCAAGACCACCGGTGCGCCGTAAAAAGGGTCTGTGTCCGTACCCATGACTGCTGCGTTCATTTTGGAAAGTTTGTCGCGCATCGTTTTGTCGGTCACTGCAATAATGATGGGAGACTGTCTTCCCATGCCGGTAGCTGCATAAGTGCCCGCTTTCAGAATACGCTCCAGCACATCTTCGGGAATCATGTCCGGCTTGTAGCTTCTCACACTCCGTCTTGTCAAAATACTCTGCATTGTTTCATTCATGACTGCATACCTCCTAATCGCTGATTTATCTTCATTATAATCCGTTTTCGGAGGTTTTCAATGGAGTATCTTGCTTCAAAATCACCGTCTCCAGATGTCCCAGCAAAATTCCCCGCTCCACCGCGTTTGCAACCTGTGGGACACCGCCCTGCAGATACCCGGTCAGTCCCGCAGAGAAAGACCACTCCCCGGCGAGCCAGTCTGCGGCATTCCGCAAGGGTTCCGCAATCTCCTCCGCACTTCTCTCCGCGAATAAGTTCTGCATGACACTTATGTCACAATCTAAATTCTCCACCGACATCCCATTCAACACACAGCCTAACGCCGTGGCAAGCACCGGCTCGTAGAGGTTCATGGGAATTTGCGTGTAGTTCTCATGGAATCCGCACAAAAGCCGGTGCACCTTTTCCGGCGCAAAGCAAAGGCAGAACCGATTTTCATAGGAAATGTACTTAAGATACCTCTTGATATATTCAATGCCTTTTAAATTCTTTATTGGCAAAAAGGTGGGATAGTCCACAGTAATGGGAATTTCATGTGCCGCAAACTCCGGCTGATACTGCCGGAAAAAACCATCCATTCCGTCCACCACGGTGGAGCGGTAAAACTCATTCTGCGACAAAAACAGATTCCGCTTGAGCTGGGCCTGCTGAAAATGGGCAATCTGAATTTGGTGCTGTACACTTCGGAGACCCTTTTTCCATAATGCCGTGAGACCTTCCTGTTTTAATGCCTCCAGTGCATCCTCCGGCGTGGGGAATTCCTTTAATGACACTCCTGTCACATAGAAAACCGAGTCCAAAAACTGCTGCGCCCTCTCCAACCGCAGGGAGCTGCTCCCGTCCCTGCTCCACTTTCTGTTTAACTCCTCCAATAAGGACAGACTCTCTGCCTGAATACGCTCCACATCACGCTCCGATAGAAGTCCGCACTCCTGCCCCTCAGAAAGAAGGGAGGCAAAATAACAGCCTTCACCCAGTTTTGTCCGGTCAATCGCCGGCACTTTCTGCGGCACCATCATAACCTGTCACCTCCCACATCCTGCGGCATTTGAAACATTTTTGCAAGCCGTCCGTTGACCTCATAAACCAATTTCGGCAGTGCCTCCTCCGCCAAAAGCTCCACCGAACCGGCGCACTCACCGTCAAACGCCTCTTTCATATAAGAAATCAAAACCTCGTCACGGACACGGTCGTCCGTCTCGTTTTTGAAGCTGTAAAAGAGTTCCACCAGTTCCTGCAGCGTGTCCTCGTAATTGTCCTGCGACAGATACGGTGAATCGCTGAAAGCCAGAATCAGCCTGTCCAGTATTCCCCTGCCAAGCTCGATGCGTCCGGTTTTCTTAAGGCTTCCCGCCCGTACCTCCACCAGTCTCTGTGCCTGTTCCGCAGTCAGTGCCAGTCCATTGGCAGAGGTTTTTTCGTTACAGGAAAGAACCGCTTCCACCTGCTTTTTCTGTGCCTCGGCACCGCCCTGCAAGGAAAGGGCAAACGCAGCGCCGCTCTCCTTTTCCGCCATCTATATCCGCACCTCCAAAACAGCGTTCACTATCTGTCGGAATCCATAGTCCAGCAATTCCTCCTCCGACATGGCATATTGCGCGGTAAGATATTCCCTTTTCCCCTTCACCAGCGTCAGAAGCGCCGTCATCTGCGACCACATAATCTGCACCGTCAGCATGGGAATCACATCTTTTCGCACCACGCCGTCCTGCTGCCCTTTTCGGATAAAGTCCGCCAGTCGTTCATTGATTTGGTTTCCCAGTTCCAGAATATGCCGTACGGTTTCGGAGGACGCCGCCGCATGCCGCACCCCTCTTGTATCGGCGGAAATGACGCTCTCCGCCGAGTACGGATAATCCTCCCGGTATCTTTTCATGGCTCCACAGATTTCACGGTACTGCTCTATGAAATCCCCGGAACCGGAGAGTGCCTTTTCCACGTTCTCCTGCAGTACTTCCAGTCCTTTCTCCACAATGCGCGCCAGAATGTCCTCCTTGCTCACATAGTAGGCGTACAATGTGCGGCGACTGTAACCGGACGCACCGGAAATATCCTCAATGGTGGTCTGCGCATAGCCTTTTTCCGCAAAAAGCGCCTCCGCCGCATTAACAATCTGCTCTCTGTGCAGTGCGGCAACTGCTTCTTTTTTATTTTCCCGCCCCATAATATACTCGCTTTCTATTTAGTATACTATGAGTATACTTTGTGCTTTCGCATTGTGCAAGTGTTATTTGCGAAAATACAACTGTTTTTTCCGGAAGGTACAAATGTTATGTATGGAAATTTTATACAGAGGTAATATTTTCCATAAACCGGAGCAATGTCCTCTCCGTGGTGAGGACGTCCCCCTCCGGAATATCCTTTACCAGCCGCTTAAAGAAATCCTGTTTCTTTTCCGTAATCCGCGCAATGATATTGTCGCAGGACGGGGTCAGGTACAGATGGCAGATACGCCTGTCCATCTCGTCCCGTTCCACCTCCAAATACCCTTTTGCCAGCAAGTCTTCCACCGACCTTGCCACAAGCCCCTTGGAAACACCCTCATGCTGCGCTATATCCCGCGCGGTGTTTAAGGTCTTGTCCCGCTTTGCCAAAAACAATATCACCAAAAGCTCATTGGGCGTAAGTCCGTAGTCCTCCATCTCGCTTTGAAAAAAGCGGCGGTATGCCTTTTCTATTTTCAGGTAAGTTTCAAAAAAATGATCCAGCATGAATCCCCTCCATAAATGCTTCATCCTATATTGTGTACTTGTAAACCGTTTATAGATAAACTTTATGGAAAATGAGGCGGGATGTCAATAACAATCCTGTTAAGATTTCTTAATATCCCCCGTATGTAATTGACATTTTTTCCCACAGCCGATAAACTAATAGTTGATTTGTAAACTATTTGTCCTGTAACTCTATTAACCCGGCAACAGAAAGTGTGTGATGCAATTTGAACAAAAAACTGAAAGAAAAATTCGATGAGTCCGTGAGTGCCGTACTTCCCATCACTGTGATTGTGCTGCTTTTGAGCATCTTCGTAGTGCCGATGGAAACGGGCACCATTGCTCTGTTTCTGGTGGGTGCCTTGCTCTTGATGTTTGGTATGGCGTTCTTCCAGCTAGGCGCGGAAATGTCCATGACTCCTTTGGGCGAGGGCGTTGGTTCCCAAATTATGAAAACCAAACGGCTCTCCATCCTGATTCTCGTCTGCTTCGTGATGGGCGTTATCATTACAATCGCCGAACCCGACCTGCAGGTTCTCGCCAATCAGGTTCCTTCCATTCCGAACAATACTCTTATTTGGACAGTGGCTCTTGGCGTCGGTCTGTTCCTCGTAGTCGCAGTTTTGCGAATTATTTTCAAGCAAAGACTTTCCCTTTTGTTGTGTATTCTCTATATTGCCCTGTTTTTACTGTCCTTCGTGGCTCCCCCCGATTTCATTGCGGTAGCCTTCGACTCCGGCGGTGTGACAACAGGCCCTATGACGGTACCTTTCATCATGGCAATCGGTGTAGGTCTTTCCTCCACCCGAAGTGATAAAAACGGCTCCAGCGACAGTTTCGGTCTGGTGTCCCTCTGCAGTATCGGACCCATTGCCATGGTTTTGTTACTTGGAATTTTCTATCATCCTACTGGTGCCGCGTACAACGCCACCGAGATTCCGGATGTTTTAACCATGCAGGACGTTATGAAACAGTTCGTACATATGCTTCCGGATTACGGAAAAGAAGTTTTTTCTTCTATTTTCCCCGTATTGCTTGTTTTTTTACTGTTCCAGCTTTTGTCCAGACGTTACCACAAAAATCAGATGATAAAGATGCTGATGGGCTTTCTCTATACCATCATCGGTCTGATTCTGTTCCTCACTGGCGTGAATGTGGGCTTCGCCCCGGTGGGAAGCCTCCTTGGAAGCAATCTCGCCGCCCAGTCCTGGAAATGGGCGCTGATTCCCATTGGTGCACTGATTGGTTACTATATTGTAAAAGCAGAGCCTGCCGTACAGGTGTTGAATAAGCAGGTGGAGGACATCACAAACGGCTCCATTTCCCGCAATGCCATGAACCTCTGCCTTTCCATCGGTGTGTCCGCCTCCGTTGCTCTTGCCATGCTGCGCGTGCTCACCGGACTGAACATTTATTTTCTCCTGATTCCCGGCTACATTGCTGCGCTGGTGCTGACCCGCTTCGTACCCAAGGTATTCGTCGGTATCGCTTTCGACTCCGGTGGCGTTGCCAGTGGTCCCATGACCTCCACTTTCCTGCTTCCGTTAGCAATGGGGGCCTGCACCGCTATCGGCGGAAACGTGGTTACGGACGCTTTCGGTGTAGTAGCAATGGTAGCAATGGCTCCCCTGATTGCCATTCAGATTATGGGCGCCCTTTACAGCTTCAAGCAAAAGAAAGCCGTATCCGCTTCTATGGTTATGGCTGATATTGATGACAACGTGATTATTGATATGGAGGAGGATTAATTATGCAGAATAAAACAGCATTCCGATGCCTCGTCATTATTGTAGATTTTAATATCCGGGAAAAATTAACCGAGTTTCTGATGGATTCCAAAATCCCCATTTATTACCAGATGCACGGCATCGGTACCGCGAGCTCCGATTTTCTGAATCTGTGCGGACTCGGCGATACCCACAAGGCAATTATGCTTTGTTTTGTACCGAAGAACCGTACAAAACTGCTGCTGGCAGAAATGAATCAGGCTCTCCAGCTCCACAAAAAAGGAACCGGTATTGCAATCAGTATTCCTTTGAACGGAATGCAGGGATGGCTCTATAAACTTATCAACAATGCTGATTCGGAACAGACGGAAACGGAATTGGAAAATGAGGTGAAAAAGATGAACGATACAATTACACATGCAATGATTCTGGTAACAATCAACCACGGCTACAGCGACAGCGTAATGTGTACCGCGCGCGCTGCCGGAGCCACCGGAGGAACAATTTTAAAAGGTCTTCGCTGCAGCCCCACAGAGGTTTCCACTCACTTTGGTATTCCTCTGCAGGACGAACAGGAAATCGTTGCCATTGTCGTTCCCAAAGACAAAAAGACGGATATTATGACCGCCATCAGCAGCCAGCACGGCATTGATACCCCTGCCCACGCAGTGGCGTTCTCTCTGCCGGTGGATGCGATTATGGGTCTTTAAATTTCATATTTCCGGTTGAATTTATCCAACCACAGGGATGCCGCCACCCCGATTGTCAGACAGAAAAGATTGATGGCACAGGCCGTCACGGATTCCGCTATAGCGGAAAACGGAATAATCATCACGGTGGCGGCAATGACAATCCCTACAATGGCATGAAACGCCACGGAATAGTGACGGTCAAACAGTGTGTTGACCGCTCTTGACAAAAGAATCAGCGTGGCAAGCCCGCCGATTCCCCCCGGAATCAGCACCTCCATATCCAGATGCCCGATTCCCGCCACAAAAGGTTCGTACAATCCAAGCGGCATCAGCAGAGTGGAAAAACTCATACCCGGCGCAATAATACTGAGCGCCAGACAAAAGCCGCAAAACAGATACCACCCAAAATCCGGTATAATTGTCACAGAAAATAAACGCAGTCCCACCAGCAGGCAAAACACCGTTATCATGGCAATGCACATCGAAAAATAAGACGCCCTGCTGCTCCCCTCTTTTCCCGCTTCCCGGAATAAAGACGGCAGCATTCCGCCAATTAATCCCACAAACACGCACACCGACTGCGCCGGATATTTTTCCAGAAAAAAGGACAGCAGATTGGCAATTCCAAGAAATCCCACCATACTCCCCAAAAAGACCGGAAACAGCTTCGCTCCATGGGTTCTGTACCGTTTAAACGGCTCTGCAAGAAATTCCATAATCGTCTTATAAAATCCAAACACCACACTCAGCACTCCTCCGGAGATACCCGGCAGCACCGCACCTACGCCTATCAGCGCCCCCTGCAAAACCTGAATCATGAATCTCATTGTCAAAAATGACTGCTTACCCATCCTGTTCCCTTTCTGAATGACTAAAAAAGCATAGTCTGTATTTACTCCTGTAAATACAGACTATGCGCCATGTCCGGGAAATATGACTGAAATTTCTTTTGCCTGAATGGGGCGGGGACGCTCCCAAATTATAATAATGACTCTTATTTATCTGAAGACTAGAATTTGCTATCTGTACTTCTATCCATAAATGTTGTAAAATTTTAAAATTTGTAGTTGCTTTTAGCTATTTTGTAATGTTATCATTATTTTATGTTGATTTGTATTTTAAATTGTATTTTTTTGAGGAGGCACTTTATTGAACAATATAGTATGTAAAACATTTGCAGAAATTGATTTACAGGATTCCTTTTTTCAATCATTAAGAAATGATTATCCCGGCTTCGATGAATGGTTTCAGCGAAAAAGTGGTCAAACTGCATTTGTACAGTATGACAACAACCGGATAACGGGATTTCTATATCTAAAGATTGAAGAACATACTGTAGATGATGTGACACCCAAAATATGTGCAAATAAAATCTTAAAGATAGGAACCTTTAAAATCGATGCACACGGGACAAAGATGGGTGAGCAATTCATAAGAATTATCACCGATTATGCCGTGCGGGAAAATGTCGATGTCTGCTATGTTACCATTTATGAAAAACACCGTTCCCTCATTGATTTAGTTCAACAATTCGGATTTCATCTATATGGCACAAAGGGTGATGGCACACATAAAGAAAATGTATATTTAAAGCCAATGAAAAACATTACCGGCGATATAAATAAGGATTATCCCCTGATTCATACGGACACAGCAAAAAAATACTTGCTAAGCATTTATCCCAGATACCACTCAATTATGTTTCCGGATTCCATTTTAAAAACAGAAAACCGAAATATAATTACAGATGTCTCCTATACAAATTCCATTCACAAAATATATGTCTGCACAATGGAACAGGTGGAAAATCTGAAATATGGTGATATTATAGTTCTGTATCGAACAGCAGAACAGGGAAAAATTGCTGAATATACAGCTGTTGCAACATCCGTCTGCGTAGTGGAAAGTGTAAAAAAGCAAAGTGAATTTACCGGTTTTAACAGCTTTTATGACTATGCCAGCAAATATAGTGTGTTTGACAAAAATGATTTACGATACTGGTATAACAGAGGTGGCTGCAAGGCAATTAAAATGACCTATAATGCCGCTTTTCCGAAAAGAATTATTCGCCACGAATTAATTGAAGAAATAGGTTTAAACCGGGAACAATATTGGGGATGTTTTGAGTTAACCAATGAACAGTTTTTAAAAATTGTCCAAAAAGGAAATATTTCTCCCTCTTTATTCGCTTAGAACAAGCGTTCGTTTATGGTTGCAAAATATTTTATATTAAGGTATAGTGTAACTATAATTTAAAAACGGAGTGAGAATAATGTGCGCAATATTATTATCAATTAATCCTGTCCATGTAGAAAATATTATGAACGGAACAAAGCGATATGAATTTCGGAAAAAAGCATGTAAACGGCAGATAGACAAAATATTAATTTATTCCACAACCCCCATTATGAAAGTTGTCGGCGAAGCAGAAGTAGAGGACATTCTGATTGATAATCCCGAAATTATCTGGAAAAAAACAGAAAAGAAATCCGGAATTGATAAAACCTTTTTTGACCAATATTACGAGCATCGGGAACTGGCAGTTGCCTACAAATTAAAGAATGTTATCAAATATGAAGAACCAAGAGAATTGAAAGACTACGGAATAACAAACGCACCACAATCCTTTCAATACATTGAAGAGGCATGATGTTTTGGAACATCACGCCTCTTCTGTCTTTACTCTCTATTCTCCGCCTCATAATACCGGTATTTTTTCAGTCTCCTGCCCACCAAAAAGCATAGCAGGACACCGAGTATTCCCAGAATCCCCATCATCATGGCGGCGCCGGAGCCTTTTCCGCTGCCAAACATTCTGCGAAGCAGTGGTATGGTTCCGAATTCCCTCATAACAGGTTCACATATCCGGTCTACGGCAAACCCGCCTAAAAACAGTCCTATCGGTATGGTAAAAAACTGAAAGGTGTTGCGGCAGGCATAGACACGCCCCTGTAATTCAACCGGAATGGATGTCCGCAGGATAACATCGAGATTTGCGCTCATAACCGGCACCAAAATCCAGCCAATGATTTGCCCGATACACCACAACCACGGTTCGCGGGCAAACGCAAGCAAAAAATTCTCCGTTCCGAGAGAAAACAGCATGGTCAGGTAGACCACCCGCACCCGGTTTTTCGGCTTGGGAAGCACAGAGACCAAAAGGCTTCCGAAAATCATCGCAATTCCCGAACAGGAAGTTACCATTCCGAGAACGCGGGAGCCGCCCTTCGCAAGCTCCCAGACACTTTCCTCCGTCTGCTGCGCCTGCTTCGGTATCCGGATAAGCAAAAGCAGGCTAACGAATGCCACAAGAAAGCTGCCCAAGTCTATGGCAATTACCAGTTGCAAGCCCGCTAAAGAATACACCGCCGTAGCTATAAGCGGATTCAAAATGGAAATCAACGACCTCGACAGAGAGCGCAATCCGCTTGTTTTTTGAAAATACTCCTGCGGAACAATCAGCGTCATGGCAACATCCGATGCCGGCTGCTGAACCGTATTCATCAGTCCCGATACCATATTCAGAAGGTACAGGTGCCACACGCTGAGCTGCCCGGTGCAAAACAGCGCCAAAATCGTCACCGTACACACAGCCGCAAAAGTGTCACAGATAAGCATGAGTTTCTTTTTGTCAAACCGGTCTGTCAGCGCACCCGCAAAAATGCTCATGAGAACATAGGGTGCGTAGGAACAGATTGTCAGCGCCGCCGTACTCAAAGAGGAACCGGTCTGTTCATACAGCCACAGTGTCAGGGCATACGCCGTCATGGAACTGCCAAGCTGGGAAATACTCTGGGTGCTCCACAGAATCAAAAAATCTTTTAGTACATATTTATTTTGTTTTTTCATCACTTTGCTCCTTATTTTTGATTTCTTTCAGAAGCAAAGTCCGGGGAGATACATTTCATCTCCATGCAGTCTCCTCAGACCCTGCATGGAGCAGCTGCAATCGTAAGAACCATCCTTTTCACCTTCCTTCCGTCACTTCCGCACCATAGCGGCACAAAAGAGACATCACAATAAACATAATTCCTAAAACAACCGCACCGTCCCCATTCGCAGAAATATCAAATACCGTGTCGGTCGTTACTCTTGCAAATCCTACGATAATTCCCTGAAGCACATCGGCGATAAATGCGCAGGCGGTGGGAATCACAATGGTCAAAATGCCAAGGCGCATCAATTCCTTTGCGCCCTGCTCTGTAAAAGGAGTCTCCGCCTTCATCTCATTTGCAAAATAGCGCTCTGCAAATTTTGCCAGCACCGCTTCACCGGCGCAGACTACCATGCCGGCGGCTAACGCAGCACCGATACTCTCAACACTGTAACCGCTGTCATCGGCAATCAGCCCATACAGCGTAACATTCCCTAATGTGATAACTCCTCCCCTGCCAAAATTCAAGCTGAGCAGTCCTATAATACAGCCGAAAAAGCCGATAACGGAAAAGATAAAAGCACATTTGATTTCAGGTTAATCTTTCAAAAATTTTTGCCCCTTTTGTCATAAGCCACCACAAAAGCAAGCTGCCTGCAAACAATAACAGGGCGCATACGCTTATAAGGAATCCCGCTACGCTGACATCGTTTCGCAGCAGTGCATACACTCCCGCCAAGGCAACGAGAATCATCCAGCCGCCAAACAGCACAAACATCACCGGTGCACTCTGTTTAATCGGTATCATCTCGCTGCTCCAGTGCAGATTCGGCATTTTCAGATTGAGCACCAGACCGAGCAGCGCCATCAGCAAAACAAACAAAACCGTAATTACCGGTATCAGAACCGCGTAAATCAGTTCCGGCTTCCAAATCCACTCTGCCGCAACCAACAGCGGAATTGCCGGAATCCATGTCAATATCAGCTGCAGCCACAGCTTTGCCGCCAGAACCTGTCTGCCGGATACCGGAAATGACTGTGCAATCCACAAATTTTTGCCCTCCAGAGAAACGGATGGCGCCGTCATGTCATTCATGGTTGTCAGCATACAGATTCCCCCGACTACTATCAGCGGCACATAATTCTGTATATAGTCCGCCGCCAGAAACGCTCTCACCGTGTCTGCCTTCCATATGAGCACGACAGCGGAAACAGGCATCAGAATAATTCCAAGACCGCAGTTTAACATATAAGTCGCACTGCCGAGAAAACGGCGGAATTCTTTGAAAAGCAGAGCACTTCCCACAGAGCCCGCCTTCGCCGTCCGTTCCTTGTAAACAGTTTTCGCCGCTCCCCGGTTCGCGGTTGCCAGCTTCAAAAAGCTCCGGGAAAGCACAACATAGGTAATCACAACCAGCACTGCAATCATAGCGGTAAACAGCGCCATGGAAAGCATATTGCCCTCCGCCGCCCTTCCCATATGATACAGTGGGTACAATGCAATTTTCAGCTTATTCCCCCATGCTTGGGCGTTCAGGAGAATGGTTTGCAGCGCAGAATATGCCTGCGCATACAGATAGTAGTACGCCGCCATGAACGCCAGAGAGAGAAACACCGTGATGAGATTCCGGTGTTTTACCTTGGTAACCACCACAGCCACCACCCAGCCTAAAACTGCGGATAACACCAGAATCAGGAACGACAATACAATAGGAATCAGCAGCACATTAGCTGTCCCCACGATGGAAAACGGTGCTGTCAAAAACCACACAATGATAGTCGGTATCACTGCAATCAGTTCATACATTAACCCCATGGCATACACGCCGGACAACCGCACCAGCAAAATTCGGGACGTGGGAATCGGCATGGAAAGTAACAGGTCATTGTCCTTCGCCTGATAGAGGGAACTGTATGTATTAAACACGCTGCCAAATACGCCGAAAAAGATAGCAATCATCGACATCAGGCACCAGTAGAGCCACCCCATATCCACAGACAACAGCGGTTTGCAAAGTGCCGTTGCCGCCACTCCGAAAACACCACCCAGAAAACCAAAGACAATCAGCCACACCAGCACATATCCGGCAATTCCTTTTCCCGTGCGATTTTTCCCGGACTTTTTATCTTGATAAAGCCATGAAAAAACCTCCAGCATCTGTTTTTTTAATAAAGCCTTTGTCATTGCTCTCCCTCCAATTCCAGAAATACATCTTCCAAAGAGGTATCACCCTTGACTTCTTCCATGGTTCCCGATTTTACCAGCCGCCCCGCTTTGATAATGGCGACTTTGTCACAGAGCTTTTCTGCCACCTCCAGCACATGGGTGGAAAAGAAAATGGCACTGCCGTTATCACACATTTCCCGCATCATGATTTTCAGCAGGTGGGATGCCTTCGGGTCAAGCCCCACAAACGGCTCATCCATAATAATCAGCTTCGGTCGGTGAACCAGTGCCGCAATAATCGCCAGCTTCTGCTTCATTCCGTGGGAGTAAGCCGAAATGGGCTGTGCCAAATCCGCCGTCAATTCAAAAGCGTCCCCATAACGGTGAATCTGTTCCTGCCGTTCGGATGACCCGACGCCAAAAACATCCGCCACAAAGTTCAGGTACTGGATGCCTGTCATAAATTCGTATAAATCCGGATTGTCCGGGATATACGCAATCTTCTTTTTGCAGGCTAACGGGTCTGCTTTCATGGATACACCGTCCACCGTAATTTCACCGCTGTCGTACTGCAAAATACCGCAGCAGGATTTCAGCGTCGTAGTCTTTCCGGCGCCGTTGTGCCCGATAAATCCGTATATTTCTCCGGGGCGGATGTGCAGGGAAAGGTCATCCACTGCTTTTTTCCCACCGTAAATTTTTGTCAGATGTTCGATTTTCAACATATTTTTCTTCCTTCCTCTCTATAAATCAACCGGTGACGATACTACAGATACCTGCCTTGTCCTGCTTTCGTCCGTCACGGGTTTTGCCATGTATTTCATTGCCACCCCGTTTATTTCCCCAAGGAAATCCGCAAATTCATCATCTGTCAGCGTCAGGGTACATCCGGTGAACAGAAGCATATCCTTGCGCGGGTTTACATCCCCTTTGGCAAAATATTTTGCGAATGCGGTGCCAATCCTCATAAGCGCCGCCTGAACAGCCAGCCCGTTTTCATCGTCAATCTCCAACGCGCTTTTATTTATCTGATAAACTTTTTCCGCCGTTCCGCGGATTCGGTTCTCCTCCACCACCGTAATGATGGAATGGTCCGCCAGTATTTTTATGTGGCTGTATAAACTTGCACCGGAAATATCCGGCAATTCTTTTTTGATTTCTTTCACCGTTCCCTTTTCATGTATCAGCAAATACTGATAAATTCTTTGCCGCACCGGATTCATTACTACTTCTGCCAGTTCCATTTTGATTCCACCGCTCCTTATCCGCATTTTTTCTGTTATAGAAATCAGAGTGCCTTTTTCGGACAGTTTTTCACGCACTCCATACAGAGAATACACTCCGTTGCGTTCTTCCGTTTCCGGGAATTGTCGGTGACATCCACCTCCATGGGGCATACCTTTTTGCACTTGCCGCAGGAGACACATTTGCTTTTATCACACTGAATCCGAAACAAGGAAAAATAACTCATGGGCTTTAAAAATACGGTGATGGGACATATGTATTTGCAAAATGCCCGATTGTCCTTAAAGGCAAACGCCAACAGGATTCCGATCGCATAGTACAGCACATTTCCGATGATAAATGCCCAAAACATAATGGTTTCTATGTTACCCACGTGCGCAAGGAACAGCGCCGACACAAATACAAGGGATGCGGTAAATGTGATATATCGTATCCAACCAATCTTTTTTCTTGGTGTTTGCGGCACCTTATAGGGCAAGAAATCAAGCACCATCGCTGTCCAGCAGGCATAACCGCACCAGCCCCTGCCAAACAGCAGCGGTCCGAAAATTTTCGCCACGGCATAGTGAATGGTCGCCGCCTCAAATACTCCCGTGAAAAGATAGTACCAGAATCCTTCAATCTGCATGTTTTCGTTGCTGATTATTCCCAAGTAGACAAGCATATAAAGTCCCACCAACAACTGTGTGACCCGTCTGGCGTTCTTGTATTGTCTGATAAACAGGAAAACGCCTAATGCAATGGCAATTCCGATATAGCTGAAATTGAACAGGTAAAACAGGTTATCTTTTGTCAGCCAAAGCGTAATTGCCACGGTTTCAAAGATTGCCAGCATTGTAATGGGCAGCCAGTATTTTTTCATTTTATCCTCCCTGCTATTTCCATAAAAACAGAATGATTACTATGGAAATTTCTTGTGTATGTTATGGTTTGTGTATTATTCTATATTTTTATTATATTCTCATTTTTGATAATGTCAATATAAATTTATCTACGGAAGTGCAAGACACACAAAAAGAGCGTCCACTATTTCAAGTGAACGCCCACAAGAAACTTTAAACTATTATGTTAGAGCTTTGCAAGGGTTTCCCCAATATCAGCATTTATACAAACAGACTGCTTGCGAATTTCATACGGCGCATATGCGTCCCCGTAATTTATCGCAGCGTACATAGCATTGGGATTGTCGTACGTCATTTTCCAAAACGGATATTTGATAATTCCCGGTGTGTTCATGCCGACGCCGAGCTCCAAAAACAACACTTTCAGTCCTCTATGTCTGCGGAGAAATTCCGAATACCGTTCAGCCGCAATATGCCATCCTTCATCCTCAACAAAGGTATTATCTGCCCGAAGGTTCATGCTCATAGGGCGTCCGCAATGGGGGCAGTGCGGGACAAATTCCGTAAGCACGATCATTTTCGGCGTTTCGGGTGGGGCAAGTGTGCCATCCGGCTCAACCGTATAGCCCTGCGCCTTGACCATACTTTTAATGATTTCCTCATTATCGAATGTCTCCGCGCGGCACGGCTTGCTGCACTGGAACAAACCGTAATCCCCCTGCGTGTAAAACAACCTGTGCTTATCGAAACCCGCCTTTTGGAACTGATGGTCGACATTCGTCGTCAGCACAAAGTAATCCTTGTCTTTCACAAGCTCATACAGCCTCACATATGTCCCGTTATCGCTGTCTTTGTAGCGGTTGATGTAAATATATCGCGACCAGTATGCCCAGTGCTCTTCCAAGCTCTCAAACGGATAGAATCCGCCGGAATACATATCCCGGAAACCATATTTGTCGATAAAATCCGCAAAATTATCCCGGAATCTCTTTCCTGTGTAGGTGAATCCCGCCGATGTGGACAGTCCCGCACCCGCGCCGACAATAACCGCATCCGCCTCCCGCAGACATTCTCCGAGACGCTGTACCTTATCCAAGCAGTTTTTGGTAGATATCATAGTCTTCCTGTTTGAAAACATTAAAAACCACCCTTTCCATTCTTTGGTCTGTGTGCATAAAGTCCTTTACCGTCCGCACCGCAATTTTTGCCGCCTCCTCCTGCGGAAAATGAAATTCTCCCGTGGAGATACAGCAAAAGGCAATACTTTTTACTCCGTTGTCTGCCGCAAGTTCCAGACAGGAACGATAGCAGTCCGCAAGCTGTCTGCAGTGTTTTTCCGTGAGCCTGCCCGACACAATGGGCCCCACCGTGTGAAGCACATAGCGGCACGGCAGGTTATATGCCGGTGTAATCTTTGCTCTGCCCGTAGGCTCCTGCTGCTTTTGCATGATGCGGGCACATTCCTGACGGAGCTGTATTCCGGCGGCAGAATGGATTGCGTTGTCAATGCACCCGTGACAGGGAACGAAGCACCCCAGCATGCCGCTGTTCGCCGCATTCACAATGGCGTCCACGGCAAGATGCGTAATATCGCCTCTCCACAGGTACAGTCCCGGTTGTAGCGGCTGCAAATCCGCCACCTGCACAATCCCTTTTTTCGCCAATTCTTCCTGCAGGTACTCGTCCTGTATTTTTTCAAACTCGGCGTTGACCGCCTTCGGCATCCGGACGTTCATCAGTCCCCGCAGCCAGCGCTTCTGCTCCTCTTCTGTCCCGGGAAGTTCTGTTTCCTTATCCTGTAATCCATTTTCTTTTAAAAGTGCCTTTATGAGATACTGCCGCCGTTTACTCTGCTCCATCCTGTATGCCTTTCCTTTTATTCCGACACTACGGAAATTCTCTGTTTGATATGGTTACCCTTTTCCGCTTCGTCCACCATGGCTATGGCGTAGTCCGCATAACTGATGACGCTCTCTCCCTTGGAATTTAACGTAAGCTCCTCGCCGCCAAGGATATATTTTCCGGTTCTGGCTCCGTCTGCCTGAAAATCTCCTGCCGGGCTGACATAAGTCCAGTTTACGTCATTTCTTGTCCGCAGTGTGCGAAGCGCCTCGTCGTGTGCCGCTGCCAAAGGCTTGAACGCATCCGGGAAATCCGCACCGTCCGCCACGCATGCGGTATGCTCTTTATTGACATACAGACTTCCCGCACCACCTACCACAAGCAGCCTTGTATCGGTTCCCGCCAATAAATTTGAAAGGTGTTCTGCCGCCTTGGGGATTCCCCCGATTGTCTCCGGCGTCCATGCGCCAAATGCGTCAACCACCACATCAAATCCCTTCAAATCATCCGCCTGCAGTTCAAACACATCTTTTATAATAGCCTTCGGAGCCGCTGACCGGTTTTCACTGCGCACAACAGCGGTGACATCCATTCCCCTCTCCACTGCCTCCTTCACAATCAGCTTTCCTTCCTTACCGTTTGCACATACCACTGCCATTTTCATATTCGTTTCCTCCTGTTCATTTTATCTCTTTTCTTTCGTGCCTGCGACTTGTTTTTTGCCGCTTGCAAGATTATAATATGTCCATACAGCGAAAACGTAAAGTAAGCACTTATTTGTGCTATAGTTATCCAAAAGATACTATTGTGAAGAAATGGGGGTTTTCTATGGAAAAAAATTTACCGGCATGTCCGGTGGAAACAACCTTAATGCTCATTAGCGACCGCTGGAAGGTATTGATTCTGCGGGATTTGTTACAGGGAACAAAGCGGTTTGGGGAATTGAAAAAGTCCATTGGCAATGTATCCCAGAAGGTTCTGACCGCCAATTTGCGCTCCATGGAGGAAAGCGGGCTTCTCACCAGAAAGGTTTACGCCGAAGTGCCGCCGCGGGTGGAATATACCCTGACCGAGACCGGCTACAGCTTAAAACCGGTGCTGGATGCCATGGTTGCATGGGGACTGGAATACAAAAAGAAATATGATTAAAAAAGTATCGGGGCAAAACGCTCCGATACTTTTTAGTTACTTTATGATTTACACTCTTAACGCTCTTCTCTGAAGTATGCCAATCCAAGGCTTGCGGGCGGCTGATTCTCACGCTTGCTCCGCATGCTGGTCACTACCAGTACCACCAGTGTAACCACATAAGGAATCATCTTGTAAAGCTCCTGATATTCCATGTTTTCCATACCGGTAGGAATGTACAGGTACAGGATGTAAAGTCCGCCGAACAGGAAGGACGCAAACACACTCACATTAGGACGCCAGATGGTGAAGATAACCAGTGCAATGGCAAGCCATCCTCTGTCACCGAACGCGTCATTGGACCATACGCCGCAGGCATAATCCATTACATAATACAGACCGCCCAGACCTGCTATCATACAGCCTGCGCAGGTAGCGATATATCTGTACTTCGTTACATTGATTCCGGCAGCATCCGCTGTATTGGGGTCTTCGCCCACTGCTCTCAAATGCAGACCCACGCGGGTATGATTGAGAATGTAGGAAGCTACCAGCGCAATCACAACTGCCAGATATGCCAGAAATCCATAGGATAAAAACAGCTTTCCGAACCATCCCAGCTTTCCCGCAAAGGGAAGGGATTTGCTGAAATAACCGCTGGTGGCGGAAAGTGCGATGGAAGGCACATCACTGTTAACCAGTTTAATCAAAGAACCGCCAAAGAAGTTACCGAAGCCCACACCGAAGGTAGTCATGGCAAGACCGGTCACGTTCTGATTGGCACGCAAGGTTACGGTCAGGAAACAGTACAACAATCCCATCAAGAGAGAGCCGAGTAAACAGCACAGCATCGGAATAAACACCGCCAGAAACGGATTCAAGCCGGTTGCGGACGCAGACCTCTCATAGAAAAAGGAACCGATAACGCCGCTTATGGCGCCCACGTACATAACACCGGGGATTCCCAGATTCAGGTTGCCGGATTTCTCCGTCACAATCTCTCCGGTACTGCCGAACAAAAGAGGAATACCCTGTACAATCGCTCTTGGAATAAAGGCAAGTAAAAAATTTAACATGGTTATTTATCCTCCTTCTCTGCTTTTTTGCGGAACTGAAGTCTGTAAGTAATGAAAAACTCACATCCGATAATAAAGAACAGAATGATACCGGTCAAAATATCCGCATAGGAATGGTTCAGTCCAAAGTTGGTGGAAATCTCGCTGGCACCTCTGTCCATGAAAATAATCAGGAAACTGGAAAATACCATGGTCAGCGGATTGAACTTTGACATCCACGATACCAGAACTGCGGTAAATCCCTGTCCGCCGGCAATGGTGGTGGTCACAGTGTGGTTGATTCCGCCAACCAGCAACAGTCCTACCAGACCGCAGATAGCACCGGAAAGCGCCATAGTACGGATAATGACCTTTCCAACCTTGATTCCTACATATTTCGCGGTATTCTCGCTTTCTCCGACTACGGCAATCTCGTATCCGTGCTTGCTGTAGTTGAGGTACACAAACATGAACAAAGTAATGATAACTGCCACCACAATACTGAGCAGATATTTGGAACCAAACAACTGGGGCAACCAGCCAATCTGACTGTCCTGATTGATAATACCGATTTTACCGGAACCCTTGGGCACTTCCCATACAATGGTGTAGAAAGCAACCAGCTGGGTGGCAATATAATTCAACATCAACGTGGAAAGCGTCTCGTTGGTATTCCATTTTGCCTTGAACAATGCGGGAATCAGACCCCAGATTGCTCCGGCGGCAAGACTGGAAACAAACATGCACACCATAACCAGTGCATTGGGCATTTTGTCCTTTAAACAAATCATGCAAGCTGCGGCGGCAAGTCCGCCAATCAGTACCTGACCCTCTCCGCCGATATTCCAGAATTTCATTTTAAAGGCAGGTGTCAGCGCCAGTGCTATCAAAAGCAGAATTGCTATATTCTGGAAGGTAATCCATGTTTTTCTTACGCTGCCGAATGCTCCCGTAAAAATGGATTCATACACCTGAATGGGATTAATGCCGGTGGTGATGGTTGTCACTATCGCACAGAGTACCAGCGCCAGCACAATCGCCAGTATACGGATTCCCATGGACTTGTACCACGGGAGTGCATCCCTTTTCACTATATGAAAAAACGGTTCTCTCTTTTTTTCATTCATGTTCTTCGCTGCCTCTCATTCTGGTCATCATCATTCCGACCTCATTTTTGTTCGTTTTTCTCGCATCCACGATACCGCTGACCTGTCCGCCGCAGAGAACCATGATTTTATCGGATAACTCCAGCAACACATCCAAATCCTCTCCTACGAAAATAACGGCAACACCTTTCTTTTTCTGCTTGTTGAGCAGTTCGTATATGGTGTAGGAGGAGTTGATGTCCAGACCTCGTACCGCATATGCGGTCAACAGCACGGTAGGTGCGGAGGCAATCTCTCTGCCGACCAGTACCTTCTGCACGTTTCCACCGGAAAGACGGCGGATTGGCGTGGTAATTCCGGGGGTTACAACCTCCAGGTTTTCCACCACGTTCTCGGCAAGCTGCTTGGAAGGCTTGCGGTTGGTGAACGGTGTACGTCCGTGGCGGAAGGAACGAAGCATCATGTTGTCCGTCAAATCCATATTGCCGACCAGACCCATTCCCAGTCTGTCCTCCGGCACGAAGGAAAGGGATACGCCCATTTCCGCAATCTTGCGGGGGTCTTTGCCAATCAGCATTTCCTTATGCCCGTCATCCTCTATATAACTGATTGTACCGGATTCCGTTACCTGCAATCCGGCAATAGCTTCCAGCAACTCCTTCTGACCGCAGCCTGAAATTCCGGCAATTCCCAAAATCTCGCCGCTGTTTGCCGTGAAGGATACATCCTGTAATTTCAGAATGCCCTCTTCGTTGCGAACCGTCAGTCCCTGCACTTCAATACGGGGTTTCGGGTTCACCGGCTCCGGTCTATCAATATTTAAGGTCACAGCATGACCTACCATCATGTTGGTCATTTCCGTTACGTTGGTATCCTTTGTCGCCATACTGCCGATATACCGGCCGTTTCTCAAAACCGCCACTCTGTCGGACAGAGACTCCACCTCGTGCATTTTATGTGTGATAATGACAATGGACTTGCCGTCATCTCTCATTTTGCGCAAAACGGCGAACAATTTCTCCGTCTCCTGAGGGGTCAGTACGGCGGTAGGCTCGTCCAGAATCAGAATATCCGCGCCACGGTACAGCACCTTGACGATTTCCACCGTCTGTTTCTGGGAAACGGACATGTCGTATATTTTCTGTCTGGGGTCTACCTCAAATCCGTATTTTTTACAAATATCTTCAATCTTGCGGGTTGCCTCTTTAATGTTCAGCTTGCCCTCCAGACCTAAAATAATATTTTCCGTTGCCGTCAATACGTCAATCAGCTTAAAGTGCTGGTGCACCATACCGATTCCCAGATTAAAGGCATCTTTGGGAGATTTGATTACTACTTCTTTTCCATTGATAAAAATCTGTCCTTCATCGGGAAAATAAATGCCTGAAAGCATATTCATTAAAGTGGTTTTACCACTTCCGTTTTCTCCCAACAGAGAAAGGATTTCTCCTTTATAAATATCAAGATTTACTTTTTCATTGGCGATTACGGAACCGAATGTCTTGGTGACATTTCTCATTGAAACTGCTGCCGTCTTGGTTTCCATTGTTTATCCCCTTTCGAGTTATTGATTTGTCCGCCCTTTTTCTACTTCATCAAAGATTTTTCCTTCTCCTTCATCAAGTAGAAAAAGGGCGGCGCCGCGAATATCGCTGTGCCGCCCTCTGCAATCCGGTTTTTAACGTAATTGCAGGGCTTCTCATACTTATTTATTTAGAATTTAGTATCCAACAGGTTGATTCCGTCGATCTGTACGTTGAAGTAAGGAGCGGAACGGAATCCTTCGCCGGACTCATGGAAATATCCATCCAGTACAACTTCATGGTCGGGAGCATAATCTGCATCGGTATCAACATCTGCCATGTAGCTGTCTAAAGCCTTGCCATCTACAGTGAAAGTAGTGGTATCAAATACATGTACGTTGCCTGCAATCAAATCAGCCTTTGCTGCGTCGATAGCTTCCTGAGTTCCCTCTGCTGCTGCAGTACCAAGCTCGGTCAAAACAACAGAACCGGTCTCCAGAGAACCACACCAGTCGGTATCAATAGCAGTACCGTTTGCAATGCTGGTCAGAGCGTACTCAAAGTAAGGTGCCCAGTTGATTCTGGAAGATACGATGAAGGTGTTAGGGCAAGCTGCTGCGGTGCTTCCGTTGTAGGAAACATCAGGTACACCGGCGGTCTCACATGCGGTAGGAGCACCCATGGAGTCTGCATGCTGGCTAATCAGTACACAACCGTCCTGAATCAGCTTGTTTGCGCCTTCCTTCTCAGCGGTCTCATCATACCAGGAACCGGTAAAGGTTACTTCCATGGTAGCGCTAGGACATACGGAACGAGCGCCAAGGAAGAAAGAAGTATATCCGGAGATAACCTCTGCGTAGGTGTAAGCACCAACGTAACCAATCTTAGCCTGATCTTCGGTAATGTCTCCGTTTGCAATCATCTCGTTGATTTTCATACCAGCTGCAATACCTGCAAGGTAACGGCCATCATAGATGGAAGCGAAAGCATTGTGATAGTTTTCAAGCTGCTCGGTATGAGCCTTGGTACCGGTTGCATGGCTGAACTGAATATCGGAATACTCTTTTGCTGCCTCAATGATGTAATCCTCATGACCGAAGCTGTCTGCAAAAATGAAATCGCATCCTGCATCAGCAAGCTCACATGCTGCTTCGTAGCACTCCTGACCCTCAGGAATGTTTGTCTTAATAACACATTCAACGCCAAGGTTCTCACAAGCCTCTTTTGCTGCGTTTAAGAAGTTCAAATCGTAGGTAGAGTTCTCGTCATGCAGTAAAATAAAACCTGCCTTTAAGCCAGCGGTTGTTGCATCACCGGTGGACTCTGTTCCTGCCTCTGTAGTTGCTTCTGCACTTACAGTAGAATCTGTGCTTGCAGTAGTATTGTCAGCGTTGGAACCACATCCGGCCAGTGTACTAACTGCCAAAGCCATAACTGCAAGTAAACTTACGACTTTCTTTTTCATAATAGATTTCTCCTCCTAATTTTTCCCACTATCGGGTATCTGTAAGAACGACTTAAAAAGGGGAGTATGACACTTCATACAACCCCATTGTCTGCTCTCAACATTAGTCAGTATAAGCATTTGCGCCCTTCCTTGTCAAGGGAAGGTTAAAAAATTTATGTTTTTTTAGCGAAAAAGGATTTCTCCCGTCTCTGCATTCATGCTTTCGACAATCGCAAGAGACTCTACGCGCACGCCTTTTGCACGAATCAGGTCGCCGCCTTTCTGGAAACCTTTTTCCACGGCGATGCCGATTCCTTCCACGGTTGCACCTGCTTTTGCAACAATATCCAACAGACCTTCCAAAGCACAGCCGTTGGCAAGGAAATCATCAATAATGAGGATGTGGTCCTCCGGCTGGATAAACTTTTTGGAAACAATGACATCATATACCCTCTTGTGGGTGAATGACTCAATTTTGGTGGAATATACCTCTCCGTCAATATTCAGCGACTGTGTTTTCTTGGCAAAAACCACGGGCACATGAAAATGCTGCGCTGCCACACAGGCAATACCGATACCTGACGCCTCCACTGTCAGAATTTTGGTGATGGGGCAGCCCGCAAACAAACGTGCCCACTCTTTTCCCATCTCATTAAATAAATCAATGTCCATCTGGTGATTCAGAAAGGAATCCACCTTCAACACATTACCTGCCTTTACCGTTCCATCCTTCCGGATACGTTCCTCAAGTAATTTCATGATTGTACTATCTCCTCTTTCGCTCTTTTTCCGTTCCATTTTCTGTTAAAAAGCACATATTCCTATTATAAGTAGGTTCGTGTTGTTTTTTCAAGGGGTTTCGACGACTTTTTCACATACTTTCCATGCCTTTTCACATATTTTTCCAAGAAATAAAGCGAAAGTTTTCTCTTTTTAAAACAACTCGTCCAACAGTATGTAGTATTTGAGCTTTTCCGGGTTCTCACGGATTCCCATGCACTCAAAAAACAGTTCCGGCGAATAGCCCTTGTACGGATGCCCGCCGTTGTATTTTCCTTCAAAATTGTGTTTCAGGCTCCGGTAACAGATAGCCAGATCCTGCCACCTGTCCGCAACTCCCGCTTTGCCCAAATCAATAAAGCCGCTTATTTGATTTTCATGCGCAAAAATGTTGGGCAGACTGAAATCTCCGTGGGAAAAAACAAGGTCCTCCGGCGGTCTGTTTTCCTCCAGCCAGCATAACAGTTCCTCCGGGTTCCGGAAGCCGTTTTCCCCGAAAGTCTCCGGCTCGACATTGTCCATGTCCACCAGCCCATGCTCCACCTGATACCTTGCCCTCTTAAGTTTCACACTTAACGAACTGTCGCAGGGGCAGTCTTTGATATTCACGCTCCACAAAAGGTTCATGGCACTGCACACCATATCCAGCAGCTTTTCCGGATTCGTCATGTAAACGTCATCGCAAATCATTTTTCCGGGCACCTTTGACATCAGGCAATAGGATTTTCCGTCCAAAACCTCATACGCCAGTATCTTAGGCGTCGGGATTCTCTGCGCCAGCCACCCGCATACGGTTGCCTCGTTGTCCGCTTCCTCGGAATGGGGCTGTATTTTTAACACCATATCGTCAAAGAGCAGCACCTGCGAATCCGACATTCCCACTTCGTCCGTGGTGTATTTCTTTTCATCTGTATATTGTTTGATTTTCTCAGGAATTTTTCCGTCCATTTAATCAGTCCTTCTCTTTATTGCCTCGATGTGGTAATGGCAGCGCTCCCGTTTTGCATTGTCCGGCTCACACTCCGTAATATGACGCAATGAGACCATACGGTAGTCTTTAAATAACTCTGCAATTATCTTCCTGTCCGCAAAAAAGTGCGGCACGTCCACCTCTGCGCCCTCTGTTTTGAGGACAGTATTTTCATCAATATGCCGATACTCCGGGCAGGTAAACGCAAAATGCTCTTTGGCGCAAAGGGTGACAAACAATCTGCCCTCCGGTTTCAGCACCCTCGTTATTTCCCCTATGACAGCCTGTACTCCCGGCGTATCCTGATGCGAAATGACGTGGTAGGAAAACACCGCATCAAAGGTATTTTCGGGAAACGGCAGGCTCATCATATCCGCCGTCCGGCATGAAAACTTCACATTATTTTCTTTTTGGAGGGATTGCGTGGCCTGCACTGCATCCTCCGACAAATCCACTGCCGATACCTGAAAACCGTTTTGGGCAAAGTAAAGGGTGTGCCGCCCCAGACCGCACCCTAAATCCAATATGGTTTTCACGCCTTCTTTTTTCCATTTGTAGGATAAGTAAACGCAATCCTCTGAGGGGGTCAGCCACCTGGACTTGTCTGCGTTTTTCCAATCCCATGCCTTAGAATTTACCATGGTTGTTTTGTCCTTGTTGGTTTTGTTTTTTATGGTGGTTATGGTGAGCTAAATCACCGGAAACTGTCTTGACGAAGCATTATTTTGTACCTGTGGCTCTATAAACACTATTATTTGTGTTTCCTTCTGAGACAACATATCCGGTATCTGTTAAAATGTTAAGATAGCGCCATGTTGTTGTCTTTGATTTTCCACATATCTTCTTAGCTTCCTCTGGTGATATTCTTCCGTATTCATCAATTATCTCTACAATAGGAAGCACTTTATTGTAATCAGCTTCTTTCAAAACTTCTTTCAAAACTTCTTTCAAACTTGTTTCAAAACTTCTTTCATTCAAAACATCTTTTACCTCAAATCCATCTCTAATATGAATAATCGTATTTAGGTAGGTTCTATCCTCATCCATATCAAATTCCGGTTCCGGCGAACCATTTTGTCTAAGCTCACGCAGTATCTTAGGGATTCCTGTTCCCTTTTTCTCAGATAAATCAATTTCTTTAAAAAGTTCTCCAATTCTTCTATTGCGATATTTTCTTCCTTTAACTTTACCTGCTTCAAAATATTCAAGATTAATCCACTTGGCAAGTCCCGGATAATTAAGAATCTGTATACTATCCACATATATACGGATTTCCACCGGCTCCGGTTCCCGATAGGATTTATGAAATATTGCATTTACCAATGTTTCTTCCAGCGCGTTATACGGATAATTGTAAAATCTTACTGCTTCCGCCTGACCTTGCACTTTCTCAACTTTCTGTTCAATAACCGTGTTCTTTATATAATCCAGTGCATCCATAACCTGTTTCCAAATAGGTCCGGTAAATGTCTTTTCGATAAAATCATCAGAGGCTTCTGCATCCTTAGTGTTAAAACGGATTAACTCAATATATGCACCCGGAATAAATTTTTCAGGATGTTCCGTAAACATCAACACGCCAATATTTCTAATATCAAGCTCTGTGTCTGTTTCATCAGCAACTTCCTGTGCAAGCAGTAACTCCTCTAATGAACAGGTATTGAGCTCATTTATTAGACTGCTATTGCTTTTTCTGATAAAATCCTCAATATATCCCCGCCTAATATCATCAATTTTCGCTTTTCTGTTGATTCTGTCATCATATGGAACCGAGTTGAATTTATCAAATAATTCTGATATTTCATCCTGCTTTGCCTCGGTTGTGAGAGAAGCCGGACGAATCCAATACTTCATACTCTTATCAGGTTTTTGCCCTTTGACACCATACACGGTGTTCGGTGCCTGATAAGGCCCACTATCTCCTGCCGGACACCATAAGTATATCAAAAATGTTCCTGTACTTTTATAATCAACCAACTCTATTCTGGGAATATATCTCGGAACAATCATATTACAATATTGAAATATTTCCTGCTGAATGGAATCCAATTCTTCCTTGGGCAATCCTTCCAGCGGAAACACCGGCATCCCCTTTTCTTCTTTTACGCCAATTACAATATATCCACCGTTTGTATTATCATAATCATTGGCAAAAGCACAGATTGAATGAATAATGGCATTGGGATTCCAACCTGTTTTATACTCTACCCTGTCATGTTCAACCACACGCCCTTCTAGTAACGTCTCTATTTTTAATGGTATCACTCAAATGCCTCTCTTTCTTCAATACTCGTTATAGGCTGCTCTTTATTTTTTCAATCAATGTAATGTCTGCCGGGAGCCACGACACCGTTCCCAATTCTTCTTTTGTCAGCCACTTTGCCGCTTCATGTTCCTTTAAAACCAAATCACCGGAAATTATTTTGGCAAAAAAGCAGTCCATGCTAAGATGAAATGCCGGATAATCGTATTCAATGGTGTCAATTAACTCGCCCACTTCTATTTCCGTATCCAATTCTTCCATGATTTCTCTTTTCAGCGCCTGCTGTGGCGTTTCTCCCTCCTCAATTTTTCCTCCGGGAAATTCCCAGCCACCTTTAAATTCGCCATAGCCCCTTTGTGTAGCAAAAATTGCCGGGATTCCTTCATCGTTTATTACCTTAATTACAGCGGCAACTACTCTTATTGTTTTCATCCTACTTTTTTATCCTCGTTTTCCTGAATATTACTTTGCAGATAACGCAACAAATCATCCCGTACCGGATGCTTCATTTTCATTTTAACCTTCGTAATGTCACGTTCTTTGCCATTATTGTCTTTCTTTTTATCTGCTTTTACATCTACTACATCAAACAATCCCATATAATAGAAATTTGTTTCCGCATCACTCTTTTTTACAAATAAATGCTTATGTGATGCTGTAATAACGTCTGCCATATAGGAACTATTGATTCCTCTTCCTATCTGTGAGTCCCACCGAAAAATCATGTTATCCTCAAATGTATCCGCATAATCAGGCTTTCCGTCCACATAATTTTTGTCTTCGTTAGCATTTTCTTCCTTGTGATAGGTAACAAAAATAAACACATCATCGCCAATACGTTTCATTCCATACATGGTAGAAGATAAATCCTTTCCGCAATTCATCAGCAAACTAACGTCTCTTCTGGAATACTTCTCATACAGCACAAACGGATTATCCTCCGTCACCTTTGACGCATATTTATCATTATATCTTCTTAGCCCAACCTCTATAATATCACTGACCTGCTTATAAAATTCCATATGACGCAGGCGTTCTGTGAAACCTCTCATTCTTTGAAGCATTTGTGCCTTACTGTCACTAATAATTTCCAATCGACTATACCTTAAATATTCCTCCTCTTTACTTACAAAATGCCCCTGTAAAACATTAACAGCATCCTGAAAAGACGCCATATTAATTTTATATCCATACTTTACCTGAAATTCCTCTTTTATCGTATCTACATTGATTACTTCATTGTGTAAAAACCATTTCAGAATTTCTAGTTCATATGGTCTTGTTCCGGCAAGAACTGTCTTAGATAAATATTCCAGTGTAATTTGTTCCTGCTCTGAAATTTTACCAACATACGATTCTTTTTCTACAGATTCCAAAAACAACTGATAGCTCTTGTATTCCCGAATAATTACAAGCGGGTCCACCTCTCCATTTTCGTAAAAGTCAAGGAGATATGGAACTCTTCCCAAGCGATTTTTTAAGGTAATATAGCTTTCTCTGATAATCGATTTCATTCCTCTAATTCTATCAATAGAAGAAAAAATCTTATCCTTAGCCACTTCATCAAAATGAACAGTTGATGCTCCGGGTATTGTGCTATTTCCACTGAGTACATACTTACGAATCGTGTCAGAATTATAAGTTCTATCTCCAGATAATGCAACCGGTATCATAAAATTATTATTATAATTCCCTATAAAATCCAGCACTACCACATACTCTTTTCCATCCGCCTTTCGTAATCCTCTTCCTAATTGCTGAATGAAAACAATAGGTGACTCTGTGGGGCGAAGCATAATTACTTGATTAACCTCAACGATGTCAACACCTTCATTTAATATCTCCACCGAAAAAATATAATCTAACGGCTGCATGTTTTCCGTAGCCTCGGATTCATCCATTGCCAAACGCTTAAATGCGCTTGCTCTCTCCTCTTCCGTTGCACTTCCATTTAATGCTATTGTTCTAAAACCAGCTTCGTTAAATTTTGCAGATAATTCCTCCGATTCATCTATTCGGCTGCAAAATACCAGCCCCTTTACTCTGTCCCCACTGTAACCATAGTAGTTTGCTTGCGCAATAATGTGTCTTACCCTTTCATCGCCCGTTAATAAATTGAAGTCTCTTTCTGTCATTTTCTTGGCTTTTATCTGTTTTTCGTCCAGCAATGATATATCACTAATTCCAAAATAGTGAAAGGGACATAACATATTCTCCTCCATTGCCTGTTGCAACCGGATTTCGTAAGCTATTTGATAATGAAAGATTTCATATATATTTTTACCTTCCATGTCATCATCTCTTTTATCCGGTGTAGCCGTCATACCCAACCACAACCTCGGTCTGAAGTATTTCATCACTTTCTGGTAGGTATTTGCGGCACTGTGATGCGCCTCATCTAAAATGATACAATCAAATTCATCTGGTTTATACTGATATAAGTGGTTATCCCGATTCAGAGTTTGCACCATGGCAAATACATAATCCTTTTCATACTCCTGATAACCAGCCCCTACCAATCCCATAGAAACCGATTCACCAAATACTCTTTCATATGACTTTTTCGTTTGCCTTGCCAACTGTCCTCTATGAACTAAAAATAGCACTCGTTTGAACCCAAGTTCCCGCATAGCAAATGCGGACGCATATGTTTTTCCAGTTCCCCGCTCGTGTCAAGGGTGTGAAGGGGATTTTTTTAGAAAATTTTGTTTTTCTTAAAAAGCCTTTTATGGATAGGTTCTTTATTCAGTTTTCGGATTCCGGATGGAATCGAATGCGGTGGCGGGTTATGACTCCCGCTTTGCAATCACCTAAGTTACACCGCTATGTAAGATTCTTTACATTCTTTTTGCACTGCATTTTAACAATTCATAAAATTCATCTACATCAATTAAATCTATTAATGTATTTTGGTTTTCAGCATATTCTCTGGCATCTCTTGAAAAATGAGAGGTTGTAACCAACACTGATTTATTTATTTGATCACTCATTTGCACACCATATAAAGATCTAACAATATTAACATCTACTGTTCTATGTCTGCCATACTGCTTACACTCTACATAAAAAACAATAGGTTTTCCCATACTGTATTTTACTGCAATTATATCTTTTCCGCCATCACGTGTAGCTTTGGTCAATTGCGTCTCAAATCCTTCCGAAATAAAAATGCGCTCTACCACTTCTTCAAATTCTCTTGGAGTTATATTATAAAGCATATCTCTATCATCTACTATCTGTAAAATCAAGTCGCGTACCCTATCATATTCTCCATATGCCGCTTCCATATCAAACTCTTCTTGACAATATATAATCCCCATATTAGGTTCTTGTATAAATTCACCACCGGAGATTTCATAATCATCATAATTATAAGCCCCTACGGGATACTCGTATTCTCTAATTACAAATCTAATCTCACTTTTGCATTCATCGCATATAATAAAATCCTCAATAATATATTCAATTTCGTCTCCCATACTACGTTCATACGAACTTGCATCAGGTTCTAAAAAGTCTTTGGACACTACATGGACTTGTCCACACTTTTCGCACTGAATCTCTAAATCAGCAAGCAAATTCATCATATATAAAAGACCTCCTGTCAAGAAAATATATCTTATCCGCTTAAATATTGTCTATCTGTATTACAGCTTTAGCGCTTTGTTGAATTCCCTCAACCTCTATTTGTTTCGCCCTTTCACTTATAGCCCTATAATACATTTCTGCTTTCCTTCCACCCTGCTTAAATAGTACTAACAAGCGTTCCTCCGGCCTTGTTATTGCAACATAATGAACTTCTGAGTTACTAAGTTCATTATTATAAATAAAATTATCAGAATTAATTATAACCTGATTATATTGCAATCCTTTTGAAGAATGAATCGTCGTTGCTATTCTGTCATATAACTCTATATTAAAACTCTTTTCATACTGGGTATCTTCAATTGTTTCCTTCAACTTTTGTATTTCACACTTCATCTTGTCTGCATCATAAGCTGCTAATATATATTGATAAAGTCTCTCAACACACTCCGTTGCCAAATTGGTCCACCCCTTTTTATAGTATTCTGTTTTCAGAGTTCGTAATGTATTTTTTATAAAAACAATATCATATGCATCTTGATTTGGTATTTCATCATAAAAAGAATACTCACTATACCTTTTCTTATAAAAATAATTAGCAACACATCTTGCTACCCACACTTGTTCATTATCTAAATCTGGCTCATCTATAGGTGCTCTTGGTATATACACAAAATGCAAACTAGCTAATTTTTCAGCCCATTCTTTTGCCTCTCTATTACTATAGACCAAAAAAGCACAATTTCCTTTTTGCATTAACCATTTTTCGATATATTGTATAAGCATACTATCTCCACTATAAATGCATCCTTTTACTTCTCCATTTAAAACACATTTATGATAATTCTCTCTTATATCATCTATAAAAATCGAAGCGTAGTTTTGGATTTGTTGATTAGATCTAAAATTATGCAACAATTTAAAACCTGTATATTTTTGACTTTGTAACAAGTTCTTAAATCCATCCGGATAACCTCCGCGCCACTCATATATGGATTGTTTAAAATCTCCCACTATAAAGAAGGGGATACACAGTTCCTCATTAAGATACATAAAAAAATTATGCATATCTTTATCAGAATCCTGATACTCATCAACATATATTCTAAAATATCTATTACTCAAATATCTTTTCGCTGCGTGCGATTTCTTCAATATATGCAACGCTAACTTAAATGCAAAATTATGATGAGAATCAGTATATGTCCCAATTATACCTTCTTCTACAAATCGTGCTAACAAATCATTCCCTTTATCGCGCTTTTCTGCTGCCGAATAATCCGTTTTGATAATTTTGCCCTTAACCTGCGGATATACATCTTTCGAAAATGGTATAATCACTTCATTGAGAATAAACTTATCATTTGTTCCGACAAATCCGTTCTGTATTTCTCCTAATCTATCCATAAGTTCCTTGGCTGCTTTATTAGTAAATGTTATGGCAGCGTACGTCTGATAATTATCAACCTTCATTACATCATGCTTTATTCTTTCAACTGTCATGTATGTCTTTCCAGTTCCAGCATCAGCTGCAATTACAATATTACCATTTGTTGTAAGTATTGATTCCCGAATTTTACTATCCTTTATTTCGCTCATTGAACCAACTCCTTAATACACAAAAATTTATCGTCCTCAAATATCGCTTTAGAATCCGTTTTGGTTATTTTCTCACACAAAGCCACCATCCTATTCTGCTTTGCTTTTTGCAAATAATCAACGGCATCCAATCTTCCACCTACTGATGAAACGTACCGATTCATTGTACTTGGAATTACTTCATACAAATCATTTTCCAAATCAATTTGAGACAAGAAAATCCCCTTGTCCTTCAAGTCTTCAATAGTTTGTGAAAACTCGTTGAAATAGTGTATTTGATGCTGTTTTCTTTCTGAATCGAATTGAGCCTTAGAAATAATAGTATTCAATGTTCTCTTATTCTTCTTACTTATACCAGCAATCTCCGCACATCTATTAATCCCTGCAAATTCAATCTTTCCATCTGTTTCATAGTATTTCAAATCATTGTCTGTCTTTATCAAACATTTTATTCCTAACTTATTTAAAATTTCATAATAAGTTTTAAATGCGACGCCATCTACTTGTAAGATATATCTCCCTTTACATTCATACTTTGGCGCAAGATCTGTCAATACTCTCTCAAACAGAATTTTTTCAGATGGACCTTCAACCAATAACACCTTTTCAGCAAATATTGCTTCACTTAGTTCCGTATTTAGCTTAGCTTTATTCTTTTTATACTCTTTAGGAACTATATACTCAACAGATTTTCCATCAGCCTTTTCTGGATTATATAATTTGACCAAAGTAACCTCATCCATCCTGCTAACTATCAAAGAAGAATGAGTTGTAATAAACATGTGCCTAAACAGCCTATCTTCAAAAAGTTGAAACGATAATGAAATCTGCAAGGATCTGTGCAGGTGATTTTCTAATTCTTCAACCAAAAAGATATTTATTTTCTTCTTCTCACTTTCGCGACTTTCCATTCCTAAAATGGAATATTCAACTATCTTTTTTCTTCCGTCTCCTGCCGTAGGATAGGTCTTACCATCTTCATAGGAAATATAAGGAATTAATTTTGAATATATATTATCCATTTCAACTTCAGATTTTATCTTTATCTCAAGTCCCTCTTCTCTGTAATGCTCATATTCTTTACTCAAATTATTTTGAAATTCATCTATTAATTTAATGCCCGATATAGTCGAATTCAAATTATCTATACATGCTCGTAAATCTGTTTTTTCAGACTCATCTATACTTTTAGGATTTTGAAATAATGTTCTTGCATACCTTTTAAAAACTGCATCCAATTGTATAGAAGAGTCAATATAAATGACATTAAAAATATTATCAACATCACATCTAAATTGCTGTGTCAATATCATCGGCTCCAAATCATCCAAGTCATCTCCCCATGACATATGAATTTCTGAAAATAGATTTTCTGCATTGTACTGAGTTTCCAACGAAATATACAATGTATCTTTTCCCGTTCCAATCACTTTTGCCTTGGCAAAAATTTTCTTTGTATCCTCATCCTCTTCATCTGACACGTTAATGCCTAAAACTATTCTAATTTTCTTTGAAGTATCCTTTAAATGATAATCAGAATCAACAAATCCGTTCCTTCTACATTGAGGGTCTAATAACATCCTGATAGCTGACAACAAATTAGTTTTTCCAATATCATTAACACCAAACACAACATTCATATTACTTATTTCCAAATCAAGTGCTTCAAAATTTCGATAGTTTTCAATAATTAATCTTGTCAACTTCATTAACAAATCCTCCCAAGGAATAATAATTAATTATATCATTTTTATCGACAGTTTTCATCTAAAATCATGACAATAGCTCATCCCTAAACTTCCACTTTATCTCAACCCTCTTCCTATCGTACACGATAATCTCCGCCACGAAAGCATCCACGATTTCCTTATTCAGTTTCTGCAATTTCATCTGTCCGTCCAGCATTTCAAAACCTGCTATTTCTGGTACATCCACAGCTGCCATTTTACTGACTGCTGCCTTCTGCTTTTCGATATTTTCCTGCATGCGCACAAGCAACTGCTCATAGGTCTTTCTCTGTTCCAGATAGGTTTCTCTGTCGGTCATACCAAGCTTGTAGCTTTCATATGCATCACGCAAATCCTTATTGATACGCTCATAGCTGTTCTCCATATCAAGCAGATGCTTTTCTGCCAGTTTTAAGCGCTGTTCCTGCTTTTCACGCTGCATATCCACAATCTTTCTGGAATCCACCCACATATCAATGAACAGCTGCAGTGACTTCATCACCACCTCTTCCATAGTCGAATCGAGGACACTTATATTGCACTTGCCATCTGCCTTATCAAGGTAATGCTTGGCGCAGTAATACTTCGGGCGTCCGGAATAGGAATGGGACATACGGTGCCCGCAGTTTCCGCATATCATTTTACCTGTCAGACAGTGTGCTTCATGTTTTCGCTCAACACCGGCGCATTTATTTCCTTTTCTCATGGCAGCCACTCTTTCAAAATCCTCTCTACAGATAATAGCAACATGACAATTTTCCACGCGTTTCCATTCTTCCTCAGGCAAAGCCTTGGCGTGCTTATCGCCTACATTTTCACTCTTAAATCGGTTATATACCATGGTTCCGGTATACTGCTCATTTGCAAGGATTCTGCCCACTGCAACATTGTTCCAAAGAGGCTTCTTTTCACGGTATTTTGCAAGTTGCTTTTCATTGTTCTCCTGGATAGCAATATACACTCCCGGTGAATCAATTCCATCCCGATTCAAACCCTTGTGATTGTCAATAAAAAAGTCCCATTTTTATCGGAGAAAATTCCCCACTTATTTTTGAGCATTTATCGGCGGGAAA
>CAKRYI010000021.1 GCA_934426825.1 uncultured Acetatifactor sp. | reverse complement strand
ACTGTATTTTTGCTGGATCAGGTACAGAAACAAGAAACAATATCAAAAGACAATTTCAAAGAGTTGAAAAAGCAAGGACTGGTAGAGGGACGTTACCCCAATATTTTTGTATCCTTTAAAGTGGCGGATATTGTGGGACAGAAAGCGGTGTATGTTCGGAACAAGGGACTGGATGATGATATTTGCAAGCAACTGATTATTAAAGCACTGGGATCAATGGGGGGAGCAAGTAAGCATGAATTGATGGAAGTTCTGGAAAAAGCTTTGCCAGAAATACTCAGTGATGAACAGAAGTCAAAGAAGGTTTCTAATTTGTTACAGATGATGAAAAGAGAAGGAAGTATTTCGGTAACAGGTACAAATAGGTATGCAAAGTGGTATTTAACATAAAAATGAAATGTTATGAGAGATGTTGGAGGACAGAAGGAATGTACGATAAAAAATTTGATCCGTTAAATGCAAAGTATGAAGGTCATGAAACTGTAGTTATGTTATCAATACAACGAGAAATTAATAATATATTGAATTCTTATGTTGGATGGTTCGATCCTTTGTGTGAACTGATTCAAAATGCTTTAGATTCCGTAGAAAAACGAATGGAAATAGAAAAGCAACCGTATGAACCTAAACTGAACATTTTAATCAATATCAAGGATAATAAAATTTCTGTAACTGACAATGGTATTGGATTTGAAGAGGAAGAATATATAAAATTCTTGGCTCCTAATTTTTCATTTAAGAATGGAAAAACACGGGGACACAAAGGAGTCGGTGCAACATATTTGGCTTATGGATTTAATTATATACAAATTGCAACAAAGTCTCCGAATTTTGAAGCAGTGGGTGTTATGAGAAATGCAAGAAAATGGTTATCTGATGAGGCCCCTTCAGGTAATCCAAAAGTTGAGCCAGATAGCAGTCCTGTGGTAGATTCCACATTTAATGATATTGATAGAGGTGTTTCTGTTACTATTAAATGTGATAGCATGACTTACCCTAAAAATTTGGCTTGGCTTGGAATTGATCATGCTAAAGAATGGCTTGATGTGTTGAGAGTAAAAACCGGTTTAGGAGCAATATGCGATAATGAAAATATTACTATAAATGTCATAGTGATTGATAAGAACGGGAAAAAAACTACGGAAAGTAAAAAAGGAATAGCTTATTTATCTATTTCGGAATTTGTTTCGAAAAGTCAGAACTATACAACGATACAGAATAAGATGTCTGAGTTATTTGATAAAAACGGACCGCAATTTCGGATGCCTACGAAATTATCTAATTTGGAAGCAATATATGATAAATGGGAATATACAAAGATGCTTTCAATGTTAAAATTTGATGAAGAACAAAGGCTACTTATCGAGGAATATAAACCTACGCTCATATTTTTTTATGTATATTCTACTAATGTATGGAATAAAATCAATGATAAGATTGGAATACGAAAGGGGTTAAATGTTCTTTATGGTGGAATTCAAATTGCAGCTAATAATATGCCGCAAGGAGAATTGATACAGATACCATTAAATAAAAATATAGGCAGACAAAATCAGGCACATATTGTAGTACATTTTGAAAAATGTAGTGCAGATTTGGGAAGAAAAGGATTTAAAAAGGAAATTACTGATTTGGCTAAAGAAATTGCAAGGAAATTATTAGATGGTCCTTTAATGAAAACGAAACAATGCTTTAAGAAAAATACAGGAGCTGCGCCCGACTTAATTCGTGAAAAAAAGGTGTCTGAATGGAAAGAACAGATGGTAGAACACGAAAAAAACTACCCATTACAGCTGGAGAATGATAATTTTTTTAAACCGCTGCATCGAATTTCTATAACATCTATGCCGACAAGAGAACAAGATGTAATCGCATTATTTAACCAACTTATTGCTGGAGGAGTGATTCGTGGTATACGTATTATGGCGACAAATGAACGCTCTACTTACGACGGATTATATAGAATTGTTATAGAAGACCCAACTGAAAATCACATTTATGATAAAGAAAAGAATCCATTAGGTATAGATGAAGAAATTGTTGAACGCTTTAAAGAAGATTCAAAAGATGGTTTTGTTTCAGAACCTAATGTTTTAGAGTATAAGTTTTCATTAGATGGACTTGTTGAAGACGTAGAAGATGGGCTGAAAAATACAAATGATATAGGGTTAGTAGTTGCATGGGAAGCTGGTGAATTATATAAAAGAAATTATTATATTGAATCATTATTGCTAGAAGAAAATATTTCCTTGAGATCGTACCATGGAGTAACGCATAGATTGAGAGATATTTCAACAAGTGAATATGTTTCAGAATTGATACTTCTGAAAGATTTAATTTTATATCTGTGTGATTATGATAAATGTATAGAACTTCAAGAGAAATATGACGAAGAGTAAATTAATATGGAGATAGAAAAAGAGAGCTTTTAATTGATTTGGAAAGCTCTCTTTTATATAATAAGGTTGTAACAGAACGATATAGATATAACAGAAAGGTTATCTGATATGAATATAGCTGCTTACTGCCGAGTTTCCACTGATAAAGCTGATCAGCTTAACAGTCTGGAAGCACAAAAAGATTTTTTTTCTGAATATACCAAACGCACTGGAGACACCTTAGTAAGATTATATGCAGACGAGGGTATTTCTGGAACTAAAATAAAAAATAGAAAAGAATTTTTACACATGATGGTAGACGCTGAGCATGGATTGTTTGATTTGGTCGTGGTCAAGGATATATCTCGTTTTGCAAGAAATACGGTTGATCTTTTACAGAATGTCCGTAAGCTGAAATCACTGGGGATAGAAACACAGTTTTTGACAGCTAACATGACTAGCATGGGTAACAGTGAATTTGTTCTTACAATCTTTGGAGCTTTGGCTCAGGAAGAAAGTGCAAATACTTCCAAACGAGTGAAATTTGGCAAGAAAATCAATGCTGAAAAGGGGCGGGTTCCCAATATTGTTTATGGTTATGATAAAACTATCGGTGACTATTTTAATTTGACTGTTAATCAGGAAGAAGCACAGATAATCCGTCAAATTTATCAGTGGTACACAAAAGATGGGTATGGGGCTTCTAAAATTGCTAATATGCTCAATGAAAAAGGGGTGAAAACAAAGCGGAACTGTAACTGGAGTCAGAATGCTACTTGCCGCATTTTAACTAATGAACTTTACACAGGAAAAGTCATTAACGGAAAACAGGAAGTAGCAGATTTTTTAACTGGTCAGCGAAAAGAAAAAGATGAAACAGAGTGGTTTGTAGTAGAGCGGCCGGAATTGCGTATTATTGATGATGAAACATTTGAACAGGCACAGGAGCTTCTTCATTCTCGACATGATGCTTTCAATATTTCACATGAACGGCAAAGTAACAAGCACTTATTTTCGACACTGATTAAATGCAAGGAGTGCGGTTGGTCATTCCGGCGAACGGTTCGCCAATACAAAAATACTTATGTGCGCTGGGTGTGTTCCGGGCATAATGGGAAAGGGGCAGATAGCTGCCCGAATGCAGTGACGGTAGACGAGGAAGAACTGATTCAGGCGCTGCAGGAGTATTTTCAGGAGATTCTTAGTAAGAAGAAAAAAGTAATCAATTATGTGATTAAAGAATTTCGGCGAGTATACAAAGCAAAAGATGAAAATGTTGAGTACGAAAAGCAGCTAAATGCAGAATTGAACAAGCTCCGTAAATCCCGTGAAAAATATATGGATATGTATACCGATGATTTGATTTCCAGAGAGGAATTGAATGAGAAAATCGGTGGGATGCGAAAAGAGATTGAACGGTTGGAGAATGAACTGAAAATGGTCTCTTATCATCTGACCAAGGGAGAACAGCTGGAAGCAATTCTGAACAGTACATTCAAGCAACTGGAGGATATCACGGATGTTCATGAAATGACAAATGCACAGTTGAAACGACTGATCAATAAAATTGAAGTGGACAAGGAGGGAAATGTAGATATTTATCTGCGTCTTATTGGTGATTTAGGATTGGATGAAGCTGTGTTGATTGAAGGAACAGAGAATTTCGAAGAAAACAATGATGATTCGGCAAACAAATTAAACGTAAACAACATGAGCAGTAACATAAAAACCGCTCCAAATCGTCACGCCCATACATAAGGACGTAACCGAAAGACTGATGCAAATCAATCCGGCGCTTGCCAAACAGGCGCGCAAGGTTCTGGATGTGAATAAATCAGAGAGACATATCCGAGGCGGACTGGCTACAAAGGAAAAGTATTTAAAACAGCACAGGTAACATGATTGACAGAAAAACAGGTCACTCAGTGGAAAGACTTTCCGGGTGACCTGCCGATTCACAAAGATTTTCATTTACAAAACGGTGATGTGGGTTCCTTTACATAGAAGGAAAAAGTGCCGGTATTGATAAGTTTGTCGTTGTCATCGCTGCAGGAAAATTGTACAACGATAATGGTTCGGCCTCTTTTGATGACATTTGCGTCATAAGTAATATAGTCCGTATTTCGACCGGCTCTGAGGTACTGCATATTGGCGTCTATGGTGGTGACGTAATTCCCGTAGGTGATGGCGGCGAGACCGCAGAAGGTGTCGGCAGCAGCATAGAGAGCGCCGCCGTGATAATCACCGTACATATTTTGAAACCGTGCGTCGAAAGGAATCCGTCCGCGGACATGCCCTTCAGACACGGATAACACTTCCAAACCCAACAATTTGCAAAAGGGATTTCGCTCTAATAATTTCTGAAAATCTGATAAATCCATAACTATCCATCCTTAAAAAATATATTATTATGAAGCAAGGTAACGACGGCTGCCGATTTTTGTAAAAGCCATACACTTGTAGTATAGCACAAGTATATCAACGGAAACAGAACAACTTTCTGCGCAGACAAAATACCTTTTTGTGCCTAACTTTTTATAGTTGAATTTGATAAGGACATCGCCCCTTTTCGCCGGCAAAATGAAATTGCCGAAGTATCAGGAATAAGAATGGTAAAAGCATTAGAACAAAAATATTACGAAAAGAAGAATCGTGAAGATACCAAAACACAACAAGTACCGTGAACGCACCGGAACACAACAATAATTGATTAATTCCGGGTACAATGTTATAGTAACCGTAACAAGGTTGAGAAAGGCTGCGTAAAACATATGGACAATCGAACCGGTAACGCAGAAAAAATCAGTGCATTGGCGGCACAGATACTGAGGCTTGCACATGACGACATTCTGATTCATCTGCGTTTTTTCGACACGGCACTGGCGGGACTGCCCCTGCAGGAAAAACCGAATATCGGATGTTTTGCAACGGACGGCGCAAAATGCTGTTATGACCCGGTTTTTGTTTTGCAAAAATACCGGGAGCAGCCGGAGTATATTACCCGCTGTTATCTGCATCTGTTGTTGCATTGCATTTTTATGCACGGTTTTCAGTACAATAAGCTGGAGGCGGAAAACTGGGATTTGGCAACAGACATCGCAGTGGAAAACGTGATATTGGATATGAAACTGCCGGGAATTGCGCTGGAGCAGGATGCGGAACTTGCCGGAAAACTGCGGGTTTTAAAGGAGGATGCAGGGGCGCTTACGGCGGAGCGCATTTACCGGTATCTGAAAAATAACCCGCTCACCCCCTCGGCGCGGAGTGAGTGGAACCGGCTGGTTTACCGGGATGAGCACAGGCTCTGGAAACCGGCCAAGCGGTTAGAGATAACCGAAGAGCAGTGGAAAAAAATCAGTGAGCGCATAAAGGCGGATTTAAAGTCCTTTACTAAAATGAAATCCGGCGGGGAAAGTCTTGAAAAAAATTTAGAAGAGACGACCAGAGATAAATATGACTATGGAGAAATACTGCGGCGTTTTACCGTCACCGGGGAAGATATTATGGTGAATGATGAAGAATTTGATTATATTTACTATACCTATGGCTTGGAGCATTACGGCAATCTGCCGTTGATTGAACCGCTGGAATATAAGGAAACCACGAAGGTGAGGGAGTTTGTGATTGCCATTGACACCTCTGCTTCCTGCAGAGGACCGGTGGTGCGGGGATTTTTGCGAAAAACTTATTCCATGCTGAAATCCTCGGAGAACTTTTTTCATAAGGTAAACATTCACATTCTCCAGTGTGACAATCAGGTACAAAGTGATACGAAAGTGACCGGTGATGAGGAGTTTGAGACATTTATGCAGTATGGAAAACTGGCGGGTTTCGGCGCAACGGATTTCCGCCCTGCGTTTCAGTATGTGGAGAAACTGCGGCAGCAGGGAGAATTTGAAAACCTGAAAGGACTTATTTATTTTACGGACGGTTACGGTATTTATCCGTCCAAAATGCCGGATTATGACGTGATATTTGCATTTCTCGGAGAGGATGAGCACCGGGCACCGGTGCCGGTATGGAGCATGAAAGTGGTGCTGGAAGAGGAAGAGTTGGAGGAAAAGAACGGATGAATATAAAACAGGCAAAGGAATATATTAAAAATTCCGTGAACCTTTATCTGAAAAAGGATGAATTTGGAGAGTACAGGGTTCCCGTGGTGCGGCAGAGACCGATTTTTCTGTTAGGCGCCCCCGGAATCGGTAAAACGGCCATTATGGAGCAGATTGCACATGAGCTGGGGATTGCGCTGGTATCCTATTCCATGACCCATCACACAAGGCAGTCGGCGCTTGGACTTCCGTTTATCACGAAGAAAACATATGGCGGTAAGGAAGTGAATGTTTCGGAATATACCATGAGTGAAATCATAGCTTCTGTTTATGACACCATGGAGGAGAGCGGTATGAAGGAGGGGATTCTGTTTCTGGATGAGATTAACTGCGTATCCGAGACGCTTGCCCCGTCCATGCTCCAATTTTTGCAGTATAAGGTATTCGGCAGACACCGGGTGCCGGACGGCTGGGTGATTGTAACCGCCGGAAATCCACCGGAGTACAATAAATCCGTGCGGGAGTTCGATGTGGTGACGTATGACCGCCTGAAGGTGCTGGCGGTGGAGCCGGATTACCGCATCTGGAAGGAGTATGCGATGGAAAGGCGGATTCATAATGCCATTGTCAATTACCTGGATTTGAAAAAAGAGCATTTTTACTGTATGGAAATGACACCCTCCGGCAGAAGTTATGTGACTGCAAGAGGGTGGGAGGATTTGTCGGAAATTCTTTCGCTCTACGAGGAAGAGCAGCTCCCGGTAGAGGAATCCTTAGTCGCGCAGTATCTGCACAATGACAGAGTGGTAAAAGAATTTACCGCATACTATGACATCTATAATAAGTACAAAAAAGATTACCGCATCGGGGAGATTCTGGAAGGAGAGGCGTCCCCGCAGGCGATTGCACGTGCAAAGGCAGCCGCATTTGATGAGAGGTTGTCGTTGCTTGGCATGCTGCTTGACAGGGTGTTAGCGGACATGAAGGATGTCATGGACGAGGGAGCATTTTTGTCGGATTTAAAAAATCCGTTGAAGGCGCTGAAAACGGCTGCCGCGACGGAAAAAGGCGCAAGGGTGGAGCAGATCATCGGTTTACTGGAAAAACAGTCGGAGGGACGAAAGAAACTGTTGGAATCCTTGCAGAGTGCCAATTCCCTCTCCGGTGATGAGAAAAAACGCCACCGGAAAGTGATTCAATTCATGGAGGATGGCAGGAAGGAGCTGTTTGTCAGCGATGTGACAGAGGGAGAGGCAGCCTTTGCTTTTCTGAAAGAGCGTTACGACAGGCAGGTGGCAAAGCTGCGGCAGAGGACGGAGGCTGTGAAAGAGGAGCTTCACAATCTGTTTTCCTTTGCGGAGGAGGCATTTGCGGAAGGCAATGAAATGCTGATACTCGTAACGGAACTGACGGTCAATGCGGCAGCGGCACAGTTTATTGCAACGTTCGGAAGCCCTGACTACCAGCACCACAACAAAGAGCTGATGCTCAGCGAGCGCAAAGAGGATATCAAATCACAGATTGCGGAATTAGGATTGGAATGATATGCAGGAAAAGGAATGGAGCATGGCAGGCGGCAGTCTGCGATATGCAGAGAACAGAGGACAAATAGAAATAACCGGATGGCAGGGAACGGCAGGAGAAGTAACGGTGCCGGAGTCGATAGAGGGACATCCCGTAACGGCCATTGGGAAGAAGGCTTTTTTGAGTAAAAAGAATCTGCGGAAGGTGAATTTGCCGGAAACTATCCGGGAGATTGGTGACTGGGCGTTTGCTTACTGTGACAGTCTGGCGCAGGTTACTTTGGGCAGCCGGGGGATAACTTTCGAAAAAGCGGTATTTCTGGAGTGCGGCAGTCTGCGGCTTTTAACGATAGCAGGAAAGTCGGAAACCGTGGCGGCGCTTTTAGCGTCGGCGGTATGGGCGGCAGGCGCTTATTATCTGTTGTCGGTGGAGGAAGCCGGAAACAGGGAGTGGTTTTCCAAGTGGGACGCCAGAATGTTGGCGGTTTTGCGCGGAGCGGATGACGAGGGATATTCCAGACAGGTGCTCTGCGGGGAGGAGGACTACGGCAGTACGGATTTGGAGGCATTCCGCTCGGAGCAGAGAAAGAAAAAGGTGCGTCTGCTTTTTCTGCGCCTGTTATATCCGGATTACCTGGATTCGGAAACAGAGGCGGAGATGCGGGAGTATCTGAAAGCGCATACAAAAGGCTGCACAGCGGAAGAAACATGGCAGGTCGTTTTAAAAGAGCATGGAAACGATAAGACGTATTATGAACTTTTCACGGAACTTGGCTGTGTCAGTGAGGAAAATTTTAACGGGCTGATAGACGACATCGGGGAAGATTATCCCGAAATGAAAGCCTACCTGATGCGCTATAAAGCACAACAGATAGGCTATACGGATTTCTTTGCTGACCTTGATATCTGATGCGGGTACAAGGTCTTTTAAAAAGGTTAAGTTAACTTATTTTGTTACCGGAATGGAGTGAACGATTCTTCTATACAATTTCCAAAGGATAACTGCCGGAAAACTTACTGTCAGATATACAGTAGACAAAATACCTGCTACCCCACCGATGATTGCTATAATTAAAACCAAAGGACTCATAAAAAATACCACCTTTCACTTACGTTTCGTTTTTACACACGACAATCATAAAACTTTTTTATGCCGGGAGAAATGGGTGTAAAGAAGTCTTAACAAAAAGAAAGACAATTTTAGCAACTTATTAACGGGGATTAACACAGCCATTTTTACTTTGGAATTGTCGTTGCGATTCTAAACGTTTTGAGGTATACTGAATGAAATGGAAAAATGATTCCACATTATGGTATAAGGAGAATGAACTATGACGCTGGAACAGGCAAAGGAAAAGATTGAAAAATATGGTCAGGAACATGTGCTGAAATATTACGATGAAATTTCTGCAGAAGAGAAACAGACGCTGCTTGGGCAGATTGCGGCTGTGGACATGAGCATACTGGAATCCTGCAAACATAGAGAGGAACTGTCACGGAAAGGAGTTATCACTCCGCTGGCGGCAATGCAGTTGGATGAAATCGAGGCAAACAGGGACAGCTTTACGGCTACCGGACTGGAAGAAATCCGTCAGGGCAGAGTCGGTGCGGTATTACTTGCGGGCGGAATGGGTACCCGCCTCGGCTCTGACAACCCGAAGGGCATGTACAATGTAGGAGTGACCAGAGAACTCTATATTTTTGAGTGTTTGTTTAATAATCTCATGGACGTGGTAAAACAGGCAGGCGCATGGGTGCATATGTTTATCATGACCAGTGATAAAAATAACGACGTTACGGTTGCTTTTTTGAAAGAACATAAATATTTCGGCTACAACGAGGAGTATGTGCATTTCTTTGAACAGGAAATGGCGGTTGCTACCGATTACGAGGGCAAAATCTATTTAGAGGAGAAGGGCAAACTGTCCACCTCCCCTAACGGTAACGGCGGCTGGTTTGTATCCATGAAAACAGCCGGGCTTTTGGATTTGGTGCATAAAGAAGGCATTGAATGGATTAACGTATTTTCCGTGGATAATGTATTGCAGAGAATCGCTGACCCTTGCTTTATCGGAGCTACCATTCAGCGCAACTGCTCTGTCGGCTCCAAGGTGGTGCGCAAGAGTTCCCCGGATGAGAAAGTAGGAGTGATGTGCCTTGAGGACGGCAAGCCCTCCATCGTGGAATATTACGAGCTGACAGATGAAATGAAGAACGCAAAGGATGAAAAGGGCGACCCTGCATATAACTTTGGCGTTATTTTGAATTATCTGTTCAAAGAGAAGGATTTGGAAAAAATCATAGAGAACAACCTGCCGCTTCATGTGGTGGAGAAAAAGATTCCTTATATGAATGAAGCGGGAGAACTGGTGAAGCCGGAGACTCCGAATGGCTATAAATACGAGACTCTGGTGCTGGATATGATTCACCAGATGGATAACTGCCTGCCCTTTGAGGTAGTCAGAGGAAAAGAATTTGCGCCGATTAAAAATAAAGAAGGTGTGGATTCCGTAGACACTGCAAGAGCTCTTTTGCAGGAAAACGGTGTAGTGCTGTAAAAAGCAGATTGGAGGAGAATATGAAAATACTGGTAACGGGCGGCACCGGATTTATCGGCAGCCATACGGTAGTGGAGCTGCAGAATGCAGGGTATGACGTGGTGGTGCTGGACAATTTGTGCAATTCCAGTGAGAAATCATTGGAGCGCGTGGCTGCAATCACCGGCAAGAAAGTTCCTTTCTACAAGGCAGACATTCTCGACAGGGAAGCGCTGGAGAATATTTTTTCCAAAGAGAATATAGACGCCGTGATTCATTTCGCAGGACTCAAAGCAGTGGCCGAGTCCGTAAGAAAGCCTTGGGAATATTATGAAAATAATATCGCCGGCACATTGACCTTGTTGGATGTGATGAGAAAACATGGCGTGAAAAACATTATTTTCTCTTCCAGCTCCACAGTATACGGAGACCCCCAAACCATTCCCATTACAGAGGAATGCCCGAAGGGACAGTGCACCAACCCTTATGGCTGGACCAAGTCTATGTTAGAGCAGATTATGATGGATATTCAGAAAGCAGATCCGGAATGGAATGTGATTCTGCTTCGCTATTTCAATCCTATCGGAGCGCATCCCAGCGGAACCATGGGTGAAAATCCCAACGGTATTCCCAACAACCTGATGCCCTATATTACGCAGGTGGCAGTCGGAAAGCTGAAAGAACTGGGTGTGTTCGGTGACGATTATGATACGCCGGACGGAACCGGAGTGCGCGATTACATACATGTGGTTGACCTTGCGCTCGGTCATGTGGCAGCCCTCAAAAAGATAAAAGAAAATGCCGGATTAAAGATTTACAATTTAGGAACCGGCGTGGGATACAGCGTACTGGACATTGTGAAAAACTTTGAGGAAGCAACCGGAGTGAAGATTCCTTATGTGATTAAACCCAGACGTGCCGGAGATATTGCCATGAACTATGCGGACGCATCCAAGGCAAAGGAAGAGCTTGGATGGGAGGCAAAATACACTATCCGTGATATGTGTGCTGATTCTTGGAGATGGCAGAAGAACAATCCCAACGGATACGAGGATTAAAAAGAACAAGCCGTATAGCCTCTGTTTTCCGCCCGAACCGCTAAAAAAGCGGTCGGGCGGAGCAGGGGCTTTTTTATACGAAATATTATTGTGGACATCGGGCAGTGACAGTGCAGGCAAAGAACAGGTTCGGCAGAGCAAAATCGGCAGAACCGGATGAAATAGGGGTTAGTAGTATGCCAAAGCGAAAGAAAAATTTGAATACCATTTACATATCGGAGAGATTACAGGAGGGGCTTCGCCCCATTTCCCACTGCGCGCTTACCACGGTGGTGGCACCGATGGGTTATGGAAAGACAACGGCAGTGAACTGGTATCTGGGGGAAAGGGCAAGGACGGAGGATGCGCAGATTGTCCGTATCAGCGTGTATTCGGATAACTTTGCGATTTTCTGGAAAAGTGTACAGAATGCGTTTGCCCATGCGGGATTTGACTTTTTGTGCAATTATCCCTGCCCCACGGACGAGGCGGGTGGGAGCCTTTTAACCGACGACCTGTGCCATGCGCTGGCGGGGGAGAAAAGCTGCTACATTTTTATAGATGATTTTCATCTGTTGACAGATGGACGGGTTGTGGGGTTTCTTTGTAACCTTGCGAATCGCATGCCGGAGAATGTGCACCTTATTGTGGCGAGCCGTGACCGGTTTCTTCCGGCGGCGGAAACTGTGCGGCTGGGCAGCAGAGTTTACCAGCTAGGCACGAAACAGCTTCGCCTGAACCATACGGAGCTTGCCGTGTATGCACACCAGTGTGGCGCTGAACTGACGGATGAGCAGACGACAAAGCTGTTACATTCCAGCGAGGGGTGGTTTTCCGCAATTTACCTGAATTTGCGAACCCTTTCGGAGCAGGGGGAACTGCCTGACCGTAATTCCGATATATATACCATGTTCACCACCGCCATGATTGACCCGCTTTCCGCGTCTTTGAGAGAATTTCTTGCGGTTATGGGGCTTGCGGACGAATTTACGGTGGAGATGGCGCTCTTTGTCACACAAAATCCCAATGCAGAATGTTTGCTTGCAAAGCTGACAGGGCAGAACGCCTTTGTCAAATGTCTGCCGGACGGTGTGACGTTCCGATTTCATAATATGATGAAGGAGTGTGCGGAGCGTACCTTTTCCCAACTGAGCAGGGAGAAGCAGGCGGCGTACTGTGACCGCTATGGCGAATGGTATGAAAACAACCGGCAATATCTCCATGCAATGGCTTCCTACAGGCGGAGCGGAAATTATGCAGCGCTGCTACGCATTGTTCAAAAGGACGCCGGAATCTTACTTTCCTCCTTAAATTCCGCAAAAGTGCTGAAGGTGATGGAGGAATGTCCGGTTTCTGTGTTGAAAGAATATCCGCTGGCAATTCTGGTGCTTATGAGAAGTATGTTCAACTGGCATTTGATTCCCAAAATGCTGGAGTTGAAAGAACTGCTGATGGCGTCCATCGAAGAATCCCCGGATATGTCCCCGGCAGAGAGAGGAGATTTGCTGGGAGAGTGCGACCTCATTATGAGTTTTCTCATGTATAACGACATCAGTGCCATGAGCCGCCTGCACCGCAGCGCAAGCAGCCGGATGTCGCGCCCGGCAATCAGTATTCAAAAGAGCGGCGGCTGGACCTTTGGTTCGCCCTCTGTTCTTATGATGTTCCACCGCGAACCGGGAGTTCTCGAAAAAGAACTTGCCGAGATGGACGAGTGCATGCCCCATTATTACAAAATTACAAACGGACACGGGCAGGGCGCCGAAAAGATTATGCGGGCGGAGGCGGCGTTTGTGCAGGGACGCTTTGCGGACGCACAGATTGAACTGGAAAGCGCCTATGCCCGGATTGCGGGAAATGAGCAGGAAAATATGGCGCTTTGCTGTGATTTTCTGGCGTGGCGGCTTTCCCTCTGCCTTGATACGGAGCAGCGCTATACGTTTGAGGAACGCTATACGGCGCTCCTGCAACATCACAATGCGACATGGATTAATATTTTCAATGCCAGTTGCGCTTATTATCATGCACTGTTGCGTGTTACGGAAAAAATACCGGAGGTCTTTCGTGAGCACAGGCTGTCCTCCCTCAATATTCTGGCGCCGGGCAGACCGATGACGGAAATGATTGAAAATCAGGTATATCTGGCACAGGGCGCTTATGCCAAGGTGATAGGACGCAGTGAAGGACTGTTAGCCATGTGTGAAGCGCTTCATTACGGGCTGGTCGCTCTGCATGTGCGCATCCAGACTGCATCTGCATATGAAATGCTGGGAAAGCATGCCGAGGCGGGAGCATTTTTGGAGAGAGCGCTGAAAGATGCGGAACCGGATGATTTCCTTATGCCTTTTGCAGAAAACTACCCGTATCTGAAAGAACTACTGGAAAGCTGTGCTAATGGGCAGCGGGAAACATTTATCTGCCGGATTTTGCAGCTTGGCAGGGAATGTGAGGAGAAGCAGAAGGGCATGGCGAAACAGGACGTGCGTCCTGCGGCGCTTGCCATGCTGACGGAGCGGGAATACGAAATTGTACTGCTGATGCGGGAGAGGCTGAGCAACCGGGAGATAGCGGGCAGGCTGTTTCTCTCCGAGGGCAGTGTAAAGCAGTACGTCAATCAGATTTATTCCAAACTGCATATTGAGGGAGATACCCGGACCAAACGACAGCGCCTGTTTGAACTGACCGCCGGCAGTTTCTAACCATTGGTTAATAGCTATCTTTTATAATCCACCGTACAATTATTGTTCGGTGGATTTTTTTGCCTAATAAGGGGGAAAGGAGGATACCTAAAAGGAAATATGAAAAATGAGGAGAAGAAAATGACAAAGAAAACATTACATTTTTTAACGCTGCTTGGCGTATTGGTAACATTTGGCGCATTTGGTGCCGGCTGCGGCAGTCAGTATGTTTCACAGGACGCACCGGAAGTGGACGGCAGAATGGAGGAAATCATACAGCCGGAGGAAGACGGTGATTTCAGCGCCTATGAAGGAATCTGGCCGGCAGGTGAGCAGTATGGCTATGATTATATTCAGATTGATGCGGACGGAAGCTGGTTACTTTATCAGGACGGAGATATTGTGAAGAGCGGTCAGCTTAAGTACGAGCCGGAATGGGAGAGCATTTATGCCTATGATGACTCGGACGGCTCCGGCTGCCGGTTCAGACTGGAGGATGACGGTGAACTCTACATCGGCGCTTACGGTTACTTTGATTATTATGATGACGGCTTGGGTGACAATTTCAATTATGAAAATGACGGTCTGGGTGATAATTTCAATTATGAAGATGACGGTTTGGGCGACAACATTAATTATGAAAATGATGGCTTAGGCGACAATTTCAATTATGAAAACGACGGTTTAGGTGACAATGTCAACTACGGGAACGACGGCAGGGGCGATGTTACTTATGATGAATATTCCCCCAACCCGGAACTGTATCAGGTGGATGTATCGCAGTTTGCCGGTACATGGTACTACGATGGCGACTATGCCGCTTCCACGTTCATTGACATTGACCGCTACGGAAACTGGAGCTACTACGAGCGGGCACAGGGCGAGGCTGAGGCAACGGAGATGGACTATGGAACGTTCACCTATTCTACCAGTGAAGCCAGCATTTATTATGCAAATTCGTCCGTGTATGGAAATGTATCGTACCGCGTGTTCGATTTTGACACCGGAATTCTTGTCTGGGACGATTACGGTACTTACGAGCGCATGGAGTAATGCCTGAAAGATTTGGAATCGAAGGTGGACTTGACATCTGAAAAAGGTGTTGGAGCCAAAATCGGGTTTGGCACACAAAGAGGATTTGGACATCCAAAAGGAATTTAACTTGAAAATATTTACATAATCAAGAGGGAGATTAACATGAAACATAGAAAAAGAAGTGTTGCGTTTTTATTGGCTGTGGTTTCCGGGCTTAGCATGACAGCCTGTGGAAGCAGGACAGCACAGAATGACATTGCAGGGTATGACTGGCGTACATCGGGAGTTGTAGCGGATAGGGGAACCATTACTCATGACGGCGACAGCGTGGATGTGCTTGTTACGGTCAGCGATGAGAGCGCAGCTTTTTATTGGGATTCGGACGAACAGGTACTATTTGACAGCGTGGCGTTTCCCATGCAGATTCCGGATGCGGAAGCGGCTTTCGGAGGGATTTTCTTTGATGATATTGACAACGACGGCGAGAGCGATGTGACGGTGGACTTTTATCATGCGGACGGAAGCGAGACCCGCTTGGTCTGGATTTGGGATCCGGAGGAAAGATATGTATTCCAGCCGAGTTATTCCTATGCCGGTGTCACTGAGGATGCCGGAACCTATGTCAATGAAACCGAAGACAGCGGCATTGCAGAGTATGTTGGTCTGTGGGAGTATATCGGCGCAAATCTCTGGCTGCGCATTTATGATGATGCGACATGGGAGTTTTTGAATTCCGAAGAGGATGTCATTGAGTCCGGTGTTGCGCTGCCGAATGGAACCGGAGTGGAACTGCACTTTGACGGAAGCGGTGATGTGATGCAGCTGGATGTCACTGTCAGCGGAGATTTGCTGGACAGTGCAAACGGCGGTTCCCTGCATCCCGTGGAGGCGATTGTGCCTATGGCTGCGGCTTTTGAGCGAAATGGTCTTGCTATCAACTGTATCGTGGACGGCGGAACCTATCTGCTTCCTAACGGTGTATGCAGCTATTCCGGTCTGGGTGACGGATATAACACGGATGACTGCTACTGGGAGGTTATTGAGAATGCCGACTATACCCATGACGGTATGCGTGAAATCCAGTTTGATGCTATCTGCTACATACCGGATTACGCCATTCCTTATTTTGACCAGCAGTACATAACGACTACCAGCAGCGAGCTTTTCGACTACTATAGCGGAATGTGGCTGACCGCATCCACTGCTTATAATGACAGCGACCGTGGTGACAATCACTATCTCCACACGGTTAACTGGAATGCACAGAGCTATGACATTGAGTTTTTCTATTCCACCGAATGGATTAACGATGTGGGAGACTGGGCAAAGGTGTTCAAAAAGAGCTATATCGTGTATATGCCGGAAGATTATGACGGGCTTATCTTTGCAGCGGTACCGCAGCCGAACAACTACAGCGACTGTGCGAAGCTGATGCAGCTTGACAGTATCAGCCCGGAGGCAAGCATTGAAACCATCGACCTGATCGATCCCTACAACAGCCTTTATTTCAGCATTTGTGACTAAGGGGAAAAGAGGACAAAAAGCATGAGCCTTTTGACAGCAATCTTACTTTTTATGGCGGCGCTTGCCGGCGTGTTTGTATCTATGGTCTGCCTGCGTCAAAAAAAGGCACTCCGCATTATCTGTATGACAGTGTGCATACTGATAGCGATTGCCCTTGCCGCATATCTCGGTCTGGCGTGGATTTTTTTGGATGCCATTCAGAACCAGCCGCCGACGCCATAATTGTGAAAAAGAATTCCATATTTTTGCGCCTGACTGCATTACACGGTCAGGCGCTTCCTTTATTGCGCATATCACAGCGCACTGTTGTTTTTTTCCTGATTTTGCTATTAAGCAACGTACAGATACATAAAGATGAAGTGGCAAAGGCTTCCGGCCATTACAAAGAGGTGGAAAACCTCATGGGAACCAAAGTCTTTGTGTTTCGCGTTAAAAATCGGAAGTTTCAATGCGTAAATCACACCACCCACGGTATAAATGATACCGCCTACGAGAAGCCACAAAAATGCGGCATGGGGAAGTGTGGTGTACAACTGACCGAAAGCAAAGACACATACCCAGCCCATGGCAATGTAGATGACGGAGGAAAACCATTTCGGACAGGTAATCCATAATGCTTTGATAAGCATTCCTGCCACTGCAATGCCCCATACAACTGCCAGCATGGTATATCCTAACTGCCCGCCGAGCACAATCAGGCAGATGGGCGTATAGGAGCCGGCTATCAGTACGAAAATCATCATATGGTCAATTTTACGGAAAATTCTGAGGCTTCTGCCCGAAAGGTCCACGGAGTGGTAAGTTGCACTCGCTCCGTAGAGCAAAATCATGCTGCCTACAAAAATGCACATGGCGGTAAAATTCTGGCTGCCTGAGCGGATGCCGGTTTTTACCAAAAGCGGCACTGCCGCAAAAATAGTCATCATCATGGCAATGAAATGTGTGATTGCGCTTCCCGGTTCTCTGATTGTTATTTGCATAAATATACACCAACCCTTTCTTTCAAAAAACTCTGCAATATTATCCCCTGTAAAGTGTGCAAAGTTACGTTAACTGGTAGAAACAAACTCATAGCAAATATACCGATAACAGTATATGTAGTTTTTGAAACTACTTGCCATGGCATGATAATAGACTATGAGGAAATAAATGTCAAGAGAAAAGAGAAAAAAAGTGAAAAATAGGGCTAAGGGCCTGTATTTAATGAAAATACCGCCCTTAGTCCTCTTCAATGATTTGAATTTCGAGATAATCAAATTCAATTTCTTCTATGAAATTGTCCTGCGTAAACCGCGTCTTGCTGTGCCGCTTAAAGTCGGCGATAGTTTTGTCCAGCCAGAGTGGTTTTCCCAAATCAAACTCGTTGCACACCTCATCCAGTGCCCGGAAAATTTTATGGGTGCGGGTATCGTCACTGTTGTCGGCGACCACGGTATCTTTTAACATATGGTTGTCTTTCCAAATTCTTGCCCATAGACGAAACATAGCATACTCCCTTTCGTGAATGATAGCTTCATTATAAAATCGAGTCCGGGGAAATTCAAGGCATATTTCCTTCTTTTGTGAATATAGATAGAGGGTGTGTTGTGAATATCAAAAATAACCAAGCAAAATAAAAAAAGGATTAATTTTTTGTGAATAATATACATTTTTGTCAACTTTTATGTTATATTAAAGGTGATGTAACCGGTCAACCCTATATTAGAGGAGTTAAAATGGAAGTAAAGATTGAAAAAGGCGATAGCATTGACAGCTGGCAGGAGGTCACTCTGGTATACCATGCTGCCTTAAGACAGATAGAGACCAAAATGGAGATTCTGAATGATGAGTTTCAGCATGTTCATCAGTACAATCCCATTGAACATATAAAGGCAAGAATCAAGACCCCGGAGAGCATTGTGAAAAAGCTCAAGCGCAACGGCTTTGAATCCACCATCGAAAATATGGTAAACCATGTAAATGATATTGCGGGAATCCGTATTATCTGTTCCTTTACCTCGGATATTTACCGGATTGCGGATATGATTAGCGATCAGCGCGATATTAAGGTAATTGGGGTGAAGGACTATATTACATATCCCAAGGCGAGCGGTTATAAGAGTTATCATATGATTGTGACGGTGCCGGTATACCTGTCTGACCGCACGGTAGATACTAAGGTGGAAATCCAAATTCGTACCGTTGCCATGGATTTCTGGGCAAGTCTGGAGCATAAGATTCACTATAAATTTGAGGGGGACGCACCGGAACATATCAAGACGGAGCTGGTGGAGTGTGCCAAGATGGTATCTGATTTGGACGCCAGAATGTTGTCCCTGAACGAAGAAATACTGGCAATCAGCCATACCAGAGCACAGGCGGACGAATCTGAAACGAAATAACATTCGGTTCCATATCCATAAAATGAGGAGTGCCCAGATACTTTTCGGCATCTGGGCTATTATGAAAAAATTATCTAACATCCAGTATTGACATATCTTACAAAAATCTCTTGTATGTCTCACTTGACTATAGATAGAGTATAGCAATTAAATGTGAACAAACTATGAACAACGTATGAAAGTTTGATTAATATTACAAATAGAAACATTTTTATAAAGGAAAAATTATACAAAATGCACAATCGCAGAGGGCGGCAATGTTGTGAGTTGCCAGCATAATAAAAAAATGATAAAATAGCTGTGGAAACCATGGAAAACACCTCAAAACCGTAATGTGACAGGCATAGAAAGTGGCAGGTGGATATGTTCGGAGGAAAATGGATGGATACTTTTATGGACAAGCTGGCACAGAAGCTGACAGCTCAGGAGATGATTAAGGCAAATACAGCTGCAGACGCAGAGGAGATGGAGCGTCTGAAAACGGAAATGAAGGAATATCGCGACATTCTGACGCAGATGAAGCAGATGGTGGAGGACGGCTCTGAAAAGCTGCAGAACGCCAAAGTGGACGGCAAGGAAATTGACCGTTTAGTTCAGGAGAGCATTGATAAGATAGAGCAGATTCAACAGCAGCAGAATACCGAGGAACTGCAAAAGGCACTTGTCGAGAGGATTGGTGCGGCGGAGGAGAACACTCATAAGGAGTGTGTGAAAGTTTACCGCAATGTGCAGGCGGTAGTGGTTGAGGAGAACGGCAAGCAGACGGACAGTATTGCAGAAGCCGTAAACAGTGTAAAAGGAAAGCTGAATGCGGTTCTGGGCATTTCCATTGCCGCCCTGGTGGTAGCTGTGGGCGGCGTGGTATTTCAGGTTCTTGCATGGTTACATATCATTTGAGGTGAGTAATGGCAAAAGAAATCTGGAAACCGGGCAATATGCTGTATCCTTTGCCGGCGGTAATGGTGAGCGTGGCAGATAAGGACGAAAATTACAATATCATCACCATAGGATGGGCGGGAACGGTCTGCACCAATCCCCCTATGGTATCGATTTCCGTGAGACCGGAGCGGTACTCTTACTCTATGATAAAGGAAACGGGCGAGTTCGTGATTAATCTGACCACTAAGGAGCTGACTTATGCCACAGATTACTGTGGGGTAAAAAGCGGGAAAGATGTGGACAAGTTCCGCGAGATGAATCTGACACCGGTGCCTGCGGATAAGGTGAGTGCACCTCTGATTGCGGAAAGTCCTGTGAATATTGAGTGTAAGGTCAGACAAATCATTCCCCTCGGCTCCCACGATATGTTTCTGGCGGACGTTGTGGCAGTGCACGCAGACGAGCGGTACATGGATGACAAACACCGTTTTCATTTGGAAAAGGCGGAGCCTATCGTGTATTCCCACGGAACATATTTTGCCTGCGGAGAAGCGCTTGGAACATTCGGCTACAGTGTAAAAAAGGACGTCGTGAAAAGGGGAAAGCAGGAGAAACACAAAACGAAAAAATAAGAAAATCCCGAAAAACTACTTGACGATGCCGGAAAAGTTGAGTATGATAAAGAAAATTGTATGATATAGTGCACGAAACAAACTACGAAGAAGTAGCATCAGACGTATATGTCTGGTGCTTTTTTGTTTTTTTAGCAGACGAAAGGGATGAAGAAAATGCAGATTGACGAGAACATAGCATTCAATTTGAAGAGGATACGGAAAGCAAGAAATCTGAGTCTGGACATGGTGGCAGAGCAGACCGGTGTCAGCAAGAGCATGCTGGGGCAGATTGAACGGGGCGAATCCAATCCTACCGTCTCCACCATCGGTAAGATTGTGGAGGGGCTTAAGGTTCCCTTTGAACAGCTTATCTATAATAAGAGTGTGACGGTTGCCATTCCGACTTTAGCGCAGGCACCGGTGTGCAGGGAACAGCCGGGCAGATACAGTATTCATATTCTGCTGCCTTACGAGACGGGAAGAAATATTGAGATATATCAGGCGGATATGGAGAGCGGCTCACAGATAAACAGTTCCTCCCATGGGGAATTCACATGGGAATACCTGACTGTTTTGCGGGGCGGTGTGGAACTGGAAATCAATGGGGAAACATTCTGCCTTTCCGAAAATGAATCCTTTTACTTTGCCTGTGACAGAGAACATACCTATAAAAATACAGGCCCAGAAAGCGCAGTGCTCAACATGATTGTTACCAGAGAGGTGCATTAGGCACGCACGCCATACACAGAGCGCATCAGGCGCGGGGAGTATTTTTAGGTGGGAGTTCGTTTCTTAAGAGGGTTCCTCTTGTGACGGACTCCTTCCCGTATTTTTGACGGATTTTATCCAGCGCAGCGTCTAATTTCTGCTGTTTTTCATTTGCCGGGGAGGCATAGTCAAACAGATTTAACTGTACCGGTTCGCCTTCCTCCGAAAGTTTTGTGGAGCGCACGCCCAGAAGCCGGATGGGGGATCCGTCCCACAATTCGTCAAACAGTCTGCAGGCGGTTGAATAAATGACATCAGTGGAGGCGGACGGAGTGTCCAACAGTCCCTGATGCGAGACGGACTGAAAGGTGCTGTACTTGATTTCCGTGCAGACCTGTCCCGCAAGCTGATGGGAGGCGCGGAGCCTCCGCCCCACGGACTCGGATAAAAGAAGCAGTTCCTTTTTTGCCTCCTGTGCAGTGACCGCATCTTTTAGGAGGGTGGTGGAGTTGCCGATTCCCTTTGCCTTTGCGGGTTCCGGCACTACCTCCGAATCATCGATACCGTTGGCGTAGCACCAGAGGGTGTGACCGTGGCTTTTTAAATGGGCTTCCACAATCGTAACGTCTGCCTGTGCCAGTTCGCCGATAGTCAAGATCCCCAGCTTTTTTAAGGTTTCCACGCTGGAATGTCCGCACATGAAAAGGGAGGAAACCGGAAGCTGCCACATTTTTTCCCTGATTTCCCAGGAATAAAGAGTATGTACCAGATTCGGCTTTTTGAAATCCGAAGCCATCTTTGCCAGTACCTTTTTATCTGAAATTCCTACATTCACCGTAAATCCGAATTTTTCATAAACCGTATCCTTAATATATGCGGCCGCCGCTTCCGGCGAGGAATATCTGTCGGAAATGGGGGTATAATCCATATAGCACTCGTCAATGCTCACCTGCTCAATATCCGGGCAGATGTCTGAGAGGTATGCCATCAGTGACCGGCTCATGCGGGAATACAGAGCGTGGTCGGGAGCAACCATGGTCAGCGTCGGACATTTGCGCAAGGCGTTTATAACCGGTTCTCCGGTGACGATTCCGTAAGCCTTGGCAGGAATGGATTTGGCGAGAACGACGCCGTGGCGCTTTGCCATATCCCCGCCCACAATGGCGGGAATGGTGCGAAGATCCGTGGTTCCACCCTTCTGCAGGCGTGTCAGGGCAGACCAACTTAAAAATGCGGAATTGACGTCGATATGAAAAATCAGGCGCTCTGACATACCGGTTCCTCCTTTGCAGCATGTTTTCAGACGGCAGCCACTGACTGCGGCTGTATATTTTACAGTATAACACGGATTATGACTTTACAACGAAAATAATTGCTGATAGAATAAATCTGTTACAGAATTGTTACGAAGAAGAAAGCTGAAAAAAATGAAACACATTACTTCCCATTATAAAAAAATAAAATTTACATATATTAAATTTACAGTCATTGCACTCTTGGGCTGTATGTTCTTTTTGAAAGGCTACATCGTATTTGAAAAAACCGGAGACAACTTTTTCCATGTATTTGTGAACGGAACGGAAGTCGGCACCGTGGGTGATACGCAGAAAGCGGAGGAATTATTTGTTCAGGCACGTAAGGATATTGCGCTGAAAAGCGAGGAACTGACTTTCATCGAGGCGGACATGACGCTGCAGGGAGAGGAAGTTCTGTGGGGCGTGGTAGACAATGAGACGGCTCTGCAGGAACGGATGGAAGAGGTTATGCAGGCAAATGTTCATAAAACCACACACCGTTCCTATACCCTGAAGGTGAACGAATATATGGTGAATCTTTCCAGTGCGGATGAGGTCAGGACGCTTTTGCAGGCGGCTGTGGACAAATACGATTCCGAGCAGAAATTTCAGGTGGAGATGGTTCAGGATAACAGCCGTGAGTTCAGTGTGCTCACCGCTAACGTTACCGAGACGGCAGCGAAAGAAGAGGAGCAGGAACAGAGCGCGGAGATATACACCGAGGCAGGCGTGGAAGCCGTGCTTTCCCAGATGGGGCGTAATCTGAGCACCGAGGGAGAAATGGATTTTTCGGATTATGAACTGGGTATTCTGAACATGAATTTCGGGCAGAAGGTGGAGATTGTGGAATCTTACCTTCCGGAGAACCAGCTGAATGATGTGCAGACGGCTATCAATGAAGTGGTAATGGATCAGGAGACACCGGGAGAATATGAGGTTGTTTCCGGGGATACGCTGTCCGAAATTTCCATTAAGGTTAATATCCCGATGGATAAAATTGTGGAGATGAACGATGCGTTAGAGGACGAGAATACCGCTATCCGTGTGGGACAGAAGCTGATTATCACGGTTCCGGAGCCGAAGCTGTCCGTGGAACGCATGGAGCAGAATTATTACGAAGAAATTTACGACGCAGATATTATTTATGTGGACGAGGATAGCTGGTATACAACCCAGACTGAGGTTTTGCAGCAGCCCTCCGCCGGTTTCCGTAAAGTCATTGCGGATGTTTATTATGAAAATGACAAGGTTGTGTCCAGAGACATCCTGAAAGAAGAGGTTGTCATGGAGGCTGTGCCTAAGATTGTAAAGAGAGGAACGAAGATTCCGCCCACCTATGTAAAACCGATTTCCGGCGGACGTCTTACCTCCCGTTTCGGCAGACGAAATGTGCCTACCAAGGGAGCAACGTCCTACCATAAGGCTGTGGACTGGGCAACGCCGGTGGGAACAGCGGTTCATGCTTCCTGTGGCGGTACCGTGGCAAAAGCCGGATGGGGCAGCGGCTACGGCTACGTGGTATTTATCAACCACGCGGACGGCAGACAGACAAGATACGCCCATTTGAGCAAGGTTCTTGTGTCGGTGGGACAGACCGTAAAACAGGGTGATACCATTGCGCTGAGCGGTAATACCGGTGTGAGCACGGGACCTCATCTTCACTTTGAAATACTGATCAACGGCAAACAGGTGAACCCGTTAGATTACCTGAACTAACGGGTGAACGTGTATTCGGTTTACAAAAGAAGAAAAATGTGGTATAAGTTCTTTATGGAATGAGTAATGGAACGATATGACTTGTGGGCGTGCGCGCCCTGCGGGTATGAGGTATAGATAGATGGAACAGTACGCAATCAAAGGCGGTAGTCCATTAGTAGGAGAAGTTGAAATAGGAGGTGCTAAGAATGCGGCACTTCCTATTCTTGCTGCTTCCGTTATGACGGACGAGACCGTATATATTGAAAATATGCCGGATGTTCGCGATACCAATGTTCTTCTCCGTGCCATGGAGGGAATCGGTGTCATGGTCAGACGGGACGACCGCCACAGAGTGACGGTAAATGCGTCCAATATCACGGATTTGGTGGTTGAGGACGAAAATATCAAGAAAATCAGAGCTTCCTATTATCTGATAGGAGCGCTTTTGGGAAAATACAAGCATGCGGAAGTGGCGCTGCCCGGCGGATGTGACATCGGCTGCCGTGCCATTGACCAGCATATCAAAGGATTTCGCGCACTGGGTGCGGATGTCAGAATTGAGCACGGACTCATTAAGACCAAGGCAGAGCAGTTGCGGGGAAGCCATATTTACATGGACGTTGTGAGCGTGGGCGCGACCATCAATATCATGATGGCGGCTACCATGGCAGAGGGAATGACCATTATCGAGAATGCGGCAAAGGAACCCCATGTGGTAGACCTTGCCAATTTCTTAAACAGTATGGGCGCCAATATCAAGGGAGCCGGAACGGACGTCATTCGTGTGAAAGGTGTGAGCAGACTTCACGGCAGCGAATACACCATTATTCCGGATCAGATTGAGGCGGGAACCTTTATGTTTGCCGCAGCGGTTACAAAGGGAGATGTGACGGTAAAAAACGTCATTCCCAAGCATTTGGAATCCATTACGGCGAAACTTCTGGAAATCGGTTGTGAGGTGGAGGAAGCGGATGACTGTATCCGTGTGGTGGCGTCCAAACCGCTGATGCACACCCATGTGAAAACTTTGCCCTATCCCGGATTTCCGACGGATATGCAGCCCCAGATTACGGTGGCACTGGCTCTGTCCAAGGGGACAAGTATCGTGACAGAGAGTATTTTTGAAAACCGGTTTAAATATGTGGACGAACTGACCCGTATGGGTGCCAGCATTAAGGTGGAAGGCAATACCGCCATTATTGACGGCGTGGAGAAATACACGGGAACCAGTATTTCCGCACCGGATTTGCGTGCAGGCGCAGCGCTGGTGCTGGCGGCACTGGCAGCGGAAGGGTACACCACGGTGGACGATATTCGCTACATTGAGCGCGGTTACGAGGATTTCCATTTGAAATTACAGGGTCTCGGCGCGCAGATAGAACTGGTGGAAACGGAGCATGATATTCAGAAATTCCGTTTAAAGACCGGCTGATTGTAAAAGCCGCAGGGAAGGATATTGACAAAATCCAATATCCATAGTATGTTATACCTAGTAAGAAAAGTCCATATTTTCTCTTATTCAGAGTGGTGGAGATACAGAGGATCTATGAAGCCACGGCAACCCCGTTTTTATGATTCATAAATGCGGAAGGTGCCCACCTGAGCGAGTTACAGTCGAACAATAAGAGGATTTGATACCAGTAATAAATCAGTCCGCTTTTTGTAAGCGGACTTTTCTTATGCAACCATATAACCAATTATACACATCGGATTTCAGAATGTTGAAATCGAAACGGAGGAAACATGGAAAAACACTTATTTACATCTGAGTCAGTTACGGAAGGACATCCCGACAAAATCTGCGACGCCATTTCCGACGCAGTGTTAGACGCCCTGATGGAGCAGGACCCTTTCAGCAGGGTTGCCTGTGAGACCTGTACCAATACCGGTTTTGTACTGGTGATGGGCGAGGTAACTACCAAAGCCAATATTGATATTCCCACCATTGTGCGCAAGACCGTGACCGAAATCGGATACGATTCTTCGGAAAAGGGATTTGACGGCAATACCTGTGCCGTTATGGTATCTTTGGATAAGCAGTCCACAGATATTGCCATGGGCGTTGACAAGGCGCTGGAGGCAAAAGAGTCCGGCATGAGCGATGAGCAGTTGGACGCTATCGGAGCCGGCGATCAGGGTATGATGTTCGGTTACGCAACCAACGAGACAGAGGAGTTAATGCCCTATGCCATTTCTCTGGCTCACAAGCTGACAAAACAGCTTACCAAGGTTCGTAAAGACGGTACGCTTCCTTACCTTAGACCCGACGGAAAGAGTCAGGTTTCCGTAGAGTATGACGAGAACGGCAAACCGTTCCGTTTGGAGGCGGTTGTTCTTTCTACCCAGCATGATGAGAAAGTAACACAGGAACAGATTCACAAAGATATTAAGAAATATGTATTTGATGAGATTCTGCCTCAGGATATGATTGATGAACATACCAAGTTCTTTATCAATCCTACCGGACGTTTCGTAATCGGCGGACCTAACGGCGACAGCGGACTGACCGGACGTAAAATCATTGTAGACACCTACGGCGGATATGCACGTCACGGCGGCGGAGCTTTTTCCGGTAAGGACTGCACCAAGGTAGACAGAAGCGCAGCGTATGCGGCACGTTATGTGGCTAAGAATATCGTAGCTGCAGGACTGGCAGAGAAGTGCGAAATCCAGCTTTCCTATGCGATTGGCGTGGCTCATCCCACCTCTATCATGGTAGATACCTTCGAGACCGGCAAACTCAGCGATGAGAAGCTGGTGGAGATTATCCGTGAGAACTTTGATTTAAGGCCTGCCGGAATTATCAAGATGCTGGATTTGAGAAGACCTATCTACAAGCAGACTTCCGCATACGGACATTTCGGACGTAACGATTTGGATTTGCCTTGGGAGAAAACAGACAAGGTAGATTTGCTGAAAAAATATTTATAAAAAGAATTTGCGGAACTGTCCGCTTTGATAAATACCCTCCTTGCCGGAAAGGAAAAGTCCGGTAAGGAGGGTTATTTTATGCCCTTTGGAGCGTTTGTTTGCTCGTTATGCGCCTTTCTGTTTTCGCAGTTTGGAGACCGCCAGTGTTGCCGCAAACAGGGCGACGGCAAACAGAAACTGGATTCCCAGCGCTTTCCAGTAGAATGCAAGGTCAAAGGGATCTGAGGATAATCCTCCCAGCATATCGTTCACTCTGGTATACCAGTAAGCGGGCAAAAATCGGGAGAACCGCAGTACGGTGGGAGAAAGCAGGGACTGCTCCACAAAAACACCGCAGAGGAAGGACATTCCAAGCCCTACAATGTTGGAAATCATATTGAGTACGCTGTAGCTTGGGGCAAACAGACTGATGAATAAAGTCAGTGCCGTAGCAATCAGCAGGAATATAAAGCTGTTTAACATACCGTACAGGCTGTTGACGGTAAAAATCTGTGTCCCGTAGGCGATAAATACCAGTACCATAAAGCTGAACCAGAGAAGCATGCTGTAGCAGACGCAGCCTAAGCCAAGCTGGAGGTTCCGCCCGGTCAGGGACAGGGAGGAACAGGTGATGCGCTCCCGGATATTCTTTTTGTTAAAGATGACTAAAATAGGTGCCAGACCGCATACCAGCAGAACAATGAAAATGTAGGGTAGATAGCGGTAAAAATAGAAGATTTCCTTTTTCACGGAATTATCGCTTGGGTGGAATTGGAGGTTCTGCACGGGGACTTCTTTTTCCAAAGCGTTATTTGCCTCCTGAATGGCAGCTTCGGGGGTATATCCTCCTGCCATATATATTTGCAGTGTCCGGATATACTGGCTTACCTGCCGTTCCACAAAGCGTCCGGCGGAGCTTCCGGGGACAGATACACCGGTTACTAAATCCGTGGTGTTTCCTTTTGCGACATCCGCTTCAAATCCGGAGGGAATGGTCAGTACATAGTCAATATCGCGGTAGTAAAGGTGATCCTGCAAAACTTCCGGGTCGTTGGGGATGTCCTCTAAAGTGTGGAGGGAGCCTAAATAGTCCCGCAGGGCATTGCTCACCACGGTATTGTCCTCGTCCAAAATACAGAGACTTAGGGATTTGGACTTAAAATTAGATTCGATATTATTTTGTGAGGTTGTGCCAAGTGCAAAGGTAATCACGGCGTAGATAGCAAAATAAATGCTGATGGAAGGCAGGTGCTTCCATGCTATTTTCAAAAATGACTTAAAGAGCTGCATATTTATCCCTCCTTACCATAATAAAGCCGGTTGCACAAAATAATACGGAAATCACAATCAGAGTCGCAAGGTTGGTGAGATACCGGCTGTGGGACTGATAAATGCTGAGCGCATAAAAGCTGTCGGAAATCAGGGCGGCAGGATTGATGCGGTTCAGCCATGGAATGTAGTTTTCAATGTAGATGCGGATGTTTCCCATCATCAGACCGCTGAGGAAGGACAACAACATTGTAACCGCCATCAAAAGTCCGGATTTGACGCCCTCCCCCATATGGCTGATGCAGCCGGTGCAGAATCCCATGCTGACACCGGTAAAGCAGCCGATAAAACAGGTGAGCAGTACGTTGAAAAACTCCCTCCCGAAATTCACGTTCAGAACTTCACGCATATAGAAAACGCCGACGGAGACGCACAAAAACTGAAAAAGTACGGTGGCAAACAGCGCACCGGCAAGAGCAATGCTCTTTGGAACCGGTGACAGACACCTTCTGGCGCCCATCTGTGAGAGGTTTGCCTGATTGCGGATTGCCACCTGCGAACCGCCCATAGAGGCAAACAGACAGCTCATGGCAATGAGGCTGAAAAAATAGGTGGTCTGCGGGTCCATATCGCCGTCAGAATAGGAACTTTCTGTGGTATAAGAGGTGTCGACATTCAGAGCGTCAATGGCAGCGGGCAGATTTTCGGGATGCGTGGCGGCAATCTGCTCCAAGGCATGCGCCTGCATATTGTACTGCTCCACAAAACAGCTTAAAATGCTCTGTTCCAGTTTGACTCCGTTCATTTCGGCGGATACCGCAAGGGTTACGGGGCTTCCCTCATAGAGAATACCGATTACCTTTTTCTGATCCAGCAAAGTAAGAGCCTCCTCTTTTGTGCAGTAGATGACATCCAAAAAGCGGCTTTCTCCCGGCTCATTCAGCGTGTCAATCACCTCACGGAAAGCGGTAGAACCTTCATTTTCCGTTACCACTGCGGTGGGAATGGCGGTAAACAGCTCGTCGGAGGCAAGCCCGCTGAAAGCGATATGAAACAGGGTGGCAAGCACAAGGGGGAAGAGGAGATTCCACCACAGGGCTTCCTTTTCCCGAAAATATTGAAGAAGTTCGTAGCGAAATGAATGTATAAACATAAAAGCCTCCTAATCTCGTAATTCTTTTCCGGTAATTTCCAGAAAGACATCGTTCAGTGACGGAAGTTCCGAGTATACTCTGCCGAAAGACAAATCCTCGGACTGCAGATAATTTAGTACCCGGATAAGATTGTGTTTTCCGCCGCTGCAAAGCACCTGCAAATGATGATTTTCAAAGGAAACATCATAGACATGGGGCAGGGCGCGGATGGCACTTATCTGTTCGGGACTGACTTCCAGAATCTCAATGGAAATGGTCTCACTCTTTTTAATCATCTGTTTTAATTCTTCTTTTGTGCCGAGGGCAAGATTTTTGCCCTTGTCCATGATGGCAATGCGGGTGCAGATTTGCTCCACCTCTTCCATGTAGTGGGAAGTGTAAACGACGGTGACACCTTGGCGGTTCAGTTCCTGAATACCCTCCAGAATGCGGTTGCGGCTCTGGGGGTCTACCGCCACGGTGGGCTCATCCAAAAACAGAAGTTTTGGCTTGTGGGCGATACCGCAGGCAATGTTCAGGCGGCGAAGCAGACCGCCTGACAGCTTTTTGGGGTAGAATTTGCGAAAATCCTCCAGACCGACGAAGGAGATAGCTTCCTCCACATACTGTTTGCGGGTTGCCTTGTCGCGAATGTATAAACCGCAGAAGTAATCAATGTTTTCCCATACGGTCAGCTCGTCAAACACGGCAACGTTCTGCATGACAACTCCAATCTGCCTTTTCAGGTCGTAGCTGTCGGGGTTCATCTCTTTTCCAAAGACCTGAATGGTTCCCTTGTCGTAATTAAGCAGTGAGAGAATACAGTTGATGGTGGTGGTCTTGCCGGAACCGTTGGGGCCTAACAGACCAAAGATTTCCCCTTCGTCAATTTCCAGATTCAGATGGTCCAAGGCTACCAGTTCGTTGTAGCGCTTGACCAGATTTTCTATTTTAATAATCGGCTTGCTCATGAAATTCCTCCTTGTTGAATCATTGTATGGCTATAGTATAGCGGACGGGAGGGCGGTTCGTGAAGTGAACTGTGTCAGAAAAGCATATGACAGATGTCATATTTTTGAGAAATTTCCGAAAAGGGCTATTGTTTCCCAGCCGGAAATGGTATGGTATTTATATAGAAGATTTGGAAAAGGGGCGGGAGGAAGTGCGATGAACCGGTTGGTGGATATAGTGATATTATTGTTGCTGGGAATGGGATTCCAGCTGCGGGAAAGCGGTGAAATGATTCCGGTTCTTGCCATGCTTGTGGGACTTATTCTGGCGGCATTGTCGCTTTATTTATCCAACGATAGAAAGTTTGCCGTGCTTGCGGTGGCGGGATTTGCTGCAGTTTTCTTTTTGCCCGAAGTCTTGTTTTTTCTCCCTATCCTTATTTATATTGGGGTACAGAACCGCACACTTTGGATGGCAGCCGGCGCATTTCCTGTGATAGTACAGGCGATTTCGGGCGTGTATACAGTGGAAGACATGATATGGTTTGCCCTGATTGCCGGACTTTCGGTGCTGTTCGCACTGCGCACGGGCAAAATCGAAAGGTTACAGGCGCAGATGATTCGTATGCGGGATTCCAGCACGGAACTGAATCTGGCGTTACAGGAGAAAAACCGGAATTTGCGGGAAAAGCAGGATTATGAAATTTATCTGGCTACACTGCGGGAGAGAAACCGGATTGCAAGGGAAATCCACGATAACGTAGGACATATGCTGTCCCGCTCCATTTTGCAGATGGGGGCGCTGGGAACGATTTATAAGGAGGAGCCGCTGCACGGACAGCTTTCCAGTGTAAATGATACACTGAATCAGGCAATGAACAGTATTCGGGAAAGCGTGCATGATTTGCATGATGACTCGGTGGATTTACATCAGGCTGTTTTGGAGGCTACAAAGGACATGCGGGAATCCTACCGGGTGGAAATTGATTATGATATGTCCAAGGCGGTTCCGAGAAACGTGAAATACTGTTTTATTGCCACGGTCAAGGAGGCAATGTCCAATGTGGTAAAACATTCCGATGCGGACAGGGTGGACATTGTGCTGCGAGAGCATCCGGGCTTTTATCAGTTGTTTATCAGCGATAACGGAACGGTGAAAACCCTCCGGGCACAGGAAAACGGTGCGGAGAGCGGCATTGGACTGTACAATATGCGTGAACGGGTGGAAGGATTGGGCGGAACCATTCATTTCAGTGATGAACAGGGATTCCGTATTATGATTTCGATTAAGAAGCAGGAGTAGAGATGGGAACAGAGCAGTAGCAATGGTAGTATAGACAGAATAAAAAGAATCGGGATGACGGAGGGAAAAATGCGGGTACTGGTTGTGGATGACGATAAATTGGTAGCAATTTCGCTGAAAACGATTTTGGAGGCGGACGAGAATACGGAGGTCGTGGGAATCGGCTATGACGGCGCCGAGGCAGTGGAACTCTACCGGGAGACGAAGCCGGATGTTCTGTTAATGGATATTCGGATGCAGGGCATGAGCGGACTGGAGGCGGCAGAGCGGATTCTTGCGGAGGACGCAGAGACAAAAATTTTGTTTCTCACCACCTTTTCGGATGATGAATATATTGTGAAAGCACTGAATCTGGGAGTCAGGGGCTATATGCTGAAACAGGATTTTGAGGGCATTGTTCCGGCACTGAAGGCGGTCTGCGGAGGTCAGAGCGTTTTCGGCGGCGAGGTCGTGGGCAAACTCCCGGTGCTGCTACAGTCCAAAGAGGAATTTGATTATGCCGGATATGACATCAGTGACAAGGAAAAGAGCATTATGGAGGCTGTGGCAGACGGACTGAGCAACCGGGAAATCGCAGAAAAATTGTTCTTGAGCGAGGGAACCGTGCGCAATTATATCAGTTCGATTCTGGATAAACTGGCGCTGCGTGACAGAACCCAGCTTGCGGTATTCTACTATAAAAATATGGGGTAGTCGGAAAAGTGATTTTCATAGATTGCCGGACGAAAACATGGTATACTAAAAAAATGAGAGACAAAGGAGTAATGATACCATGGCATTTGCACATCTTCACGTCCACACAGAGTATTCTCTGCTGGACGGTTCCAATAAAATAAAAGAATATGTTCACCGTGTGAAAGAGCTGGGGATGGACAGTGCAGCCATTACGGATCATGGCGTCATGTACGGTGTCATTGATTTTTACCGTGCGGCGAGAGCGGAGGGAATCAAACCGATTCTCGGCTGCGAGGTATATGTGGCGCCCAATTCCCGTTTTGATAAGGAACTCACGGGGGGCGAGGACAGATATTACCATTTGGTGCTTTTGGCAGAAAATAATACCGGATATGCGAACCTGATGAAAATTGTCAGCCGGGGATTTACGGAAGGTTACTATTATAAGCCCCGTGTGGATATGGAAGTGCTGAACCGTTACCATGAGGGGATTATTGCACTGTCAGCGTGTCTGGCGGGTGAGGTACAGCGTTACATTGTAAAAGGCTTGCGGGACGAGGCGAGAAAGGCGGCACGCAAGTATGAAGCGTGCTTTGGAAAAGGCAATTATTTCTTGGAATTGCAGGACCATGGAATTCCGGAGCAGCAGACCGTCAACATGGAACTGGTTCAGATGAGCAAGGAACTGGATATTCCTTTGGTGGTCACCAATGACGTGCATTATACATACGCGCAGGACGCGGATTCCCATGACATTCTGCTCTGTCTGCAGACCGGAAAAAAGCTGGCGGATACGGACAGAATGCGCTATGAGGGCGGTCAGTATTATGTAAAAAGTGAAGAAGAGATGAAGGGACTCTTTCCCTATGCGTGGGAGGCGGTGGAGAATACCCAGCGCATTGCGGATCGTTGTAATGTGGAAATTGAATTCGGCGTGACGAAGCTGCCGAAATACGAGGTGCCGGAAGGGTATGATTCCTGGACTTATTTAAATAAATTGTGTGATGACGGTCTTGCCGAGCGGTACGGAGACGGAAACCAGCCGGCGGGAGAGACCGGGCAGACCCTGCGGGAGAGACTGGACTACGAGCTTGGTGTTATCCGCACCATGGGATATGTGGATTATTTCCTGATTGTATGGGATTTTATCAATTATGCCAAGGAAAATGGGATTCCGGTGGGGCCGGGGCGTGGTTCCGCGGCGGGCAGTATCGTGTCTTACTGCCTGAAAATTACCAATATAGACCCCATTAAGTACAACCTGCTGTTTGAGCGTTTTCTGAACCCGGAACGCGTGTCCATGCCCGATATTGACGTGGATTTCTGTTACAACAGAAGGCAGGAAGTGATTGATTATGTGGGACGCAAATACGGCGCCGATAAGGTGGTACAGATTGTAACCTTTGGAACGCTGGCGGCAAAAGGTGTTATCCGGGATGTGGGGCGCGTGATGGATTTGCCCTATGCCTTTGTGGATTCCATTGCCAAGATGGTGCCCAATGAGTTAAATATCACCATCGACCGGGCATTGGAGCTGAATCCGGAGTTTCGCAAGCTGTATCAGGACGATGAACAGGTTCATTACCTGATTGATATGTGCAAACGTCTGGAGGGACTGCCCCGGCATACTTCCATGCACGCCGCCGGAGTGGTTATCTGTCAGAAGGCGGCGGATGAGTTTGTGCCTCTTTCCAGAGGCTCGGACGGTTCCATTACAACCCAGTTTACCATGACAACACTGGAAGAACTGGGACTTCTGAAAATGGACTTTTTGGGGTTGCGTACCCTGACGGTTATTCATGACGCACTGGATTTTATCGAGAAATCCAGTGGAAAGAGGATTGACATTGATCACATAGATTATAATGATGCAAAAGTGCTTGCCTCCATCGGTACGGGTAAGACGGACGGCGTGTTCCAGCTGGAAAGTGCGGGGATGAAGAGTTTCATGAAGGAACTTCGCCCGCAGAATTTGGAGGATGTAATCGCCGGAATTTCCCTGTATCGTCCCGGCCCGATGGATTTCATTCCGAAATATATCAAGGGAAAAAATAACCATCAGGACGTAACGTATCTGTGCCCCCAGCTGGAGCCGATTCTGGCGCCGACCTACGGCTGTATCGTTTATCAGGAGCAGGTTATGCAGATTGTCCGCGATTTGGGCGGATATACGTTAGGACGAAGCGATCTTGTGCGCCGTGCCATGAGTAAGAAAAAGCAGGCGGTCATGGAGAAGGAGCGGGCGAATTTCATTTACGGTAATCCGGAGGAAGGAGTACCGGGATGTCTCGCCAAGGGAATTGATGAGAAAACAGCAGGTCAGATTTATGACGACATGATGGATTTTGCAAAATATGCCTTTAACAAATCCCATGCGGCGTGCTATGCGGTGGTGGCGTACCAGACGGCATATTTGAAATATTATTATCCCGTGGAATTTCTGGCGGCGCTCATGACTTCCGTGATTGACAACCCCAAGAAGGTGTCGGAGTATATTTTGACCTGCCGCAATATGGGTATTGAACTTTTGCCCCCCGATATTAACGAGGGCGAGGCAGGATTTTCCGTGTCGGACGGACGTATCCGCTATGCGCTGACGGCAATCAAAAATGTGGGAAGACCCATTATTGACAGCATTGTGCAGGAGAGGGCAGAGAGAGGGCGTTTTACCAATCTCAAGGATTTTATCACCCGTATGGCGGACAAGGATGTGAACAAGCGCGCCATTGAAAACTTTATCAAGGCGGGAGCATTGGACAGCTTAGGCGGCACCAGAAAACAGTTTATGAGTGTCTATGTCCAGATTTTGGAGCACATTACCAAAGATAAGAAAAATAATCTGGCAGGTCAGATTTCCCTGTTTGACATTGCATCCGGAGACGATAAGGATGATTTTGACATCCGCATGCCGGAGGTGGGAGAGTACAGCAAGGAAATGATGCTTTCCTTTGAAAAGGAAGTGCTTGGTATCTATGTCAGCGGACACCCCATGGAGGAGTATCAGGAACTTTGGCAGAAATTCATTACCAACACCACCACGGATTTTATGCTGGACGAGGAGAACGGGCAGGTATCCGTCACGGACAAAAAGACGGTGGTGGTGGGCGGCATGATTGCCGACAAGACCGTGAAATACACCAAAAACGATAAGGTAATGGCTTTCTTAAATCTGGAAGATTTGGTGGGGAACGTGGAAGTGGTGGTTTTCCCCGGAGACTACGAAAAGTATGGCAGTATGCTTTTGGAGGACGCCAAGATTTTCATTCAGGGACGGGCTTCCGTGGAAGAGGACAAGGACGCCAAGGTCATCTGTGAGCAGATTATGAGTTTTGACGAAGCTGCGCAGGTGCAGGGCGAGAAATTGTTCCAAAACCGCTATGGCAGCCGCAGTGGAGGCGGTTATCGACAACATTCATGGCAGAGCGGACAGCCGCAGCAGGGGCAGCAGAATTGGCAGGCTCAAAACGGACAACAGGGAGGTCAGTCACAGAACCGGCAGCAGGGCGGTCAGCCGCAAAACCGGCAGCGGATTTCCAAACTCCCGGATGGGATCTGGATTCAGTTTGCAGATGCCGCCTCCTACAAAAACAGGGAGAAAGAATTGCTGGAATCCATCGCCGATTCGGACGGAACCGACAACGTGGTTATCTTTTTGAAAAACACGAAAGAGGTCAAAGTTTTGCCGCCAAATCTTCAGGTGTGCGCTGATAAGGACCTAAAAGACCGCTTAAGCGCCTTATTTGGCGAAGAAAACGTTAAATGTGTAGCGAAACCTATTGAAAACCGTTAGAAAATAGATTAAAATAGTTAGTCGAAGAATCATATATGAAAAGTAAAAAAGTAAAGAAACGTAATGTTGATTACTATAGGAGGTAAGAACATGGCAAAAGAGATTAAGACCATCGGTGTGCTGACCAGTGGTGGAGATGCACCGGGTATGAATGCTGCAATTCGTGCGGTAGTTCGTACAGCAATCGCAAGAGGGTTGAAGGTTAAAGGAATTAAAAAAGGTTATCAGGGACTCTTGAATGAAGAGATTATAGATATGGAAGCAAAAGACGTTTCCGATATTATCCAGAGAGGCGGTACCATTCTCGGTACAGCAAGATGTCTGGAGTTCAAGACCAAAGAGGGACAGGAAAAGGGTGCTGAAATCTGCCGCAAGCATGGCATTGACGGTATCGTTGTAATCGGCGGTGACGGTTCTTACCGCGGAGCGCAGAAACTTTCCCAGAACGGAATCAATACCATCGGTCTGCCGGGAACTATCGACTTGGATATTGCCTGCACAGAGTACACCATTGGATTTGATACCGCAGTGAACACGGCAATGGAAGCCATTGACAAGGTTAAAGATACTTCTTCCTCTCATGAGAGATGCAGTATTATCGAGGTTATGGGACGTAACGCCGGTTATATCGCTCTGTGGTGCGGTATTGCAAACGGTGCAGAGGACATTCTGCTTCCCGAAAAATATGACTACGACGAGCAGAGAATTATCAACAACATTATAGATAACCGTAAGAAGGGCAAGACCCACCATATCATTATCAATGCCGAGGGAATCGGACATTCCACTTCCATGGCAAGAAGAATCGAGGCGGCAACCGGTATTGAGACCCGTGCTACCATTCTTGGATATATGCAGCGTGGCGGTAATCCTTCTGCAAAAGACCGTTACTACGCCTCTATTATGGGCGCAAAGGCAGTGGATATTCTGTTAGAGGGCAAGACCAACCGCGTAGTTGGCTACCAGCACGGCGAGTTCGTTGATTTCGACATTGAAGAGGCATTGAAGATGGAGAAGGGTATCAACGAATACCAGTATGAAGTAGCCCGTATGCTGGCAATCTAATTTGTTGTCCAACATTGATGTAAGGCTATATAAATCTATATAACTATATAATAAGAAGAAACAAAAAAGCGGCGGTATTCTTTCCGAAAGAATGCAACCGCTTTTCTTGGAGGAAAAGATGATTACCAGTGCCGCCAATGCAAAAATAAAACAGGTTATCCAGTGGCAGTCGAAAGTAAAAGAACGCAGACGGGACAACGTCTATGTGGTGGAGGGCTTTAAGATGTTTGAGGAAGCCCCCGTCGAACAGATAAAGGAAGTGTATTTATCTGAGGAGGCGGAACAGAGAGCACGGGAAAAGAAAGAACTGAGTGAAAAATTAGCGCTCACGGGGTATGAGACCGTGGCGGGAGATTTGTTCCGGAAAATGTCAGACACCCAGACACCGCAGGGAATTTTGACCGTACTCAGACAGCCGGAATATCGGTTGGAGGAGCTGATAACACCAAAAAATGCGCTGCTAGTCGTTCTGGAAGACCTGCAGGACCCCGGAAATCTCGGAACCATTATCCGAACCGGTGAGGGAGCCGGAATAACGGGTGTTATCATGACTTCACGCACAGTGGATATTTTTAATCCGAAAACAATCCGCGCCACCATGGGCTCCATATACAGAGTGCCTTTCGTGTATGTGGAAAATTTGACGGAAACCTTGCAAAAAATCCACGAACACGGAATTCACACCTATGCGGCACATTTAAAAGGTAACACCTATTACGATATGTTTTCTTTCCGGGAACCCACGGCATTTTTGATTGGAAATGAGGGAAACGGGCTGCAAAAGGAGACGGCGGACATGGCAGAGCAGTATTTGAAGATTCCCATGGAGGGACAGGTGGAGTCACTGAACGCGGCAATCGCCACTTCGCTGTTAATGTATGAGGCACACAGGCAGAGATGCAGCAGATAAGATGGGAACAACATACAGACACAACTCAAAAAGGAGAAAAAGACATGAAAATTGGATTTATCGGCTTGGGAAATATGGCAACAGCCATGATTGGCGGCATTTTACAAAAAGGAATGGCACAGCCGCAGGATATTATCGGTTCCGCAAAGACGGAAAGCACGAAGGAAAAAGTGAAAACGCAGTTCCATATTGAGATTGCAGAAAACAACCGCGAGACGGCAGAGAAAGCGGATATTTTATTTTTGGCGGTAAAACCTATTTTTCTTGGGGATGTCATTTCCGAAATCCGCGATGCGGTACGGAAAGAAACCTTAATTGTCAGCATTGCGGCGGGCAGGGATATAAAATTTTTGCAGGAGGCATTCGGACGGACAGACTGTAAAATCATCCGCTGCATGCCCAACACACCGGCACTTGTGTTAGAGGGCTGTACCGGAGTCTGCGCCGGAGAGAATGTAACGGAGGAGGAACTGAATCAGGTGCTTTCTCTTTTACAGTCCTTCGGAGTGGCAAGCGTAGTGCCTGAGAGACTGATGGATGTGGTGGTCGGAGTCAGCGGAAGCTCACCGGCATATGTGTTCATGTTCATCGAAGCCATGGCGGATGAGGCGGTTGCGGCAGGAATGCCCAGAAAACAGGCATATGAATTTGCCGCCCAGTCGGTACTCGGCAGTGCCAAAATGGTGCTGGAAACAGGAAAACATCCCGGAGAATTGAAGGATATGGTATGCTCTCCCGGCGGAACCACCATTCAGGCGGTGAAGGTGTTGGAGGAAAAAGGAATGCGTGCCGCTGTGATGGACGCCATGGAGGCGTGCATTGAGAAGTCAAGAAATATGTGATTTTTCGGAAAAATATTAAAACTTGACAAAAATATTTGCTTCTGTTATTATATCCTGCGTAATAAATGTAACAAAGTTGTAATAAATTCTTCAAACAAGTGATACAATTTATTGCGGCGTAATACAATTTATTTGGAGGTAAAGAAAATGGCAAGAAGCAAAGGCGTGCTTGCAGTATTTGCCGGAGTGATAGTTTTTTTATCATTGGCAGTACAGTCAGGCATCACCGCACAAGCTGGCAGCAAGAATTACCTGAATGATCTAAATGGCGGTGTGGCAGCCATCCTTGACCCCGGCACAACGAACTCAGCCGAGATTATCAATGCCACAGCAAAGGAGTTGAATTTAACACTTGCGCAGGAGGACACGGAAAAATCCACATTGGTCATGGCAAATGTGAAGAGTGCTCTGAATGTGAGAAGCGAAGCCAGCGAAGATTCCGACAAGGTCGGAAAGTTATATAAGGACTGCGGAGGCACCATTCTGGAAAGAAAAGACGGATGGACCAAGTTACAGTCCGGTAACATCATCGGATGGGCAAAGGACGAATTTTTGCTGTTCGATGAGGATGCAAAACAGTTAGCCAATGACGTGGGCAAAATGATTGCCACGGTCGATACGGAAACCCTGCGTGTCCGTACCGCACCGGATGCGGAGGCAAGCGTCTGCGGACTTCTTCCGAAAGGGGAGATTACGGAAGTCATCAACAATGACACGGAAGGGTGGATTTGTGTTGACTATGACGGCGAGGACGGCTATATCTCCTCCGAGTATGTTACGCTGGATTTCCAGATTGACGCCGGAGAGACCATGGAAGAAATCAAGGCAAGAGAGGAAGCCGAGCGTGAGGCAAAACGCCATGTGAACTACGGCGAGTACACCACGGATGCCGATACCACCATGTTGCTTGCGGCACTGATTCAGTGCGAGGCGGGCGGCGAGCCTTACGAGGGCAAGCTGGCAGTGGCGGCTGTCGTTATGAACCGCGTGAGAAGTGCGGCATATCCCGACAGTATTCACGGTGTTATTTATGCGTCCGGACAGTTTACACCGGCTATGAACGGTAAAGTAAACAGAGTATATGAATCCGGCAAGATTAATCAGGGTTGTATTCAGGCGGCAGAGGAGGCAATTTCAGGTACCTCCAACGTAGGTGATTTGACACACTTCCGCCGCAACAACGGGCGTGAAGGTCTTGTTATCGGTCATCACGTATTTTACTAAAACAGAATAATGCAAAAGCGGACAGCTTCGGGCAGAACCGGAGCTGTTCTTTTTTTGCCTGAAAATGGGAAAAAAGGAATGCAGAATCCGAAAAAAGAAAATGGATAAGCCCCAAGAAAAAGAAAAGATTGCCCGATATGGCATTTTGTAGTAAACTTGGACTGTAAAGGGAAAGAATAATAGTATGTCCGAAGAAAGAAAAGAGGGAGAGTGCGCATGAGTGAAGTAATTATATTTTGGTTGGTTGTTTTGATTCTTTCCATTGTGGTGGAAGTTATTACACTGGGACTGACCTCCATCTGGTTTGCAGGGGGAGCACTGGTGGCTGTGATAGCGGCAATGCTGCACGTACCTTTGTGGATTCAGATTGCCCTGTTTCTTGTAGTGTCACTGGCACTTCTTGTTTTTACAAGACCGGTGGCTGTGAAATATTTCAACAAGGACAGAGTGCGGACCAATGTGGAAAGTCTGGTAGGACGTCAGGCAATCGTTATCAGCGAGATTGACAATTTACAGGGAACCGGACAGGTCAGTGTGGGCGGTCAGGAATGGAGTGCCAGAAGCAGTGACGACAGGATTCGGCTGGCAGTGGGGGCAGTTGTGGATGTAGTTGCCATCAACGGCGTAAAGCTGATTGTCAAAGAGGATCCGCAGATGAGAGAAATCGAAGGGGTGGAATCCAGCATGCCACAGCCGGAGGTATCCATAGAACCGGATGACGAAGGGGTAATATAATCCCTTCAGGAAAAATATAACATAAAACAGAATGGGAGTGCTGCCCTTAAACAGCACAGAAAGAGGTAGAACATGGCATTTTTATTGATTTTATTAGTGGTGATTGTGTTGATTATTCTTGTATCCTGTTTCAAGATTGTGCCTCAGGCGCAGGCATTTGTCGTTGAGCGTCTCGGTGCATATCAGGGAACATGGTCCGTTGGTTTTCATGTAAAAGCTCCTTTCTTTGATAAAGTGGCAAGAAAAGTTAACTTAAAAGAGCAGGTGGCGGATTTCCCGCCCCAACCCGTAATTACCAAGGATAACGTTACCATGAGAATCGATACCGTTGTATTTTACCAGATTACCGACCCGAAGCTCTTTACTTACGGCGTGGAAAATCCCATGATGGCGATTGAAAATCTGACAGCAACCACACTGCGTAACATTATCGGTGATTTGGAGCTGGACCAGACCCTTACCTCCCGTGAGACCATCAATACCAAGATGCGTGCGGCACTGGATATTGCAACCGACCCCTGGGGTATCAAGGTAAACCGCGTCGAGCTTAAGAACATTATTCCTCCCGCTGAAATTCAGAATGCCATGGAGAAGCAGATGAAGGCAGAGCGTGAGAGACGTGAGGCCGTAACCCGTGCGGAAGGCGAGAAGAAAGCAAAGATTTTGGAGGCAGAAGGTGCAAAGGAATCCGCAATTTTGCGTGCAGAGGCTGATAAGCAGTCCGCAATTCTCCGCGCAGAAGCTGAGAAGGAAAAGATGATTCGCGAGGCAGAAGGTGAGGCAGAGGCAATTCTGAAAGTGCAGCAGGCAAATGCAGACGGTATCCGTATGCTGAAAGAAGCCGGTGCGGATGAGGCTGTGCTGAAAATTAAGAGTCTGGAAGCATTTGAAAAAGTTGCGGACGGTCAGGCAACCACCATTCTCCTGCCCGCAGAACTGCAGGGAATTGCAAGTCTGGCAACGGCTTGGAAGGAAGCTGCAAAGTAGGAGGCACGAAAGATGAACTTAAAAGGACGCGATTTTTTGAAGCTGCTTGATTTTACGCCGGAAGAGATTACTTATCTTCTGGACTTGGCAGCAGATTTAAAGGATAAAAAGAAAAAAGGAATCCCGGTAGATACTTTCCGGGGCAGGAACGTGGCGCTGATTTTTGAAAAGACCAGCACCCGTACGCGCTGTGCCTTTGAGGTGGCAGCACATGATTTGGGAATGGGGACAACCTACTTAGACCCCACCGGTTCCCAGATTGGCAAGAAAGAAAGTATTGCCGATACCGCAAGAGTGCTGGCGGGAATGTTTGAAGGAATTGAATACCGCGGATTTGAGCAGTCCATCGTGGAGGAACTGGCACAGTATTCCAAGGTTCCCGTGTGGAACGGACTGACCAATGAATTCCACCCTACGCAGATGCTGGCTGACCTTCTGACTATCAGAGAGCATTTCGGACATTTAAAGGGAATCCGCCTGACCTATATGGGAGACGCCCGTTACAATATGGGTAATTCATGGATGGTAGCGTGTGCCAAAATGGGCATGCACTTTACCGCCTGCACCACGCAGAAATATTTCCCCGAAAAAGCATTGGTAGAGCAGTGTGAGACCATTGCGGCGCAGAACGGCGGAAGCATTACTTTGACCGAGGATGTCAAGGCAGGCACAGCGGGAGCGGACGTAATCTATACCGATGTGTGGGTGTCCATGGGCGAGCCGGATGAGGTGTGGACGGAGCGTATTAAAGAACTCTCCCCCTATCAGGTCAATAAGGCTGTGATGGACAATGCAGGAGCTCAGGCTATTTTCATGCACTGTCTGCCCGCATTCCACGACCTCAAGACCAAGATTGGCGCCCAGATGGGTGAGAGATTCGGCATTACCGAGATGGAAGTGACGGACGAAGTGTTTGAATCCGCACAGTCTCTGGTATTTGAAGAGGCAGAGAACCGTATGCACACCATCAAAGCAGTGATGGCGGCAACGATAGAATAGGATAGACAGGTAAGCAATATGAAAGCGGAAATACTGGCACTTTTGCGTGAAAGAGCGGATTATGTGTCGGGTCAGGAATTGTGTGAACGTTTTGGGGTATCCCGCACCGCAGTCTGGAAAGCCATAGGCAGACTGAAGGAGGAAGGATACCGGATAGAGGCAGTGCCGAATAAAGGTTATCGCCTGCTGGAGACGGAGGAAGTCTACGGACAGAATGAGATTGCCAGCAGGATGAATACAAAGTGGGTGGGGAAGCCGGTGCTTTTTTTCGATTGCATCGGCTCTACCAATGCTCAGGCAAAAATTGACGCGGAGAACGGTGCTGGGAGCGGAACCCTGTTGGTGGCAGACATGCAGACGGCAGGGCGCGGCAGAAGAGGACGCTCATGGACAAGCCCGGCAGGCACCAATATTTATTATACCCTGATACTGAAACCGAAATTTGATCCGGACAAGGCTTCCATGCTGACGCTGGTCATGGCAATGGCGGTGTCGGAAGGAATTGAAAAGTATCTGGCAGATAACGGCTGCAAGGATGTTACCTGCGGAATCAAGTGGCCCAACGATATTGTGCTGAACGGAAAGAAAATTTGCGGAATTCTCACGGAAATGAGTGCGGAGCGGGATTATATCCAGCATGTAGTCATCGGTGTGGGAATCAATGTGTACAGACAGGAGTTTGCACCGGAACTTCAGGACAAGGCAACCAGCATGGAGGAAGAGTGCAAATTTCACATATCGCGCAGCACCCTGATTGCGCTCATTATGGAGGCATTTGAAAAAGATTACGAACTGTTTGTGCAGGACGAAAACCTTGGCGGGCTGAAAGCTGCCTATGAAAAACTGCTCATCAACAAGGGCAGGGAAGTGTGCGTGCTGGATCCGAAGGGAGAATACCGTGGCAAAGCGCTTGGTATCACGGACGGCGGAGAACTGCAGGTGCAAAAGGAGGACGGAACCGTGGTGTGCGTGTACGCCGGGGAAGTTTCTGTCCGCGGCTTGTACGGATATGTGTAATAAAGTGAGGTTTGAGACGGATGGACAATAAGAAAGTGGTACTCTGCGGTGCCAACGCTTATGAAAAAAAATACTATTTTAACGAACAGTTTAAGGGGATTCCGGATTCCATAAAGGACGAACTGCACATTATCTGCGTGTTGTTTACCGAGGAAGTGGGTGGCATTTTTACCATTGTGTTTGAGGAGGACGGCAGTCTTTGTCTGGAGACCGATGCTGAGGAGGACGACATCTATTATGATGAGGTATCCAGCGGTCTTTTGATTTCCGAGATTCGCAGAAACCGACAGGAACTTTTGGAATCCTTGAGCCTGTACTATCGTGTTTTTATTTTAAAAGAAGATGTATCCGCACTGTTGGAGGAAGAAGAGTAAAGGAGAAAAATGTATGATTTTAGTGATTGATGTGGGCAATACCAATATGACCATGGGAGTATTTGACGGCGAAAAACTGGCAGCTACTTTCCGTATGATGACCAAGACTCCCAGAACTTCTGATGAATACGGTGTAATGATTACACAGCTTTTAAAGAACAATAAAATAGCAGTGGAGCAGCTGGAGGGAACCATTATTGCCAGCGTTGTGCCGGATGTAATGCACTCCCTGACCAGCGCAGTTATCCGTTATTTAGAGACCAAACCGCTCATTGTGGGCCCCGGATTAAAGACGGGAATCAAAGTGGTGACGGAAGACCCCAGAGCCATCGGTGCAGACCGTATTGTGGATGCGGTTGCCGCTTATGAAAAATACGGCGGACCGGTTCTTGTTCTGGACTTTGGAACGGCGACCACTTACGACTTGGTGTTGAAAGACGGGGAATTTGCAGCCGGTATCACGGCACCCGGTATCCGCATCAGTTCCGAGGCACTGTGGACCAAGACGGCAAAGCTGCCCAACATTGAGATTAAGAAACCGAAATCCATTCTGGCACAGGAGACCATCAGCAGTATGCAGGCTGGTCTTGTATACGGACAGATTGGACAGACCGAGTATATTATCCGTAAGGTAAAAGAAGAGAGTGGTATCGAAGACATGAAAGTGGTAGCTACCGGGGGCTTAGGCAGAATCATTGCGGACGAAACGGACGCCATTGATATTTATGACAGTGCCCTGACCCTCGACGGATTGAGACTGATTTATGAGAAAAACAGAAAATGAGTAGACTGACGATTGGAAATGTAACGCTGGACAACAATATTATTCTGGCTCCCATGGCAGGTGTAACGGACCTGCCATTTCGTCTGTTGTGCAGAGAACAGGGAGCCGGTTTGGTCTGCATGGAAATGGTAAGCGCCAAGGCAATTTACTATCACAACCGCAATACCGAGAGTCTGTTGGAAATCCACCCGGAGGAATGCCCCGCGTCACTGCAGCTTTTCGGCTCTGACCCGGATATTTTGAGTGAGATGGCGAAACAGATTGAGGACAGGCCTTTTTCCATACTGGATTTCAACATGGGCTGTCCGGTTCCCAAGGTGGTGAATAACGGCGAGGGTTCTGCCCTGATGAAGGATCCAAAGCTGGTGGAAACCATTCTTACCGGATTGGTGAAGGCGGTTCAGAAACCGGTGACGGTGAAAATCCGGAAAGGATTCGATGACGAGCATATTAATGCGGTGGAGATTGCGCGTATTGCGGAAAACTGCGGCGTGGCGGCGGTTGCTGTTCACGGGCGCACAAGGGCACAGTATTACAGCGGACAGGCTGACTGGGACATTATTGCGAAAGTAAAACAGGCGGTGAAAATTCCCGTGATTGGAAACGGCGATGTGGACAGCCCACAGAAAGCGGAGGCAATGCTACAGCAGACCGGCTGCGACGGCGTCATGATTGGACGCGCCGCACAGGGAAATCCTTGGATTTTCAGGGAGGTTGCCGCTTATCTTGAGGACGGTACACTCCTGCCGCGCCCGGATAACCGTGAGAAAAAGGAATTGATTCTCCGTCATGCGGCACTGCAGCTTAAATACAAGGGCGAATATACCGGCGTGAGGGAGATGCGCAAGCATTTGTCATGGTACACCGTGGGCATGCCCCATTCCGCCCGGTTCCGCCAGATGATTAACTCCATGGAAACCATGGAGGAGCTGACTGCGGGGGTAGAGGATATTTTTGGATAATTTCTGTGCAGAATATTTGTACGGCGAATAGACGAACCATGTTTTCACATATACTGGAACATGGAAACCATTATTTATTTTTATCAGAACAGGAATGCCGTGGATTTTGTCACGGAAAAATGGAAGGAGGACGACTATTGCCTTATCAGGGCAGGCGTGCCTCCTTTTGTGTGGAAAAAAGAGCGTGCGGGGGAGCGGGAAAAACAGAAAGAGCAGGGAAATAGGGATTGCAGGCTGGTTGAGAAATCAGGAACACTTTTTACATGGTGGAGCGCGTTGTGGGAAAAAGTGTGGATAACACTAGGGATAAGACCACAGCGTGTGGATGGAGAATTTCAAAAAAGGTTACATAACCGTGGAAAACAGCAGAATTGCAACAAACAGCAAGAGGCGGATACAGTCCGGAGATGTGAGGAGCTGCTCAAACAGTGGAAAGGTGCGCTGCGTCTGTTATCCGAAAATCCCAACCGGATGTACTGTGTCTACGAGGAATCCCTGCACAGGATATGGAATGCACACTGGGAGGTGCCGGAGTACACGGATTTCAGAAATGCCAAATGGATAGACCGGTTAATGAAACATGCGCTGCACAGCCATTTCATTGTGCTGGGAGTGGAGGACTGCATTCCGGCAGTTTTATATGCCCACAGCAGGCAGTTAAAGAGTGTGAAATGGATTTTGCGGGAAGAAGAGTTTGACGGGACAATTCAGAATTTTTTGGACAGTTTTTATGAGGAGACCGGCATTGCCATAGAAATCCGACTGTTGGACAAAACACAGCCGTGGTGGAGAGTGTGCCTTGCGGGTACGGCTGCGGCAGACGTGTTGGACTTTTCCGGGGAGAGCAGGGTTTCTGCGAGCGGCATTGCGGCGGGAAGCGTATGGCTGGACATGGATTCCAAAGAGGGCATGGAAAGGCGAATGGAAGCCGGAAACCCGCAGGTTTTTTATTTTTCCATGAAAAAGGAGTGGAAACAGCGGCAAAAAGACTGTTTTCCTTGACACTGCGGGCAAAAATGGGTATAATACCTAAGTTAATTGGGATAGTATGCAAAGTCCGGGAAAGTGCCGTGACGGCAGGAGCGGACTTACAGTATAAAAGACAGGAAGGTGTGACAGGTATGCAGGAGAAAAAAAATATTTTGACCTACGAAGGCCTCAGAAAATATGAGGATGAGTTACATGAACTGAAAGTAAACAAACGTCAGGAAGTTGCTCAGAAGATTAAAGAGGCAAGAGAGCAGGGCGACCTTTCCGAGAACGCAGAGTATGATGCGGCAAAGGATGAGCAGCGCGATATTGAGGCGAGAATCGAAGAATTGGAGAAAATTCTGAAAAATGCCGAGGTTGTTGTAGAGGATGAAGTTGATTTGGACAAAATCAACATCGGCTGCCGTGTGAGAATCCTTGATATTGAGTACAGCGAAGAGCTGGAGTACAAGATTGTAGGTTCCACCGAGGCAAACAGCTTAAAGGGAAAGATTTCCAACGAAAGCCCTGTAGGTAAGGCATTAATCGGACGCAAGATTGGTGATACCGTGGAGGTAGAAACCCCTGCAGGTACATTCGCTTATAAGATTTTGGAGATTCAGAGAAGCAATTAGTGACGTTGATTGAACGAGGATGAGAGGTAAACAGACGTGGCAGAGGCACAGGCGCAGAACACGAAAGTACAGGAACAGGATATTAACCAGCTTTTAAAGGTAAGACGTGAGAAGCTGGCTGCACTGCAGGAAGCAGGAAAGGACCCTTTCCAGATTACAAAATATGATGTGACACATCACAGCACCGATATTAAGGAACACTTTGACGAACTGGAAGGAAAGACCGTCCGTGTGGCAGGTCGAATTATGTCAAAGCGTGTTATGGGAAAGGCATCTTTCTGTAATATTCAGGACCTTCCCGGTAACATTCAGTCCTATGTGGCAAGGGACAGCATCGGAGAAGAACCCTATGCTGATTTCAAAAAATATGATGTCGGTGATATTGTCGGAATCGAGGGCGAGGTATTCAAAACCAAAACCGGAGAGATTTCCATTCATGCGGCAAAAGTAACCCTGCTTTCAAAGAGTTTGCAGATTCTGCCTGAGAAATTCCATGGTCTGACCAATACCGATATTCGTTATCGTCAGAGATATACCGACCTGATTATGAATCAGGAAGTTAAGGATACTTTCGTGAAGCGTTCCAAGATTATCGGCGCTATCCGCCGTTATTTGGATGGACAGGGATTTTTGGAGGTGGAGACACCTATGCTGGTTGCAAATGCCGGCGGTGCCGCTGCAAGACCTTTTGAGACCCATTACAATGCGCTGGACGAGGATGTAAAGCTGAGAATTTCTTTGGAACTCTATCTGAAGAGACTTATCGTAGGCGGTATGGAGCGCGTGTATGAAATTGGACGCGTATTCCGTAACGAGGGTCTGGACACCAGACACAATCCTGAATTTACACTGATGGAGCTGTATCAGGCATACACGGATTACTACGGAATGATGGATTTGACCGAGAATATGTTCCGCTATGTTGCACAGGAAGTGTGCGGTACAACTTTGATTCCCTATGCGGAAGAAATGATTGATTTAGGCAAGCCTTTTGAGCGTCTGACCATGATTGACGCTGTAAAGAAATATGCCGGTGTTGATTTTGACGAGATTCCCGATACTGCCGCTGCTAAAAAGATTGCGGACGAGAAGGGCGTACATTATGAAGCACGCCATGAAAAAGGTGATATTTTGAATTTGTTCTTCGAGGAGTTTGTTGAAGAACATTTGATTCAGCCGGTATTTATTATGGATCATCCGGTGGAGGTTTCCCCGTTAACCAAGAGAAAACCGGACAAGCCCGACCATGTGGAGCGTTTTGAATTGTTTATTTACGGACGTGAGATGTGCAACGCTTACTCCGAACTTAACGACCCTATCGACCAGAGAGCACGTTTCAAGGCACAGGAAGCTGCGCTGGCAGCAGGCGATGAGGAAGCAAACACAACGGACGAGGATTTCCTGAATGCGCTGGAAATCGGTATGCCGCCCACCGGAGGTATCGGTTACGGTATTGACAGACTGGTAATGCTGTTGACAAATTCTCCTGCTATCAGGGATGTACTGCTGTTCCCGACGATGAAGTCATTGGATGGTGGAAGCAAGGAAAACAAGGCATCCAAGAGCAGTACAGCAGAAACTTACGACCAACTTACGACCAAAGTTGCAGAAAAAATTGATTTCTCAAATGTAAAGATAGAGCCGCTGTTTGAAGAGACTGTAGATTTTGATACTTTCTCAAAATCCGATTTCAGAGCAGTAAAGGTTAAGGAATGTGTTGCAGTACCGAAGTC
>CAKRYI010000020.1 GCA_934426825.1 uncultured Acetatifactor sp. | reverse complement strand
TGATGGGCGCTATCAAGGCTGTATTCCGTTCTTGGGACAACCCTCGTGCAAACGTATACCGTCGTGACAACGATATTCCTTATTCCTGGGGTACCGCTGTAAACGTACAGTCCATGGCATTCGGTAACATGGGTGATGACTGTGGTACCGGTGTTGCATTTACCCGTGACCCTGCAACAGGCGCTAAGGGTCTGTTCGGTGAGTTTTTGACCAACGCACAGGGCGAGGACGTAGTTGCCGGTGTTCGTACACCTATGAAGATTGCAGAGATGGCAAACAAGTTCCCTGAGGCATTTGCTCAGTTCGAGGAAGTTTGCAAGACTCTGGAGAATCATTACAGAGATATGCAGGATATGGAGTTTACTGTTGAGCATGGTAAACTGTACATGCTGCAGACCAGAAATGGTAAGAGAACCGCTCAGGCAGCTTTGAAGATTGCCTGCGATTTGGTAGATGAGGGAATGAGAACCGAGGAAGAGGCAGTTGCTATGATTGATCCTCGTAACCTGGATACTCTGTTACATCCTCAGTTTGACACCGCTGCTCTTAAGGCTGCAACCCCTATGGGCAAGGGTCTTGGCGCATCTCCCGGTGCTGCATGCGGTAAAGTTGTATTTACTGCAGAAGACGCAGAGACCTGGAATGCAAGAGGTGAGAAGGTTGTTCTGGTTCGTCTGGAGACCTCTCCCGAAGATATTACCGGTATGAAGGCTTCTCAGGGTATCCTGACTGTTCGTGGTGGTATGACCTCTCACGCAGCCGTAGTTGCCCGTGGTATGGGTACCTGCTGTGTATCCGGATGCGGCGACATCGCTATGGACGAAGCTAATAAGAAATTTACTCTGGCTGGTAAAGAGTTCCACGAGGGAGACTGGATTTCCATCGATGGTACTACCGGTAACATTTATGCAGGTGAGATTAAGACCGTTGATGCAACCATCGCCGGTGAGTTCGGACGTGTAATGGCTTGGGCTGACAAGTTCAGAACCATGAAGGTTCGTACCAATGCAGATACTCCTGCAGACGCTAAGAAGGCTCGCGAGCTTGGTGCAGAAGGTATCGGTCTTTGCCGTACCGAGCATATGTTCTTTGAAGAGGACAGAATTGCAGCATTCCGTGAGATGATTTGTTCCGATACTGTAGAGGAGAGAGAAGCAGCACTTGAGAAGATTCTGCCTTATCAGCAGGGTGACTTTGAGGCGCTGTACGAGGCTCTGGAGGGTAACCCTGTTACCATTCGTTTCCTTGATCCCCCTCTTCATGAGTTCGTTCCTACCGAGGAAGCTGACATTGAGAAACTTGCTAAGGCTCAGGGTAAATCCGTTGAGACTATCAAGAATATCATTGCTTCCCTGCATGAGTTCAACCCTATGATGGGTCACAGAGGATGCCGTCTTGCAGTTACTTATCCTGAAATTGCTAAGATGCAGACCAAGGCTGTTATCCGTGCAGCTATCAATGTACAGAAGAAACATTCCGATTGGACTGTTAAGCCTGAAATCATGATTCCTCTTGTATGTGAAGTAAAAGAGTTGAAGTATGTTAAGAAGGTTGTTGTTGAGACCGCTGACGCTGAAATCGCAGCATCCGGAATCAACCTTGAGTACGAAGTTGGTACCATGATTGAGATCCCCAGAGCAGCTCTGACCGCTGACGAAATCGCAAAAGAGGCTGACTTCTTCTGCTTCGGTACGAACGACCTGACACAGATGACCTTCGGCTTCTCCCGTGATGATGCAGGTAAGTTCCTGAACGCTTATTATGACACCAAGATTTTCGAGAACGATCCGTTTGCAAAACTGGATCAGACCGGTGTTGGCAAGCTGATGGAAATGGCTATCAAACTTGGAAAGCCTGTTAATCCTAAGCTCCATGTAGGTATCTGTGGCGAGCACGGCGGAGATCCTTCTTCCGTAGAGTTCTGCAACAAGATTGGTCTGGATTATGTATCCTGCTCACCTTTCCGTGTACCTATTGCAAGACTGGCAGCAGCACAGGCAGCTATTGCACAGAAATAAGCCAAAGGTAAGTGCGCAGAAACGGTAAAGTTTTGTGTAAGTGCCATGGGTATATAAGAAAATGATGAGAACCTCATTATTGATAGAAATATCAGTAATGGGGTTCTTTTTTGTTAATTGATGAAGTCGATTGGTTACATTTTGCGGTCGATTGATGCAGCTTTTCACTTATCTTTGGGAAAAATGCTATAATTTATCTTAGGTTCACAATCATAAGTACAGAAGAAAGAGAGGAGCAATCTTATGAACAGAGCAAGATTTTTGACAAAGATATTAAGTCTGGCACTTGCGGTTGCGCTGGTAGTGGGTATGGTACCGGGAATCAGTGCAAAAGCGGCAGGAACGGGCTGGATAGAGGTGACGAGCGAGAACAGAGCCCTCATGGAAGAAAATTTAATTGATATCAGTGATTTGGTTGATGGTGACTTAGCTCAGTATATTAAGGAATTTAAAATAGGTCATACGATGAGTTCCATAAATACGGATGACTATTTCATAATAGGAAAAAAAGGAACGGATTATGTATGTTTGTACAAATACTGGGATAGTTTGCTGGATTATAGAGTGATTGGAAGCGATGAGATAGGCAGCAATGGGAAGACGTACTATTTTTATCCGAAAAATACCGTCACTTTTGATCTTGCCGGTGGAAATATGGAAAGCACCACCGCCACGACAGCAGGCGGAATACTTACCAGCATGCCTACGCCTACAAAGGAAGGATATGCGTTTGCCGGATGGTATACTTCCTCCGGAGGTACAGACTATGTAGAGCAATATAAAGTGTATAATGCGCCAACAACAATTTATGCACACTGGTATCAGTGGACAGGCAAAGAAGAATGGGTAAGAGCAACTACGTTAAGCGATGTGCAAAGCGCTGATTTGCCAATCCTTGGCAGTAGCGCATCGAATCTGTTTGCAACTGAATGCTATAAAAAGATTCCATTTCCGACAGATGCGTATTCGGTTGTTGTAGGAAAATTCTATAGTCAGGGATCTGTATTTTACTGGCTGGCTTCTACGCGTGGTATGGATTCTGAAGGCAATATATCTACAAGTTTCTATTTGTCCAATCGTTCGTTGGAGGAGAAAATGCAGAGTGAAACTTTTTATGTGTTAAAAGATCCCAACGCTGTAAAACCGGATCCTATAAATCCGAACCCTGTAAATCCGAATCCGGAACCTTCAAATCCGGAGCCTTCAAATCCGGAGCCCTCGGACCCGGAGCCTTCAAATCCGACGCCTTCGAATCCGGAACCTGCAAAGCCGACCCCTTCGGCACCCGCGGTACCGGCACCGGTACTGAAAACAACGAATATTGCAGGAGAGCAGATTTCAGGCTGGGATGCTATTACAAAAGCAATTTCTACGCAGACAAAAGAAAAACAGGAAAATGTATCCGGTTCCAATCAGGATATTCTTCATGTAGATGCAAGCAGTACGGATAAAATCATTCCCGCCGCAACCGTAAAAGAAATATCTTCATCGGCACTGAGAGGATTACATGTATTTATCGGTGATTCCGATGCGGTAACATTTCTTGCAAAGAATGATTTTTCCGGTTACAAGGAAACAAACTTTGAACACAAGGATACGATTACAGAGCACTCCAGAACCATTGATTTCACCAACAAACAGGATTTGGGTGCAACGGTTGTATTCCATACCACAGTGCCCGTAAGTTTGGGAGAGGTGACTATCTACAAAGTAGATGCGGACAACAACAAAACCCTTATCGGCAAAGTCATTTCCAATGCGAACGGACAGGTTTGCTTTGAAATTACAGAAACAGCAATGTATGTATTAGAGTACTAATGCAAGGTAGTCAGGGCTGACAGAACTTTGAAATTTGTGTGTTACAACACCCCCGTCACAGGCGTAGAAACCTGCGGCGGGGTGTTTTTGTAAAAGGTTTAAATCATTTTGAATATATAAACTTCAAATATATGAATGTACTTGCTTTTTTTATAAGATAGTAGTATTATTGTAGCTAACAAATGGTAGCCTATTAGCTATATAAAAGTAGCACATAGCAATACAGGGAGAACATAATGAGTAATATTGTTGTTTTATCGGGGAGTATGAGAAAAGGCGGAAACACGGAAATGCTGGTACAGGCATTTGTTCATGGAGCAGAGAAAAATAACTGTGTTGATGTAATTTCGGTAGCAGATTACAAAGTGAATCCTTGTATAGGATGTAACACGTGTTTTGCCAGAGAAGGGCATGAGTGCTTTCAAAAAGACGATATGTCGCAAGTTTATGAAAAGCTCAAAGCGGCAGATGTGCTGGTCGTCGCGTCGCCTGTATATTTTTATGGTGTCAGTGCACAGCTAAAAGCACTTATTGACAGACTACATACACCTATGCGGAATGAGTTTAAGATGAAAAGACTTGCACTGATATTAGTTGGTGCAGCGACATTGCCGGAGTTGTTTGATGCAATTAAGGTGCAGTATCGGCTTGTATTAAATTATTTTAAACTTGAAGATGCGGGAACAGTGCTTGTAAGAGGTGCAAAAGATAAGGGCGATGTGAAAAATACAAATGGCTTAGAAGAGGCATATCAGTTAGGAACTACGTTTTCTTGATGAAAGATTTATGGAGGAATGGCTTATGGCCGACAATTATAAGATTATAGATGAAAAGACATGGGAAAGAGCAATGCACTGTATGGTTTTTAGAAACAGTATAGAGCCTCAATTTTGTGTTACGTTTGAGGCAGATATAACCAATTTCAAAGAGAAGGTAAAAAAACAGGGATTATCATTTACTATGGCAATGGTATATGTAGTTTGCAAATGTGCCAATGAGATAGAGGAATTCCGTTATCGCTTTTTGGATGGAAAAATTGTTCTTTATGACAGAGTCGATACTGCATTTACATATCTGAATAAGTCCACAAATTTATTTAAAGTGGTTAATGTACCATTTGTTGATGATATCGACGAGTATTGCACATTAGCATATACGACTGCAAATGAACAAAAGGAATACTTTACCGGTCCGTTAGGAAATGACGTGTTTCAATGTTCTCCGATGCCGTGGGTTACTTTTACGCATATTTCGCATACAAATTCGGGAAAGAAGGATAATGCAACCCCTTTATTTGACTGGGGAAAGTATTATGAGAAAAATGGAAGAATTATGATACCAATATCGGTACAGGCACATCATTCGTTTGTGGATGGAATACATATTGGACAATTTGTGAATAGATTACAGGAGTATATGTCTTCTAAAAGTTTGTCAGCAAGTTCCACGCCAATCCGGTGAGCTTCTTCATAGGAGACGTATCCCGGCATAAAAGCCTGTCTCAGATGATAGGATCTGTTCGGATTGCAGATATAGTCTAATGGGGTTCTTTTTTTGTTAATCGACGAAGTCGATTGGTTACATTTTGTGGTCGATTGATGCGGCTTTTCACTTATCTCTGGGAAAAAATGCTATCATTTATCTTAAGTTCACAATCATAAGTACAGAAGAAAGAGAGGAACAATCGTATGAACAGAGCAAAATTTTTGACAAAGATATTAAGTCTGGCACTTGCGATTGCACTGGTAGTGAGTATGGTACCGGGAATCAGTGCGAAAGCGGCGGGAACGGGCTGGATAGAGGTGACGAGCGAGAACAGAGACCTCATGGAAGAAAATTTAATGGATATCAGTGCTTTGGTTGATGGTGACTTAAATGACTATATTTGGGAATTTAAAGTAGGTCATAAGACGAGTACTATAGGGACGGATGAGTATTTCATAATAGGAAAAAAAGGAACGGATTATGTATGTTTGTACAAATACTGGGATAGTGTTGTACAATCTAAATTGATTGGAAGCGATGAGATAGGCAGCGATGGGAAGACGTACTATTTTTATCCGAAATATACTGTCACTTTTGATCCTGCCGGTGGAAATATGGAAAGCACCACCGCCACGACAGCAGGTGGAATACTTACCGGTATGCCTACGCCTACAAAGGAAGGATATGCGTTTACCGGATGGTATACAACCCCCGAAGGCACGGACTATGTAGAGCAACATAAAGTGTATAATGCGCCGACAACACTTTATGCACACTGGTATAAGTGGACAGGAAAGGAAGGCTGGGTAAGAGCAACTACGTTAAGCAATGTGGAAAACGCTGATTTGCCAATCCTTGGCAGTAGCGCATCGGATCTGTTTGCAAACGAATGCTATAAAAAGATTCCGTTTCCGTCGGATGAGTGGTTGGTTGTTATAGGAAAATTTTATAGTCAGGGAGAGGTACTCTACTGGACGACTTCTGCAGATAATATGGTTTCTTCTAGTGGTAAACTGTATACAGGTTATTATCCTTCTAATGATACGTTGGTGGAGATGATGCAGAGTAGAACTTTTTATGTGTTGGCAGATCCAAACGCTGTAAAACCGGACCCTATAAATCCAAATCCGGATTCGAACCCGGAGCCTTCGAATCCGGAACCTTCGAATTCGGAACCTTCAAACCCGGAGCCTTCAAACCCGGAGCCTTCAAACCCGGAGCCTTCAAACCCGAAGCCTTCAAACCCGAAGCCTTCAAATCCGGAGCCCTCGAACCCGGAACCTGCAAAGCCGACAACTTCGGCACCTGCGACTCCGGCACCGGTACTGAAAACAACAAATGTTGCAGGAGAGCAGATTTCAGGCTGGGATGCTATTGCAAAAGCAATTTCTACACAGACAAAAGATGAACAGGAAAGTGTATCCGGTTCCAATCAGGATATTCTTCATGTAGATGCAAGCAGTACGGATAAAATTATTCCCGCCGCAACCGTAAAAGAAATATCTTCATCGGCACTGAGAGGATTACATGTATTTATCGGTGATTCCGATGCGGTAACATTTCTTGCAAAGAATGATTTTTCCGGTTACAAGGAAACAAACTTTGAACACAAGGATACGATTACAGAGCACTCCAGAACCATTGATTTCACCAACAAACAGGATTTGGGTGCAACGGTTGTATTCCATACCACAGTGCCCGTAAGTTTGGGAGAGGTGACTATCTACAAAGTAGATGCGGACAACAACAAAACCCTTATCGGCAAAGTCATTTCCAATGCGAACGGACAGGTTTGCTTTGAAATTACAGAAACAGCAACGTATGTATTAGAGTATTAATACTAGAAAATCAGAGCTGACAGAACTTTGAAATTTGTGTGTTACAACACCCCGTCACAGGCGTAAAAACCTGAGGCGGGGTGTTTTTTTACGGATAAAAGCAGTTACTAAATTTACCGGTATGGAAAACACAATACAATACGCATTGTGGGAAAAGGAAGGATTTACTTATAGTTACGCATCCGCAGGAATATCCGCAGAAGAAATACAATCTTTGATTCAGTAACAGACAGGGAGCACTTCGGTGCTCCTTTTTTGTTGAAAAATCTATTTTAAATAGAATTGCACTTGATTATATAAAGATATTGTAATATAATGGTTACTAACAAAAAGTACAAGATACACAATAAGGAGAAAAACAATGACAGAGAGAGAATTAGAGGTACTTAACATTATCAGCAGCGCACCGGGTCCAATGACGTCTTCCGGAATTGTAAATCAGAGAAGACATTTAACACAGAGCACCGTAACCGCTATTTTGAAACGTTTATTGAACCTTGGTTACGTGAAGATTACGGGTATCACCCAGTCCGGAAAGGTAAATACCAGACTTTATGATGTAACCGATGAGGTCAAGGAAGCTGTTTTGGAGCATTTAAAGCACCAGTTTGAGTTGTGCAGCAGCCTGGTGAGCGTTGAAGAGTTTGTGGAAGCAATGAACAAATAAAAGGAAAGCCTGTTGGGAAAACTTCTGTGCAGGGAATGTCAAATCATATCATATGTTTTTTTCGTTTACCACGATTTATTTTACATCTATTGAAAAAAGAGCCTGTTTATGGTACAGTTAGTAAGTTGTATCAGGCTCTTTTTTGTTAGAAAAGGTGCCATAATAAGGGCAAAAAGATGGAAAAGGCGGGGAATTGCCTGCCGGAACCCTTTTGCTCATAACACTGAGGAAGAAAATCAAGAATTTTGAGGAAGCGTTTAGGGTGCAAATCCAAATCCCAACGCTCCAAAACTTGATAAATAAAGCAATTTTAAGGAGATAGAATCAATATGAAATTAGGAATCGTGGGTCTGCCCAATGTAGGAAAAAGTACATTATTTAACTCTTTGACCAAGGCGGGAGCGGAATCCGCCAACTATCCTTTCTGTACGATTGACCCCAACGTGGGTATCGTTCCGGTGCCGGACGAAAGATTGAAACTGCTGGGAGATATGTATCATTCCAAAAAGGTAACGCCGGCAGTGATTGAGTTTGTGGATATAGCCGGTCTGGTAAAAGGTGCGTCCAAGGGCGAGGGACTCGGTAACCAGTTCCTGAGCAATATCAGGGAAGTGGATGCCATTGTACATGTGGTTCGCTGTTTTGAGGATCCCAACGTGGTACATGTGGACGGAAGCGTAGACCCCATGAGAGATATTGAAACCATTAATCTGGAGCTGATTTTCTCGGATTTGGAGATTCTGGAGAGAAGATTGTCCAAAGTGACGAAAGCGGCAAGAATGGACAAGACCATGGCGAAGGAAGAGGCTCTGCTCCTGCGCATTAAGGAGCATTTGGAGAGCGGCAAAATGGCAAAAACTCTGGAAGTGGATGACGAGGATGAGCTGGCTCTGCTTCGTTCTTATAATCTTCTTACCTACAAGCCTGTGATTTATGCGGCAAATGTTGCGGAGGACGATTTGGCGGATGATGCGGCAGGCAATCCCCATGTGGCAGCGGTTCGTGAATTTGCGGCAAAAGAGGGCAGCGGCGTATTCGTTATCTGCGCCCAGATTGAGCAGGAGATTGCGGAACTGGATGATGACGAAAAATCTATGTTTTTGGAGGAACTTGGTTTAAAAGAATCCGGACTGGATAAGCTGATTGCAGCAAGCTACCGTATTTTGGGACTGATGAGCTTTTTGACGGCAGGAGAAGACGAGACCCGAGCGTGGACCATTAAAATCGGAACCAAGGCACCGCAGGCAGCCGGCAAGATTCACTCTGATTTTGAGAGAGGATTCATCAAGGCAGAGGTAGTAAATTACAAGGATTTGCTGGAGCAGGGTTCTTTGGCCGCCGCCCGTGAGAAAGGTCTTGTGGGTATGGAAGGCAAGGACTATGTGGTAAAAGACGGAGACGTTATTTTGTTCCGTTTTAATGTTTAATACGCAATTTAGAAGGGAATGTTTGAAATGAACGCAGCGGATATTGCATTTCCCCATTTGGGAATTTATCTTGAAAACGTACCGAAAAGTTTTGAGATTTTTGGCTTTTCGATTGCATACTACGGTTTGATTATCGGAATCGGAGTGCTTGCAGGTATTCTGATGGCGGTGCATGATGCAAAAGTGACGGGGCAGAATCCGGATGTATACTGGGATTTTGCAATTTATGCGGTGATTTTTTCCGTGATAGGCGCAAGACTTTATTATGTGGCATTTTCCTGGGACAGCTACAAGGATAACCTGTTGAGTATTTTTAATACCAGAAACGGCGGCATGGCAATTTATGGTGGAGTGATTGCTGCATTTCTGACACTGTTTATCTATTGCAAAATCAAAAAACTGAATCCTTTGCAGATAGGGGATTCCGGTGTTCTTGGACTGATATTGGGGCAGATTATCGGACGCTGGGGTAATTTCATGAACCGGGAAGCGTTTGGCGATTACACGGACAGCCTGCTTGCTATGAGGCTTCCGGTGGAGGCAGTCCGAAGCAGAGATATTTCGGACAATATTGTGTCCCACATTGTGGAAGGAAGCAATTATATTCAGGTACACCCCACGTTTCTCTATGAGTCCTTGTGGAATGTATTGATTCTGATATTGCTTTTGTGCTACCGGAAACACAAGAAATTCCACGGAGAGATATGCCTGTTTTATTTAGGCGGCTACGGACTGGGAAGAGCTTTTATCGAGGGACTCCGTACAGACCAGTTGTGGATTCCGGGAACCCAGATTGCGGTATCGCAGGTGCTTTCCCTGTGTCTGGTGGTATTCGCGGTGGCGACGGATATTATTGTGAGAGTACGAATCAAAAAGGGAAAGACTGCGGCTTATCAGCCGGTTGTGGCAGAAAGCGAGAACAGTGATACGGAAGAAGAAAGCAGTGACGCGGAAGAAGAGTAAAAAAGTTCTTGGAAAATAAAAAATTTTTAAAAAATTTTAAAGAAATGATAAAAAAGTGGTTTTGACAGATATGGTATGGGATGAATCCCCACCATACAAGATATGGTATGAATATGTGCAAAAAGTGCTTTACAGGTGGCTGTAAGGCACTTTTTTTGTGCTTTTTTGCCAAAAATACCCACTTGATTTTGCTTGAAAAATTCTTTATTTTATATTAGAATCATAATAAAAGTGGGTGGAAGTGGTACGAAGTGTCACAAAGTGGTAGATTTTGGACGACAGTACAGACTTCCGTGGCAGACCATTTTGACTGGTGGTGATTGCAATGTTTATGAGTGAGTACAATCATACAGTGGATGCCAAGGGCAGGTTGATTATTCCCGCAAAGTTCCGCGAAGCGTTAGGAGACGAATTTGTGGTGTCAAAGGGAATGGATGGCTGCCTGTTTGTGTACGCCAACGAAGATTGGAACGCTTTTGAACAGAAGCTGACATCACTGCCTTTAATTAATAAAGAGGCAAGACAGTTTGCCCGTTTCTTCTTGGCAGGAGCTGCGCAGGTGGAAGTGGACAAGCAGGGAAGAATACTTTTGCCGGCAACGTTAAGAGAGTTTGCCGGATTGGATAAGGATGTAGTGTTAGTGGGAGTCGGAAGCCGTATTGAAATCTGGAGCAAGGAGAAGTGGGAAGCTATCAGCACGGATGAAAACATGGACGATATTACGGCAGCCATGGAAGGACTGGGACTCACAATTTAACCTGAAGAAAAACAGTACTGACAAAAAGCGTTCGGACGGAAAGGAGATACCGGATGGAATTCAATCATTATTCCGTAATGCTTGCGGAAACCATTGAAGAACTGAATATCAGACCGGACGGTATCTATGTGGACGGAACGCTTGGCGGAGGCGGACATGCCTTTGAAGTTTGCAAAAGACTGAAAGATGGTCATTTTTACGGAATTGATCAGGATGACGCGGCAATTAAGGCGGCGGGAGAAAGGCTGGCACCCTTTGGTGATAAAGTAACCATTATCCGCAACAATTACTGCAATGCAAAAGCAGCGTTATCCGAACTGGGAGTGGATAAGGTGGACGGAATTGTTTTAGACCTCGGAGTGTCCTCCTACCAGTTGGACACGGAGGACAGAGGATTTTCCTACCGTTTTGACGCCCCCTTAGATATGCGGATGGATCGCAGACAGACACTGACGGCGAGGGATATTGTAAACGGTTATTCCGAGACGGAGCTTTTTCATATTATCAAAGACTATGGCGAAGACCAGTTCGCCAAAAATATAGCAAAACATATTGTGAAGGCGAGAGCGGACAAGCCCATTGAAACAACCTTTGAATTGAATGAGGTGATTAAGGCGGCGATTCCGGCGAAGATGCGAAAGAACGGTCATCCCTCCAAACAGACCTTTCAGGCAATCCGCATTGAATGTAACAAGGAACTGGAAGTGCTGAGGGATTCACTGGATTCTTTTATTGATATGTTAAATCCGGGTGGAAGGATTTGCATTATAACTTTTCATTCGCTGGAGGACAGAATTGTAAAAGGAGCGTTTCGCAAAAATGAGAATCCCTGTACCTGCCCGCCGGAATTTCCGGTATGCGTGTGCGGCAAGGTATCCAAGGGAAGAGTGATTACGAAGAAACCGATTCTTCCCACGGAAAAAGAATTGGAAGAAAACAGCCGCTCCAAGAGTGCAAAACTCAGAGTATTTGAAAGAGCGTAAGGGCAGAGCAAAGCTACAGAAAAACAAAGTCACAGAAGGATACAGCAACAGTAAAAACAACACAGGGGACGGCTTACATGTAAGCTGAAAAGAAATTTCAGACAGAAAGCGGGAGATATATTTGGCACAGACAAGAAGAGTGAATTCAGGAAAGAGAGTGAACAACAGAATAGACAATCGCACCTATGTTTATGGGAATACCGCACGCCAGCTGGATGTGCGCAGGCAGTTGGAGGAAGCGCCCAGAAGGCAGCTGAGCCATGAGGCGAGAAAGAACCGTGAGAAGGCGCACCATATGAGCTTTGGCTATGTGGTGTTTCTGACAGTGGCGTTCTGCACATGTGCGTTTATTCTCATTAACTACATTCAGTTACAGGCAGAGCTTACCAACCGGACGAAGGGGCTTGCAAGCCTTGAGAGCGAGCTGAACACCATGCGGCTGGAAAATGATGAGACATACAGCCGGATTACAAGCAGCATTGACTTGGAGGAGGTAAAGAGAGTAGCTATCGGTGAACTGGGCATGACCTATGCACAGGAGGGACAGATTATCTCCTATGACAGTGTGGAAAACGATTATATGCGACGGGTAAAAGAGGATGCAGAATAACAAGAACAGTAATACAAATAATACAAGACCGAATAATGCAAAACAAAGCAACACAAAAACCAAAAAGTTTTCTATTAAAATGCAGAAAAAGCTGGTGGTACTTTTCGTCATGGTACTGCTGGCTTTTGCCGGCTTAGTGGTAAGACTGAGGTGGATTACCAAGGAGGACGGGACAGAGTACACAAAACAGGTGCTTTCCCAGCAAAGGTATGATTCCACCACCCTGCCGTTCAGACGGGGCGATATAGTGGACGCAAAGGGAACGAAGTTAGCGTCCAGTGAAAAGGTATATAATCTTGTCATTGATTCCTATGTCATGCAGTACAAAGAGGAGTATTTAGAGCCGACCTTGGAGGCGCTTCATACCAATTTTCCCCAACTGGATATGGCAGCAGTCAGGGAGTATATTACCACCCATCCGAACTCCTCATGGTATGTGCCTTTGCGCAAACTGACCTTTGATGAAATCAGCGGATTTAAAGAGGCACAGTTGGAGAACACAAAGATTAAAGGTGTCTGGTTCGAGGAAGAGTACAAGAGAATTTACCCCAACGGCTCTTTGGCGTGTGACGTGGTGGGATTTGCCCGTTCCGACAATCAGGGACAGTACGGACTGGAAGAGTACTACAACGATGTTTTAAACGGAACTACGGGAAGAGAGTACGGATACCTCAATGATGATTCCACATTGGAGAGAACCATTAAGCCTGCCGTGGACGGCTATACCATTCACAGCACCATTGATGTCAATGTCCAGAGCATTGTGGAAAAATACTTAAAGCAGTTCAATGACGAGCACAAGGACGCAGTGCATCCCGGAAACGGTGCGGAAAATGTAGGCTGTATCATTATGGAGGTCAATACCGGAAATGTTCTGGCGATGGCAAGCTACCCGACCTTTGATTTGAACGATACGAGAAACACGGATGCCCTTTTGGGTTCCCGTCTGATTGAGCAGGTGACGAATGCCGCCGGTTATCAGGTGAACCAGAAGACGGACACCTACATTACGCAGGAGACCATTGACGGACTGGGCGAGGACCAGCTTTTGCTAAACCTGAATAATCTCTGGAAAAACTATTGTATTTCCAACACCTACGAGCCGGGTTCCACGGCCAAGCCCTTTACCGTGGCGGCAGCATTGGAAACCGGAGCAATTACCGGAAATGAGCATTACACCTGTACCGGTTCGCTGGAGGTGGGCGGACATACCATCAAGTGCCACAGCTATAAGAGAGGCGGAGAGGGTGACGTAAGCGTACAGAACTCCATCGCATGGTCCTGCAACGTGGCGCTTATGAAAATAGCGGCGACGCTGGGCGCCGAGGAGTTCAGCGAATTCCAGCAGAATTTCAATTTCGGATTAAAGACGAATGTGGATTTGGCGGGAGAGGCAAGAACCGCGGGACTTCTGTACACGGCAGACCAGATGGGAGCGGCGGATTTGGCAACCAACTCCTTCGGTCAGAACTTCAACGTGACTATGATACAGATGATTACCGGTTTCTGTTCGTTAATTAACGGTGGATATTACTATGAACCCCATATGGTGGACAAGATTACCAACTCCGGCGGAGCAACGGTGGAAAACATTGAGCCGAGGGTGCTGAAACAGACTGTTTCGGAATCCACCTCGGAAAAAATCAGACAGTACTGCCGTGCCGTGGTTATGGAAGAGGGCGGAAGTTTCCGAACCGGTAAGACGGCAAGACCGGCGGGATATGCCATCGGCGGTAAGACCGGTACGGCGCAGACTTTGCCGAGAGGAAACGGAGAATATGTCGTGTCTTTTATCGGCTATGCTCCGGCGGATGACCCGCAGATAGCTATTTACGTGGTGGTGGATCGTGCCAATGCCAACCCGCAGGATGATGCAAAGTTTGCAACCGGCATCGCCCGCAATGTTTTGACGGAAGTGCTTCCCTATTTACAGATATTCATGACGGAGGAGCTGACGGATAAGGAGCGGGAGGAATTACAGGAAAAGCAGTTAGAGATTACAACCCAGTATACACAGAAGCCGGAAGAGGACGCTCTGGATAATACCGGAGACGGAACCGGCGACAATGGCAACACTACGGGAGAAAATACTTCCGGAGAAAATAATACCGGAGAGCCGGGCGGTGACGGACAGACCGGGGAGCCGGCGTGGAAGAGCTACCCCATTGACCCGGCAACCGGTTATCGTGTAAATCCGGAGACCGGAGAAAAGATGGATCCGGACACGGGAGACCCGGCGGAAGGAAATTTGGAATCCGTGGGTGCAGACGTGCCCGCAAACCCGGCCATTCAGAATCCGGATACCGTGCAGTAAGAATTACAAAGCATAAGACAGAAAAAAATACAGACCCACACAGCCCGAAGGAGAGTTTTCCCGGCTGGTGGGTCTTTTTTCTGCCTTAAAGGGGAAAAGGGCGCAAAGAAGTCATAAAAACTACAAAAATGGAACTGTTATCGGGAGAATGAATATGATATAATACCTTGAATATCTTTGGTTTTCTGTAGACTATGGGCGGAATTACCGTATATTGGAAGGCAGTGTGAAGCCATGAAGAGTGACAAGGAAAAGAAACAGCGTTACCAACTGCGGTTTGCAGCCGGTACTTACTGGCTTTTGGATATGGAGCAGGAGGGAGCGGCGTACCGAAAGCCGTTTCTTTTGAATGAGACCGCAGCCGAAATCTGGAAAAGATATGCGGCGGGGGAAACGGAAGAATCCATTGCAAAGTGGCTGCAACAGGAGTATGCGATTGATAAACAGGCTGCCGAAGAGGACGTGAGGGATTTCCTGCGTCAGCTTGGGCAATCGATAATTTTACCGAAAGAGGAGTGACGAAGCAATGAATATTATTGTGGTTGGCACAACAGGAACTTTTGCGGAAATGATGATGGACAGGCTGTACAAGGAGGGACACAGAATTTTTGTCCTGACAAGGGAAAAGAACAGCAAATATCGTGGAAGAAAAGTTTTTGAGGTATATCGGTTTCCTTATGAGAATCCCTGTGTGAAGGATGTGGTGGAAAGTGTCAGACCGGATGTGATTTTATATCTGGGGGCTTTTGACAGAAGCTATCGCTGGGAGGATAGGGAAGAGGAAGTGTCCTATGTGGCGGGACTTACCAATCTGCTCTCGGATTTTGTACAGCAAAAGAGGGGCAGATTCGTTTATCTTTCCTGCGATGAGGTATTTCAGGCGGGGGAGGAACAGACGCTTACGGAGGAGACACCCTGCAGTCCCCGTACTTTAAAGGGCAGAGCGTCTGCAGTCGGCGAAAAACTCTGTCAGGATTACCGGGAAATGACGCAGGCGGACATTTTAGTGCTCCGTCTGAACGGAATGTATGAAAAGCCGGCGGATATGCGGGAGACGGGCAACTTGTGCGCACAGATGTGCATTGAAGGATTGGAGACCGGAGAACTGGTTGTAAATCCCAAGGATAAGGTTTCTTTGCTCTATGCGGCGGATGCGGTGGAGTTTGTGTACCGTGCCATGACAGCGAAGGAACACAAGCATTCCCTGTACCAGATTTCCTCCGATGAAATCTTAGAGACAAAAGAACTTGCAAGGATAATTTGCGATTCCCTGAATGCCGATGTGCAGGTGATAGAGGATGAGGGAAAACAGACCGAGACGGTTCTCATGGACAGCTCGGAATATGTGGACGAATTTGGAATTCACATTCTGCATAAGACGGGGGAGAATGTGCCGAAGGTGGCGGGACAGATAGAGAGCCATCTTGCAGAGTTTTGCCGGACGACGGAAAGCAGGGAACGTTTCGGAACAAAGTGGAGAAGAAATATCAAGGGAGTGGTAAAAGCGCTGATTCCTTTTGTGGAGAATCTTGTGGCGTTTATCCCGTTCTTTATGTTGAATAACCGCGCTGTGGGAAGTCAGTATTTCGGCAATCTGGATTTTTATCTGCTGTATGTGCTGTTGTTTGCCATTGTGTACGGTCAGCAGCAGGCAATCTTTTCCTCCCTGTTGGCGGTGGGCGGATATTTCTTCCGACAGATGTATCAGAGGAGCGGTTTCGATGTCATGCTGGACTACAACACCTATGTGTGGATAGCACAGTTACTTATTCTGGGTCTTGCAGTGGGCTACATGAGGGACCAGCTTAGGTTAAACAAGGAAGAGCAGAGCCATGAGGTGGATTACCTCAGTAAAAAAATAGACAATATTGCCGATATTAATGTCAGCAATATGCGGGTCAAGGAAATTCTCTCCGAACAGATTATCAACCAGAATGACAGCCTCGGAAAGTTGTATGAGATTACGTCAAGGCTGGACAAGTATGAGCCGGAGGAAGTATTGTTCTATGCCGCGGAAGTGCTTGCAAAGGTGATGGGCAGCAAAGATGCCGCCATTTACACGGTGGCGAACAAATCCTATGCGAGACTGTTTTCCTTTACTTCCGCAAAAGCCCGGAGCATGGGAAATTCCATCCGCTACACGGATATGGACGAAATGTATCAGGCTCTGCAACAGAAGAAAGTGTACATTAATAAAAACCTCAACGAGAAATATCCGCTCATGGCAAATGCCATTTACGCCGGGGAGGATATGCAGTTGATTCTCATGGTATGGGGAATCCCGTGGGAGAGAATGACGTTGGGACAGGCGAATATGCTCACTGTCACGGGCTATTTAATCCAGAATGCGGTGCTGAATGCCAACCGCTATATGCAGGCGCTGGCGCATGAGCGTTATATAGAGGGAACGCAGATTCTGGAGGAAAAAGCATTCCGCTCTCTGGTAAAAGCGTATCTGAATGCGGGGGCAAAACATTTGACGGAATGTGTGCTCATTGGAATTCGGAGAGAAGGTTTTGGCTTAAAGGAAATGAGCGACGGGGTGAAACCCCTGATGCGCCAGACGGACTATCTTGGTGTGATGGAGGACGGAAAGGTATATGCCCTTTTGGCAAATACTACGGTGGCGGATGCGGAGCCGGTCTGCCGCAGATTTGAGGAAGAGGGATATTGCTGCGAGGTACAGAAGGAGATTACGGTATGACGGGAGTGGAGAAGGCGTTTGCCCTGATTGTAATTCTGAATACGGTGACAGTGGTATTGTACCTTGTGTGGAATGTGTTCCTGCGTGGAAAGTCCGGTGAGGCGGGGGCGGAATACCGCATGAAAGCGGTGGTTATGATTCTGTGCCCGGTGGTGGGAGAACTTTTCTTTCTCGGAAGTAACCTGATTTATCATCTGTTTCGCCGTCAGGATGTGGATTTGGAGGACGTTATTTTCAGCAAGGAACGGGTTAAGGTTTACGAGAAGGCGGACGAGGAAAGGGAAGGAAACTATGTGCCTATGGAGGAAGCTCTGGCGGTATCGGACAGGGATAACCTTCGGAAACTGGTGATGGATGTGGCGAGGGGCGATGTGCAGAATACGCTGGCGTCACTGGCGCTTGCTCTAAACAGCGAGGATTCCGAGACGTCCCACTATGCGGCGACGGTACTTCGCGATGTGCTCAATGAATTCCGGGAACATTCGCAGGAACTGTATCTTGCCATGGAGCGGGGCGGAGAATTTGGCGGCGAATACGCGGTAATGCTTTTGGAATATATGAACGGGGTGCTGGCACAGGATGTCTTTGATGAGATGGAACAGACCGTTTATGTGGACATGATGGAAAAGGCGTGTAGGTGGCTGTATGACAACGACACAGAGAGACTGCAGCCGCTGTATTTGGAATGGCTCTGCAATTTATTACTTAAGATAAAACAATACGGACGCATGGAAGTCTGGTGCGGCAGAAGCAGGGAACTTTATCCGGAAGAATTATCCGGTTACATGAATTATTTGAAGCTGTATTTTACAACAGGCAACCGCAAGCGCTTTTTTGAAGTGCTTAACGGGCTGAAAAAATCCGATATTATTATCGACAAGGAAACGTTGGAGTTAATCAGAACCTTTACCTGATACCGAATAAGGAGTGAAAAGACAAGTGATATCCCGTCGGAATTATTTTGTAATTACCATAATGATGCTGATTCTGCTCTTTATGTTTCAGTTCACCGGTGTAATGAAAGAAAGACTGAATGAGTATGACGTCAATGAATATGTGGACTCTGCCCGGACGCTGTTGGGAGAGAAGGACGCTTATACGGCGGAACATGCGGTGACGAATAAGAACAGGGAAACGATTGCCTATGTGGGAGGCCCCTCGGACGATATGCAGGAGGTGGTAAGCTGGTGGTGTATTTATACTAAGCGAACAATGAATGTGTATACCTCTGTGACCCAACTGAAAAAGACAGAGGATGAGACGGAGGAGCTTCCGCCTAAAGTGCTGCTTGTGGACGGCAGCCGGATTCAGACAAAAGAGGATATACAGACTTTAGAAAAGCTGGCGGGAGAGGGCACAAGCATGGTATTCCTAAAACTGCCGGATTATCAGGTGATTGCGGAAAATAAGAACTTACAGGAACTGCTGGGAATCCGGTATGTTGTGGCGGACGATTTCACCATGTCGGGTATTCATTTGTTTGACGGATTTTTGCTGGGCGGAGAGGCAATCTACGAGGCGAAGGACGAGGCGGATGCAGCAAATCAGGATTTGGAGCGGGTTCTTCCCTGGTATATTACCGGGGCCGGCACGAAAACATACGCATCCGGCATTGTTCCGAAGGAAACACTGTACACGGAAATTTCGCAGGACATACTGGCGGAGTACGGAAAAGTGGATTCCACATCCGGGTATCAGTCCATGCTTCCGGGAATTATCTGGCGAAACAGCACCGCAGGAGGACAGGTCTTTTGTGTGAACAGCACGGAACTGTTTGAGGATATGGCGGGAATCGGTATTTTGGATGCAATAATGTCACAACTGAAGGATTACGAGATTTATCCGGTGATAAACGCACAAAATCTGGTGCTTGCCGGCTACCCTTCCTTTGACGGAGCGGACGAAGAGGAGATTATGAAGCGCTACAGCCAGTCCTATCAGGATGTGCAGAGCCAGATTATCTGGCCCTCGCTAAGCGCACTGGCAGTGCAGACCGGGGATAAGCTCACCTGCATGATGACGCTGACAGGGGAGGAGGACGAAACGGCGTCTTACCTCAGACTGATGAAGGAGGAACACTGGGAGGCTGGAGTAAACGGCACTGCTCTTTCCGGGGAGGAATCCTTGGAAAGTGACTGCGCTACAGGCTACCGTTTCCGGACGCTTTATCTGCAGGACGAGAAAGCATTACCGAAAGGAACAAAGGAAGGGGACTCCTATAGTTCGGTAGTGACAAAGGCGGAGAAAAAAAGCGCAAAGCCGCCGGTATCCTACCTGACCGGAACCGATATTGTGGTACAGCGGGGAACCGACACGGGCGTGGAACATACTTTTTGGGATGACCTTAAGTTGAAATCCATGGAGACGGCGTTAGCGTATTCCGACATTGTCATTGATATGGAGAGGACGGCATACCCGGAGACGGAGGAGGATTCCTGGGAGAGAATGAGCAAGAAAATTGCGGCAAACGTGTCCACCTTTCAGAAACCGTTCCGCAATTTTGATGAAACCACACTCTCGGAGAGCAATCAGAGAATAAGACGTTTCCTCGCACTGGATTTTTCGGTGAGCAGGGAGGAAAATGTAATTTCTTTACAGGTGGAGAATTTTGAGGAAAGCGCATGGTTTCTATTGAGAACCAACGGAGAAGAGGTTGTTTCGGTTGACGGCGGAGAGTATGTGAAATTAGAGAAAGATGCGTATCTGATTCAGGCATTGAAAGAACAGGTTTCCATCGGGCTTGAGCCGGACAGTGAATTGTATTATCACGGAGGCGTGAAATGAGAATCTGTATTGTTGCGGAAGGATGTTATCCCTATACGGTGGGCGGTGTGTCCGGATGGATTCACAGCATGATAAAGTCATTCCCGGATTATGAGTTTGTCATTCTTTCCATTGTGCCCAACCGTTCGTGGAGAGGAAAATATGTGTATGAGCTTCCTGAAAATGTGGTGGAAGTGGCAGAACTTTATCTGGAGGACTGCGACTGGCAGAAACAGAAGGGGATGAAAAAGGTCAGACTGAGTGACGCGGAACGCTCGGCGCTCAGAAGCCTTTTGCTGAACCAGAATGTGCAGTGGGAGACTCTTTTTAAGCTGTTTGGCGACAAGGTCTTTTCCCTGAACGATTTGCTGATGGGAGAGGATTTTTTGAAAGCGGTGAGAGACTGCTATCAGATAAATTATTCCGAACTGGTATTTTCCGATTTTTTGTGGACCATGCGTTCCATTTATCTGCCGCTGTTTCTGACATTGAAAATGGAACTTCCGAAAGCGGATGTCTACCACTGCGTGGCAACCGGATATGCGGGAGTTCTCGGCAGCATGGCAAAAGAAAAGTACGGCTGCCGATTATTGATTTCCGAACACGGTATCTATACGAGAGAGCGCGAGGAAGAGTTAATCCGGGCAAAATGGGTGAACGGCGCCTACAAAAATATCTGGATTGAGCAGTTTAGGAAAATGTCGCTGCTGGCATATGGGAAGGCGGATATTGTCACCTGTCTGTACGGGCATGCAAGGGAATTGCAGATAGAGCTCAGCTGCCCGGAAGAAAAGATTATGATTACCCCGAACGGAATCGATATGTCCAGGTTTGAAAATCTTCCAAAGAATACGGAGCCGGACATGATTCATATCGGCGCAGTCCTCAGAGTAGCGCCCATAAAGGATGTAAAAACCATGATTCGGGCGTTTGCTTTTGCAAAAGAAAAGGTTCCGAATCTGAAACTGTGGATTATGGGACCGGCGGACGAGGAAGAGTATGCGAAGGAGTGTTACTCTTTGGTGGAGCTTCTCGGCGTGCCGGATGTGGTATTTACCGGAAGAGTGGACGTGACGGAATACTTGGGCGGAATGGATATGACGATTCTTACCAGTATCAGCGAAGGTCAGCCGCTTACCATTTTGGAGAGCTATGCGGCGCATAAGCCGGTGATTGCCACGGACGTGGGCAACTGCAGAGGGTTGATTTACGGGGAGGCGGACGATTTTGGCACCGCCGGTATTTTAACCCACATCATGAATGTGACAGAGATAGCGGATGCCATGGTGGAACTGGCAGAGCATCCGGAGGAGAGAAAACGGATGGGCGAAATCGGCTATCAGAGATTACAGAAGAGATACCGCATTGAAGATATGCGTGAAACCTATCGGCAAATCTATTGGAAATGTGAAGATATTCATTGGTAGAAAGAGAGATACAAAATGGCTGGAATTGGTGTCAAACTGCAAAAAATCTACTCAAAACAGACAATACTGGCAAACCTCGCCGGATTTGGCTACAGTGCCATGGTGACGGTGGCACCAATGTTTCTTGTAATCGGAAATGTGCTTTTAATGGGGCAGGTGCTCGGATATGATACCGTGGGATATGCCAGAAGGGGACTTTTTTCGGGAACGGTGCTGTATATTTTCATCTTTGCACTGCTGACCGCCGCCCCTTTCAACGCGGTGCTGTCGAGATATATGTCGGACGTCATTTACAAGGAGAGGTACGAGGATATTCTGCCCTGCTACTATGTGGGACTTTTGATGAATGTTATTTTAAGCTGCCTTTTGGGCATTCCTTTCTGTATCCATGAGTATGTGGTGGGCAAGGTAAACCTGATTTTTGTTTTTACTGGTTTTTGCGGTTATATTTCGCTGGTACTGGTGTTTTATTCCATGCTGTATCTTTCCATCTGCAAGGATTATCAGAAAATATCACTGTTCTTTCTGGTGGGAATGGCAGCGGCGTTTCTGCTCGCCTGTCTCTTTGTAAAAGTGTTTCACCGGGAAGTCATTTACAGCATGTTACTTGCATTAAGCTGCGGATTCTTTTTGACGGCATGTCTGGAATTTGCAACTATAAAGCGGTATTTTAAACAAAACAGCAATCATTATGCGGAAGTGCTCCAATATTTCAAAAAATACTGGAAACTGGTACTGGTGAATTTCCTGTATACATTGGGACTGTACATTCATAACTTTGTTTTCTGGACAACGGATTTGAGAATGGTGGTGCGGGACTCTTTTGTGTATGCGCCTACCTACGATTTGGCGACCTGCATAGCCATGTTCACCAATCAGTCCGCAACCATTATTTTTATTTCCAGAGTGGAACTGTATTTCCATGAGAGATACAAAGCATATTCGGAGGCGGTAATCGGCGGACGGCTGGAGGATATTCAGAATTCCAAGAACCGGATGTTCAGACAGTTGTCGGCGGAGCTTATGAATCTGGTGCGCATCCAGTTCATCGTGACGGTGGTCATTTATCTGTGCGTGCTTGTATTTTTGCCGAGATTCGGTTACACGGGAAGCGTGTTGAACATATATCCCTGTCTTGCCGCCGGATATTTTATTCTGTTTTTGCTGTACGCGGAGATAATTTTTCTGTATTATTTCAATGATATGAAAGGTGCGCTGCTCACCACGGTGGTATTTTGTTTGGTGACGGCGGTGGGAAGCTGTGTGTCCGGCACGTTCCCGGAAATCTGGTATGGCATGGGTGTGGTCGCAGGCAGCTTCTGTGGATTTACCATGGCATATTTCAGGCTTCGCTGGGTGGAGAAACATTTGGACAGACATATCTTTTGCAGGGGAGTGCTGTTCCCTGTTAAAAAAGAAAAGAAACCGTCTGCGGTGGTGTATCAAAGAGAAGGAAGGTAGAATGGCATGGAAATTGTCGCTATGATAAGATTAAGCTGTATCGGGGCAGGAATTTTGTTTCTGTTTCTGGATTTCAGGGCATATGTGCGCCGGAATCTGACCGAGAATATGGGAATTGGATGGGCTGTGTTTTCCGTGCTTTTGATGGTTGCCGGTGTGGTGCTTGGCACGGTAAAACAGTTGAATCAGCAGATTTTTCTTCTGATGATTGTGCTGGGGCTTTTGCTCCTGCTTTTGTTATTCAGAATCAGCATAGCCATTTCTGTTTTAAGTATGAAAAATCAGGAGCTGGCAATGCAGGTTTCACTGTTAAATCAGGAGAACGAGAGAATTTTACACGCAATGGGAATGCTGGAAGATGAAAAAAAAGATTCTGTTTGTCATTAATACTATGGGCAGGGCGGGTGCCGAGACGGCGCTTTTGACACTGCTTTCTAAACTGGCACCGGAGTACGAGTGTTATCTCTATGTGCTGATGGGGCAGGGGGAATTAATCCGCCGGGTCCCTGAAGAGGTGCAATTACTGAATCATAACTATACGGAAACCTCCGTACTGGAAAAGAGCGGAAAAAGGGATATGTACCGGAACATTCTGCACGCCATGCGGAAGCGGGGAACGGTTTTAAAGCGGCTGCCGCAGCTTTGCCGGGATTTTTGCATTATGGCAAAGAAGGGGAAAGTATATCCGGACAAGCTGCTCTGGCATGTGTTGTCGGACGGAGCGGAGTTCTTTGAACAGAGCTTTGACTTGGCGGTGGCTTTTCTGGAGGGTGGAGCCACCTATTATGTGGCAGACCATGTGAAGGCGAAAAAAAAAGCGGCATTTGTGCACACGGATTACACGAAAGCGGGCTACGACCGGAGAATGGATGAAAACTGCTATGAGAAATATGACCGGATTTTCCCTATATCCGAGGAGGTTCAGAACAGTTTCCTCAAGGTATATCCCGAATACCGGGACAGGACAAAAGTTTTTCATAATATCATCGACAGGAACGAAATTCTGAAAAAAGCAAAGCTGCCCGGAGGCTTTACGGACGCATATGACGGAATTCGTATTCTGACGGTGGGACGGTTGACGGAGTTGAAAGCATACCCGGTTGCCATCGAAGCCATGAGGCTGTTGAAGGAGGCAGGCGTCCGTGCCCGCTGGTATGTGCTGGGGGAGGGCCCGGAGCGCGCAAAGCTGGAAAAGCTGATTGCGGAGGCTGGGCTGGAGCAGGACTTTTTCCTGCACGGTGCGGTGGATAATCCCTATCCGTACTATGCGCAGGCGGATTTGTATGTACATGCCACGCAGTACGAGGGAAAAAGTATTGCCATACAGGAGGCACAGATTCTGGGGCGTGCGGTGGTTGCCTCGGACAGAAGCGGAAACAGGGAGCAGATTCAACCCGGTAAGGACGGAATTTTGTGTGACCTGACGGCGGAGGCGGTAAAGGATTCCGTTATTTACCTGTTGCAGAATCCGACAGAGAGAAAGAAAATGGAAGAAGCGGCGGCAGGGAAGATGATGTGCTATGAAGATGACCTGCAACTTTTGAAGAATTTGCTTGCATAAGGAATGAGAAGATTTGTGTCTGCGCGCACTTGACACAAACTCGCTATGCGCAAAGAACGTGCGCAGAAATGTGGTAAAAATGGAACAGATAAAGGAACAAAAGCAGAAGGAATTATTGATTATTATTCCTGCCTACAATGAAGAGGAAAATATCGGAACGGTGTTAGATCAGTTGGAGCGACCCGAAATACAGGAAATAGCGGACGTTCTTGTCATGAATGACGCTTCCTCCGACTCCACCAACTGGGTGGTGAAGGAGAGAGGGCATACGCTGGTGACCCATGTATTTAATTTGGGTTACGGAAGCGCCCTGCAGCTTGGGTACAAATATGCCATCCGGCGAAAATACAGGTACGTCATTCAGATGGATGCGGACGGACAGCATGATGTGTGCAATATCCCCAAAATCTATGAGCGGCTGAAACAGGCGGACGAACAGGGAAGATACCCGGACATTGTGCTCTGCTCCCGGTTTATGGAGGGCAGCAGTGATTACCCGGTTTCGTTTTTTAGGGGAGTGGCGTATAAACTGTTCCGCTTTCTGATACGAATCAATACCGGAAGAAAGCTGGCGGATCCCACCACCGGACTGCAGGGACTGAGCTGGAGGGCGGTGCTGTACTATTCCAAGTACAAGCACTTTGACGATAAATACCCGGACGCCAACATGATTATACAGATGCTGCTTTTGGGATTTCAGGTGGAAGAAATTCCGGCGGTAATGCACGTGCGAAAAAGCGGAAAGAGCATGCACTCCGGCTTAAAACCGGTGGTCTATATGTTCCGTATGGTATTTTCGATTCTGGCGGTGGTAGTCAGAATCCGGATTTTGAAGATGAACACGGGAGTGGAAAAACAGGATGTTGTTTCACAAAAAGAGGACTGACGGGAAATTTTATCCGGCAAAACTTGAAAAAGATACAGCTGTTTTCCCTAACCCGTGCCGGGGCTGGTATCGCATTTATACTTTTTGCCCCAATCAGCAAAACGAGGAGGAACTTATCTGGCTTCCCATGGAGGAGACAGAGACGTTAGCACTTGTCCGGCTGAATATCGGGGCATTTCGCCAAAGAGAGATAGATGAGGCGACTCTTCGGTTTGTGGAAAAGATATTCGACCGCTTTGCACAGGCGGGAAAGGATATGATTCTCCGTGTTTTGTACGATACCGAAGGAAAAGGAATGGAGAAGGAACCGTCTTTTCTGGATATGGTGCTTACCCATATGCGGCAGCTCGGACGGGTGGTGGCAAAATATGCGGACGCAATTTATCTGACGCAGGGGCTTTTCGTGGGAAACTGGGGCGAAATGCACGGCTCCAAATTCCTTTCGCCGGAGCAGATTCGCCTGCTGGAACAGACATGGTGGAATGCCACTGAGGGAAAGGTGACGGTTGCCTTTCGCAAAATGTCCTTCAGCCGTATGGTTTCCGGGAATGGCATGGAGCGGCAGATTGGATTGTATGACGACGCCATACTTGCCTCCGAAACACATCTGGGTACTTTCGCAGAAAAAAGCACTGGCGGGCAGGCCGTTGATAAAGGAACCGTTGTTGCAAGAAGCTGGGAAGAGGACTGGAGTAAGGAGGAGGAACTTGCGTATCTGGAGCGAACCGCACCATGGATTCCGGTGGGTGGGGAAGTGGTGGCACGAACCATTTCCCACGCGCTCTCAGCGCAGGAGGTAGCGGAAACACTCAGGGAACTCGAAAATATGCGGGTCAGTTATCTGAACTGTATCTACGACGACAGGCTGCTTACACGGTGGAAACAGACCAAAGCGGCAGAGAACCGGGACGAAAGCCTTTACGAATTTATCGGTGCAAGGCTGGGCTATCGTTTTCTGATAGAAAAGGCGGTGCCGGTGCGTGGTAAAGCACACCTGCAAATCCAAATTTCTATAAAAAACGAAGGGTTTGCAAATCTGACAGAGCGGGCAATTCTGAAACTGGAGGTTCGTAAGGACCAACAGACCCTGAAAAAGATTCCGGTGGAATATGATATGCGCACTGTAAAGCCCAAGGAAACAGAAAGCCTTTTGGTGAACCTGCCGGAGGATATGCCGGAAGGGGAAGTGTGGCTTTGTATGACGCTTGAAAGAGGAGAGAAAACAGTGCGGTTTGCCAACAAAGGAGCGGAGAACGGGCTTTATCTGGGCAGATGGGAGAAATGAGAAAAATGACGGAAAAGGAAAATTCCATTGATTTTGTCATGACATGGGTGGATGGAAGTGATAAGGAATGGCAGAGGGAGAAGGCGGCATTTACCGCTGAACATCAAAATCTCCAAAATGGGCAGGACAGAGAGGATGACAGGGAGGAGCGTTTTCGGGACTGGGATTTATTGAGATACTGGTTCCGGGGCGTGGAGAAATATGCTCCATGGGTGCGCAATATCTTTTTTGTGACATGGGGGCATTTACCGGAGTGGCTGGATACCGATAACCCGAAGTTGCGGATTGTGAAACACAGCGACTACATTCCGCAGGAATTTCTGCCCACCTTTAATTCCCATACGATAGAGTGGAATTTGCACCGGATTCCCGAACTGTCGGAACAATTTGTTTATTTTAATGACGATATGTTCTTTTTAAAGGCAGTGAAGCCGGAGGATTTTTTTGTGAACGGACGTCCGAAGGACATGCTTGCTTTTCAGCCGGTGGTGGCAAATGAGCAGGACAGTGTCATGCCTTACATTTACCTGAACAATGCCATGGTTCTGGCAAAATATTTTAGGAAACGGGAGAATGTCAAACAGCATCCCGGCAATTATTTTCATATCGGGTATCCGCCCCTGTATTTCTTTTATAATCTGCTGGAGCTTGCGTTTCCGAGGTACACGGGATTTTATTCTACCCATGGACCGGCACCGCACTTAAAGGAAACTTACCGGGAGTTGTGGGAGAAGGAGGAGGCGCTGCTTACGGCAACCTGCAGTCACAGGCTGAGGCACCGGGAGGACGTCAATCAATACCTGATTCGTGACTGGACAAAATTATCTGGTAATTTTGTTCCGGCAAATATTGCATCCAAGCTGGCGTATTTTAATATTGGCGCCGACAGAGGAAAACTGCTCCGCACCGTAAGAAAGAGAACCGCCCATATCATCTGCATGAACGATGGGTACGAGAAACTGGATTTTGAGCAGGCGGCAGCGGACATTCGGGGAGCCATGGAGGAAATTTTCCCCGAAAAGTCATCTTTTGAAAAATGAGGCAACTATGGAAAAAAGGACAAGAACGCAATATTCTACAATGAATACGACAGTAGCCGTCATTTCCAGAATTACAGCCATTTTGATGGGATATGTGACAAGAGTGGTGTTCACCAGAACATTGAGTGAAAGCTATGTGGGCGTGAACGGACTTTTTTTGGATATTTTGAATGTGCTTTCCCTGACGGAGTTGGGAGTGGGAACCGCTATCACCTTTGCGCTGTACCGTCCCATTGCAGAGGGGGACGAGGACAGGCAGTGGGCGTTACTTAAAATGTTCCGGCAGTTTTACCGGGTGACGGCACTGTGTGTCACTGCCTTTGGACTGGCGCTGATTCCTTTTCTGGACGTGCTGATGAAGGACAAGCCGGATGTGGAGCATTTGGTTTTTATTTACCTTCTGTATCTGGCAAACTCCGTGCTTTCGTATATGGTGGTGTACAAAAAGACGCTGATTGAAGCCAGTCAGATGAATTACATTGTGCTGCTGTATCAGACCGCTTTTTTGGTGATTCAGGATGTGTGCCAGATTGTGGTGCTGCTGACTACCGGAAATTTCATTGCCTTTCTGGCACTTTATTTAGTGTGTACGCTGTTAAACAATATCTGTATTTCCAGAAAGGCGGACAGGATGTTTCCGTTTCTTCGGGAAAAGAAAGAGGTGCGGCTGCCGGAGGAGGATAGACAGGATATTTTCCGGAATATCAAAGCAATGCTCATGCACAAGCTGGGCACGGTGGCGGTCAATAATACGGACAATCTGATTATTTCCGCCTGCGTGGGAGTAGTGAGTGTTGGAATTTATTCCAATTACTTTTTGGTGATTGGTTCCGTGCGGCAGGTGTTGGATCAGATTTTTCAGGGAATTACCGCCAGTGTGGGAAACTTGGGCGCTACGGAGGACGAAAAAAGGGTAAAGAAAGTGTTTGAGACAGCCTTTTTTATCGGGCAGTGGCTTTACGGCGTATCGGCAATCTGCCTCTATGAGCTGTTGAATCCTTTTGTGGAAATGAGTTTCGGAAAAAGATATTTGTTTTCCAAAGATATTGTGCTCATATTGTGTATCAATTTCTTTCTCACGGGAACGAGAAAAGCGGTTCTGACCTTCAGGGATTCGCTGGGATTATTCTGGTTTGACCGGTATAAGGCTCCGGTGGAGGCGGCACTGAATTTGATTATCTCCATCGTGCTTGCAAAAAACATGGGAACTTTTGGCGTGTTTGTGGGAACGTTGGCGAGCATGCTGCTTACAAGCGTGTGGGTGGAACCGTATGTGTTGTACAAACACAGGCTGAAATGCCCGGTGGCGCCTTTTTATCTGAAATATTTCGGATATGTGGTCTTGATGGGAGGCTTGTGGGCAGTCACGGATTTTGTGTGCGTAAAAATAACGGGAGGTGCGGCGGCAGTGCTTGTTTTGCGGCTTTTTGTCTGTGCACTGCTGCCAAACCTGCTGCTTTTACTTATCTATCACAGAAGTCCTGAGTTTGCTGTGATCTTGGAAAAATTGAAAGAAATGAAAGGAAGACGGGCGGCATGAAAAAAGGCTTAAAACAGGAAGAAAAAATAGTGTGCCGCCTTCTTGCGGAAGCTCTGCATGGGGAGATGAAGACCTGGCAGGCGGGAACAGAGCAACAGATCGGGCAAAAGGAACTTATCGAACCTGAACTGTGGGCAAAAACCATGAAAATTGCGGAAAATCACCGCATCCTTCCCCTACTCTATGATGTGGTGAAACAAAAGAACCTGCTTCAAGGCGCGGCATGGGAAAATTTTGAGAGGGAATGCAGGAAAACCGTGCAGCAAAGTTACCGTCTGCTGTTTTTAAGCCGTTTTCTGACAGAGTACATGGAGGAACAGGGAATACCGGTAATCCTGCTCAAAGGATGTACGGCGGCAGAGTATTATCCCGTGCCGGAGCTTAGAAAATCAGGGGACATAGACTTGTTGATGAGGAATGAAAAAGAGGCAAGGCAGGCGTGTGACGCTTTGGCACAGAAAGGATTTGTACAGGAGAAAAGTCTGGCAAACCATCATATCAACTGCGTGTCGCCGGACGGAATCTGTGTGGAACTTCACAACATGTTGGCGGAGCCATTTGACAAAAGCGAGGTTAATTCGTATCTGGACAGTCTGATACCGTCCTGCTTTGAAAAAAAGGAGGAGCGGGAGGCAATGGGTGTCATGTTTCCCACGCTCAGCCCGCCTTATCAGGCATTTTACCTTTTGCTCCATATGCTGCAGCATTTTTTGCGGGCGGGATTCGGACTGAAACTGTTATGCGACTGGGTAGTATTCTGGGAGCGGAAAATGAGTGAACAGGGGAAAAGGGAACTGCTTTTTATGCTAAAGGAGAGCGGGATTTATGGATTTGCACAGATGATTACGGCGGTGTGTGTGCAATATCTGGGAATGTCCGCGCAAAATACGGATTTTCTGATGGAGGGCGCGAAGCTGACGGAGCGGATAACGGAATCGTTTATGAGAGAGATTCTGGAAGCGGAGGAATTTGGAAAATCCAGCAAGGACAGGATGGTGATTCCGAGAGGAAGCAGTCCCGGAGCCTTTCTTCGGGAATTTCATCACCAGACCATGCTGACCTATCCGAAGGAAAAACAATATGTTATCCTTTGGCCCGTTCTCTGGGTAAAGATGTTGTTTGGTTTCTGGTACCGCAATCGCAAAATCAGACGGGTATCGGGAATTTCCATATTGAAAAAAGCGGGTGAGAGAGGTGCGCTGGCCAAACATCTTCACCTGTTTGAAAAGTAAGGTAAGGGAGGTGCTCTAATGGATACGTTTTATTGGCTGTGGGAGTACGGAAAGGTATTATTTGCTTACGGAATGTTATTGTTTGTCTGGCCCATGGTGGTCTTTCGCAGATTTCTGAAAGGAAGGTCGTTTACGGTAAAATTTGCTTTCTGCGTCACCGGACAAATTATCGTAATCAATACGGTGGTACTGGGGCTTGGACTTTGTCATATACTGAATGACTGGACGGTGAGGCTGTTCTTTTACGGAACATTCCTGATAGCTTTTTTTAAGCAGCACCATATGACAGAGGAACAGTGGGAAAATATAAGAAGGCTGTTTGTGGGAACACAGGGCGGGAAGCTGTTTCTTGTAAAGACCTTCGGGGCGATTGGCAGGTGGGTCAAACAAAAATGCAGGGAACTGTGGCAGACCATACGCCCGCACTTTGTGGAATATCTGCTGCTGACAGTTGTGCTTGTATTTGGAGCAATCTACTTTACTTACGGGGCATTCCAGACGCCGTCCTACGGGTTTGGTGACATGTACACCCACCATGCGTGGATTTATGGGCTGAAGGAAGGAAAAATCTTTTCAGCCGGTATTTACCCGGAGGCAATGCACTGTGTTGTCTATAGCATGAATGCACTGTTCGGTGTGCGGGTGTACAGTATTCTGCTGTTTTTGGCGGAAATCCATGTGGTGGCATTTTTGCTGTCCTTTTACTGCCTGATGAAAGATTTGTTCCACTGGAGATTCACTCCTATTTTTGTACTGGCACTGTTTCTTACGGTGGACGCACAGTGTATTGACGGCGTTTTCAGTATTTCCCGTCTGCAATGGACCCTGCCGCAGGAATTCGGATTACATACGCAGTTTTTGTGCGCCCTCTTTCTTTACCGGTATTTGAAATCGGAACCGGGGCGGGCGAAGAATGGAAAAGGTATCAGGCTGAAAGATGAAAACCTGATTCTGTTTATGCTGTCTCTGGCGGCGTCACTGGCAATCCATTTTTATGTGACGATTATGGCATTCTTTCTGTGTGCGGCGGTGGCGATGTGTCTGCTTTTCAAGGTGATTCACTGGAGACGGTTTACGGCACTGGTGGCGGCAACACTGTGCGGCTGCCTGATAGCGGCAGCACCTATGGGGATTGCGCTGGCAACCGGCATGCAGTTTCAGGGTTCCATCGGCTGGGCGTTGAACGTTATCAACGGTACGGATGAACACGAGGCGCAGTACAGACCGAAGGAAGACACCACGGAATCTTCTACGGGAACGCAGGACGGCACGCAAGATGCTACCGGAGTTCAGGATAATGCCGGAGCGCAAGGGAGTACCGGCACGCAGGACACCACCGGAACGCAGGGTAATACCGGAACACAGGACAACGCGGGAACAGCAGACGGCATGATTTCGTCCCCCGATAATTCGGCAGCACAGACCTCACCCAAGAAAAGCGGCGTGGGTGAACGGATTTCAACCGCATTTCAGAAAGGCATGAAATGGCTGCAAAATAAGGCTGACAATCTGTACCAGCACGGATACCATACGGTCTATGCGGACAGCTGCGCGGCATTTTTGGTGTTCATGTCGTTAGTGGGAGCGGCTTTGTTTGTGGTGTACCGCCTGCTTATCGGTATCGCCTCCCTTATCTGGAAACAGATTCCCCGAAAGCAGAGGCAGCTTGCGGACGGTTATCCGCCGGTGATACTGGCGTCCCTGTTCTTTATGATGATATATGCGGCGGCATGGATAGGGCTTCCCAGCCTGATAGCGCCGTCCCGTTTATGCTCCACCATTCAGCTTTTGATGGCGGCGGTGGTGCTGATTCCGGTGGATATGGCATTTTCCCTGCTTGGCTGTATTCCGGGAAAAGTATTCCGCTATGGTTTCCTTTACCCCCTGTCGGTGGCATTTGTGGGGCTAATTTATGTGGGAACGCAGTATCTTGGAATTTATCACAGCTATTTATACTATGAACTCACCCGGTACAATTCCGTGGTGGAGGTGACAAACGACATTATAGAGGCATATCCTCAAAACAGCTATACGATTATTTCCTGTACGGACGAACTGTATCAGGTAATCGAGTACGGACGGCATGAGGAGCTGCTCACCTTCTTACAAAATGTGGAGGACGGCAGATACGAGTATACGATTCCGACCAAGTACCTGTTTTTGTATGTGGAGAAAAAGCCGATTCAGTATGCCCAGAGCCATTTCTTCAGCGGACCGAAGTGGCTGGCGCTTGAAAAGTACCCGGAGTTTTATTCCTCCTTTGTCAGTGCGGGCAATGAGGTCAATGCGGGAGAGGTTTCCGCGGAAATGGCGGCAAGAAAAATTATGACCTACTCCAAGGTTTCCAGCAGCTATTCCAATTTGGAGAGCCGTACCATTCTGCAGTCGAAGGCATACGAGTGGAGTCAGGCATTTGAAAAGAAGTATCCGCTGGAAATGAAAGTGTATTATGAGGATGCGGATTTTGTGTGCTATATCATACCGCAGAATCTGTATAAATTGTATTCCTTGGAGGTGCAATGAGGCAAAATCAAAGAAAACGGCTAAGGCGGCTTTGGATAGTGTTTGTGGCGTTTTTTGTGCTTGGCGGTTTCCTGTTTTACACCGGACATCACTGGCGGGTGGAAGTGAGTGCGGCAAATTTTACCCGCTCGGAAAAAGAACTGCACAACCCCAACCGGGGATTTTACTATATCCACGGGTTTCGGATAACCGACGAAGAGGTGGACTATGAAGCCCTTATGCCGGAAAAATTTGCCATGGACGGGGACAACCGCCTTGCCATGGTACAGATTAATTTACAGGCATACCGGGGCGGAGAGATTTCCGCACAGGGAATGAAAAATCTGGAAAATCTCTTTCAGGCGTTGGAGGCGCAGAAACCTCAGTGGATTTTACGGGTGCTCTATGACTGGTACGGTGAAAACGAGCAGTACGAGCCGGAATCCTTGGAGATTATTCTGGGGCACATGAAACAGATGGAACCGCTTTTTCAAAAGTACAGCCATAAAATATTTACCATGCAGGGACTTTTTATCGGGAACTGGGGGGAGATGAACGGAACCCGGTATTCGGATGAGGAGTCCATGCAGATACTGGCAAAACAGTTGGCGGCTGTGACGGAGGAGGACACTTATCTGTCGGTGCGTATGCCTGCACAGTGGCGGAAAATTACGCATGTGGGAGAGATTACGGAAGATTTTCCGCAGACAGATTCGTTGACAGTACGATTGGGGCTTTTTAATGACGGTATTATGGGTAACGAGTCCGATTACGGAACTTACGGAAGTCAGAGCGCGGACGAAGCAGGACTTTTAAGACCGTGGAACCGGGCGGAGGAACTTTCCTTTCAGGAGGCGTTGTGCCGCTATGTACCGAACGGCGGTGAGGTCATTGTGGAGAATCCCTGCAACGATTTGGAAAATGCGTTTCGAGATATGGCAACCATGCACGTCACCTACTTAAACCGGGATTATGACCGCAAGGTGTTTGAAAAGTGGGAGAGGAGCACGGTGCACACGGACGATTGCTTTGACGGTATGGATGGACTGTCCTATATGGAGCGGCATCTGGGGTATCGCCTGTTTCTCGAAGAGGCGGCATTTTCTTTCGATTTTTGGAAAGACAGTTTCACGGCAGCCGTTACCGTGGGAAATGAGGGATTTGCCCCTCTCTATTTTACCTGCTCGGCGCAGTTTTGCTTGAAAGACATGGAGAGCAACGAGAGCTTTATGGTGGAAGCACCGCAGGAACTGCAAAATCTGTGGGGCGGAAATGATACCGAAATCCGGCAGAACCTTGAGGTGACGATTCCTTTGCGAGAACTGTCCGGAAAGCATTATGAGATTTATCTGACTGTGACGGACAGCGCTACCGGAGACAGGATAGCATTTGCAAATGAGCAGGAAGAACAGGAACCGGGATATCTGATTGGAACTTTGGATTTGTAAACAGTGCGGCGAGAGCGCAGGAACCGGTACGAAAGCGCAGGACACATAAAAGCGCATGGAAATTTGTGTAAAAGCATAGGAAAATAGTATAAAACTGTAGAAAAAAGATACAGGACAGTAAAAAGGCAAGATACGCAAAAAAATCACTAAATATTCACAGGCTCTTTACTTGACAAACTTTATCATTTTTTCTAAAATATGATTAATGATGGTAGTACTATCGATACCCACAGAAAAAGGAGGAGTGGTTCATAATGAGAACATATGAAAAGCCAATGGCACTTAAAACAGAAGGAACATCTGAAGGAGTATATCTTGCCAGTGGTGAGATAGTTGGTGGCAGATGTGGAAGTATATATTTGAAAGGTGTATTCCATAAGCCTAATCACAGTGGCAATGCAATGGGAACCAATATCGACGTCAGAGGATGTGAGGGATGTCCCGGTGGTGATGACGGTAATGAGTGTAAGATTCTGAAGGGTGAGTACTGGTCCGATAAGGATTATCGTCCTACATGGGAGCGTAACGGTGAAGCACCTGACAAGATGACATGGTAATTTGCATGATGAGTGCAGGGGATGAATACCAAGTAATTACCAACTGAAAATAGGAAATCAATAAGACCTGAGTTGTTTTGTGGAATAGAACACAGAACAACTCAGGTTTTTTTGTAGGGTTTTATATATTTTCCAAAGAATGAATTTCCGCCGCCTCTAACGGCTCGCAGCGTAACTGCTGAATCCGGTATACCTTTTTGCAGATACCCAGCACGGAATGGCGGTGGGTTGTGACAATACAGGTCCGGGGGGAGGTGTCGGACATAATGTTTTGCAGAATTTGTTTTTCTGTGTCCACATCCAGTGCGGAGGTGGCTTCGTCCAACAATAAAATAGGGGAGTGGCGAAGCAGTGCTCTGGCAATGGAAAGTCTCTGAGCCTGACCTTCCGAGAAACCGTACCCACGCTCACCGATTTTGCTGTAAATACCGTCCGGGAGTTTGGAGACGAAAGACCAAGCACATGCCTGTTCCAGTACCGTGCGGATTTCGTCATCCGTTGCATCAGGCTTTACATTCCGCATGTTTTCGGCAATCGTACCGGAAAACAGTGTGTTTCCCTGCGGCACATAGGAGAAAAGACACCGGGAGGAAGGGCAGATGGGGAATTCTTTGCCGTCACCTTGCCCGATGAGCGCGGCATCGCCGTGGGTGGGGCGAAGGAGGGAAAGAATCAGTCGGAGCATGGTGGTCTTACCCTCTCCGGAAGGTCCTACCAGTGCAATGATTTCATGGGGATGCGCCTCGAAATCCGCATCTCTGAACACCCATGTGCCGTTGGGGTAGGAGTAGGAAATGTCGTGCAGCACAACGCTGATACCGTCTTTGCGGTTATCCGCTGCAAAGGCTTTTGCCTTCCCCGAGGCGGAAAAATCCTCCCTCGGCATTTCCAAAATATCCATTAAACGTCCCGCTGAGGTTGCCATGGATACCGCTGTGGGTACTAAGGCAATCAACTGGTTTAAGGTGTTTGTCAGGGAGCCGGATAAGGTGAGGAACATGGTCATGGTGCCGTAGGAAATGGCGCCGCTCCACACTCTGTAAATACCGAAACCGTAGCAGCTGTAGGACACAACAAGTCCCACTAAAGACATGATGATGGAAGTCACCATGGAAAGTTTCTGGAAGGACAGCCGCATGGAAAGGTATTCGGACTGTAAACTGCGTAATTTTTCGGTATACAAATGGATAAGGTCAAATGCCTTGATGGTCTGTATATTGGAAAATGCCTCCTGATTAAAGCCGGACATTTTAGCATTCATGGCAGCGCTCTTTTTATTGTTATTGCGCATCCGTTTTAATAAATGTCTGGACATCAGCATACTGACGGGCATGCCGAGCAGCGCCAAAAGGGCAAATACCGGATCATGGTAAAATACCAGCGCAAAGGTGCTGATAAAACGCACGGTGTAGATAATCAGGTTGGGAATCCAGTTCAAAATGCCGCTGGAAATGGTGGAGGCATCCGTGCTCCACCTTGTGAGCAAATCTCCCGTGTGATAATTCTGAATGGCTTCCAAGTCCGTGCAGAGCATTTTGTCAAAAATATCCGCCTTAATGGAATTGTCCACTCCAATACTGATTTTGTTGGAAAAGTAGGAGGAAATCTGGCCGAGCAGAATATTTCCTATGGTAAAACCGATGTACAGGCAGAAGGTTTTTAACAAAAGTCCGGTCTGGTGTCCGGTGATAATATCCACCATATCGCGGGAAATCAGGCTGGAAATCAGGGACACGGCGGTGCCGGTCAGCCCTAACAGCGTATAGAGAAACATGGCTTTGCGGTAATTTTTCGCATAGCCGTATATCCAAAGGGTTTCATGCCATATATCGCGCAGCGCGCCTTTTTTCATTTGCTCAATATAGTGTTTTAATTTCCCATTTCGCATTTTTTAATGTTGTCCTCTGCACAGAATTGGTCAATGGCTTCTTTCATGGTGGAGGCAGCCTCCAAAGTAGGGTTGCACAAAAGTTTACATATGGGAACTTTTTCGGAGAGTTCCACGGCAAAGTTCAGGTTTTGCAACATTTGACTTTCACTCCACGAAGGAGATATAAAACGCTGCATTACCGCAAGAATCTTTTTATCGGCGGCAGGAAACAGCACATGGTTCACCGGTGCCTGCTTTAACAGGATAATTCCGCCCAAGGGGTACTTTTTGGCGGTGAAAATGCCGGAGGTGCCGCACCATGGGAGTCCGTATACCATGGGAGTATTGTTTTCCATGCCAAGCAGGTTCAAATCTCCGTTCAGAACGGGAGTGCCGTATGCTTCCGTCCACAGATTGGTATGGGTGGATTTGCCGGTGCCGGAGGGACCGGTAAACAGCCATGCTCTGTCTTTGTATAAAACGGAAGCGGAGTGAAGCACGTAGAGATTATGATTGGCAGCCAGCACAAGGAAAGCAAAGCGGAGCGCATGAAAAGCCGCTTCCTCGTTTTTTTCCTGAAAATCGCAGTGGCAGTATAGAGTCACCTCGCTGCCGTCCTTTCGCATCCGCATTTCGTAAAAAGGCCAGTCATTCAGAAAGAGAAAAAACCAGGTATCGGAAGTTTCGCAGATAAGCAGTTCCTCGCTGCGGACAACAATCGTTCCGGTGTGGCGTTTTAGAGGACGTCCGGGGAAAAGGACAATCCGCTGGTCAGGTTTTTTTTGTCTGTCTGAGGTTTCTTTCGGGCAGGCAAAAGCCGAAAAGTATTTCTCCGCAAATCCGGACGGTGCCTGCAGGGAAAAGGTAAGATTTCCTATCTGATAGTAATAGGGTTCGGGGGAGGCAAGTACAGGGTATTCCTCCTCACAGTTCAAAACGCCTGCACGGGTCAGGTGTTCCAGATAGCCGGATACATCTTTTGCCACCTCTGCCATATCCTCTTCCTCTATGTCATATGCTTTTTGCAGGGACGAAAGAAGGGTTTCTCTGTCTGCATCCTCATTTTCCCTTAAAGAATCATACAGCAGGCTCCCTGTCCCGTTTAACAGAAGGGGGGACGCGTGGTCCGCAATCCTCTGTCCGTAGGGAAGCAGATAGGGGGTGCCGCATATGTCGGTTTTTACAAATTCATGATTTACTTTCAAAATAAATGCTCCTGTCTCTTTCTATAATGGTTCATTATAGCATTTTTGCACGGGAAATGCTACAATGTTTGCAAAGGAGAGAAGCGTTATGAAAACAGCCGGAGAGAGTGAAAAATACGATATAGAAAAGCTGCTTAAGGAGGGAAAAACCATCCGGATTTTTCCGCAGGGTTACAGCATGTACCCTATGTTTGTTCCGGGGCGGGATGAGGCGGTCATTACGGCGGCGGACACCGGAAAACTGCACAGGGGGGATGTGGTGCTGTACCGGAGAAAATCCGGTATTCTGGTGCTGCACAGAATTTATCGCAGAAAAGGAAATGCTTTTTATATGGTGGGGGATCACCAGAAGGAGATAGAAGGCCCGGTTTATGCAGAACAAATAAAAGGAATACTGGTGGCGTTTGTGCGGCGGGGGAAGATGCTAGACACTCGAAATCCCATATACTGTGCCGCCGCCCGTATCTGGCTTTTCCTGCGTCCGGTCAGGATTCCCGTTATGAAGGCGGGAGCAAAGCTCAAACAGAAACTGCGGACATAGGGAATAACCTGGAAGGACAGGGAATACAGTATAGTAATACCTTTTTTATGAGCTTTTTACGGGGTATCCATGTTTAGCAATAACAACCAGATATATCACAGAAAAAAAGTCTTTGTGGTCGCCATTGCCTGTACGCTTGTTTTTGTGGCACTGTTCGCAAGGCTGGTGTACCTGATGGTGTGGAGGTCGGAGCATTATTCCCGGCTTGCCACGGATTTACATGAGAGAGAAAGGAGTATCAAGGCGGCAAGAGGCCGTATTTTAGACAGGAACGGAACCGTGCTTGCCGATAACAAGACGGTATGTACCATATCGGTTATCCATAACCAGATAGAGAACGAGGAGGAAGTCACTGCCATGCTCTGCCGGGAACTTGGGCTGTCCGAGGAATATGTGATGAAGCGGGTGCAGAAATATTCCTCCATGGAGCGAATCAAGAGCAATGTGGATAAGGCGGTGGGAGACCGGATTCGGGAGTACGATATGCCGGGAGTGAAGGTGGATGAGGATTACAAGCGGTATTATCCTTACGGCGACCTCGCCAGCAAGGTACTTGGCTTTACCGGTGGGGACAATCAGGGAATTATCGGACTGGAAGTGGTTTACGAGGATTATTTAGAGGGTGAGCCGGGAAAGATTCTTACGGTGACGGACGCAAAAGGCATTGAAGTGGAGAAAGCAGGGGAGAGGCGGAAGGAACCGGTTGCCGGCAATGATTTGTATATCAGCATGGACAGAAATATCCAGACCTATGCGACGCAGCTTGCCGCGCAGGCGATGGCGACCAAACAGGCGGACAGTGTCTCCATTCTGGTCATGAATCCGCAGAACGGGGAGATTCTGGCGATGGTCAATGTGCCGGAGTTCGATTTGAACAATCCCTACGAGCTGCCGGAGGGGACGCCGGATACGCTGAGCGCGGAGGAGAAGCAGGACATTCTGAACAAAACATGGCGAAACAGTTGTATCAACGATACCTATGAGCCGGGTTCCACTTTTAAGATTATTACCGCGGCAGCAGGACTGGAGGAGGGAGTGGTGACGCCGTCCAGTACCTTCAGCTGTCCCGGTTTTATTATTGTGGATGACCGGAAAATAAGGTGCCATAAGGTGGGAGGACACGGGGGTGAGGACTTTGTCCACGGAACCATGAATTCCTGCAACCCGGTGTTTATCACGGTGGGGCTGAGACTTGGAGTGGATAATTACTACAAATATTTTGAGCAGTTTGGACTAAAGACCAAAACCGGCGTGGATTTGCCGGGGGAGGCGGGAACCATCATGCACCGGAAGGAAGATATGGGAAATGTGGAGCTTGCCACGGTTTCCTTCGGGCAGTCGTTTCAGATTACGGCAATCCAGCTTGTGACAACGGCGTCCTCCATTATCAACGGCGGAAACCGGGTGACGCCCCATTTTGGCGTAAAAGCGGTGAATGAAGCAGGGGAGGTAGTGGAAAATTTTTCCTATCCGGTGAAAGAGGGAATTGTTTCGGCTGAGACCAGCGCCACCATGCGGGAAATCCTTGAGATGGTTGTATCCGAGGGCTCCGGCAAAAACGGAAAGGTGGAGGGCTTTCGGGTGGGAGGCAAGACTGCCACCAGTCAGACTCTGCCCAGAGGAAGCGGAAGGTATATATCCTCGTTTATCGGGTTTGCGCCGGTGGATGACCCACAGGTCATTGCCATAGCAATTATTCACAATCCGCAGGGAGTTTACTATGGCGGACAGATTGCGGCTCCGGTTATCCGACAGCTTTTTGAAAATATTCTTCCGTATTTGGGAATAAAGGAGTATAATCAATGAAAGGATGTTGGAACAGTTTATGAATAACGCCAATCTTGTGGCGGTCATTCTCGCATTTGCCATCTGCGCAGTGTCAGGGCCGATCGTCATTCCTATGTTGCGAAGAATGAAGTGCGGTCAGACCGTGCGGGAGGACGGCCCGCAGAGCCATTTAAAAAAGTCGGGAACGCCCACCATGGGAGGAATCCTGATTCTGTTTGGGGTGTCGGCGGCTTCCCTGCCGTATCTGGGAAAATACCCGGAGACTGCGCCGGTGTTGTTTCTGACACTGGGATTCGGACTGGTGGGATTTCTGGATGACTATATCAAAGTGGTCTGCAGGCGTTCCATGGGGCTGAGGGCATGGCAGAAATTGCTTTTGCAGGTGGCGGTGACGGGAGTATTTGCCTACTATCTGATTCATTATACAAACGTCAGCTTTGCAATGAGGGTTCCCTTTTCCCGGGGGCAGTACATAAACTTTGGAGCATATAATATTCCGGTGCTTTTCTTTGTGGTTTTGGGAACCGTGAACGGTACGAATTTTACCGACGGTTTAGACGGACTTGCGGGAAGCGTGACAGCCATGGTGGCAGTATTTTTTGCGGTGGTGGCTATCGGCATGGAGAGCGGGATTGCTCCGGTAAGCTGTGCCGTGGTGGGAGCATTGATGGGGTTTTTGTTGTTCAATGTGCATCCGGCGGAGGTCTTTATGGGAGATACCGGTTCTCTGGCGCTGGGCGGTTTTGTGGCGGCATGCGGATATCTGCTGCAGATGCCGCTGTATATTGCCATTGTGGGAATGGTGTATCTGATTGAGGTAGCAAGCGTCATCCTACAGGTGGGGTATTTTAAAGTAAGCGGCGGCAAAAGGCTGTTTCGTATGGCTCCGCTGCATCATCATTTTGAACTGGGCGGCTGGTCGGAGACCAGAATTGTCGCAGTATTTACCATTATAACCGCCATTATGTGTCTGGTGGCTCTGATGGGCTTTTATTAGGAGGAGAAAATGTTTAAAGGACAGAAATGTTTGGTGATAGGTTCCGGAATCAGCGGAATCGGGGCGGTCAGCCTCTTGGAGCATTTTGGAGCGGAGGTTATTTTATACGACAGCAATGAAAAGCTGACGGTTTCGGATTTGCAGGCAAAACTGCCGAAGAACAGTCAGGCGGTGTGCTATGCAAAAGACCTGCCCGCAGAAGTGGAAAATGCAGTACAAGCGGCGGTGTTAAGCCCCGGAGTGCCTACGGATATTCCGCTGGTAAACAGAATGCGTGACAGGGGAGTGAACATACTCGGTGAGATAGAATTGGGATATTTGGCTGAAAAGGGCCGTGTGGCGGCTATCACCGGCACCAACGGCAAGACAACCACAACCACGCTGATGGGAGAGATTATGAAGGCGCATTTAGGTGCGGATAAGGTGTTCGTTGTGGGAAATATCGGAAATCCCTATACCTTAGAGGCTTTGAAAACAACGAAAGATACGGTGACGGTGGGGGAAATCAGTTCTTTCCAGTTAGAGACGATTCACACCTTCCGCCCGAAGGTGTCAGCAATCTTAAATGTGACGCCCGACCATTTAAACAGACATCATACCATGGAGGCATATGTTGCCGCTAAGGAGGCAATTGCTTCCAACCAGACCAAAGAGGACATCTGTGTTTTGAACGCAGACAATGAATATACAGCAGATTTTGCAAAAAGGTGTCCGGCGCGTCCTGTGCTGTTTTCCTCTCACAGAGAGCTTGCGGACGGTTATTTTTTGCGGGGAGATAAGATTATCCACAGCATTGCGGGGAATGAGACCGAATTGATGGACATTCATAAGGACATGAATCTGGTGGGACTTTGTAATGTGGAAAATGTGATGGCGGCAATCGCCATTGCGGAGGGAATGGAAGTTCCCATGGAGACGATTTTATCTGTTATCCGCCAGTTCCATGCAGTGGAGCACCGCATTGAGTTTGTGGCAAACAAGGGCGGTGTGGACTATTATAATGATTCCAAGGGAACCAACCCGGATGCCGCCATTCAGGGTATCAAAGCCATGAGTAAGCCTACGATATTAATCGGCGGAGGCTACGACAAGCAGAGCGTGTATGACGAGTGGATTGACAGCTTTGACGGCAAGGTGAAGTGGCTGGTTTTGATTGGACAGACCAGAGAAAAGATAGCGGAATGTGCGAAAAAGCACGGATTTACCAATATCCGGTTTGCGGACAGCTTTGACGAGTGCCTGAAACTCTGCACCGAGCTGGCAGAGAGCGGGGATGCGGTTTTATTGTCTCCTGCATGCGCAAGCTGGGGAATGTTCCCCAATTATGAGGTTCGCGGAAAACTCTTTAAGGAGTATGTAAACGGACTGAAATAAGAAAAACAAGGGGAATGGGAATTCCTATCACGTGATTAAGGGAGAGTTTATGGCGACAAGGGCAGTTGGAAAACGCAGAAAAAAGAAGGAACAGTCGGAATATTTTTTTGATTACAGTCTGCTGTTCATTGTGTTGTTTCTTTTGGGGTTTGGCTTGATTATGATTTATTCCGCAAGCTCTTATGAGGCGTTTGAGGAGATGGGGGATGCCGCATATTATCTGAAAAAACAGGCACTGGCGATTGTCATCGGAATGGTGGCAATGATTGTGGTGGCGAATATCCCGTATCATTTCTGGGCGAAATTCGCGGGACTCGGATATATTGTGTCGGCGGTGCTGATTCTTTTGGTGCTGACGCCGCTCGGTATTGAATCCCACGGTGCGAGAAGATGGATTCGCATTCCGGGAATCGGTTTGCAGGTGCAGCCGGCAGAGGTGGCGAAGCTGTGCATGATACTGTGTCTTGCCGTTTTGGTGTGCAAGATGGGAAAAGGAATTCGCACCATGAAGGGATTTATTCTGATGATGGCGGTTCCCGCACCCATTGTACTTTTGATTAAGGTTGCTACCAACAACTTAAGCTCTGCCATTATCGTACTTGGCATTGCGGTACTGATGGTTTTTGTGGCAAGCCCGGATTACAAAAAATTTGTCATTATGGGATTAATCGGTGTGGCGGGAGCGGCACTTTTGGTATTTCTGGTGGCAAATGCCGACAGTTTGGACGGATTCCGTCTGAACCGTATTCAGGTGTGGCTCAATCCGGAGAGTGATTCCCAAGGCGTCGGTTTCCAGACCATGCAGGGTCTGTATGCCATCGGAAGCGGCGGCATCTGGGGCAAGGGTCTGGGACAAAGTATGCAGAAGTTAAACTTCCTTCCGGAAGCGCAGAACGATATGATATTTTCCATTATCTGTGAGGAGCTGGGACTGTTTGGAGCCATTGCCATTATTCTGATGTTTATCATGTTAATCTGGCGAATGATGATTATTGCAAACAATGCGCCGGATTTGTTCGGCGCTATGCTGGTGGTGGGAGTTATCGGACATATTGCCATACAGGCAATTCTCAACATTGCCGTTGTAACCAATTCGGTTCCGAATACCGGTATTTCTTTGCCGTTTATCAGCTACGGCGGTTCCTCCGTCATGTTTTTGCTGATTGAAATCGGTCTTGTGCTGAGCGTTGCGAAGAATATCCAGCTTAAGGAACTATAGAAAAGCCATGCGCATAAAATAATTCATAACAATCGGTACGGATGGTGTCGCATGGACTTTATTCACGTTCAGGGCGGCGTTGCCTTGAAGGGCAAGGTTCGCATTCAGGGTTCAAAGAACGCAGCACTGCCAATTCTGGCGGCAACGCTTCTTACCAAAGAGACTTCCTGTATTTATAATTGTCCAAGGATAGCAGATGTACATCATATGGTAAGTCTTTTGAGAAGTCTTGGGCTGCAGGTATGCTGGGAGGAGCAGGGAATCCGTGTGAACAGCACTGACATCTGCAGGGGAGAACTTCCCTCGGAGGCGGTGAAGGGGATGCGCTCCTCGCTCTGTCTTCTGGGAGCACTGATTGGAAGGTGCGGGGAAGTCCGGATGGAGTATCCCGGCGGATGTATGATTGGAAAACGTCCCATTGATTTGCATATCCGTGCACTTCGGGAAATGGGTGTGGATTTTTGGGAAGAACAGGGAATGCTGTACGCCAAAGCGGACAATCTCCACGGAGCGGAAATTATGCTGCCGTTTCCCAGTGTGGGTGCGACGGAAAATATCGTGATGGCTGCCGTGATGGCGGAGGGCTGTACCGTTCTTTCCAGGGCGGCGAGGGAGCCGGAGGTGGAGGCACTGTGTCGGTATCTTGCTGCCTGTGGTGCCTGCATAGAGGGCATCGGAACGGGAACTTTGACGATACGGGGAGGCAGGGAGTTGTACGGAACTTCTTACCGTGTGCCGGAGGACCGTATTGTCGCCGGGACCTATCTGTTCGCGGCGGCTATCACGGGAGGCTGTGTCTTTTTGGAAAGAGCGCCCTTTTCCCAGATGGAAGCGGTGATTCATGTCGCGGAGCAGATGGGTGCGCAGTGCGATGTGACACCGAAAGGAATTTATGTGCAGGCGAAGGAGAGACCCAAGTCGGTTCCCCTTATCCGCACGGCACCTTATCCGGGATTTCCCACGGATTTGCAATCCATGGCATTGGCGGCAATGACAAAGGGAAGAGGTGTATGCGTGATAGAAGAAAAGATTTTTGAAAACCGCTTTCGGGTGGTGGAACCCCTGCGGCAGATGGGCGCGGATATTCAGATAATGAATGCCGGGAGCGTGAAGGTGCGCGGCGTGGAAAAACTTTACGGAACCTGTCTGGAGGCGAAGGAATTAAGGGGCGGGGCGGCTCTGCTTTTGGCGGCGCTTTCCGCAGAGGGTGAGAGCGTCCTCACCGGATGTTCTTATATTTACAGGGGATACGAAAATATTTGCAAGGACTTAAGAGAGTTAGGAGCGAGAGTGGCAAGTGTATAGAAACAAAAAGAGGGTAGGAATCAAAATACTGTTGGCGGCGGTAATTATTGCGGCTCTTTTGGGGGCGGCATACTACGTGATTCACACTTATACCGTAAAGACGGTCTATGTGGAAGGGAATGTCCATTACACGGAGGAGGAAATCAAATCCTTTGTAATGGACGGTCCCCTTGGAAACAATTCGCTGTATCTTTCCATGAAATACAAGAATAAGGGTGTGGAGAATATTCCGTTCGTGGATGTTATGGATGTCAGTATTTTAGCGCCGGACACGGTGAAAATCACGGTATACGAAAAAGCGTTGGCTGGGTATGTTAAGTATTTAGACACCTATATGTACTTTGACAAGGACGGATATGTGGTGGAGTGTTCCGATGTCCGGACGGCGGGTGTGCCCCAGATTACGGGACTTTCCTTCGACCATATGGTTTTGGGAGAGCTGCTTCCCATAGAGAACCCGGAGGTATTTGGAACGATTCTTAACCTGACAAAACTTTTAAATAAGTATGAACTGACGGCGGATAAGATTTATTTTCATACTTCAGGGGATATCACGGTCTATTTCGGGGACGTAAGGGTGGCTCTCGGAACAGACCAGAGCGGGCTTGAGGACAAGATTATGCTGCTTCCGAATTTTCTGAAGGAATTAGAGGGAAAGAGCGGCGCTTTACAGATGGAAAAATATGACGAAGGCAATGGAAAATTTACCTTTAAGCCCGATAAAAATAATTAAAAAATGTGTTGATTAATTTGTGAATTAATTATATGATAGACTATATGGAGTCAAAACGGAGTGAATAAAAGGAGGAATAACCCTTGCTGGAGATTAAGACAAACGATGCTGAATCTGCTGCCAAAATCATAGTAGTCGGTGTGGGCGGAGCAGGTAATAATGCTGTAAATAGAATGATTGATGAAAAAATTGACGGAGTGGATTTCATTGGTGTGAACACCGATAAACAGGCTTTGCAGCTTTGCAAGGCACCGAAACTGCTTCAGATTGGCGAGAAGCTGACCAAAGGACTTGGCGCCGGAGCAAAGCCGGAAGTAGGCGAGAAGGCGGCGGAGGAGAGTTCTGAGGAAATCGCATCCGCGCTCAAGGGAGCGGACATGGTGTTCGTTACCTGCGGTATGGGAGGCGGTACCGGTACCGGTGCAGCGCCCGTTGTTGCCAAGTTGGCAAAGGACATGGGAATCCTGACGGTAGGTGTTGTGACAAAGCCTTTCCGTTTTGAAGCAAAAGCACGTATGGTAAACGCTCTCGGCGGTATTGAACGTATTAAAGAAAATGTGGACACGCTTATTGTCATTCCCAATGACAAGTTATTGGAGATTGTAGACAGAAGAACTACGATGCCGGAGGCACTTAAGAAGGCAGATGAGGTACTGCAGCAGGCGGTGCAGGGAATTACGGATTTGATTAATGTTCCCGCAGTTATCAATTTGGACTTCGCAGATGTTCAGACTGTCATGAAGGACAAGGGTATCGCACATATCGGTATCGGTGAAGGCAAGGGCGATGATAAGGCTTTAGAAGCTGTCAAGATGGCAGTGGAGAGCCCTTTGTTAGAGACCACCATTTCCGGAGCAACCCATGTGATTATCAATGTTTCCGGAGATATTACATTAGCAGACGCATCCGACGCAGCAAGCTATGTTCAGGAGCTTGCCGGTGATGATGTCAATATTATTTTTGGTGCAATGTATGATGCGTCCAAATCCGATTCCTGCACCATCACGGTCATCGCAACCGGATTGGAGGATGCAGCTAACAATGCTATCCAGAACAGACTGGGCGCAGGCGCTGCATACAGACAGCCTACCTCCCACATGACACCCAATTCCCTGAAAGGACTGAATCTTCAGCCTATGGGTGGAACTGCACAGGGTGCTGCAACGCAGCCTGCTGTAAAACCGATTACGGGAATTAAGAAGCCTACGGACATCAGAAGCTCCGTGGAAGAGAAATCTTTAAAGATTCCTGATTTCTTACAGCGCAAATAATTTTTTGTGCTCAAATTTACAAATGGAATCAGTAAGCAAATGGAAAGCATATTCCGGTTTGTCCGGGGTATGCTTTTTTATGTCGAATTTTCTCACCAAAAAAGTCTGTCCCTCATACTGCTTTTGACAAATTCCCCGTCCCTGTCCCTTTATAATGATTGTGAAAAGGGTGATGAGATGTATTATGAACTGTATGGCGACAGCCTGTTTCTAATCAATTTTATGATGAACCTCTTACTGCTGGTTTTGGTAAACCGCAGCCTGTACCGCACTGCCACGCGGTGGCGTCTGGTTTTGGGAGCAGCATTGGGAGCGGCGTCATATTTTGTGCCCTTTTTCTTAAACGGTGCTCTGTGGTTTAAAATGCTTTCGGGACTTTTTATCGGAAATGTTCTGATGATTGTCACGGCATTTCAGATTCGCAGCTTTCGTGCCTTTTTTCAGGTGCTGGAAAGACTGCTTATGGGGGCGGTGGCACTCGGCGGGATTCTGACGCTTTTCTTAAAACTGTTTCCGGTACTGCGGAGGTACACCGTGGGAATCTGGGGCGTTATGGGAGGCGGTTTGCTGTTCTGTGCGGGAATGGAACGGCTTTACCGCAGATTTCATTCCACAAGTTCTCTGTGCAAGGCGGTTATGATGAACGGCAAAAGCCGTATGACCGTGACTGCGCTGTTGGACACGGGAAACAGTCTGACAGAACCTATCAGCGGAAAACCGGTGTCCGTGGTGGATGCGGATATTCTTAAAGGGCTGTGGGAGGTGGAACCGAAATTTTACAGAGCCATTCCCTATCACAGCGTCGGCAGGAAAAGAGGAATCCTGAAAGGGTATCGGCTGCCGGAGCTTAGGATTGATTTGGGAGGAGTGGAGAAAGTGTGCAAAGATACCTATATCGCGGTGTGCGACGAGTATCTTTCGGAGGAAAACGAAGAGGGCAGTGTTCCGGTGAAAATGATTCTGAATCCGGAGCTGCTGGAGGGGAGAAGCGGGAAGGGAGTTTCCTGACGGTTGCTTAGAAAAAAAGGGAAAGGATGAGGTTTTTATGATATTAAAGGTGGCAGTTCCGGGAAAGATGCAGTTTAAAATCATTCGGAGGGAGAAGAATTTTCTTCGCAAAAAAGGGGAGATTCATTATATCGGAGGGGCGGAAGTGCTGCCGCCTCCGTTGGAGATAGAGAAGGAAAACCAGGTTATCAGCGACCTTGGAACCGAGTATGAGGATGAGGCGAAGGCGATTCTGATTGAGCATAACCTCAGACTGGTGGTGTACATAGCAAAAAAATTTGACAATACGGGGGTGGGGGTGGAGGACTTGATTTCCATCGGCACCATCGGGCTCATTAAGTCCATCAATACGTTTAACCCCTCCAAAAATATCAAGCTGGCGACGTATGCGTCCCGCTGTATTGAAAATGAAATATTAATGTATCTTCGGCGAAATAATAAGACGAGGCTGGAGGTGTCCATAGATGAACCGTTAAATGTGGACTGGGACGGAAATGAACTGCTCTTGTCGGACATTCTCGGAACGGACGAGGATGTCATTTATCGTGATATGGAAAATGAAGTGGAGAGAACGCTTCTGATGGGAGCGGTGGAAAAACTTTCCGAGAGGGAGAGAACTATTATCAAGCTGCGGTTCGGACTCGGAACGAAGGACGGGGAGGAAATGACGCAGAAGGAGGTGGCGGGGTATCTGGGGATTTCGCAGTCTTATATTTCAAGGCTGGAGAAGAAGATTATGAGGCAGTTGAAGAAGGAGATGAGTAATCATATTTAGGGGAGGGGAGGAGTATAGTGGAAAGACAAATATTCCCGCTCAGTTACGCTCTCGCTCCGTAAAAAACGTAGCGGTACGTTGTGCCGAACGTTTTTTACGGAACTTCGCGGGAATATTTGTGCCACAATGGCTCCACCCCTGAAATATGAAAGGGGGAGGATAAGGGCGATAGGGAAAGTGGAGGGAGAGTGGAATTAGACTTTGCAAGTGTGGGCAAGATAGTATATACTGGTAGAGTGAAGTGTGTCTGCGGGAGTGGAGATGTAAAATGCAGATGCGGAAGAGTAGATGCAAAAGTGTAGGTACAGAAAAGCAGATACAAAAGAGCAGATACAAAAGAGCAGATACA
>CAKRYI010000019.1 GCA_934426825.1 uncultured Acetatifactor sp. | reverse complement strand
ATCACCATCAAAAGTAGTTTCAACTTTCGTCAGACCATCCTCTGTCGTATAAATAATCATATCTGCTTTTTCTTTGTCCATAAATTAATTTTCCTCCAAAATCAGATACATTATCAACGTGAACGAGTCACTATAGCGAAAACATCATTCCTCATCTTTACCATTTATAATACGGTAGTAATCATCCATATCCACGCTAAGTTTTACCGTGGCATCTGGTTTTCGTTTGCCCAAAAGGCACACAGTTTCCACATGTCCCGTCCAAGGGAACATGTCCACGCCCACTCCTCTTTTAACCTCATACCCTTGCCGCACAAGGTATTTCAAATCCCTCACCAGTGTTTCGGGATTGCAGGAAATATACACTATCTTCTGTGGCTTGATTCTGGCTACGGAAGAAAGGAATGCTTCATCACTGCCAGAGCGGGGCGGGTCCATTAAGAGCACGTCCACTTTTGCCTGCTGGTCTGCCATTTCCACCAAAAACTTTCCTGCATCGTTCTGATAAAACTGAATGTTTTTAATACCGTTTTCCTTGGCATTCAGTCTGGCATCGCGGACAGCGTCACCGTTTAATTCCACACCAATGACCTTTTTGGCTTTGTCGCTGGCGATCATGCCGATAGTACCCGTTCCGCAGTATGCGTCCACTACCGTTTCGTTTCCCTTTAGTCCGGCGTATTCCAATGCTTTTTGATACAGTTTTTCCGTCTGCACCACATTGACCTGATAAAAAGATTTGGGGGAAATACGGAATTTCTTTCCGCACAGCACATCCTCGATATAACCTTTTCCGTAAATCACCTGCTCCTTGTCACCCAACACCATGCTGGTGCTGCGGTTATTCACGTTTACGACAATGGTTGTAATTTCCGGATGCAGTTTCAGCAATGCTTTTACAAAATTATTTTTGGAGGGCATCACCGGGGACGCCAGCACAAGCACAACCATAATCTGCCCGGTTACATGACCGGTGCGCACCAGTACATGACGCAAAAGACCATATCCGGTATCCTCGTTAAACGGTCGGATTTTAAAAGATTTTAACAGTCCTCTGATAGAAACAATGATGGCATCCGCCTTCTCATTTTCGATAAGGCAGCTGTCAATGGGAACGATTCTGTGGCTTTTTTCCTCATAAATACCGGAAATCGGATTGTGCTTTCTGTCCTCCCCAAACACTGCGTGCACCTTATTGCGGTAGTGCAGGGGATTTTCCATCCCGATAACAGGCTCTGGCTTGCAGTATGGAGCCAATAGTTTCTTTAAATATTTTGCTTTTTCACTCAACTGCTCCTCATAGGATTTGTCTATCCATTTGCATCCTCCGCACTGTTTTGAAACAGGGCAGACCTTTTGTTTTTTATCCATATTGTCCTCTCCAAATTTCCGGCAGCTTCTTATTCTTCCGTCTTGCATTTTATCGTGATAGTGCTATAATTACAGACATGGAAGCATAGCTCAGCCGGGATGAGCGTTCGCCTCACACGCGAAAGGTCAGGGGTTCGAGCCCCCTTGCTTCCATTTTTTGTTGCACACAATAACAATGCTGATTTTCCTAGACCCAGCATAAATGCTGGGTTTTTAGCATTTATGCGCTCTCTGAATTATTATACCCTATTCTGAAAAAAAATCTATATTCTACCATTCCAGCCAACTATGCAACATGAAATGCAACGCGCAGGCATATCCCCCTTGTCTTTTTTTCCAAGACTCTTTGAAATGCTTCCCATTACTCCTGATATGCTGTGATTCTCATTCAGTTACCTGCTACAAAAACTACCTTTTCCCCAATATCATTGATATTAAACTCATCTTATAATTTTCATCCTGCGGATATAATCCTAAAGCAAGCAATTCTTCCTCAGAATAATCATATAGTATCTTTTTTTTAGGTGGCATATAATCTATCTTCTGTGGCACATAATCTATCTTCTGTGGCATCTCATATTGTTCTTTACCGCAATAAGGACAGATTCTATTCTGATTGATATTACCAATATCTTTTCCGCATTGTAAACAAAACATATGTAGCACCTCCATGCTGTTATAATATCACAACACATAGAAATAGTAAATGTGCGAATAAAAGCATCCTCTGCTAAACACAAAAAAGAAGCACTAAATCCTGACCATATCAAGAATTAGCACTTCTTCATTCATCGGAGTGGCGGGATTCGAACTCGCGACCTCCGCCTCCCTAAGACGGCGCTCTAACCAAGCTGAGCCACACCCCGAAACACAAGTAGTATTATAACGTGCCTTTCGGAAAAATGCAACCCTTTTTTTCTAAATTGTTGAAATTTTTTCTACATTTTTTTACAAACCCGCATGGTAGCGCCGTTTCAGCTCTTAAAATTCTTTATTTTTCGCTATCTAACACGCTCTGGTAATTGTTGTTTGCCCGTCTCATTAATTCCGCAACATCCGCATTTTCATCAGACACCACTGCCTGTAATACGGTTGTCAGCTCGCCGTACATTGCCGACAGCCATGGCATATCACAGACCCTCAAACTTCCCGGCTCATTCACCGCATCATAAAAGCTCTGGTATAACTTCATGTCTGCATTGCTTTTCTGCTCCAGCACTTCGCTCTCGTATTTATTTCGTTCACTGTTTTTCCAAATCGGGATTTCCGCAATGGCAGGGGCATTGTTATTGAGAGCATCCTCGATTCTTGCATCGATACGCTTCTTGCACGCATCATTCAGCTCAGGGCTCAATCCCATCATTTCTATCATAGTCAATCCCGCGTCTATTTCCTCCGGGGTTGCCTCTGCGGAAAAGACAATGATTCCTCCGTCCAGCATGGTATACTGCTCTCCTCCCGGTCCCGCCGGCATGGCAATAAAGGCGATTTTATCCGGTTTTAGCCCGGACATCCCCGGCATGTACAAAGCATCGCTTGCGCCGATATACATACCCGCCGTACCGTTACCGATATGCTCATATCCGGTCATGTAATTTTCCTTTTGGGGAAAATCTGTCAGTGCATCATATTTCCACTTCAAAGACTTCACAAATTCCATGGCACCTATTGCTCCCTCGGAATCCAAATGTGCCGTATAGGTACCGTCCGGATTTGCCACGCATAAATCCGTCGCGCCAAAATTCCATGCAGTATTTACAAACTGCCATGCTCCTGCCATATCTGCGGTCATTAAGCACAATCCTGCCTGTCCCGTCTTTTCTTTGATCATTCCGGCAGTCTGCGCCGCTTCCTCCCATGTACCGGGAAGTATGGGCATACCGGACTCATCCACCAGTCCCGCCTGTTCAAACAACTCGATATTGCACACCACTCCAAAAGCGTAGACAGAATTCGGGATTCCATATATATGCCCCTCCTCATCCGCCAAATACTGTCTTACGGAGTCATTCATTTGGCTAAGCCACCCTCTCTGCTCCAGCACCTCTGTGAGGTCTGCAACCATTCCCGTATGTCCCAGTGCCAGTACCTGATTGCTGTTGGCTTCCCACATAACAGGCATCTCTCCCGTTCCGTCCGCCACAGAAGCATAGTCAAAATCTTCCACTGCCTCCACTGCATACTGCGGATAGTTTGCCTCAAATTCCTTTAATACCTCTTCCTCCGGTAAAATATAGGCATCCACCGTAAAACTTTGCTGTCCGGAAATGCCCTGTTCGGAAACATCCTGTCCCGCACTGTCCTCTTCACTGCCGTTGCCGGTATCATCGGGCAATTCCTGCTCCGTTTTATCTTCCTGTGTATTCTGCACGTCCGCATCAGTGGCATTGTTCTCCTTAGGCTGCACGGATACGCAGGCAGTTCCTAATACCAGTATAAGCAACCATGTTGTGAACATGGTAATTCCCGCTTTGCGGTTGTGACCGGAAAAAATATTCTCCAGTCGGTTTTTCACCTGCTTTTTGTTTGCTGCAAATTTTGTTGTAAAAGACATACCCCTCTCCTTTCTTCCCGCCATTGTTTCCAGTATGGCATTTCCGTACTCCGCCTTCTGCGCCGGATTCATCTTTGCAGTGACCCTCTCATCGCAGACATATTCCACATCTTGAAAAGCCATCTTTTTCATTAACCGGAAAACAGGATTAAACCAGTAAATATCACATACCGCTACCATCAGCAGCTTATACCACAAATCCCCGGTCTTAATATACTGCAGTTCATGCCGAACAATCATTTCTGAAAAGGACCGGCACACATCCTCTATCGTTCCTTTATCTCTTTATATTTTCCCATTTTACACTGCACACTGCGCAGGGAAGTATGTGTGATTCCAAGGAGCGTATCCATTTCTTTCGCTGCATTCTCATAGATGCCGCCTGTATGGTGAACCAGTATGTAATCAACTTTCTGAATTTTTCCGGCTGCCTGTCGGCAGAAACTGCGAACCGGCGCAGCGAGGGCAAATACCCAGATGGGGGAACAGATTGTCACCTGTTCGTATTTCGACAAATCCACACTGATTGGCTCAATGGGCATGTCCCAACGGTGCATGGCAAAGCGGCCGCACCACCAGAATCCCAATGTTCCTTCTGTCCGCTCCGTGGACCGAATTTCATAGAGTGCCGCACCGGTTTTGTCCGCCTCCTCATACGCCTGTTTTTTCACATAACCCATGCGGGAAAGGAACACGACCAGCCGTTTGGGATTATTTCCGATATTGGGGTAATCGGCAATGTTTACCTGAAAAGATTCCTGCTTTTCAAATACCCATGCCGCATACCCGGCTGCCGCCTGACATGCCCCGAAAATAAAGTAAATGGTGGACATGAAATTCAAAGGAAACATATAGAACTGAATACAAATCCACAGCATCAGCGTTACGCCGAAAATGCCTCCGAGTACAACGCCGGATTTCTTTTTTGCAAGCAATAACCCCGCTGCTGTCAGATTGGTCAGTCCGTTCACGATGAGAAGGGAAATGCCGGAAAAGATAAAATTCTGAAACAGTACCTCCGAAAAAGGAAGTACCTGAAAATACGGCAGCATGGCGTCCATACCCATGGCTTTTCCGGTAGGGTCTGCCAGCATTCCGGCTGCCCCCGCCACTGCTCCGATACCGATAAATAGTGTCCAAAAAATTAAAAATCTTCTTGCTCTCTGATACCTTGATTTCGTCTTCATTTTCTCCCACATTTCTGCGCACGTTTTTTGCGCATAACGAGTTTGTGTCAAGTGCATGCAGGCACTGAAAATTTCTCTGCCAGCCATAACCTGTCGTTAATAATAGCCGCCGCGTCCGCCCAGACAGAATCCGCCGCCTCCGCAGCAAAGGTTGCAGATTAAATTCAAAAGGAACAAATTCAGGCAGCTTACGCACAGTCTTTTGCTTCCCACTCCGGGATACCCGTAGGATGCCTGTCTGCTCTCATACCAGCCCCCGCCGCTCTCCAAACGTTGTACCAGTCCCTGATAAGTAATGTTTCCGGGTTCTAATGCCGCCGCCCTTCTCGCATGCTCCAGTGCCGCCACGTTGTTTCCCAGTGCGGAATGTGCAATGGCGCTGTAGTAATACCATCTTGCATTTCTGACGGCTTCCTCCACACCATCCAACGCATTGCGCGCCTCTTTGTAATAGCCGTTACGGATATAGTTGCCTGCCGCCCGCAGTCTTGGGTCCTCCTCATATCCGGTGTTGGAACTCTGTCCGAAATCCCCGAAATTTCCAAATGGGCCATATCCGAATCCTCCGAAGCCGCCCGTTCCGAAACCACCGTTTCCATAGCTACCCTGTCCGAAGCCACCCGTTCCATAACTGCCCTGTCCGAAGCCACCCGTCCCATAACTGCCCTGTCCATAGCCGCTTTGTCCGAAACCACCCGTTCCATAACTGCCCTGTCCGAAACCGTAACCGCCGGAATACCCTTCCGTGCGCTCTTTCATAATCTGCTGGTATGCGGACTGAATCTCCTTGAATTTTTCCTCCGCATATGCCTTCTTCGGATTATTAATATTGGCATCCGGGTGGTATTTTCTGCTCAAAGCCTTATATGCTTTTTTCACTTCCTCATCCGTTGCATTTCTGTCAACTCCGAGGACACCGTACGGGTCATATATCATGGTTACTGCCCTTCTTCTCTTCCCGATTCAGCCTCAGTGCATGTACCGTTTCGTATCTGCACCAAACACCAGAATACAAAATATTACGCAAAATTTCAACATTTTCGATAATGGGAAGCTGTTCAAACACTTTACAGCACTCCGTCATCATCATCATGAGAATGGTTTTACATTCTCCCTCAAAGTCCGGCGTCTCATACCTTCGCTTTAACGGATTGTATCTTCCCTTCCGTATATCTTCCTCCACATCCTCGTAAGCATCCATCAGATAAATGAATTTTCCAAGGTAAAATCCAAAGCTCCCCAGAATTTCACTCCACTCATCCTCACGGCACGCCACAATCTGCGACATCACATTTCCGAACAGCCCGGACATAGCGTCAATATCCTGATTATCCGCCTTTTCCCCGTCAGAAATTTCTTTCATCAGCATGGAAATATTGCGTATCTTATCCCGGTACAAATCCTTGTTTTTACGGCTTTTTCCTTCCAAAAGCCTGCCATATACCAGTCGTGACAGCTTCTTATCATCCTCCCAGTCATCCTGACATTTGAGGCAGGTAAGCAGGACATTCATATCCGCAATGTAATCGGTAAACACATTGATACGTGTCTCATGCTTCTCAAGCGGATGTGCAATGCACTTGCAGCTTGAGAGGTGCGTTTCCGGCTCATAAAGGCTTGTCAGCAAAAGCAGCAGAAACGTCATGTCATAGCTTAAGGATAATTCACCCAGTCCTCCGTAACGCTCCTTTAATTTACGGCACAATCCGCAGTAATAGGAGTGATAGACATCAAATTCTTTGAATTTCATCTCTTCTTTATTCACAATGATATATCCAAACACCGTCAACACACTCCCTTTCCCGTTTAACTTTTGCGGATAAACTCCGTTCCGCATTTTCTGCACCGGATTGCAATTTTACCTCTTCCTCTCGGCACCCGCAGCTTTTGTTTGCAGTTGGGGCATTTAAAAATACGGTACTGCTTCCTCTGCGCAAACTCCTTCTTTTTCTTTCCGAAAAAATTTCTGACTTTCATCTCGTACTTCCAGTATTTCTGATTTTCCACTGCACGCTTTGTAAGGTTGCGGGAAAACATCCGAAAATACGCATAGCACATCAATGCCACCGCAATCAGGTACGCAAAAGGTACTCTGAGAAAGGAAAGAACCAGAAATACAACTGCCAGTATCATCAAAAACTGGTTAAAACGGTCATTTCCGTATCGTCCTATCATAAAGCGCTGTATTTTTTCTCTCATTTTAACCACTCCTTCTTTCCTCTATTGTTCAAACTGGCTGTTATACAAATCGGCGTAAAATCCGCCCTTAGCCAATAATTCCTCATGATTGCCGCTTTCGATAATATCTCCGTCTTTCATCACAAGAATCAAATCAGCATTCTTAATGGTGGACAATCTGTGTGCAATCACAAAAGAGGTCCTTCCTTCGGTCAGCTTATCCATTGCTTTCTGAATCTGAATTTCCGTTCTGGTATCCACCGAGCTTGTCGCCTCATCTAAAATCAGCAGAGGCGCGTTTTCAATCATGGCTCTGGCGATGGTAATCAACTGTTTCTGTCCGGCGGAAAGATTTGCCTTATCGTTCAGTACGGTATCATAGCCTTTCGGCAGCGTGCGGATAAAATGGTCAATGCCCACCGCCTTGCACGCCTTTACCACATCCTCATCGCTGACACCTTCCTTGCAGTACACGATATTTTCCCGGATGGTTCCCTCAAAGAGCCACGTGTCCTGCAACACCATACAGAACAAATCATGCACATTTTCTCTGGTAATGTCCTTCGTAGATACTCCGTCAATCAGAATATCTCCTTCGTTCAATTCATAAAAGCGCATCAACAGATTTACCATCGTTGTCTTTCCGGCTCCCGTAGGTCCCACAATGGCTATCTTCTGCCCTGCTTTCGCTTTTGCGGAAAAATCATGGATAACAACCTTATCTTCCATATATCCGAATTTCACATGTTCAAATTCCACATCACCCTTTGCCGCATCCAGACGCTTTGTTTTGGAACTTTCATCGGACAGTTCCTCCTCTTCCAGGAACTCAAAAACTCTCTCTCCTGCCGCCGCTGTGGACTGCAGACTTGTCATCGCCTGCGCAATCTGTGCCAAGGGATTGGTAAACTGACGGATATACATCATAAACGCCACAATGACGCCAAAGGTAATGTTGCCGTTCATCGCCAGCGCCGCACCTACCACACAGACAGCCACATAGCCGAAATTGCCGATAAAACTCATAAGCGGCATCATCATTCCGGATAAAAACTGGCTCTTCCATGCACTCTCGTACAGCTTATCATTGATTTCCACAAATGTTTTCAGCGCTGCCTTTTCTCCATTATAAGCCTTTACCACGTTGTGTCCGGTATAAATTTCCTCGATATGTCCGTTAATCCGTCCCAGTTCTCTCTGCTGGGCAATGAAATGTTTCTGGGATTTTCCCATAATAAACATCATAATTCCGAACCCGAAAATGGTGGACACCACCGCCGTTACCGCCATAATCCAGTTTGTGTAAAACATCATAAAAAGGGAACCGGCAAACATCGTAATCGCCGTCACAAGCGTGACGATGCTCTGGTTCAGGCTTTGTCCGATGGTATCCACATCATTGGTAACGCGGCTGAGCACATCGCCAAAACTGTTTTTGTTAAAATAAGAAAGCGGTACTTTGTTAATTTTTACCGAAATGTCACGGCGCAGATTTTTGGTGACACGCTGGTTTACCGTTGCCATGATAAAGGACTGGATATAGGAAAAAACAGCGCTTACTCCATACAATCCAATCAGCCACAGAGCAATTTTCTTCACTCCCGGCATATCAATCTCCGTCATCAGTCCTTCGGTGATAATATTGGTTAAATCCTTCAATTTATCCGGCCCTATCAGGGAGCAGACAGAACCTGCCATTGCCAGAACAAGTGCCACAACAACCACCGGAAGGTACTTTTTGCAGTAGAGAATCAGTTTTTTCCATGTCCCGACAAAATCTTTTGACTTTTCACCTACACCGCGTCCACCCATGGGACCATGCCCTCTCATGGGACCGCGGTTTCTCATCTCATCACTCATTCTCCAATTCCTCCTTCGATAACTGTGACAGAGCTATCTGTCTGTAAACCTCGCAGTTTTCCAACAGCTGTCTGTGTGTTCCCATTCCTGCCACTTTACCGTCGTCTAACACAATAATCTTATCCGCATTTTTAATCGTTCCGATTCGCTGCGCCACAATCAGGGTGGTGGTATCCGCGGTTTCCTTTCTCAACTCCTCACGCAATACTTTATCCGTCTTATAATCCAGTGCGGAAAAAGAGTCGTCAAAAATATAGATTTCCGGTCTCCGGTAAACAGCCCTGGCAATGGCGAGACGCTGTTTCTGTCCGCCGGAAAGATTGGCTCCGTTCTGTGCCACGCTGCCCTGATAGGTTCCGTGCATTTTTTCCACAAATTCACTGCTTTGGGCAATATCCACAGCCTTTTTCACAAATGCACTGTCCGCTCCTTCTTCTTTTCCGTTGTCGCCGTATGCGACATTACTCTCCACCGTGCCGGCAAACATGACCGCCTTCTGCGGCACATATCCCAATTTATTGTGAAGCGCCTCCGAGGTATAGTCCTTTACGTTCACGCCGTCTACCAGCACCTCTCCCTCGGTAGCGTCAAAAAATCGCGGAATCAGATTCACCAGAGTGGATTTACCGCTTCCGGTAGAGCCGATAAAAGCAACGGTTTCCCCTTTCTTTGCCGTAAAGCTGATATTTTCAAGCACGTAATCCGCAGCGTCCGGGTATCTGAAACTCACCTGCCTGAATTCCACTTCCCCTTCCTTTCCGGGTACGCCTTTTGTCTCTTTTCCTTCCAAAATATGGGGTTTTGTCTCCAGCACCTCGTTAATACGAACTGCCGATACACTTGCTCTCGGCAGCATGACAAAAATCATGGCTAACAGCATAAATGCCATAACCACCTGCATCGCATAGGAGATAAAGACAACCATATTGGAAAATAAATCAATTCTCTCCATCATCCCGGCATTGTTAATCAGATAAGCGCCTATCCAGTAAATTGCCAGTGTCAGACCATTTAACACGATATTCATGCCCGGCATCATCACCGCCATGGCACGGTTGGCATACAGATTGTTCGCCGTCAGTTCCTCATTTGCATTCTCAAACTTTTGCTCCTGATATTTTTCTGCGTTATATGCCCGCACCACACGGATACCGGTCAGATTTTCTCTGGTAACGCGGTTCAGATTATCCGTTAAAAACTGTGCCTTCTTGAACTTGGGCATGGCGAGGGATACAATGATGGAAATCAGAATCAGCAAAAGCACCACTGCCACCGCCGTAGACGCCGTCCACTGCCAGCTTTTTGTTGCTATTTTGGTGATTGCCCACACCGCCATAATGGGTGCCTTAATCATCATCTGCAATCCCATTGCCACCAGCATCTGTACCTGTGTAATATCGTTGGTGGAACGGGTAATCAGACTTGCGGTGGAAAATCCGTTGATTTCCTCCATGGAAAACTCCTCCACCTTTTTAAACACTGCAAGCCGCAGCCTCTTCGCCATGGTTGCTGCCAGTCTTGCCGCAAAATATCCCACCATAACAGAAAGAACCAGACTGCCCAGTGCGCACAGCATCATCTTTCCTCCTGCCAGAAAAATGTCACTCATCCGGCTTCCCGGAATCTGTACCAGTGCCGTAATTTCGGTCATATAATCCGGCAGTTTCAAGTCCAGTCCCACCTGACCGGCTACCAGCAGCACACTTAGTAAAACATAAATCCAGTCTTCCTTCTTAAAATATTTCAACAGTTTCTTCATAACTCTGCGTCCGTTTCCCTTTCCATAAAATCTATATGCTATTATCAACCATTTATCGATAAAGTACAATTAAATTAATATAAACATTTGTGAAGAAAAAGTGAACGATACACTGCAAAGAAAAAAGACAGCCGAAAAATCGGCTGCCCTGCATGGATTTCCTCTGTTTTCATCGTAAAATAACTACATTTTCTGTATTACATGCCTCCGTAATAGCGAAACAACACATCCACCCCTGCCGCCAGCAAAATGGCTCCTCCCAGTTTCAACGCCCCATAACGCATATTACATCCGATACGGTATCCTATAAAGATTCCTGTCACCACCATCACAATGCCGGTGACAGCAAGCTGTAGAATCAAAATCGTCAGTTCCGTATTCAAAAATCCCATGCTCACTCCCGTAAGAAAACTGTCAATGCTGGTAAGCGCCGCCCATGCGCAAAGCTGTCCCAGTTCATAGCTATCCTGCCTGCGTTCAATAATTTCACGGTGTCTCAGCGATTTTACAATCATTACAACTCCCACACCGAAAAAGAGAAGCGCCGATAATATATCATATGCCTTTTCCGCCCTTACATACTGTGCTTCCACAAAGGGGAGTTCCGAAATCAGGCTTCCAAGCACCATGGCTCCACACTGCCACACAGTAAATACTGCCACCATCTTGGCAATTCTGGGCCAGTTCATTTTGGAAATCATAGCTCCTTTATAGAGTGCATAAGCAAACACATCCAACGACAATCCGATTGATACCGCCAAAATTTCATACCACTTCATTTTTTACCACATTTCTGCGCACGTTCTTTGCGCATAGCGAGTTTGTGTCAAGTGCGCGCAGACACAAATCTCGTGATTGAAAAATTTTATTTTTCAATCTTCCGCTCCCTAAAAGTATTGTAAGTGTCCGCAAAAATTCCGCCGACATTAGTAGCATACCCTTTCTTCCCATTTTCGGTAAGATACAGTGGTGTCCCGACGTTTTCGCTTTTATACAACCGGGCAGGTTGTGTATAAAAAAACATACATTTCCGCAAAAATGTTGTATCAAAGTCCGAAAAGATTTGCTTTTTCAATTTCATATGGTAAAATCACTTTAAACAGTAGATATGGAGGTTCTATGAAAACAAAAGAATTGTTGGCGGAAAGTTTTCGGGAACTTGCTCTTTCCATGCCGTTCCAGAAAATATCCATTAAAATGATAACTGACAAAGCAGGAGTGATTCGTCCTACTTTTTACAATTATTTTCAGGACAAATACGAGGTCATTGAATTTCTCTACGAGAAAGACATACAGAACAATATTCAGGTAATGTTGGACAATGATATGGATACGGAAGCAATCAAGCTCATGTTTATCTGCTTTGAGAAAAACCGTAAATATTATAAAACCATGCTTGCCGTAACCGGTCAGAACAGCTTTGAAGAATTTTTCGACCACCGGTTAGAAGATACTTTCCTGTTTATTTTAAAAAAACACCCCATGCGGCAGCTTCCCTCTTCCCTCATCACTCCGGAAATGCTGGCACATTTCAACGCCATGATACTCATTGAAATGGTAAAGCTGTGGCTGAGCGATTCTACCGAGGTAAGCGCCGAGGAAATGTATGAAGCCTATTGCTTCTTCTTAAAAACATCCGTGCTGGATATGATACAGTATCCGCCGGTTCCCTGATTTGAAATACTCTGAAACCGCATTCCCTATACGTCACTAAAAAGGAGCCATCCTGCCGGATGACTCCACTTTTATTTTAAAAATAGCGATTCGTCAAATTCTTATTACTGCTGTGCAACATCCTTCATGGAGAAGCTGATTCTGCCCATCTTGTCCTTACCCAGACAAACGACAGTAACCATATCACCTAATGTGAGGACGTCCTCTACGCGGTTAATTCTCTCCTTGGCAATCTTTGAAATATGAACCATACCCTCTTTGCCGGGAGCGAACTCGATAAACGCACCAAACTCTTTAATGCTGACTACTTTACCCTTGAAAATCTGACCTTCCTGGAATTCAGTGGTGATAATCTTCACCATCTCAACTGCCTTGTCCATCATTTCCTTATCGGTGCCGCATACGGAAACCTTACCGTCATCGGTAATATCAATCTTCACGCCGGTGCGGGCAATAATCTCATTGATTGTCTTGCCGCGCTGTCCCACAACATCACCAATCTTCTCAGGGTCAATCTGAATGGAGATAATCTTGGGTGCATAAGGACCAACCTCCGGTCTGGGTGCAGCAATGGCTTTCTTCATGCAGTTATCCATGATAAACAGTCTTGCATCACGGCATCTTGCAATCGCACCTTCTACGATAGGTCTGGTCAGACCATGAATCTTAATATCCATCTGAATTGCGGTAATACCCTCTGTCGTACCGGTTACCTTAAAGTCCATATCTCCGAAGAAATCTTCCAGACCCTGAATATCGGTAAGCAGTACGAAATCATCATCGGTCTCACCGGTAACCAGTCCGCAGGAGATACCTGCAACCATCTTCTTAATAGGCACACCTGCTGCCATCAGGGACATACAGGAGGCACAGGTAGAAGCCATGGATGTGGAACCGTTGGACTCGAAAGTCTCGGATACGGTACGGATTGCATACGGGAACTCCTCTTCACTGGGAAGTACGGGAACCAATGCTCTCTCTGCCAATGCGCCGTGTCCAATCTCACGTCTTCCGGGTCCGCGGGAAGGCTTTGTCTCACCTACGGAATAGGAAGGGAAATTGTAGTGGTGCATATATCTCTTGCTCACTTCGTTCTCATCCAGTCCATCCAGCTTCTGCTGCTCGGACAAAGGAGCCAGTGTACATACGTTACAAATCTGGGTTTGTCCACGGGTAAACATTGCGGAACCGTGAACGCGGGGAATAATATCCACCTCGGCTGCCAGAGGACGAATCTGGGTGATTTCACGTCCGTCGGGACGCTTGTGGTCTTTCAGAATCATCTTGCGGACAGTCTTTTTCTCATACTGATATACAGCTTCTCCAAGGATAGCAAGCCACTCTTCGTTCTCGGCAAAAGCCTCTGCCAGCTTGTCCGTAATCACACGGATATTCTCCTCACGGGTCTGCTTATCATCGGTAAATACTGCTTCCTCCATCTCTTCGGGAGTTACCAGCTTCTTCATCTCGTCAAACATTTCAGCAGGTACTGCACAGCTTGTATACTCATGCTTTTTCTTACCTACCTCAGCAACGATTTTGTCAATGAAAGCAATCAGAGTCTGATTTACTTCATGTGCCTTATAAATTGCCTCAATCATGGTTGCTTCCGGAATTTCATTGGCTCCGGCTTCAATCATGATTACTTTCTCTTTGGTAGAAGCAACGGTCAGATTCAAATCACCCTTTTTCCACTGCTCCTGGGTAGGGTTGATAATGAGCTCTCCGTCAATCATTCCCACCTGAGTCATTGCGCAGGGACCATCGAAAGGAATATCGGAAATACAGGTAGCGATAGCTGCACCAATCATTGCCACCAGCTCGGGACGGCATTCAGGGTCAACACTCATTACCATATTGTTCAAAGTTACGTCATTTCTGTAATCCTTGGGGAACAGGGGACGCATCGGTCTGTCGATAACGCGGCTTGTCAGAATAGCATTCTCACTTGCCTTTCCCTCTCTCTTGTTGAAGCCGCCGGGAATCTTGCCCACAGCATACAGCTTCTCCTCATATTCTACACTCAGAGGGAAAAAGTCAATTCCATCTCTGGGTTTCTCGGATGCGGTTGCGGTACACAATACGGTGGTATCACCATAGTGCATGAAAGCACATCCGTTAGCCTGTTTGCCCACACGGTTGACATCAACAACCAGAGGACGGCCTGCCAAATCCATTTTGTAAGACTGGTACATAATTTCCTCCATTCTACCGCTTTTTGCGGTACTTTTATTTTAGATTGGAACAGAGGATACCGAAACTACTGAAAAAGCCATGCGCTCATACCCTTTTCAGCGGTCTCGGGGATTCCTTCTGTCCCGATTGTTACCTCATTTACGCAAAGAGCGGAGCACCGAAATAAATCGGATGTGCTCCGCTCCCATTTAGCATTATTTTCTTAAGCCAAGTTTCTCAATCAGAGCACGGTATCTCTCGATATCTTTCTTCTTCAGATAGTCAAGCAGACCACGTCTCTGTCCTACCATCTTAAGCATACCACGACGGGAATGATGATCCTTGGGGTTCTCTTTCAGATGCTCGGTGAGCTCCTGAATTCTTGCGGTCAGGACTGCTACCTGTACCTCAGGTGAACCGGTATCACCGGGTGTTCTTGCATACTCGTTCATGATTGCTGTTTTCTTCTCTTTGGAAATCATTGTCATATCCTCCTTATTTTCATGTTACCGGATACTAAGACCGGGTCGGAGTGTCCCAAATCTGAGCATCGGTCAAATCATACTCGGTTAGTATACCATACTACCGCTCTGTTGTAAACCATAAACTTTATTCATTTCGGCATCGAACAAAACTTTATTTCCGCATCGTTCCGGCATTGGCGCATTGCCTTAAAACATTCCGCCGAAATTTCTCTCAGTAAACTGTCCTGTCAAATCACAGGAACAGTCCCATTATCCTGCCTCACTTTTGTCAGTCCTGAATAATTCTTACATATTTCACCGGGGTACGGTAATTGTATTTGCTGATTCGGATACCGGTGGAAGGACTGCTTGCATGAACTACCTGTCCGCCTCCGATATAAATTGCCACATGGTTAATGCTCTTTACACTGCTCCCGTAGAAAATCAAATCGCCGGGTTTCAACTCCGAAGCACTGATTTTGGTTCCTTCATTTGCCTGCGCTCTGGAGGAATGGCTGAGTGTCATTCCATACTTTTTAAATACGCTGAGTACAAAGCCGGAGCAGTCGGCACCCTTTGTCAGACTGGTTCCTCCCCATACATAGGGATTTCCGACAAACTGTTTTGCATACTCTACCAAATCCACTCTCACATCGGAAACACCCTCTCCATAGAGAAGCTCCGTCATAGTGATTGCGGTGTCCAGAATATCCTTGACCTCCACATACTCGGAGGCAACATAGGCATCCTCATCATCAATCGTCACTTTAATCCATCCGTCCAGCGTCTCTACATATTCCAGTTCTTCCCCTTTAATAACCTGGGTAAGAACAGAACTGTCGGTATTGGCTTCGCTTCTGACATTTACGCCATCTGTATTTGCCACGGCAACCGTACGCACAAGGGTATTTGCCTTCAGCTTGGCATCCGGACCGGTCAGAAGAAATTCCTCACTGACATATCCCTCCACCTCGCCGGACTGGATATGTGCCCACTCACCGTCGGAATCCAAGACCTCACATGCTGCATTGTTGGGCAGCTTTCCCACCATTTTGCCGTCCGTGGAAGGCACGGCGCGGACATTCAGATTGCCGCTTCCCACATTCGCAATTCCGATATTGGTGTAGCCCCACATGGCGCCCTTCGCCTGTTCCGCTTTCTCGATATACTCTTCCACCGTAAGGCTTGTCTCCAATACGGTGCAGACTCCTGCGGACTGTAAAACAGTGCCGTTTTCGGCTGCGGACACCTGCATGGGCTCCATTGCCATGCAGACAATTAGTCCCGCACAGACAGCAGCTGTTAATCTATTCTTTTTGCTTTTATTTTTAATATTCTTAGTCTTGTTCTGTATTGTCATGTAAGTCACCTTCGATTCATTACAACTTTATTACAATTTTGTTACATGAATCAAATTATACAGACCTTTCCGCCTGATGTCAACCTTTTCCGAAACCTGATTTTCCGCGTAAAAATTTTCCGCACAGTTCCCCAAAATGCTCTTCCGCCTATTCCTCTTCTTCCGAGGTAATGGCAAAGGCAATGTTGGTGGCATGGTCTGCCACTCTCTCCAGCCCGGAAACAATGTCGGAGAAAATCATACCTGCCTCCGGTGTGCATTCTCCTCTGGTCAGACGCTCCACATGCTTACGCTGCAACTCCTTTTCCTTGGAATCCACACGGTCCTCCAGTGTTTCGATTTCCTTCATATGGCTTTCGTCACTGTCCACGAACATTTCAATGGCATACTGAATAATGGTATTTACCATATCCAGCATTTCGCCCAGTTCCCGCTGTGCTTCCTTGCTGATGGAAATTCCCTCTTCTTTGCGCTGTTTTGCCGCATCCGCCACATTTTCCGCATGGTCGCCGATTCTCTCAATATCATTCACCACATGGAAAAGAGCGCCGATACTCTTCAAATCTTCGATAGGAAGGGTACTCTGGTTGATTTTTACCAGATAGTCCGTGATAGCATGGTTCAAGAAGTTTATATTTTTCTCCACCTCGTACACTTCCGTTATATCGTCCTCATCCAATGTAATCAGGGCATTCATGGCGCGGTTTAAGTTTTCATTGGCAAGCGCCGCCATACGCTCCAGCTCCTTTACCACCTCAACCACTGCCGTAGCCGGATTGAATACCACTTTTTCACCGATATATTTTAACTGATAGCTCTCACGATAGCTGATTTTCTTATCCTCACCCGGAACGCACAGGCAGGACAGTTTCACAATCAGACCGGAAAACGGGAACAGTACAATTACCTGGAAAATCTTGATAATGGTGTGGGCATTCGCCACGAAACGTCCGTTATCCGCAGAAATGGACTGAATCAGACGAATCACCGTATCCATGCCAAGCATCAAAACAATATAGATAATGACCGTACCGATCACATTGAACCAGAAATGGATGAGTGCCGCACGCTTTGCATCCTTTTTTCCGGAAAGGGAGGCTAAAAGCGCCGTCGTGCAGGCACCGATATTGCATCCCAGAATAATATAGAGGCAAATGGGAAGTCCCAGCAATCCCTGATTTGCCATCAAAAGCACAATGCTGACCGTAACGGAAGAACTCTGAATAACAGAAGTCAGAACCATTCCCATCAAAGTAGCCAAAAACGGATTGGTCAGAGAGGCAAGCATATTTACGATTCTCGGCTCATCACGCATTCCCGCCATGGCGCCGGACATTGTCTGGAGTCCGAGGAACAAAATACCGAATCCGATAATAATCTCGGCTATCTGCTTGATATTCTGCTTTCCGCTGAACATCGCCACAAGCACACCCGTGAGCAGAATGACCGGTGCAACTTCCGATAAATTAAAGGAAACCAGCTGTGAGGTAATGGTTGTACCGATATTGGCACCGAAAATCACGCCTGCCGCCTGTGAAAGATTCATAAGTCCCGCATTTACGAAACTTACCACCATCGCAGTACATGCGGAGGATGACTGAATAATTCCGGTAAATACAATACCGACAATCATACCCATAAAGCGGTTGGTTGTAAAAATTTCAAGAATGTGACGGAGCTTTGCTCCCGCAACCTTCTCGATGGACTGACTCATCAACTGCATACCAAACAGGAACAGTCCGAGACCTCCTGCCATTGTCAAGATAATGCTGATATTCATAATTCTTTCCTTTGCCTTCATTCAATCTGTGGACATACAGATTTATTGTACGGGAAAAAAATAAAAGATACAAGACCGTTTTTGTTCAAATTCTATAAAATTTTTCAAATTCCCCCTGTTGCGGCTACCACGGAAGTTCACACAATTTCCGGTTCCGCATCACAATCCGGTTTTCATCCGAATGAATGTAGGCATCCTCCGGGTCGTCGCACAGATTGCTTAACAGATAACTTTCCGGGGACATGCCCCCGATACCGTCTGCGGCATAGCACCGGAATGTAAATCCTTCCGGGCGGAACGTATTGAACAATACCTTTTCCATCATATTCAGAGCCGCCAGCGACATAAAATACCCATAATCACTTTCCCTGCGTGTCAGATTGATACCGGAATCCCTCTCCGTGAGAAGTGCAATCCGTTTTCCTTCGCCCCCACGAAGCAGGTCTGTGGCAGACTTTACCACCTCCAGCGTTCCGATTACGTTTTCATCCAGTACGTCCATCAGCTTTTCATAATCATGCCGCTCCGTAATTTTGCCGTCACAGACACAATGCCTTCCCGCCGACAATACAAGCATATCAATTTTTCCCTGTTCTCTCCTGATACACTGCATTGCTTCCTTTAGCATCTCCTGCCTGCGCTCTTTTATTTCCAATGTCCGGACAAAAGAATCCGCTATCTGCTTTTCTCCGTCACGGTGCAGCACATAGACGACATGATTTGCCGACTGCGCCAGTGCCCGTGCCGTGCTTTCCGCAGTTTTGCTTACCGCTTCCGAAAACAGAACCACATACTTTTTTGTCATATCTGCCTCCATCCCTGAATTTAAAAGGGCCACATTTCCCGCTGTATGTCCGTCATAACGAGCACGTCCTCACATTCCCTGTCTTCCACAAAGGATTCATACGCCACCTGTGCCGCCTCCTCCGGTTCATACTTTCCAACCGTTGCCTTTTCCTCCCCCAGCATATAGGAGCGCACCCAGCCGGGATGGTACAGGCGGAAAGTATAACCCTTTGGCTGCAACTGGTTAAACATCATGCGAACCGCCATATTCAGGGAGGATTTCGACATGCCGTAGCCGTAAACACCCGTGCGGTGGGCAACGGAAATGCTCCCCGCCTCGGATGATACAAAACAGAGCCGCCTCATTCCCCGCTCCATCAACGGCAGAAAATATTCCACCGTACACATGGTCCCCAACGTATTTACCCGAAAAATGTGTCTGATTTGATCCGGTGTATCCTCGAATCCCGCAATACCGGCACAGTTCACCAGCATATCCAGTGTATCCGTCTTTTTCTTTACAAGCTGCGCCGCTTCGCTGATGGATTCCGTACTGGAAATATCCAAAGGTATCAGGTGCAGTCTGTCCGGGTAACGGTACTTTAACGCTTCTAACTCCTTCCAGTGCGTCATATACTGTCCGGCAAAAACCTTCCATCCCCCTCCGAGAAAATATTTGCAGAGTGCCAGACCGATTCCTCTGTCCGCCCCTGTAACAAATACCGTCTGCATTTATACACCCTCCTTATGTTTTCGGCTCTTCGGCTGCACACCACCAAAGAGCATTTTTGAGCAACTTCCGAAACATTTCATTCTGCCATACCGCTAAAATGTGACCGGGGGTAAGTGCGCAGATTCTGCCGTTTCCCATTTTCCGCACATACCCGGCTATCTGCGTTCCCCCCGCGGTGGAAACGGATTGCAGCAAAATTTCCGCATCCTTTGCAATATCCGCAAGCTGATAGTGCTCGTCCCGGATGGTAAAATCCTCCACTCCCTGCGTCACCGGATGTTCCGCCGTCACCTTTATGGCTACCTCGCATCTTGGCGGGTGGGTCACAAAACTGTTTCCCACAAATTCCACATACCCGTTTTTCTCCTCTTTGCGGGCAGTATTTCCCGCATGGACGGACAAAAATCCGCCGCCCTCCATCACATACTGTTCCAGTTCCCGGACTCTGACCTCCGTTACCCCTTCCTCAAACCACGGTGCCGGATTTCCCGATGTCAGGGCATTTCCCTTGCAATTCATAATAACCGGGTACTCTTTTATCATTTCAGGAGTCAGAATGTCCTTCGCGTCACATACAAAATCAAATAGAAACTCTCCGTCCCCAAAGTCCCGTAATCCTCTCTTTATCACCTCTGCCGGGTGCCACGCATCATCGCACAATACCAATACCTTCATATTTTACCGCCTCTCTGCACACTGTTTCTCAAAAGAGAAATGTGGCGATACTATGCCCCTTAAGTTCCGTGTCCGCCAGCTGCTTTTGAAAACGCAGACTGAGCTTTTTGTCCTTGTCGGTGCGGTTTAAAACCACACATACAATGGAACCGTCCTTATTCAGAAAAGCGCAGGTTTCCAATTCCGCATCAAAACAACTGCAGCCGATTCTCTTTGCTCCCCGGCGGATAAATTTGCTGAAATGACCCATGTAATAATAGGAAGAACGAATATCCAGTTCCTGTCGTGTTCTGTCGTAGACAATGGGGGATTCTCCCACCCATATCTTCTCTTCGGACCAACCGCTTGCCTTCTGTTCATCCTTCCAATGGTCCGGGCCGCCGTCCTCGTCCAAAAACATGTTCCAGTCCACCCACGCATTTGCCCAGTTATTTAAATCACCGATAATGTCGTGGGCGTATCTCTCACCGGACTGCTCCGGGGTCTTTCCCTTTCCCGTGCACTGCTCCGAGGCAATGATATATTTTTCCGGATAAAGTCTGTGAAAAACTTCCAGTGCGCCAAAATGGTCTCCGGAATACCAGTGAATCGCCGCTCCGTCAAAACAGTCCCTGGCATGTCTGCTGCAAAGCGTTTCCTGCGCACGCTCCACCAGTCTCTCCTTATTATGGTCCCAGAAAAAGATTTTCCGGTCTCCCACTCCGTTTCTTTCCAGTGCCGGTTTTAAATACCCCGTCACGAAATCTCTCTCATCCCCTGCGGAATAATGGCAGGACTCCCAGCCCTGCTCCGCCTTCGCCTCGTTCTGCACCGTGACTCCCCAGACAGGGATGCCCTCTTTCTCATACTCTTTCAAAAACCTGGCAATATAATCCGCCCAGACCTGACGGCACTCTTCCTTTAACTTTCCACCCTTGGACATCTTTCCGTTGGTTTTCATCCACGCGGGCGGACTCCACGGACTGGAATACAGAAGCATTTCTTCCGATATTTTCATTGCCTCCCGGATTGCCGGGATAATCGCCTGCCTGTCATGGGCAATCGTAAAGTGTTTCAATTCAAAATCATTTTCCACGTCATCATAGGTATAAAAATCTTCCGAGAAATCGCAACTGTTGATGGTGGAGCGGCAAAAGTTATAGCCGATTCCCTTTTCCGCATCAAAATAAAGTTCCATCACCTTTTCCCGCAATTCTTCGCTGATACGGCTTAAGTTGAGCGCCGTTGCCTCCGTAAAAGCTCCGCCGAATCCCAGAATTTCCTGATACTGCACCTCGTCATAGACATTGATGATTCTGTCCTCCTGCCCATCAGGTCCGGGTTTGTCCTCACGAAAACATAACCCCTGTGTTTCCGCAAGAAATCTGCCGGACTTTATGTGCGTCTCAATCATTCTCACGTTTTTTCCCATAAATACCTTCTCTCCTTTCATAAAAACGTTTTTATAATTAAATTCATTCTATCACATTCTTTTCAAAAAGAAAAGAAGCGTTCTGATATTCCTTTACCAGTCCGCTCCTTCTCTTATATCCCTTTGCAGTTGTTCCTTTAAACTTTCCAATCCGGCGAACTGCTGCTCCGGTCTTTTAAATTCATACAGATAGACTTCTATCTCTTCTCCGTATATGTCATCCTCAAAATCATACAGATAGGACTCCACACCCATGACATGTTCTTTTGTCACCGTCGGCTTGTATCCCACATTGCTGATGGCACGGTATTTCTTTCCCTGAAAAAGAACCCCGGAATAATAAACACCATTGGGCGGCAGCAATTTATTGCTCTCAGGAAGCAGGTTCACCGTGGGAAATCCCAGGGTTCTCCCTATCTGATTGCCATGAACCACCGTTCCCGTAATCGTATAGGGCGCTCCGAGATATTCTTCCGCCTGGGACATTTTTCCCTCTGTCACCAATTTTCGTATGGCGGTGGAGTTTACTTCCTCACCCTGTATGCAGACCTTTTCTATGGTTTTCACCTCAAAGCCAAGCTCCGGTCCCAATTTGCGGAGTAACGCCGCATTTCCGGCGCCCTTTGCCCCGAAAGACAAATCCGTTCCGGCAGCAATGAATCTTGCGTTCATCTGTTTTGCCAGAATTTCACGGGCAAAATTCTGCGGCGGCATGGCAGCCGTTTCCAACGTGAGGGGAAATTCAATGAGAATATCGATTCCCATTCTCTCAAATATCTCTCTTTTTTCCTCTCTGGTTGTCAGTTCTTTTCCGTCCGAATCTCCAAACAGCACGGAGGGCGGCGGGTCAAACGTAAAAACGCAGGATTTCAGTCCGTTCTTTTTCTGCGCCAGAATCTCCTCCAACAGCCTGCGGTGCCCGATATGCACCCCGTCAAATTTGCCAATGGCTACGGCAGTCTCTTTTTCCAGATAAAATTGTGTCGTGCCAACTATAATCTCCAACTAAATTACCACTCTTTCCATCCTAACTCCACACTACATTCCATTTCCGAAATTGCACCTTCCTGATGTGCATCAATTTTCAATGTAAACCAATATTTCTAACAATGTAAATTCCTTTGCAGTTCCGCAGAACTCTACTCTACCCTACATTCCGTTTCCGAAAATCGCACCGTTTTTGATGCGGAGCGAATATTTCCAACGAAGTTCCTTAAAAAACGCCGGCATTAAGATTTTCGGAGTGACAGCGAACGAAAATCTGTATGTGCCGCTGCGTTTTTTACGGAGCGAGAGCGTAACTGAGTGGAAATATTTGTCTCCGCAACCACTTGTCCACAATTTTCCATCCAAACCCTACGTTACACTTGCATCTCGAAAATTGCTCCGTTTTGATGCGGAGCGAATATTTCCAACGAAGTTCTTAAAACGCCGGCAAAACGTACCGCTGCGTTTTTTACGGAGCGATAGCGTAACTGAGTGGAAATATTTGTCTCCGCCCCTATAACCACCGTTTTCAAAACTTGCATCTACAAAAACATCTTAACCGGCTGATACCGTTCTTTCCCCTCGTCATACGCATACACGCCCACAAAGCTCTTATCCTCCCGGTAAATCCTCACCCATTCTCCCTCAGCACATACCTTCTTTTCCACCGTATGCTCCGGCAAAATCGGATTTCCGTTATTCACCAGTTTCTCAAAAGTCCCGCTGACGGTAAGTGCCGGGCAGCCTGAAAATGCGCTGTCCACCGGATACAGAACAGATTCCAGTTTTCCCTCATCCCGGATAGCCTCCAGTTGCTGCAAGGTTACGGCTTTCTCCAACGTAAATTGTCCCACTTTGGTACGCACAAGGCTCTGCATTGCCCCGCCGCAGCCTAACCGGCTTCCGATGTCTGCACAAAGAGTTCGGATATAAGTACCTTTGGAACAATGAACCCGCATTTTTACCACTGGCAGCTTCATTTCCAGAATTTCAATTCCCAAAATCTGCACTCTTCGCGGCTTGCGCTCCACTTCCTTGCCGGCTCTCGCCAGCTCGTACAATTTCTTTCCGTCCACCTTCAGGGCAGAATACATGGGCGGCACCTGGTCATAATCGCCCTGAAACTGCAAAACCGCCTCCCTGACCTGTTCTTCCGTGGCGGTTACTTCCGCCTCCCGAAGCACCTTCCCGGTCATATCCTGTGTGTCTGTCTCCACGCCCAGCCGAAGCTCCGCCACATACTCCTTATCTTTATCCGTGAGCATATCGCAAAGTTTCGTCCCGCTTCCGAGACATACCGGAAGCACACCGGTTGCCTGTGGATCAAGCGTCCCCGTGTGCCCTATCTTTTTCTGCTTACAGATTCCGCGCATTTTTGCCACCACATCGTGGGACGTATAACCTGCTTCCTTTCGGATGACAATAATTCCGTTTAACATAACTGCTCCTCAATATGTAGGGAAAGATTATTGATACAGTCATGGGACGTGCCTTTCATGGAACAGCCGGCAGCACGCACATGTCCGCCGCCTCCAAAATGAGATGCCACCTTTGCCACATCCACCTTTTCATCAGAACGCAGACTCACTTTATATTCCAAAGGCGCTGTCTCGTACATAAAAATGGCACAGTGCACACCCTTGATATTCCGAAGCTGGTTTACAATTCCCTCAAGGTCCTTGGAGTCCACCTGATAAAAATCCATGGTCTTTCGGTCAATGACACTGACAATGCACTGCCCGTCCATGAAACGGACGCTCTCCATGAGTGCCCTTCCCATAATCTGAGACTGTAAATAGGTTTTCTGATAAAAAGTTTCCTCAATCAGTCTGGGGAAATCAAAACCGTAGGAAATCAGCTTTGCCGCTTTCTCCAGTGTCGCCGGTGTGGTATTGGAGTATTGGAAAACACCGGTATCGTGAATCATTCCGATGTAAATTGCCATCGCCATATCTTTATCCAACTTGTCCAAATCTATCAAATCATAAATCAGTTCACAGGTAGACCCTACCTGCGGCATAACGTAATTCACGTCCCCACAGCCGCTGTTGCTGACATGGTGGTCAATATTAATTTTCTTTGCAGCTCCCTTAAAATAGGCTTCTGCCCCGCCCAGACGGTCTTGTCCGCAGTCCAGCGCAAAATACACATCAAAAGAAGCCTGACTGCCAAACTCGCTGTCAATCAGGTCAAATCCTTTGATTTCCCGGAAAATATCCGCCGGTTTTTCCAGAAATACTTTTACTTCCGCATCCGGCATACACTTGTGCAAATATTGATACAGTGCCAAACAGGAACCCACGCAGTCACCATCCGGTCGGATATGTCCGCTAATGCCGATTCGCTTTGCACCTTTACACTCCTGTAATATCTCCATCCGTTTCCTGTCCTCTTTTCAAACTTTCCTCTGCCATAACCTCATCAATCTTGTGTGACATATTGACGCCGTACTCGATGGACTGATCCATCACAAACGTAATATCCGGTGTATTGCGCAAATTGATGGTTTTGGCAAGTTTCATCTTAATAAATCCTTCCGCACTTTTGAGTCCCTTCAAAGTGGCATCTCTTGCCTCGTCGCCGCCCAGCACGCTAATCCATGCCTTGCAGCTCTTTAAATCCGGTGCCACCTCCACCGCTACCACACTGGTCAGCGGGCTAATCCGCGGGTCTTTGATTTCTCCGCGGATTATCTCTGCCAAAACTCTCTGTACTTCCCCGTTTACACGGGTATTTTTTACACTATTTTTTCTCATATTTTATTCCTATTCCGGTGTCTGACTTTTAAAGTACAGCTTTTAAAATGCTCTATCTGGGCACTTCTACCATGATATACGCTTCTACAATATCCAGTTCCTGCATCTGGTCAAAGCCCTCAAATACAAGACCACATTCGTAGCCGGCTTTTACTTCCTTGACATCATCCTTAAATCTCTTAAGGGAAGCCAGTGCACCTTCGTAAATCTGTTTGCCCTCACGGGTGATACGCACCTTGCAGCCTCTCTGGAACATACCGTCAAGCACATAGGCACCGGCAATATTTCCAATAGCTGATGCCTTGAAAATCTGACGTACCTCTGCATGACCGATTACTTTTTCCTCGTATACGGGGTCAAGCATACCCTTCATAGCTGCTTCAATATCTTCGATTGCCTGATAAATGACTCTGTACAGGCGAATGTCAACGCCTTCCCGCTCTGCGGTTGCCTTTGCGGTGGCATCCGGTCTGACATTGAAACCGATAATAATGGCATTGGAAGCACTTGCAAGGGTTACATCAGACTCATTGATGGCACCTACGCCTCCGTGAATACATTTTACAACCACTTCCTCGTTGGACAGCTTCAAAAGGGACTGTTTTACAGCCTCAACGCTACCCTGAACGTCTGCTTTGACAATCAAATCCAGTTCTTTCAGATTGCCTTCCTGAATCTGGGAGAACAAATCATCCAGGGACATTCTGCCCTTGGTCTCCTCAAGCATTTTCTCCTTATGCTGTGCCAGATAGGTATCTGCATAGGATTTTGCGGTCTTGTCGTTCTCATGCGCAAGGAATACCTCACCTGCACTGGGAACATCGGACAGACCTAAGATTTCTACAGGAGTGGAAGGTCCTGCCTCTCTCACTCTTCTGCCCTTGTCGTCAATCATGGCTCTTACTTTGCCATGGCTTGCTCCTGCGGATACAAAGTCACCCACATGAAGGGTTCCCTTTTGTACCAGAATGGTAGCAACCGGTCCGCGGCCCTTATCCAGCTCCGCCTCGATGACAAGTCCTCTTGCACGTCTCTTCGGGTTGGCTTTGAGTTCCAGTACGTCTGCAGTTAACAAAATCATTTCCAGCAACTGCTCAATACCTTCCCCGCTCTTTGCAGATACGGGAACAAATACCGTGCTGCCTCCCCAGTCTTCGGGAATCAGTTCATATTCTGCCAGTTCCTGCTTTACGCGGTCAATGTTGGCGGAAGGTTTATCTATTTTGTTTACCGCAACAATGATTTCAATTCCGGCTGCCTTGGCATGGTTGATTGCCTCCACTGTCTGGGGCATAACACCGTCATCTGCAGCTACTACCAGAATGGCAATATCCGTGGAATTTGCTCCACGCATACGCATGGCGGTAAACGCCTCATGTCCGGGAGTATCCAGGAAGGTAATCTTTCTTTGTCCGACATTTACAGTATATGCACCTATGTGCTGTGTAATACCGCCTGCCTCTTTATCGGTGACATTGGTCTTACGGATAGCATCCAAAAGGGAAGTCTTACCATGGTCGACATGACCCATAACACAGATTACGGGAGGTCTTTCCACCATGTCCTTCTCGTCCTCATCTTCCTCTTTCAGAAGTTCCTCGATAACGTCAACCTTAACTTCCTTTTCACAAAGGATTTCATACTCCATGGCAATATTTTCTGCATCCTCATAGGAGATTTCCTGATTGACGGTTACAATCTTGCCTTCCAAAAACAGCTTCTTCACAATAGCTGCCGGCTGCAGTTTCATCTTATCTGCCAAATCTTTAATCGTAATGCTTTCCGGCAGAGTAATCACCTTGATTACTTCCTCTGCGGTCTCTTCCTTTTTCTTCTCCGGTTTAATAAATCTTCCGGGTTTGTTCTTTAAGGTTTCTTCCTCTTCGTACATCAAATCTTTTTTGTTGCGCTTATCTTTTTCCTGACTGAAACGTCTCTTATCTTCCTCACGCTTCTTTTCCACGTCCTTGCCGGCTGTCTCAGGAGCAAATCCTTTGCTCTGTCTGTTATCTCTGAATTGACCTCCCTGTCCGCCATTTCCTCTCTGATCGCGTGAATTATTGCCAAAGCCACGGTTATTACCTGAATTGCCGCCGCCAAAACGCTTATCGCCCTGACCGCCTTCGGAATTGCGGTTATTAAATCCGCCGGTTCTGTCTCCCTGAGGTCTGCCATTTCCCATACCTCCTCTGTTCTGGTACTGTCCGTTCTGAGGACGTCCCTGATTCCGGTTGTCACGGCCTCTGCCGTCCTGCCCGCGGTTGTCCTGTCCTCTGTTATCACGCGCAGGTCTGTCTCCATAGCTGTTTCCTCCCTGAGGGCGGGCATTCTGAGGTCTGGATGCAGGCTGTGCATTTCCTGCCGGGCGGGACTGCTGGGGTGCAGGCTGCTGTGTCTGTGCCTGGGTCTGAGGTGCGGACTGCTGTGCCTGTACCTGCTGTTTTGCATTGTTATCCCTGTCCTGACGGGGTTTCTGCTGTCCTCTGTTTTCGGGAACCATCTGTACACTGGGTGTAGGGGAGGGCGGGGTTAACGGTTTAATGGGTCGCACCGGTGCCTGTGCCTGCACACGGCCGTATCCGTTCTGGGTACGTCCCTGATTGTTATTGTTAGGACGCGCCTGTGCGCCTCCCTGTGACGGACGCTGACCCGGAACACGGGAATTCTGGGGATTGCTCACGAAAATAATTTTCTTTTTCTTTTTCGGTGTATCATCCTGTCCCTCTTCCGCCCTTGCAGACTCTGCTGCCTCTCCGGCAGCTGCCTTACTCTCCTCTGCTTTGGGTGCTTCCGCTTTTGCCTCTGTCTTTGCAGTCTCTGCTTTCGCGGCTCCGGCTTTTACGGATTCTGCCTTTGTATCTTCCGCTTTCGGTGCGTCTGCCTTAGCTGTGGAAGCAAATGCCTTTCTCACCAACTGCGCAGCGTCCTCCTCGATAGAGCTCTGTGCCACCTTTGCCTCAATTCCCTTCTCCTGCAAAAAACTCAATATATCTTTACTCTGTTTTCCTAATTCCTTTGCGAGTTCATGTACCTTTATTTTCGCCATGCTTTCCTCCATTTCTGCCGTTTCCGGCGTATTACTCCATTTCCAGTTGTTTGATAATCGCTTCTGCCAAACCTGCGTCACACACTCCAATAGAAGAACGTGGTTCCTTGCCAATCGCCCTTCCCAAAATTTCTTTTGTTCCGAACTCACGGATAGGCACCTCGTAAAAGGCACATTTATTCCGGAACAATTTTCTGGTGTTCTCTGACGCATCCTCCGCAATGATTATCAGCATGGCGGAACCGGTTTTCACTGACTCTACCGTCTGAAACTCACCGCTCACCAGATTGTGGCCTCTCATCGCCAGTCCAAGCAGTGACAATACTTTATTCTGCTTCAAGATTCTCAAACTCCTTCTCCAAACTCTCATACACTTCGTTTGGAATACTCACCTTGAAAGAGCGCTCCAGTCCTTTATTCCTGCGGGCCTTTTTCAGACATTCTCCGCTCCTACATAGATATGCGCCTCTTCCATTCTTCTTTCCTGTTGTATCCAGACAGATTTCGCCTTCTGCCGTGCGAAGAACTCTCATCATTTCTTTCTTGCTCTTCATTTCACCGCAGCCAACACACTGTCTCAGGGGAATTTTTTTCGCCATAGCTGTAATTACTCCTCACTGCCATCCGAACTATTATCCACATTTTCCTCTTCGTACTCGTCATCCTCGTAGTCATCCACATAATCTTCATAGCGGAATCCGGGAGCATCCTTCGCCTGTGTTTCGGATTTAATATCGATCTTATAACCGGTCAGTCTCGCAGCAAGTCTTGCGTTCTGTCCTTCCTTTCCGATTGCAAGAGAAAGCTGATAGTCGGGAACAACCACTTTTGCGGTCTTTTCATCGGGATCTGCAAAAACTGCAACGATTTTAGCAGGGGAAAGTGCATTCTGAATCAGATTTCCGGGGTTCTCATCCCAGTTTACAATGTCAATTTTCTCGCCGCGCAACTCTTCCACAATGGCATTGACTCTCGCGCCGTTCATACCTACACATGCGCCTACCGGATCTACGTTGGGGTTGTTGCTCCATACGGCAATCTTGGTACGGCTTCCCGCCTCACGGGCAATGCTCTTAATCTCCACCGTGCCGTCTTTAATTTCCGTCACCTCAGACTCAAACAGTCTTTTCACCAGTTCCGGATGTGTTCTGCTCACGTTAATTCTCGGGCCCTTGGGAGTGTTCTTCACTTCAAGGATATAAACCTTGATTCTCTCTGTCGGCTTAAACACCTCGCCTTTCACCTGCTCGTTTTCATTCAGCATGGCATCCGCTTTGCCAAGATTAATGCTGATATTTTTACCGATATAACGCTGTACCACACCGGTAACGACATCCTTTTCTTTTTCGTAATACTGATTGTAAATTACGCTTCTCTCTTCCTCACGGATTTTCTGAAGAATTACGTTCTTGGCATTCTGAGTTGCAATTCTGCCAAATTCCTTGGATTTAATCTCTACATTAAGAATGTCTCCCACCTGTGCCTTTTTGGACAATACCTGTGCATCCTCCAACGCAATCTGGAGACAGGGATCCTCCACATCCTCTTTGGTAGGAACGACTTCTTTTTCCGCATATACCAGGAAATCACAGGTATCTCTGTCAATCTCCACCTTTACATTGTCTGCTTTTCCAAAATGGTTTTTGCAGGCAGTCAACAGGGAGTTTTCGATTGCTTCAAACAGTGTTTCCTTGCTGATATCCTTCTCCTTCTCCAAAATATCCAGTGCTTCCATTAATTCTTTGTTCATCATTTCCTCCATTCCAGCGATTCGCTTATATGTTTACCAATTCTGTGTTTTTCTTTTTGTCAAAAATCCAATGCCAGACGTATCAGTGCCACATCCGCTCTTGCAAATGTCTTTTTTTCACCCTGCTCTTCAATGGTAATGCTGTCCATGTCAAAGCTGTCCAGTGTTCCCGTAAATTCCTTGCATTTGTCAATCGGCTTAAATAATTTGATTTCCACTTCTTTCCCAATGCTCTTTTGCAGGTGTTTGTCCTTTTTTAAGGTTCTTCCCAGTCCCGGACTGCTGACCTCTAAAATGTAAGAATCCGGGATAAAATCCTCTTTGTCCAGTGCATCCGACAGCAGCCGGCTGACATTCTCGCAGTCAATGATGTTGACTCCCTCCGGCTTGTCAATATACGCCCTGAGATAGTAATCACTGCCCTCTTTTACATACTCCACATCGTAAATTTCCACACCGTTGGATTCCGCAATGGGCACAAGCAGTTTTTCCGTCTTTTCTTCGTAAATCTCCCTCTTGGACATCTACATCCTCCCTTTTCACTTTCCGGCAGGTACACCGGATTTTTCATTACAACAAAGAAGAAAGAGTGGCACGCGTCCACTCTTACTCTAGTAATCATCTTATACTATGGTCAGTATAATGCCTGTTTTCCTTAATGTCAATACCTTTACGGATTTTTGCACTACTTTTGTATTACTTTTTTCGCAATCTGCCTACTTCCTCTAACGATAGTTCCGCCATTCTTGCAACATCCGCCTCAGGAATGCCGGATTCAAGCATGTTGAGTGCGATTTTTCTTTTGGCATCCAAGGAGCCTTCCTTGTGCCCTTCCTCTAATCCTTCCCGTCTGGCTTCCTGACGGTCTAAAATTCTTTCTTCCCATGCCTGCATATACTTCATCCCCATTTTCTCTGACAGGCGGATACTTTTCACCTGCTCATGAATCTGCTTTATTTTGGCGCTGTCTGATTTCATCGCATTTGCATCCGTGGTATCTAATATGTACTCCATAAAATCCAGAAATTCCTGTGAAAAATCTTCCGGATTGTTTCCTCTTGCATTGATAAATATGCGGACGGAACCATCCTCCAGTTTCAGTTCCGGACATTCTAGACAGGCACCCTCAAAGGTGTACCGGTATAATCCCTTACCGAAAATATCAAAGGGTGCTATCATAATGAAACAACTGTCATTCAGCGAGTTAAAGTCCACACTTCCGGGCGGCAATAGTGACACATCCATATGTGCCTGATAAAATCTGCTCCGCTTCCTCAGATTCCCTGTATCAAACTTCTGCATCTCCGTGTAATAGACTGTTCCCTCATAATCCATCCCCACCACGTCAAGCCTCACCTGTCGTAAGTCCGGCGATACCCTCAGTTCTTTCTCCGTTTCCGGTTTCCCCGCCAGTTCGATTTCATTTTCCAGCAGAATACTTACCACTGCCTGATAGGCGGTTTGTGACTCCATCGTCTCATCAAAGAGAAACCGATCCACCAAATTCAGTTTCTCCAGTACCGTTGTTATGTTCTTTGCCATTTGTTTCCTCCTTTGCCTGCGGGAAAACAAATCGGCAACGTCCTTGAATTCCCGCTTTTTGTTCTTTGAGTTTCAAAAGCAGGATTTCAAGAATTGCTGACAGAAATTAGAATATTATATAGAATATTACATTTAGAAATCTTTTGCTTTGCGTTTATTTTATCATATATCAGATTTATTTGCAACGATATTTGGATATAAATAAGAAAACTTAAATATGAATCAGCAGATACCCGTCCTGCATCTGCACAGAACCTTCCTGCGGCCATGTGGGCATGCTCTCTCCCAAAGAACGTGCCTCATCCAGCACATTTTCGTCCGTAATCGTCCGGAAAGAATGTCCGTGCAGTTCCAAAAAGCGAATCATTTCCCTGTTCGTTCCGTCAAAAGCCTCAAACGCCCATTGAATATAGGAATACTGCGCATTTCCGATAAAGCTGTATCCATAGGGGGAATAATATTTTTCCTTTAAATGGACATCCACCAAATCAGAAACCTTCGCAATCATTTGAAACTGCCATGAAGAATAATCCACATACCAGTCCTCCAACAAACTATGCGGTGTCTCATAATGCCCCGTGAACACAACCGGAATGTCGCTTCCGTACTCACTTTCTACCTGCGTTGCAATCTCCGTAAGAACTTCTTTCGTATTCTCATACCTGAGATAATCCCCATAGAAATCCCGGTTCATCTGCTGCGAATGCCGAAAGACCAGCAACACCGCCAACACTGCCAATACCGGCTGAATATAGTTTCTCCATTTTACTCCCGACGCAAACGAATACAAAAGCAGCACTCCCACCCCCGTAAAAAAGGGAAGGTACTGACTGGAGCGATACATTGTCACATTTGCCTCCACTATCGTGAGCAAAAAAGGAATAACTATCATTACCAATACAAGTATCGGATACCACAGGCTTTTTCTGCGAACGGCAAGCACCACTGCGGTAACACCGAACAAAATAACCGCCAGTTCATATCCGGTAACGGGTAAATATACCAGTGCATTCACATGGTATACCAGCCAGAACCGTTTCACCAGCATGAGGAACTGCTCCCATCCTTCTCTTCCCCGGAAAAGTACAAGCATTTCCGATAATTTTCTTTCATTCATCAGACCTCTCAAATCCTGTAAATGGAAAATCACGGTCAGCGACACAATCAAAAGCTGGCGCAGCAAAATCGTAGCCAGCACGATAAGCAGCAGACATTTTACATTTTCCCATAAATTCTTAAAAGTCAGTATGGTTCTGCGCTCCATGGCACGGAAGAATAAAATCACAACCGCGCCCAGCAGATAGAGAACCAGAAAGGATTCGTAACATCCCACAGCCACCGTCAATACAACCGCACTCCCCGCCATAAAACGCCATTTCTTTTTAGGAGAAACCTTCTGCATTTCTTCAAATAATAACAGTGCCAGCGCCGTCAAAACATAACCGATACCGATTCCGTTGTGAAGATAATACACGTACACTTCGCTGATAATCGGATTGGATAGAAAAACACAGGCAAATGCCACATAACCGGCAACCGGTATCTTCTCCCCAAATATTCTGCGAAACAGCACGCTCATGAGAACAGCCGCCATAACAAGCAACACCACTCCGATAAAATCCGTAAGAAAAGGGGTATACTTTGCCATATGGAATACCTTATTTATCAAAAAAAGCACCCATCTTCCCATGACAACCGCGAGTCCGTCCGTGAAATATAATTCCGTAGCCACATCATCAATTCCCAGTCCCGGACTTACCACTCCGAAACCATAGCTGCACACCGCAGTCAAGATTACTGCCACTACATATATTTTCTGATTGAAAAACCACCTGACATCTTCCCTCAACTGACGCATTTGCCCGCTCTCCTTTTTATCTGTTGTCATACATGATACCATGCTTTTTTCTCTCCCGCAACCGCAAAGCCGCTTTCGGCATACCGCGCAAATTCCATACGAAAAAGGGTACTGCCATCTTGTAACCCTTTTCCGGTCACTTAACGACAATACCCTTTCTTATTTAAAACTTTTTCATAATATACCCTTTATCCTTAGCGAACAAGCGCCCATACGCCCCATTCTCCGGACTTCTCCGGATTTTCGCCTCTCGTCCACCATTTTGCACGATACTGCTGACCGTTGTAGAGAACGGTATCTCCACCAACATATACGGTATCTGCATTCCAAGTGGTCTCGCCGGTTGTTCCGCCGGTCTCACCGCCGGTTTCTCCTCCGGTCTCGCCGCCGGTTTCTCCTCCGGTCTCACCGCCGGTTTCTCCTCCGGTCTCACCACCGGTTTCTCCTCCGGTCTCGCCACCGGTTTCTCCTCCGGTTTCGCCGCCGGTCGTTCCTCCGCTTGTTCCGCCTGCAAGATTATCCATTGCCTTATCCATTGCCTTTGCCCACGCATAATCCTGCGTTGCATCCCAGTTAATGGACCATGTCATAACACCTCTCAGTGTCGGATAAGCATTCGGTGCTGTAAAGTTACCGGAAGACGTCTTGTTTACAAGTGCGTTAACTGCAGTTTCCACTGTTGCAGGAGATACATATCCGCTTCCTGCTGCTCTTGAAGTGGAAGGAACACCGATTGCCACCTGATCCGGTCTCAATCCTGCTTCGATAATCAAAGTAGTCAGGGAAGTCAGGAAATCTGCATTTCCGGGATTCACTATGCTTCCGCCATATCCGTTCATTCCGCCGGTATTGTAATACTGGGGATAGCAGATGGTCAGAATATCTTTGATTTCCAATGCAAGTCTCAGATAAGATGTGGTAATATCCTTTGCACTTAATCTGTCAGCCTGCAGATAATAGGTCTCCGGTGCCATCGTGATAATAAACTCTTTGCCAAAATGTTTCTGAACAGTTCTCAAAGCGTTAGCAATATACTCAACGCCGGATACTGCAGAACCTTCTAAATCAATATCTACACCCTCAAATCCATACTCTTCAATAATGTCAATCAAGCCTTCTGCAAAACGATTTGCAGCTTCGTCGCTGTTGATTTCAATTCTTCCCTCGGCGCCACCGACAGAAATGATAACATGCTGTCCCTTTGCCTTGAGGTCTTTAATATCCTGAATGAACTCAGCCTTTGTGTACCCTCCCAAAGCCTTACAAAGGTCTGCATCCAATTCAAAGGTTACCTCACCGGGAGTTGTTGTGTTTCCGGTAAATGCGACACAAATCATGTCATAGTAAGCCGGTACATCGCTCAGCTTCAAATTTGTAGAACCGTTCACAAAATTGTGCCAGTATCCTGTTACCATATGTGCAGGCAAAGTTCCGTTTACAGTATAATTGTTGTCATGCTCGCCACCGGTTTCTCCGCCAGTTTCGCCACCGGTCTCACCACCAGTTGTTCCTCCGGTTTCTCCGCCGGTTGTTCCTCCGGTTTCTCCGCCGGTTGTTCCTCCGGTCTCTCCGCCGGTTGTTCCTCCGGTTTCACCACCGGTTGTACCGCCAGTCTCACCACCGGTTGTTCCTCCGGAAATCAGTTCCCAAACAGCGCTCTGTCCGGGAGTTTCTCCCATGGTCCACCATTTAGCTTTGTACTCATTTCCTTTGTAGGAAACCTTGTCTCCGCCAACGTATACCTTAGATGCATCCCATTCATTGGAAGGTGTCTCGCCACCGGTCTCACCACCGGTCTCGCCACCGGTTTCTCCTCCAGTTTCTCCGCCGGTCTCGCCGCCGGTCTCTCCACCGGTTTCTCCTCCGGTCTCTCCACCGGTTTCTCCTCCGGTCTCTCCACCGCCTTCAGTTCCGGTATATACAACCTGTTTTCCAAACTCGTCCATGCTGGTCAGAATTCTCTGGGTCAGCGTAATGGTCTTAATATCGGAGGTGCTTGCATCTACGGAAGAATTAACCGTAAAGGTATGTGTTGCACCCGGTTTCAAAGTCTTTCCGGCATATACTCCGGACAAATCAATCACACCGCATCCATCTGCGTTGGTGATACTTCCGCACTCGCTACCTGCACTGAAAGTTGCACCACTCTTGGTTGCTATGTAAAGTTTCGGAAGCATTACTGTCTTCTGGAACAGCTCTGCATCCTTCAGAGCAACATTGCTCTCAACTGCCTTCTCTTCGTTCTTGATAGTAATGGTGTAAGTCTTTCCGGATGTTGCCACGGAAACGCTTACCTTAGGGTTAGCTGTAATGATTTCATGCTCCGGTAACTTAGCTGTTCCATACAGGGATTCCTTCATCACCTTGGTAATGGTTCCGTTTCCATCCAAAGATGCCATCCATGAAATCAAACCGCCCAGTCCGTTCTCACGAACATAAGCGCCCTTTGCAGCTACGCTTCGCTCATTATCACAGGTAAAGAAATATCCGGATTCTTCACTGTAGTAGTAAGCTGCCTCTGCCTTCTCATCATAGTATTCTTTCAAGCCGTATTTCTGGCACAACTCGTTCAACTCTGTAAAGGCAAATGTTCCGCTGGTCGTTCCGTCTGCTGCCTTCACGCTGTTAGGCTGTGCTGTTGCATACAGACCGGGGCAGGATGCATCGGGTCCGTCATTCAAAACGCCGCTCCAGCCTCTGGTGTAAGGTGCAACACCAATGACGATTTTGGAATAATCCAGCTTGGAACCGTAATTTTTCTTCAGATACTGAATACAGTTATCTACAGAAAATACGCCGTCTACCTGTGTCTCATGATCGTAGGAGTCATTGGTATACAGTGCGGTCTGGTGACCGGTATATCCGTTCCATGCTCCGTTCATATCGTAAGTCATCATATTCAGGAAATCTACAATTTCCAGAACCTTATCATACTCAATCACTGACATAAAGGTAGGAGATGCGGACATAGCAGCAGATAACTCATAATGCTTGCCGTTCTTCTCACCCAGTGCATCCAGCTCATCGCGGATAGCCTGCATCAGCAATGTGAAATTGTGACCGTCTGCCTCTGTTCCGGCACATCCCTTGTCAATGGTAACACCATTTCCGGTAGTATCGCTTTCTCTGACTGCAGTCGGATACTCCCAGTCAATATCTACGAAATCATATCCCAGATAATCGACAAACTTGGTAATGTTCTTTGCAAAATTCTTTCTTGTGGTTTCACTTGCAGCGACTGCCGGAAAATCACCCGAACGGGTCCAGCCACCTACGGAAATACCAATTTTCATGTTGGGGTACTTAGAACGCAAAATACTCATGGCACCCAGTACACCCGCATACGGGTCACCATAGGTCAGACCGTTCTGTTCCGGCAGAATAGCCTGAAAATCGGCGTGTTCATCACAGAGAATCAGTTCTCCGTTTTTGTCCACATCCATGAAAGCAAAATTCAAATGTGTAATCATGCTTCCATCAATTCTGCTGGGGTAATAGTTTTTCTGCCCCGCATAGATAGACCAGTCACCATAATAAACTACATTACGGTAATTTGCCGCTGCTTCCGGCTTGGTCGCGGCTTCCGCTTTAAGTCCGGCCTGTGGTACAACCATTCCGCCCAAAACCATGGCGGCGGTCAGCACCGCTGTTAGCAGCCTGTGCACTCGTTTCTTTTTCATAGTTCCTTCTCCTTTACAACCCCCCGTTTTCCACGGGTTTCCTAATGCTACAAAAAGAAGTATATAGAAAAGCATTTCTCAAATCCATGAATATTGTTGGCATTTTTTGGACATGTTTGCCTTGCTTTGTGCAAAGTGTATATTAATTTTTGTATAAAACAAATTATTTTGTAATTATGTACAATTTAAAAAACGCCCAAGCATGTCATTTTTCTACATTTTGCACATATGTCTGTCAGAATCCGCATTTTTTATAGCAAAAAGAGCACTGCCCGGTGCTTTTCGCGCCAAAGCAATGCTCTCTTTTATCTTTTATCCGTAGGACAGCAGATTACATCATGCCGCCCATTCCGCCAGCACCTGCGGGCATGGCAGGAGTTTCTTCCTTGATATTTGCCACAACGCTCTCTGTGGTAAGCAGGGTGCTTGCCACGCTGGTTGCATTCTGCAATGCGCTTCTGGTAACTTTGGCAGGGTCAAGGATTCCGGCTTTCACCATATCCACATACTCCTCTTTCAGAGCATCAAATCCCACGCCAACCTCAGATTCACGCACCTTATTGATGATAACGCTTCCTTCCAGACCTGCATTAGCCGCAATGTGGAACAGAGGAGCCTCCAATGCCTTCAATACGATTCCGGCACCGGTCTTCTCGTCACCCTCCAAAGTAGCTGCCAGTTTAGCAACCTCCTTGGATGCGTGAATATAAGCGGAACCACCGCCGCAGATAATACCTTCCTCTGCTGCTGCTCTGGTTGCTGCCAAAGCATCCTCCAGACGAAGTTTTGCTTCCTTCATTTCTGTCTCGGTAGCTGCACCGACACGGATAACCGCTACACCGCCTGCCAGTTTTGCAAGTCTCTCCTGCAGTTTCTCTCTGTCGAAATCAGAGGTTGTTTCCTCAATCTGCTTTTTAATCTGTGCGATTCTGGACTGGATTTCCTCTTTCTCGCCCTCGCCGTCCACAATAACGGTGTTTTCCTTCTGAACCTTAACGGATTTTGCACGGCCCAGCATATCCATGGTGGTATCTTTGAGTTCGTAACCAAGTTCAGAGCTGATTACCGTACCGCCGGTCAGAATGGCAATATCCTGCAGCATATCCTTTCTTCTGTCACCGTATCCGGGAGCCTTAACAGCCACTACATTGAAAGTACCACGCAATTTATTTACAATCAGGGTGGTGAGTGCTTCGCCCTCAACATCCTCTGCAATAATCAAAAGTTTTGCACCGGACTGTACAATCTGCTCCAACAGAGGCAGAATTTCCTGAATATTGGAAATCTTCTTGTCGGTAATCAGGATGTAAGGATTGTCAAGAACAGCTTCCATCTTATCCATATCCGTTGCCATGTATGCGGAAATATATCCTCTGTCAAACTGCATACCTTCTACTAAATCCAGCTCTGTCTGCATGGTCTTGGATTCCTCGATGGTGATAACGCCGTCTCCGCTTACCTTCTCCATAGCATCTGCCACAAGCTGACCGACTTCCTCATCTCCCGCGGAAATAGCAGCAACTCTTGCGATATGCTCCTTGCCGTTTACCTTCTGGCTCATCTTGGAGATAGCCTCCACTGCGCAGTCAGTTGCTTTCTTCATACCTTTTCTCAGGATAATGGGATTTGCACCTGCTGCCAGATTCTTCATTCCTGCATTTACCATAGCCTGTGCCAGTACGGTCGCCGTTGTGGTACCGTCACCTGCCACATCATTGGTTTTGGTAGCAACTTCCTTTACAAGCTGTGCGCCCATATTTTCAAAAGCATCTTCCAGCTCGATTTCCTTTGCAATGGTAACACCGTCATTGGTAATGAGCGGAGCGCCGTAAGACTTATCCAGTACGACGTTTCTTCCTTTCGGTCCAAGGGTTACTCTTACGGTATCTGCCAACTGATTCACGCCTGCTTCCAATGCTGCACGCGCTTCTGCTCCATATTTAATCTCTTTTGCCATAATAATCTGCCTCCAAACTTATTTTCATTTACATTCTTACTGAATCACTGCCAAAATATCATTCTGCTTTACAATGATATATTCCTCGTCATCCAGCTTTACTTCCGTGCCGGCATATTTGGAATAAATTACGCTGTCGCCGACCTTAACTTCCATCTTAACTTCCTTACCGTCAACCATGCCGCCGGGGCCGACTGCAATGACCTCTGCCTGCTGGGGTTTCTCCTTATTCTGTCCGGGAAGAACGATACCGGATTTGGTGGTTTCTTCCGCCACCAGTTGTTTCAATACAACTCTGTCACCTAAAGGTACTAATTTCATAGTAATGCCTCCTTATACTCTGCTGTCATTCATCTGTTAGCACTCATTTTCTTCGAGTGCTAATCACTAAAACATATATTAGTTTCATATGCGGGTCTTTGCAAGCATATTCGCAAGAACTGGCAAAATGTTTTCTTCCTTTTTCTCGTTTTTTCTTTTATTATCTTGCGTTTTCTTACCAAATCCGTTCCATGCAGATTTAATAATTCCTTTATAATTTACTTAACCAATCCCGTTTCCCGCATTATTCTTTTTATTTTTGCCAAAAAATCTGCCCGCAAACATCATAATGCCGACCAGAATCATCACTGCATAGCCGATAATCAAATCGCCGATAAAGGAATTCCAGCCTTCCACCGCCGTCATAAAGGACGGTAACTCTATCAGGGCACGGGTCAGGGTAATATAACCGGAAACCGACTCATTCACATTGCAATAATACATCCAGCCGTAGCTGAGATACGTTGCGGGAATGATTACAAGGATACCGAATACCAGCGAAAGCACCACACCCAGTGTGTCCTTTTTGCGCGCAAACATTTCATATCCCTTATAGGACATAAAGATAATCAGGGCGCCAATCCAGCCGCTGACATATCCAAGCGCCTCCACCACAGTCCACAACAGACCGCCAATCAGTGCTCCCAGAAGAGCTCCCAAAACTCCGCGTCCGGTATGGGAATCCTGTATCACGGGACCGGCATTTTCCGTCTGTTCCGCCGGCTTTTCATACAAAAGACATGCTCCCACCGTAAGTAGAACCGCCGCAGCCAAAAGCAGGTAAATTCCCACGCTGGCAATGTTGTAAGCTCCGTTTTTCTGACCGACCTGTAAATAATAGTTTCCAAACCAGTCCGTAAAGCTGGATTCGTCTATAATTCCCTCTCCGAAGCAATCCGTAAATCCCTCCAGCACCAGTTCTTCCAGTTCCGCATCAAAAGGCTGGGCATAACCGGTTACAGACACTTCCTCCGGTCCGTCATCATAACTGTCACTGTACAGCCAGTCAATATAGGGCTGATACTCTGCCACATCATCCGTGTGCATGCAGATAACGGCAGGAATCCAGTTTTCGTCACATACAATATAGAACTGCATATTTTCCATTGCCTCAAAATAAGCAACGGACTCTGTCATGTACTGAACATTGGCGAAAACATACTGGTCTGTCTCCTGAGCCTGATACACATCCACAGGCTCCTCCTGCTCCAGCCGGCTGGCATTGCCGCCGATTACAATGATAACGATTCCCGCCAAGAGAAAGACGACTCCCAGCGCCGCCATAATAATTCCGCCTATCTTTTTTCCCTTGTTGTTTTTGTTATTCATCCTTCGTCCCCTCATCTGTTATCTTAACATCGTAATTAAAAAGTTTTACTCAACATTTTATTTCCAAATATCCAAGCAGCTTGTTCATATCATACTCTTCCAGCACGCCAAGGTTGGAATCATAGTATTTTCCGTCAAAATAAATCAGGTAATGGCAAAATCTTCCCATCTTTTCCATCATAATACAGCATTTCGGAAGAACCGTTTCCTTTCCCTCCGTATAATGAATGACATCCGAATGATCGATTCCATAGTAATTCAGGGCAGAAATCATTCTTCCCATGGTTGCCTGCCATTCCCGGCAGTCCATGACACTGATCACCTCGGCGATAGTCACACCCGCCAACATTGCCACACACGCCTGTCCGCAAAGACCGTCCTCCGGCTGTACAATCAACTGCATGCTGTCAATCTTGCGGATGGGATTTTCAAAGCTGTACGGACTGTTCTGGTCCATTTTAATCAGAGAATCCCCGATGTGCAGCAGCACCTTGTGTACCACACCGAGTTCCTTTTCCTCCACATCCTGACTTTTGATGCAGATTTCGTAATTTCCCTTTTCCTTCGGAAGCAGTTCGCACTCCAATGACTTGTTATCCAGAATGACTTCTCCTTTGATAACGCCCCGCTGCTTGCAGACCTCCCACACATTAAAGGGAACATGCATCATATATCCCCGTTCCGTTTTTTCGATTTTGGATTCAAAAAAGTATCTCATTTCCGTTTCCACACCTTTCCTGTTTTGCATACCTGTTTCGGAAAAATTTTAGCAAATTATGCCCCCATTGAAAACATTTTTTCCCTAAGTACTAAAAAAAGAACATTGCGCCGTCAGCGGATTTTCTTCTTTGCCTGCGACGGTGAAATTCCGTAGCGCTTTTTGAACAGTTTGCTGAAATGATATGCGTCATCATATCCCACCATTGCCGCCACCGCCTGAATACTGCTGCCGCTGCCGCTCTCCAGCAGTTCCTTTGCCTTTTCCAGACGGATATTAATCAAATGGCGAATCGGTGTATCCCCGATTTCACTCTTAAATATTTTGGAAATATAAAAGGGACTCAGATACATGTTCTCCGCTATCTGGTCTAACGAAATCTTCTCGTTATAGTGATCTTCCAGATAATTGACAATCTGCTCCACCACATATTTTTTGTTGACGGATTCAAAAGCATAGCTTCCCGCCGGGGAAATCGTCTCGCACTGCTCCCTGATAATCAAAAGAAGCATCTGCATCAGATACGCCTTGAGCATGAAATACCGCCCTTCCTTGCAGACCGTGTTTTCCGTCTCCATGGCGGAGCAAAGTCTTGATATTTTCTGCTTAAACTCGCCCGCCGTGTGCATGATATGTCCGTCTCCCGGCACCGGCAGATAATTAAACGGATACTCCGGCAGCTGAAAATCCGAAACGCCCACAAAAAATTCCGTTGTGGGCGTCCCGCTGTCACCGCTTAAAAGTGCCTGATGCTTTACCCCCGGATTGATAATCAGAAGGTCTCCCTCCCGAACATCATACATTTCCCCCTCTATATGATACTTTCCCGCACCCGCCATGACATATGCCAGTTCCAGATGGTCATGGCTGTGGTAACTGTCCTCATCCACATCCCGTGTACCCTTCCATGTAAAAAGGAATGTCGGATTCAGTTCCTCCACCCTGATATTATGCTTCCCTTCCATTGTGTTCTCCATTCTGCGTGTATATACCCAATATTTTACCTTGTCCTTCTCTAAAAGTAAAACAGATTTTCACCCCTGCTTCGTTTTTTCCGGGTTCATAATCTTCCATGCCGTTCCAAAGAACAGGGACACCGTGGTACACACCGCAAGGAAATCCGCCACCGGCTCCGCCAGAAAAACAGCCATCTCCTTATCGGCTAAAAAAGCGGGCAGAATGTATATCAGCGGAATCAGCAAAATGATTTTTCTAAGCACTGCAAGAAACACGGAATGTACCGCCTTTCCCAGCGCAACAAAGGTCTGCTGGCAGGCAATCTGTGCGCCGAACAGGCATTGCGCCGCCACATAAATGCGCATTGCCCACACCGTGTACGCTATCATATCCTCGTCCGTGGAAAAAATTCTCGCCAGAACGCCGGGGAAAAACACGGCTGCCGCCCAGAGTAGGAACGAATATCCCAGACAGCACGCAAGGGTCAGAAGAAAGGCTTTCCGTACACGGGCAAAATTTTGGGCGCCGTAATTAAAGCTGACGATGGGCTGCATTCCCTGTGTCAGTCCGGACAAAGGCATCATGCCCGCCTGTATGACGCTGGTAAGAATCGTCATGGCTCCCACCGCAATGTCTCCGCCGTACTTTTGCAAGGAGGTATTAAAGCAAATCGACAACAGACTCTCCGTGGACTGCATGATAAACGGTGATACTCCCAGTGCCAGCACCGGACCGAACACCTTAAAAGAAAGCCGCAGGTTTTTCCGACGGATGCGCAAAACGGTCTTTTTGCCGCAGAGGAAACGAATTACCCACGCCGCAGACACCGCCTGTGACAGCACGGTTGCCAGCGCCGCTCCCTGTACTCCCATGTCAAACAGAAAGATAAAAACAGGGTCCAGCACAATATTGATTCCCGCACCAATCAGCACCGTCTTCATGCCTACCGAGGCAAAGCCCTGCGCCGTGATAAACGAATTCAGTCCCGTGGTGATAAGCACAAACAGAGAGCCCAGCACATAAATACGGATATAGGGCAACGCATACACGATGGTCTCCTCACTGGCCCCGAACGCAAATAAAACCGGTTCCGCAAACACATAAAATACCGCCGTCAGAACCACTGCCACAATGATTAACAAACAGACACAGTTACCCAGAATACGCTCAGCCGTCTCATTATCCCCTTTTCCCATGGCAATGGATGCCCGCGGTGCGCCTCCGAATCCAATCAGCGCTGCAAATGCCGCAATCAGCGTAATGACGGGGAAGGTCACTCCAAGCCCGGTCAGTGCCAGCGCACCCACCACCGGAATATGCCCGATATAAATACGGTCCACCAGATTGTACAGCAAGTTCACAATCTGTGCCGCAATGGCGGGCATCGCCAGAGAAAACAATAATTTCCCAACCGGCATTACCGCCAGCTTATTTTCCTCCGTTTTGCCGTCCTGTGCCGTTTCAGCACTCTCCGCTACATTCCTTACCCGCGTTTTTTCATACTCCGGCATTTTTTCGTTCTCCATCTTTTCAAAACCTCCTAAAAAAGGACACCCGCCAAGGGGTGTCCTTTGTCTATCTCTGTGAGCCGAGGCGTCCGTATAACCACATCCGGTATCGTAACCTCTCCGCCAGTTCTTTTGTAAACACACCCGGCAGTGCCCGCCACTTCCAGTTCTCTCCTAACGTGGAGGGAATATTCATGCGCGCCTCACTGCCAAGTCCCAGTATATCCTGTGCCTGCAGGACTGTCAACTCTGCCACACTCTCCCACAGGGAATCCGCCATGCACCAGTTCGGTTCGTCTCCCGGTGAAATGCGGAGGTAATTTCTGGCATATTCCGCATCCTCCGGCGAAACCTCGTCAAACCATCCCAAAATGGTATCGTTGTCATGCGTTCCCGCATATGCCACACAGTTTTTGATATAATTGTGGGGCAGATACTCACTTCCGCTGGCATCCCGACTGTCAAACCCAAACTCCATTACTTTCATTCCCGGAAATCCGCTGTCCTTCAACAACTGTCTGACGGAATCCGTAAGGTATCCCAAATCCTCCGCAATGATAGGCTGTCTTCCGATACTGTGCTCCACCTCCCGGAATAATTTCATGCCCGGTCCCTGTTTCCAGCGTCCGTTTTTCGCTGTGGTCTCACCGTAGGGAATGGCATAATACGTGTCAAATCCCCTGAAATGGTCAATGCGCAGCACATCATACACCTCGCAGAGATACCGGATACGGCCGACCCACCAGGAAAAGTTCTGTTGCTCCATATAATCCCAGTCGTACAAAGGATTTCCCCAGAGCTGTCCGTCTGCCGAGAATCCGTCCGGCGGGCAGCCTGCCACCTCTCTCGGACATTTATTTTCATCCAACTGGAACAATTCCCCGTGTGCCCAGACATCCACACTGTCAAGGGACACATAAATGGGCAAGTCTCCAATCAGTTTGATTCCTTTTTCATTGGCATAGAACTTTAATTTTCTCCACTGGCGGAAGAAAAAGTATTGCAGCACTTTCCAAAAAGCAATTTCTCCGGCATGCTCCGTCTTTGCCGCTTCCAGCACTTCACTGTCACGATTGCGAAGCGCAGGCGTCCACTCGCTCCATGCGGCGCCGCCGTGAATATCCTTTAACGCCATAAAAAGCGCAAAGTCATCCAGCCAGTAGGCATTTTTCTCAGAAAACGTTTTAAATTCATCACATGGATTTTGCAGAAATCTCTCTGCCGCCTTTCTGAGCACCGGATAACGTTTGCGGTACATGGCACCGTAATTGATTTTGTCCGGTGTACACTCCCAGTCAATTTCTTCATATTCGGATGGCTCCAGCAGACCTTCCGCCGCCAGTTCCTCCAAATCTATGAAATACGGATTTCCTGCATAAGTCGAATAGGACTGATAAGGGGAATCTCCATAACTGGTAGGACATATCGGCAGAAGCTGCCAGCAGGACTGACCTCCCGCCTGCAAAAAATCCACGAACTCATAGGCCGCTTTTCCCATGGTTCCTATCCCGTAAGGGGAAGGCAGAGATGTAATGTGCATTAAAATACCGCTTTTTCTCAAACCAATCACACTCCTGTCTGTTAATTACCGACTCCTCTTGTTACCTGTTTCTTTACATGTGAAGCTCACGCGTGCTCTCCCCCACTATGAGGGAAAAGGGAATCTGCACTCTTGATGCAGCTTTATGCTCCAGAATACATTGCAGCAAAAGTTCTACGCCCTGCTTTGCAATTCTTCCGCCCGGCTGCTCTATCGTTGTCAGTCTCGGCACTAAATACTGTCCCATCTCAATGCCGTCAAATCCAAGCACCGAGACATCCTCCGGCACTCTCCGTCCGCTGTCCCGAATAGCCCGGATGGCCCCCATTGCCGTCACATCGGACATGGCAAACACCGCCGTCATATCCGGTGTTTTTTTTAAAAGTTCCTTCATTGCCTCATAACCGCCCTCTAAGGTGAAATAGCTGTAGGAAAACTGTTTTTCCTCATCAAACGCTATTTTGTTTTCCTGAAAAGCGCTGAGGCATCCTTTGTATCGGGACCTTGCCGGGTTGGAATGACTGATTTCGCCGCCGATAATGCCGATTTTGCGGTGTCCTAACCGAATCAGGTACTCCACCGCCTCCTTTGCCGCCTTTGTATCATCAATACAAACACTGGACAGATTGGAAAAATGCAGTCCCTCCGCAGAATTGGTCACCAGTACGCAGGGAACATCCACATATTCAAAACGCTCCTTAAAATTCTCCTGATTGCTTCCCAAAAAGAGAATTCCCAAGGGCTGTCTGTCCCTGCATATCTGCAAAGCCTGCTCCACTTCCTGTTCTTCCTCACGGATATAGTAAATCAGACAGGCATAACCTCTCTCCTTAATCAGCTTCTGCAAATTTTCCACCAGTGCGGCAAACAGCATATTTTTCGTACCCTTTACGATAATGGCAACTCCGCCGCCGCTTTGCTGCTTCAACCGCTTTGCGTTGGTATTCAGACGGAAGTGGTATTTTTCAACCACTTCCATCACCTTCTGTCTCGCTTCATCCGATACTCCCGGATGATTATTCAAAACTCTGGACACCGTTCCAACCGCATAGCCCGATTCTTTTGCAATATCTTTTACTGTCATAGGTAATTTGCGCTTTACCCCTTCACAGCTCCCGCTGCCACGCCCTTAATAATATATTTCTGGCAGGACAGGTAGAAAATAATGACAGGGATGACCGCCATAATCAGAGCAGCCATAATGGCACCCATATCTACACGGCCATAGCTTCCTTTCATATATTGAACCACTATGGAAATGGTCTTGTACTTGTTAATATCCAGTACCAGATACGGAAGCAGGAAGTCATTCCATATCCACATTGTCTCCAAAATACCTACGGAAATATAAGTCGGCTTCATAATCGGCATTACAATTCCGAAAAAGGTTACTAACGGATTGCAGCCGTCAATCATTGCCGCCTCCTCAATCTCTAACGGAATGGATTTGACAAATCCGCAGAACATGAACACGGCAAGACCTGCGCCGAATCCCAGATAGATAATAATGATTCCCCACGGTGTATTCAGATGCAGACGGTCTGCAATCAGAGACAACGTAAACATTACCATCTGGAAGGGTACTACCATGGACACTGCACACAGGCTGTACATGGCATCTGAAAATTTGCCTTTGACACGGGTAATATACCATGCGCACATGGAGGTACATACCAGAATCACAAACACTGAACCCACCGTGATAAATACGGTCCAGCCAACCGCATTTAAAAATCCGTACTGGTCGATGGCGGAGCTGTAGTTTCCCATTCCGTTCCATGTCAGTTCGGAGGGTAGTTTAAAAGGCTCCAGACTGATATACGCCTTCTGTTTAAAGGAGTTAATCAGCACAACCAAAATCGGTGCAATATAAAGTAATCCCAAAAAGGTAAAAAGGACAGTTCCCACCAGACTGATGGTTTTTCTCTTCTTCATTACTGCTGCACCTCCTTTTTACGGGTTGCTTTCAACTGCCACATACCGATTCCCACTACAATGATAAAGAACAAAACTGCTTTCGCCTGTCCGACACCTTCCCAACCGGTACGTCCGTAGAACGTATTGAAAATATTCAATGCCATCAGTTCAGACTGTTTTGCAGGTTCGCCTGCCGTCAGTGACAGGTTCTGGTCAAACAGTTTGAAACCGTTTGTAATGGAAAGGAACATACAGATTGTGATAGACGGCATCATCATGGGAATGGTTACCCTGAATAATCTCTGCAAAGGTCCTGCACCGTCAATCTGCGCCGCCTCTGTGACGTCTCCGGGAATTGCCTGCAATCCGGCAATATAAATAATCATCATATAACCAATCTGCTGCCAGCTTACCAATATGATTAAGCCCCAGAATCCGTACCACTCATTGAGTGCCAGTGCCGTGTTGTATTTGGAAAGGACACCGTTAAAAATCAACTGCCAGATATATCCAAGTACAATGCCGCCAATCAGGTTCGGCATAAAGAATACGGTTCGGAAAATATTGGTTCCCTTCATCTTCTGGGTCAGTGCCAATGCCAGCAGAAAGGCAAACACGTTGATGACCGCCAAAGATACAATCGCAAATAATGCCGTAAACCAGAACGAATGCAGGAAATCCGGGTCCTGAAATGCCTTAACATAATTGGAAAAACCCACAAATCTGGCATCCGTTACTGTGGTAAATTCACAGAACGACAATCCTATTCCTAAAATAAACGGTGCTATAAAGCCGATAATAAACGCCAACAGCGTCGGCAGGACAAAGATTGGCATATACTTTTTTATGGCTTTTTCCATAATATACTCTCCTTCTTTGATTGAAAATGGTGGGCAAGCACCAGCCCGCCCACCATTTCTAAAAATCTGAATCTATTTTGCTGCTTCAGATGCCCAACCGTCTACGAATGCGGTAACAACTGCATCCCAGTTTGCATCTGTCTGGTCTGCTGCGTAGCTGGTTAATGCAGAACCTACACCGTTCTTCCACTCCTCAGAAGGCATGGTCGGGAAGTTCCATGATACGGGGGTATATCCATCTTCCACATATTTGTTTGCGATATTTACCAACAGGTTGCTGGATTTCAGATTGGATTTGAAAGGAATTACAAATCCCATTCCTGCTTTACCGGAAGGCATTGCCGCATCGGTACCACACATTGCCTTTACGCCGGTATCGGAAGTTACACACCAGTTAATGAAATCAAGTGTTGCCTGAATATCATCTTCGGAAGCCTTGCTGTTTACACACCAGTAGTTCTCAGTACCGGTACACAGACCCTGATTCTCTTCACCGTCTACTCCGATGTAGATGGGAAGCATTCCCAGATTGTCATCTCCGATAGAGGAAACATCACCGTATGCCCAAGTACCATTCTGATAGAACACTGCCTTGCCGGTTACAAACTCTGCAACGGCGTCATCACCTGTCTTGGTGGAAAGGAGTGCCGGGTCACAGGTGGAATTGTTGATGTACAAATCCCAGATTGCACGGTAATTGTCAAGGTAAGTACCCTTGATGGCATCGGTTGTTCCGATTCCGTCTGCCTTGTATTCATAGTAGATAGGCAGGTTTGCCAAATGGGTCTTAAATCTCCAGTCAGAGGAGCCGTCCATACCTGCTGAGGTAAATGCGGAGAATCCGAGTTCGGCGGAACGAGCTGTGATGTCCTCAGCCACTTTCTTCAAATCTGCAAAATTCTTAATATCCTCTGCGGTATATCCTGCCTGCTCCAACAGTGCCTTGTTGTAAATGATACCGTAGGATTCCACTACATATGCGATTCCTGCCATCTTGTCGCCGTCCATCAATGCGAAATCACTGTTGGACAACTCTTTGGCGATTGCGGAATCCTTCAAGTCATAGCAGTAATCCTTCCAAGATTCCAGTCCTACCGGGCCGTTTACCTGAAACAGTGTAGGCGCCTGTGTCTTAGCCATCTCGGATTTCAGTGTGGTTTCATACTGTCCGGAAGCTGCCGTCATAACCGTTACGGGAACACCCGTCTCTTTGGTGTAGATTTCAGCAAGTTCCTGCCACTGTGCATCCTGCTCAGGCTTGAAGTTCATGTAATAAACTCTGCCGCTGCCGGAGTCCTTGCTGCCACATCCTGTCAATAAGGAAACCAGACAGGCACCAACCAGTGTCAATGCTAACAATTTCTTTTTCATAATGCTACCTCCTTAATTTTGACGTTGGAAACGTTTCAAAATGTTTGACTTAAGTAACTCTGTAATTATTTTATACAATATATCTCATCATTTTGCAAGATATTTTTTATATTTTGTTACAAATTGTCAATTTATAACCGGTTCTTTTATGTATTTTGCCCAATGATTTGTATTTTACTCCTGTTTTTTACTCCCGTTTTTAACTGTTATTTTTAGGTTTTCTGCCTTTTATGCCAAAAAATAGAAGTCTGCCGTTCCATTAGCAGACTCCTATGAGTATACCGCATGCGCAGAAAAGGAAGCGTCCCGCAGGGACATTTACTTTTCAAGCCGCGGTTTTCGTATAATGCGCCACAACGTGGCGGCAAGACGGCTGCTTGTGCCGGCTTGAGATTCTGCTTTGGCAGAATCCATTATACTGTGTGCGCAGAAAAGGAAGCGTCCCGCAGGGACATTTACTTTTCAAGCCACGGCTTTCGTATAATGCGCCACAACGTGGCGGCAAGACGGCTGCTTGTGCCGGCTTGAGATTCTGCTTTGGCAGAATCCAT
>CAKRYI010000018.1 GCA_934426825.1 uncultured Acetatifactor sp. | reverse complement strand
AATGGTTTAAAACAGGCATAACAAAGTGGGGAATTTTCTCCGCCAAAAGTGGGTATTTTTATTATGCCATTCACACAAAGCAAGACAGGAAAATTTGTACGCAGTTTATGAAACAACTGACCGTAAATTTTGGACGGAACTTGCCAAGTGCAATCAGGAGGAATTTATGAAAAGCGGAACGGAAGGAACCTGTATTGAAGCGAGGGAGCTTATCATTGCACTGCCGGAAAGCTTTGTGGATTATGAGCCGGACAAGATGCTGAAACTTTTTACTGAACACTTCAAGCAAAGTTATGGCGTGGAGTGTATCGCTGCCCTGCACCACAACAAAAGCAAGACCAACTATCATATCCATCTTATCTTTTCGGAGCGAAAGCTGCTTGATGAACCTGTGGAGAAGATTGCCACAAGAAATATGTTTTATGATGAAAACGGAAAGCATGTACGAACAAAAAAAGAGATACTGGATGAAGCCGGACAGCTTCGTAAAGGCTGTAAAATCATTCCCAAGGGCGAGGTATATGAGCGTACTCTTTTTACTATCAAGGACAGCAGGTTTAAGAGCGACAGATTCCTTGATGAAGTGAAACGCTCCTACACTGACCTTATCAATATTTATGTAAAAGATGATAAGCAAAAGCTCAGGGTTTTTGACAGAAACGGTGTGTATCTGCCTACGAAAAAGATTGGTAAGAACAACCCCAAAGCGGAGCAGATACGCACGGATAATCAGTACCGTACCATGTGGAATCAGACTGTGGATAGAGCGTTGATTAGTGGTGTGCCGGAGGAGCAGATTTTGGAAGTGAAGCAGAGCGAAATCGGACAGAAAGTAAAGGCTTCCATTCAGAAGTCAGGGAGAAATCCGGCACTGTTCAAAAGCCTGATTATGATGGCGATATATGCCTTGGAGCTTTTGATTAGTAAGGTATTTAAAATGACTTTGGAAAAGGCTGATAAGGTGACCAATGTGTTTGTTAAGGCAGAACCAGAGCAGACGAAGGTTCAGGCAGTCAATGAGCCTGTGATGGCGAAAAGTGAACCGATACCGGAAATGCCGAAGAAGTCCAAACTTGCTTCCAAGTTTCTGAGACTTGCAGACATTTATAGCAAGTTGGAGAAGCAGAATGCAGCCATCTATCAAAGGGAGCAACAACTTGCAAGTGTTGAGAAGGAGATTGCCGGAACAAAGGGTATTTTCAAAGGAAAACAGCGCAACAAGCTTCAGGAACAGGCAGAGCAGTTAAGAGCGCAGATAGCCAGCATGAAGCAGTATTTATCAAGTATTGTGCAGGGTTATGGTTATAAAAATGTAAAGGAGTTCTTGGCTGAATACAGAGCTTCTAAAGCAGAGTACAATGATTATCAGTCGGCAGTTGCAAGGTGGGAGCAGCAGACCGGAAATAAGGCAGAGTCGGACAGCTTTAGGGCAAGGTTACAGCAGAAGCAAATGGAAGTAAAGGAGCGAGAAGATAACAGACAGAGCCACCATTACAGGAATGACAGAGGTGGCAGATAGGAGCAGATTATGGAGAAGCATATCATTGGAGAAAACGGAATAGGGTACACACTTGGGGCACACGGATTATATTATCCGGATTTAGAATTGCCGGAGGGTACGCACTATGAGATTGGCAGATATGGACGGATACGGTGGGAGTATTTGAAAAACCACCGCAGAGGGGAATATATCAGGCTTCTTATGGACGGAAAATTAAATGAGTACCTACATGAAGTAGATGAGGAATGCCATGAGAGAATTGAGCTTCTTGTGGAGGAGATGAAAGCTGGTGCAGGGATTACAGAAGAATTAAAGGCGAGCAATCAGATGAAGTGGGTAGGACTTATGAATAATGTGCGGAGTGCGGCGGAGGAGATTGTGATAAGAGAACTGATATATGTGTGAGAAAGGTGCGGAGCGAAAATGCTCCGCATTTTTTAAATCCTAATGCGGAATAACTGATGTCATGATATAATCAAAGCAATAGACTGAAAAGGTTGAGTCAATGTAAAATTTATTGATAATTTTTAAAACTGTCTCATTGCATAGAAGTGTTTATATGTTTATTCTTAAAGGAGGAGGTGGCAGATATGGCTAATGAAAATAAAAAGGATTTTAATGCTATGTTGCATGATAGCAAAGATATGCCAAAGTTTCAGATTATTACAGACAAAAAAAGTATTGAGAAATATGGTGGAAATAAAATGTACTTTGCTCCACCGATTGACTATGACAAGGTAATGAAACAAATTCCTTGTGGCAGAGTAATTACTGTTGGCAAAATACGGGAGCATTTTGCAAAACTAAATGGTGCAGATTTTACAGAGCCCATTACAGCAGGTATTTTTGTTTCCATTGCTGCGTGGGCAAGCTACCAACGCTCCAATGATGAAACACCATATTGGAGAACATTAAAAGCAAATGGCGAGCTAAATGAAAAATATCCCGGTGGTGTAGAAGCACAGAAAGAGAAGCTGGAAGCTGAAGGACACACAATTCTTCAAAAAGGACGTAAAAACATCAAGTATTTTGTAAAGGACTATGAAAGTGTTCTTGAAGACTTGGAGTAAACAAAACTGGAATAAGCGGAGGTGGTGTTTGTGGTAAGTAAGTTGAAATACGGCAATACAAATACATTTTTTATTCATGGAATAAGCGGTAATTTGCTTATCGATACTGACTATGCAGGAACATTGCCTGCATTTTATAGGGCGATTAAAGAGCACAACATAAAAATCAGTGATATTACTTATGTCTTAGCAACACATTACCATCCTGATCATATTGGTCTTATAAGCGAACTTATGGAATTGGGTGTAAAACTTCTGCTGATTGATACACAAGTCGAATATATTCATTTCTCTGATGAAATATTTAGTAGGGATGCACGGATGAAATATGTGCCAATAAACAAAGAAGATGCTGTTTTGGTTAAATGTAAAGAAAGCAGAGTATTTCTTCACAGCATAGGAATTGAAGGTGAAATTTTATCTACGCCAAGTCATAGTAAAGATAGTATTTCTCTCATTTTGGATGATGGTTCTTGTTTTGTTGGCGATTTGGAGCCTATAGATTATCTTGACGCTTATGATAACAATGTAGAGCTTAAAGAAGATTGGAAAATTGTCATGAGTCGTAATCCTAAAGTTATTTTTTATGCACGCGCAAATGAAAGAGTAGTATTGTAATCGGCAAATTCTATATTTATTTGTAAGTATAAAACGATGTCTTGATGCGATAAGCTGATAGTGAAAATCGCACCATTGGTGCGAGAAATGGAAATGGTGAGGTATATGGAAAAGAATGAAATTGTGGGATATGAGTCTTTGGTGGATGATTTAAAGCATTTAATACAGGAAAAACAGTATCATGTGTTAAAAACGATTAATTCTGAAACTATAAATTTATATTGGGAAATCGGTGAAGAGATTTATAGACAACAGCAGGAAAACGGCTGGGGAAAATCAATTGTACAAGTCTTATCAAAAGAATTGCAAAAAGAATTTCCCGGAGCTAAAGGATATTCAGCAGCAAATTTATGGAGAATGCGAAATTTCTATTTGACATATTGTGAATCTGAAAAACTCGCACCAATGGTGCGAGAAATTAGCTGGAGCAATAATATTGTCATTATGGAAAAATGTAAAGATGATTTGCAACGAGAATTTTATATTCAAATGGCAAAACGCTATGGCTGGACAAAGCGTGTGCTGACAAATTTTGTAGAAGCACAAACATATGAAAAATATTTATTAAATCAGACCAATTTTGACGTGACACTTCCGGCAGAACGCAGAGTACAGGCAAAATTAGCAGTTAAGGATGAATACACATTTGATTTTGCAGAGTTATCACCGGAATATTCAGAGCATGAATTGGAAATGCAGTTGGTTAATAATATTAGAGCATTTCTTATAGAAATGGGTGGGGATTTTACTTTCATAGGTAATCAGTATCACTTAGTAGTGGGAAGCAGAGATTTGTATATTGATTTATTGCTTTTTCATCGCAGACTTAGAAGTTTAGTTGCAATAGAATTGAAAATAGGCGAGTTTGAAGCGGAATATGCTGGAAAAATGCAGATGTATTTAACCGCATTGGATGAGCAGATAAAATTACCCGACGAGAATCCGTCTATTGGTATTATTATTTGTAAGAGCAAAGACAAAACATTTGTAGAGTATGCTTTGAAACAAACGAATGCCCTGATTGGTGTTGCTACCTATCAGTTGCGAAATACAGTACCAGAAGATATGAAAGCAATGCTGCCGGATCCGGATGAGATTGCGAAACGGTTGAAAATATTTGAGGAAAAATAGTCAGTATGATTATCAGCATAGATATGTAATCAAGAGAGCGGGTGAAGTAATGAATTTGTATAGAATTATCAGTTTGGAAACATTTATAGATTTGTTACATAATAAGAGAGAACGCTATGTACGTCCGGCAACATGGGACGATAATTACGAAGGATATTTGTTTAGAAGAATTGAAAATCCCGAGGATAGACGAAAAATAATAGAGGATATGTATTATAATGTTTGTCCAAGAAATTACGAAGCGACGATAAACAATCTGCTTAAATTGGAGCATGGTAAATATTTCGTATATGGACAATGCTGGTCAACTTTGTCTGATAATGATGCTTTATGGAGAATATATTCATATAATCACCATGCAATTCAAATTAAAACCACTGATGTCAGAATAAAGAATTTGTTAAAAACGGAATCAGATATTTTATATGAAATCAGAAAAGTAAAATATGATGTTGAACCAGAAGACAATCTGATGCATGAGCAAGTGATGCAGTTGAAAGAAACGAAGACAATATATGAACCGTTTTTTCATAAGAGAAAAGCATTTAAACATGAAGCAGAAGTAAGGGTATTGGTTGATGATGCACGTTGGTATCAAGTAGTGAGAATGAGTAGCATGGGAGCTAATTGGAGAATTAATAAAAAAATGCAAGAAAATCCAGAAGATGTAGATAGACTTAATGAAGTAGAAAAGAGATTAACGGAATATATGGGACATTGGATAGAAAAAGAACTTCCTGTAAATTTTTGCCAATCAATAACATGTCTCAATAAATACATATCAGGAGTTAAGGTTCATCCAATGGCTGAAGAATGGTATGTAGAACTTATAAAGGGATTATGTGAAGAACATAATATAAAATTTGAAGGGCAATCAAATTTATATGGCAAGACAGAAAATGGAATGTAGGAAAAATATTTTTGTTCAAAAGTTCTTTGCAAATACCTGGAATCTTAGTATAATATCCTCATGGCAACACTTTGGCAACAGAAAATCAGTAAGCCAAAATAAAATGTGTAAATGGAGTAAAATATCGGCAGATTATAAATAAAGCTTAAATAAAACAGTTTAAGATAAATTTGCAACTTGCCGAGTTTGAATAGTACAAGATTGTACGGATTATTTTATATGGCAGGTAATTCATAGGATTGTCTATCATTTCTGAATTATTTATATTTGCCTAATTATTTATAAAATTGTTGCCCTCAAATATGTCAATATTGATTTAGATAAAATATAAATAGATTATTGGATTGTACATCCTGTCATAGGAGGAGATATTAATGGAGGGTTTTAATTTTGAAGAAATAGAGCACAGGCGAATTGAGGTTGAAAAAGAAAAAAAGGAGAAATTGTATGAAGGTTTGCCTGATTTCGTCATACAAAAAATTGAAAATGGAAATTTTTCTAAACAGCAAATTCAATATATAAAGAAAATTCCGTGGTTAAATGATTCATATCCTGAAATTGATATTTCTTTTGCGCAAAAAACATTAGAAGAATCACATTATGGAATGCAAGATGTGAAACGACAAATGATGAGATATATTGCGTGCCAAAAGCACCTAGGGCGGGCATATGGGGATGTTTTATTATTAACAGGCCCTCCGGGTGTAGGGAAAACATCAATTGCTAAGGCGGTAGCTAAAGCTATGAATCGACCATTTATAAAAATTCCGCTAGCTGGTATAAGTGATGCCGGACCACTAAGAGGATATGATAGTAATTATAAAGACCCAAAACCAGGATTAATTGTTGAGGGCATTATAGAGGCAGGGTCTTTATGCCCGCTCATTTTGCTTGATGAAATAGATAAAATGGGGGGATCAGATTCACATGGTTATCCAGAGCACGTGTTGTTGCATGTTTTGGATAGTGATAGAAGTGAGTTTATTGATGATTTGATTCAAATTCCTATAGATTTATCCAATATTGTTTTTTTGGCAACGGCAAATTCAATAACACCTATTTCTTCAATTTTATTGAACCGGCTTGATATTATTCACTTAGCAGGTTATACGAAGGAAGAAAAGGCCAAAATTTTGACAAATTATATTGTACCTGACTTGTCTAAAAAGCTTGCTGTGGAAGATTTTAATTTAGAATTATGTGACGACTTGATAGAGTACTTGATTACGGCTCATTCACTTGAGCCAGGAGTAAGGTCACTGGAAAGAAGTATAAAAGTATTATTTGAATCAATAATTATGGAAAAGTATACCATTTCAGTTAAAACGCATGAACTATTTAACTGGATTTTTCATATTTTACTGCCTTGCTGTAAAACGTCTTAGGGCACATATTACAAGCCTTAGCAGCTTCTTCTATTGTAATTTTCCCTGCCCGCCAGTCTTTGTGCATCTGATAAAAGTTTTGTGGGATTGGTAATGGTGGTCTGCCGAACTTTACACCCCTTGCTTTCGCTGCTGCAATTCCCTCCGCCTGTCTTTGCTTGATATTGGTGCGTTCATTTTCTGCAACATAGCTAAGCAATGCCAGAACGACATCACTAATAAATGTTCCAAGCAAATTCTTTTCTCTGCGGGTATCTAACAGCGGCATATCTATGACAACAATATCTGCTTTCTTCTCTTTTGTAATAATGCGCCACTGCTCATTCAATTCCCCGTAATTCCTGCCTAAGCGGTCAATCGACTTGATATACAGCACACTGTTTTCATTTAATTTTCGCAATAACCGCTTATATTGTGTTCTCTCAAAATCCTTACCCGACTGTTTATCCATATAAATGTTATTCTCAGGTACTCCCATCTCCGTTAATGCGATTTTCTGTCTATCCTCATTTTGTTCCTTTGATGACACTCTCATATATCCATAAACATTTATAACTTCCATGCATTTTTGCCTCCTTCATCTGTCAACATCTCCTACTTAGGTCTAGTATTTGCAAGCATATTGATATATAACCAGTAGAAGACTGATTCATTGAAACCACCGGAATCTTTCCGGCGATTGTAACCCCACTTGCTTTCCAAGTCCTTATCCATTTTTCTAAGGATTTTGTATGATTTACCATGCTTGCACCAAGCCTTTTTGCAATGTCCTCTGCACTGTAATAGATTTTTTCATTCATCTTGTTTTCTCCTTTGCTTCTGTATAGAATCATTTTGTTTCGTTTTTATAATATCGCAACTTTTGTTTCGCGTCAATATCTTTTTGCTTTATCTTTTTCTTTTTGTGTGTTATTCTATATTTAATATTGATCAGTTTCACCCAAATATAGTTTTAGAGCAGGAGGCATGATTTTATGACAGTCGGGGAAAACATAAGACGTATCCGGCAGGAACGTAATCTTACCCAAAAACAATTAGGAGAAATGGTTGAGGCAAGTGAAGCCTACATTCGTGCCTACGAAAGTGGCAGAAGAAATCCCAAGCCATCCTCTCTTGAAAAAATAGCAAACGCTTTATCTGTCAATCCCGAAGTACTTGCAAACTCTGATTTTGATGGTATAAAGGCGATTCACAAACTCTTTCAAATATTCCGGCAATATGACGGACAACTCTTTGAATACAAGGATGAAGCTGGAAATGATATGGTTGGAATCAGCTTTGGAACTTTGTCCTTAATGCGTTCTTGGTTAGACCGCTATGAGGAATATATGGAAGAAGTCGAGAAATGTAATGAAATCAAAGATGTTAAGAAACGTGGGGAAGCTCTGCTCAAAGCAGCGGCTGACTTTAATCTTTGGATGGATATTTATCCAGAATCGGAGACATTGCAGGAACGACTTAAGATCCAGAAGGCACATGATGAGGTTATGGATAAGATGGGATTGAATCCTAAAAATACTAACTAAAAATTATTAACATTGGGCTAAAATTTCTTTTATGGAGGTACCAAATGATTACAAAACTTAAATGGAAAGAGCACCCAATACTTGGAAATTTAGAACTTAATTTTACAAATCCTTCGGGAAAACCTTACAATACAATAGTACTTGCTGGAGAAAACGGCACTGGAAAAACGACCATTTTGGAAACATTAAGTATCTTTTTAAACCTTGGTACAATTAATGCTTTTGAATATATTGAGTATAATATTGAAAATTGCATATATCATATTTATCCACAGAACGAAAGAGATGCTGACTGTGGTTTTCATCATAGGAAAAATTTGAGTGATAATACTGAAAAATATATTCATTCAAACAAAAACAATAGCCCTGATTCTATTAATAACGATTTATTTGATATTCGACATTATGGCTTCGCTTATTCAAAAGCTCGTTCAGGATTCAATACAAAAAAAGTAACATCTACCACCACACAACAATTAGATCAAAATAAATATGATAACGATGAAAAAGATGATTTCACATCCATAAAACAATTGCTTGTAGATATTGATGAACAAGATAATTCTGCTTGGATGAAAATATGCACTACACACCAAGGCAAAACTTTAGAGGACTTTCAAATATCTTCCAAAACATATAGATTTAAAAAAGCATTCAATAATTTTTTTGATAAATTACAATTTCAAGAAATAGACAATACATCCCGCGATGAAAAGAAAATAATATTTAGCAAAAATGGAAATAACATCTCCATAGATGATCTAAGCACAGGCGAAAAGCAAATAGTATTCCGAGGCACCCAGCTACTTCGGAATGTGAACAAAATGGATAACAGTATCATTCTTATTGATGAACCAGAATTAAGTATGCATCCAAGATGGCAAGATAAAATACTCCCCTACTACCACAACTTATTTACAAAAAATGGTATTCAATCCTCTCAACTTATAGTAGCAACACATTCTAAATATGTTTTACGCTCTGCGCTTAAAGACAAAGATAATGTATTAATTATTATATTAAATGATGATAGTGGTTTAATTACTCCCAAAACGGTAAACGTTCCAGGCGTATTACCAACCATAACTGCAGCCGAAACAAATTATCTTGCATTCAATATTGCATCTATCGATTACCATATTGAATTATACGGATATTTACAAATGAAAGAGGGAAAACCGTACATAAAGGAGTGTGACGATTTCATTTTTAATCATCCATTATTTGATTCTGCGAAATATGGCAAGGCTTCTTCATACGGCAGAACCCAATACAATACATTACCTACATATATACGCAATGCAATTGATCATCCCGACTCTGGAAATAGATTTACAGATGATGAATTACGAAGATCAATCGAGTTTTTAATTCAATTGCTATAAAATTTTTGTACCCAAATCGTACCCATCGCCATCTAAAAAAGCCCCACAAAGCCCATAAATACAGGCTTTGTGAGGCAAAATCCGCTATTCAAACTCGGCAAATCATTGCTTTGTCTTAAACTATTCTGTTTAAGTTTTATTTGAAATCTGCCGATATTTTACTTCATTTACACATTTTATTCTGGCTTACTGATTTTCTGTTGCCAAAATGTTGCCACAAATTATACTTGAAATGCAATTTTCTTTGTTTTTCAAATCGTCAATCATCATTGCTTTCCATATTTTCAATAATTCTTCCTTTACATTCAATCATTTTATCCCATTGTTCTTCTTTGTAATATCGTTTATAATTCTTCAATATAATCATTGCGTCTTCAACAGCATGTTTTTGCATATCTTCATTTTTCTTTTTCATTAAATGAGAATCTTTTTTACAGAATTTTTTCAATTTATTTATTTCTATTTCGCCAAAAGCAGAACATGTATTCTCTATCATTATTAATGACAAATCTATTGTTCTTTGTCCCAAAACCCCCTGCTTTAACGACGATTTTATAACACTCGTAATATAAATAGCCAATTCTTTAAAATATAATTCCGTAGATCCAGTTGCCGCTGCATTTGATACTGCACTTCTAAAGGATTCATTTTCAACACCATCATCAAGCGTTGCCGCAATACTTTTATTAAGAATATGAGAAGAAACTGTTCTAGTTGCAGCTCTATTAATATAAAATGATAACTTTCTTATTGCCTGTCCTAAACCAGGAAAACGCAAAATTATTGAACGTTCTGCATCCTGAAGCATTTTAAGCATTTCCTTAATCTGATTTACTTCATCACAGCGTTTTAAACCAGAATATATTGCTTGTGCTTTATAATTATGTGATTTTTCATCACTAAGCAAAAAATTTGAAAAACTTTCAAGTGATTGTCCTTTTTCGTGCAATTTTTTAAGTTCATCTGCTATACTATTTCCTAGCGCAGCAAAAAACGGTTCAGATAGTAAAATATTAATATCAGAACAAATAGCTGGAATCTTTAAAATATTGTCTTTTATATCTAGCAAATTTCTATTGTCATTTTCTTTATGATAAACATGAATTGCCCATAATACAGATCCTATTGTGCCTATCGCAGCTATCAATTGAACTACTATACTCCACATGTTAATATTTTCCAAATTTATCATACATTTTTCTCCTAATAATTATATGGTTCTTTTTGTGTGCTTTGACGCCTTTTTACACTATACTTGTTTTTGCTTGCATTTTCAACCTTCATAATCCTTTTATACTCTGTGACAGTGATTTTGGAAACAAAATTTCCATTTGTATACTTTTTTTCATGAGAAAAATTTGGATTTGTAACTGTGAAATTTCACGAAGTTTTGACAGAAAATTACTGAATTTCGACTGATTTCGTGATACAATATGTAAGAATGGTTTTATGTATACGATTACTGGAAATGTATACATTTTTTCCAAGCTGGCTATCAAAGATAGCCGGCTTTAGAAATGAGGATAAAAATGGATAAGTTAATTGATCTGAATACTTATCCGGTCAGTGAAAATCTTAAAGCATTGCTGAAGGATAAGACAACAAAGAAAAATATTATATTTGCGACATCGGTATATAGTTCCAAAGGTACTCCAATCAAGGAAACTGAGCAGATGACAGAAGAAATCTTAAAGGGATTTACGCAATATGAGATACAGCCGAGGGTGCTAAAGAATAAGGAACAACAGCAGGAACGTACCAGAGCCAAAGCAGAGGTGTTTACGCCATCGTGGATATGCAACAAAATGAATAACCATTGCGATGAGGAGTGGTTTGGAAGAAAAGATGTTTTTAATGTTGAATGTGAGCAGGGTTGGCTGGTAAACACAGAAAAAGTGGAGTTTGACACAGCGGATGGATGGAAAAAATATGTCGATTCCAAAAGGCTTGAGATTACCTGCGGTGAAGCTCCCTACATTGTATCACGCTATGATGCAGCTACCGGAGAACTGCTTGAGATTAGGCAGCGGATAGGAATTTTAGACAGAAAACTGCGTGTGGTAAATGAAAATACAGACAGTGCAACTGAATGGTTCAAATGGGTGCTTCGAGCATATCAGAGTGTGTATGGTTATGAATTTCAAGGAGACAGCCTTCTGATTGCAAGAATCAATTTGCTCATAACTTTTGTGGACTATATGCAGGACAGGTGGGGGAGAGTTCCAACAGATGTAGAACTGCGAAAGATTGTGAATGTTATTGTCTGGAACCTGTGGCAGATGGATGGAATATCCGGGACGATTCCCTTTGGAAAGCCCAAAGAGGAATATCATCAATTCAGTCTATTTGACTTTGTGGTAGCAGATGAGCCGAGAAAGCAGGATATAGAAGACCCGGAAGAAGTGTACTGCCGGATCTATGACTGGCGCAGCGATAAGTCGCTGACGTACAAAAGCATGAAGGAAGGTAGATGAGATGAAATTTGATTTTGCGATAGGGAATCCACCATATCAGGAAACACAAGAAGGAACATCTGATAATCCAATATATAATTGTTTTATGGATGCAGCATATGAAATTGCTGAAAAGGTGGAATTGATTACACCAGCAAGATTTTTATTTGATGCAGGAAAAACACCAAAAGTATGGAATGAAAAAATGTTGGAAGACGAGCACTTGAAGGTGGAATATTATGAGCAAGATAGCAGTAAAGTTTTTTCAAACACAGATATTAAGGGTGGTGTTGCTGTTACATACCGGGATAAGAGTAAAATATTTGGTGCGATAGATACATTTACTCAATATCCGGTATTAAATAATATACTTGTTAAAGTGAGAGAAAAAATGGAGCGTGCCATTTCGGATATAGTCTATTCACCAGAGAGCTACAAGTTTACAAATCTTATGTATGAAGAACATCCAGAAATATTAGAAAAAACAATGAATGTTAATGGAAAAAAAGTTCCGTTGATTAGTAAGGGACATGAAAGAGACTTAACATCTAATATTTTTGATAAGTTATCGCAGATCGTATTTTTTGAGGATAAACCAACGGATGGAAAGGAATATGTGGAAATTAGTGGACGTAAAGAAAAGTCTCGCATAAATATGTGGATATTAAAAGATTACATAGTAAAACATGAGAATTTGGATGCGTATAAATTGTTTTTTCCAAAGGCAAATGGAAGTGGAAAGTTCGGGGAGCCTATGAGCAGTGCAATAATAGGTTTTCCTAAAGTGGGACATACGCAAACTTTTATTAGTATAGGAAAATTTAAAACTGAAAATGAGGTTGTAGCATTAAATAAATATTTATGTGGCAAATTTGCTAGAGCAATGTTGGGAGTTTTAAAAGTAACGCAGGATAATAAGAAAATGGTATGGAAGTATATTCCACTTCAAGATTTTACTGATAAATCTGACATTGACTGGTCCGTATCCATAGCAAATATAGACAAACAACTTTATAAAAAATATAGGCTTTCCGAGGAAGAAATCGCATTTATAGAAAATAATGTAAAGGAGATGGAATAGCATGAATAAACCTAACATTCAGACAACTAAGCAGGTAGTTCCGATGCTTTATGGCTATTCCACTCCGGAAGTGGTTCGCCATAACGGCTGGACGAAGATAGGATATACAGAGCAGGATGTAGAAACCCGTATCAATCAACAGACACATACTGCTGATGTTAAGTGGCATCTTGAATGGAAAGGAAATGCCACTTTTGATGATGGTTCAGGGGAGACATTCATAGATAAGGACTTTCATGCTTATTTGCGAAAATCCGGTATAGAGCAGGAAAATGGAAAAAATAATGAATGGTTCCATGTGGATGGCACCACATCAAAGCAAATGTTCCGTGATTTCAGGGAAGATCATGGCATCATAAAAACGACAGATACAGTTATTCCGTACAAATTGCGTGAGGAGCAGCAGCGTGCGGTTGCAATGACGGTTGATTATCAGGCAGCGCATAAAGATGGCGAGTTCCTTTGGAATGCCAAGCCGAGATTTGGAAAGACATTATCGGTCTATGATTTTGTGCAGAAAACCGGTGCAGAAAAAGTACTGATTGTGACAAACCGACCAGCAATTGCAAATTCGTGGTTTTCAGATTATGCCAAATTTCTGGGTAGTGAATCAGGGTATCTTTTTGTGAGTGAAGTTGATGCACTAAAAGGGAAAAGAGGTGTGTTGACAAGAGAAGAATATACACATTTTCTTTTAGGAAAAGACAGTGAAAATGTAAAATGTATTGAATTTGTATCCTTGCAGGATATGAAAGGTTCCATTTATTTTGGAGGTCAGTATGATAAATTAGGTGAGGTCGCAAATATGGAGTGGGATATCCTTGTCATCGACGAAGCACATGAGGGTGTGGATACCTACAAAACAGATGTTGCATTTGATCGTATTAAGCGTAAATTTACGTTGCATTTGTCAGGAACACCGTTTAAAGCACTTGCCAATAATAAATTTGCTGATGATGCTATCTATAACTGGACTTATGCAGATGAACAGAAGAAAAAACGTGACTGGGATGTTTCAGCAGAGGAAGAAAATCCGTATTCAACATTGCCACAGCTTAATCTCTATACTTATCAGATGTCAGAAATTATCAAGGATGAGCTTCAGCAGGGCATAGAAATTGACGGGGAGACAGAAGAATATGCATTTGATCTGAATGAGTTTTTTGCGGTTACCAATGGTAAGTTTAACCATGAATCTTCCGTTGATAAATTTCTCGATGCCCTGACAAGACAGACAAAATTTCCATTTTCTACGGAAGAATTGCGAGATGAATTAAAGCACACCTTCTGGCTGCTCGATAGGGTAGACAGTGCAAAGGCGCTGGCAAAAAAATTAAGGGAACATCCAATATTCCAGGAATATGAAGTTGTTCTTGCTGCTGGCGACGGCAAACTGGACGATGATGAGGAAACAATGAAATCTTATGATAAAGTGGTTGCGGCTATTGCACAGCATGAAAAGACCATTACTTTGTCAGTAGGACAGCTTACGACAGGAATTACAATTCCAGAATGGACAGCAGTGCTGATGCTTAGTAATATGCGATCCCCGGCACTTTATATGCAGGCGGCATTCCGGGCACAGAATCCTTGTCTGTTTAAAGTTGGGACATCTTTCAAGAGAAAAGAAAATGCTTATGTATTTGACTTTGATCCGGCAAGAACACTTACCATATTTGAGCAGTTTGCCAATAACCTGAATCCTAATACTGCCAAAGGTGGAGGTACCGCAGAGGAACGCAAAGAAAATGTGAAAGAACTGTTAAATTTCTTCCCAGTAATCGGCGAGGATGAACAGGGAGAATTGGTAGAACTGGATGCAGAAAAGGTACTCACGATTCCAAGAAAAATCCGCTCTGTTGAAGTTGTGAAGCGTGGGTTTATGAGCAATTTCCTGTTTCAGAATATCAGTAACATCTTTGGGGCGCCGAAGGAAGTCATTGATATTATCACAAAGTTTGAACCAATAGAAGAACCAAAGAGCAAGGTAAATCTGACGGAGGAAGTGCAGAAAGATCTATCGCTGGATGAAAATGGGGAAGTGGCTCTTAGTGATGAATTTGTGATTGGAAGAACACAGGATGTTTTTGGCGATAAAATTTATGATGTGACATCTCAGGTACAGGAAACAATGACGCAGATGAAGCAGGCACCGGACAAGGCGCAGAAAGCCATCGACAAACTGAAAGAAGCAGTAAAACAGAGTGCAGTCAAGGCTGTTGTGGATACTGCGCAGTCTACCTATGGCTCTGATATGAAAGCAGCAGATAAAAGACAGATTGAATCAAAATTGAATCATGAAGCCGATCGGATGATTGATAAGTTGCATACCAATTATGAGATTGAGCGAAATGTTATAGAAAATCAACGTGTTGCTGAACAGCAGGCAAGATATGAAACCGGTAAAACCTCAGAGCAGATTGATAAAGAATTTGAGCAGAAGCAGAAAGTGGCTATGGAGAAATTCAATGAGGAACTGACAACTGCTATTTCTGATTTTGCAAAAGAATCTACAAAAGAGACAGTCAAGACCATAGAAACCAAGAAAAAGGAGCGTGAAAAGGAAACAATCGAGGATGGTGTCAGAGATCATCTGCGTGGTTTTTCGAGGACAATCCCGTCATTCCTTATGGCATACGGAGATAATACGGTAACACTTGCGACTTTTGATACGATTATTCCAGATAAAGTGTTTCTTGAAGTGACAAGCATCACACTGGATCAGTTCAAATTTCTGCGTGATGGTGGCGATTATGTAGAGGAAGAAACCGGACAGACCAAGCACTTTGATGGACAGCTATTTGATTCGGTGGTATTTGATGATTCGGTAAAAGAATTTCTTGCTTTAAAGAAAAAGCTGGCGGATTATTTTGATGAAAAGAGTGTGGAAGATATATTTGATTATATTCCACCACAAAAAACTAATCAGATATTTACACCAAAGACAATGGTTAAGAAAATGGTGGACATGCTGGAACAGGAGAATCCCGGATGTTTTGACATGCCGGATAAGACCTTTATTGATTTGTATATGAAATCCGGCTTATATATTACAGAGATTGTGAAGCGGTTGTATCAGAGCGATGAGATGAAAAAGCAATTCCCGGACAATAAGGAACGCCTGAAACACATCTTTGAAAAGCAGGTGTATGGATTAGCTCCGACGGAAATTATCTATAAGATAGCGACAAGTTACATATTGGGCTTTGATGCGGATACAAAGGATATCAAGCATAATTTCAGACAGTTAGATGCTTTGCCTTATGCAAAGGAAGGAACGCTGGAAGAAGTGTTGGACGAACTGTATTCTGAACAACAGTAGATGAGAGGATGCACCCGGAGACGGGTGCATTTTTGAATTTAAAAATCATATAAATTGATTTAATTTGAGCAATACACAATGCAAACATTCCTGTTTTAGGAGATGCTGAAAGAGTAATAACAGTACAACACAATGATGATGAGTCTATCAAGCTAAGGCGCGGAACGATTGATTCAGAGGAAACACATAGTGACATAGTTAATATCATGGAAGGTGGAACGGAGGCATTTAAAAAGAGAAATGAAATATATTGTGCGTGGAGCTAAATTATATAGGGAATGTAGTATAAAATTAGAAAGGCCCTTTCACAACGCATCATTTAATTTGTATATCAAAAGATTGCATTGCGCTTGTGCAAGCTGATGAAAATAAATATTTATGTAATTTGTTTGAAATTTATAGATTGAAAAGAAAAATAAAAACATGTTGACTTTTAAATATTTTTGATACATAATTTAATTACATAAATAACACTAAAAGGAGCAAAAAATATGTCTAAAATACAGGATATTAAAAATATGATTTTTGAAGATTTTACGGATGGTGAGATTCATGCGTTTGAGGAATTACGCAATAGAGCACTAGAAAAAGAAATAATCAGTGATGCAAATGATTCGGCATTAAGTAATGCAATTTTTTCGTTAAAAAACGATGAAAGATTTAAAACAATTGAAAAAGGAAAATATATTATAGATTGTAGTGCTGAGGAAAAAATACCGTTGGAGACAATTATTGACAGTATGGTGAAGCGGTTAGAAGAAATAAAGAAAATGACAGCACTAGATATGATTAATCAGGGTATTACTAAAATTGAAAAGGAAATTGAAATGTACAAAATATTAAAAAAAGAATTAGATGATGTTTTACGATGATTTGAAATGCTGGATATACTTTTGAATCAAAAATACTATGTTTTAAATTAATAAAAAACAACAATACTTACAAATTGAATCTGTTTAAAGGAGTAGCTTCGAATGATAGATATATATACTGAGAAAAAAGAGTCAAAAGACTGGATACTTCAAAATGATTTGTATTTCAATTTGAATACAGGCAATGAAGATATGACCCAAAATGAAATAAATCTCATTCGGCAAGTAGATGAGGCAAAGCTGACTCTGGATAAGCATATTGAAACAAAATATGGCTTAGGCACAATTCGTAATTTGTCATCTGGCTGTAAGACATTACTTAATATTGTGAAACATCCTGATAAGGTGGTAAATGTTGAAGAATGTGGTCCGAATGTGCTTAGAATTATTTTTGCTATGGATAATATAAAGATTTATATGTCGAGACCAACACTTTTTGACATTCCGGATGATGCAAAAATCAGATTTAATGATTCGGATATAGTTACTGGCAGAAGAGGTTATAATGCATGGTGGAGTAAGGAGTATGAAAGGAGAGAAGCAGATGATTTATAAGAGTATTACATTTAAAGCAGATCCATTTTCATACGATTTAGAATTTGATGACAGGATTACCCTTGTTGGTGGAGACAGTGGTACAGGAAAAACAGTGCTTTATGAAATGTTGGAGGATATAAGACTCACCGATAAATACAAGGCTATCAAATTATTTAACTACAAATCAGACAATTTCGGGGAAGCAATAAAGCAATGCAGAGATAGTTTTATAGTTGTAGATAATGCAGATAATCTGATTAGTGATGATGTCAGAAGATTTATTAATTTTGAGTTGTCAAATCAGTATATGCTTTTCTTACGAAACTGTGACGGGCTCAATGTATCTGATAAAAGTTTTAAGGTGTTGAAGCTTGAGAATAATAAGATAACGCTGGAAGAGGAGTTGTGAGATGAGATATTTATGGACAGAAGATACCGGTGCAGGACTCCACTTCTGGAAATTGGTTAATCAACTTTTCTTTGATGATGCACTTGTAGTCGAAAGTCAAGGGAGCAATCAGGGATTATTAGATGCAGTATTAGATTTAGAAATTAAAGATGGCAATAAATATTATATTGCATTTGATTATGTGGTTGATAATCAGGATATTCGTAATAAATATCGTGTTTTAAAATCGGTTGAAGAGAAGTCAGGTGGAAAGATTATAATCTTGGATCTAATTTGTTTTGAATACCTGATTTTGGCATTTGACAAGTTGGTAGAATGGACAGGCACTGGAAAGATAGAGAAAATCAAAATTCGTGAAGAAGTTTTGGCAGCAGTTGAGAACCATAGAATCGATTTATCAAAGATTGATAATGAGAAAACATTACAATACATAGCTGATTTTAAGAGATATTCTACAGAACGAGTGATGAAATCGTTGGTGGGTGAGTTTACACAAAACGAGAAGTGGTCTGTTAAAGGTTCTCTTATGGGGGAGTGCTGGTACAGGGATTGCTGTGTGGCGGAACATCCAGATAGTCTTAGGTGTGGAAAACCTGAGGTTGAAGGTGGGGATGAGAAGATGCGGATGCTGATACAGTCGGAGAGAGTTCAAGAAATTATAAAGGGACTAGCGCACTGAACAAAGTCAGGAAGGAGACTTTAAGACGGGGATAGTATTTGTCCATCGGCAAACAGATGCCATTTATAACAATTAAAATAAATGATAATGACTCAATAGAAATATATAAATATAAATAATAAAAAGAATGACAGTTAAAATAATGCAGAAGCTAAATGTGTTAAGAAAAGAGAGGTAGTTTCATGAAAAGTGGGAAATCGGTAGTGGTGATAAATGATACCATAGGAGAAATGGCATTAGCGTTTTACATGGCGGGTTTCAATGTGTTATGTGATGCTGTGAGCGATGATGGTAATATGAATATCGTGCGGGCGAATTTAGACACGCAGGTGTTGAAAATAACAGAAGAGAGTTTTTGGCAATTTCCAAAGGCTTCTATCTTGGTGGGGAGGTTGCAAAGAACAGGCTTTTCGGTGACCACAGAACGGTATTCCATAGAACGAAAGGGAATAATGGATAAAACCAATTATGTAAATTATAATATTTCTAAATATATAGAAATCAATATGCCGGCGATTTTTTTGCTGGAAACGATAATTGGGACTATAAGATTGAAAGAGTTTGATGATTGGATGAAACAAGCTAGCAGGTATGGTTACAACATACAATATCAATCGATAGATACAGCGGAAATAACGGGAATGCCGGTGCGAGAGAAACGTGTCTATATAGTTGGAGTAAAAAAAGCGCTGAATAAAGAATTCGAATTCCGTTTTGATAAAGTAGAGCAGATTCCATGGAAAGAAATTATTGGTAAGAATACAGAGGAAACTTATTTGCCGGAAGAGAAAACATTAAATATCAATTTTGACGGCAATGGTGTATATGACTATAAAGGAAAATATTATGAAAAGTCTGAAACGGTTAAATTAGCTTGGAGGATACCATTGGTTGTTGAAAACAAGAAAGCCCGTAGATTTTCAGCTAAAGAGATTGCAACCTTAAAGGGATTTCCTGAAAATTACAATTTATTTGTAGGTAGTAGATATTGGATAAAAAATAAATTATTTTATTCCTCTAATGTATTAGTTTACGAGAAATTTGCGGACCGGTTTCAAAAGATGGATTTCACGGATATGGACAACCAATTAGATATAGCTAAAGAAAAAGCTGCGGTCCCCATTCCATTACAAGAGATTTCTAAGAAAAAAGAATTTGAAAGAAGCGAGGATATTATGGAAAGAAGATTTGATGTGTTTGTAAGTTCTACTTATGAGGATTTGATAGAGGAAAGAAAGGAGATTACTCAAGCCTGTTTAGAGTGTGACTGCATGCCCGTGGGTATGGAAATGTTCCCGGCATCCAATATGGAACAGTGGGAATTTATAAAGAAAGTTATCGATAAGGCAGACATATATTTGGTCATAGTTGCCGGAAAATATGGTTCTTGGGGCGTGGATGAACAGGGGAACAGAATGAGTTACACGGAGATGGAATTTAATTATGCGCGCAGCACAGGAAAGCCGGTACTGGCGTTCTTACATAAAGACATTAATCGACTGACTAGAGATAAAGTAGAGATTGATAACGAGAGGGTAGAGGCACTGAATGCTTTTCGCGGAAAAGTTAAGAAAGACAGAATGGTAAAGTTTTATACGAATAAGGATGAATTGAGAGCTGATGTATTGAGTAGTATCAATTTGTCCAAAAAAATGATTAAAGAAGGCGGCTGGGTACGGGCAGAACACAGTACCTCTGTTGCCGATAGCGGAACGAAAGCTCAAATAGATGCACTGCAACAGAGTAATAAAGAATTAAATCAAAAAATTCAAAAGATGACAAAAGAAAAGGAAATGCTCGAACAACAATGGAAAGAGGAGCAGATATTAGTCAGGAGTGCTTGCGAACGGGAAAAGAAAATTGCGTTACAGTATGAGAAAATGAAAAAGAGAATTGTCGACTTGGCGGAAGAAATAAAAGAAACAAAATAAAGGCGGAGGGACACAATATTACGCTGGGCACCCCGGATAATTTATGATATGCTATCTCAATAAAAGGAGAAATGCACCTAATTTTGTAGGACATAGAACATAGAAAAGAAACAATGTATATGCAAGACAGTAAAGGCCAACTACAACGAGGAGACTACACCATGACTCAAATCATAAAACTCAGAGAATCCCAATCCCTGGCGGAGAAAGCCGCACACTGGTTTCATTCCAAGTGGGGCATCCCGTTAGAGGCATATCAGGAGAGCATTGCCGACTGCCTGAAAAAAGAAAATCCCGTTCCGCAGTGGTATCTTGCCATGGACGGGGAAAATATTGTCGGTGGTCTGGGCGTCATAGAAAATGATTTCCACGACAGAAAAGACCTGACACCGAATGTGTGCGCAGTATATGTTGAAGAAAACTATCGGTGCAGGGGAATCGCAGGGCAGTTACTGGATTATGTCTGCAAGGACATGCAGCAATATGGAATCGATACCTTATATCTGATTACAGACCACACCTCTTTTTACGAGAGATACGGCTGGGAGTTTCTGTGTATGGTACAGGGGGACGGAAAGCCCCAGAAAACAAGAATGTACCGGCACAGACAGTAGCGTATTGCAAATAACACGTTGTAAATGACACGTGCAAATGGTGCGCCCAAATAGTGCGTGCCCTTCCCTTTAGATATAATCCGAGATATAGGGTATTTTGTGGAAAAGTACGTCGTCCAGCCGGTCCACACTTGCCCGTTCGCCTTCAATTCGTTCCAGCTCATACAGTCGCTCTGCTGTTTTATAGCCAAGCAAAAGAGTGGTCAATGTTCCGATGTCCATTTTTAAACGGTGCTCGGCGGTTTTGGTGGTCGTAGTGCAGTGTCCGTCGGAGAAACATACCTGAAAGGTCCGATTGTTCCATGGCAGGAGCCTGTCGGTAATGTCCAGTTCGATGAGGAGCGTGCCGCCGTCCGGGTCGCAGGGATAGTCCTGCAAAAATGCTTCCACATCAATAATGCGTCCCATGGCATAGGGGCGTATGGTTTCTTTAATATCGCCGTCATCCATCTCAAAAGCAATGGGTTCGCTAAAGTATGTATTGCCATGCACTCCGTCAATCATGGAGTCATGGGCGTGGATATATTCCCAAAGCCCTTTTTTTGCTTCGCTGTTTAAGTAAATCATTTCTTTAATGTGCATAATGTCATTCTTTATCAGATAGACAATGAATCCGCAGGGCTTATCTTTGCGGTTATAGTAAACAGCCACATTGGTATCGTCCTCGTCCCATCTCCAGTATTCCTCCCATGCAAGAGAATTTCGGAACAGGCAGCCGTGGGTAATGGAGGCAAAATGGGAGTGCAGCTCATGAAAGTCTGTGCTGTCCCAATCCACGCGGCGAACATATCCGGGAGCTTTATCCTTCGTGGGAATCTGGGTGTCCTTAATCACATAGGAAATCTTGTTGGAAATAATTTCCCATCCCAAGTGGTGATACAGAGGGATGGAATAAGGGTAGAGAAGGGCAAAGGATTTTTCCTGTTTTTTCATATGGGTAAGGCTCTGAATCATCAGCTTTTTCATAATGCCCTGCCCGGTGTATTCGGGATAAGTGCAGACGCTGGTGACAAATCCGACCTGAAAAACAGTACCGTAAATATTCATTTTCAAAGGGTATACGGCAAATTGGGAAATCAGGTTGTCGCCGTCAAAGCAGCCCAGTACGTCCGCCCGCTCAATGACCGGGAATTTGGACTGCTTGATTTCCTCGTCTTTCCAGCCGGTGGCGGTCAGTTCTTCTTCGGTTACCTGAAAAGTATATCTTAAAAGCGCGTTATACTGGTCCAAATCTTTGGGCTCTAAATAACGCATGGTATAATTCTGTGCCGTATTCATTTCAAAATTTTCTCCTTTATCCGGTGGCATTCACCACGGCTATTTTACCACAGAGGCTCTCGTTTTTCCATATCCGCCTTTGGACTTGGTACATTTTTAACCGGAAAAGCTTTCTTTTTATCAGGAAATTTTATCGGATGCCCTTTTCCAAAAGCTGTTTTCTAAAAGGATCCCGGCGAAATGAAAAGCGGATATTTCCGGTTATTGGCCCTCCCGGAACAGTCCGTCCACGGCAATCTGATATTCGCTGATATGTTTTGCCTTTTTTATCCTTTTCAGATATTTATCCGCGTGCTGAAAATCGTGAATCAGGAAGGTCCACAGGTCCTTCATTTTAAAAAGAGTATTGGTGTCACCGGACATAATCTCCCGGTATTTTTCCAAAAGGGTGTCGTGAAAGGCGCGCAGGGTGGAAAAGTCGGTGGCTTTCGTTTGACCGTCCTTTAAGTCTGCCAGCAGTCCCGGGTGCTGCAAAATTCCCCTGCCTATCATGATGGTGCCGGTGTCCGGCAGCTGGGTGAGCAGTTTTTTCAAAGCGGCGGGGGAGGTAATGTCTCCGTTGTAGCATAAGGGGCAGTCAAGCCGGCTTGCTGCCTCGGCAAAGGCCTCTGTGTGAGGGGCTCCGCTGTAACCTTCCTTTTGGAATCTTGGGTGAATAATCAGCTCTTCTAACGGGTATTTTGAAAAAATGGTAAGCAGTGGTTTCCACTCATCCATTTCCTCCATGCCTATGCGGGTTTTAATGGAAATATTCAGGGGGCATTTTTCAAAAATTTCCCCCAGAAAGGAATCCAGTTCCCGAGGGGTACTTAAAAATCCGGCGCCCCGGTTTCTGGCAACCACCGTGCCGGAGGGACAACCCAAATTGAGATTTACGGTGTGGTAGCCGTAATCCGCAAGCTGTTTTGCCACATCAAGAAATTCATCCGCCTTATTCGTCAGAATCTGAGGAACGGTATTCATCCCTTCGTTATGTTCCGGCAGAATGTCATTGCGCTCCCTGCTGTTCATATGGCGGTTGGAAAGGAAGGGCGTGAAATATTTGTCCATGCCTCCGTAGTAGTGATTCCATGTCGTTCGGAAAATATAAGTGGTCAGACCCTCCATGGGTGCCAGATAGTATTTCATAGGATTCTCCTTTTTGTTTGCGTTACCGTGTCATTAATGATAACATATAGTTTGCTTTATGAAAACACATGAGGAGAAAACAGTGATGCAGAGAGATTTGACACAGGGGAAAATTACCGGAAATATTTTATTGTTTGCGCTTCCTCTGATGGCGGGGAATCTTTTACAGCAAATGTATAATATAGCCGACACCTGGGTAGTGGGGCATTTCTTGGGCACGGACGCATTGGGAGCGGTGGGAAGCGCATATACTCTTATGACCTTTCTCACATCTATTCTTCTGGGGCTTTGCATGGGGAGCGGTGCGGCAGTTTCCATGCAGTATGGAAAAGGTGATATGCCGAAAATGCGCAGAAGTATTTTTATGTCCTTTGCGCTGATTGCGGTGATTTCGCTGGTACTGAACGGTATTGTGTATCTTGCCAATGCTCCCATTTTAACTTTTTTGCGGGTGCCCGGGGAACTGAGACCCATGATGCAGGAGTATCTTTTGGTGATTTACGCGGGAATCTTCGCCACTTTTTTGTATAATTATTATGCAGGTCTCTTGCGTGCCATCGGAAATTCCGTGACACCTTTGATTTTCCTTGCCGTTTCGGCTGTTTTGAATGTGGGACTGGATTTGTTTTTCGTGGCGGGAGTGCATTGGGGAATTAAAGGTGCGGCAATCGCCACCGTCTTTTCCCAGTATGTTTCCGGTATCGGAATCTGGCTGTATGCCATGCGGCATTTTCCGGAGCTTTTGCCTCGCAGGGAGGACAGAAAGTGGGAAAAAAAGGAGCTGGGAGTGGTGCTGAATCTTTCTGTCATGACCTGTATTCAGCAGTCCATTATGAATTTTGGAATTTTGATGGTGCAGGGGTTAGTCAACAGTTTTGGAACAGTGGTTATGGCAGCGTTTGCCGCTGCAGTGAAAATAGATTCGCTGGCATATATGCCGGTGCAGGACTTTGGCAATGCGTTTTCTACTTTTGTGGCACAGAATTACGGCTCCGGCAACAGGGAGCGAATCCGCAAAGGAGTCAAAAGCGCCGCCGTTACATCCGGAATTTTCTGCGTTGTGCTCAGTGCGGTTGTCTTTGGACTGGCAAAACAGTTGATGGGATTTTTTGTGGATGCCGGCGAGACACAGGTTATTGCGGTGGGAGTTAATTATTTGCGGATTGAAGGTGCCTGCTACATCGGCATTGGAATTTTGTTTTTGTTATACGGCTATTTCAGGGCGGTCAACAGACCTTTTATCTCGGTGGTGCTGACGGTGCTGTCCCTCGGCACAAGAGTGGTGCTTGCGTATACGTTGTCCGCTGTTCCAGCTATCGGGGTGACGGGAATCTGGTGGTCCGTACCCATCGGGTGGGCGCTGGCAGACGTGGTGGGAATCATAATTGTGTTCAAAACGTTCCGGGTGTAGTATAATGGTTCTACTGACGTAGAACTCAAGCCGGCAAGAGCAGCCGACTTGCCACCACTTCGTGGTGCATTATACGAAATCCGCGGCTTGAAAAGAAAATGCCCCTGCGGGTCGCTTTCTTTTCTGCGCTCGCGGTATAATGGCTCTGCATAAGCAGAATCCAAGCCGGCATTAAAGGAGGAAGTAACCTTGATTTTCGGAAAACATATTAATCGGTATTATATAAAGTATGCTCCGCAGCTGTTGTTAGGGATAGCAGCGCTTATTTTTGTAGATTATTTTCAGTTGATTTTGCCGGAACTGTACCGGATTGTTGTAAACGGAATGAATGGAGAAGCGGTGGAGATTGACGGACAGATGGTTCCGTTCACCATGGACATTCTGCTAGACAAAGTATGCCTGACCGCAGTGGTGGTTATTGTGGTGATGGTAGTGGGACGCTTTCTGTGGAGAGTCTGTTTTTTCGGTGCGGCAGTGCGCGTGGAAACACAGCTCCGCAACCGGATGTTTGACCATTGCAAGGATCTGTCCAGAGATTATTTCCAAATCAATAAAGTGGGCAATCTCATGAGTCTGTTCACGAATGATTTGGATACGGTGCAGGAGTGTTTCGGGGATGGAGTGTTAATGTTCTGCGATGCGCTGTTTCTGGGGCTTCTTGCTTTTGTAAAAATGTGGCGGATGGATGTGTTGCTTACCGCTCTGGCATTGATTCCGCTGGCGCTTTTACTTGTCATCGGAACCTTTGTGGGAAAATCCATGACAAGAAAGTGGGAGGTGCGGCAGCAGGCATTTTCCGACTTGTCGGATTTTTCGCAGGAAAGTTTTTCCGGTATTGCGGTGATTAAGGCATTTGTCAAGGAATTACTGGAACTGAAAGCGTTTCGGAAACTGAATAAGCAGAATGAGGAGGCAAACGTAGAGTATACCCGGATTTCCACATTGCTGAATATCCTGATTACGCTGCTGGTGGAATCGGTTATCTGCGTCATTCTCGGTTATGGCGGCTATCTGGTTTATCAGGGGCGGTTCAATGCGGGACAGCTGGTGGAATATATTGTATATTTTACCTCTATCATATGGCCGGTTATGGCAATCGCCATGTTAATTGAGAAAACCTCCAGAGGAAAGGCTTCCCTGAACCGTATTACCGAGCTTCTGGATGCGGAGATTACGGTAAAGGACAGAGAAGGAGTAGAGGAACTGACAGATATTCGCGGAGAGATCGAATTTCGCCATTTATCTTTCTGTTACCCGGACGGGGAGAGTGACGCGTTGCATGATGTGTCTTTTACAATTCATGCCGGCGAGAGCGTTGGTGTCGTGGGCAGAACCGGTTCCGGTAAAACGATTCTCGTTGACCTGATTTTGCGGATGTATAATGTAAAAGATGGAAGTCTGTTTATTGACGGGCATGATGTGAATACCGTATCCATCCGTTCCGTGCGGGAAGGGTGTTCCTATGTGCCGCAGGATAATTTCCTTTTTTCGGATACGATTTCCCACAACATTTCCTTTGGAGTGGATGGGGCAGATGAGACACTGGTGGAGCGTGCCGCTAAGCTGTCCGATGTGCATGACAATATTGTGGATTTCAAGGCGGGGTACGAAACGGTACTGGGAGAGCGCGGTGTGACGGTGTCCGGTGGACAAAAGCAGAGAATTTCCATTGCAAGGGCGCTTCTCAAGAACGCGCCGATTCTGATTCTGGATGATTCGGTGTCCGCCGTGGATACCCGGACGGAAAAAGTGATTTTGGATAATCTGCAGAAAGAGAGAGCAGGAAAAACAACCATTCTCATTGCCCACAGGATTTCCACGGTAGAGGGAATGGATAAAATTATTTTTATGGATGAGGGCCGTGTGGTTGCAGTGGGGCCCCACGCCAAACTTTATGAGAAATGTGAGGAATACCATAAAATGGTGGAATTGCAGCGTCTGGAGGACGAGATAGGAGGTGGGGGAAATGCGTGAGTATTATCCGCTTCTGTTAGTGGGAGCCATTCTGGGAGTGATTTCTGTTGTGCTTGTGGCAGCGTATGCCATGGTGAAAGATAAAAAGGAATCCATGGGGTTTGACAGACAAATGCCGGACAGAGAGATTGTAAAACGCCTGATGGTTTATGCAAAACCCTATCGTCTGCAATTTGTACTGGTGGGATTTGCCATGCTGGTTTCCATTGCCTATGATGTGATTTCCCCGCTGATTATCGGTAAAATTGAGCAGTTTATTGTGGGTGATTTTGCCATGAAGCAGGTTTATCTGTCGGTGGCGGTGTATGCCGGAATTTTGATTGTATCCATGATTTGTACCTATATACAGGCAATTTTGTTACAGCGGACGGGACAGCGGATTATCTCCGAAATGAGAGAGGATTTGTTTGTGCATATTGAAAAACTCTCCCATGAGCAGTTGAATTCCATCCCTGTGGGAAAGTTGGTTACCCGTGTCACCAATGACACCAATGCGATTTCCATGATGTTTACCAATCTGTTGGTAAATCTTTTGAAAAATGTGTTTGTAATCTTGGGAGTTCTTGCCGCCATGCTGTGTCTGAATTTTGAACTGACACTGATGGTACTTTGTTTTGTGCCCTTTATTGTGTTGTTTACCGTAATTTTCGGCAAATTTTCCAGACGGGCGCACCGCAAGGTAAAGGACTGCACGACAGATATTAACACGTATTTGTCGGAAAATCTGTCAGGTATCAAACTGACCCAGATTTTTAACCGGGAAGAAGTGAAAATGCGGGATTTTGAAAAGAGAAGCACTGCACTAGGCAGGGCAAAACGGGAGCAGATTTTTGTGTTTGGAATTTTTCATCCGCTGGTGTATATGCTGTATATCAGCTCGGTGCTGTGCCTTTTGTATTTTGGCGGAAAAGGGTATCTGGACGGAACGGTGTTTTTGGGACAGGTGATTTCCAGCGGCACGGTGGTGTCCTTTTACATGTATATCTCCAAATTTTTTAACCCCATCCAGAATCTTGCGGAACAGTTTAACTGGCTGCAGTCCGCATTTGCCTCGGCGGAGAAGGTATTTACCATTATGGATATGGAGCCCGCCATGGTGGATGCACCGGATGCGGTGGAGCTGGAGAATGTGCGGGGTGAAATCGAGTTTCGCGACGTATGGTTTTCCTATGTGCCTGGGGAATGGGTTCTGCAGGGAGTCTCCTTCCACGTGAACCAGAAAGAAACGGTGGCATTTGTGGGCGCTACCGGTTCCGGAAAGACTACGATTCTGTCTTTGTTGTGCAGAAATTATGAGTTTCAGAAGGGAGAAATTCTGATTGACGGCATTGACATCCGCAAAATCAAAACAGCTTCCTTAAGAAAGCATTTTGGGCAGATGCTGCAGGATGTATTTCTCTTTTCCGGTACGATTCGCAGCAATATTGTACTGCGTGAGGAGGGAATTTCCGAGGAGGAAATCCGTAAGGCATGTCATTATGTAAATGCGGATTATTTTATTGATAAACTGGAAAACGGTCTGGACGAAGTGGTTCGGGAGAGAGGCAATAATTTTTCCGCCGGGCAGAGGCAGCTGTTATCCTTTGCGAGAACCATTGTTCATAAGCCGGAGATTATGATTCTGGACGAGGCAACCGCCAATATTGACACGGAGACGGAGCTTTTGATTCAGGATTCTTTGGAGAAAATGCAGAATATCGGAACCATGCTGATTGTGGCGCATCGTTTGTCCACCATTCAGCATGCTGACAATATTATTGTCCTTTCCCACGGGCAAATCGTGGAGCAGGGCAATCATCATGAACTGCTGGCAAAGAGGGGCAGATATTATAAGTTGTATACTTTGCAGTACCAAAAAGAGGAAATGAACAGAAGATGAGAAAGAGAATTACAGAGGCAGCGGTAGTCTGCCTGATGGCGGCGGTGCTGTGCGGCTACTCAGATACATGTGTCGGAAAAGAAGCAGGAAATGTAGCGGCGGACGGTCTGGCGGCAGGAGACATAGAGGCAGAAAGTATAATCACTATCCCCCGTTTGGGCGGAGTGATGGTGTATCTGGATGCTTCTTTCGAGGGAGAGACAGATTCCGCAAGGATAATCGCGGGAGGACAGGAAGCAGGACAGGCACCGGAAAAAATGACAACGGCGGAAACCGGTGAATATGTGCAGATTCCGGAAGAGGAAGTTCCGCTTTACGCGGTTGCGGATGTGGATTCCTATGCCAATATCCGGAGCATACCGGGTACGGAGGGAGAAGTTGTCGGAAAACTGTACCACGGCGGAGTTGCCCAAATTTTGGAGTCGTCCGGTAACGACGGAGACTGGTACCATATTGTCAGCGGCGATGTGGAAGGATATATCAAAAAAGAACTGCTGTTGGGTCAGGAGGAATCCGCCATAGAGAACTGGACCTATGCAAAATCTATCGAAGAGGAGCAGGCAGAGCGGGAAGAACAGCTGGCGTTGGCAAAACAGAAAGAACAGGAAGCCGTGGCGGCAGACAATCCGGAGACAACACAGCAGGAAAACGGCACGGAATCACAGAATCCGGAAGGACAGAGCGGTTCCGAAACGCAGGCAACGAATGAAGAACTTCGCGCACGTATCGTGGAGTATGCCATGCAGTTTCTTGGGAATCCCTATGTTCATGGAGGAAACAGTCTGACAGAAGGTACGGACTGTTCCGGTTTTACCAGTCTGATTTATGCGGAATTTGGTTACTCCCTGAGCCGGACACCCGGCGGACAGTTGTCAGGTTCCGGCAGGAGCATTGAATACAGTGACATGCAGCCCGGAGATGTTATCTGCTACGGAAAGGGTAGCAAATGTACTCATGTGGCGCTATACATCGGTAACGGTCAGATGATTCATGAGGCGAATAAGCGTCAGGGCGTCATCATCGGACAGGCAGATTATGACACTGTTTTAGGTGTGAAAAATATTATTGATTAGTGGGAGGGGCGGACATCAGAAAATCACCAAGGGTGTCCGCCGCCCACTTTTTCAAATCCTCATAATAAAGGGCTTTTCCACTGTAATTTCGGATACCGTGGGTTTCCGCCCGCTCTTTCGTGTAATTTTTTAGCGGATAGACACGCTGTACACGCAGTGTTTTATCCTGATAATGGCATACCAAAGGAACGGCGCCGGTTTCTTCCGGTACGATTTCCATGGAACCGTCCTCGGATTCCCGGAAAGTCACGTATGCCATGGCTTCCAGCATGTTTTTCGGGTCTTTTTGGACGGACACATAGTTGCCGAGGGAATAAAAGCAGAGTGCACGGTTTCCGTTGTCCGATTCAATCCATTCCACCGGTTGTATGACATGAGGATGGGTGCCGATAATGAGGTCGGCACCGGCTTCCGTCATCTGTTTTGCCCATTTCACTTGGTAAGTGGAAGGGGTCATGACATTTTCCGTGCCCCAGTGGGGAAACACAATGACGACGTCAGCCATGGTTTTTGCCAGAGCAATATCTTCCAACACTTGCGGATGTAAGGTTGTGAAATCGAGCCGTCCGCTCTTTTCATCATAATTGCAAAGCATATTCAAATGCCCCTGTATGTCTTTGGGTATTACTTCCAAATTAGGACTGTAGGTATAATTTAAAATAGCAAAGGTGGTATCTTTTACGGTCAGCAGCGGAATCCGTTCCTCCGGTGTCTGCGGCGGTTCTTCCGTAATGCCCACCATCAGAATCTCCGGGTGGGTTTTCCAAAAGTCCACACAGTTCAGCAGTCCCGACAGTTTTTGGTCGGCGGCATGATTGGTGGCATGGAGTACCACGTTAAATCCTGCCTTTGCAATGGAGTCACCTAACTCGGTGGGCGAATTAAAATACGGATAGCCGGAGAAACCGAGCTCGTTGCCGCCCAAAATGGTTTCCTGATTTACGACTTTAATATCTGTTGTGTCTAAATAATCCTGTATGGAATCGAAAAAGAAAGTGTAATCCCTTGTTCCGTCCTCCTGCTCTCCGGAGCGGATGGCGCCGTTGTGCATGAGCATATCACCGATGGCAAGGAGGGTGATTTCTTTGGGCTCCGGGGGAAGTTCTTCCGTGGTGTCTGTGGCATCGGTGGTGTCCGAGTCCGGCGACAGGGTGGTATCGGTGGCGGAATCAGATAATGTAGCGCTATCCGTATTGGATGTGCCGTCTGTGTCAGAATCCGGGGTATAGACTTCTAAAGTCGGGATGGTGTCTGTGCCGGTTGGCACAGTGGATGTAAGATATTGGGAAATGCCGTATGCCAGTAAAAGGATTAATAATGCAACAGGCACGATGATAAGAACATGCCGTTTTTTCATTTGTGTCCCCTCCGTGTAAATTCCAGTATTTTCCTATAGTGTACAGGAAGTGGGGGATTTGCGCAAGAAGTTCCAGTTGGTTTGCTGCGAATCGTGGGCATTTTGGCATGGGTTAGAGTAAATCATAGGCATTTCGGTATGATTTAGTGAGAATCATAAGTGTTTCCGGGTGGTTCTCCGCAAATATCTCCCGCTCAGTTACGCTTTCGCTCCGTAAAAAACGTAGCGGCACGTACAGATTTTCGTTCGCTGTCACTCCGAAAATCTTAATGCCGACGTTTTTTAAGGAACTTCGCGGGAATATTTGCCCGGACATCGGTGGAAGGAAGGTAGTGGGGACGGGGAGGAAGAAGAACGAGGCGAGACGGGCAATATGGGAAAGGACGGAAAAGACAGCAACAGACTGGGACATCGGAGAAGCAAGATGAAAGGCAGGAAAAGGAAGAGAAGACAGCAGGCGGAGAACAATAGCAGGAGAAATCAAATAGGGAAGAATAGCACAAAAACAGCACTTGAGGAAGTTGCAAATTCATGTATAATAAAGTTGAATGTCTTTTCATGGAAGAACAGTAATTGCAGTATTTGAAACAGCATAGCCTAATCCGGAGAAGCAGAGTAGGCAGAGGTGGCTGTGACTATGAATGTACGAGGAGAAGAGATTATGGGATTAAGATTTCACAAAAGCATTAATTTAGGTAAGGGAGTCCGGCTGAATCTGAACAGTAAAAGTGTTGGTGTTTCAGCGGGTGTGAAGGGTGCGAGAGTATCCGTGAATTCCAGCGGAAGAAAGACCGCAACGTTCAGTGTTCCCGGAACCGGACTGTCATACACCACCAATCTGGGTAAGAAAAAGTCATCTAAATCAAAGAAAAAGACTGCGCAGTCGGGCGGAACAAACAAGGTTCTTGTGGGAATCATTGTGGTGCTTGTACTGGTGATTGCTGCAGGAGTTTATGCTTATCAGAATGGAATGATATAATCAGGAGGATGTGCAAATGCCGTTTATTAATTCAAAAATCAGTACCAAAATTACAAAAGAGCAGGAAACCGAATTGAAATTCCGTCTGGGACAGGCAATTTCTCTGATTCCCGGCAAATCCGAAAGCTGGCTTATGCTTGGTTTTGAACCGGAATATACTCTTTATTTTCGCGGGGACAACACACAGCCCATGGCTTTTGTGGAGGTCAGTGTGTTTGGCGGTGAAAACACTGCGGCTTTTTCCAAACTCACAGGTGCTATCTGCGATATTTTCAAGGAGGTGCTCGGTATCAAACCGGATCATGTGTATGTAAAATATGCTGCAGTCTCTAACTGGGGCTGGAACGGAGATAATTTTTAGAAAACCGCGGTATGTCGTCAGGAAAGAATATTGCCGGAATCAAAGGAGCGTGAAACAGGATGAGAAAGACAGCTACAGAGCTGCAAAGCAAGTTAAAATCCATTGACCATAGAGGCTACCCTGCCTATAAGGATTTGAAGGGGGAGTATGATTTCGGCGATTACATTTTTTCCATCGACCATGTACAGGGAGACCCTTTTGCGGCGCCTTCCAGAGTGTCTGTGCAGGTGCCTATGGGGAAAGCCGGATTTCCCAAGGCTTATTATGAGGGAAAAATACAGCGAATTACCTTACAGGATTACCTTACCCGGTTGTTTGGAAAGGAAATCAAGGGCGGCAGTTTTCAGGCAAAGGGTTCCGGAAAAAGCGGACTTCTGGCGGTTTCCCATTGCGGACAGGAAGTGCTGGAGCGTACCGCTTGCCATATTAGTGAACAGGCTGTGACGGTACGGTTTGAAATCGGATTCCCGGCAAACGGGAGAAGCGTCAATGCGGGGGAGCTGGAAAAGATACTGTTCCGTATTTTGCCGGATTGCGTGCATAAGAGCCTGTATTTTGCCCGGATAGACAAAAAAGCATTGCAGGAAGCTATCGAGTTGTGCGAAGACCAGCAGGCGGTGAGGCAGCAGTTAAAGGAGAAAGGCCTATGCGCCTTTTTAGCGGACGGCTCCGTGCTGCCCAGACAGAGCGGTATTTCGGAAAAACCGTTAAAGAACGCTACTCATTTCCGCTCCCCGGAGTCCATGCGGATTACCTTACAGCTTCCCCACAGAGGGGCAGTGAGCGGTATGGGCATACGGAGGGGAATCACGCTTTTTGTGGGCGGCGGTTATCACGGAAAATCCACGGTTTTACAGGCAATTCAGGACGGTGTATACAATCATATCAAGGGAGACGGCAGGGAACTGGTGATTACCGATGACAGTGCCGTCAAACTGCGGGCGGAGGATGGAAGAAGCATTGAAGATGTGGATATCTCTCCTTTTATCAATCATCTGCCCAACGGAAAAGATACGGTGCATTTTTGCACGGAGGATGCCAGCGGCAGTACCTCGCAGGCGGCGGGGCTGATGGAGGCTGTTGAGAGCGGCAGCAGACTTTTGTTGATGGATGAAGATACTTCTGCCACGAACTTTATGATTCGTGACCGGCTGATGCAGCAGGTGGTAAGTCCCGGAGAGGAGCCTATCACACCTTTTATTGAGCGGGTGAACAGCCTGTATCAGAATCTCGGTATTTCTTCTATTTTAGTAGCGGGCAGCAGCGGCTCCTATTTTCATGTGGCTGATACCATTATCCAGATGAAGGAATATGTGCCGGTGGATATTACCGATATGGCAAAGAAAGCAGCTGCGGAATTTGCGGTATTTGAGACGGACAGACAGGATTTCCCCGACTGGCGAAGGGAACGAATACTGAAACCGGATATGCAGCTTCGCAGGGAAGAACGGTTAAAAATTAAAACCTTTGGACGGGATGAGGTGGCAATCGCCAAAAACACGGTGGTTCTGCGGGGACTGGAGCAGCTTAAGGACGAGGAACAGACCCGCGCATTGGGGTATGCCCTGAAAGAACTGCAGGAACGCTATTTTGACGGAAAGTGCACTCTTGCACACGCCATAGATAAACTGGAAGCCGAACTGGACAAAAACGGGCTGGAGAGCCTATTTGGCAGGGGAGAAATTTCCGCCTCGCTGGCAATGCCGAGACGACAGGAAATTTTTGGGTGCGTGAACCGCTACCGGAGGTAGGAACGTACTACTGAATTACCCCAGCAACTTTTTAATGGCATCGTGCATCTCCGGATGCTCTCTGTATTTTTGAATGAAATCGGACTCTGCCTCGGATAACAGGACGGGAACGCCTTCCGGCGCCTGCTTTGGGGCAGTTTCCATAAGCTGTTGTAAATTCGGAATCTGATAAATGCGGCACAGAAGTAACATGGTTCCAATGTCCGGCTGTGTCGCACCGTTTTCCCACGCATAGACAGTCTTTGGGGAGACATTCACCGCTTCCTGATTGAGCCGTACAACCACATCCTGTACGGACATATGTTGTTGTTTTCGATACTGGCGAAGAATTTTCGCTATCTTTTCATGTTTCATGAATAAACTCCGGTTTTAAAATAAATTCTAAAAATATCACAGTATTTCTGCAGCTTCTATTTACTATAAAAGATATTTATTCTAAAGTCCTGAAATTCTACGAATCCTAGAAAAAAGATTTTGTATTTTACGAAAGCTAAATTATATTCCATTAAGGCGGGAAAAATTCATTGATAATCTATGAAAAATAGAATATAATAATATCATTCTAGTGTTTATGGAAGTATTCGCACAAATGATATTATATAAATGCAAAAAAGATAACATACAAACAAAGAGCAGTATCTGCCCTGTCTGTAAGGAGAGAACGGAAAAGGTAAAGTCGGAAATCTATTGGTGCAAAGAGTGTCGGATTCCTCTGTACGAGGACACCTGTGCTCTTTGCGGCAGACACGCAGAGAGGCTTACCAGTGATGTGCGTCCGGTGTTTCCGCAGGAAAGACTGCTTTTGGAAATTATGGAGGGGCGTCCCTTTGCCTACAAAGACGCTTCTGTCTGGAACGGCACAGGCAATCGGTATTATGTGGACGGGAAAAGGATTCCGTTTAAGGTATCGGATTTAAAGCATATGGACACCGGTGCCATCCGCAGGGAATATGAAAGGCGGCAGGGACAGAACGACGAGAGCTTTTTTACAAAGATGACAGAGCGTTTTGTGCGTGCCAACAAAACAAGACTGCAGGCAATTACCTCGGAAAGTGTTGAATATATCCAAAGCGTTACGGCAGGGTACAGTCTCGGCGATATGTTTGTCTCTTTCAGCGGTGGAAAGGATTCCACGGTGACGGCTTCCCTTGTCATGCGTGCGCTTGGAACATCCAAAGTGTTACATATTTTCGGGGACACGACTCTGGAATTTCCATTGACGGAAGAATATGTGAAGCGGTATAAAAAAGAGCACCCGGAAACCCCGGTGATTTCCTCGCGCAATAAGGAAAAGAATTTTGAGGAACTGTGTGAACTGATAGGACCGCCCAGCCGCGTCATGCGCTGGTGCTGTACTATTTTTAAGACGGGTGCCATACAGAGAAAGATTAAAACTTTGTTTCGGGATAAAAAGAAGATTATTACTTTTTACGGAATCCGGAGAAGCGAATCGGTCAGCCGGAGTAAATATGAAAGGGAGTCCGACAGTCCGAAAATTACCAAGCAGGTAACGGTGTCCCCTATCATTGACTGGCTGGATTTTGATGTGTGGCTTTATATTCTTGGGAATCGGATTGATTTCAACGAAGCGTACCGGTTAGGATATGCCAGAGTGGGTTGCTGGTGCTGTCCCAATAACACCGGCTGGTCTGAATTTTTGTCCAGAATTTATATGCCGGAGGAATCGGAGCGTTTTCGCAACATGCTGATTGCTTTTGCAAAGAGTGTGGGCAAAAAGGATGCGGAGACGTATGTGGATGAGGGGTACTGGAAGGCAAGGCAGGGCGGCAACGGTGTGGAGTATGCGGGACGTTCCGTGATTTCCTTTACTCCCTGTGCATTGGAGGAGAATGCTTTTAACTATGTGTTGCAACGTCCTGTTTCGGAGGAACTTTATGAGCTGTTTCGTCCTTTCGGGCAGCTTAAGTTTGACATGGGTAATGCAAGACTGGGCGAGGTCTATATAACCGGCAGAAAGGGTGAACTGCTTTTAAAATTGCAGGGACGTATCGGTGCGACGGAACTGAAAGTAACGGTACTAAACTACCCGGTTGCCGGGGCAACGAATCTGAAAATAGCGGAAGAGAAAATAAAATGCCAGATTACGAAATATCAGATGTGTATGGGTTGTCTGGCTTGTGAGAGTGTGTGCCGGCACAACGCCATCAACATTCGGGAGACACCGGACGGGTCCGTGGAGTACCGGATTGACGACAGCAAATGCGTGCGCTGCGGTGAGTGCGTGGGGCATTTTGACGGAGGCTGTTATATGCGTAAGGTGCTTGCCATCAAGAGAAACGGCAGTCCGGAAAAATAACAGGAGAATCAGCATGACAGATGCAAAAATAAAGTATCGCCTGAAAGGGCATGAAAGTTTTACACTGCGGGAGGGCTGGCTGACCAAGGGCATTATGGCTGTCCATCGGAAACCGGATTTGTTTTCGGAAAATTTTGGGGCGGATGAACTGGGCGTCGGCACCAATATGGCGAAATCCATCCGCTATTGGCTGAAATGTAGCGGACTTACGGAAGAAAAGACAAAGGGAGAGGTGGCACTGACTGGACTGGGAGAATGTCTGCTCGAAGAGGATGCGTATTTTGAGGATGAATTTTCTCTATGGCTGTTGCACGCCAATATCGTGCGAAATTTTGAACAGGCAACATCATGGTATCTGTTTTTTAACGAATATGAGCAGGAGACGTTTAGCCGCAAAGAAATGGTGCAGGAAATGCGAGAGCGTCTGATGGCACGGCTGGGACTTAACGAAATTACGGAACGCTCGCTGTCGGACGACTGTGACGCTATTTTACATATGTACAGCGGCGGAGCCGCTCATGAGGTAAACCCGGAGGAAAAGAGATACAGTCCTTTTTACCGTCTGGGACTGCTCCGGGAGCAGGACGGTGTATATCGGAGGGAGCAGCCGGATTTGAAAAAGATGGATGCGCTGGTGGTTCTCTATGTGATGCAGTATATTTTGGAGCCGGAGAAAGAGTTTTATTGTATTTCCGTGGAAAAATTACTGCGGGCGGAAAATTCGCCGGGGCGGATTTTGCAGCTTCGTCGCTCTTTTCTCATGCAGTATTTGGAGGAACTGGAGCAAAAGGGGTATCTGTGGCTGAACCGAACGGCGGGACTGGACATGGTTTACCAGAAGAGAATTGTTACAACAGATGAAATTTTAGAAAATTACTTTGGAGGAAAATAGTAGGTTTATGCAGTCATTGAAGAAACTGATTTCCATAGACAGAAATTTTCAGACTGCGGTGAATCTGCGTCTGGACAGAGAGGACAATTTTAAATTTAAGGGATACATTCCCACCACCTCTTCTACCGCACTGATGCAGCAGTTATTGGAAAATGTGGCAGAGCAGAGGGGAAAAAATGCGTCTGTTGTCATCGGACCTTACGGAAAAGGTAAATCCCACCTTTTGCTGGTGCTGCTTGCATTGCTGGAGCAGCAGTTTCCCAAGGAACAGGAAGAGGTACTGATGAAAATCGGAAAGGTCAACCCGGATTGTGAGGTGGCGGCAAGGCGTGTCATGAAAAAGGGAATTTACCTTACCGTGCTGGTATCCGATAATGGCGGCAGTCTGAATACTTCACTGCTTTTGGCACTGAAAGAGGCGCTGGACAGAAAAGGGATTCCGTCCTTAATGCCGAACAGTTTCTTTTCGGAAGCGGAGCGCATTATTTTGCGGTGGAAACAGGACTTTCCGGATACCTACGACAGACTGTGGCAGTTTTTACAAAAAATGCCGGAGTATGAAAAAGAAGCCGATTCGGCGGAGGCATTGACAAAGCGTTTAAGACAGTATGATGAGGCGGCACTACAGGTGTTCACCCAAATCTATCCTGCCCTGACGGCAGGCTCGGTATTCAGTCCCATGATTCATATGGAGGCGGTAATGCTTTACCGTGAGGTGAACCGCGCTTTGCGGGAACAATACGGATATTGTGGAATTTATCTGGTATTTGACGAGTTCAGCAAATATCTGGAGGGACATTCCGGTGACAAATTTGCCGCAGACATGAAAGTGCTACAGGATATGTGCGAACTGGCAAATGCGTCCGGGGAGGAGGAATTTGCCCTTACACTGGTGACGCATAAGAGCATGCGGGAATATAACGGACGGTTTTCCAAGGAGTTGCAGAATCAGTTCCGGGGAGTGGAGGGACGCCTGCAGGAATATCTGTTTGTGGATTCCGTGCGCAATCAGTTTGACCTGGTGCGAAATGTACTTGGCAAAACTCCCGAATTTGAAAAAGAATATCCGCAATTTGCAGAGGCAGAGGGCAGGGAAATTTTGAAAAAATCCTATGAGCTGCCTGTTTTTGGCATCCAGTTTTCGGAAAAGGAATATGAGGAAATTGTGGCAAAAGGCTGTTTCCCGCTGACTCCGCTTACAGCGGTACTTTTGCTGTCTTTGTGTGAAAAAGTGGCGCAGAACGAGAGAACGTTATTCACCTTTCTGGCAAACGACGAACATAACAGTGTATACGAAATGATTCAGCGGACGGGTCAGGACAAGGCATGGTATCTGGGAGCGTCTGCGTTGTATGATTATTTTGCACCCCTGTTTCGGGAAAGCATGGACGCTCCGGAAATCCATCAGGAGTGGCTGAAAGCGGAATACGCGCTGGGACAGGATTTGACACCGGTGGAAAAGAAACTGGTTAAGACCATTGCCATTATGCAGATTGCGGGCAACAGACAGGAATTTCCCATACAGGAGGGAATGATTGCGCTGGCAGCAGGCATATCAAAAGAAGAAACAAAACAGGTTGTGCAGAAACTGACAGAGAAGGAACTGCTTATCTGGAGGAGCCGCCTTGGCTGTTATGCATTTAAAAACAATATCGGAATTAATCTGGACAAAGAACTGTCGGAGCTGATAAAAAAACAGCCGGAGAGACTGGATGTAGCGTCAAAACTGGCTGACGTGTCAGAATTAGAATATCTGCTGCCCAAAAGTTATAACCAGAACTATACCATTACCCGCTATTTTCAATATGTATTTCTGTCAATGGACGTGTTTTGGCAGATGGCGGAGCCGGGATATTTATTTGAAGAGCAGTTTGCCGACGGAAAACTGCTTGCCCTTGTGGATGAACAGGGAGCGGATGAGAAAGCGATAGAGAAGATACAGGCGAAAAGCAAAAAATGGCAGGACAGCCGGGTAATTATATTATTCTCCAAAAGAAGATTTTCCCAGCAGCAAAATATCAGGAAAGTGCTTGCACTGAGACAGATGTTGGCGGATAAAGAATTTCTGGAAGAAAACCGGGCGGTGGAACAGGAACTGAAATTATATCTGGAGGATATTGTATTTGAAATCAATGCCTTTCTGGAGCAGAATTTCCTACCCGGAAGCGGAGACTGTCAGGTAATCTGGCAGGGAGAAATCAGACAGTTTGCTAATGAGAAAGCGTTCAATGCTTTTTTAAGTGAAATTTGCGGGGAATACTATGCGTTTTCGCCCAAGGTCAATCACGAACTTTTAAATATTCAGAGTGTGACCGGACAGTATCTGCGGGCGAGAAATCATGTGGTAGACGGTATTTTATCGCAGGAGAGCATGGCGGCTTATGAGCGGGGAACCGGTCCGGAGGCAATGATTTACCGGACGGCGTTACTCCGCACCGGAGTGATAGGAAAGCAGTTCCCAAAGGATATCGGAACAGAGCGCATTTTACAGGAAATACGTCATTTTATTCAAAGCAGTGCCGAGAGACGGCAGTGCTTTGCTGTGCTGTACCGGAAGCTGGAGGGAAAGGGGTACGGCGCAAGAAAAGGTGTGTTACCCATTTTTCTGGCTATGGAATATATGCAGACGGCGGGAACTCCCGTTTTTTATTTAGAGTCCAAGGAAGTCCCTGCCAGTACGGAAATTTTCAATAATATCAACGACAGACCCGGACAATATTTTCTTTATCTGGAACAGGTGGAAGGAGAAAAGGAAAAATATCTGGACAGTCTGGAAACCTATCTTCGCATTGACAGGGAAGGAAGCGGAAAACAGCAGAGAATGCAGCGTATCGTGGAGTCATTGCAGCAAAAGTACCGGTCACTTCCCAAGGCGGTTTCCAACTGGAAAGTCTATGATGCGGATGAGTGGCAGGAACAGTTTGAAACCATGCGGAGTGAGGACGCAGAAGTTGTGCGAAACATGGCGGATGCCAAAAAACTGCACGAAGCATCCGAAAAACTGATTTCGCTGTTGCGCAGAGTGGAGATAAACGGAAGAGAACTTTTATTTGAAAAAATCCCGTCGTTCTTTGGAAAAACGGAGGCTGACGAGGCATGTGCCAAAGCGGTGGAGCTGATTTGCAATGTTTGGAAAATGAGGTTGTTTCGCATAAAAAAGCAGACCGCAGCGAAGTGTCTTGCATTGTGGGGAGCAGCACCGGATGAAAATATCGGGGCATGTCTTACGCAGTGGTATCAAAAACTGGGTGAAAACATAAAAAAGAATATTTTTACCGCTAAGACTACCGCATTTCAAACGGCGCTGAACCGTATGGCGGGTTTGTCCGGTGAGGAAGCCATTGCAATATTGGGACGTGAAATAACGGGACTTTATATGGAGGACTGGCTGCCCGAAACGGCGCAGAACTTTCTGGAGGATATGAAGAATGTCAAGGAGGAACTGGAACGAAGCGCCCCTGACAATGCAGAAACAGAAGGACAGAAAAAGGTTATTTTCACGGATGCACAGGGAAAACTGGTGGAGCGGAGCTTTCGACAGGAAGAGGATGGTGTGGGAGTGTTCCTCAAAAATGCCATCCGGGAGGCAATCGAAGAATTTGGGGACAGCATGGATACCAGTCAGAAAGTGGCCGTTTTAGTGGAAACCTTAGAGGAGGTCTTGAAATGATTTATCTGGACAATGCGGCAACTACTTTTCCAAAATCGGAAGAGGTATACCGGGCAATGGACGATACCAACAGACATCTGGCGGTCAACGCCGGACGGGGTTCCTATGCGTTGGCGCGGAAGGCAGCGGAAATGATTCAGAATACAAGGGAAGCACTGCTTGCGGTGGCAGGTGCAGAAAAAATCGCAGCAGAGGTGGTGTTTACCGCCTCTGCTACGATTGCATTTAATGCCATTATCGGGGGGCTTCACTGGACCGGGGAGGAAACGGTTTATGTATCACCCTATGAGCATAATGCGGTGATGAGAACGCTACGGGGGTATCAGAAAAAGTTTTTCTTTTCCATTCAGGAGCTGCCGTTAAAAGAGGATACGTTGGAGATAGATGTGGATAAGACAAAATTCATGTTTGCCCAGACACCGCCACAATATGTGATTGTCAACATGGTGAGTAATGTTACAGGCTATGCGCTTCCGGTGGAGATCGTGGCTGCCTGTGCAAAGCAATATGACGCAACTGTCATTTTGGACGGCGCGCAGGCACTCGGAAGTATTCCTGTGAATCTGAAAAGTCTGAATGCGGATTTTCTGGTGTTTGCCGGACATAAGGCAATCGGAGGCCCCTTTGGCATCGGCGGTTATATCCATCAGGGCAACAGCAGACTGCAGCCTTTTTTGTATGGCGGGACGGGGAGCAATTCTCTCATGCTTGATATGCCGGAGGGTGTGGACGGCTATGAACCGGGAAGCCCGAATATCGTTGCCATAGCAGGACTGTACACAGCCCTGATGGGAATCAGGGAAGAGAAAGTGCGCCGGACAAACTGGGAAAAAGAACAGCACATGGTTCGGACGCTGCGGCAGAAATTACAGCAGATTCCGGGTCTGCGCCTTTATGGGGCACCAAAGGAGGACAGGCAGGCGGGCATATTATCCGTGAATCTGGAAGGGTATCGTGCAGATGAGGTGGGAAACCTTTTGGATGCGGACTATGGAATTGCCGTGCGGACAGGTTACCATTGTGCGCCGCTGATACATAAGCATTTGCGGGATGAGACATATGGGGGTACCGTACGAATCAGTCCGGGTCGTTTTACGACGGAGGATGACCTGCAGAAAGCAGCGGATGCGCTGAGGGAACTGGCGGAGTATTGAGAAAAGCAATGTTTGTGCAGAATACGGGTTGAGGAAAAAGATATAAGGAAATACGAGAATACAGATAAAAGGGAGACTGCGGATGAATACATCAGATGAAAGAATTGATTTTCGTATCATGCTCGGAGAAATAGAAGAGGAAAAAATACTGCTACCGGATTTTCAGAGGAAATTCCGTTGGACGGACAGGGAGACGCAGGCAAAACTGGTGGCATCCGTGCTGTGTAAAATGCCTATCGGGAGTATTCTTCTTTTAAATTTACCGGCAAAGGATTATGCAGCAAGAAGAATCGGGAGCAACAGTGCTGAGGGGTTGATTCTGTTAGAAACAGGTGAGAGCAGGCAGTTTCTGCTGGATGGGCAGCAGCGTGTGACAGTGATGGTTAATGCTTTTTCCAATCTGATTCATGAGCGTGGTGTAACCCATATTGATTCTCTGAAAAGAAGATTTTTTCTTGGAATTCCAAAGAAGAGTGAAGTGGGAGGAGAAGCTGATTGGGGATTGTATCATCTTCGTTTTCCCTTAAAAAGCCCCAAGAATGAAATACCGCAGTATATGTCGGAGGATATTGTAGAAAATCTTGTGATTATGGATTTTCGGAAAAATGAAGAGACACCTTTTAATCCCTATCAGGAGGAGGGAAAGGATGATTTGCTTTCTTTCTGTCTCGGTTATGAGGGGTATTATCTGATTCCGCTTTATTTGCTGGCGCAGAGGTCGGAATCAATACAGGAAAGACATAATAAGAGGTGGCTTAAAAATATATTGGAAGCTGTTTCCAGTGAAATGGGAAGGCGTCTGGAGGAAAGGTATGTTACAAAGGAAAGTCAGGAGGAATGGATAGATACAGTATGGCAGGATGACAGGGAAAAAATGCTGGAAGAACTGGAAAAAGAGTCCTTTGATAAACTGATTCGGATTCTTCAGGAAAACTGGGCACAGGATATGGAAAGTTATCTCATATCCTGTCTGGAACAGTTGAATCTTCATGTGATGGGAGTTCCCAATGCCAACCGGGTCAAGGCGATTGAAATTTTTGAAAATATGAACCGGGGCGGAGTGAAGTTAAGCACGTTTGATTTGGTGGTGGCAAGAGCCGCCAGAGACAACCGAAACTTTTCGGACGCATTGACGTTGGAATGTCAGAAAGAAGGAGAATATCCGGAAAACTTTGTACCGGAGACGGTACGGGTAAACTGTAGAAGTTATATAGAAAAGCTGCGCAGGGAAAGAGGCGCCTACAGTGCTTTGTGTGATTTGACGTGCGTGGATGAGAGCAAAGGGGAATTGACAAAGGTATTTCAGGACGCTTTTCTGAATGTTCTGTCCCTGCGCTGTCATGACGAGACGAGAACGGATACGAATTCCCGCAATTTCAGGGAAGAGATGAGCAGGGATAAAATCCTGCGCCTGACATCGGCACAAATCAACGGTCATTTCGGGGAGTGCTGCAGGGCATTGGACAGGGCGGCATTTTTCCTGAAAGCCCGCTGCGGTGTGCGCAAAATACAGGAGGTCAACAACCAGTTGATGTACACGGTTTTAGCATATCTGTTTTTGGATGCGGAGACATTCCGGCAGCAGAAGGTGTGGGATTTGCTGACGGCATGGTACTGGTGCGCACTCTTTTCCGGAAGATACGACAAGGATCAGAATGTGCAGGCAAGCCGTGATTTAGATAAGTTATCCCAAATCATTCGCACCGGAAAAGGAGCGGGTTACATTTGGGAAATGGCTCAAAATGCTCTGATGGTTCCCTATTTTTCCCAAAAGGAATTCTTGCTGTTTGAGAAAAGCAATGAGAGCAATATTGCGCCCAAGGAGATACTTGCACAGTATTTCTGTCAGTTTTATCTGGCATTTGGGTATCACGATTTACTACAGACAAACCTTTTATTATGTACATTCCCCACAGAGGAGGAAGGGTATGAACTGGAGAAACATCATATCATTCCGCTGATGAGTACGCAGAGTATTGGAATGTCGGAGAAAATGTTGAAGAGGGAGAATATGAAGAATATGCTGGTGAATTCTCCGCTGAACCGGATTTATATTACAAAACGGACAAATCAAAAAATTGCATCCAATGATTTTAGTTCTTATATAAAGCATATTGGTGAGGCGGCGACAAGCGAACTGGATTTACCTACGATGGAAGAACAAATGAGAGAGGATGACATTCGGCAGACTTTGGCAAATCGGCATAAGAGGATAAAAGGTAGGCTGACTAGTAAAGTACGCATGTGGCTGGCGGAGTGGGACACCGTACAATAAGGGAGGAAACAGGGTATGGACGAAAAACAAAAGACGGCAATTATTTTGGAGATTCTGAATCTGGAGCGCAAAAATCTGCGGACAGGAAGAAAAACCGATACAGCGATGGTGACGGAAATCAAAAAAATTATCTGTGATTATTCCCGGATGACAAAGTAGAAAGGTATGGGTGGGTATGCGATTTGAATCTTTGATTATGAAGAATTTCATGCGGTATAAAGGTGTCAATGAAATTACATTCAGCACGGATAAGGACAAGAATGTAACGGTGGTGCTGGGGGATAATACCGTCGGCAAAACTACGATTGCGCAGGCGTTCCGGTGGTGTCTTTACGGGAGACTGATGATGCCGAAAGGAAAGAGCGAAAATGAGTATGTGTTGCTCAACCAGACCGTTTTGGAACAGATGAAGGAGAGCAGCATTGAAAAGGTGGAGGTCATTATCGTACTGGCGGATGACGAAAAGAGGTACCGGGTACAGCGCTGGGTACGTTACCGCCGAAAGGTTCCCACGGATACTTTGATAGAATATCAGAAAAATTTTCAGCTCTTTATGACGGAACGGGAGCGGGAAGATGGCTGGGAGGAAGTCGGAGCAGACGAAAATGATGTGCGGAGACAGGAAACAATAAAAAATATTGTAAACGAATTGCTTCCGGATAAATTATCCCATTACTTTTTGTTTGACGGAGAAAAGTGGAGTGATTTTGAATACAGCGGCACAAGGGAGAATATCAAGGAATCCGTACATATTCTGACCGGCCTTTCCGCCATGAAAGCTGCCATGTATCATTTAAAGGATTTGAATGCCAACTCCGTTATCGGACATTTTCGCAAAAAAATTCAAGGTTCCGGAGCAGTGGCGGATGATATACAGCGGGATATTGAACGGGAAACACATAACATAGAACAGTGGAAACAGAAAATACGGAATATTCAAATCAATATCGACAACCATCAAAATAAGTGCAGACAGATAGAGGCTTTTTTGATTGACAATCAGAATACGGAGGCTTTGCAGAAGGAGTTTGCCGCCATGAAAAGTATGGTGCAGAGCAAGCGGGGCCGGGCAAAGGATGCCTATTGGGCTTTCATGCTGGATTACAGCAATAAAGCATATATGCTTGCCGCAGAACCCATTGTCCGGACAGTTCTTGGCATGATGGAAAATGTAGACTTGGAGCGCCGGGATATTCCGTATATGAAGCAGGCAACCATAGATTTTCTGATTCAGAGAGGACAGTGCATTTGCGGAAACTGCATTGAGAAGGACGGTGAAGCATACCGGTGTCTGATGGAACAGAGGCGTTACCTTCCGCCGGCGGATATTGGTTCCCTTTTGGGAGATTTTGAAAAGGAATCCAGAAGGATGACTTTGAAAAATGGGGATTATTACGAGCAACTGGCGCAGGAGGCGGAACGGGTGAGCCGTTGTGCAATAGATTTGGAGGAAACGGAGAACCGGTTTTTAAAAATGGAGAAGCAGCTGGATCAGGATATTAATTTTAAGGAATATCGGGAGCAACTTAAATTTCATCGCTCTGAAATTGGATTGTTGGAGCAGGAAAAATCCGGTCTGGACAGCAAAATACAGCAGGCGCAGAGGACAATCGAGAATAAAGAGCGTCAGATGGAGACGCTGGCATTACAGAACCGGGAAAATGAAAAATGGCGCCTTCGAGTGGATATGGCGAAGGAAATTTACGATACGCTGGATAAGAACTTTACCTCCAAGCAGAACAAGGTTTTTCTGGAACTGAACAAAAGATTGCAGAGCAATTTTTACCGGATGTTTAATGCCCACGATAAGAAAATTGAACTGGATAAAAATTATAATATCAGAATGTACTACAGAACCGACAATGGATTTCGTGAGGAGACCAATTTATCCGAGGGAGAGAAAGTTGCCAGAAATTTTGCTTTTATTGTAACCATACTGGAGTTTAATCAGGAGCAAAAAGCAGAGGGTGACAAGTTCAGCGATACCTTGCCCATTGTTTTGGACGGCCCGTTTTCCAAGCTGGGAGATGAAAATATCCAGTTGGTGGCAGGGTGCTTGCCGGAAATTGCGGAGCAGGTGATTCTCTTTATGTTGGAGAAGGACTGGAAGTATACCAAACTGGATAACTACGTGGGTGCCAAGTACCGGATTGTGAAAGAGTCGGAGCAGTCTTTTGCGGAAATCCGGAGAATGGAGGAGTGACAGTGCAGCAGAATTATGAATTTTTCAAATCCAAATACGAGTTTTACGGAAAACATGCCCGCATGGTGGAAGAACTTTGCAGCCTGAAGGAAGTGGAAAACAATTATTTCCGGCGAGTGGTGGATGTCTATCTTATGGCGGCAATCGTTGGGTTCCGGTTGGACAGAAAAGCGCCGCTGGATAACTCTTCGGATGACAGTAAGAGTATCTTCCCGGATGTTATGCTGAAAGAGAAAGATACTCTGGATTTCCTGATGCAGAATATGATGATTTTGGAAAATGCCAGACAGATGAACGACAAGGAGGCAATTATGAAAGCCTTTCGGGGACCACAGAGCAGGGAAGAGTATGTGGCGTGGAATAATATGTTTCATGATTATGTGCGTGGCGGTGTGGAGGAACTGTATGAATGTCTGGTAGTACGCATGCCGGAACCGGATGAGGATTACCGGGACGAAAAGACAGCCAACTTAATGAATTTGCTGGAACGAATGAGAGATAAATCCGCATAATGGGATTTTCAAAAAATGGTGTACTATACATTATAAAAAGAGAATGAATCTTAAAACGGTGAATCTCGAAAATATGGAAAAAAAATTAATAAAATGGGAAAAAGCTATTTACAACAGAACAAAGCTATGGTATATTATAAAAGAATTATAACATAGCAAAGGGTAACAGGTTACTATAATAATGGTAACGAAAACCGAAAAGCTCTAATCCCATTCCTTACGGAGTGGGATTATCTTTTTCAGAGAAGTCCCGCAGTTGCGGTTCTAAAGAAGAGGAGGTAATCGGATGGATTACAGAATAGGTCTGGACATTGGAATCACCAGTGTCGGCTGGAGCGTATTGGAGAGTGATTACAAGGGGGAGCCAAAGAGAATTGTAGATTTGGGAGTGCGGATTTTCGATGCGGCAGAGCATCCGAAGGACGGAGCATCCTTGGCTGCGCCCCGAAGGGCAGCGAGGGGGACGAGAAGACGGCTCAGAAGGAGAAGTCACCGTAATCAGAGATTAAAGCAATTATTTGAGGATGCAGGGCTGATACAGCAGGACAGCTTTGCAAAACGCTTTGAAACAGCCGGTTTGCCGGATGTTTATAAATTGCGCTATGAGGCGTTGGAACGCGTACTGACCGGGGAGGAACTGGCTCAGGTTTTATTACATATTGCAAAACACAGAGGGTTTCAGTCCAACCGCCGGTCGGAAGCAAAAGAGGGAGATAATGGAATCGTTTTAAAAGCTGTCAGTGAAAATGCAAAGCTGATGGAAGAGAAAAATTACCGAACGGTTGGGGAAATGCTGTATTTGGACGACTGCTTCAAAATGAGTGCAGACGGGGAAGGCAACAGAGTGGTGCTGAACACCAGAAATCACGGTGGCAAGTATTCTCATACCCTAACCCGTGCTCTTTTGGTGCAGGAAGTGGAGATTATTTTCCAAAAGCAAAGAGAACTGGGCAGCAGCATTGCAGGTGAGGAGTTAGAACAGAAATACCTGAATATTATGCAGGGGCAGCGCTCCTTTGATTTGGGACCGGGTAAACCCAGTCCTTACGGCGGTAATCTGATTGAAAAAATGGTTGGACCCTGCACTTTGGAACCTAAGGAATACCGGGCGGCAAAAGCATGTTACACCGCGGAGCGGTTTGTTATGGCACAGAAACTAAGCCACTTGAGGGTAAGGGATGGTAAAGGAAATCTGCTTGAACTGGTAGAAGAGTTTCCCGGTATTATGGAGATGGCATACAAATCGGATAAAGTGACATATGCAAATATCCGTAAACATCTTGGATTAACCATGGAATATACATTTTCGGATCTAAGCTATAATGAAAAAAAGGGAAAGAAAGTTGAGAGTTGGGAAGAAATCGTTAAAAGAACGGAAAGGGCAGCCTGTATTTCCTTACATTGGTTTCATGAAATCCGAAATGCTTTGGGAGAGTATGATTTAAATCTGCTGAACAGTCCGAAATTTGTGGAGTATTTGGATACCATTGGAAATATTTTGACGCTATACAAGAATGATGATTCCAGACTGCAAAAATTTGCGGAGGCAGGAGTTCCAAAAGAGTACAGGGAGGCATTGTTGGAAGTAAATCCCATTAAATTTCAGCATTTGTCCCTGGTGGCAATGAAGAAGCTGATTCCCTATTTGGAGCAGGGGGCTACTTATGATAAAGCGTGTGAAAATGCAGGATACGACCATAAGGCGCAGTGGGACGGAGAAAAACTGCACCTTTTGAAAGGACCGCAGATAAAGGAACTGGTGGATAACATTACCAACCCGGTGGTGAAACGTTCTGTTTCCCAGACATTCAAGGTGATTAATGCTATTATTTTGAAATATGGTAGTCCGCAGTCCATTCATATTGAGCTTGCCAGAGACCTTGCCAAGAGCTTTGAGGATCGTAAGGAAATCACAAAACAGCGGGATGAGAATGCAAAGCAAAATCAACAGGTAAAGGAATACCTTAAAAAAATGGGAGTTGAAAATCCGAAGGACGGAGATGTGACAAAATTCAGGCTGTGGCAGGAACAGGGAGAGTACTGTATGTACTCTGGAAATCACATTCGGAGAGAACAGCTTTTTGGAGATAAATGTGTAGAAATTGACCACATCATTCCTTACAGTAAAACTTTTGACAACAGTTATCACAATAAAGTATTGGTTTTTGCAGAGGAAAATCAGAAAAAGGGAAATCGACTGCCTTATGAAGCATTCGGTAAGGATACGGAAAAGTATACGAAGTTTGTCAGAAATGTGGAATCATATGTGAAAGATTCGGTGAAACGGAGCCATCTGTTAAAACAGGAACTGACGGAGGAGGACATCAGGGCCGGAAAACAGAGAAATATTAATGATACCAGATATATTACCCGTTTTGTACACGACATTTTGGTGAATTATCTGGAATTTGCGCCTTACCCGGTGGAGGGAAAGATACGCAAGGTGATTGCGGTAAACGGAAGAGTCACAAACTTTTTGCGCATCCGCTGGGGACTGGCAAAAAAAGATCGTTCATCAGACACTCACCATGCGGTGGATGCAGTTCTGGTAGCATGTTGTACCCAGCATATGGTTCAGGTCATTACAAGGAATCTGCAGGCGAAGGAAATCGGGCATGCGGTGAAACTGGCACTATATGATGAGGAAACCGGTGAAACTTTCTACCGTGCGGATTATTCGGATGAAGCATGGATACGGAAATTTGGTAAAAACATTCCACGTCCATGGACGAATTTTAATGATGAACTGGATTTCCGCATGAGTCCGGAACCACAGGATTTTATCCGGAATTTTCCGAAAGAGTATGCAAAGTTTGATTACCCGGAGGGGGAAGAAAAAATCAGACCCATTTTTGTATCCAGAATGCCTCGACATAAGGTAAGCGGTGCGGAGAGAGCAGATACTATCCGAAGTCCCAGACATTTTGAGGAAAGAGGTACGGTTGTCTCTAAAGTGCCTTTGGAGTCCTTAAAGTTGGACAAAGACGGGGAAATCAAAGACTACTATCAGCCGGAAACCGATAGATTACTTTATGAGGCATTAAAGGCCCAGTTGACAGCTTTTGGTGGAAATGCGGCAGAGGCATTTAAGGAGCCTTTCTATAAACCGAAGGCGGACGGAAGCAAGGGACCGATGGTTCGTAAGGTCAAAGTAGAGGAAAAAGTTACTCTGGGAGTGTTTGTAAACGGGAAAAAGGGAATCGCCAACAATGGTGACATGATTCGCGTGGACGTATTCCGGGAAAACGGCAAATACTATTTTGTACCTATTTATGTGGCGGATACAAGGGCAAAGATATTGCCTAATAAGGCGGCAGTTGCTTTTAAACAGTATAGAGATTGGAAGATTATGAAGGACGAAAATTTCCTGTTTAGTTTATATCCGAATGATTTGTTCTACTTTGAACATAAAAAAGGAATGAACGGAAAAACCAATGAAAAGATGCCCTGTATTATCAATAAGCAAATCAGTTATTTTAAAGGGGCAAATATTGCAACAGCAAGTTTCTCCGGAATTTTGCATGATTCCAGTGCGTCATTTGAAGGATTGGGAATACAAAGCCTGTTAGAAATGAAAAAGTATCAGGTTGATGTCCTTGGAAATGTCACGGAAGTGAAGTCTGAGAAAAGAATGTACTTTCATAGTTAATTGCGTTGTGGGACACGGAGGGAAAAGTGGGTTATCGAAATCTTAAGATAGACAGCAGTGTACAGTGGCATATTAAAAACAGTCAGTTAATCTTGGGGGAGGGGGATTACTCTTTCCCCCTTGAGGATATAGATACTATTCTGATTGAAAATCAGGGAGTCAAGCTGAGTGCATATATGTTACAGCAGTTTGCGCAGTATGGAATTGCAGTCTATGTCTGTGATGAGAAACATATGCCTAACACGGTGATACTTCCCATGCTCAGGCATAGCAGACATTTGCGGATTCTGAAGGCACAGATGAATTTGGGAAAACCACTTCAAAAAAGACTTTGGCAGCAGATCGTGTGTAAAAAAATCGAGAATCAGGCAGAATGCCTGAAGTTGTCCGGTAAAGAAGGGCATGAAAAATTAATGCAGATGACGAATGAGGTGCAGTCGGGAGATAAGACTCATGTGGAGGCGAAAGCGGCTGCGTTCTATTTCAGCCGCCTGTTTGGAATGAATTTTTCCAGAGGAGAAGAGCATATTATTAATTCGGCATTGAATTATGGTTATGCAATTATTCGGGGATGTATAGCAAGAGACCTTGTCTGCTATGGATTTGAACCGTCTATAGGATTATTTCACCGGAGTGAGTTGAACAGTTTTAATTTGGCAGATGATATGATAGAACCTTTTCGTCCTTTGGTGGATTTGTATGTGGCATCTCAGTTTTCTTATGAAGATAAATTGGAACCCATGACACCGGAACGAAAAAGGGATATTTATCGGCTGATAAATTTTGATATGCTAAGTTCGGGAGAGCGCAATACAGCGTCTAACTGTATTGATAAAGCGGTGGCGAGCCTTAGCACGTCTCTCCAAGAAGAGAAAAATGTACTGAAACTGCCAACTTTGATTGCTTTACAGGAACACAGGTATGAATAAATTTATGAGAATATTAGTTTTTTTCGATTTGCCGGTTAAAACAGCCAGTGAAAGAAGGGCGGCAACACAGTTTAGAAATTTTCTGTTAAAAGACGGTTATCACATGATACAATATTCTGTGTATACCAGAATATGCAACGGAAGTGATGATATTGAGAAACATGAAGCGAGGTTGAACCAGCACTTGCCAAGGGCTGGCAGCATCCGCTCCTTAGTCATTACGGAAAATCAGTATGATAACATGAAAGTTTTGCTGGGAACAGCTACTTTTTGTGATGGAGATGAAGCAACGGAATTGCTGAATGTTTTTTGAAAAAAGAGAATAAAGTGGCATATAAAATGGAATTTTTAATTCGTTTTTTGTGCAAGGAAACAGCCTAATCTTTAGAGATTAGGCTGTTTCTGTAGGACCCTAATTATAACATAGCAAAGGATAACAGGGAACTACAACATATTCTCATATTTAAAGTCGCTATATGAAATTATAACATAGCAAAGGATAACAGGGAACTACAACTTTGTCACTATTGTTTTTGACTGATGATTTATTATAACATAGCAAAGGATAACAGGGAACTACAACCTAATGCACAAAAAAATACACACATTTTGTATTATAACATAGCAAAGGATAACAGGGAACTACAACTGTTCTGTCTTCTTACCTCCCAGCCAACTTATTATAACATAGCAAAGGATAACAGGGAACTACAACAAAGCTGCGGGGGTTGCTTCTGATGAAATATTATAACATAGCAAAGGATAACAGGGAACTACAACAAATAGGTTTGTTTGATGATTATATAAATAATTATAACATAGCAAAGGATAACAGGGAACTACAACAAATGTGTTTTTGCTTGCCGGATTGTGTGGATTATAACATAGCAAAGGATAACAGGGAACTACAACAGCCGCTCCAAAACTATCTTTAAGTGTGTTATTATAACATAGCAAAGGATAACAGGGAACTACAACTGTACTTCTTTCTCATCTGCAAGAATGTCAATTATAACATAGCAAAGGATAACAGGGAACTACAACAAAAATATTGATTTCAATATCGCCGTCTGCATTATAACATAGCAAAGGATAACAGGGAACTACAACTCAGCTATAAAACAGTTTGGATATCTTAACATTATAACATAGCAAAGGATAACAGGGAACTACAACGCAATGGTTATGTTGTTTGGTTCTGTGTTGATTATAACATAGCAAAGGATAACAGGGAACTACAACCTTTGTCTGCTTCCATTTTGAAGCCAACAGATTATAACATAGCAAAGGATAACAGGGAACTACAACGTTTGTATCGTCCCATTCCGCGCCGTCCGGATTATAACATAGCAAAGGATAACAGGGAACTACAACCATGGGCGTAAAGATAAAAGCCTTGCAAGGATTATAACATAGCAAAGGATAACAGGGAACTACAACGAAACATCAGTGCATCGTGTAGTAATCCTCATTATAACATAGCAAAGGATAACAGGGAACTACAACTATGAATGTGATTGGAACGGGGAAGTCTATATTATAACATAGCAAAGGATAACAGGGAACTACAACGTGACCTCGCTGGAGAGGTGGACAAAAAAAATTATAACATAGCAAAGGATAACAGGGAACTACAACAATTCTGTGATAGTTGTCAAGTCTGTAATATTATAACATAGCAAAGGATAACAGGGAACTACAACTTTATTGTCCCTTTTGACTCAACAAATTGAATTATAACATAGCAAAGGATAACAGGGAACTACAACGTAACTAGTAATCGCACTACCTATCGGTATATTATAACATAGCAAAGGATAACAGGGAACTACAACATTTTCCCCCGCCCCGTTTTTATCATTATTATTATAACATAGCAAAGGATAACAGGGAACTACAACCGGTACAACATAGATTATAATAAACTTATGATTATAACATAGCAAAGGATAACAGGGAACTACAACGGAAAAAGTGAAACTTTAAGAGGTACATTGATTATAACATAGCAAAGGATAACAGGGAACTACAACTGTACCTCCTTATAATTCAACTACGGACATATTATAACATAGCAAAGGATAACAGGGAACTACAACTATCCCTCTCTTTCTGTCCGGAGCCAATTCATTATAACATAGCAAAGGATAACAGGGAACTACAACCCAAGGGTCTTACTGCCCGGATGCCGTATTATTATAACATAGCAAAGGATAACAGGGAACTACAACTGTCCTCACTTTCCACTTCGTACCATACAGATTATAACATAGCAAAGGATAACAGGGAACTACAACCTGTAGGGGCTTTAAAAGGCATTCCGGATTATTATAACATAGCAAAGGATAACAGGGAACTACAACACTCTCAATCCTCCTTTTCTTTATAAACAAATTATAACATAGCAAAGGATAACAGGGAACTACAACCTAGTGGTGCTATTGGGTTGGGTAATAAGGATTATAACATAGCAAAGGATAACAGGGAACTACAACAACTTTGCGAAATTAATTCACCCGTATTAATTATAACATAGCAAAGGATAACAGGGAACTACAACAGGCAAAAATTTTTCAAATCTGGGAAGAATATTATAACATAGCAAAGGATAACAGGGAACTACAACTATGATTGTGAATGGAATGGTGAAGTTTATATTATAACATAGCAAAGGATAACAGGGAACTACAACCACCGCATCATCAATATATCTTTTAGCCGCATTATAACATAGCAAAGGATAACAGGGAACTACAACCGTTATCGTGACGAAATAGAAAGAGAGGTTATTATAACATAGCAAAGGATAACAGGGAACTACAACTTAGTTATATTTGTGTTCGCTATCCCTAGATTATAACATAGCAAAGGATAACAGGGAACTACAACTTTGAATGGTGCGTTGTCAAATGCTTACGAATTATAACATAGCAAAGGATAACAGGGAACTACAACCTTGTAAGTTATATTTTGTTTTGGATTTTAATTATAACATAGCAAAGGATAACAGGGAACTACAACTCGGATTGTTAGGATGTTTTACTTTAAGCCATTATAACATAGCAAAGGATAACAGGGAACTACAACACATGGAACACACCGCGTGTTGTCGTAGTGATTATAACATAGCAAAGGATAACAGGGAACTACAAC
>CAKRYI010000017.1 GCA_934426825.1 uncultured Acetatifactor sp. | reverse complement strand
TCCTGTAAAATACAGAGAAGCATCCATGATGTCCGCCTAACTTATAAATATGTGTCCAGAATTTTGGGTACATATCATGCAGGTGCGATTTTTACTATGTTTATACGAAAATGATTGAAAACTATCATAAAGGAGGATGTATTATTGCCGGTTGCTATATAATGGAAAATATACTATATTAAATGAATAATGAAGATTAGAGGAGAGTGTGAAGCTATGAAAAAAGGGAAAAGTCTGATACCGGCGGCGCTGCTTATAGGGTGTTTGACGGCGTGTGCTACCAACCCGATGACGGCAGTGTATAATGATGATGCTAAGATTGCAAGTCAGTCGAATACCTATAATTTGATAAATTGTGAGCAGGATATCGAAGGACAAAATTATAAGGCGAATATTGAAAAGATAGAGGGAATGGACACTGTGTGGACATATGAAGCAACAGAGGATGAAACCGTGGAACTTACCTATTTTGTGTCGGTTTACAGTGGAAAGGTGAAATTGGTTCTGATTGCACCGGATAATTCGCTGACGGTAATCACCGAAATGACACCGGAGACAAAGTCGGAAGATGTTCAAACCTGTATGCTTGACTTACAACAGGGAGAAAACAGGATAAAAATAGTTGGAGCGGAAAATACCAAGGTGGATGTTGATTTGACAATTCCGAAGGGGAATTTTTGTGAACTTGGTTAGGGGATTTTTGTAGATTGCATGAAAACAAAGTAATATGCAGGTGGAAAACAGACGAGGTGTTGAGGATGGAATGGATTAATGTTTTTGGATTGGCTTTTATATTTGTGATAATGATTCCAAACATCATATTTGCCATCAAATGCAAGGACGGTTTTGCCCATGAATGGAACAATAAATTTGTCGAGGCGATAGAGCAGGTCGGGAGATTTGGCTGCTTTGGGTTTATGATAATACAGATTCCCGGAACATGGTTCGGCTGGTGGTCGGATGAGGCATTTGCCCTTTACCTGATAGTGGATGAGGCATTGGTCTTACTATATTGTGTGATATGGATTGTCTGTTGCAGAAAAAACAGTGTGTTCCGGGCGCTGGCGCTTTCTGTTATTCCTTCGGTGCTGTTTTTGTTCAGCGGAATTATGAGTCGGTCTGTTTTGCTGATTCTTTCGGCAATTCTTTTTGCCCCAAGCCATATTGCTATCTCCTATAAAAACGCGAAATCATAAACGGAGTAAATATTAAACCGGTTTTTGTATGAAGTTCGGAGGTGCAAGTTAGAAGATATCTAAAAGTTATATGTAATTTAGGAGTTATAAAAAGTGCTCGTGCTACAAAAAGTAATGGGTATGTTAGAATTTCAATAATCCGCTCATTTTAATGGGCGGATTATGATTGAATAAAAGGTATTTGTTTTGCATGTAAATAGATATGTTTGATACGAGACAAGGAGATGCCATGGAATATAAAATAACCACAAAAGAAGATATTGCCACACTGATGAGCATTCGCTTGGAAATGCTTCGGAAGGTAAATGGACTACCGGAGGATTATGCTTTTTCAGAGGAACTTGTCGCAAGCAGCAAACGATATTTTCAGGAGGGAAACCAGACAACTTGCATTGCTTTGGAGAACGGCAGGGCAATAGCCTGTGCAAGCATGTCATATATTGAAATTATGCCGACTTTTTCACACCCTACCGGAAAAAGAGCACATCTTATGAATGTCTACACAAATGAAAATTATCGAAGGCAGGGAATTGCCCGCAAACTTGTGCGAATGTTGGTTGAAGAGGCACGGGAGAGAGGCGTAACAGAAATCAGTTTAGACGCCACGGATTCGGGCAGACCGCTTTATGAGTCCCTTGGATTTTCGGCGTCGGATGAATGTATGGTTATGAATCTTGCTATGAGATGAAGAAAACGCTGTAAAAATGTCATTCTACCGCATGGCTTTTATCCGGTTATCGTCTAATATGAAAAAATCTCCATACATATTCCATTCAAGAGGCAGCTCCAAATGATAATTTGATTCCTCCAGAAATTTGCGCTGGGTGTCTATCCTTGACAAGTCGGAGTGGGCATCCTCCATCTGCATGACAGGTATCCGCGCATCTAAAAATGCGGTAAGATAGTCGTATTCGCTGCCCCCATCCGAAGGTGCGGCTGCCTTTGTTAATGCGGCGTCCCGGATGGCTTCAAAACAGTCAATACTGTCTCCGCTTCCGTGAACCACCAATGCGTCATAATAAATATATTGTCCTAAAGGGCTCAATCCATCCTCTTTTGCATACGCAATCGCCGGGCACATATATTGCGCGTTTAATATATCGTTCTGTGCCTGTATCATTTCATCAGACTGCGCAGCGGTCTTCCAGTCTGCAACAAAGGCATCACCAAGACCTTCGTGGGAATCGGTTCCGTTTACTTTTTGAAGGGCAGAAATATATTTTTCCAGTTCATTTCCCGGTTTTAGTTCCGTATAGCGGTTGACAACGTCCAAAAGGTCTCCGGTGCCGGACGTAAAGCCGATAATTCCGGCGGTATATCCTCTGCCATCACCTATGTCCTCAATATATTGGTATTGTTCTGCGTAGTCAGTGGAGGAGTTCTCGGCACTGGAAACAAGCGCAAAAACCTCTTTGCGCAGGGTGTCTTCGGAAATATCTCCCGTTGCAGTGACAACATCTGTTTCAGTGGGGGTGCCTGTTTCGGTAGCATCAACCGCTTCGGCAATATTATCTGCTTCTGTGATTTCGTCACTATCATATTCAACGAAATTATCGCCATTTTGTTGACATCCGTTCATTATAAACATCATACACAAAAGACAAAGTACCAGTTTTCTTCTCATCTTGTATGCCTTCCTGAACCAAAATAAATATTTCCTGATGTTGACACAGTGGCGGAAGCAGCACCGCCGGATACCATCATTTTAGATACTTTATATGGATTTCAAATTTATAATGCAGTATAGCATAAAGAATGCATATTGTGAAGCAAATGAAATTTTATGGATAAAAAGACAGCGAGAGTGTTTTGTGCTATACTGTGGTAGGTTGTTTTACTTCCACCTGACATAGAATACAGTTATCATATGTATTGCATACGAATCGTTTGGAGGTCTTAATATGTCGGAACATTTTATTAGAAAAGCGTCCTACAAAGATATTGAAGCAGTAGAAAAGATATATGATAAGGTACATGATGCCGAGGAAAACAATGGGCAGGTAACCGGATGGATAAGGGGCGTATATCCTGTCAGACGGACAGCGGAGGAGGCCATCTCAAGAGGTGATTTATATGTACTGGAAGAAAACGGGACAATTTTAGGAGCGGCAATCATAAACAATAATCAGGTGGATGTATACTCTAAGGGAAAATGGATGTACGAGGCGAAGGACAGGGAAGTTTACGTGCTTCATACTCTGGTAATTTCGCCTGATGTCTCAGGAAAAGGATATGGGCGGGCGTTTGTCAAGTTCTATGAAACACATGCCAAAGACACCGGATGCATGGAACTTCGTATGGATACGAACGAGAAAAATACAGCAGCCCGCGCTCTGTACAATAAACTGGGTTATCGAGAGATTGGTATTGTACCCACAGTATTCAATGGAATACCGGATGTAAATTTAGTGTTGCTAGAAAAACACTTATCATAATTTAAGAGAAATGAGAGAGGTAATATGTTTACAAATAAGGAATTGTGGAACTGCGTGCAGCCGGAGATGTGAAATTTACAATGATTGTCTCCATTACATTGACCATTACTGCGAGATTGTTCTTTTCGGCACTGTTCGGTATGTGGCTTGGCTGGGGAGTGATTGGCGTTGCAATCGGTATGAGTATTGATTTGGTATTCCGGGGTGGAATATTTATAGGGAGATATAAGTCGCAGAAATGGACACGGTTTCGGCTGATTTAATACAGAATATTTATGGTGAAGGAACCATTTATGGAAGACAAAGAGGATTGATTATGGATATAATAGGAACTGTGAATATAGAATTATGGGCAGTTGTGTTAGGTGCTACGGAGGCATTATTAAATTTGGAGATGCCATATGGTTATGAATTGAGACATTTGAAGCTCAGAGACACGCCTGTATATGAAGAAGTGGTAAATGCAAGAGGAAATCTGGATATTAAGTATATGGCGAGTAACCTTTCTGATGAAGTCGCCCCAGAATTCATTTTTTTGTGTAAAACGGAAAATAAGGCAATGCCATTGGAATATTTTACAATTGGTGAGATGATGAGCGGTAATGAGAAGGCTGGGAAGTATTTCAATGAAATTACAGATAAATGGAATAAAGAGATTTTTAGGATTTTGTCTATTTTGCGTTTAACCCAAGAGGGGAACATAGAAATTGCTGATAAAATATATAAAATGAGAGCAACCTATAAATGCAATAATATTGAAAGAAGAAGGGTATCTTCTCAGGATAGTCCTATCAGTGTATATGATGATTTATATGAGTGGAACAATGATAATTTAACTTGTTTTAAGGATATGGTAGAGTTATCGGAAGATTTATTGGTTTTAGTGGAAAACGTTATGGAACGATTTGGCAGAGGATACAGTTCATCAAGATATGATGATGCGTATAAGAATCTTATTACATTATCAGAAATTATTTTGATAGGATATAACTCCAATGATAAGGGAGCTGCAATAAAAGAAAAGTTTGCTAACCGATTAGCAACAGCTATTGCACAAGATGTTGATGTGCAGACCGTGCATGATAAAGCGTTGAGGATGTACAAAGAGCGTTCTAATGAAACGCATGAGGGAAATAATTTAAATATTACCAAAGAAGAGCTGAGAGAACTACGTTGTGCAGTAAGAAAAATGGTACAGAATTTTATATTCTTTGCTAAAAATCAATATGGAAGTATTGTTGATAAAACATTTAAAGGCATAAAGAGAGAATACGTGATAGGTTTGTTGGTACGAATTCATATACTGCAAACGAGAGGTTTATTGAGGTAGTATAGAAAAGGACTTCAAAGAATAAAAAAGAATGTTAGCTCTAATTTTGATATGGACGAGGTTATCGTTAATCCGATACAATATATTAGAAAGATTAGACAGGTAGTAGCACATTGATTAACAAATAATAAGTATGATGCAGATGTATATAAAAAGTAAAAAGAATTAATGGTGAATACATATGGGGCAGTAAGGGTAATACGGATATTGTTCATGGGGCATCTGTTAGCAAAAAGTGTAAGCATACCAGACTACTTATTACAGGGAAAAGATATAGTCTTCTACTAGAATATGAATTGAGGAGGAAATGGAAAATGTTAGCGGATGAGATTAAGGCGGGAGAATCAACCAATATCGAGTTTAAGGTTGAGGTTCCTAAAAAAAGTGAAAAATATATAAAGAGTGTTATTGCATTCGCTAACACAGCAGGTGGAAAGATTGTTATTGGTGTGGATGATGAAACACATGAAATAGTAGGTGTGGATAAGAACGAAGTTTTTAAAATTATGGATGGTATTACCAATACTATTTCTGATATGTGCTATCCGCAGATATTCCCCAATATCGGGGCAGACACCATTGATGGGAAATGTGTCATTGTTATTGAAATATACCCCGGAGCCAGCAGACCATATTACATCAAATCACTTGGAAAAGAAGCTGGTACCTATATTAGAGTTTCGGGAACATCAAGACCTGCTGATGAAGCGATAGTAAAAGATTTGGAATTGCAGGGAACCAATCTCTCCTTTGATGAAATGGTTTGTGTGGAACAGAAGTACGATGCGGAGGCGGCAGAAATATTATGTGCGGCTATCAAGAATCATATGGTAGAAGCAGCACGAACAAATAGTGAGAAAGAGAAAGTAAAAGATGTTACTGTGCAGAATTTGGTTAATTGGGGTGTCCTGAAAAATATGGATGGAACATTGGTACCGACAAATGCCTTTGTTTTATTGACGAATAATACGTTTCCATTTGCAAAAATCCAGTGCGCTTTATTTAAAGGAACGGAAAGAGTTGTTTTTATTGATAAAAGAGATTTCGAAGGACCGCTTTATGAACAAATTGAGGAAGCCTATGAATTTGTATTGAAGCATATCAATTTGGGTGCGGAAATAAGTGGTCTTGTCAGAACGGATGCATACGAATTACCAACGGAAGCAATCAGAGAGGCTATTGTAAATGCCACTACACACAGAAACTTTTTGGATAGAGCTTGTGTACAGGTAGCGGTATATGATGATAGAGTGGAAGTGACTTCTCCGGGAATGCTTTATGGAGGTCTTACAATAGAGCAGATTAAGGAAGGCGGCTCAAAAATTCGTAACAGATGCATTGCAGAAGTATTTAGCAGGATGAAAATCATCGAAAGCTGGGGAACCGGTATTAAGAGGATGTTCAGTTCGTGTAAGGAATATGGAATCAGAGAGCCGGAATTGCTGGAGATTGGTGACAGTTTCAGAGTGAATTTGTATAGATCGTCTTATAATGCAGTTTATCAAAGTGTATCGAAAATTGAACTAGAAAGTATACCAGAAACTGCACCAAAAAGTGTACTAAAAAATTTAAATAAGACACAGCAAAAAATTATAGATATTATCTTGAAAAATCCGAAGGTAACACAGGTGGAAATTGCAAAGCAATTGAATCTTTCTGCAAGTGCAGTTAAGAAGAGTATGAAAGAAATTGTTAATGTTGGAATATTAGTGAGAAATGGAGCCAAAAAGGGTGGTTATTGGGAAGTAAGAGATAAATAAAAAATAGGTAGTAAATTTGACATTACTTTATGGAAAAGGAAGGTGGCGCATATGAAAATAGAATACAAGAGACTTACGGAAAACGAATTAGATACTTTTATGGATATGAGAATCCGTCAGCTTCGGGAGGAAGGAGCTAAAGAGGAGATAGATTTAAAACCTGCATTAAGGGATTACTACAACCGGCACATGGCAGACGGAACCTTTGTGTCATGGCTTGCTTTTGATGGGGATAAAATTATTGGGACAAGCGGAATGTCGTTTGTAGAAAAACCGCCGTATTTTGGATGCCCAAGCGGAAAAGTGGGACTGCTTTCCGGTATGTATACAGACCCTGAATACAGAAGAAAGGGAATTGCAAAGGAATTGTTATCCCGCGTTGTAAATGAGGCAAGGGAGTATGGTTGCGGGACAGTGCAGATTACAGCTTCGGATATGGGCGTGAAATTATATACAGATTTTGGATTTACCCATAATAATAACTTTATGCAGTATAAACTTTAAAGAGACATATTTTATCCCCGTCCGCTTTCCCCTTACCAAAGCGGACGGGGATATTTTTATTGATTATAATAATTCAAAACTTTCAGGAAACGTTCTGCCACCAGTTTCCGTCCGGCAACGTTCAAATGCAGGTTGTCGGTCAGGTATTCCTTGGCATTATCTTCCGTAATCGTGCCGTAGAGGTTGTCAATAAAGGAAACACTGCGGTCTGCGCAGGAAGAGTATTCTTTTATGACGTAAGTGGATAAAACATCCTGTCCGTAACGATACATATCGCTGCTCACATAATTGCCCTCCTCATCTACGGCATATGCGTAGGTGGGTGACATTACGATAATACGGATATTGGGGTAATTGGACTGCAAAAATTCGATACCTGCCTCCAGATTACCGGTAAACTGCTGGATATTGGTGGAGTTCGCATCATCGTACATTTCATGCCCCATAAGGTAATCGGACGCATCATACATCACGGTGATAACATCCACGGTATTCAAATCAATGGCGGTCAGGGTATCCACAACCTCCTGTGCCTCCGGCGGGGTATTTTCGCCCAGTGCGGCGGCAGCCTGCTCAAAATAGGCGGTATTTTCCTTGCCGATGGCAAGAGCCACCAGCCAGTAGAAGCAGTAGACGTCCATGGGGGACTTGTCTGCCATAAAGTTGGGCTGCTGGGCGGCAAGGTAGCTTCCGCTGACAGAACAGTTATACACGGTGGCACCGGTAGAGTCTGCAATCAGATTGGCGAGGTTGTCCGCAGAATCTCTGTCGTCGGCAAACGGCGCATTACCGAAAGCGAGAATGGTTTTCACGTCGCCGGTGGCAATCATCTTTCCGTTCTCGTCTGTAAGCGGGAGAATCTGGTCCAGAACATCAAGGTTCTGCCCGGAATTGTCGTGCTCAATCTGGGAAATGTCAATGCGCTGTCCCCAGTTTTTAAATTTCAGAAAAATACACACAACAAAAAGAATGAAAACCACAAGCAGCAAAACGTGTACATTGAGAAAAGAGCGGTAGGAAAACTTGCGCTTTTCACCGGATTCTGCTTCGTAGTCATCTTCATCCCACTCCGTTTCCTCGGAAATATCCTGTTCGGAAACAGAGGAATCCTGTGCCTGTTTTTCGGAATTTCCATCAAGTTCCAAATCAATAATCTCGATGTCCGGTATATGATGGTGAGGGGCATCGGGTGTGTGTTCGTAATTTGAATGTTCGTTTCTCATATGACCTCTTTCTGATAAATATGATAAATGAATTTACTTTATTTTACTATTATATGGCAGGAAAGTCCATATTATCAAATTGATTTAAGAAAGAGTTTAGAATCCGTGGCAAACGGCAAGGCTTAAGAAATTATGAAGAAATGGGGGAATGGGTTGAAGAGAATCTAAGTGAATGATATAATGTTACAGAATTGTTAAGAAAAGGAAGATGCGAAATTTTATGAAAAAATTGTTTAATCATACAAAAAGACCTTACGAAAAATGGGATAAATATGACGGGGACGAGAACTACGACTGGGATGCGCCTCAGGATGACGAATATTACGGCGATGAGGAGTCTGATGGTGAATATTACGCAGACGGGGAATCGGACGATGAATACTATGCGGATGGCGAGCCGGGCGATGAGTATTATGCGGATGAGGAATCGGACGGTGAATACTATACAGACGGGGAATCGGACAGTGAATATTACGCGGAAGAATCGGGTGAAATTGCAGACGACGGTTATTATGCGGACGGTGAATCTGACGGCGAATACTATGCGGATGGGGAACCGGAAGGTGAGTATTATGCAGACGAAGAATCAGATATAAATACGGATGACGTCTATTATGCCGGGAATGAGCCGGATGCGGACGCAGAAAATGTCTATTATGAAAATGAGGAACCGGACGACGGCTATTACGCAGACAATGAATTCCACGGCGAATACTATGCGGACGAGGAATCGGACGACACGTATTATATGGAAGATGACTATGACGGCGAAGAGGAAAAGGCAGGAAATGTGTTCACCAACCTGTGGGAGAAATTCCTCGATATGGGCGCAATGGACCGCGTCATCACGGTTACCGGCGTGGCTGTGCTGATTTTGGCGTTGGTGACCGGCGGCGTCTATCTGGCAGGCAGAACCGGCGGTAACGGTAAGGTTACGGAACTGGCGGGAGTCGGCGGACAGCTGGACGGAATTTCCGTGATAGGCGAAAGAGGCCTTTTGGCGGTTGCGGATGCGCAACTGGCGCGTCAGGCAGTGGCAGATGTCGTGGAAGATACAGAGGAAAAGAAAGATTACAACGAATCCGAGTACACCAATGCCGTTACGGTGAAGCTGAACATGACTTCCGTCATGAAAGATTTGAAAATTAAATTTACCAACAAAGAAACCGGCAGACTGGTGGCGAACGTACCTTTTGCCGTGACAATCACTAAACCGGACGGAAAGAGTGAGACATGGGCGGATGATGACATGGATGGAATCATCTATAAAAAGAACATCACTCCGGGAACTTACAGCGTACTGGTAAACGAACTGACGGGAGAGCAGTATAAGGATATTACGGTTCCGTCAAAGGCACAGACGGTTGAAGTAAAGAAAGATATTGCTTACGAAAAAATCGATGTCAGCGACGAGGTAAAGACCGAGGCTGAGATTGATGTATCCAAGGAAGATACCAAGGTAAATGAGACGGTTGTGGAGTCTGCTCTGCAGGATACGGTAGCGTGGGTGGAAAGTACCGCAATAGCGGAAAATTACACGGAGGTGTCCAAGTCCACCATTCCGGATCCGACGACCCTTACGGTGGCGGGACATTTTATGCGGATGGCGCAGACCGGTGCCGGAATGAACACGGTAAGCCCCGGTGACGTGGAAAATGCGGCATTTACGCTGTCGGTTTCACCTGCCACGGTTACGGTGGGAATCGGTGGAACCATCACGGCAAAGGCAACCGCGGTAAAATATACCGAGGGACAGACTTTGAAATACACGATAGCATCCGCAAACCCTGCAATCGCAACCGCAGTGGTGGATGCAGCTGGAAATATCACTGTTACCGGTGTGGCAACCGGAACCGTAATGATGACGGTGACAGCCGATTATACGACAGGGGCAAGTAAACCGGCGGCAGCAGTGCTTACCGTTACCGTACCGGATAAACCGGTGGTAACCTTGGATAAGGCAACCGCCACAGTATTTACAACCGCAACTACGACCATAAATGCAACAGTAACAAATGCAACGACGGGGGCAGCACTTACGGTGGAATCCTCCAATGCGGCAGTGGCAACAGCCACCGTAACCGGCAATGTGGTAACCGTTACCGGCGTGGCAGAGGGTGACGCCGTTATTACGGTAAAATATACGGAAAACGGACAGATTGCACAGGCGGCATGTACCGTTAAAGTAAAGGCACATCCCAAGGATAACAAAACGGACAAACTCAAGGACAGCAAGGGAAATCAGTTGTATGTGCTTGAGGGAGACAAATACAGAGAAGCGGTATATGCGGACTATTATACGGCAGCAAAATTCTTTATCAAAGGCGACACCAAGTATACCGGCTGGCAGACCATTGACGGACATGTATATTTCTTTACGGCAGAAGGAAATAAAGTAACCGGAGAGCAGGTCATTCAGGGTGCTAAATATAATTTTGCCAGCGACGGAAGTCTGGTGACGGGCAGCGGCACCATGGGAATTGACGTGTCCAAGTGGAACGGAACCATTGACTGGGACGCTGTGAAAAATTCCGGTGTTTCTTACGTGATTATCCGTTGCGGTTACCGTGGCTCTTCACAGGGCATGCTGATTGAGGACCCGAAGTTTGCGGCGAATATCAAGGGAGCTACCGCAGTAGGATTAAAGGTTGGCGTTTATTTCTTCACGCAGGCAACCGATGAGGTAGAGGCGGTAGAGGAAGCGTCCTTTGTCCTCGACCGGATTAAGAATTACAAGATTTCCTACCCCGTATTTTTGGATGTGGAGTCCAGCGGCGGCAGAGGAGATAAGATTGATAAGGCAACCAGAACCGCAGTATGCAAGGCGTTTTGCGAGACCATTCAGAGAAACGGTTATACAGCAGGTGTTTACGCAAACAAGACCTGGCTGAACGAAAAAATGGATGCGGGTTCACTGAGTGCATACAAAATCTGGCTGGCGCAGTATGCGGCAACGCCTACCTACAAGGGCAGATACGATTTGTGGCAGTATAAATCCACCGGAAAAGTCAGCGGTATTCAAGGCAACGTGGATTTGAATCTGAGTTATCTGGGATATTAAGGAGAAGGCAAATGAGAACAGCGGGTAAGAAATTCGGGCCGTATGTGTTGTTGGTGTTGGTGGGGTTCCTGCTTTTGGTCCTGAATCTGTTTTTTCAGGACCACTGGCTGGATTCCGACATGGCGGCGGAAATGATTTTTTCCAAATTACTGGCGCAGGAACATCACATTCTGGCTACGCCGGACTGGTATTATTCCACGGAATTCAGGGTATTGTATACACAACTTATTATGGCACCGCTTTTTCGCATACTGAGTGACTGGCATGTCATAAGAACCATCACAAATATGGTGTTTTACGGAATCATGCTGGCTTCGTATTTCTATTTTATAAAGCCGTTAAAGGTGAAAAGGACACTGGCGGTACTCAGCTCCTGCATTTTGCTGCTTCCCTTTTCTGAGACGATGATGACACATATGCAGATGGGAAATACCTATATGTCCCATGTGATTTTGGTATTTTTGTTTTTTGGAATGTTTTTGCGGCTGTGCGGGGAGGAAAAGAAGGGAATCCGCAGGATGATTTTGTGGTTTTTCTATGTGCTCTTGGGCGGTATTTGCGGAGTGTCCGGAGTTCGTTATCTGCTGGCACTGCAGTGTCCGCTGGTGCTGACGGCATTTTTCTTTTTGTTGGGCAGTGAGGAATTTCAGTGCTTTCGCAGAAAAATGTCCGGTGAGACATGGAAAACACTGCTTCGGGCAAAAGAAATGAAATATTTCTTCTACAGTCTGGCAGGTGCGCTCTGCGCCGTGGCGGGATACGGCATCAACGTAGTATGGCTGAGCCATAAATATGTGTTCCAGACCTATGGCGCAACCAATTTTATTGCGCTGTATCATGGGATTTTATTTGAAAGAATACAGAATGCGCTGGGCTGTCTGTTAATGCTGTTTGGGTATATTCCGGACAAAGGATTTTTGTCTCTCAGGGGACTGGTGACGATGGCGGCATTCGTGATGCTGGGCGTGCTTGGCTTTGCCACGGTGAATCGCAGACGAAAAGGACAAAGAACGGGTATGCGCCTGTTTGTAACGCTTTTTGTGGAAGTCAGCTTTTTCCTGAATCTGTTTGTGTTTATTTTCACCTCAAGTACCATGGTGCCCCGGTATTACATTACGATTTTTATTTTTACATTGCCGGTGCTGTGCTTTTATCTGGAAGAGGAGGAAAAGCCCCTGGACCGGATGGCAGTGACGGCACTTTTAACAGTTTGTCTGGTGCTGGGGACGGGAAAAACGGTATTGTCTTTCCTTTCCGTGGATAAGAATGAAAGCAAACGTCCGGCGGCAGAGTTTCTGGCGGAGAACGGATATGATTTTGGATTTGCAACGTACAACAATGCCAACATTGTCACGGAACTGACAAACGGGGCGGTAGAAGTCGGAAATATTACGGACCCGGAGTATTTGAATTATTTTCTGTGGTCCACGCCCAAGAAATATTACGAGGACGGTTACCATGAGGGCAGGACGTTTCTGCTGCTCACTACAGAGGAATGCAGTGAGTATGAGAAGACGCCGGCAGTGACTCAGGGCAAAATTGTGTTTGAGGATGCTGCCTACACAGTCTATGAGTATGAAAATGTGGAAACCCTTTTAGGCTATGCGGCGGAGAGAGAATAGAATCTTCGCGGGGAGTATTCACACAGCGGAATATGCAAAAATCCGTGAAGTAATATTTCAGTAGCCAATCAACAGTAACCTGTGCTATAATGTACGCGAGCATAAAACCAAGCGTCTGCGAAGCAGACATTTGGTTTTATGCCGCGATAACGAGCGAGCGCCTGCGGAAGCAGGCAGGGACGCACGAAAGTGCGTGCTCGCGAGTATACGAAAAGCAGAGTCAAGCGTCTGCGAAGCAGTAAAAACAGCAGTGCGGAAGGAGATTAGAATGAGAACTTACCTTGTGACGGGTGGAGCGGGTTTTATCGGCTCTAACTACATTCACTATATGTTTAAGAAGTACGGAGATGATATTCGCATTATCAATGTGGACGCACTCACATATGCGGGTAATCTTGAGAATTTAAAGGATGTGGAGAACAGAAGCAATTATACTTTTGTGAAAGCCAACATCTGCGACAAAGAGGCAATCAGCAAAGTATTTGCAGAAAACGACATTGACAGAGTGGTACATTTTGCTGCGGAGAGCCATGTGGACAGAAGTATCCGCAATCCCGAAGTGTTTGTGCAGACCAATGTACTGGGTACAGCGGTAATGCTGAACTGTGCAAAGGCGGCATGGGAGCTTCCGGACGGCAGTTTCAAGCCGGACAAGAAATTCCTCCATGTTTCCACGGATGAGGTGTACGGTTCCCTGCCGGATGACGACAAGGCATTTTTCTATGAGACAACCCCGTATGACCCGCACAGCCCTTACTCCGCAAGTAAGGCAAGTTCGGACATGCTGGTGAAGGCATACATGGACACGTATCATTTCCCTGCCAACATCACCAACTGTTCCAACAACTACGGTCCTTATCAGTTCCCGGAGAAGCTGATTCCCCTGATTATCAACAATGCACTGCACGGGAAGAAACTTCCGGTATACGGCGACGGCAAGAACGTCCGCGACTGGCTGTATGTGGAAGATCATGCGAAAGCCATTGATATGGTTCAGGAACAGGGAAAACTGTTTGAAACATACAATATCGGCGGACATAATGAGAAACAGAATATTGAAATTATCAATATTATCATAGAGACACTGCAGGAAGAACTGGCAGAGGATGACCCCAGAAAAGCACTAGTCTCCAAGGATTTAATAACTTATGTGGCAGACCGTAAAGGTCATGACAGAAGATATGCCATTGCTCCGGATAAGATTAAGGCAGAAATCGGCTGGTATCCGGAAACTATGTTTAAGGAAGGTATCCGTAAAACCATTAAGTGGTACTTTGAGCACGAGGACTGGATGAACAATGTCACCAGCGGTGATTATCAGAAGTATTACACGGATATGTACGAGAAATAAAAATCAATAAATAAGCCGGGGGGATTGCCGCAGAAACAAAAATCTACGGGAATCCCTTTGGTGCGTTTAAAAATATGATAAAAAAGGTGGTTTAACTGATGAAAGGTATTATTTTAGCAGGTGGTTCCGGAACCAGATTGTATCCTCTTACCAAGGCAATCTCCAAACAGATTATGCCGGTGTATGACAAACCGATGATTTATTATCCGCTGTCTACGCTCATGTTAGCAGGAATCAGAGAGGTGCTGATTATCTCCACACCAAGAGATCTTCCGGTATTTGAAGAACTGTTGGGAGACGGTGCACAGCTTGGCATGGAATTTTCTTACGCTGTTCAGGAATCCCCCAGAGGACTGGCGGATGCCTTTATCATTGGCGAGAAATTTATTGGAAATGACAGGGTTGCACTGGTTTTGGGTGACAATATTTTCTACGGTCAGAGTTTTTCAAAGTTATTGAAAGAAGTGGCTGCAAGAGAAGAGGGAGCAACCATTTTCGGATATTATGTGAGAGACCCCAGAGAGTACGGCGTGGTGGAGTTTGACGGGAATGGCAAGGCCCTTTCCATTGAGGAGAAGCCGGAACATCCCAAGAGCAATTATGCGGTGCCGGGATTGTATTTTTATGACAATGGCGTAGTGGAAATTGCAAAAAATGTAAAGCCCTCTGCCAGAGGCGAAATTGAAATTACCAGCGTCAACAACGAGTATTTGAACCGCGGCACGCTGCGCGTGGAAACCATGGGACGTGGTTTCGCATGGCTAGACACCGGCAATCACGATGCACTTTTGGACGCATCGGATTTCGTTGCGGCATTCCAGAAGAGACAGGGACTTTATATTTCCTGCATTGAGGAAATCGCGTATAAGAGAGGATTTATTGACAGAGAACAGCTTTTGAAGCTGGCAGAACCTTTGATGAAAACAAATTACGGTAAATATCTGGTAGAGGTAGCAAATGGACTCTAAATTGCGTCGAATGGCAATTCTCGCCTCCATGGCGGTAATTTTGCTGGTGTCAATGCTTGTGCTGTACACCAACCGGGAGACACAAAGCGGCGGAAGCGGTTCGCAGACAGCGGTTTCCGGACAGGCACAGACGGGACAGGCTGGCAGCGCTCAGGCAGGGGATACCCAGCCGGAGGGCGGACAGTCATTGCCTGCGGGCAGTCAGAAGGGAAAACAGGTGGGAAACGATTTGTCCGCCTTTTTACGGGACGCCACTTTCTTTGATGAGGAGCGCAATCCTGTTTTGGAGGCGGCAAAGGATAATGCAAACCGTCTTTCCCTGATAACAACCTCCGTGGAAAAGGATTTGCGTGTTCAGGTCGTGGACACGGACGGGAAGCCGGTCACCGGAGAGAGCTTTTATGTAAAGCTGGACGGTGTGGGCGAGTACAAGGACTTGGATCAGGACGGAATCATTTATATCGGTGATTTGGATGCGGGCGAGTACTATGTGGAACTGCTTCCGATTATCGGTTACAGAGTGCCCACAAATGGCACAAAAATCCGGGTCAAGGATAAGGTGGAATATCTGGCAATCGATGATATTTCCCTCTTAATCAAGACAGAGGATGAAGTGGATGCGGCAGAGGACAGCGGCATACAGGATGCGTTGAACGATGCGGACAAATCTGAAATTAAGCGGATGCAGGCAGTTTCCGGCAATGCCAAGGTTGGTGTGGACGTCTCCAAATGGAACGGAGACATCGACTGGGATAAGGCGAGAAATGCCGGCGTGGAATTTGCGATTGTCCGTGCGGGATACCGCGGTTCGGTAACGGGAAGTCTGGTGGAGGATTCTTATTTTCAGGCAAATATGAAGGCGGCGGCAGCCTCCGGTGTTCCCACAGGTGTTTATTTCTTTACACAGGCGGTAAATGAGGTGGAAGCCGTGGAAGAGGCATCGGCGGTTTTGCAGTTGATTTCCGATTACAAGCTGGATTATCCGGTCTATATTGATACGGAGGGTGCGGGCGGAAACGGCAGAGCGGACGGGCTGGATGCGGAAACCAGAACACTGGTATGTGAGGCATTTTGTCGTACCATAGAGAATGCGGGGTATAAGGCGGGAATTTATGCCAGCCGCAACTGGTTTAACAATAATCTGCAGACGGAGAAATTGGAGCAGTATCAAATCTGGCTTGCGGAGTACCGCAGTGTTCCTTTGTATCAGGGATATTACCAGATGTGGCAGTACACGTCCAAGGGTAAAATCGACGGTATTTCAGGAAACGTGGATATTGACATAAGTTATCAATAACGTGGGAACTGCCGGATTCTATAAAAAGATATGCTTTCGATATAATACTTTATAAAACAGGAAAGGTGAATGTGCCGCCCGGCTGAATGTGCCGTTCGACACATGGAAAAGAAAATGGGCAAGATTACAGTTGAAACATGTGAGATAGAAGGTTTGAAGATTATCACTCCCACCGTTTTCGGGGATGCGAGAGGATATTTTATGGAAACCTATAATTATAATGACTTTAAGGAGGCAGGGATTCCGGAGGTTTTTGTACAGGATAATCAGTCTGCGTCCAAGAAAGGTGTGCTGCGCGGACTGCATTTTCAGAAACAGTTTCCGCAGGACAAGCTGGTGCGCGTGATTAAGGGCGAAGTGTTTGACGTGGCAGTGGATTTGCGGAAGGGCTCAGCAACTTTTGGAAAATGGTTTGGGGTACTGCTTTCCGAGGAGAATAAAAAGCAGTTCTTTATTCCGAAAAATTTTGCCCACGGATTTTTGGTGCTGTCCGATTACGCGGAATTCTGCTACAAATGTACGGACTTTTACCATCCCAATGACGAGGGCGGTCTGATGTACAATTCACCGGATATTGGCGTGGAATGGCCGATTCCGGAGGGCATGGAACTGACCCTTTCCGAGAAGGATACTAAGTGGGGAACACTCACGGAGTATATGCAGGAGAACGGACTGTAATTCTGAAAGGAAATATTTGACATGAAGATAAGCAAAAAAGGCGGAATTACCATTTTTCTGCTGCTGGCGCTGGTAATGGCGGTCATCATTGTGGTGCATGACAATCCCGGAGCGGACAGGCAGGAAGAACTGCTGAAAAAGATAATTTCGTGCGCTGTTATCGCAGCTTCCTGCGTAGTGTTTGTAAGGTGGTATGACAAATTTACGGTGCTTCCGGTGGAATTGTTTCAGAGCAGACACTTAATCTGGAAACTGGCAAAAAATGATTTTAAAAAGCGTTATGCCGGTTCGTATCTGGGCGCCGTGTGGGCATTGGCACAGCCGGTCGTGACGGTAGCTATGTATTACATTGTGTTTGATAAGATTATGGGCAGTACGGCAACTACATTCCGGGACGGAGTGCAGGTGCCTTTTGTGCTGTTTTTGACGGCGGGACTGGTTCCGTGGTTCTTTTTCAGCGAGGCACTCAACAACGGAACCAATGCGCTGTTAGAATACAATTATCTTGTGAAAAAAGTAGTGTTCAAGATTAGCATTCTGCCCATTATCAAAGTTATTGCGGCAACCTTTATTCATGCCTTTTTTGTGCTGGTGCTGTTGATTGTGGCGGCAATTTACGGATATTATCCGACCGTGTATACCCTGCAGATATTCTATTACAGCGCCTGCCTGTTTATCTTTGTGCTGGCATTGAGTTATACGAGCTGTGCGGTGGTGGTATTTTTTAAGGATTTGTCCCAGATTATCAACATTGCCCTGCAGATTGGAATGTGGGCGACGCCTATTTTATGGAATCTGGATTCTGTGAGCAGCAAATGGGTGACAATTTTAAAATTGAACCCGTTAGTGTATATTGTGAACGGCTATCGGAGTGCCATTTATGAGCGGGAATGGTTTTTTCAGGACTTTTTCTCTACCATGTATTTCTGGATAGTGACGGTGGTGCTGTTTGGAATCGGTGCACTGGTGTTTAAACGGCTGAAGGTGCATTTTGCGGATGTATTATAAAGAGTAAGGAACGGTAAGTGCATGGCACGGATAATTGATTTCGGAACAGAAAAATCTGTGAAGCAGATAAGGGGCAATATGGAAGATTTGCACACGACAGAGGAAGAACAGAAGGACGACATTGCCATTGCGGTAAATAACGTTCAAAAAATTTATAAATTATACGATAAGCCCTCCGACCGTATGAAGGAGGCGTTTGGACTGGGACGCAAAAAGGCACATAAGCTGCATTATGCACTCAACGGAGTCAGCCTCAATATTCATAAGGGTGAAACAGTGGGAATCATTGGCACCAACGGCTCCGGAAAGTCCACGATTCTGAAAATCATTACCGGAGTGTTGAACCCGACAGCGGGCGAGGTAAAGGTCAACGGACGGATTTCGGCACTCTTGGAGCTCGGCGCCGGATTTAACATGGAATACAACGGCATTGAAAATGTGTATCTGAACGGCACCATGATGGGATTCTCGGAGAAGGAGATTGATGCAAAGCTGCCGGAGATACTGGAGTTCGCGGACATTGGCGATTATGTAAAACAGCCGGTGAAAACTTATTCCAGCGGAATGTTTGTACGTCTTGCCTTTGCGGTGGCTATCAATATTGAGCCGGAAATTCTCATTGTGGACGAGGCGCTTTCCGTGGGAGATGTATTTTTTCAGGCAAAATGCTACCACAAATTTGAGGAATTCAAGGCAATGGGCAAGACCATTGTGTTTGTAAGTCATGACCTGAGCAGTATCAGTAAATATTGCGACAGGGTTTTTCTTTTGAATAAGGGAAATCTTTTGGGAGAGGGTTCCCCCAAGGAAATGATTGACGCTTATAAACGGGTTCTGGTGGGACAGTATGAACTGCCGGAAAAGGCGGAAAATCAGGAGCTTTTGAATGATGAGGATGTGCGCAGGGCGGCGGAAGGACTGCAGACCAATCCCAATCTGTTAGAGTATGGCACCAAACAGGCGGAAATTGTGGAATATTACCTGACGGATGAACGGGGCGTGCGGACAACGGCGGTGATTAAGGGAACCGAATTTACAGTGCATATGCGTGTGAAATTCACGGAACATATTCCGGCGCCCATATTTGCTTTTTCCGTGAAAAACGTGCAGGGAACGGAAATTACGGGAACGAACACCATGATTGAAAAGGCATATTTGGAGAGTGCGGAGCCTGGGCAGGTAAAAGATGTGACCTTTACCCAGAAAATGAGTCTGCAGGGCGGGGAATATCTGTTGTCATTAGGTGTGACCGGGTACAACGGGGATACGTTCGAGGTATATCACCGGTTGTATGACACGTTGAACATTACCGTGGTATCGGACAAGAATACCGTTGGATTTTATGACATGGATTCCGATGTCAAGGTCGAGGACGTGCAGTAGAGAGGTAAAATATTTGGAAAAGACGGAACAAATCGGAAAAATTACATTGGATTTGAGCAGGTATCCGGGAGAGGATTACTATTGTGACGGAGCAGTGGAGGATGAACTGCTCGATATTGTAAAAAATTTGTCCCCGGTGGAATATACCAAGGCGATTGAGGAGCGGAAAAGCTGGCCGGTTCTCTATCATCTTTCCCCGCTTCGGGAGAATATTGTGGACTGGATTCCCATGAACAAAACGGATAAGGTTTTGGAGGTGGGAAGCGGCTGCGGCGCAATTACGGGAGCATTTGCCCGCAAAGCGGGAAGCGTTACCTGTGTGGATTTGTCCAAAAAGAGAAGCCTGATTAACGCCTATCGCCACAGCGAGTGTGACAATGTGACCATTCATGTCGGGAATTTTAAGGATACTGAGCCCCATCTGCCCAATGATTTTGACTTTATTTGTCTGATTGGCGTGTTTGAGTACGGACAGAGTTATATCGGAGGGGACACCCCCTACGAGGACTTTCTGCGGATTTTAATGCCCCATTTGAAAAAGGGCGGCAGAATTATCATAGCGATTGAAAATAAATACGGATTAAAATATTTTGCCGGCTGTAAGGAGGACCATCTGGGAACTTATTTCAGCGGAATTGAAAATTATGAAGCCGGGGGCGGTGTGCGCACCTTCAGCAGAAGAGGACTGGAACGCATTTTCCGCAACTGCGGAGTGACGGAGTCCCATTTCTATTATCCGTACCCGGACTACAAGTTTATGACGACGGTTTACAGCGACGTTTATCAGCCCGGAAAGGGTGAACTGTCAAATAACATGCGTAATTTTGACAGGGACCGAATGCTGCTCTTTGATGAAAAGAACGCCTACGACGGTATTGTGGCGGACGGACTGTTCCCAATCTTCGCCAATTCCTATCTGACGGTGATAGGCGAAGATTTTGACGTCAAATATGTGAAATATTCCAATGACCGCGCACCGGAATATACCATTCGCACGGAAATCGGTAAGAATGCGGACGGAAAGCCATGGGTGAGAAAGTATCCGCTGGGCAAAGCGGCCGAGGAGCATGTGCGCGGCATGGCAGTGGCATATGAAAATCTGGCAGAGAAATACAAGGGCGGCAGTCTGGCAATCAATGTCTGCAATCTGGTGGAACAGGACGATACCCTTTATGCAGAGTTTGAATATGTGGATGGGAAACCCTTGTCCGAGCTGATGGATGAGTGTCTGGAAAAGAATGATTTAGGCGGATTTCACCGGTATTTTAAGCAGTATGTGGAGAGAATCGGCTATCACAGCGAATTTCCGGTGGCGGATTTTGATTTGATTTTTGCCAATATTCTGGTGAAAAAAGGCGGGGAGGAGCCTGTATGGACGCTGATTGATTATGAGTGGACTTTCGGAAAGCCTATTGATACCAAAGAATTAGCGTTTCGCGCTATCTACTGTTATCTGCTGGAAGATGAAAAGAGAAATAAATTAAACCTTGATTTGATATTGGAAGAGCTTGGAATTACGGAAACGGATGCAGAATATTACAGGGAACAGGAGCGGGATTTCCAGCGTTTTGTGACCGGCGACCGTATGGCAATGGCTCAGATGAGGGACTTAATCGGCTATCGGATGATGGTTCCGCAGAAATGGATTGACAAGTATCAGGATTCCGAAAAGGTGAACCGGGTGCAGGTGTACGAGGACAGCGGAAGCGGATGCAGTGAGGAAAATTCCTACTTTGTGAAAGAGGCATATCAGGGAGAAAATCTTATCGAAGCAGAGCTTTCCGTGGACGGAAATGTAAAAATGCTGCGCATAGACCCGGCGTTTACCTCCTGTATGGTAAAAATAGAGGAGATGACCTTTAACGGGGAGAGAGTTCCCCTTGAAAAGAAGGGAATTTTGCTGACCAATGGCCGTGTGGCAAAGCCTCACGAAAAAGATAACACATGTTATAAACCGAGCGTTGTGTTCCCTACGGACGACCCGAACATAAACATTGACATTACGCGCTTGGAGCGCAAGGCGGAAAACACCTTATATGTCCGTATGGAGATTGTGCGTATTCCTCAGAAAATGGCACAGGACATGGCGGATGCGGTGAAGAAACTTATCTAAGTCAGGAGGATGCGTCCTTGAATCTGCGCAGTCTGGTAAAACAGCTATTGATTCAAAAAGAGAATAAGCGATATGCCGGGAAGCTGGCAGCAAGACAGGTAAGATATGAAAAATGGGTGGACAGGCTGGACCATTCCGACGGTTGGGAAGCTGCAGAGCGAAGTGACAAAGAGCCCCGCAGCTTTCAGTGCTATGTCGCAGCGGACGGTGTTGTTGCAGAGGGGGCGTTTGCCCGAATCGAACGGTATTTTCGGGAACATCCACAGGTGAAAGTCGTGTACGGGGATGAGGACGTTCTGGAAAATGGCATCAGAAAAAGTCCGTGGTTTAAACCGGACTGGTCGCCGGATTTGTTTCAAAGTTTTTTCTACTTCGGCAGTGTTGTGGCAGTGAAAAATGAACTGGCAGAGCAGGTGCCGGGAGAGCATGATACGGACTGGGTGTATGACTGTGTGAAACTGGCGGGGGGATATGAAAGAGGTTGCAGCAGTATCGGACATCTGCCGGTGATACTGTTCCACTGTAGCAGCGAAAAGCAGCAACAGAAATACCGGCAAATACAAGGTCGGGATTCTGGTTTGCAGTGTAGAGCGTCAGAACAACAGGACAGTCCATTGACGTCGCAGAGTGGGCAGCCAATGTACCCGGAAGCGCAGGGGAATGTGCGGGAAGCATCCGTGTCTATAGTGATTCCCTCCAAGGACAATCCACAGGTGTTACGGAAATGTCTGGAAGCCTGCATGGCGGATGCACCGGGGGCGGAATTTATCATTGTGGACAATGGAAGCAGTCCGGAAAACAAAGATTGTATCAGGCGGATGATAGAGGGAAAGAACATACAGTATCTATACAACCCCATGCCCTTTAATTTTTCCAAGATGTGCAATCTGGGTGCAGACGCCGCAAAAGGCGGGTGCCTCCTCTTTTTAAATGATGATGTGGAATTGTGCGAGCCGGGAACGATTGCAAAAATGGCGGAACTGGCAACAAAACCATACGTGGGCGCAGTAGGAATGAAATTGTATTATCCGGATTCGGATAAAATCCAGCATGCCGGTATCACGAATCTTCCCATGGGGCCGGTACACAAAATGCAGTTTTTGCCGGACAGGGAAGAGTATTATTTCGGAAGCAACCGCGGGATGCGCGATGTGCTTGCCGTGACGGCGGCATGCCTGATGGTACAAAGAAATAAATTCAAGGAAGCGGGCGGATTTGCGGAAGAACTGGCAGTGGCGTTCAATGATGTGGATTTTTGTTTTACACTCCACGAGAAGGGATATTGGAATGTTTGTCTGAATGACAGCCATGCTTTTCACCACGAATCCCTCAGCCGTGGGGATGATGAATCCCCGGAAAAGCTGGAGCGATTGTTGTCGGAGCGCGACAGACTCTATAGGCGGCATCCTGCATTGGAGGGAAAAGACCCCTTTTACTCCCCGTACCTGAATCGGGAAGGACTGGATACCCGTATCCGCCCGGCATATGAGACGGCGGGAAATGAGATGCAGATACCGGAACAGGAACTTTCCGAAATGCGTTTGGAAGGCTACCGGAATGACCCCTGCGTACTGCTTCGGATAGAATCCCTTCAAAATGGCATTTTACAGGGATATTCTGTAGTACTGGGAGATAATAACGCATGTTATGATAAAAAAATCCTGCTCATTCCGGAAGCAGAAACGGCAGGTACTTATGCCATTCCCATAGAGGGGCAGTACAGACCGGATTTGGTGGAGAATATGCCGGATCAGACCAATGTGGGTCTGAGTGGATTTGGGATGATGTTATCCGATGAGGCACTTGACAGAATTCCCGCAGGCAGATACCGGATTGGGGTGGCGGTGAAAAACCGTGTCACAGGACTTCGGTTAATGAATGAAAGCAACCGTTATTTAATTGCTTCGCATAACAAAGAGCGGGCGTAGCGATGGAGTATGACTGCAAAAAGAAGGAAAAAAGAGATGGCGGATAAGACAGAAATGCAAACAAAAGAGATACAGGAAGTACAGGGCAGGGAGCCGGAAATGACGGACGCAGAATACAGGACTGCCTATGAAAAAGAACATTTGAAAAGTGCGGAACTGGCGTCAAGAATCGCAGATTTGGAAGCGAAGAATGAGGAGCTGGAGTGGAAACTCAACCGCATTAAGAAAAATCCGCTCTGGAAAGCCAGCAAGCCGGCGAGAAATGTGGTACATTGGGCGATCCGACAGAAGGACAGGCTTGCCAACTGTGGGGGACCGAGAGGCGTGCTTGCCAAGATAGATTATAAGAAGCGCGAGCGGGAAGCAATGAAACAGTTCGGAACGGAGAGCTTCCCGGACGAGCAGCAGGCAGCGAAGGAGCGAGAGACGGTTTTCCCCAGAATGGTAAAAATCAGTATTCTTGTGCCGCTGTGGAATAATGACCGCCAGTTTCAGATTGAAATGCTGGATTCGGTGATGAACCAGACCTATCAGAACTGGGAACTGTGTCTGGCGGACGGTTCGGACGAGGCACACAGCTACATCGGAGAGCTCTGTAAGGAATATGCGGCAAAGGCAAACGGCAGAATTGTTTATAAAAAACTGGAGAAAAATGAGGGTATTTCCGGGAACACCAACGAGTGTCTGAAACTTGCCACCGGAGAATATGTCGGGTTGTTTGATCAGGATGATATTCTGCACCCGTCCGTGCTTTTTGAATATGCAAAGGCAATCAATGAACAGGGAGCGGATTATCTGTACTGCGACGAAACTACATTTCGGAGCGGTGACATTAACAAGATGCTGACCATGCACTTTAAACCGGACTATGCGCCGGATAACTTGCGTGCCAACAATTATATCTGCCATTTCAGCGTGTTTTCCCGCAAATTATTGGAGGGCGAGGAATTGTTCCGCACCCAGTTTGACGGAAGTCAGGACCATGACATGATTCTCCGTCTGACAGACAGAGCGCAGAAGATTGTCCATGTGCCGAGACTGCTCTACTATTGGAGATGCCATTCGGGAAGTGTGGCGGCGGGTATTGATGCGAAACCGTATGCCATTCAGGCGGCAAAGGGTGCTGTGGCGGAGCATTTGCGCAAACATGGTTTTGAGCATTTCCAGATTACCAGTACAAGGGCTTTTGAGACGATTTTCCGGATTCGCTATGAAATTATAGGCAATCCCAAGATTTCTATCGTCATTGCCAATAAAGACCATGCAGAGGATTTGCGCAGATGCGTCAGCTCCATTTTGGAGAAATCCACCTACGACAATTATGAAATCATTATCGTGGAAAATAACAGCACCACACCGGAGATTAAAAAATATTACGGCGAATTGCTGGAATGTGATTATGACGAGGCAGTCGCAACAGCTCAGACAAAGGTATTGCGCAGCAAAAACGGAAAAATATCGGTTGTTATTTATGAGGGCACCTTTAATTATTCCGCAGTAAATAATCTGGGAGTCACCTATGCAGCCGGCGACTATATTCTGCTTTTGAATAATGACACGGAAGTCATTACGGTGAACTGGATGGAGGAACTGTTAATGTATGCCCAGCGTCAGGACGTGGGAGCCGTGGGAGCAAAACTCTACTACGGGGACAAAACCATTCAGCATGCGGGAGTCGTTATCGGACTTGGCGCGCACAGAACGGCAGGGCACACCCATTATAAGCAGTCCAGACAGAATCTGGGTTACATGGGACGGCTTTGCTATGCGCAGGACGTTTCCGCAGTGACCGGTGCCTGCCTCATGGTAAAGAAATCCCTGTATGAAGAGGTGGGAGGACTGGAGGAAGGATTTGCCATTTCCTTAAATGATGTGGATTTCTGCCTGAAACTCAGGGAAAAGAATCTGTTGAACGTATTCACCCCCTTTGCGGAGCTGTATCACTACGAGTCTGTTTCCAGAGGACTGGACGACAACGGGGAGAAAGCGGAGCGCTACAACAGAGAATCCGCCAAATTCCGTGAAAAATGGAAGGATGTTTTGGAGAAAGGCGACCCTTATTACAACCCTAATTTTTCGTTGGACAGAAGTGATTTTTCTTTGAGAGTCGACAGCAAGTAGATGAGGCAGTCATAAATGCGGATAATCAGGAAAGAAACGTAGGAGGCGTAAGACGAAGATGTTTCGGATTGCCATTGTCGAAGATGAAGATATTTATATCAGTCAGCTTACGGAATATCTGAAAAAGTATGAGGAAGATACCGGAGAGACTTTTACAATCACTGTGTACCGTGATGGAGACGGAATTACATCAACCTACAAGGCACAGTTTGATATTATACTGATGGACATTCAGATGAAGTTCATGGATGGAATGGAAGCGGCGGAAGAGATTCGCAAGATGGATTCTGAGGTAATTATCATCTTTATTACCAATATGACGCAATACGCGATTCGTGGGTATCAGGTAGATGCCTTGGATTATATGCTTAAGCCGGTAAATTATTTTGCTTTCTCCCAGAAGCTGGATAAAGCGCTGGATAAAGCCAAAAACCGCAGAAGTTTTTATGTTACGGTGGCAGTAAAGGGCGGATTGCAAAAGGTAGACGTGGCAAATTTAATCTATATAGAAAGTCAAAGGCATACTTTATTTTATCATGTGGGAAAAGATGTTTTGAGTTCGCGCGGAAATATGCAGGAGTTGGAACAAATTTTAGAATCACATGGCTTTTTCCGTTCCAATAAAGGGTATTTGGTGAACCTGAAATATGTGGACACGGTACAGGAAGGCTGTTGCGTGATAGGGCAGGAGGTACTTCCCATTGCCCGTGCGCGTAGAAAGGAATTCATGGAAGCGTTGACGAAATATATAGGAGAGATAAGAGGATAATGGATTGGATATACATTGATATTCCCAGAGCGTATACAGCGGTTGCTGAATGGTGTGCCTGTCTGATTTTTATTTTCCTTTTGCCGAAAAGAAGAAAAGGCTGGCAGATTGGAGTGATTGCGGCAACGGCCCTTTCGGTGCAGATGGCCTTTTTGACAATTACGTCAAACGCTCCGCTGGTTTTGTGGACACCGATAATGGGAACGGCATTTGCCCTCATGTTTCTATTTTTGTCTGTTTGCTGTGCGGGCGATTGGAAAAAGAAGCTGTATTACACCGGATGTGCGGTGATTCTGAGCGAAGCGGCGGCAGCCTTGGAGTGGTTAATCTACTATTTTATGGCATATATTAACGGGTATCATTCTTTGCTGCTAAGATATGGAATGTTGGCAGGGGTATATGCGTTTATTTTTATTTTGGCGTTTTTTCTGGAGAAAAGAGTTTCCGAGCCGGGGGCGGTGGCAGCCATATCCGGGAAGGAATTGCTGACGGTGATGATTGTGGTAGTAACCACTTTTTTGTTCAGCAATTTAAGCTATGTGTTTCCGAACACGCCTTTTTCCAGCCATATTTTTTATGAGAGTTTTAAATTAAGGGTGTTTATTGATATTTTGGGATATATTATGCTGATGATTGTGCAGATGCATAAAAGGGAGCAGTTAATGCAGGCGGAATCCAATGCGTTAAATGCTGCATTGCGTGCACAGTATGATAAATACATACATTATCAGGACAGCGTGGAAATGATAAATATGAAATACCACGACATGAAGCATCAGATTATGGCACTGCGAATGGAGACGGATGAAGAAAAACGAAAAAAATGGCTGGATACTATGGAAAATGAATTAGAGGCATGTCATGACATTGTAGATTCCGGCAATAAAGTGCTGGATGCAATTTTGGAAAATAAACTGAGCAATGCCAAGAAACATCAAATTGAGATGACATATGTTATAGATGGTAAAATTCTGGATTTCCTTCCGGTCGTTGATTTGTGTAATATTTTCGGAAATGCGCTGGACAATGCCATTGAAGCAGAGATTATGGAGCCTGAGCAGGAAAAACGAATGATTCATGTACTGGTATCCGCCCAACGCCAGTTTGTTCATATTAAAGTGGAAAATTATGTAAGCCATGAGGTGCTTATGAGTGGAGGACTTCCCAAAACCACGAAAAGAGACAGGAAAAATCACGGATATGGTTTGAAAAGTATACAGCATACTGTAGAAAAATATCAGGGAAATATGACGGTTGGAGTGGATAAAAACCGCTTTTCTTTAAATATAATTATTCCGACAGCAGCGATTCATTCATAAAGACAGGTAGCGAAAACAGTGTCACTGACGAAAGTCAGTTGGGGCTGTTTTTTTTACCGTTTGTGCCAAAAGAAAAGATACGGCAAAAAAGATGATATGCTCTTAGTATGAAATAACTTTGAAAATCATGCATGTATCTTTCAAAGAAACTGATTGTCGGAAAGGAGGCGGAAAATGAGGGCGAATGAAATATAAAGATATAGTAGACCGAATGACGTTGGAGGAAAAGGCAGCTTATGTATGTGGCAAAAATGAATGGCAGACAAGAGAGATACCGAAATACGGAGTTCCTTCTATTCAGATGGCTGATGGCCCGAACGGTATCCGCAGGCAGGTAGGGGATGGTGACCATCTCGGACTGAATCCATCACTGCCGGCGACCTGTTTCCCCACAGCGGCTACAGTAGCGGCAAGCTGGGATGTGCATTTGGGAGAACTGGTAGGCGAGGCACTCGGCGAAGAAGCACACAAGCTGGGCGTGGATGTATTGTTGGGGCCAGGATTGAATATCAAGCGAAGTCCTCTATGCGGCAGAAATTTTGAATATTTTTCGGAGGACCCCTACTTATCTGGAAAGATGGCGGCGGCGTATATCCGAGGGATTCAAAAAAACGGAGTTATGGCGTGTCCCAAACATTTTGCGGTGAACAATCAGGAGCTTCGGCGAATGTCCATAAATGCAGTTGTAGATGAAAGAACCTTACGGGAGATATACCTGACAGCATTTGAAATTGCCGTAAAAGAAGGCCATGCGAAATGGATTATGAGCAGCTACAACAGAATTAACGGTGAATATGCCAATGAAAATGTCCACCTTATCAAAGAAATTCTGAGAAAAGAGTGGGGATTTGAAGGTGTTGTGGTGACAGATTGGGGCGGCTCGAATGATTCCGCAAAAGGAATTGCCGCCGGTTCCAATCTGGAAATGCCAAATCCCGGTCTGGATTCTGCAAGAAAAATTGTGAGTGCAGTGAAAGAGAAAGAACTTTCGGAAAAGGATTTGGATGAAAGTGTGGCAGGAATTTTAGAGACAGCGTTATCTCTGAAAAAGACGGGTGGGAATGTGGTGGAGGGCATTGAAAGCGTAAGTGCCGAACACCATAGACTTGCCAAAAGGGTGGCAGCAGAGAGTGCGGTTCTGCTGAAAAATGAAGACAATCTGCTGCCTTTGCCAAAGGGTACAAAGGTTGCACTTATCGGTGATTTCGTTGCAGCTCCAAGGTATCAGGGAGCCGGTTCTTCAGCAGTCAATGTACCATTTCCGGATACCATAGAGAAATTAGCGGGCGAATATGAACTGGAAGTAACTCAAATGGCACAGGGCTATGTGAGGAGCGGACGAAAAAGTACCGCTTCCGCACGAAAAAAACGTCTTGAAGAGGCGGTGGAATGTGCAGGAAAAGCGGAGGTGGTTTTGTTTTGCTTTGGGCTGGACGAATCCACGGAAGCGGAAGGTGTAGACCGTGTGCATATGAAAATCCCGGCAGAGCAGATAAAAGTACTGGAAGCTGTTGCAAAGGTAAACCCCAATATTGTGGGAATCCTCAGTGCAGGCTCACCGGTGGAGATGCCGTGGATTGGCTGCTGTAAAGCATTACTTCACGGTTATCTTTACGGCGAGGCAGGAGCGGGAGCAATGCTGGATATTGTAACCGGGAAAGTAAATCCCTCAGGCAGACTTGCAGAGACTTATCCGTTAGTATATGAGGACACACCTGCATGTTCCTATTTCCCCGGAGTGGAAAGAAATGCCGAACATCGGGAAGGCTTATATGTAGGCTACCACTATTACACTACAGGTAAGATAAATGTTCTTTTCCCTTTCGGCTATGGACTGAGTTACACTAAATTTGCTTATCGCGAATTAAAGGTAAGTGAAAAGGGAGTACGTTTTTGGCTGAAGAATGTGGGAGAAAGAGATGGTGCCGAGGTCGTGCAGCTCTATGTGGGTAAAGCAGACGCAAAGGTATTCAGACCGGCAAAGGAACTGAAAGGTTTTCAAAAAGTGTGGCTGAAAGCCGGAGAAGAAACCGAGGTTGATATTTCCTTCGACGATAAGACGTTTCGCTACTGGAATCGAAAGACAAACCGTTGGGAAGTGGAAGGAGGAAACTACGAGATAATCATAGGCGCTAATGCGGAAAGACAGATATTGTCCGCCGGTGTGGAAATTCAGGGTACAACAGAGGAATGCCCTTACACGAAGGATGCACTTCCTTCCTACTATGCCGGAAATATCAGAAATGTGTCGGATGAAGAATTTGCGGTATTGCTCGGACATGCTATTCCCTCCGAAAACTGGGGTGGAAAATTTGAAATTAATGACACGGTATGCCAGATGTATTACGGGAAAAGCCGGATTGCAAGATTAGTCTACCATATTCTGACAAGGCAGAAGGAAAACAGTGAGAAGAAAGGCACATTGAATTTAAACATTCACTTTATTTATAATATACCAATCCGGGCCATAGCAAAAATGACAGAAGGTGCCGTGAGCATGGAAATGGTGGAAGGAATCGTGACGGTAGTAAATGGGCACTTCTTCACTGGAATGAAAAAAATAATAGGAGGATATTTCCGTAATAGAAGAGAAAATAAGGAATACGAGGCAAAGATAGAGAAAGGGATGGGTGAGCCGTACAGATGAAAAAGATAACCCAGTGGGTCGGAAAACACCCTGACATATGGGAATTTGTTTTGTTCAATATTCTGTCGAACTGTGCTACGCTTACGAATTTTATTGTAATGTGGATTGGCACAGGATATGTGTTTAGGAAGTTTGCAGAACACCCCTTTCAATTTTGGATATTTCAGTATACGAATGTAGAAAGCGATATGGGATTATGCGGCTTCCTGAGTTTTCTTCTGGCGACAGTGGCAGCACAGACAGTAAATTTTTTTGTACAAAAGTATTTGGTGTTCCGCTCGGATGTCCGTTTTGGCAGGGCAGTGCCCAAATATATCATTTTGGCAGTAGTGCTGGTTATTATTTCGGCGGCACTGCCGGGATACAGTCAGGCGCTGTTGGGTAAGATTGGTATTCCCATGAAATGGGTACCGACGCTTGCAAATGTAATTAATATTCTAGTACAGGTGGTAATCAGCTATCCCACCATGAAATTTATCATAATGAAAGATAGCACGAAAGAAAAAGCACAAAAGGAGGATTAAAATGAAAAGGAAAACTGTAAAAGGAAAAGTAGTCGTTAAGAAATCGGTAGCGGCGCTGATGGCTGCGATAATGGTCGGAGCTACATTAACAGGGTGTGGCAGTAAAACAGATTCCGGCGAAAAACAAAAAGAAACAGTCAGTGCAGTGAAGGCGCCTGATGTGACTTATCCGGTTGAGCCGGAAGAACTTGGAAGCGGCGAAATCAAGTGGTCAGAGGAAACGACAGAAGACGGATGGGTGAAAGTATCCAATGGAGATGGAGAGACCTTGGGATACAGCCCGGACTCCGGGGTTAAATTAATTCAGCATGATGGCTATGCATTTAAGGATTTAAACCAGAATGGCTTATTGGATAAATATGAGGACTGGCGTTTGGATGATGAGACAAGAGCAGAAGATTTAGCGTCTGCATTATCAGCAGAGGAAATATTCCCCCTGATGCTGCACCCCATTTTCTTCTCTACGGAAATTTCTGATTTAACGGCAATTCTTGATACCGGTGTAAGGTATGAACTGAGTTATTTGATGTCTTCTACAGCCGCAGATCAGGCAAAAATTAACAACCAGATGCAGGCATATGTGGAAGGCAGCACTTATGGAATTCCTTTGACAATTTCCACGGACCCCAGAGATACAAACTCATCGGATGCTCCGACACTGCCGAAATATTCGGGGCTTGGTTCATCCTTTGATACGGAATTTGTGTCAGAGTTATCCAAAGAAGTATCTAAGTTGTATCGTTCTGTTGGTATTACCATGGTGCTCGGTCCTAACACGGACATTCAGATGGATCCAAGAGGACAACGAAATCAGAACAGTTTTAGTGAAGACCCGGCACTGGTACGGGATATGATAAATGCCATGATGTCAGCATATCAGTCCACTTATGATGAAAATGGTACTGATCTTGGCTGGGGCGAGGACTCTGTTGTATGTGTAGCAAAACACTGGCCCGGAGATGGTGCCGGAGAAGGCGGCAGAGAGGGACATGCTTCTCAGGGACGTAATGCGGTATATCCCGGTGACCAGTTTGAAACAGGATTGATTTCTTTCGTAGACGGAGCCATGAATTTAGACAGCTTGACCGGGATGGCAGCAGGCGTTATGCCCAGTTATTCTATCGCATGGAGTGAAGACGGAAAATACGGAGAACTGGTGGGTTCTGCATACAGTGAATATAAGATGGACTTACTTCACTCTTATGGATTTGATGGCGCTATTATCAGTGACTGGGACATTATCAAAGAGGTAGATAATAATGGTAAATCCTATGGTGTAGAAGACCTCAGTATGGAGGAAAGAGCCTATGCAGCTCTTGCAAATGGTATCGATCAGCTGGGTGGAGTTGATAATACAGAGCAGATTAGTGCCGCATACGACCTTTTTGTTGAGGACATTGGAGAAGAGGCAGCATTGGAGCACTTTCAGAATTCTGCAGCGCGGTTGTTAAAAATGACGTTTGAAGTGGGATCCTTTGAAAATCCCTATGTGAGTACGAAAGCAGCAACAGAACTGGCAACTGCGAGCACAATCAATGAACTTATCACTGCAGCACAGGATAAGTCTGTAGTAATGCTGAAAAACAAAGACAATGTTATCCATGCAGGTGAATCCACAGAAAAAGCAACCGTATATGTACCGTATGTGTACAGAGAAATGCAGGCTGGAAATGTACAGAGTACACCTGCCTCTGCATCATTACCGGTAGACATTTCCTTACTGGAACAATATTACAATGTAGTAACTGACTCTTTAAGTGAGACTTTAACCGGACCCGCTGATGCAGACGGAAATCCGACGGTAGCTTATGAGGATATTATCCGGGCAACACCGGAGGAACTGGCTGATGTGGATTACGCAATCGTGTTTGTTGAAAGCCCGAAACAAAATACCTTTGGACGTGCCGGTGGCGGATATGACGGAGAGAATTTTATTCCGAAATCCTTACAGTATGGCACTTATGTAGCTGATTCCGATTCGGTGCGAAAAGAATCTATTGCAAAAATGTTCGGAACAGAGCTGGTAAAGAACGAATATACAGAAGCAGAGATTACTACAGAGATTGATATGTCTTACTACGGACAGACCGCAGCTATTGTAAACTCTACAGACTTGGATGCAATCTTATATGCAGCGGAAAATGTACCGGAAACGGCAAAGAAGATTGTAGCAATTACAGCTACAAATCCTACCATCGTAAGTGAGTTTGAGGATAAAGTAGATGTAATCCTTCAGGGATATACGACGGGTAAAAAGGCATTCATTGATGTAATCAGAGGTGCAGTGGACCCCACCGGTATCTGTAACTGGCAGATTCCTGCAAATATGGAGACTGTAGAGGCACAGTATGAGGATGTACCCCGTGATGTAGAATGCTACACAGACAGCGAAGGAAATACATATGATTTTACCTTTGGCTTAAACTGGAGTGGCGTGATTTCCGATGAAAGAACAGAGAAATACAATGTTCCGGCATTAACAGCACCGGAAGCTGAACCTTCAGAAAAATAATATGACATAGTGCTTGTTGATAAAAGGTTCGTTTATCTATCGGCGGACCTTTTATTGACATTGAAATCAAAGTAGAATTGATATAAGTATTTTATCTGTGGTTATCCGCAGGAGTTAATTTTCCTGCAGGAGCTAAATTTCCTGTGTAATCTGTTTTAAAAAGTAGTAAGGGAGATGAAAAATATGATTGAATTTCTCATCAAAATACTGACGCCGCTTTTATCGGCGTTTGGAGTCAGTGCAGCAGATGTCAGCAGCTATGTTCATTCGCTGAGCGGATATATTTACGCTATTGTGATTTCTTTTTTTGCCGGATTGATAGGAATGGTGTTTGTTTCAATCCGGGTGAAGAAGGGAAAACGTGGGCTGATAAACAGTAATATTCTTATCGCATGGATTCTTTTTGTGGCGGTTTTAGTCAATGTCATCTGTTATGGGCCTATGTACGCAAATGTTTCGGGAGCATTAAATGCTTCAAGAGCGGAAATATCAGATGATGTTATGGGAAACAGTAAAGAGGTAATCCGGCGGATTGGTGAAGAGGGAATGGTGCTAGTCAAAAATAATGGATTACTTCCACTTTCTTCCGATGTTAACAGCCTGAATGTTTTTGGATGGGCATCTACAAATCCGATTTACAGTGGAACCGGTTCCAGTTCCTCCGGTGCAGATGCTTCGGCGGCAATAGACATTCTTACAGCGCTTCATGATGCCGGTTATACAACCAATGATGACTTATCTAAAATGTATACTCAATATTGTGCAGAGCGTCCTACTGTCAGCATGTTGGCACAGGATTGGACTTTGCCGGAGCCTGCCTTGAGCAGCTATACTGATGAATTGATGGAGCAGGCAGAACAGTTTTCTGATACCGCAGTGATTGTAATCGGAAGGAGCGGTGGTGAAAATGCTGATTTGCCGACAGATATGTATGCAGTCATTCATGGTACATGGGATGTGTCGAAGACGAATGCGGTTTTGGATGCCGCCAAAGATAATAATAACTATACAAACGGAAGATATCAGAATAATGGCGACTATGATGATTTTGACCAAGGGGAGCATTATTTACAGCTTTCAAATACTGAAGAAGATATGATTGAACTGGTATGTACAACCTTTGACAAAGTCATTGTTGTCATTAATGCCAATAATGCCATGGAACTGGATTGGGTAGAGCGGTATGATTCTATTGGAGCAGTTATTCTGGTGCCCGGAACAGGGGCATCGGGGATGGAAGCACTGGGAGAGATTATTAACGGAACAGTAAATCCGTCCGGAAGAACCGTTGATTCTTATGTAAAGGATTTAACTAAGACACCGACATGGAACAACTTTGGCAATTATACTTACCGAAATGTAGATGACCTTTGTATGCAGTTAATGGAAGCGGATAATTCCTTTCAAGGAGTTCTCTCTTTTGTCAATTATGTGGAGGGAATATATACAGGATACAAGTATTATGAAACGGCAGCTGATGATGGGGTCATTAACTACGAAGAATATGTCCAGTATCCTTTTGGCTATGGACTCAGTTATACTACTTTTTCCCAGAAAATTACGAATTTTAAAACCGGTAAAAAGGGAGTGACACTGGAAGTCACCGTTACCAATACAGGAGAGAAAGCAGGAAGGGATACTGTTCAATTATATTATACTCCACCTTACACAAATGGCGGAATAGAGAAGTCATCCGTAAATCTTTTGGATTTTGAGAAGACAGAGGAGCTGCAACCACAAGAGTCTCAAAAAATTGTATTTGAGATTCCGCTGGAAGATATGGCTTCTTATGATTCCCAGTGTATTAAAACAGAAAATGGAGGTTATATACTTGAGGCAGGTGAATATATTCTTTCTGTCAGGGAAGATTCACATAATGTTTTGGATGAAGTAGTATTTACACAAGAATCCGATGTTGATTACAGTAAAAATGGTCGTTCCTCTGACAATGAAAAAGCAGTTAATCGGTTTTCGGATGCGGAAGGTGAGGTAACATATTTGTCCAGAGCAGATGGATTTGCCAATTACGCAGAATGCACGGCAGAACCGGATGACGCACTTTATCAGATGAATGATGAAACAAAGGAAACGGTAAGGGCGCATACGGTAATCGGGTATAATCCGAAAGAATATGATAATGAAGAAGACATCATGCCTGAATTAAAAGCCGAAAAAGAGTTGACATTGTCTGATTTGGCGGGAAGGACTTACGACGACGAGCAGTGGGAAACTTTGTTGAACCAGTTAAGTATCAAGGATATGGTTACCCTGATTAACACCGGTGGCTGGCAGACGGCAGCGGTAGCATCTGTTGGAAAGGTCGCAACATCGGATTGCGATGGAACTGCCGGGTTAAATAACTATATTACAGGTGTGGCTGGAACAACCTTTCCTACAGAAGTGTTAATGGCTCAGACATGGAATAAAGAGATTGCTTCAGCTGTAGGAGATGCCATGGGTCAGGAATTTGCAAATGCGGAAAACTTTGGCTGGTATGGCCCTGCAATGAATACACATAGGTCTGCTTTTGCAGGAAGAAACTTTGAATATTATTCAGAGGACAGTGTTTTATCCGGCAAAATGGCATCTTGTCAGGTAAATGGGGCTGCCAGATATGGGGTGTATGCGTATATCAAACACTTTGCTGCTAATGAGCAGGAAACGAACCGTTGTGCTTTTCTTATGACGTATCTCAGCGAGCAAAGCCTCAGAGAAAATATATTAAAACCATTTGAAATCGTAGTTAAAAATTTCGATTACAATCAGGGCGCCTTAGCGGTTATGTCTTCTTACAACTGGATTGGGACAACTCCTACCTGCAGCAATTATGAGTTGCTGACAAATGTGCTACGCAAGGAATGGGGATTTATCGGAATGGTTATTACCGATTACAATGGTTCCTATGGTTTTCAGGTATCAGAAGCGAGTGTTCGGGCTGGAAATGATTTGATGCTTGGCTATGGAGTGGCAGAATCGAATGAGTTCAATGATACAAAAGCAGCGACCAGCGTCCTTGCGATGCGTCAGGCTTGCAAAAACATATTATATACTGTCGCAAACAGTGGATATTATGCAAGTGATGCAGAGCATAACGGAGAAGGTCTGGATGCCATGACTAAATTATTTATCAAAGCCGATTTGTGCATTGTTCTTTTCCTTGTGGCTGCAGAGATACTGACTATTGCTTGTTGGAAAAAAAGAAAAATGAAGGACAAGTAAATCAAATTTCATAGAGCATCATGTAAAATATAACATTAGGGACGTTTCTTCTGTTACAGAGGACGTCCCTTTGTTGTGGAAGGAGCAGTTATAGGCAATCTTAGAGGATTTGATTTTCTGGAATTTGATTTTCTGCCGGTGAAAATATCTTTCCTTTAAAGGTAATGTATGATAAAATGTGTGCGAGGAGTGCTTCTCATAAGCAAATCTCAAGACAGGAAAAAATAGGAGGATGGAAAATGAGTTACATGGATGAATTTAAGTTTTGGTTGGAGGATGATTACTTCGACGCAGATACCAAGAATGAACTGCTTGCTATCCGAAACAACGAAAGTGAAATTGAAGAGCGTTTTTATAAAGAATTGGAATTTGGTACAGGTGGTCTGAGAGGAATCATCGGTGCCGGTACCAACCGCATGAATATTTATACCGTAAGAAAAGCAACACAGGGCCTTGCAAACTTTATTTTGAAGCAGGGAACACAGGCAAAGGGTGTGGCAATCGCTTACGATTCCAGACGTATGTCCCCTGAGTTCGCGGATGTAGCCGGTCTGTGCCTTGCCGCAAACGGAATCAAGGCATATGTATTTGAATCTTTAAGACCTACTCCCGAACTTTCCTTTGCTCTCCGCACATTAGGCTGTACCGCAGGTATCGTTGTGACCGCAAGCCACAATCCCCCTGAGTACAACGGTTACAAGGTATACTGGGAGGACGGCGCACAGGTTACGGCTCCTAAGGATGTGCAGATTATCGATGAGGTAAAGGCAATCAAAGATTTCCATGACTGCAAGACCATGGATAAGGACGCTGCCATCAAAGCCGGACTCTATGAGGTTATCGGTAAGGAAATCGATGACAAGTACATGGCTGAGCTGAAAAAGCAGATTATTCACCCCGATGTCATTAAAGAAATGGCTGAGGATATTAAGATTGTATACACACCTCTCTGCGGTACGGGTAACAAGCCGGTGAGAAGAATCCTGTCCGAACTTGGATTCAAGCATGTGTATGTGGTTCCTGAGCAGGAAAATCCCGATCCTGACTTTACCACACTGGATTACCCCAACCCTGAGGATCCGAAGGCATTTACCTATGCGCTTCGTCTGGCAAAAGAAAAGGATGCGGACATTGTTCTTGCCACAGACCCGGATGCAGACCGTCTCGGTGTATATGCAAAAGACACTAAAACCGGAGAATATGTATCCTTTACCGGTAATATGTCCGGTATGCTGATTGCAGAGTACATTTTAAGAGAGAGAACCGCTACCGGAACCATGCCGGAGAATCCTGCACTGGTAACCACTATTGTTACCACCAACATGACCGTTCCTATTACCAAGGAGTACGGTGTGAAACTGATTGAAGTACTGACCGGATTCAAGTTTATCGGTGAGCAGATTAAGCTGTTTGAGCAGACCGGAAGCAACCATTATGTATTTGGTCTGGAGGAAAGCTACGGTTGTCTGGCAGGTACTCACGCAAGAGATAAGGACGCTGTTGTAGCGGTTATGTGTCTGTGCGAGGTTGCGGCATACTGCAAGAAGCACGGCAAAACTCTGTGGGATATGATGTTGGAAACCTACGAGAAATACGGATATTTCAAGGAGACCCAGTACACCATTACCTTAAAGGGTATCGACGGTTCCAAGCAGATTGCGGAAATTATGGATAAACTCCGTCAGAATCCTCCCAAGGCATTCGGCGATTTGAAAGTATTGAAATTCAGAGATTACCAGAATGACGTTATCGTAGATATGGAGACCGGCGAAAAGACCGGAACCGGACTGCCTAAATCCAATGTTCTGTACTTTGAACTGCCTGATAACGCATGGTGCTGTGCGCGTCCCTCCGGAACAGAGCCTAAGATTAAGTTCTATATGGGCGTGAAGGGCAACAGCCTTGAGGATGCGCAGGCAAAAGTAGAAAAGCTGACGGAAGATTTGAAAGCACTGCTGTAAGATGAAAAGCAGTAAGTGAATAGAAATGATTGCAGCAAATCGCCTTTTGGGGCGATTTGCTGTTTTCAGGGAAAGGAATTATGGCTCACCGTATGGGCAGAATAAACAGGGCAACAATCAAAAAAACCTTATACTACCTTAAGAGAAACGGACTGAAAAATACATGGTATGCAGTTCGGGAACGCATGGAAGCGGGAAAAGGGGAGTCTTATGCCTATATTCCGCCCACACAGGAGGAACTGGACAGGCAGCACGGCGAAGCCGGACACGGCACCATCAGTATTGTGGTTCCCACTTACCGCACGGCGGAACCCTATCTTCGGGAACTGGTGGACTCGGTGCTTGCACAGAGCTATTCCGACTGGGAGCTGATACTGGCGGATGCTTCCGGGGACGACTCGGTTCGGAAGGTAGTGCAGACCTACACGGATACCCGCATCCGTTATATTGATATAGAGGGAAATAACGGAATTGCGGAAAATACGAACCGGGGGCTGGAATACGCTACCGGTGACTATATTGCACTGTTGGACCATGATGATATTCTGACACCGGATGCGCTGTACGAAATGGCGGCGAGAGCCGGTGAGGGCGGAAGTATTTTCTATTCGGACGAGGATAAATGCGACGGAACCGCCACCCGTTTTTATGAGCCGAACTTGAAAGAAAACTTTAATCTGGATTTACTTTTAAGCAATAATTATATCTGCCATTTTCTTATGATGGAAAGTTCTCTCATGAAGGAGTTGAAACTCAGACCGGAGTATGACGGAGCGCAGGATTACGACCTCATACTGCGCGGAGTGGAGCGCTTTTTGGACAGAGAGGAAGAAATTGTGCATGTCCCGAAGGTGCTGTATCACTGGAGATGCCATACCGCGTCCACGGCGGAAAATCCCCAAAGCAAGACATATGCCTACGAGGCCGGAAGAAGGGCGGTACAGGATTTTGCCGACAGAAACGGCTGGGGGGCGGAAGCTGTCCACATGAAACACCTTGGATTTTACCGGTTATCCTATCCGGCGGGACCCTTGCACAACCGCACAGACCTTGGAGCGGTGGGAGGAAGAATTCTTGTGAAAGGCAGAACGGCGGGCGGCAGAATGAAGTCGGACGGAACGCTTTTGTATCAGGGGTTACCGGCAGGCTACAGCGGTTATCTGCACAGGGCGGTGCTGATGCAGGATGCGGAGGCGGTGGACATACGCTGCATCCGCGTGCGGGAGGAATGTATTCCGGTTTTTGAAAAAGTAACAGGCGTTACCTATAAGGAAATACCGGGAACGGCAATTTTTGACTACTCCACACTTCCGGATGGAATGGATTGCAGGGAAATCAGTGTGGCTTTGGGCAGGGCAATCCGGGAAGCGGGTTATCGGGTTTTGTACTTTCCGGAAATGTCCGTGAAATGGAAAGGATAGCACCGCATAAAAAGAAGAATCGAAAAGGAGAGCTGCGGAAGGATATGAACAATGCGGAAAATACCGGAAAATCAAACAATAAAGCAGAAATAACGGTAGTTATTCCAAACTATAACGGCATGAAATATCTTCCGGAGTGTCTGGACACACTAAAAATGCAGGAGACAGGAACTCCTGCATTTCGTGTGCTTGTAGTGGACAACGGCTCAACGGACGGAAGCGTTCCCTATTTGGAGGAGCGGACAGAAAATCAGGAGAACGAAACCTGCATTTTTCTTTCGGAGAATACCGGTTTCTGCCATGCGGTCAATGTGGGAATACAGGCGTCGGAAACACCATTTGTCATTCTGTTAAATAACGATACAAAAGTGAAAACGGGATTTGTCAAAGGACTGTATCATACCATCAGCAAAAAAGAAAGCATTTTCTCTGTCAGCGCCAAAATGCTGATGTGGGACAGGGAAGATTTGCTGGATGATGCAGGGGACAGATACTGTGCGTTAGGCTGGGCATATTCGAGAGGCAAGGGCAGACCGGCGGCGGACTACAATAAGCCGGTTTCAGTTTTTTCTGCCTGTGGCGGTGCCGTTATCTACAGAAAGTCTGTTTTTGACAAAATCGGTCTGTTTGATGAGCAGCATTTTGCTTATCTGGAGGATTTGGACATTGGTTACCGCGCGAAAATATATGGGTACGAGAACCGGTATACACCTGATGCGGAGGTGGTTCATTTTGGCAGTGCGTCCTCCGGTTCACGCTATAATCCGTGGAAAACAAAGCTGGCGGCGGCAAACAGTGTGTATGTTATCGGGAAAAATATGCCGCTTTTCCAGTGGATTTTGAATCTGCCCTTTCTGATACCGGGATTTTTCATTAAATTTCTGTTTTTCTGCAAAAAAAGAATGGGCGGATTGTATTTGCAGGGACTTGGAATGGGATTTAAAAAGTGCTTTTCTGAGCCGGGCAGAGATGCAAAAGTGAAATTTCAGTGGAAACACTTTGGTAGTTATGTGGCAATTCAGATACAGTTATATGCTAATATCTTCCGAATTATTATGAAATCTTAAGAATTAGCTTCATAAATTCTTAAGTTGCCCTTTCGGGGCGGTTATTATAAAATATGTTTAGTTTCAGAAACGAAGTTACATTGGGTGTGGCTTATGATAAAAGATAATCAGAAGGTGTTCAACAGGCTGCTGGTGTTTATCGACGCTATCATTACCGGTTGTTCCTTTATCCTTTCGTACTATATCAAATTTTATATATTCGAGCATGGACCCGGATACGGCGTGCTGCCGATTGACGACTATTTCATTCTCCTACTTTTCATTGTACCCGGCTATATGTACCTGTATCATCGGTGCAATGTGTATTCTCCCAAGCGGACGGTACGGCGCAGACATGAAATAAGCAGCATTATTCAGGCAAACACCGTGGGCATTGCGGCACTGATTATTATTTTGTACATGGTAATCAAGGAAATTAACTATTCCCGTTCCGTGATGGCAATTTTCTATGTGCTGAATATCTTTTTGACCTCCTGCTGTCGTATTGTTCTCCGCAAAGGATTACAGACCATGCGGAGCAGAGGATATAATCTGAAACACATTCTTCTGGTGGGATATTCGAGAGCGGCGGAAGCCTATATCGACCGGATTCTGGACAATCCACAGTGGGGATATGTGGTGTGCGGCATTTTGGATGAGCACATTCCGGCGGGAACGGTCTATAAAGGTATTAAGGTGTTGGGAACTATCGGCAATCTGGAAATTATTTTACCGGAGAACAAGCTGGATGAGATAGCCATTACCCTTTCTTTGGAAGATTACGATATGCTGGAGCAGATTGTTGGTGACTGCGAGAAATCCGGTGTGCACACCAAGTTCATTCCGGATTACACAAGACTCATTCCCACAAGACCTTACACTGAGGATTTGATGGGACTTCCGGTTATCAATATCCGGTATGTGCCGCTAACCAATACAGGCAATATGGTGGCAAAGCGCTGCATGGACATTGCGGGTTCGCTGTTTGGCATTCTGTTGACCTCACCGCTTTTGTTGATTATTGCGATTTTGGTGAAATGCAGCAGTCCCGGCCCCATTATTTTCAAGCAGGAAAGAGTCGGGCTTCACAATAAGCCTTTTTATATGTACAAATTCCGCAGCATGGAGCTGCAGAACCCCAATGAGGAAAAGAAAGCATGGACGGTGAAAAACGACCCCAGAGTGACGGCTATCGGCAAGATTCTGCGAAAGACCAGTCTGGACGAACTGCCGCAGCTTTTCAATATCCTAAAGGGTGACATGAGTCTGGTGGGCCCCAGACCGGAGAGACCTCTGTTTGTGGAGAAGTTCCGGGAGGAAATCCCCCGTTATATGGTAAAACATCAGGTCAGACCCGGACTTACCGGCTGGGCGCAGGTCAACGGACTGCGGGGCGATACTTCTATTCGCAAACGAATTGAGTATGATATTTATTATATTGAAAACTGGACCTTGGGATTTGACATCAAAATCATTCTGATGACATTTTTTACCGGTTTTATTAATAAAAACGCATATTAATGAAAAAATGCAAGGAGATTACAACAATGACTGAGTATTCTAATCAGAGACGTACAGGCGGGGCAGAGCGCAGACCCGCAGGCGGTGGGGCAAATCACGGCAGGAAGATGAGTGCAAAGCAGCGGCAGGCAAGGAAGAGACGCAAGATGATTATTTTTGCCATTGAGATTATCGTAATTTTTGCCATGATAGCTGTTTTGTATCTGGTAATGACCAAGACCAACAGCGAGGGACCAAAGTCACCGGAAAATTGGCCGCAGGATCAGGATGGACTGGAGATTCAGGAAACAGTAGTGGAAAATGAAACTATGAAGGGGTATATGAATATTGCCCTGTTTGGTGTGGATGCCCAGACAGACAAGGATTTGTACAAGGGCAGCCGAAGCGACAGTATTATGATTGCCAGCATTAACATGGATACCGGCGATATTAAACTGGTGAGTGTGTACCGCGATACCTATTTGAATATCGGTACTGACGAGTATATCAAATGTAACCACGCATACGCTTATGGTGGAGCCGAGCAGGCAGTAAAAATGCTGAACATGAACCTGGATATGGATATAAAGAACTTTGTGACAGTCGGCTACAGAGGACTCGGCGAGGTCATTGACGGACTCGGTGGCGTTTACATTGATGTGGATTCCGAGGAACTTAAGCATATCAACAACTATCAGATAAATATTGCGGAAGCGCTGAAATGCGATTACACACCGGTAACACAGGAAGGATATCAGCTTCTTAACGGATTGCAGGCTTCGGCATACTGCCGTATCCGTTATACCAAGGGTGATGACTTTAAGCGTGCCGCACGCCAGAGAGAGGTGCTCAAGGCGATTGAAGCGCAGGCAAAGAAAGCAGACTTGGCTACCCTTACAAAAGTCTTTAACAATGTAGTTGACGATATTTACACCAGCCTGGATTCCAAGGATATTTTGGATTTGATTGGAAATATCGCGAAATACCAGATTGTGGACGAGGGAGGTTTCCCGGAGGAGACCATGAGAACTACAGCAAATATCGGTGCCAAGGGAAGCAGTGTTATTCCCATGGATTTGGAGTCCAATGTTGTATGGCTCCACCAATTCCTGTTTGATGACCAGTCCTATACGGTAACAGACAGTGTAAGAGAGTACGGACAGAGAATCAAAGCGGATACCACACCGTATATCAATAAAAATTAAGGCTGGGAGGGAGCTGTCAAGGCTCCCTTTCTTTTTGAAAAATGGACGGAGAGCGAACAAATGACCATAGATGTGATTATTCCGGTATATCATCCGGGGAAAGAACTGTTCGCACTGCTGGACGCGTTGGAAAACCAGAGTGTTCCGGTGCAGAACATACTGCTTATGAATACGGAAAAATCCTATTTTGATGCGCTGACAAAGGGAGTGGATATGGGGGCAAAGTACCCCAATGTGAAGGTGTTCCATCTCACCAAACAGGAATTTGACCACGGCGGCACAAGACGGCGCGGTGTGGAATTGTCCCATGCGGATGTTTTTGTGATGATGACACAGGATGCGGTCCCCGCCGATAAATATCTTTTACAGCGCCTGACCTGCAATTTGCAGGGAGACATTGCAGCCGCTTACGCAAGGCAGCTTCCGAAAAAGCACAGCGGCGTGGAGGAGCGTTTTTCCAGACAGTTCAACTATCCCGATAAGCGGAGAGTGAAATCCGCAGAGGATTTGCCGAAACTGGGCATTAAGACCTTTTTCTGCTCCAATGTCTGTGCGGCATACCGCCGGGAGATTTATGATTCTCTGGGGGGATTTGTGCAGAGAGCTATTTTTAATGAGGATATGATTTATGCGTCGCGGGTTATCCGAAACGGCTATAAGATTGTCTATGAGGCACAGGCGAGGGTGTACCATTCCCACGATTACACCAATATGCAGCAGCTTCACCGCAATTTTGATTTGGGCGTTTCGCAGGCGGAGCACCCGGAAGTTTTTGCGGATGTTCCCTCCGAATCCGAGGGCGGTAAAATGGTGAAGGCGGCGGCAGCTTATTTTAAGCAGCAAAAAAAATGGTACCGCCTGCCGCATTTTTATGTACAATGTGCTTTTAAATATGCAGGATATTTTCTCGGAAAGCATTACAAAAAACTGCCGAAAAGCTGGATTTTACGGCTTACTTCCAACCGGGAATACTGGAAATGATTTCACAAGTGTTTAATATATTCATCACATTTCGGACACAATTCACAGGTATACTGAGTGCATAAAGTTGGAAGAGAGGTAATGGATATGTACGAAAATGAAATCTATTCCGGTTCAGGCACCGGCGAAAATACATCCGGCGTCTTTAGCGGAAACACAACAAGCACCGCAAATACAACAAACACAAATAACTATGGAACCTACCAGACCGGCAGCACAGATACTGCATGGCAGGCAGCCGCCCGGAACCAGCCGGCGGGTAAACCGAAAAAGAATAAGTCCGGTGGATTTTTCAAAAAGGCACTGCTGAGTGTGAGTCTGGGTCTGCTCTTTGGACTCTTTGCCGGGCTCGGCTTTTACGGAGTGCAGCAGGGCGTTGGAATTAGCAAACAGCCGGACAGCAGTCAGGCGGTAGCGGAAGCAAATTCTACAACAGTGGCGGACAACGGACAGTCGGACATCAAGCTGACGAACACCAACAATGTTACGGTAGTGGAATCCGATATTTCCAATGTGGTCGAGGAAGTAATGCCCGCAATGGTTTCCATCGTGAACAACTACACTGAGACAGGCAATTTCTTTGGACAGACTTACACACAGGAACAGGCAGCCAGCGGCTCCGGTATTATCGTATCAGAGACCGATTCCGAGCTCTTGATTGTCACCAACCACCATGTAGTGGCAGATGCGACAACCTTACAGGTAACATTTATTGACGGCAGCGAGGCGGAAGCCAAGATTAAGGGTATGGACTCCGATATGGATTTGGCAGTGCTTGCCGTTCCGTTAAGCTCTTTAAGCAGCGATACCAAGAATGCCATTTCCGTAGCAACCCTTGGCAACAGCGATGATTTGAAGCTGGGCGAGCCGGTTATTGCTATCGGTAATGCGTTGGGATACGGACAGTCCGTTACCAATGGTATTGTAAGCGCCCTGAATCGTGAGATTACATTGGAGGACGGCTCCACAGGAACCTTTATCCAGACCAATGCAGCTATTAACCCCGGTAACTCCGGCGGTGCGCTGTTAAATATCAACGGTGAGGTAGTGGGTATCAACTCCAACAAGATTGGCGGTTCCACCATTGAAGGCATGGGATATGCCATTCCTATCAGCTCCGCAAGCCCTATCATTGCAGATTTGATGGAGAGACAGACCAGAGAAAAAGTAGCTGACGGACAGAGCGGTTATATCGGAATTTCCCTTCAGGAAGTTACCAGCCAGATTTCTCAGATGTACAATATGCCCACCGGTATTTATGTAGTATCTGTGGAAGAGGGCTCTGCAGCGGAAGCAGCCGGAATCGTAAAGGGCGATATTATTACCAAGTTTGACGGCGAGAAAATATCTTCCTACTCCGATTTGCAGAATGTTTTACAGTACTACGCCGCAGGAACCACAGCCAAGATTACGGTTATGAGACCGGAAAACGGCGAATATGTACAGCATGACTACGACATCACGTTAGGAAGCAGGCCGACAAGTAATCAGTAAGCTGTTTTGAAAAACTGTATAAAGGGAAATGATAACACCCCCGGATGAGGCAAGTGCCTTGTCCGGGGGTATTGTGTTGTGAAAGTTGAGACAAAGATTGAGAAAGGGTAATGGGTTTGTGGAATGGCAATTATAATTTTGGATATTATAATAGAATTGATGACATAAATATTGACAAAATAAATATAAATATGGTACGTTTTTCTTGGAGGTGAGAGTATGCTGAAAGACTATTTAATAGAAAATTACGGATACAATGAGCCTATTTTTTTGAATGATTTAGCGGTGGAAGGACTGTCTGAAAATGCGGTACGCCAGTCGGTAAAAAGACTTGTCGCAAGCGGTTTTTTGGAAAGATATGACAATGGAATCTATTATATACCAAAGCAGGGCGGAGTGCTTGGAAAAAGTTATCTTGACCCGTCCGCTGTTATTATGCGCAAATATGTGCAAAGTAAATCCGAGACTTACGGGTATGTTACAGGCATATCGTTTGCCAATCAATTAGGGTTAACGACGCAGGTACCCGCTGTGATAGAGATTGTTACTAACCGTGAAGCTACCAATGGGCGAATCATTACAATCGGCATGCAAAGAGTCAGGATTAGAAAGGCACCGATTGAGGTTTCCAATTCCAATGCAGAACTTTTACAGCTGTTGGACAGTATCGGTCAGGCTGAAATGTACACAGAATTGCCGATGAAAGAGACAATAGATACGTTGGTAGGATATGTGCGGAAGAAGCGCTTCACAAAAGAACAATTATCGGAGGTGTCTTCTGTCATAACCGGTGCCACCGCAAAGAAGATGATTGAATGGGGGATGATTTATGAATTTGCACTTTGATAAGGAAATATTTGAAGAGTTAATCGTCGGCGCCTCCAATGAACTTGCAATTCCGGGTAATGTAATTGAAAAGGACTATTATGTAACCATTACGCTTAAATCCTTATCAGAGAAATTAGAGGATATGGTATTTAAGGGAGGAACATCACTGACAAAGTGTTACGGATTGCTAGAGCGTTTTTCAGAGGACATTGATTTGTCCTATACGGCGGAAGCCGGAATGCCGGGAGATGCCAGAAAGAAAAAACTAAAAAGGGCCATTGTAAAAACAATGGATGAATTCGGTTTTACCGTTACGAATTTGGATGCGACAAGAAGCCGCAGGCATTATAATTGTTACAGGGTAACTTATCCGTCCATGTATGAACGGTCGAATATACTCAAGCCGGAACTGGTGGTTGAGACTTATGTGGCACTGTTGCCTTTCCCGACAACTAAACGTATGGTGGATAATTATATTTATCGTTTTTTGAATAAAATCAACCGGCTGGACTTGGCAGAGACCTATAATTTAATGCCCTTTGAAATTACAACACAGACGATTGAAAGGACATTGGCTGATAAAGTATTCGCTTTATGCGATTACTATATGCAGGGAGAGGTGGAACGTCATTCAAGGCATTTGTACGATATTTATAAGATTGTAAGTTCCATTGGTATTACGGAGGAATTGGTTCGGCTGATTCCGGCGGTAAGGGCGGTACGCTCGGAACTAACGATTTGTCCGTCGGCTAAGGCTGATGTGTGTGTGACAGATATTTTGAAAGAAATAGTTGAAAACGGAGTTTACAGGGACGATTACAATAATATAACGCTAGGGTTACTGTTTGTACCGGAGACATATGATACAGTCATTCAGAGTATAAAGCAACTGGCGGACAGCGGGATTTTTGGGGCGCCTGCACAAAATATGTATAAAATACGCAAATAATTCGATGAAAATCCCGTACATTTATGGTACGCTATGTCTATACTTTTCAAAATATCTTGCAGAGGACGGAAAACGATATGGAACAGGCGGACGGAATCAGATATAGTGTTAGTATGAAAAAGGGATACCGGATATTTTGTGGGATATTCTCTATTTTGATGTTTGCCGCATCGGTGATGTGTGCTTTTTGGGGTATTGGGAAATGTGAGACATTATTAAACTACAGTGCGGTACTGTTCTGCATTCTCTTTTTTATCTTGGTCGGGTGTGTCTGCATTTTTTCCATTACAAAACGGGTAGAGATATATAAAGGAAAAATCGTTTATTACAACGGATTTTGGAAAAAAGAATATCGTATGTCGGATATTTGCACATCCAAAACACAGGAGGAATCCTTCGACATACACAATGATGTGAACGCAGTGAATGGAACAAGCTGGGACATGGTCACTACTTTTTATGATGCAGCCGGAAAGAAACTGTTCAAATTCGGGCGGGCATATCAGAATACGGAGCGCCTCCAAAAAGATGCGCAGAACGCTCAAAAAAGCATACAAGGGATTCAAAATAACGAAAAAAAGAAAAGCAAATAGCCGGGAGAAAGAAAAATGAGTGAAATTTTATTGGGTTCCCATGTGGGAATGTCCGGAAAAGAAATGTTTTTGGGTTCGGTGAAAGAGGCGGAAAGCTACGGTGCCAACACATTCATGATATATACCGGAGCACCGCAGAATACGAGACGCAAAGAAATTTCCGACCTGAATATTGAGGCAGGACTGGAATATGCCGAAAAATGCGGAATCCGGGAAATCGTCATTCACGCACCCTACATTATCAATCTTGCCAACACCGTGAAACCGGAGACCTTTGATTTCGGGGTGGAGTTTTTGGCAAAAGAAATAAAACGGACGGCGGCACTCCACAGTAAAATTCTGGTGCTTCACCCCGGCTCGCATTTGGGGGCGGGCGCAGAAGCGGGAATCGCGCAGCTTGTCAAAGGACTGAACATGGTTCTGGATAAGGACGAAAGTGATGTATACATTGCACTGGAGACTATGGCGGGAAAAGGCGGAGAAATCGGCAAAACCTTCGAGGAACTGCGCATGATATACGACGGGGTTCACAAACCGGAGAGACTCAGAGTCTGCTTTGATACCTGCCACGTCAATGATGCGGGATATGATTTGGTTTCGGACTATGAAAAGGTATTATCCCAATTTGACGAGGTGATTGGGCTGAATCAGATTGCAGCTATTCATGTGAATGACAGCGTCAATCCCTGCGGCTCCCACAAGGACCGCCATGCTAATATCGGCAAGGGCACCATTGGAGTGGACGCTCTGCGGAAAATCGTTCACGATGAACGGTTTCTTGCGGTTCCGAAAATACTGGAGACGCCGTATCTTTGCGCGGAGGGAGAGGACAAGAAAACCATACCGCCCTATAAACAGGAAATTCAGATGCTGCTGCAATAAGTAAAAACAGAAATGAAGCAAAAACCAAACATCAGGAGGAAATTTCATGACCATTCATGAATACGGACAGGACAAAGAGAAAGTAATGGTATTAATACACCCGTCGGCGGTTATGTGGGACTATTTTGAGTACGTCATTCCGCTGCTTAAGGATGACTTTCATCTGATTATCCCGGCACTGCCCGGATATGACGAAGAGAATCCTGGCGAAGATTATACCAGCGTGGAGGAAATTGCGGATAATTTGGCAGACTGGCTGACCGCACACCATATCGAAACCGTGGACGTTCTCTACGGCTGTTCCATGGGCGGCAGCGTAGTGCTTCGCCTGCTTGCCACCCAGAAAATTGTAGTCAAAAATACCGTTTGCGACGGCGGAATCACGCCCTATCAGCTGCCATGGCTTATCACAAGATTTATTGCCATCAAAGATTTTCTTATGATGTCCATGGGAAAAATCGGTGGACTGGGACTTTTGGAGAAAGCATTTTCCACCGATGAATACAGCAAAGAGGACTTGAAGTACATGGCAAATATTTTCCGTTTTATGAGCTATAAAACCATCTGGAGAACGTTTGAGTCCTGCAATAATTACGATATGCCAAAGCACTTGCCCGAATATCGGGGACGCTTCCAGTATTGGTATGGGGACAAGGAAGTGAAGGACCGGAAACAGAATATCGAATACATAAAAGAATGTTTTTCCCATGTGGAGTTCATAGAACTTAAGAATACGGGACACGCCGGCATGGCAACCCTCCATCCGCAGGAAATGGCAGAGCGGCTAAAAAGTCTGCTATAATCTGCCGCAATAGGAAATATAGACGGAAATCATTTCCTGCACCGGAAAAAATAATCAAAGAATTAAATCAAGAAAAATGACAGGATTTATATTGGAAGTCAATTCCGTGCGTGCTATATATAATATTACCGGAGAAATGAAAAAGCTGCCGAGGGCGGCTTTTTAAAACCACTATGGTTAGTAAATACTAACTTTGAGGAACCCATATATCCGAAAGTGGATTGGAAAGTTGCTTTCATACTATCCGACAGGCGGGAGGAAAATATTGCCTGTGATTTGAATGACACGGCGTGGTTTGAGAAAATCGATGCCGCGGACGGCGCAGTATTTTTCGCCGCCGGAGTGTTTTACTATTCTGGTCTTCGACGCTGCCGGAAAGAGTGCGGTAAAGCTGATGCTGAAAACATGGATTAAAGATGCGAAAATCAAGGATGTGGGAGCCTATTTTGCCGTTGCGGATGCAAAAAAGGAGCTTTCCGGCTGGGCGCCGGGACTTCGCGTGTCAACCAAAGGTTATATGCTTGGGTATCAGAGCCTTGATGACCCGTCGGTAAAAGGATTTTACCGCTTTTTGGCAAAGGTCGGGGATAACATGATGACCGTCAGAAAATTGCGCTTCACTATCCGGAAAAGCAGCAGGAGGCTGTCTGGGAGCGGGTGCAAAAGCAATATGTGGATTTCCTTTCAGACTGGCGCACCGACCTCGGCGTCAGCAAAAATTTTCACAACGGCAAGGGCGGCAACTACGACTGCATAGCCCTCATGGCATATTACGTTGTCTGCAAGGAGGTCACAAGTCTTGCGGAGATTGAAGAGATGGAGGGCAACCTGATGCTGACCGCATTCCGCAAGATGAAATTTGTGGACTGCAACCGTCCGCTTTTCAAAAAACTCATGTACCGCGCTTTTTTAAATGCCAAGAAGCAGTGTGACAAGTGGGGCGATTTTCAGATGAATGTCGCACCCTTTGAGAAGGATAAGCCCATTTATTACGAATTTACGGAATGTCCTACCGCAGAATTTGCCAAAAGCATGGACTCTTGGAGGTCATGCCGGCGCTGTGCAATCCCGATTTTGAAGCAATGGAGCTGATTCATGCCCGTTTGGTGCGTAAAACCACCTGCTCCAACGGCTGCAAGTGCGATTATACCATATACGGCGACAGGGACGGATATTTAAAGGAGCACCCGGAATACCGGGACGAACAGGGCTACCGGAGAAACCGGTAGTACCGTTATAAGGCGCGATTGCGCAGTGAGGAGAAAAAAATGAGTGATTTTAACGACATAGGAATCAGCCGCCAGTTAGACTGGTAGCGTATTCAAAAACTGCTTTCCATCGGACTGTTTTCAGCCGTGCTGCATTTGGTGGGAGATTTGATTTTGGGCTGGGGAGTGGAGGATGAAAGCCTTTGCCAAAGGATTCACGCCCTACCCGAAGTGGTGCTGGGTATTTTTCATGCCTGTGGGTATGGCGGCGGTGCTGCTACTGAATATTTTCGGTAATCAGCCCTTTGTCAACGCACTCTCCTGCGCATGGCTCAGCGTGGGCAATATCTGGATCTTTGGCGGGCTGCTGGTGATGGTAAAAGGAGTTCCGATTGCCGGCTACGACACAGAAAAGAAACTGGCTTTTTTAAAATATCCGGATGGAAGGAGAAAGTATGCAGCAGCAAAGTGATTGAGTTGTACATGAGCGCTGATATAAATACCACTTTTTGCGTGTTTGAAGGCAAAAGGTGGTATTTTTTTGCAAAAATACTTGACTTGTCCCCGAAGGTCTATGGTATAATGGGCATAATAAAATGTAAATACATTTACAAGGTGCATAGTCTGATTTTGTACATTGTGAAAAATGCAGAGATTCAAAGAGATTCAAAAGAGGAGGTTTCAGGTCTATGAAGAAACGAGTGCTGAGTCTGTTCATGGCATTTACGCTCTGCTTTTCCATGCAGCCCACGGTGGCGTTTGCAGCGGAAACGGGTGTAGTAACGGAACAGGAAGTACCAAGCAGTGAGAATACCACTGAAGTCTACACCACCGGAAGTATCAGTGACGGAGATGTCAGCGGTGGGGACACAGGCGTACAGGACGCAGAAAAAGACGAGGCTGTACGTGCGGCGCAGGAACTGATTAACGCCCTGCCGGACGAGGTGACGGCAAAGAATGCGGACGAGCTTCAGGCACAGCTGATTGCCATTGACGAGGCTTTGACGGCACTGAACGCTGAACAGCGTGGAAGCTTGAATATGGCGCGCTATGAGAATATCTGCGTGGCTCTGACTACGTTTGTGGCGGTGCAGGACGGCGAGCATATTCACCCCGTCTGTGGTGTAGCATGCACAGATGAGAATGGACATAGTAACGTAACATGGACAGCGGTTTCTAACCTGACCAGTGGCATGGATGCAGACTACTACTATCTGACTAATGACGTGACGCTCGATGCTACATGGAAACCGAAGAGCGGCACTGTACTTGACCTTAACGGTCACAGCATCACGGTCAACGCAGATGTTGATGCGATTACCGTTCCTGTCAGCTGCAGTTTTACGCTGACTGACTGCAACAGCAGTGGCGGCGTACATTATTTTACGAAAAATACAGAAAAGGACAATCTGTGGGAGCCTGTTGGGACGGGCGGAGACACTACGGTTACCGGTGGTATTATCACCCACAGCAGTGGGAAGAATGGCTCCGGCATATTTATGGGAGGAAACGGTACTTTCACCATGTACGGAGGTACTATCTGCGGTAACTATAACGACACTGCGGCGGGCGCAGGTGTAAGAGCTACCCAAAGCAAGATTATCATGCCCGGTGGAGCCATCAGCGGCAATGTTGCAGCTAATCATAAAAGTGGTGGCGGTGTGAATCTGAATGGCGTCGGGAGCTCTTTCGACATGTCCGGCAATGCGAAGATTACTGATAATACGACAAACGGATTTGGCGGCGGCGTACATATGGAATGCACCGGCGGCAAAGTTAGTTTTACCATGTCCGACAATGCACAGATTACCGGCAACATGTGCACCGGCAGTGCTTGCGGTGGTGCCGGCTTATATGCTTCGGGTGGCGAGTTTACCATGAATGACAATGCAGCCATCAGTGACAATCGTTCGCTGAGTGAAAGAGGTTACGGCGGCGGTGTGTTTGTGTCTGCGAATGCTACGTTCACTGTGAATGGCAAGGCGACTATCAGCAGAAACTCAGCCTATATTGAATCGACGAGTTCATGGAAAAATAACTATGGTGGCGGTGTACTTGTATTAGGCGGCACTTTCAATATGAACGGTGGAAGTATCAGCGATAACATGGCAGAGAATGGAGCCGGTGTGTATGTGAAGGACAATAGTTCTAACGCCGGTACTTTCACCATGAACGGCGGTACTATTACTAACAACAAGGTTATCAAAGGAAATGGCGGTGGCGTGTATGTGCTTAGTGGTTTTGAAATCGCTAACGACGCTCAGGTCTTGAACAATTCACGCCAAGACACTTCAGGGCAAGTCACTCCGGACAATGTCTATCTGACGACCGGCAAGACATTCCAGATTAATGGAAAGCTCACCGGCGGCGTGCACAGCATTGGCGTGTCCGCGGCGGATACACCTGCCGATGGCAGCCCTGTGACGATTGCTACGGCGACAACGGGGTATACCCTGAACGAAGAAGATGCGGATTGCTTTACCGGTGACGTAGATGGTATCTATCCGGTTCTTGCAAACAACGAGATGCAGTTATCCACGACCGCACCCCACAGACACTACCTCTGTGGCACGGAACATCATGATGTCGGCGACCACACGACTGATTCGCAGATGTCTTTCACGAAGTTGTGGATGGACGATGACGGCAAACTGAAAATAGGCGATACGGAGCTGAAGGCAACGATAACTCAAGACGAAGGATACTTTAATCAGGGTCAGAATGTCACGTGCTACGAACTGCCTGCCGGCAACTATTATTTGGGCAGCTCCATCACACTGGATTATCCCATTTACATAGCCTCACATTGGAAAACAACCTCGAAGGATGTGAAACTCTGCCTGAATGGCAACACCATCACGGCAAATGGGGATTTTAGCGCTATTGTTTGCAGCAGTGTTGTGAGCGAGACAACTTTCACACTGACTGACTGTCAGCAGACGGCTGGTACAATTACCCACGCTGCGGATAAGACCGGTAGCGGTGTGCTTCTGTATTCCAATGGCGATGGCACACGGTTCAATATGTATGGTGGCAGCATTACCGGCAATACGGCTGAATATGGTGGTGGCGTAAATATAGAAGGAGCGATTGGCACGGGCGGAATTTTTAACCTGTACGGTGGAGTTATCTCCGGCAATAAGGCTAACGGCGTTGGCGGTGGTGTGGGTACGAACGGTCGGGATTCTGCGTTCACCATGTACGCCGGCGAGATTAAAAACAATACTGCCGGTACGGATGGCGGCGGCGTGAGTGCTGGCAGTGCCAAATTCGTCATGAACGGCGGCAGCATTACCGAAAACGCCGCAGCCACGGGCGGCGGCGTGAGCGTGGGCAGCCATGGCTCAACCTATTTCACCATGAATGGCGGCGAAATCAAAAACAATACGGCAAGCACTAACGGCGGTGGCGTATATATGGCGGGTAAATGGCACTCTTTCACCTTGAAGGGCGCACCGGACATTAGCGAGAATACGAAAGATGGTGATGCAAACAATGTCTATCTGTCCAGCGACGCAGTTATCACTGTCGGCAATTTGGACACTAATGTCAAAATTCCGGTGACATTGGAAAAGATGCCCACGGAAGGATTTTATGTGAAGTTTGCCAAGGCAGGCGCAGGTCTTGAACTGAATGAAAATATTGCCCGTCAGTTCGATATCGAAAATGATGGCAGCGACAAATGCGACAAGTGGATTATCGAAAATGATCCGGATGAGCTGTGGTTGTATGTGACTGGGGACGAACTGCATGAGCATGCCATCTGCGGCGACCATTCTTGCTACCATGAGTCGTCGAAACACAGCCAAGCGTTGTGGACACCTCTGACTTATGATGCAACCACGCAGCAGTTGATGTATGGTTCACTGCCTGTTCCAAGTGTGGTTAAAGCGATCAGCGCCGCTGATGACCAAGGGAATCCGACGACGGCATACTACATGACCTATACGCTCCCGGCAGGTAATTATTATCTGGCGGATACCATCGAGATGAATGGTGGTTCCATTACATACAACGGGAATGAGGTTACGAGCAAGGGCGGCGTGATTGAGATTGAAACTGATGTGAACCTCTGCCTGAATGGAAAGCGGATCTCTACATCGGCGCCGTATGTCGGGGTGATTGTCATTAAAAAGGCGGGCGCGCTGACACTGAGCGACTGCGGAACTGGCGGACGGATTTCTTCCAGCTGCAATGCTTTTGCCGGTGTGCAGATTGCCAACGACACATCCCAAGCCGGTACATTTACCATGTACGATGGCGGGATTATGAACACTGCAACCGGTGTACTTATGGGCAGTAACAGTATCTTCAATATGTACGATGGTACAATCACCCAAAATGAAACGGGTGTGAGTGTTGTTTCAACGAGTAAATTGACGGTCGGCGACTCGGCGTATATTGCCAACAACGACAAGGAAAATGTTTTCCTGTACGATAAGGCAATGATTACCATTGACTCCAGCCTGACAAATGGCGCAAGCGTTGGTGTGACCACTGAAAAGAGTCCCACCGACGAAACTCCGATTCAGATTGCCACCGGAGCGTCCGGCTGGGTGCTTTATACCGAAATCTTTAAACCTGACGGGACCGATAAGGGCTATGTGGTTACAGAGGATGAAGGCAAGCTGTACCTCAATGTGCACATACATAACTGGATATATGATCTGAGTGCAGACTATCGGACCATTATGGCTACCTGCAATGTAACCGGCTGTCCCAATTCTAAGGGAGGCATGGTGACCATCAGCAAGCCTGAGCATGAGGTCTATGGCGATGGCAAAACTGCAGAGGCAACACTGAATAAGGCTGAGTGGCAGGCGGATGAACCGAGTGTTACCTATAGAAAGGGCAACGACACCCTCGCTGAGGCGCCTACCGATGCCGGCACCTATACCGCAAGCATCATCCTTGGCAATAAGACAGCCTATGTAACTTACGAGATTAAAAAGGCAGATCCCGCGGCGAAAGATTTTGTCTTTACCGCACCGGGCAATTTGACATACGACGGCAA
>CAKRYI010000016.1 GCA_934426825.1 uncultured Acetatifactor sp. | reverse complement strand
AACGGAGAGAGTGGGATTCGAACCCACGCGCCCTTGCGGACAAACGGTTTTCAAGACCGCCTCGTTATGACCACTTCGATATCTCTCCAAGCGTGTTCCGCTCTCTCAGCGGCAAAAATTATTCTAACAAAAAGAGGTTTCCCTGTCAACAACTTTTTACACAATTTTTCATTTCTTTTTTTGAGCCGCATAAAAGCCCCTATTTTTAAGGGTTTTCGGATTTCGACAAAAGTGCTTCCGCAATCTGAATATCCTCCGGCGTCGTAACTTTGAGGTTGGAATAGTCCCCTTCCACCAGTTTTACCCTGTAATCCGTAAACCTCTCCACTACCCCTGCGTCATCCGTGACAGAGATTCCCTGCCGTTTCATTTCCGGCAGATTTTCTTTCAATTTCCGGTATGCCTCCTGAATCAACAAGGTGTCAAACACCTGCGGAGTCTGGATTGCCCACACGTATCTCCTGTCCGGTGTCTGCGCCGCAAACCCGTTTTCGTCCGCAATTTTCACGGTGTCCTTCACCGGCATGGCAGCCACGCAGGCATGGTACTGCGTAACAGCGTCATAGGTTCTCTGCAAAATTGCCTCCGTCAAAAAAGGTCTTGCGCCGTCGTGGATAAACACATATCCGTCGGTGTTCGGCACCTTCAGTCCGCCCTCCGCCATCTTTTCAAGCGCATTGGCAACCGACAGGTAGCGCTCTGCGCCACCCGCCACAATGGCAGTCACTTTATGAAAACCGTATTTTGCCACAATCTCCGCTCGCACATATTCTATGTCCTGCTCTCCGGTCACTAAAATACAGTCGTCAATGATTTCCGATTGTTCCACCGCCTGCAGGGCATGACAAATCAAGGGTTTGCCCGCAAGCGGCAAATACTGTTTTGCAACGGTGCTTTTCATTCTGCTGCCGCTTCCCGCCGCAAGGACAATGGCAGTGCATCTTTTTTTCGCCATTACCGCTCCCCCAGCTTCAGGTTCGGCACTGCGTTTAAGTCATAGCCGCTGCGCACGCCCTTTAAATATTCATAATATCCCGCCACACCTATCATGGCTGCATTGTCGGTACAGAAAATCGGGGACGGATGGTAAAACCGAATGTGTCTTGCCGCACATTCCTTTTCAAACGCCTCCCGCAGAGAGGAATTGGACGCCACTCCGCCCGCAATGGCAAATTTATCGTAGCCGAAAGCCTTCACCGCATGGAGAGAGTGTTCTACCAGTACGTCGATAACCGCTTTCTGAAAGGAAGCCGCAACGTCCGCCCTGCACACTTCCTCCCCTTTCATCTGACAACTGTTTAAATAATTGAGCACTGCGGATTTTAAGCCGCTGAAACTAAAGTCATACTCATTTTCCGCAACCTTTGCTCTGGGAAAAGGTATGGCATCCGGATTTCCCTCCTTGGATAACTTGTCGATTTTAGGGCCTCCGGGATACCCAAGTCCGATGGCTCTTGCCACCTTATCAAAGGCTTCGCCCGCAGCGTCGTCACGGGTTCTACCGATAATGTCAAACTCGCCGTAATCCTTCACTACCACAAGGTGGGAATGTCCGCCGGATGCGACAAGACACACAAAGGGAGGCTCCAACTCTTTATTTTCAATAAAGTTGGCGCTGATATGTCCCTCAATATGATGAACCCCCACTAAGGGGATTCCTGTGGCGAAGCTGATTGCCTTTGCCGCAGACACGCCGACTAAGAGCGCCCCCACCAGCCCGGGACCGTAAGTAACCGCAATGGCGGTAATATCCTGTAACGTCACCCCTGCGTCAGTAAGTGCCTGTTCTATTACCTGATTAATTTTCTCAATATGCTTTCGGGATGCGATTTCCGGCACTACTCCTCCGTACAGGGTATGTAATGCAATCTGGGAGGAAATCACGTTGGACAACACTTCCCTGCCATTTTTTACCACGGAAGCCGCTGTCTCATCACAGGAGCTCTCAATGGCAAGTATCAGTACATCCTTTGTTTTGCCTGCTATCTCTTCAATCATTGTTTTGCACTCTTCTTTCACAAAGAAGCCACCCCTTTCGGCGTGACTCCGTTACTTTTCATCTAATTTTCACGCAGCTTGGACGCATCCTCCCAGCCGTAAATCTTCCACTTGCTGTTTTTATCCTTCCTGAGAAGGTACACCTGTTTCACTGACTGGTTCTGCTTACTTTCGCGGACATTATAGCCGCATAGAATTCTTGCGAAATCGTATCCGTCCACGGTATCGTACACCACACTGGTGCTCGCCGCCACGGAAAAGCTGCTGATACTGCGTTTGCTGTCCTTAAACTCCTGAATGTCACCCTTTAGCTGAATCATATAGCTGCCAAGTTCATTCTGCTCCAGCAGTTCATCATCATACAATTCTCTGGCTTTATGCCCCAGGTCTTCGATTTCCTGATCCGTACATTCCTCATTATAAAAGCACTGCAAAATCCGGTTGTAATATTTGATGACCTCCTTGGGGGTTGCGGGGTAATCATCCTGTAAATTCCTGCTGAGCGTCTCCTGCACCAGCGTCATTTTGCTCTCGGCTCTCGCCTCCCTGCGCTTGTTGGACAGGTATGCGTAATATGCGACAATTAAAATGATGAGGCAGAATGCTACAATCGTTACTCGTGTTGTGTTTTTTTTCATACCGTTTTCTCCATTGCTACTGTTCATCCGAAAACCGCAGTTCCACAGTCTTTCCATCTCTGGGCGCCACCGCATTGGGGAATATCTTTTTCACTTCACCCATATATTCCTCCGGTCTTAAGAGGGACGGGCTGTAGTGTGTCAGCCAGAGTTCCGGCACTTTTGCCTGTTTTGCAATCCGTGCCGCCTCATACATGGTCATATGTTTATTCTCTTTCGCTTTGCACAGCTTGTCCGACTCCCCGTACATGCCTTCCAGAATCAGCAAATCGCTTCCCCTTGCCGCCGTCACAATCGAATCGGTCGGTCTGGTATCCGTACAGTAGGTTACTTTCAGCCCCTTCCGCGCTTCTCCCAACACCATGTCCGGCGTGTAGGTGCGTCCGTCCTGCTCGATGGTCTCTCCCTTCTGGAGTCTGTTCCAGAGGAGCATGGGAATCCCGTCCGCAATCGCCTTGCCACGGTTAAACCTGCCGTTTCTGTCAATGCTCAGACTATATCCATAGCATAACACACTATGGTTCACCTTAAAAGCCTCTATCCGAAATCCATCAAAAGAAAATGTCTGGAGATTTCCTTCAATCTCCACACAGTTCACCGAAAACGGCAGCTCCGGCGCTATCACGCGAAGCGCCGACACTACACGGTTCAGCCCTTTCGGTCCAATCAGCGTCAAAGGCTCGGTACGCTCTGCATTTCCCATGGTTAAAAGAAGTCCGGGCAGTCCGCTGATATGATCCGCATGATAATGGGTAAAACAGATAATGTCAATGGGTTTTGGACTCCACCCTTTTTCTTTCAGGGCAATCTGCGTCCCCTCCCCGGCGTCAATCAAAATACTTTGTCCATTATAGCGCATCATCAGGGAAGTCAGCCACCTGTAAGGCTGCGGCATCATTCCTCCCGTTCCCAGCAAGCAAACATCTAACATATTTTTCCATACCTTTCGGGCTGCCGCTTTCTGTCACCGCAGCCTAGAGCAATTCATTTTCCGGCCGTTCCTCCACCGGAATGGCAAAGGCGTTTATCATCCGGTTATAGCAGTCTTCGCACAAATCGAATCTGTGCCGGATTCCGTCCCTCTGTGAAAAATATCCAAACAGATAATCTGCGGAAAAACACGCCTCTTTCAAATATCCATTTTCTAATTTTAATTCTTTTTTGCACTGATTGCAAATCACCTGTGTTACCTGTCCGTTTCCTTCATCCCCGTACTTTCGCATCTCTTATAACCTTTCCTTTCCCTGTAGCAACACTTAAGTCCTCTTTTGGTTCTTCTGTATTATAAAGGAAATTTCGTTATAACGGGCGTGGAAATTGTTCCCTGTCCCGGCGCCGCCACATGATCATGGCGTCCTCCACCGGTTTTTCATAAAACCGTGGTCGGATTCCCTCGGACACGAACCCTAATTTTTCATACAGGTGGATTGCCGCCGCATTGCTGACCCTCACTTCCAGCGTAAAGTCATTCGTCCCTTCCGCCTCGCCGTGCGCCAGCAGTTCTTTTAAAAGCCTCTGCGCCACTCCCATGTTGCGAAACGTTTCTGCAACGACCACGTTGTCAATATTTCCCTCCTGACAAAAGGTAGTCATTCCGCAGGAGCCGGCGAGCACTCCGTCCACCTCTGCCACAAGATAAAAGCAATAGTCTCTTTTTAATAAGTCTGCAAAATCCTGTGCAGACCACGGCATGCTGAAAGACTCCTGTTCTATTTGCGCTAACGGCGCAATATCCCTCTCTTCTAACTGCCTGATTACAATTTGTTTTTCACTCATTCTGATTCCATTCGTACCGGTTCGGTTCTGTGGCTCCTAGGCGTTCTGTGCCGCCTCTTTTTCAGCCGCTTCCCGCTCCGCCTGACTCTTTCGCAGATACTCCGGCTGGTGCTCCGCCGCCGTCACGGTCTTTCCCTGCGCATAATAGACTGCTCCCAGTGCCGCCACGCTTGCCGCCCGCTGTCTGTTATTGCCGGCGGGTGCATAGAAGTAAGGAACTTTCATCTGTTCCTCTATCTTCTGTCTGTACACCGGCACGCCGTCGCCGAGGAAAATCACTTCCCGCCCCATGGCATTTAACTCTGTGAGAATCTCCGGAATGTCCACGGCACACTGATTCTTTAACACATGCAGAGAATCATTCTGTCCCTCGCTTACAAACTCATAGATTCCGGTGTATACCTGATTTCTTCTTGCGTCCATTAACGGACACACCAGCTTTTCCGTGCCCCAGAGATTATACGCAAGCCCTTCCAAAGTAGGAACTTCCACAAGCGGCTTTTCCAGCGCAAGTCCCAAGCCCTTGGCGGTTGCCGCCCCAATGCGCAGTCCCGTGAAAGAGCCGGGGCCTGCCGCTATGGCAATGGCGTCTATACTGCTTAAATCCAAATCAATCATACTGCGCAGTTCGTCCAGCATGGGCAAAAGGGTCTGGGAATGTGTTTTCTTATAATCGGTCGTATACTCCGCCCGCAACACATCATCTTCCACAACAGCCACACTTGCCACCAGCCCGGAACTGTCTATTCCAAGTATCTTCATATATGATGTATGCTCCTTGTATTTGTTCCCTAGATATTCTCTACGGTAATTTTACGATAATCAAAACCTTTTTCCAAATCTTTTTCTATGGTAATTCTTTGATAGTGCTCCGGCAGAATTTCCTCGATAAGATTCGCCCACTCAATCAGGCACACGCCCTCTCCGTAAAAGCAGTCCTCATATCCGATTTCGTCCATCTCCTCCACATCGCTGATTCGATAGACATCAAAATGATAAAAGGGCATTCTGCCTTCCTCGTACACCTGTAATATGGTAAAGGTCGGACTGTTCACCGGCTCCGTAATGCCAAGTCCTCTGGCAACCCCCTGCGTGAACACGGTTTTGCCCACACCCAAATCTCCTATCAGGGTATAAACCTGTCCGGGCGTGCACTCTCTGCCGATTTTTTCGCCAAAGGCAAAGGTTTCCTCTGCGCTCCGGGTTTCTACCACACTTTTCATTTCTTTTAACCTCTCAGCCTCGAATTGATAACAAACTATAACCGGATTTTCACTTTCTTGGGCGGCATATGGGTGGAAATCATTTGAATAACAGCCGTCTTTTTATCTCCTATCCGGGCTTTTGGAAAAATGGTTGCGTTCACGGGGGAAGTATACAGAATAATACTTTTCCCTGTGGACACCGCTTTCCACATTTCGTCCCAGCTCTGGGTGGTAGACTCTTCTCCCTGTGAGATAGTCACGCCGTTTTCATCCATTACATAATGAAGGGGTTGTTTGAACATGGGGCTTACTGCCTGCTGTCTGCTTTTAATGAACAGTACCCACGGAAGATACAATAGCAAAACCACTCCGCCGATAACCAGAATCCAATACTTTGTATAACTGCCCCACAAAATCATCAGTGCGCCCAGTCCGCTTCCCATCACTCCCGAAGCCTTGCTGTAATTGTGCATCAGCATGAAATCGTACAAATCTCCTGCCGTAATTTTCACATCCAGTTCTACCATTTTATAACGCTCCGTTTCCGCTTCACTAAAGAGAATTGACTGCCCTGCTGTCTTTCAACCTGCCGTCAACTCTGAAAAAGCACCTACGGTGTAGGTGCTTTTATGAATTACTTTCATTATAAAGTTTTTCTCTGAAAATGCAAGTCTTAATTATTCGTGGCGGAGCGCCTCAATGGGGCTTAACTTCGCTGCCTTTTTCGCCGGATAGATTCCAAAGAAAATACCGACGGCGGAGGAAAACAGGCTGGCGCCCAGCACCGTTGCCACATTGACTTTAGCGGTAAATCCAATCAGACTGCAGATTCCGTATGCGCCCACGATACCAATGATAATACCGATAATACCGCCCATCAGCGTAATGATTGCCGACTCTGACAAAAACTGCAGCAATATGGAACCGGTTCTCGCACCTAAGGATTTGCGGATACCGATTTCCCGTGTTCTCTCCGTTACGGATACCAGCATAATATTCATAACGCCGATACCTCCTACCAGCAGGGAGATTGCCGCAACAAATACCACAAAAAGTGTGATATAGCTGAGTATCTGATTCATTTGACTCATGTAGTCATTAAAGTTCTGAACCTGTATGACATCCGTACCACGTACGTTGTGTCTGTTCTCCATAAGGCGCACACTGTCTTGCGCCACCTGTGTCGCATTTTGTCCGCTATCACTGATAATCATTAGTCCGTCCATGCTGACATAGAAGCCATAAGCAGATGACACCACTGACAGGGGAGCTTCCATGGTTACGGAATCCGAACTCATCAGGCCGGACAACATGGAAGCGTTATCCTGACGAATTCCCACAATGGTGAACTCCTGTGTCACTCCGTACAAGTTAAAGTCAAAGGACATTCCCACCACATTGGTTGTTCCGAACAGATTTTTGGCGCTGTTCTCCGTGATGACACATACCCTGTTGCCGGAATAATAATCATTGTCCGTAAAGTATCTTCCTTTAATAATAGGGTCTTTGCTGGCATACTCCAGTCCCGACGTACCAAAAGTTGCCGTTGTCATCAGCGTGCCCTTTCTGCCGGAGGACGTTCCGTTAAAGCCCCACTGCGGGGTAACTGCCTTGACATGGGGCACTTTCTCCATAATTGCCTGAATATCTTCCTCCGTGAACTCCACACTTACACCCTCATCGTTATCCGAATAAGAGTAAATGTACACCTGACCTCCCGCGATATTGTTTAGCTCACTGTTAATACCGCTTTTTACACCGTTACCGATGGAAATGATCATAATAACGGAGGAGATACCGATGATAATGCCCAGCATGGTCAGAAAGGAACGTCCCTTATTGCTCTTAATATTCATCAGAGCGATTTTAATGTATTCCCATACTTGTGCCATTTGTTCCTCCCGTTACATCTCCGGTATGGCAGTTACCGCCATACCTTCCTCAATACTGGTGTAAGCTGTAACAATTATCTGGTCGTTTTCCGTGATACCATCCAAAATCTCAATATAGGTATCGGAGGAAATGCCGCAAGTCACAGGCTTGCGGACCACCATGCCGTTCTCTGCCACATAGAGGAAATCTCCGTCTCTGTCCCCATTGATTGCCTCTACCGGAACTAACAGCGCATTGGTGGAATTCTTTGTGTAAATAGTCAGCTTTGCGTCCATACCCAAAATAATCTTATCATCCGGATTAGTAATATGTACTTCCACGCCTACCATGGGTGTGTTGGATTCGTTTTTCTCAGCCATTCGGTTGATTTTCTGCACTTCACCCTGATAGGTGTTGCCGCCGATGGTAATGTCCGCCTTCTGTCCAAGCTCTAACTTCTGAATATCCTGCTTGGAGGCTTTGAAGGAGACTTTAATCTCATTGCTGTTCTCCAAGGTAAGCAGTCTGGTTCCCTCCGCCACGGTGGCTCCGGGCACAACGCTGCACTCCGTCACAATACCGTCAAAGTCAGCGCAAATTCCGTCTTTTGCCTCGTTGTACTCATCCTCAGCCTGCTTGTGGCTCATCTCTGCCAGTTCCTGCTCCGCCGCATACTGCGTTCTGGTATATCCGTCCAAAACCGCGGTCTCGCTGCTGGTTTTCTGTGCCTCCATCTGGGACTTGTAAGTTTCGTACTCCGTTATTTTCTGCTGTACTTCCGCAATTTCCTTGTTCAGCTTCACCAAATCCTCGGAGGAGGAGGCTACGGACTGCTGGTACTGGACTCTCGTGATTTTGTCGTTTACCTCCTGCATTTTCTGCACGGTGTCCGCATATTCCTGAGAGGTTTTATCCTGTATGCCGTCCAACTGGTTTTTCAGTCCGGTCAACTGTTCCTGCAGATTAAAGTTTTCCGTTGCAAGACCTACACTGCTGTCGCGCTGTGTCTTTTCCAATTTATTCTGCAAAGTTTCCAGATACGCCTTGTTGTCTGCAATCTGCTGTTTTAATACATCCAGATTGGTGTTGGCTTCCTGTAATTTCTGCTGATTTTTGGAGTTGTTGGAGAGCACGCTGTTATATCCGGCTTCGCTCTTTTTCTGCTGCAAATCCGCCTGTGTCATGGTGTTCTGCATCTGCTCCATGTCGTAGCTTATGAGCACGCTTCCCTTGGAAACAGCGTCTCCCGCTGCCACTTCCACGCTTGCAATCTTACCGGATACCGGTGCGAAAAATACCTTTTCCTCTTCGCTCACCACGGTTCCACTGGTGGCAATGCTCTCCTGTATGTCATCCCGGACTGCATAGGTCGTGGTGACAACCGCCGCACTGCCCACTGCACTTAAGGAACAGCTTATCATACTGATAATCACGACCGCTATTACAATGACTGCAATGATAATCGGTGCTTTTTTTCTTTTCTTTTTCTGCACAACACCTGTCTGCTGGCTCTTTTCTTTTTTCATATCTTCCTCATTTCCGCGTTTCAACACATTTCTTATTTCTGTTCACTTTCCTGCTCGCCGGAATCCGACTCCACATGACCGTCCTTGATTTTAATGACCCGCTTTGCCTTGGCGGCAATTTCATTGTCATGGGTAATCAGAATCACCGTTCTGCCCTCCTCATGAAGTCCTTTCAGGATATTCATGATTTCCTGTGTGGAATGGGAATCCAGATTACCGGTGGGTTCATCCGCCAGAATGACCGGCGGCGCCTGTGCAATGGCTCTGGCAATGGCAACCCTCTGCTGCTGTCCGCCGGACATTTCCGAGGGCTTGTGATCCATACGGTGTTCCAGTCCCACTTTCTGCAGGGCAAGTTCGGAAAGCTGCTTTCTCTTTGCCTTGCCGACGCCGCGATAAATCAACGGCAGTTCCACATTTTCCAGTGCCGTCAGATTGGGAATCAGGTTGAATCCCTGAAAAATAAAACCAATCTCGCGGTTCCGTATGTCCGAAAGTTCATTGTCATCCAGCTGCGATACATCCTGCCCGTGAAGCCTGTATAGTCCGCTCGACGGAACATCCAGACATCCGAGCATATTCATCAGCGTGGATTTGCCGCTTCCGGACTGACCGATAATCGCCACAAATTCTCCTTCTTCAATTTCGACATTTACATGGTCCAGTGCCCGGACTTCATTTTCACCGGGATTGTAGACCTTGCATACATCTTTGATTTCTACTAATGCACTCATTTTAGTAACTTCTCCCTTCCCTTAGCGCTCCGCTGTACTATTTGCATAATACAATAGTGAATCTCTTCTGTCAACTACTTTTTTTGCTTTTTCAACCTGTTTTAGTGCCGGCTGCAAACGCTGTCCGTTTTCCAGCCTTTCGCACCATGAAAAATTTTATAGCAGGAAAATTAAAAAAATACGGGTGAAATTCTAAAGATTTTCTCAAAAAAGACCGCCTTCCATATTAGGAAGGCGGCTTCTATGCGATACCGGCACGTTACACCGTTACATTTTATGTCCTGTTTTAATAATGGGACTGAGCGGTTTATAAATAAGCAATGTGACAACGGAAACGCTGATTCCCTTTATGAGATTCAGCGGAGCGACACACGCCGCCACAAAACTGATGATATTTCCCTCCGTCACAAACGGATTTACTTTCACTCCCATTTCCAAAATGGTCTCTAACGGCATACCGAACAGTTTGGCAAACGTCGGTAACAGATATACCGCATTGAACGCCGTTCCGAAAACTGTCAGTACGAGCATTCCGGTCACGCACGCAATAATGGCGCTCTTTTTGGTTTTGCGGAAGGAATACACTACCGAGGCGGGCAGGATAAAGCTGCAGCCCACCGCAAAGTTGGCAAGGTCACCCACAAATGCGGTTGTTGTTCCTTTTACAAAAAGTTTCAGCAGTATCTTGATAAACTCCATCATGACTCCTGCCGCCGGTCCAAAGGCAAAGGTTCCCACCAGTATGGGAAGTTCGCTGAAATCCAGCTTGTAAAACTCCGGGGCAAAGGGCAGCGGAAACTCAAACAGCATCAGAATGGTAGAGATAGCAGAAAACATACCTATCATCGCAACCTTTCTGGTGCCGAATACCGGCTCTTTCACTCCCCGCTTTTTCTGTGCCAGTTTCTCCAGCAAAAGCGCCACCACAAACAGGGCAACTATCACTCCAAGGAACTCCAGCACAAAGGGCAGATGCAGTTTCACACTTTCGATTAATCCATTCATTTTCTTTTCCTCCATTTCCGGTGTAATTTCACCTGTTATTTAATAGTAGGAAAATTCTTCTGAGCGCACATACCAAAAAAATCCCCCGAAATGATTTCGGGGGATGCAAATATGCACTGCACATCATTTGCTATTGGAATTAAATAATTCAATAACGCTTGATATTTCTTCTTTCATCCAGACTTTACTGTTGGTCCCGGTCTCTCACCGGATCAGCCATACCCTGCTTTGGCAGACTATGGGTCGCGGACTTCAGATTCACATGTTCATGTGCTGTCTGTCACCGCCAGTAGGGAATTTCACCCAACCCCGAAGAACTTTCTTATGTCAGACACCCTGAATGGTTTGGGCATCTTCTGTGGAGTATATTACATCAGCCTATCTCTTTTGTCAATCTTTGATTTTCATGGTAAGTGCAATTCTCTTCTTTGCCATGTCGACCTCAAGCACCTGCACATCCACTATATCGCCGACGCTGACCGCCTCTAACGGATGCTTGATATAGCGGTCTGTCATCTGGGAAATGTGCACCAGACCGTCCTGATGAACGCCAATATCCACAAATGCGCCGAAGTCGATTACATTTCGCACAGTACCCTTTAAAATCATGCCCGGTTTCAAGTCCTTCATATCCAGCACGTCGCTGCGGAGAATGGGCTTGGGCATATCGTCTCTGGGGTCACGCGCCGGTTTCTCCAGTTCGTGCAGAATATCCGTCAGGGTAATCTCACCGATTCCAAGCTCGTCCGCCAACTGTTTCTTATTCTTAATACGCTTTTCCAAGGATGAAACAGCAACATTGTCCGGCGAAGCTGCCTTCTGTGTTTCCGCAGCTGCCTTCTTGGGTGCTTCGAATGTGATACCGCCCATTGCTGCTGCCAAAGCCTTGCCCATGGCGGTATTGGTGTTTCGCACCTGCACCTGCTTTGCCCCGTTATTCTGCTTTTTGCCTGTGGCCTGCTTGTCCTTCTGCACCTGCTTTTCACTTACCTTGCGCTCTGCTGCCTGTTTCTGAGCAGCTTTTACATCCTCCATGGTCAGTCCTAACTTATCCATCAGCTTTTCGGCTGCCTCGTAAGACTCCGGATGCACGCTGGTTGCATCTAACGGGTTGTCTCCGTCGGAAATCCGCATGAAACCAGCGCACTGCTCATATGCCTTGGGTCCTAATTTTGCCACCTTCAAAAGCTGCTTTCTGTTGGTGAATCTGCCGTTTGTCTCGCGGTAGTCCACAATGTTTTTAGCAATGGTCTTATTGATTCCGGAAATGTACTCCAACAGGGAAGCGGAAGCGGTATTCAAATCCACACCGACTTTGTTTACACTGTCCTCCACCACGCCGTTTAAAGCGTCGCTCAGTTTCTTCTGGTTCATGTCATGCTGATACTGTCCCACACCGATGGACTTCGGCTCGATTTTGACCAGTTCAGCCAACGGATCCTGCAATCTGCGGGCGATGGACGCCGCACTTCTCTGTCCCACATCAAAATTGGGGAACTCCTCCGTAGCCAGCTTGCTTGCGGAGTATACGGAAGCGCCCGCCTCATTTACAATGACATACTGCACCGGTCTGTCCAGTTCCTTCAACAATTCCACGATTACCTGTTCGGACTCTCTCGAAGCCGTTCCGTTTCCGACGGAAATCAAATCCACATTGTACTTTTTGATAATCCGCTTTAACTCTGCTTTCGCCTCTTCCACCTTATTCTGCGGTGCGGTGGGATAAATCACCTTGGTATCCAGCACTTTTCCGGTGGCGTCCACCACTGCAAGTTTACAGCCGGTACGGAATGCGGGGTCCCAGCCAAGTACCACCTTTCCTTTAATGGGCGGCTGCAGCAACAGCTGCTCCAGATTCTTGCCAAATACGGTAATGGCGCCGTCCTCCGCTTTTTCCGTCAAATCATTGCGGATTTCTCTTTCAATAGCAGGTGCTATCAAACGTTCATAGCTGTCGGCAATCACTTCCTGCAATGCAGGCGTGGTATATACGTTGTCGGATGTAATGGTTTTCTTCTCCAGATAGCGCAGAATGCGCTCTGTCGGTGCATTGACTTTTACAGTCAGTATCTTTTCCGCCTCGCCGCGGTTCAGCGCCAGCACTCTGTGTCCGGCAATTTTCTTTACCGGCTCCTCAAAGTGATAGTACATCTCGTACACACTCTGCTCTTTATCATTCTTTGCCTCACTGGTAACGGTGCCTTCCTCCACGGTTGCGTTTCGGATGTACAATCTGTAATCCGCCTCGTCGGAAATGCTCTCCGCTATAATGTCTTTTGCGCCCTGCAGCGCCTCCTGTGCAGTTGCAATGCCCTTTTCCTCGGAGACATACTTTGCAGCTTCCTCCTCCAAAGGCTTGTCCGTGTTCTGAGCCAGCAAAAACTGTGCCAGACCTTCCAGTCCCTTCTCCTTTGCCACGCTCGCCCTTGTTTTCCGCTTGGGACGGTAAGGACGGTACAAATCCTCCACAACCACCAGAGTCTGTGCAGCCAGAATCTTTTCTTTTAATTCATCGGTCAGCATGCCCTGCTCTTCAATGCTTTTCAAAACCTGCTCTTTCTTGTCCTCCAGACTGCGCAGATATAACAGTCTCTCATGCAGGTTTCTGAGCTGCTCGTCATTTAAGGAACCGGTCACTTCCTTGCGATAGCGGGAAATAAACGGAATGGTGTTGCCCTCGTCAATCAATTTGACGGCTGCCTCCACCTGCCATTTTTCCACGTTTAATTCTTCTTTGAGTTTCAGTATAATGTCCATATTTCTGATTACCTTTCTGTTGTTACTATGTATTATCTTATCATTTTTACGTTGGGAAGGAAAGCGGGAACCGGCTTTTTCTTTCTAAAAAGTTTATTTGTATTACCGTCCTAAAGATGATACACTAAAAAGAGCATTACTACAGAAAGGAGTCCTGTCCTATGAGAAAAAGCGGGTTTGCCATTGCCTCCCTGATATGCGGCATTTGTTCCGTTTGTATGTGCTGCGCCGGACCGCTCGCCGTGATTCCCGGAGCATTAAGCATCCTGTTCGCTATACTCCCCTATCGTAAAGGAGAAAAGAAAGATTCTTTCAGCACCACCGGCATTGTTCTTTCCTGCGTCGGAATTGCCCTCGGCATTCTGATGACGGTTTACACACTGTTTGACTTTTCCATATCCATGCAGAACCCGGCTTACCGCCGCGAATTTAACAGTACCTTTGAACGAATTTACGGGGAAAGTTTTGACGATTACATGGAAAATCTCTATGGAATCACCATTGAATAAAGGAAGTGAACGAAATGAAACGATATAAAACCAGTGCCGAATTAAAGGATATTGCCAAGGGACGGTTGCGGGGGAATTACGGAACCTGTATTCTGACTTACCTGCTCCCCATCCTCATAATAACCACTGCGTTGATTCCACTATTTTTCTTTTTGATTATGTTTACGGGATTATCGCAGGTTTTGACGGGCAGTCCGGTCAATGAAAATGTTATCACCGCGTGCAGCTACGGCATTACCGTGGTTTCCACCCTGTTTCAATATATTTTTACCGCCGGAACCACGCTGTTTTATCTGAATATGGCCTGTGGCAGACGTTTTTCCATCTCCGACATTTTCTTCGGTTTCCGCTGGCAGTTTAAAAAGACGCTGGGGATTTCCCTGTTTTTACTGATTCCCTTCCTCGTTTGCAACCTGCCTTACTGGGTGTGCTATTCCATATGGGAATCCGGTCGACAGTTTGAGTGGGGAATTGCCGCCCTGATTGCCTATCTCGTTGATATGGCTGTTTACATTCCGGTCAGCCTGATGCTTTCGCAGGCATTCTATCTGTTATTGGATTTCCCGCAGTACAGCGTCATGCAGTTGATAAAACTAAGCTGCCGGGTTATGAAAGGACATAAGGGCAGACTTTTCTATATCGGACTCAGCTTTATTCCATTAAAGCTGCTCGCCATTCTTTCCTTAGGTATCGGCTTTTTGTGGGTCTATCCGTACCAGTATATGACCCAGACATTGTTCTTTTTAGATTTGATGAACCCGCAGGAGGAATCGTAATTGCGACACAAATAAACAGCAGAGATGTATCAGTAATTCCAACCATACATCTCTGCTTTATCTTTGGGGCAAAACTGTGTCACCCTTTATTCCTGTGTTTTTCCGTTAGACACACTAATCCATTTCAAATATCCGTTGATAAAAATATCCAGTCCGCCGTCCAACACTGCGTCCACATTGCCGGTTTCCACGTCGGTTCTGTGGTCCTTGACCAAGGTATAAGGCTGCAGAACGTAGGAGCGGATTTGATTGCCCCAGCCGATTTCCTTCACCTCACCGCGAATATCGGACAGTTTCTCCACATTTGCTTCCTGCTTTAACAGATACAGCTTTGCCTTCAACATCTGCATCGCCTTATCCTTATTCTGGAACTGGCTTCGCTCATTCTGGCACTGTACCACGGTTCCGGTGGGAATATGGGTGATACGGATGGCGGAGGACGTCTTGTTGATATGCTGTCCGCCTGCGCCGCTGCTTCGGTAGGTATCAATGCGCAAATCTTTTTCGTCAATTTCCACGTCCAAATCTTCCTCAATATCCGGCATAACATCCAAAGATACAAAGGAGGTCTGACGCTTGCCCTGTGCATTAAAGGGCGAAATTCTTACAAGGCGGTGTACACCTTTCTCGGATTTTAAATAGCCGTAAGCATTCACGCCGTTGACCTGAAAAGTCACTGACTTAATTCCCGCTTCGTCACCGTCTAAATAGTCCAGCACTTCCACGCTAAAGCCCTTGCGCTCCGCCCATCTGGTGTACATACGGTACAACATGCCGCACCAGTCGCAGCTCTCCGTACCTCCGGCTCCCGCATTCAGTTTCAGAATGGCGTTATTTTTATCGTACTCGCCGGAAAGCAGAGTGCTGATACGGAGTTCGTCAAATTCCTTAATAAATTCATCCAGTTCGCCACGGATTTCCGCCACAAGGGACTCGTCATTCTCCTCATAGCCCATTTCAATTAACGTCAGGATGTCATCATACTGTGTGGAAAGTTTGGTAAACTCTCCCACAGTATCTTTCATATTTTTCAGTTCCTTCATCTTGCGGTTGGAGGTTTCAGGGTCATCCCAGAATCCGGGAGCTTCCATTTCCATCTCCATCTCTTCGATTCGCTTTGCCTTATTTGTCAGGTCAAAGTGAATCCCTCACTTCCGCTAATGGAGTTTCGTAAGACAGAATTTCTGTCTTCATATTATCTAATTCAACCACTTAACGTCACCCACTTTCTATAATTTTTTATTTGCGCCCGTCAGGTTTTTCTGCTGTGGCGCTCATCTGCATACAGTGCTTCTTTTTATCTTGTATATCGCTTATCTGCGCCGTCAGGCTTTTCTACCGCAACACTGCTTATACTTTTTACCGCTTCCGCAAGGGCAGGGGTCATTGGGATAAATCTTGGCATTTTCTCTCTTTACCGGTCCCTTGGGCACAGAATCGTCCTTGTTGGTTCCGGTAATCTTTGCCTGCTGCTCGCGCTCTACCTTCTGCTCAATCTTCACATGGAAGAGCAGTCTCACGGTCTCCTCACGGATATTCTGTGTCATTTCATCGAACATTTCATATCCGCTCATCTTATACTCTACCAGAGGGTCTCTCTGTCCGTATGCCTGTAATCCGATACCCTGACGTAACTGCTCCATGTCGTCGATATGATCCATCCACTTACGGTCGATTACCTTTAACAGAATCACACGCTCTAACTCACGGATTGCTTCCGGTTCAGGGAACTCTGCTTCCTTGCTCTCATACAGCTTCACAGCCTCTTCCTTAAGCTGCTGCTTTAAGCTGTTTTTCTTTGCCTTATGCACTCTCTCGGCAGTCACCGGCTCAAGAGGAATGGTAGGAATCAACAGCGTATTCAGCTCATTGAAATTCCAGTCCTCCACAGCAGAGTCATCGTTGATACTAATATCCACACAATTCTCGGTAATATCCGTAATCATCTTGTAGATAACGTCTCTCATGCTCTCTCCGTTTAATACACGGCGGCGCTCGTCATAAATAATCTCTCTCTGCTCACTCATGACACGGTCATATTCCAGCAGGTTCTTACGGATTCCAAAGTTGTTGTTCTCAATCTTCTTCTGTGCGGACTCAATGGCATTGGTCAGCGCCTTATGCTCGATTTCCTGTCCCTCCGGAATTCCCAGCGTATTGAACATACTGATTAATCTCTCGGAACCAAACAGTCTCATCAAATCATCCTGCAGGGAAATATAGAATTTGGATTCGCCGGGGTCTCCCTGACGTCCGCTTCGTCCACGCAGCTGGTTGTCAATACGTCTGGATTCGTGACGCTCCGTACCGATAATCTTAAGTCCTCCGGCAGCCTTCGCCTCCGCATCCAGCTTAATATCCGTACCACGACCTGCCATGTTGGTTGCAATGGTAACAGCACCGTGTACACCGGCATCCGCAACAATCTCAGCCTCCAGCTCATGGAATTTGGCATTCAATACCTTATGCTGGATTCCGCGCCTGGTAAGCAGGCGGCTCAGTTCCTCACTCGCCTCAATGGTAATCGTACCTACCAATACCGGCTGTCCTTTGGCATGAGCCTCCTCTACAGCGTTCACAATGGCATTCAGCTTTTCAGCCTTTGTCTTATATACCGCATCCTGCAAGTCCTTACGGATAACCGGCTTGTTGGTGGGAATCTCCACAACATCCATTCCGTAAATCTCGCGGAACTCGTTTTCCTCGGTAAGAGCCGTACCGGTCATACCACATTTTTTCTCAAACAGGTTAAAGAAGTTCTGGAATGTAATGGAAGCCAGCGTCTTGCTCTCACGCTTCACCTTTACATGCTCCTTCGCCTCAATCGCCTGATGCAGGCCGTCGGAATAGCGGCGTCCCGGCATAATACGTCCGGTAAACTCGTCTACAATCAATACCTGATCATCCTTCACCACATAATCCTGATCACGGAACATCAGATTGTGCGCGCGCAGAGCCAGAATAATGTTGTGCTGGATTTCCAGATTCTCAGGGTCGGCAAAGTTGTCGATATGGAAGAATTTCTCTACCTTCTCCACACCTGCCTCTGTCAGGTTGATAACCTTATCCTTTTCATTGACAATGAAATCTCCGGTCTCTTCCTGAACCACACCCATGATGGCGTCCATCTTGGTCAGCTCCTGCATATCCTCGCCACGCTTCATCTGGCGCGCCAACAAATCGCACATTTCATACAGTGCGGTAGACTTGCCGCTCTGACCGGAAATAATGAGCGGTGTTCTCGCCTCATCAATCAATACGGAGTCCACCTCATCAATAATGGCGTAGTGCAGACCGCGGAGCACTAACTGCTCCTTGTAAATAACCATGTTATCACGCAGATAGTCAAAACCGAGTTCGTTGTTAGTCACATAAGTAATGTCGCACTCGTAGGCAGCTTTTCTCTCCTCAGAGGTCATGCTGTTTAATACCACGCCGACTTTTAATCCCAAAAATTCATGTACCTGACCCATCCACTCTGCATCACGCTTTGCCAGATAGTCATTGACCGTAACGACATGCACACCATTGCCTTCCAGCGCATTCAGGTAAGCAGGAAGCAGACAGGTCTGCGTCTTTCCTTCACCGGTTTTCATCTCGGCGATACGTCCCTGATGGAGGATAATACCGCCAATCAGCTGTACGCGGTAGTGCTCCGTGTTCAGCACACGTCTTGCCGCCTCACGCACGGTAGCATATGCTTCCGGCAAAAGGTCATCTAATGTTTCCCCTTCTGCAAGACGACTCTTGTATTCTTCTGTCTTGCCCCTGAGTTCCTCGTCCGACAGTTCCATCATGGACGGTCTGAGGGCTTCGATTTTGTCTACCAAAGGTGCAATTCTTTTCAATTCTCTGGAACTGTGTGTTCCAAATATCTTCTCCGTTATTTTCATGTAATACCCATGCCTTTCCGCAAACCTTTTTCCTAAATATCATACCGGCTGCGAATATTTTTACAAAAAACCAAGTTATATTGTAACAGATTTGATTACTATATTCAACTGTATTGAGCATCTAAGTCATTAACAAATTGTGAAGAATATGTGAAAATTGACAAATTTTCTAAAGAAAAGTATAATTAATTGTATAATTTATTCATGTATTCCGTAGGGGAAGTTATTTAATCAGAAAGCGGGGAGTTTTATGCGACAGTTATATACTTTACAACTAATTCCCGGCATGGTGGTTGCCGAAGATGTCTCCAGTTTCAGTAGGCAGCTAATCATTCCAAAAGGCACCGTTCTGACCGATAAGTTAATTACCAAGCTCGATTTGTACGGGATTCTGACCGTGAATGTGAAAGATACGGTTCCTGAGAGTGAGCCTGTTTTTGTCGAGCCGCAAGCCTCCTCCCTGTCTGAAAGAGTTCGAAAATCCCCCGAATTTAAACATTTTAAAAAGGATTATAAGCTGAATGTCGACTATTTTGAAAACATGATTAATCAAATGGTCGAGAAAAATATAAAGTTAGACGCCCCGACACTGCTTCGCCGTTCCCTCGATATGATAGCCGCCGGCGGCGGGCAGGTCAGAATTCTTGATATGCTGCACAATATGAAGCAGTATGACGATTCCACCTTTGCCCACTGTATCAACGTGGGGTTAATCTGTAACGTCATGACTACATGGTTAAAATTCGACAAGCCGCAGATAGAACTGGCAACCGCCTGCGGACTGTTCCACGACATCGGGAAACTGTTGGTTCCCCACAACATTCTGGCAAAGCCCGGCAAACTGTCCTCGGACGAATATGCCGAAATCCAGAAGCACCCCGTTGCCGGTTATCAGCTTCTGCTCTCGCAGAACGTTGACAACCATGTGCGCTATGCCGCCCTGATGCACCACGAAAGATGCGACGGCTCCGGCTATCCCATGCACCTGAAAGGGGATAAAATCGATATGTACGCCCGCATTGTGGCAATCGCAGACGTCTACGAAGCCATCACCGCCGCAAGAGTGTACCGCGGGCCGCTGTGTCCGTTCCGCGCCATTGAAATCTTTGAAACCGACGGTTTCCAGAAATATGATACGAAATTTCTCCTCACCTTTTTGGAGAACGTGGTCAATACCTATCTCCAGAACCGCTGCCGCTTAAGCGACAATAGGGAGGGCACTATTATCTATATCAACAGGGATAAGCTGTCCCGCCCGGTGGTTCAGTGCGGTGACGAATATGTTGACCTGATGGAATACCCGGAACTGAGTATCACGGACATTCTCTGACGCCGCATCCTGTGACGGATATACTCTGGCGAACCTGTTTTGCGCAATAACCTTATAAAAAAAAGCTGCACCGTAATCCATTTACAGTGCAGCCTTTTCATATGAATTTATATCATTTTACAATTCTAATCTTTTGAATACCGCCTTAGTATTCCATTGCCTTCTCTTCACCGTTCAGTACACGAAGTGCACCCTGTGCCAGAGCAAGCAGCTCGTCCTCTCCGGGATATACCGTGAAAGGTGCAATCCAGCCTGCGCGCTCTTTCAGTGCTTCGATAACCTCTGCACCGTAAGCGATACCGCCGGTTACGATAATCTGGTCTACTTTGCCGTTGAGTACACATGCCATGGAACCGATGTCCTTGGACACCTGAAGTAAAAATGCTTTCTTTGCCTCAATGGCAGCCTCTTCACCTGCATTTGCTCTCTTGGTTACTTCACGCATATCGTTGGTTCCAAGGTATGCGTTAAATCCGCCCTTGCCGACAATCTTGCTGTAAACTTCCTTCTCCGTGTATTTTCCGGAGAAGCACATCTTAATCAATGCACCGCTGGGAACCGCACCTGCACGCTCCGGAGAAAATGCTCCGTCACCGTCCAATGCGTTAAATACATCTACTACCTTGCCGTACTCATGAGCGCCGACGGAAACACCGCCACCCATATGTACTACAATCAGACGCAGAGATTCATAGGGCTTGCCAATCTCTTTTGCATATCTCTTTGCCACTGCCTTCTGATTCAGTGCATGGAACACACTGGTTCTGGGAAGCTCCGGTACTCCGGAATATCTTGCGATAGGCATAAGTTCGTCTACTACTACGGGGTCAACAATGAAAGAAGGAACTCCGATGGAATCACCAATCTCTCTTGCTAAAATACCGCCTAAGTTGGAAGCATGCTGTCCCTGCACACCTACCTTCAAATCTGCCAGCAGTTCATCGGTTACTGCATAAGTACCGCCGGGAATGGGCTTTAACATACCACCGCGACCTACTACTACGTTCAGTGACTTAATATCAAAGTTCTTCTCCGCTAACAAATCCGTAATGATTTTTTTACGGAAATCCTTCTGGTCAACGATGGAGGCATACTGACTGATTTCCTCTGTGGAATGTCTCAAAGTCTCCTCAAACAATAAGGTCTCATCCTCAAACACACCGATTTTGGTGGAGGTGGAACCGGGGTTGATAATCAAACTCTTAATAGACATATGATTTTCCTCCTGCTATTTTTATATTATTTTGCAGCCTTTTTCATTTCCTCTGCAACGACTGCAGCAAGTGCGATAGAGTTTACCTTTGTCTCAAAGGTATCGGAACGGCTGGTAAGGATTACAGGAACCTTGGTTCCGGTCAGAATACATCCGTTCTTTACGCCGGGAACCATATGCACGATTGCCTTGTAAACCAGATTCCCTGCGTGAATGTCGGGGAAAAGCAGTACATCTGCGTCACCCTGAATCTTACGGTCGGTTGCTCCCTTATGTTTTGCTGCCTCATGATCTACTGCCAGGTCGAGGGACAGAGGTCCGTCCACAATACATCCGGTCAGCTCGCCTTCTGCGCTCATACGGGTAAGCTCTGCTGCGTCTACAGTAACAGGCATCTTAGGGTTCACAACCTCTACTGCTGCCAAAGGTGCAACCTTGGGAGTATCAATACCGCAAGCCTTGCATACAGGCAGAGTATTTTTGATAATGTTAACCTTGTCCTCCAATGCGGGATAGGTCATGAAAGCCACATCCGTAAGGAACAACAGTCTGTCAATTCCGGGAATCTGGAATACACATACATGGGAAAGAACACCACCGGTTCTCAGACCCACTTCCTTGTCCAATACACTCTTTAAGAAATTCTTAGTATCAATCAGACCCTTCATGTACATATCGGCTTTTCCTTCATGTGCCAGCTTTACAGCTTTCAAGGAAGCCTGAATAACATCCGGCTCGTCAATAATTTCGTAACCACTCAAATCCATATTAATAGAAGCGGCAATCTCTCTGATTTTAGCCTCGTCTCCTACCAGAATTGCATCTGCAATTCCGCGTTCTTTTGCTGCTTTTACAGCCTCCAGCACTGCTGAATCCTGTGCAACAGACACAGCCACAGTCTTCTTACCGCACTCTTTTACTTTTGCAATGATGTCATCAAAACCCTGTTTCATCTCTTACATCCCTTCCTGCCCTCTCAAGGCATCGTTTCTCTTTCTGGATAGTACCTAGAGTTTTCCACTTTTTTACCATCGTTAAAAGAATAACACACTGCCATACAAAAATCAAGTAGCCGTTTCCCGCCTATGTTTTGGATGACCGTTTCCCGTCATCCCCACCATTTTGGGGGAGCTGTACATCATTTTTCAAAAATCACAGATATTGCACAATATCCGCAAGCGAATCCACACAGGCATACAAAAGTCCGGCGGTTTCCACATCCGGCTCTGTCTGATCCGGCACCATAATCACCTTGCAGCCCGCACGGTAGGCGGAGAGGATTCCGTTGGGGGAATCCTCCACGGCAATGCACTCCTCCGGGCGCAGTCCCAGCTTTTCACAGGCATACAGATAAATGTCGGGGGAAGGCTTCCCCTCCTTTACCTGTGTGGCACTGATGATTTCATGAAAATAGGACTCTAATCCTGTTTCCTCTAAATATTTGCCTGTCCGCTCCCTGTCCGTCGCCGTTGCAACCGCCGCAATGATACCGCGCTTTTTTATCTCTTCCAACAGTTCGATGGCGCCGGGCTTTCGCTGAACGGTCTCTGTTTTCAGACACTCCGCCATCAGCTCTCTCCTGCGCTTGCGGACGCTCTGATAATCCACCTCTTCGCCAAACATTTCCCGCAGTCTTTGGGGGGCAAAAGGCTGCCCCAGACTGCGCATGGAAAGTGCCTGCTCATCCGTCATGTGGTAGCCGAACTCCGCCATTGCCTCCTTCCAGAATCTGCGATAATATTTTTCTGTGTCTATCAGAGTCCCATCCATGTCAAAGATTACTGCCCGCACCATCACCTGTCTCTCCTTCTGCTTTGAACCCTATTCTGCATTTTGCTCCGGACTCTGTCCTGAATTCTGCTCCTGTTCCTGCATCTTGCTCTTCTTATTCTTCTTCCGCTTGCGTGCCGCCTTAATTAAAAGAATCAACGCAACCAGCAATACCACGCCTGTGCCTGCCGCATACCATATCACGGCACTGTGTTTTTCCTGTGCAGTCACACGGAAGGTTCCCTGTTCCTCCATGGCAAAGGACAGATAGCTTCCGATTGCCTTCACATCCGTCTCACTAAATGTTCCGTCCTTTAACACTTCGATTTTCGTCTTATCCGTATCGTCACACCATACTCTCACTTCGTAATCGCCACTGTCCTCGCCGGATATGGCAAAAGTGATTTCGTCCCCCTCCTGTGTGAGCGTCAGCTCCTGTCCCGGACGGAATTTGCCCTGTACCAAAACTTTTGACTTACCATCTTCCGACTTTTCTTCGCTTGCCAAAGTCGTTATCCATGGCTCATAATCCGCCTCCAAAACACGGTTTGCAGTCACGCAGTCAAAGTCAAACTCCGGCCACTCGCCGTAATATCCGTCTTTGGACGGAACCGCGGGTATTTTATCCTCCGGCAGTGCCTCGCCATATCCGCACTGGTAGGATGCAATCTCCAGACCGTCCGCCACAAACGTAACGGTAAATCTCAGAAATGCCTCCGGCACACCTTCCATCTTACAGAATTCCTCATAGCTTACCGGTGTGGCACCGCCGCTGTAACCGATACCGTCAATTCCTCCGGCAGTTCCCTCCACGTAATAGTTTCCGTAAAGCGTTCCGTCCTCTGCAAGACTTCCGGCAACCGTTCCGACACATTCACCGGTTCCCCCCGGCTCCGTGTAGGAATAGCTGTAGAAAATATCACAGCCCTTTCCGGCAATTCCTCCGATATTGTTTTTGCCCGAAATGCTTCCCATGGCATAGCAGCTACGGATTGCATAGCTGGAGGAACCGGCAATTCCGCCTACATTGCTGCCTCCGGTGCTTTCCACATTTCCATAGGACTCACAGGAAATAATGGCTCCGTGCTCCGCTTTGCCCACAATTCCTCCGGCGCAGTCTTTTTTCGCCGTCACCGCTCCACGGTTTGTGCTGTCCCGCACCACCGCGCGAATGGTCTGCTCCACATCAAAGCTCTCCGCTCCGCTCAGTGTCACATCATCTTCCGGGTCAAAATCGTACTCGGTGGCAATCTGTCCCACAATTCCACCCACATTGGTGTCTGCCTCCACGGTGCCCTTGTTGACGCAGAGTGTCAGCTTGCCCTGCTGGAATGAGGTGGTATCGTAATACGCCTCATCATCCATTTCCGCACCGTTCTTGGAAGAATCACCTTCATTCTCCGCGTCGGTTCCGGAAGTATTATCTCCGCTCTCCGTTCCCGCTCCGGGATTGTTGTCCTCCTGACTCGTGCTTGCCGACTCATCCGAGGTATCTTCTATGGAAATTCCCTCATACCGGAACAGGTCATCGCGGATTTCCTCTGCCAGATTCCGCAGCACTCTCGCCTGCTCCACCAGCTCATCCATATGGGCACTGTTTGTATCCGTCCCCTGCTCCAGCACATCCGACAATTTCTGCAGATTCGTTGCCGCCGCATCCAGTTCCTTATTAAAGGTATTCAGATTATCCCGGATTCCGCCGGAGCGGTCGTTTGTTGCCTTTGTGACAGTGTCCACACGGGTGGTGGCACTGTCACCGAATTTGCGCAGTGCCGACAGATAGCTTTCATAATCTGTCGTTCCCGGTATTTGACCGTTCCAGTCATTCCCCGGAAGAAGGTCTCCGCCGCTTACGGTAATATCCGAAATATCCATTTTATTTCCGCCATTGCTCTGATTGCCACTGTTCTGGCTATCATTGCCCTGACTTCCGTTGCCCTGATTGTTGCCGTTCTGAGCATCATTGCCCTGACTTCCGTTGTTCTGACTGTTATTCTTGTCAGCGTCCGCCAAGTCCCCCCACTCTTTTCCAAGGGTCTTTAAATCCTGATTCAATCCTGTCAGTTCATTGTTATAGATATACCACAGGTCATTGGCTGTTCCGGTCAATGCGTTTCCCGCCGCATTGGCGTTCTTTAAATTGGCACTGATAGCCTTGGAAAGTGTGGAGGCCTGCTTGCCGTAATTACTCAAATCCTTCTGGGTGGCATCCAGCATATCCAGAAACTTTCTGCTCTCCCTGTCCAGTTCCCCTAACTTATCGCTGAGGTACTGGATTTCCAGAAAAGGCTCCATCTGTCCTGCGATACCTCCCACGTCCTTTCTGCCAAGCACATGACCGGTGTTGGTGCAGTTCTGAATATAACCTTGATGCAGCCGTCCCACAATGCCTCCGGCATTATAGCCCACATGCTGATACCCGATAGTACCGGAGTTGCTGCAGTAATATATTTTTCCGTCAGAAATTCCGGCAATACCGCCGCTGTCCGTATGTGCCGCCACATTGTCGGTGCTGTTCAAATCCTCCAGATTATCTAACGTAATATCCTCTAAATCATATGCGACCTCCGTACTGTAGGTATTAATGTCGCCTTTATTGTCACAGTGATTGATTGTACCGTGGTTATTTCCGACAATTCCGCCCGCAGAATGATTTCCCGTCACGGAGGCATCAGAACTGCACTGTCTGATTTCCCCGGACTTTTCATTGACACCGGCAATGCCGCCCACTTCGCTGTCCCCGACAACCTGTCCGGAAAAGCTGCAGTTGATAATCGCCCCGTAGTTGTGACCCGCGATACCTCCCACCTGACTCTGGGAGCCGTCCGGGATTACCTTTCCCACAACATTCAGGTTGCGCACCGTGCCGCTCTTTTGAATATACCGGAACAGTCCGGCAGCCGAACCGGTTCCCGTCACCCGCAAATCCGTTATGGAATAGCCGCCTCCGTCAAAGATTCCGCCAAAGCTGGGAATGGAAAGCTGGGCATACTCCTTTAACACAATATCCGCCGTCAGTTTGACGTGCTTATCCACGGACCAGCTGTCCAGCTTACAGTTTTCTGCCAGTTGTGCCAAATCCGCCTCCGTGGCAATCTCTATCACGGAGTATTCCTGCGTTTCCGCCTTGTCTGCACCGGACTGATATTCCTGATATGTCGGGTATTGGTTCTTTGCCAGTGCGGTAGTGGGAACCTGTACAGCCAGTGCAATCGCCAAAATACTTACAATCACCTTTTTACTCTTCATCTGTGCTGACCTCCGTTACCTCTTCGATGAGTTTCGGTTCTTCCTCCGGGACACCGGTATCTTCTTTCTGTACCTTATCCTTCGGCCGGACCACGGCCCCCATCTCTCCTTCAATCACACCGCTGAATTCTCCGTCAATCACACCGTTCACATATCCACGGATATGTCCGTTCATGCGGATTCTTCCACTGGTGGGAAGCGGTCTTGCCAAATCCCGCTTCAGGGTGAACGCTGTTTTCTCGATAATAATATCTCCGATAAGCAAAGTCTGCGGGAGCACCAGCAGTACCAGCGCAATGGACGTCAACGTACCGCGTCCCAAAGCAAGACCGATGGCTGCCACCACGGCGTTGGAGGACACGTTGCTGATAATAAATCCCGCCGCCACCAGCATGGAACCGCTGGTAACAATCGTGGGGAACGCCTGATTCAAAGTCTCCACGATTGCCTTTTTAATCGGCATATAAGTCTTTAAATCCATATATCTGCTGGTGATAACGATAGCGTAGTCGATGGTTGCGCCCATCTGAATGGCAGAAACCACCAGATACCCCAAAAAGTACACCTTTTCATTCAGCAGATACGGCAGGGAGAAGTTCATCCAGATACTTCCCTGTATGGTCAGAACAAGCAGAACCGGCAGTCCCGCCGACTGGAAGGTAAAGAGCAAAATCACCATAACGAACAGCGCCGTCAGAACGGTGATAATCGCGTTATCCGTCGCAAAGGACGACATCAAATCCTTGTCGCTGGTAGAGTTACCCACCAGATAAATATCATCTATATCATAGTACCGTGCCACCGCATTCCGGATTTTGTCCAGCGTGGCGTAGGTTTCGTCACCCTCCACCGGCACATTCAGTTCCAGTACAAAACGGCTGCAATCCTCCCCCGCAAGCTGGTCTTTCGCTATGCTAATCTGGGAATAAGCGTCCGTCAGGGTTTCCTCCAAATCGTCCGCCAAAGTGATATTGCCGCTCTCCTTCTGCTCATAAATGAACAAAAACATATCAATTAACGGCACCTTATATTCGCTGACATTGTTCACCAAAGCGCCGTAATTTTGCTGGTTCACCGCATACGCCGTATACAGCAGGTCCGCCACCTCGACATCCATATCAATCAATTCCGCAAATTCTCTGGGGGACAGGGCATCCGTCAGCTTATAGCCGTCCATTGCCTCGATATTGGCAAGTCCCATGCAGGAATTGACCTCCGGCATACCGGAGAGGTCACGCAGCACCATTGCCTCTTTCTCGTAATCGCCGTTCGGCACAATGACCGCCAGCTGGTTCACCGTTCCAAATTCCTGATTGACCATGCTCACCGAAAACTTGTTGTCGCTCATATTTTTGGACGGAAGCGTGCTCACATCATAGGCATAATCCGCCTTATTGGACAGGAAAAAGGAAATGATAACCGCTGCCACCAAAAGGGGCGGCATAATGTATCTCGTTGCCACGCAAAATTTGCCGACCGCCGTAATCTTAGGCACGAAACTCTTATGATGCGTATTGTCGATTGCCTTGGAAAAAGTAAGAAGCAGTCCCGGCATCAGGAAAAATACGGAAATCAGGCTTAGGATAATTGCCTTTGCCAAAATAATACCCATATCGTAGCCGATTCTAAACTGCATGAACATCATGGCAATCATACCGGACACGGTCGTTAAAGAACTGGAGGAAATTTCGGGAATTGCCTTGCTCAACGCTACAATCACCGCTTCCCTTGCGTCCTTATCCTCGTGCTCCTCCATAAAACGGTGTGCCAAAATAATGGCATAATCCACCGCCAGTGCAAGCTGTAACACGACGGCAATAGAGTTGGTGACAAAACTGATAGTGCCAAACCAATAGTTCGTTCCTTTATTCAAAATTGCTGCTACGATAAAAGTAGTCAGATAGACCGGAATTTCCGCATAGGTTGTGGAGGTAAAGAGCAGAACTGCCACGATAACCACAGCCGCCAGCATCAGGATAATAATCATATCCTTGTCCAAATCGGACGCATCCCGCTCCTCCTGTCCAATATCGGAGGAATAGTAGACATCATAGTCTTTTAACTCCTCCAAAACGTTGGTCAGATACTGCTGTGTGTCCTCCTCGTCCGCTTCCCCGTCAAAGGTCACGGAAAACAGAGCTTCCATGTCGTGATAATGCTCCTCTGTATTATCAAAATCCAGCATGCTCACGCCGTCCATGCCCTCTATCCGCTCCGACAGCTTTTCCGCCTCGTCATAAGTCACATTACACACCATAATCCGCGCCGTACCGTAGGTGATAAACTGCTCATCCATCAGATTGATTCCGCGTCTTGTCTCTGTGGTATCCGGCAGATACGTTGTCAAATCATTATTTACCTTAACCTTGTTCATGGATAGAACACTGAATATAATCAAAAGAATAAAAATAAGGTAAAACCCTTTTCTCTTATCCACAATTAAAGTGGCAAGTTTCATCATAAAAGAATTGTCTTTTTTTTCTTTTTCCATATGCTCACCCTTTTTAAAATAAGGCACCCTCGCGGGTGCCCTATTCTCTTTCCTCTATCTGTTCGGCAGCGTATACGCTACACTTCTTCTCCCGCACCTTTCAAACTCAAGGAAAGGGCACGGATATTTTCCAGAACCTTGCTGCACTCCTCCATCTGCTCCACAGCGTCCTGTGCTGTTTTGGTTCCGTCCTCGGATGAAGCTGCAACCTCCTCACTGGTTGCGGACAACTGGGAAATGCTCTCGGAGATAATGCCCGTCGCCTGCACAATATCGGTAATGGTTTTCTCCATATTGTGAATACTCTCGGTAAGCTCGGACACTTTGCTGTCAATCATCTCAAATTTCTGCTCCGTCACGTCAATCATTTCCGTCTGACGGTTGATGGACGCTACGGAATTATCCATACTCTCGGAAGCATTCTTGGCATCCGCTGTCAGCTCTGCGATAATACCGATAATCTTGTTGGTTGCATCCTTCGTCTGCTCGGACAACTCCCTGATTTCGTCTGCGACAACCGCAAAACCTCTTCCTGCCTCACCCGCACGGGCTGCCTCAATGGAAGCATTTAACGCAAGCAGATTGGTCTGGGAAGAAATCTTCTGAATGTCTCCGACAATATTCTGAACCTCGCCGACCTTGTTGGTCAGTCTGGTGGTTGCATCCGCCGTCTCCCTGCTGGTGCTCTCCACACCGGCTGCCTGTTCTTTCAGGTCGCTCATCAGCTGCACGCCGGCTTCCACGTTCTCCGTTGCCACCTTCGCCAATTCAATAACCTTTGTCGTTTCTTTCTCGGCTTTGTCGGAATTTTCCTGAATGGCTGTACACATGGTTGCCTGTTCCTGAATTGCCTGAGAGGTACTCTCCGTGCTGTCTGCAATATTGTTAATTGCCAGATTGTTCGTATCAATACTCTTTTTCAGGCTCTCCAATACCTGACTTGCCTGTTCAAAGTTTGTGATAATGGCATCTGCCGTCGCATTCATTTTCCGTGCAATCTCTGCCTGCTCGCTGCCGGTTGTCTCTGCCGTCACCACAGTTTCTCTGTTAAAGCGCTCAAACTCGTGCATCACCACATAGACGCCCACGCACACCAAAAGAGTCATTACCCACCGGTAGGAACCTGTTCCGAACGCAAAGCTTCCCTCCGCTGCCTCTCTTACGGTCTTAATAATATTTGCCACCAGTATAACAGCAGAACCGCAGATAGCAAACCTTTTATTCATGTACATAATGGACGCTATCAGAATCGGAAATGCAAAAATGTATATTCTGCTGCTCTCATCCAAACTCATCATCAGCAGAAAAACAAGTGCACCGCTGCCTGTCATGATAGAGCCGCAAATCCTCTTACCTTTTGTAACCAGAAATCCTGCTATTTCCACAACGGTGAGGACGATACAGGCAATTAACTGAATGTACCCTTTCCCACCTGCGGACAACTGCGAAACCTCAAAAGCCGAAACCACAACACTGTAAATCATTGCTACACTAATCAAAGCAAAAACCCGTTTGTCCATTCTCAAATACTGTTCTCTTGTCATTTGTGCACTCCTTATTCTGTTTTTTCCAAAATTCAGGGGACTGTAATCCCCAAATGAAGTAAATATATTTTAACACTCCAAGGCACGAAAGGGAAGAGAAAAGAATCAGTTTTCCGCTTTCTTGATAATGTCTGCGAACTGTGCCCCGGCAGCCTTTAACAGGTCGTCCGGCTTCAGTTCTATCTGGGAACCGATGCGCCCGCCGCTGACAATTATGGTTTCTTTATCTGCGGCGCTTTCATCCACTCTGGTGACATACTGTTTCTTCATTCCGATGGACGTACACCCGCCGCGGATATAGCCGGTGACGGCATTAATATCCTTCACATGAATCATTTCCACGCTCTTTTCCCCTACGGATTTTGCTGCCTTTTTCATATCCAGCTCCTCCGCAATGGGAATGACGAAAACAAAATAATTTTTGCTGTTTCCCTGCGTGACGAGCGTCTTATAAACCTTCTCATAGGGGAGGGATAATTTGTCCGCTATCTGCAGACCGTCTACAAATTCCTCACACTCATAAGTGTAATGGGTAAACGGAATTTTCTTGGATTCCAATATACGCATGGCGTTTGTTTTGACTTCCTTCTGCTTTGCCATCTTTCTCTGCCTCCTGTTTTTCTGCTCCGGATAGTAAGCACTCCGAATGATTCAGAACAAGAAACGCCAGTTCCGGCAAATGTCGGCGCTGGCATTTCTTTGTTTGGTTACTTAAAAATTACTCTTTTTTCTTGTTTCTGATGACAGCCATTACCGCAAGTCCTGCAACAGACATTGCTGTAAGGAGATACCAGAGCACATTATGGGAAGCATCTCCGGTATTCGGGTCTTTTCCCTTTGCCGTGGTATTGCCGCTGTCTGTACCGCCATTCTGACTGTCGTTATTGCTGTTATTGTTATTATTGCTATTACTACTATTATTGCTATTGTTATTTCCGCCGGACGTATTTCTTGCAACCGTAAAGGTTGTGCTTACAGAGCCATCCGTCCAAGCCAGTTCAAAGGTGTGGCTGCCCTCAGACAAAGTCTTTAAGTAGTCTGCCTTTAACTCGACAATAGTGGAACCTTCTCTTACCGTGTAATTTGCGGAGTCGAGGATTTGTCCGTCCACCTTTACATTCACGAACTTGGAAAATTCACCGTTTCCTCTGATGACAAGGCTTCCGTCCGTATTCTGCGTCCATGAGCTGTCCGCTCCGTTGATAATCCGGTAGTGGATTTTGAAAGTAACCGCTATGGTATGCGCCGCTGTCACGTTTTCAAAAGTATAACTTTCCGCAGCGTTTACGCTCTCTCCGTCCACCGTCAGGCTCTCTATCTCGTATCCGTCATCTGCCTTAATCACAAAGGTCTGGCTGTTTCCTTTCACTACATCCACATCACCGCTCGGAGAAATGCTTCCGTGTGCGCCGGCTGATGCCGTAATGGTGTAGGATAAATGATACAGCTCTGCCTCACCGGTCAGGTTAGTGTAGTTACTGCTATCCGCAGGTATGAAACGCCACTTGTAGGTCTTGTTGGCTTCCACCTTAGTGTCATCGGGCAGCACATTACCCGCGTCATCTATCCACGCCAGTGTACCGTCCGCAGGATTCAGGGTGTTGCCATCCGGTGTCAGCCCCGCATCTGCCAGCGTCATACCGTCTGTGGTAATCTTGGTGTACTTGGGTTCACCGCTTGGAGTTGCCTGCGTAATGGTAAACTCCTTTATAATCTCCGCAAACTTATAATTACCGTTTTCCTTTGCCGTAACGGTTACTGTACCGACATTCGTACCGACGTTTTTGTTATCGCCGTAAGTAACGGTATAGTCTTTACCCTCAGCCAAAGTCATGTCATCAACTTTTACGGTAACCTCCGGCGTAATCTGCTTGCCGGTGTAGGTGTAGGTCGCACTGCTCAGTTCCACGGTCGGAGGAGTGGTAATCGGAGCAATCGTGAACTTCCAGCCGGGATCCGACAGAGTGTCTCCGTAATAGTTTGTTCCCTCAGACACCTCAATTTTAACGATGTAGGTGCCCGCATCTACGAGCGGATCCACAGGGGTGTCCGGATCACTCTCCTTATAGAAGCGTGTGTAAGTACCACCCAAACCTCTGACACTCTCCTCCGGCAAGAGTATCTTTTTATCCCAGTTGTCGGGAAAGACCAGTTCTTCAATCTTATCTTGACCGTCGTAAATCAAATTCTCCGGTTTGTTGAACACAAAGTCACTTGCCGCAAGAGTTACCTTATCAATCTCATAGTCCACGCTGGCTGTCGCCCCGCCTAACGTAATGCTTGCCGTATACTTACCGGCATTTACAGGTGATTTGACAATCTCGCCGTTACGCTTATAGGTAATAGCGATGTCCTTCACCTCCGGTCCCTGCCAATCGTTGCTCGTCTCCACTATTGCCTCCCTTGCGCTGCCGTCATAAAACAATGTACTTGCAAGAGCCGCAATAGTCACGCTGCCGCCTTTATCGTCAGGGCAGTGATCTGCATTACAGGTAGCAGTAATGGTCTTGCCGTCTGTAGACGCATATGCCCAGTTGTGCTGGTGCTTACGGATGGACACATTGCCGCTTTCGCTGTCGTGGACTACGCTATAGTACGGATCGTTCAAATCCAGTATGAAAATACTCTCGTAGTCCAAACCGTCCGCTGCACCGGTGGCAATTATGACCTCTTCGCCTGCTTCGGGAAGAGCCCCCGTGCTTCTGCCCACACCAATCCGGGCTTCCTGTTTTAGTCCTGCGTCTTCTATAGTGATGGTTAATTTTTCTGTCCTATTGCTGGCTAAATTAACATTGCTTGCCGTGCCGTTATTGCCTTGCCGATACACGCCGTTTTCCAGCACACCGTTCTTCCAGTTATCTACAATCTTCGCCGCGCCGGACACAATGAACTTGTTGTCGTTTACCGGATCAACAAATACGCCTCCTGCGCATCTGTCGCCACCGGAGGTAGTATTGTTACCGGTGATGACACCGTCCTTCATGTTGAAGATGGTGCCGACGTATATAAACACACCGCCAGCGCCAAGTTCACCGGCACTCGTATTTCCGGTGATGTTGCCTCCGTTCATGTTGAAGGTGCCATTGTCTACATATACACCACCGCCACTGTTGGACATACCGGTAGTTTTGCCGGTACCTGTATTTCCGGTGATGTTGCCTCCGTTCATGGTAAAGGTGCCATCGGCTACATACACACCACCGGTTCTTTCACCTGTATTTCCGGTAATGTCGCCTCCGTTCATGGTAAAACTGCCATTTTCTACATACACACCACCGCTGGACATACCGGCAGTATTGCCGGTACCTGTATTTCCGGTGATGGAACCTCCATTCATGGTAAAACTGCCATTGGTTACATATACACTCGCCCATCCACTCTTATTTCCGGTGATGTTGCCTCCGTTCATGGTAAAACTGCCTTCGTTTGCAACATACACACCACTGTACATAATCGCATTTCCGGTGATGGAACCGTTCCACAGAGTGAGCATGCCTTCTACACTTATCCCGTAGTAGCCCGTCCAGTTAGTCCCTTGAGTAATCTCGCCGACCTGCGCCTGACAGTCCGTGATGGCAAGGGACGCTCCGCTTACGACCTTGATGGCGCCGCGTCCGGAACCACCGGTAATCTTCTTTCCGTTTAAGCAAAGTTTTACATCCGGATATGTGCACTCCCAACTGCCTCCACCGAGGCTGACATCATTTTTCAGATAGTAAGATCCGCTTGCTGTAATGTCACTGAGCTTAGAGATAGCCTTCCACTTCTCATCCGTACCATGGCCATCCTTGCCGCAATTCTCCTCGCCGCAAACAGAATGCCAATGCCTGCCATTTTGAAAAATGATTTTTCCGCCCTGTATTTCCTTTTTGATGTTGGTGGCATCACTGTTGAAAGCCTTCAGGTCATCATCCATCAGCATGTGGGTATCTGTTCCAACGGCAATGACAGCTTCATCGCCCACCTCGATTGGTGTCTCCGTAATTACGCTGATGGAAGCGCTGTCGGTCAACGCCTCGCCTACCGTGATAGTCTTACCATCAGGCAGGCAGACATTACTATTGCTTTCGCCCTTCTTGTTCCCGGTAATCTTCACACTTCCGCCGACAGTCACATTACCGTCTTTCGCATACACACCGCCGGCATAGTTGTTGGAGCTGCTGCCGAGTGCATCGTCAATCGTGAGGATATTGCCGCTAACCTCGGCATTTTCGGTCATTTTGAATGTACCGCCGTTCACATACACGCCAGCCGCACCGTAGTAGCCGGAATTGTCCCCTTGTGTTTTAAATGTAGCGGTGTTGTCGCTGATTTCGGCACTGCCGTACATATTGAATGTACCGTCAGCATCCACCCGCACACCGCCGGCATAGCCGTCAACGCCTTCATAGTTGTTTTTAGTAATCTTACCGCCGTACATGTTAAATGTTCCACCGCTCACATACATGCCCAGCGTACTATTACCGGAAATCTCGCCGCCATACATATCAAGGTTACCGGAATCTAGGGATATGGCACCGTTTGAAGAGGTTGAGCCGGTGATTTTTCCCCCGCCGTCACAGTCGCACAGAGTGTCACTCAGAGTGGGGTTCGGTGTTCCAAATACAATATTACCCCCTGTAATTGTTTTACCGTTTAGGCACAAGTGCACATCACTCCAGTTAGAGAAATCGAGTTCGGTGCTCCTTGTACTGTTTTGAGTCAGATAGTAGTAGCCGCTCTCCCTGATATCGCCCAGATCGGAGATGCCTTCCCAGATTACGACAGGGTGCTTGTCAGGATGATTACAAATTGCGCCACAGACAGGGTGCTTTTGTGGCGTGCTCAGGTACAGCCTCACCTCTTTGTCCACAAGAAACGGAACGTAACCTGCATCGCTGCTAAAGCAAGCCGCATCCTCATCGGTCGGCTCATAAGTCCCTCCAGCCTCGGCAATCTTCTGCGGATTGCTCAGGGAAGCCTTCGTAACCGTGGTCACACCAATACTGCCGGTCAGGGCGCCGGCGATTGTAATGGGCTTGTTAGACAAATAAACATTGTTTGAGGCATCACCGTATTTATTGCCCGTGATTTTCACATTGCCGGATACAATAAAAGCGCCCTTGCCTCCAAAATACACACCGCCACCGTTACTCTTGTTCTTAGTATTTTCAGTGATGTTGTCAGTAATCTCGCCACCGGTCATGGTGAAGGTATCATCGTCTGAACAAGCATCAGTCATACACACGCCGCCTCCTTTATAGGAAGCTGTATTTTGGGTTATTGTGCCGCCGGTCATGGTGAAGGAAGACGCGGCAGTATCCAAATTCTCCATACACACGCCGCCTCCCATATAAGCCGTGTTTCCGGTGATGTCGCCACCCTTCATGATGAAAGAACCACCTGCCACATGCACGCCGCCTCCGTCGCCCTCTGCAGTAGACGTCACTTTGTTGTTTCTGATGCTTCCGCCCTCCATGGTGAAGCTGCTATTTGCCTCCACATACACGCCGCCTCCTCCGTTGACGTTACTGGAGGTATTATCGCTGATTTCGCCGCCGTACATATTAAACTTGCTGCGTGACACATGCACGCCAGCACCGATGCCTCCTAATTCATCGGAGATATTACCACTGATCTTACCACCGTACATATTGAATGTACTATCATATGTCAGAAGTACGCCATAACCGGTGTATTGGGTGCCGTTATCACCCGTACCATGGGTGACGGTGCCCATACCCGTGTTGCTACAGTTGCACAGTGTGAAGGTCCTGCCGGATGAAACTGCAATGACAGCATCACTATAATTCACAGTGATGCTATACCCGTTGAGACAGAGGACGGTGCCGTCTGCAGGAGCCCAGCCCTCCGTCAGTGCCACGTTTTGAGTCAGATAGTAGTTTCCTTTTGTCCATTGTTTTTGGAGGAGTTCCTCCCCGGTACTGATAGGTGTCCATGTCACACCGTCCTCATGTAGCGGATTGCCGTTCTCATCCATATGGGTACACGTCAAGCCACAGACAGGGTGATTATGCTCGCCGTCCTGCACCGCCACAAGCCCGGTCAAAGCCGCGCAAATACTTTCACAGCGCGCCATATCCAGCTGCGCAATCTGCTCCTCGCTCAGTTCCGTCAGTGCCTTATCAATGGCAATCAACTGTGCCTGAAGCTCGTCCGCATTCTCCGCCGTCACTTCGTCCGGCAGGGCATTGATAAGCGCCTGCACAGCCTGCAGCGTCGCATCCTTTTCTGTATCCTGCACGCCGGCGTCCCCGCCGCTGACGTCGCCGCCACTGATACTGTCTGCGGTAAATACCTCAGTGGTATTCTCACCGCTTGGTGCTTCCTGTTCTGTCACAACACCCGTTCCCCCTGCAAACGCCACTGTGGGCTGCATGGAGAAACAGAGCGTAAATGCCATGAACAGACTTAATACTCGTTTCTTCATAAAACAGAAACCTCCTCCTTTTGAATATCTGCTTTTTATATCCATAATACAACATACCATGGGGGGCAGGTCAAGTATTTTCGCAAAAAAACTGCCGTATTGTCGATAAAATCGAAATACGGCAGTTCTATTATTTCTCTGTCACTCTTTCGCAGGAAAGAATTAGTTCTTTGCAGCCATCTCTGCCTTTAAGCTCTCGGTCAGAGCAGGCAGAATCTTGTTCAAGTCACCAACGATGCCGTAATCAGCTACATCGAAGATAGGAGCGGTCTCATCCTTGTTGATAGCGATGATAATGTCGGACTCCTCCATACCAGCTACGTGCTGGATTGCACCGGAGATACCGATTGCAAAGTATACGTTGGGACGAACGGTTTTACCGGTCTGTCCAACCTGCAGATCCTTGGGCTTCCAGCCTGCATCTACAACTGCACGGGAGCAACTTACGGTACCACCGAGAACTGCTGCGAGGTCATCCAACAGCTTGAAGTTTTCAGCGCTTCCTACACCACGTCCGCCGGATACCAGAATCTTAGCGTCCATAATATCAACGGTATCGGATACTGCCTTAACGATGTCGAGAATCTCAACATACTTGTTGTCGGGAGTAAATCCGGGATTGAACTCTTCTACGTTAGCCTTAGCGCCTGCTACTCTTGCTCTCTTCTGCATAACGCCGGGACGAACAGTAGCCATCTGAGGACGGAAATCAGGGCAGGCAATGGTTGCGATGGTGTTACCGCCGAATGCAGGACGGGTCATCAGCAACTGATTGTGCTTCTGCTCTTTGCCGGGAATCGGGTTAATCGGGAAATCACCGATTTCAAGCTGTGTACAGTCTGCGGTCAGACCGGTGTGGATTCTTGCGGAAACGCGGGGACCCAGATCACGTCCGATTGCAGTTGCACCAACCAGGAAAATTTCAGGTTTGTATTTGTTGATTACGGAAGCCAGTGCATGTGCATAAGGCTCAGTTCTGTACTCTTTCAGTTCAGGGTCATCTACTACGATAACCTTGTCAGCGCCGTACTCAGCCAGCTCATCAGCAAGACCTTTTACATCGCTACCAACCAATACAGCAGTTACTTCGGTTCCCAGAGCATCTGCAAGGTCTTTTCCCTTACCGATTAATTCGAGGGCAATACCGTTGATTACGTTGTCTACCTGCTGTGCGAAGACATATACGCCCTTATATTCTTCTAAATTCATTGTGTTTTCCTCCATATATTATATGACTGTATCCATGTGATTTTCTGAATAGGAGCATTAGATTACATGTTTCTCTTTCAGTTTGCCAACAATGTAATCAACAGCCTCTGCAGGATCCAGAGTAACCTTCTCGCCGGCACCCTTTCTTACCTTATCGGAAGCCTTAGCAATCTGGGTAGGTGAACCTTTCAGACCAAGGTTGGAATCTTCTACATCCTTAAGGTCTGCTCTTCCCCATACGGTAATCTCTGCCTTGCAGGCATCAAAGATTCCGCCGGGAGTCATATAACGGGGCTCGTTCAACTCTGCCAAAGCAGTAATCAGGCAGGGCATTTTTGCTTTCAGGACATGGTATCTGTCATCAAACTGACGTTCTACGATTACGCTGTCGCCTTCTACCTGAATCTTCTGTGCATAAGAGATTACAGGGATTCCAAGGTGCTCGGAAATCTGAGGTCCTACCTGTGCGGTATCGCCGTCGATTGCCTGACGACCGGTAATGATAAGGTCATAATCAAGGTTACGGAGAGCACCTGCCAGAGTCTGGCTGGTTGCCCATGTATCTGCACCGCCGAGTACACGGTCGGTAACAAGGATTCCCTTGTCAGCGCCCATAGCCATTGCCTCACGCAGAACATCCTCTGCCTTGGGAAGACCCATGGTAATAACGGTAACTTCTGCACCGTACTGGTCCTTCAATCTCAGTGCTGCTTCCAGACCTGCTTTGTCATCGGGGTTCATGATAGTCATCATGGCTGCTCTGTCCAGAGTACCGTCGGGATTGAATTTAACGCCGCCCTTGGTATCGGGAACCTGTTTAATACAAACAACGATTTTCATTGTATTTTCACTCCTTATTATAGTTTTGTGTATGAATTATTTAAGCAGATTTGCGGAAATAACCATTCTCTGTACCTCGCTGGTACCTTCGTAAATCTCAGTAATCTTAGCATCACGCATCATACGCTCTACATCGTACTCTCTGATGTAACCGTAACCACCGTGCAGCTGAACAGCCTTGGTAGTAACTTCCATAGCTACCTCTGCTGCGTACAGTTTTGCCATAGCAGCTTCTACAGAGTAAGATACCTTCGGGTTGGTTGCATACTCAGCCTTCTTCATAGCAGCCTTGTATACTAACATCTTAGCAGCCTCTACCTTGGTAGCCATGTCTGCCAGCTGGAACTGGGTGTTCTGGAAAGCGCCGATGCTTCTGCCGAACTGTTTTCTCTCCTGAACGTATGCAATGGTTGTCTCCAAAGCGCCCTCAGCAAGACCGAGTGCCTGTGCAGCGATACCGATACGTCCGCCATCCAGAGTGTGCATTGCAATCTTGAAGCCCTGTCCTAATTTACCAAGCAGGTTCTCCTTGGGAATACGGCAGTCGGTGAAAATCAACTCGTAGGTGGATGAACCACGGATACCCATCTTGTTCTCTTTGGTACCGAAAGTAAATCCGGGAGTTCCTTTTTCAACGATGAATGCGGAAATCTCTTTTAACATCTTGCCGCGCTTCTCAACTACGCCGGTTACAGCGAAGATAACATATACGTCAGCTTCCTTACCGTTGGTAATGAAAATCTTGGAACCGTTGAGTACATACTCGTCGCCGTCCAAAACAGCCTTTGTCTGCTGTCCCTGAGCGTCAGTACCTGCACCGGGCTCGGTCAGACCGAAAGCACCGAGCTTCTCACCTTTTGCAAGGGGAATCAGGTATTTCTGCTTCTGCTCTTCGGTACCGAATGTCTGGATAGGATCACAGCACAGAGAGGTGTGTGCGGAAACGATAACGCCTGTGGTACCGCATACCTTGGACATCTCCTCAACGCACATAACGTAGGTCAGAGGGTCACAACCCTGTCCGCCGTACTGCTTGGGAACGGGAATACCAAGGAAACCGTTCTTTGCCATTTTCTCAACTGTTCCTCTGGGGAATACTTCAGTCTCATCAACCTCCTGAGCGAGAGGCTTTACTTCTTTTTCTGCGAACTCTTTGAAAAGAGTACGCGCCATTTCATGTTCTTTGCTTAAAGTAAAATCCATGATTTTATTTCCTCCATTTTGTTTGTCAATTACTTATTTAGAATAGTCATAGAAGCCCTTACCGGTCTTTCTTCCGAGCTTGCCGGCACGAACCATCTTTCTAAGAAGGGGATGAGGACGATACTTAGGATCGCCGGTCTCATTCTGGATAACTTCCATAATAGCCAGAACGATGTCCAGACCTACCAAATCACCGAGAGCCAAAGGTCCCATGGGATGATTTGCACCTAACTTCATAGCCTCGTCAATATCTGCAACGCTTGCAGTACCGTCAGCGTAGATACCGATTGCTTCGTTAATCATAGGAATCAGGATTCTGTTTACTACGAATCCGGGAGCTTCCTTTACTTCTACAGGAGTCTTGCCGATTTCTACTGCGATAGCCTTAATCTTCTCAACCAGTTCTGCGGGAGTATTCTCGCCTGCAATAACCTCAACCAGCTTCATTCTGTCAGCAGGGTTGAAGAAGTGCATACCAATCATAGGTCTGTCTAAGCCTGCACCAATCTCGGTGATGGACAGGGAAGAAGTATTGGTAGCAAAGATGCACTCAGGTTTTACAATGTCCTGAAGCTCTTTGAAAGTTGTTTTCTTAATCTGCATATTTTCGGGAGCTACCTCGATTACCAGATCGCAGTCTCCGCAAATATCTTTCAGACCGGTTGTAATCTTAGCTGCGATTTCGTCAGCCTTCTCCTGAGAAATCTTTTCCTTGCCAACAAGGAAGTTTAAGTTTTTCAGGATTCTTGCCTTACCGCCGTCTGCAAACTCCTGCTTAATATCGCACAGAGCTACTTCATAACCGTCTGTCATAGCGAATGCCTGAGCAATTCCGGCACCCATGGTACCTGCACCAATAATACCTACTTTCATTGAAAGTTCCTCCTTAAATTTATATTGTTTTTGTGGATTACTTGTTTTTGAAAGGCTCTTTTACCTTTTCCTTGTTTTTGTCAAGGAAAAATGCCATGCCGTACTTCTGATCCTCGGTCTCGAAGCAGTCGCCAAACAGCTTTTCCTCGATTACGATTGCATCATCCATATCAGCGTCCAAACCTTCATTGATTGCTTTCTTGCAGTTGCGGACAGCAATAGGCGCATTCTTCGCAATGCCTGCTGCCATCTTCTCTGCTGCGGGAAGCAGTTCTTCCTGCGTATATACTGCATTTACAAGACCGATTCTGTAAGCCTCGTCAGCCTTGATATTGCGTGCGGTGTAAATCATCTGTTTTGCCATGCCTGCACCTACCAGACGTGCCAGTCTCTGGGTTCCGCCGAATCCGGGGGTGATTCCGAGTCCAACCTCAGGCTGTCCGAATACTGCGTTGTCGGAACAGATTCTGATGTCACAGCTCATGGAAATCTCGCATCCGCCGCCGAGTGCAAAACCGTTTACTGCAGCGATTACGGGAATGGGGAATGTCTCCAGCTTGCGGAAAACATCGTTTCCTTTCTTGCCGAAAGCCTCTCCCTCTGCCTTGGTCAGTGTGCTCATCTCGCCGATGTCCGCACCTGCCACGAAAGATTTCTGACCTGCACCAGTCAGAATCAGTGCTCTTACCTCATCCAGATTCACCTGATCAAGAGTCTGGTTCAGCTCGTCCAGCACCTGAGAATTCAGAGCATTCAGTGCCTTCTCACGATTGATGGTGATGATGGCATAGCTACCCTTCTGTTCGTATAAAATGTACTCCATGGTAATCCTCCATTTTTCTAATCCATTACAGGCGCAATCCGAGAAACTCGTTTTGCGGATTTCTCGGATTATCGCTTTTTGAATGTTTATTGATTAATCTTCAATCTTAACGATGGTGGAGCAGCCCATACCACCGCCGATGCACAGAGTTGCAAGACCGGTCTTAGCGCCTCTTGCCTGCATCTCATGCAACAGAGTAACCAAAATACGGCATCCGGATGCACCTACGGGATGTCCCAGTGCGATTGCGCCGCCGTTAGGGTTCAGCTGCTTATCAACATCAATGCCAAGGTCCTTGCCTACTGCTACGGACTGTGCAGCGAATGCCTCGTTAGCCTCGATAATATCGAAGTCTTCAATCTTCATGCCTGCTTTTGCCATAACTTTCTTGGTAGATGCAACAGGTCCGATACCCATAACCTCAGGACGAACACCTGCAAGAGCGCCTGCAACGAAAGTAGCCATAGGCTTAACGCCAAGCTCTTTAGCCTTCTCTTCGCTCATTACAACGATTGCTGCAGCGCCGTCGTTGATACCGGAAGCGTTACCTGCGGTAACAAATCCGCCGGGGTTGATAGCGCGCAGTTTTGCAAGACCTTCGATAGTAGAACCGTGACGAGGACCTTCGTCGGTATCGAAAATAACGGTCTCTTTCTTTTTCTTAACTTCAACCGGAACGATTTCTGCCTTGAATGCGCCGTTCTTCTGAGCTTCCTCAGCCTTCAGCTGGCTCTTAAGTGCGAACTCATCCAGCTCTTCACGGGTAAGCCCCCACTCCTCGCAGATATTGTCTGCGGTCTTAATCATATGATAATCATTGAAAGCGTCCCACAAAGCATCTTTAATCATGGTATCAACCATGGTTGCATTGCCCATACGATAACCGTAACGGCCCTGAGGAATTGCATAAGGAGCCATGGACATGTTCTCCATACCACCTGCAACAACGATGTCTGCATCTCCTGCCATAATCATCTGTGCTGCCTGATTTACACAGTTCAGACCGGAACCACATACCACGTTCATGGTAACAGCGGGTACTTCGATAGGAAGTCCTGCCTTGATGGAAGCCTGACGTGCAACGTTCTGTCCCTGTCCTGCCTGAATTACGCAGCCCATGTAAACCTGATCCACTGCTTCAGGAGCAACGCCTGCTCTCTTCAATGCTTCCTTAATTACGATAGCACCCAGCTCTGCTGCGGGTGTAGTGCTGAGTGAACCACCCATCGTTCCGATGGCGGTACGGCAAGCGCCTGCTAATACAACTTTCTTTGCCATTTGTTTTTCCTCCAATGATAATTTTGTAAATTGATGGTGAATAGATTGTTATTTTTTTATCATTACTGACTTTCTTAAGTTTAACATAGGTAAGAATCTTTTGCAATGAATTTTATGTAAAACCTGATAAAAAAATAACAAGGCTGTTACCGCGAGGATTTTTCCTCACAATACTTCTCCACCTCCGGGTCTTTTATCCCCGTGGTACGCACCCATTCTTTCGTCCCTTCCACCTTTTGTGCCGCCTGTGTATGCTTCGCCAAAAAACGTGTCAGAGGATAGACGTCAATCCAGATTTCGTTGTCACTTTCCTTCTGCGCTTCGTTAAAAATAAGTTCCAGCCCCCAGTGCAGGTGGGTGACTTCGATATTGTTCACATTCTCCTTGGTGGAATAACCTGTATGCCCCATGTAGCCGATGACATCTCCCGCCGTGACAACACTGCCCTCCTCCAAATGCTCCGCATAGGGGTAGTTCTGTCTGAGGTGCGCATAATAGTAGTAGCGTTTGCCGTCAAAGCTGCGGATGCCGATACGCCAGCCGCCGTACTGGTTCCAGCCGAGAGCCTCCACGTACCCGGATTCCACCGCCATCACAGGAGTTCCCACAAGTCCCATCATGTCGTGTCCCAAATGCCTTCTCTTATACCCATAGCTTCTCCCGACGCCGAAATCGTCATAGTGGGAGTAATCAAATCCCCTCGCTAACGGAAAATAGGCTTTCAGCCCGTATCTGGTGCAATAGCGCACGTTGCCGTTTTCATCCGTCTCCTCCGCCTCGTACTCCCCCACAAGTCCGCCCAATGCGGCAGTGTATGCCTCTTTGTAATAGGTAAAATATATCATATCACCGGTCAGTTTTTCTATCGTGGTCTCCCCGTCGGACAGTTGTTTTGCCGTGTCATCCAAAATGTCCAACGCCTTTTTGTCAAACTCGCCTCCGGTACGCGCCGCCGTATACGCCAAAAGGTCAATCCAGTTAACCTCATGCTCCGTGCCGTGGGTGTCCACATCCCAGTCATAGGCACGGCACAGCGCCTCGTAGGACACCGTAAAGTCCACCCACTTGATATAGTTCTGCCCCGTGGACGAGGATTCCACCGTCACCGCCTGCTGTTCCCTCATTCCAAGGGTAAGCACTCCCGCAAGCAGCACCAGTTCCACTAAAATAGCTTTTCGGATTTTGGGGAGAAACCCGGAGCCGGAAAAAGCATGAAAAAAAGATGTACGGAATTTGAATTGCTGCATATCGCCACCAAATCATAAATTCCGTACATCTTATGAAAATCATTTAAAAACTATTCTCAATCTTCCGGCTCAATCAGTCCGTAGGTATCGCCTTTTCTCTTGTATACCACATTCACCTGATTGGTCTCTGCGTTGTGGAATACGAAGAAATTGTGTCCCAAAAGTTCCATCTGGATGCAGGCATCTTCCGGATACATGGGCTTAATGTCAAACTTCTTGGTACGGACAATCTTAACTTCCTCATCATCCATATAGTCGTTCTCTACATATGCCTTGCTGAAATTCGCTGCAGCCTGCTGCTTGTCCACAATTTTGTTCTTGTATTTCTTGAGCTGACGCTCAATAATCTCTTCCACCAAATCAATGGATACATACATATCGTTGCTGACCTGCTCAGAACGGATAATGCTTCCTTTCACGGGAATGGTAACCTCTATCTTCTGGCGCTCCTTCTCAACGCTCAAGGTTACATGTACTTCGGTATCCGGATTAAAATACTTTCCAAGTTTGCCAATCTTCTCTTCCACTGCTGCTCTTAATCCGGGGGTTACTTCGATGTTCCTGCCTACAATAATAAACTTCATGCTGATCATCCCTTTCAGTATTTATTGTATTTGCATTATAACATGAAACCACAGCTTTTTGCAACAATTTAACCAATTTTTTACATCTATTTGACATTCTGTCTGTCAACCGTTTTTTCGACATTTATTTCTGAAATTCGATTTTTATTACAACTTCACAAAACATCCGTTCCCTAAAAATACGACTCAAATGTCATTTCATTTCCCATTAAACTTGTGGATAATGTGCATAACTCAGTGTATAACTGCCTTTTATGCGAATTTGCGCCATTTTTGCTGTGGATAACTTTCGCTTGTTTTTTGCCTTGTATTCAACGGTTTTACGTTCATTTTATGAATTTTGTACAAGTTGCACAGTTGGCGAAAATCAATGGTACTTTCGGGGGAATTATAATATTTCGACAAATTGCACAATTACTTAAACAAAAAGCCGAAAACCATGCCGCCGTGCAGACGCAAAAAAATCCTGCATCTGTTCTTTCGGAAGTATTCCGGAGTAAGATGCAGGACTTATCTTTCATTTTATTTCAGAAACTCTATCATTCGCAGCTTTGTCATTTGCAGCTCTGCAATTCGCAACTCTGTGATTAGAAAATTCTTCTGACTGCCAGAACCTTTTTGTAATCTGCTCTGGAAACAATGATACCGGTGTTCTTGGTGGACGCATGAACAATCTGTCCGTCACCGACATACAGTGCCACATGACCGGAGTAGCATACAATATCACCGGGCTGTGCATTTGCCAGGCCGTCAACGGCAGCACCCTGACTGCGGTCTGCTGCGGAGGAGTGAGGTAAACTTACTCCAAAGTTTGCATATACGCTCATGACGAATCCGGAACAGTCCGTACCGTTTGTCAGACTGCTTCCGCCATATACATAGGGGTTGCCGACAAACTGCAGTGCGTAATCGATAACTGCCTTGCCCATTTCACTTCCCTCTCCGGACGCCGCCGTAACAACCGGTGCGGATTCGGAAGAAGTGTTGGTGTTCTTTTTGGTTTTCGCTGCCTTTGCGGCTGCAGCCTCGCGGGCTTTCTTTCTCTCAGCCTCTTCCTTGGCAAGACGGGCTTCCTCTTCTGCCTTGGACTCTGCCTGAACGAATTCGGAATGAAGGGTGACATAATCGGTGGATACCCAGCCGATACCTTCCTCAATATCTACCTTAACCCAGCCGTCGGTCTCCTCGGTTACCACCAGTTCATCCTCGATGGGAACCATGCCGAGAACGGAGGACTCCGTAGTGGGCTCTGTTCTTACAAACAATGTTGTCGTTGTAACAGTTGCGATTCTGGTGCCGACCTGCTTTGCAAGTTCCACTGCCGCCTCACCGGTCACACAGTATTCACCTTTTACATAACCGGTCACGGTACCGGACGTAATCTGATACCAGCCGTTTTCCTCTCCCTGAAAGGTTCCGACGGAATTGTTATACAGCTTACCGACAATCTCGCCTTCCTCGCTGGGAATACTTCTGACATTTACATAATTGTTAACCTGTGCGATAACAAGATTGCGGAAAAGGTCTTCCTCGGAAGGCTCTGCGGCAACTTCCTCCTCAGGTTTGCTTACTACCAAATCCATAATGGTTTCAATCTGCTGTCTGGATGTATCTATATTAGAAGCAACGTTTTCCAACTGATTTCCCTTTGTCAGCAGTAAATCCACTCCGCCGCTGGGTAACACGGTGGAAACCGAAGCCGCATTTGCGGTCATTCCAAATCCGGAAAAAGCCAGTGTAGCTGACAATACACATGCTGCAATTTTTACTGAACCACGAGCCATAATAACCTCCAACCTGCTTTAGTATTTATCAAAGTCCACATTATTCTGTGGTATTTATTACGAAATTATTACATCTGTTAACAAATATATCACCATCACCCGCATTTGTCAACAGTAGGAATAATTTGGCAAAAATCACAGAACCCTTGATTTTATGGGCATTTCAGAGATTTTTGGTTCTTTTTCGGTTACAGTTTTTTTGTGAATTTCTTTTGAAATATTTTCGTATTCTTTAAAAAATCTTAAACACTTGCATTATTTCGTAAAAACAGCGCTTCGGTTGCAGTATTCCGCTGCGCTGACCGCCGCATTGGCGCCGTCCGCCACCGCAGTCACCACCTGCCTGAGGGGCTTTTTACGAATGTCACCCGCAACAAAAATTCCGGGGCAGTCGGTAGCGCCGTCCTCACCCGCAGGAACATAGCCGTTTTCGTCCAGCACCGTCAAATCTTTTAACAGCGTTGTGTCCGGGCGGATTCCCACCGCGATAAACACGCCTTGCAGGGAAATCTCTTTTTTCTCCCCCGTTTTAAGGTTCTCCACCGCCACGGCGCTCACTTCCTCCTGTCCGCAGATTTCCGTCACGCTGTGGCTGTAAAGGATTTCCACATTTTCAATCTCATTCAGTATTTTCTGCAATGAGACGGCTCCCCGCAGTTCGTCCCTTCTGTGAATCAGGTATACTTTTTCGCAGGTCTTTGCCAGATATATGGCATCCTCCAACGCAACATCGCCGCCGCCCACGACAGCCACCGTCTTTCCTTTATAGAAAGCGCCGTCACAGGTGGCACAGTAGGACACGCCCCTGCCTGAAAAAGTGTCCTCGCCGGGAACTCCCAGCAGGGCATGCTCCGCCCCGGTTGCCACAATCACAGCGATGGCTTCGTAGTCTGCTTTCCGTGTATGGATGATTTTCGTCTCTCCGTTGTCGGTCACGGACTGCACCTTTGCGGTCTGAAAGCAGACTCCCAGCTTGTCCGCATGGGTGCGAAACTGCATTCCCATGTCAAAACCGCTGATACCGGGAAGTCCGGGATAGTTGTCCACCTCGTAGGTGTTGAGTATCTGTCCGCCGCTCATGGCGTTTTTTTCAAGCACCAGCACATTCAGTCCCGCGCGGACACCGTATATGGCGGCTGACAGTCCCGCAGGACCGGAGCCGATAATAATTAAATCGTATTTCATCGTCTTACTCCATTTTCTATTCTATATACCGGATTTATTCAGTGTAGCAGTTTTTGGGTGGAAAAACAAGGCAGGGGTATGGTATGATAGTTAAAAAGCAAAAGGAACCACAAACAGTATAAAAGACAGAAAAAAACAGAAAGGACATAACAATATGGATACAACCCGCCCGCTTGCTTTGATTACCGGCGCCTCCCGCGGTATCGGAAAAGCCATTGCCGAAGCATTTGCCTCCGACGGCTATGATTTGGTTCTCACCTGCAGTAAGACTCTGCCTGAACTCTCCGCACTTTGCAGTCAGCTTACGAAAAAGTATGACATACAATGCCGCGCCGTCTTGGCGGATATGGGCAATCCTGCTGATGTGGAACAGGTCTACCGGGACATTTCCCATCTGGACATCCTTGTCAATAATGCGGGAATTTCTTATATCGGACTTTTGACCGATATGTCTGTGGAGGACTGGCGGCGGATAATGTCCGTAAATCTGGATTCCCTGTTTTATACCTCAAAACCGGCAATTCCGCTGATGCTAAAGCGCCACGCCGGCAGAATCATAAACATTTCCTCCGTCTGGGGCAATGTGGGAGCTTCCATGGAGGTCGCTTATTCCGCCTCCAAGGGCGGCGTCAATTCTTTTACCAAAGCTCTTGCAAAAGAATTAGCGCCCAGCAACATTCAGGTCAACGCCATTGCCTGTGGCGTCATTGATACTTCCATGAATGCCTGCTTTTCCGCAGAGGATTTGGAAGCCCTTCGCGCGGAAATTCCCGCAGACCGTCTTGGAAATACCAAGGAGGTTGCCGCGCTGGCACTCCAGCTTGCCAATGCCCCCTCTTACATGACCGGTCAGATTATAACAATAGACGGCGGATGGTATTAACCCTCCGCCGTATCGTCTCTGTGCTCATACAAGGTATTCATATTTCCGTCCGGAACAAGCGAATCCACAATCCGCTGCATTTCTTCCTTGGACTGCGCATCCTTGCATTTCAAAATAATGTGTTCCCTCTCCGTCTCCGACAGGCCCGCATAGCCTCTCATGGCTGCCTCGTTCATGGCAAGCGCCATGCCGAATCCCATGGGAAGTCCTGTGAGCGGTACTCCCGCAGTGGACAATCCGTTTACATCCATCACGCACACTCCTTTATCTCACCTTTTTCTCTCTGCAAGATACCGTTAGTGTGTGCCGGTTTGTAAATTTTATGCGTCCTTTTCTACCGCTCCAAAAAACGTTCTGCCTCGTCTAAATTTTTATATCCGTACAGCCGCACGCTGTTTCCCATAATCTCAAAGGCAAGATTCCGGTTTTCGGCGGCATATTCCACCACATATCTTCCATATAATTCCAGCATTTTATCCGAATAGGTGCTGATTTCTCCCCGAAGATAGGTTTCGTAGGAAGTGTTGAACCGGTTGTCCTCCGCACTCCGCACGCTTCTGGCGTTATCGGCAAGGCAGGGATATTTCGCTGCAAACTCCTCCATCCATGCCACCTGTATCTCCACAATCTGTTCAATCACCGCCTTTTTCTCCGGTGACAGTTCAGGGAAATACTGCCTGATTGCCGCATACTCCTCCGGCGCTGTGCTTTCCATCATTCTCCCGTACTTTTCCTCAATCAGATTGTGCCCTCTGCGATACTCCCTGTCAAAATCATAGAGGTACTGCAAAAGCATGGGACGGTTCCAGGTAAGGTACTGGCTCTTTCGCATGATGGAAAAGGTTGCCCAGTCATTCTGGCAGTCCGCGCGGCCGCCCTCGTTTTTCACCTTGTCAAAGGCTTCAAACTCCAGTTCCGCAATTTTTTCCGCCAAAGCCTCATTGTCATGCGCCGCAAATACCGACTTGCGAACCAGTTCGTCCGTGTGCGCATCCAGATAGGTTTCCGTGTCACTAATCAGACTTTCCGCATACATTTCCGAGACAAGGAATTTGCCAATCAGTTCGATTTGGGAAAGTACAGGTGCCTGCGCTGCTCCGCTTTGCGCCATGTACAGTCCGGTCTGTTCCCATTGTCCGGCGAGTGTCTGCAGTTCCTCCAACATGGCAGAGAGCACCTGCCCGTTTTCCGTCTCTTTCAGGCTGCGGTAAAGCCATTTATCGTGCAGAGGGTATCTGCCCTCGATATAATGCTGTAATTTCATTGCCTCCTTCATGCCGTCCGAAAGCAGGATGGCTGCGGTAAAGAAATCCCCGCGCTTTAACATTCTTTCGTAATTATACTGCATGTTCTGGGCAAAACGTGCCGCACTGTCCGCCAGCTTCAGATACCGGATGTTTTCCGGATACCCCTCTAACAGTTTCATCCGAAACGCCGTGAATATGCCCTCGTCATCACGAAATACCTCGCCGTTTACCGCTGCTGCCAGCGCAGCGTCCGATACCTGCTGCCAGTCAATGGATTGCCAGTCGGAGGCAAGAAGCAGTCTGTGATAAAAAGCGGAAATCGTCATAACTCCTCTCCTGTCACGTCCTCTGTCGCTAACCGTGCGGCGGTAACCCATAAATTCATCCGGGAGTTTGTCATATGCCGTTTTCAACGCCTCGCCGATTTGCGCGTAGGTTTCCTCCGTCACCCACAGGCAGAATCCCGGTCCCCAGTCATGGTCTTGGGACCATTCATCATCATAGCCAAAACAGTCCGATCCTTCTCCCACAAGTCCCACGGCTATCTTGTCCGCATAATCCGCAAACAGATTCTCTATCATGGGTTTGCCGTACGTCTCATAATATTTTCTGCACAGCCCAAGCCCTTTCTGTGCGGGGGAGGTATGCTTCACCTGTGCTTTTTTCTGCCTCTCCAGAACATTTCTGCACGCTTCGATATTGTCCCGCAGGCGATAATAATACTCGTTTTTGCCCAAGTTTGCCTCCATAATTTCCATGGCACGTTCAAAAACTTCCATCGCCGTCTTGTATTTTCCCTGCTGATAGTAATACGTTCCCAACGCCGACAATGCAGCACCGTAGTGCGCATCTTTCACCCCGATGGCTTCAAAAACCTTGATTGCCTCCATAGCATAGGCTCCCGCCTCAGCAGTCTCATTCAGACCGGTGCAGGTTCCCGCCAGATTGGCATACGTCACAGCCACCTCAAAATCAGCCTGTTTTGCCTTCACAATGGGCAGTGCCCGGAGCAGACATTCCTTCGCCTCGGCAAAGTCACCCATTTCCTGATATAAAAGACTTAAATTATTCTCCAGACTTGCCATAAGCATACTGTCCGGGGACAGCGTATGTTCATAAATCCTCCGCACTTCCAGATAACAGTTTAAGGAATCCTCCAGCCGTCCGCCTGCACGGTAAGCGTTCGCCACATTCAACAGGGTGGTGGCATATGGCACCGTACCTTCCAGTCCCATTCGCTGCGCCAGTGAAATTGCCTGTGCCGCCATGGCGTAGGAATTTTCCACCTGACTGGTCTCCCGGTAATACCCCATCAGTTCATTTAAAAGAGCCAGCAGACTTTCCTCGTCCTGCTCCCGCATTGCCATCACAATGGCTTCCTGCATCAACTGCTCTGCTTCTTCGCCCCGGTTTTCTTCAAACAGCCTGTCCACCTGTTTCAATATTCTGTCTATATCCATGGAATGACCTCCTTGTTTGGGTATTGTATTGAGTGCTGCTTTTCCCCTAAGTCCCGGTATGCAGCAGTCCTGTTCTATACCATCCTTTAAACTATGGTGTAGCTGTTAATTGTTTGCATGCTTCCACTTTTATCTTGCTTTCCAGTGAATAAGTTTTGATTATGGGTGCTTCAAAATCGGGAAGCTGCGTGTTGATTGTGCGTTCTTCTGCACGGGGGATTAATTTGTGTGCTGATACCATGATATTTTCTTTGTGGAGAAATTTCTTCAAATCCCTTTGCACGCATTACAATATAATCGTTACCTGTAGGCGTGTCGATAATTTTACCAATCAAATCTCTTATATCATCTATGGAATTAGGGTATCCACGTAGCAGAAAATCAACATCAATAGTAACTCTGCTTTCAAAATTGGTTAGGGTATAAATAAACAGTCCTCCCTTGAGTATCAGTGTATCCTCATGCCCGGATTTTGATAACTTTCTCAGAAATTCCTCCTGTACAAAAAGCTGTAAGCATTGTTGGTAACTGATGCCCGAAGCCTTTGCCTTATTTCTGAGTTTTGCCAGAACGGAAGCCGCCTTATCTGCCATTACAGCCACACTCCAATCAATTCTTTCACCTTTTTTTGCACACGCAGTTTCTTAGCATACATCATAAGGTTGGGAATATTCTTTTTCGGGTCATTAACATACCCCTGTATTGCTTTGTTGAAAATCTCTCTATCCATTTTGCTCATATTTTTAAGGACATCACATATTGTCCTGTCGCGGTCATATATTCGCACTTTCGTAAAATCAATTTTGCCGGTTGTTTCGCCAAGTGTAACCAAATCCGATTCCACGCGATATGCTTTAATAAATGGAAACTCTATGTTTGTTCGCAGTTTTGAAACATTTCTGTCTATTGCAAAATTCCACGCGGCAGGATTTCTGTCACTGTACTTGTAGTAGAACAGAGCCGTTTCCATACAAAGAACTGCATCCGGAAACAAGGCATTTATGACATCTATTTCTTTGGCTTCGCAGTTTTCAATCCAATGATAATAGCCACGCCTTATCCTTTCAATATAGCCTTCATCCAAAAGTTGTTTAATATCTGCATAATAAATCTTAGCCTCAAGCAGTTCGGCAGTAGTCATTACATAATGATGCCGGTCAAAAATCTTTTTTACCTTTTTTATATCGTTTTCACACTGCATTCGTGCACCTCTGTTTAATTGCCTCATGTTTGTTAATCGGTGGGGTACTTTACTATATCATATATGCTTTTTATGTAGAAAGTCAATAGCAAACTACCCACTCAATAATCGAACAAGTGGGTAGTTTACTATAAAAACAGAGCAGATATTCTGCTGCTCAGGCACTTGCAATGCGTCCCGGATTTCGTTAAAATAGTATCGTTTGAAATTGAAAATACAGCGTTTTGGTATATGGAGAGAAAATTATGGAAATTTATCTGGTACGTCACGGAGAAACAAATTGGAATAAAGAATTTCGTTTTCAGGGTCAGACCGACATTCCTTTGAATGAATACGGAATCGAACTGGCACAGGATGCCGCAGCAAAATTAAAGGAGGTTCCCTTTGATATTGCTTTCTGCTCCCCCTTATGCCGTGCAGTGGAAACTGCCAAAATCATTTTAGGAGACAGGCAGATTCCACTTACCCCGGACAAGAGACTGATGGAAATCAGTTTTGGCTGCAAAGAGGGCTGCAATTTCTTGGAGGCGGAAAAAGACCCGTCCGACCCTATCTATAACTTTTTGAAAAATCCGGCAAACTACGAAGCGCCGGAAGGTGCAGAATCTTTTCAGGAACTCTACAACCGCAGCGGCGAATTTATGGAACAGGTGATACTTCCTTTGGAAAATCAGTACCGCAACGTCCTGATTGTGGCGCACGGTGCCTTAAACCGCAGCATTTTAAATCCCATTGCGGACATTCCCCTGAAAGATTTCTGGCAAATCAAACTGCCGAACTGCGCTATCTCCCGCATCCGTCTGGAGAGCGGGGTTTTCAGCCTATTATAACCATTTTTTCCGCTTAAATTTCCATATCAGGAGTAAGACAATCAGCGCACTGACCACAATGGCGGCGGGATAACCGTACTGCCATTTCAGTTCCGGCATATTTGTGAAATTCATACCGTACCAGCCTGCCAAAAGCGACAGCGGCAGAAAGATAACCGTCACAATCGTGAAAATTTTCATCAACTCGTTCTGCTCAATGGCAAGCTGGGACTGATATGCCTCCCTGAGCTGTGTCACCGACTCCTGCAGACTTTCCACCAGACTTAAGTAGCGGTCTGTGCGGTTTCGTAAAATCGTCATTCTTCTGGAACCGTCTCTGCTGAGCAGACCGTTATCATTGACTACCATCTCGTCAAAAATAGAATTTAACTGCTCATAATACTTTTTCAGGCGGAGCAGTTCCTGCCTCCACGCCGTGATTCTGGACAGGTATTCCGATTTTTTTCCGGAAAGTATCCGGCTCTCATCATCACTTATCTCCGCCTCCAGATTATCGAGATAATTCATATCCCCTTTTAACAGCTTTGTAAAAAACAGGTACAAAATCCTCTCGTTGTCCGGATTTTCTTCCTTCGTAAGCTGCCCAAAAACACTTTCCGCCTTTTCTCCGGCAGCTTTTCCCTCATGAAACAGGAACAAATCCTCCTCATCTAAATAAATAAGCATTTTAAAATCGTCCGTGCTCTCCCCCTGCACATCATACCAGTCAAATGCCACCAAATCAAAGTGTTCAAAACTTTCAAAACTCTCCGTCAGATTTTCATCAATATATTTCAGCACCTTTGCATCCATGTAAGGTTCTGCCTCCCGGATGCTTTCCAATGGCATAATCTTGTACACAATCCTCTCTCCTTCCCGGTTCGTATCTCCTCGGTTAATTCTGCCACCTGATTTGCTCCCCCTGCAAAACCGGATAGCATATCAGATTTTCGCCGTCCAGATTTTCACGGTGCATATTCACTGCGGAAATCTGGTGATTTTCATAGGTAGTATAGTAATAAATTCCCTTGTCAGCATTACAGCAGGACGTATAAATGGTAATTTCATACTTGCCGTCACTGACTTCACAGCACCCGCGCTGCTGCTCCACCGAACCGAGGATATGGAAAAACTGGCTCACGCTCTCCCCCTCGCCTGCCCCGGAAACGGCATTTAACCGGGTGAATGCCACACGCGCAAAACGGGACTCGGAAGACAAGTCGCCCGGAAGTCCCAGTGCTCCCATTCCCCTGCTGTATGTGTGCAGTTCCAGCTTGTCCGAGAAACGGTTTTGGGGCTGTTTCGGGGAAAGTCCCATATACTGGTTGAGCCGGAACATCTGCACATCAAAGGGCGGATTGTTCGTCAGAACTCCCACCGGATTGTCGTAAACCCGCAGTCCCTCTGCCACCATCTCCACGGTAATGGCTTCCTCAGAATCGGCTATCAGCCAGTGCAGCTGGGACGGCGGAAACTTCTGATTAAAGGGGGTGTCCACAATCTGTATGCACTTAAGCCTTTCTCTTGCTTCTTTCACGGAAGCGCACTGCCCCAGTATCCATGGAATAAACTCAAAAGATGCAATATTGTCCTTTCCCTGTTGCACTTGTCCGTACACGGCATTTCCCACGAAATTCAGTCCTGCCATGCCCACGCCCTTCTCATTGACCGCTTCATAATACAAAGGATAATTTTCGGTCACATGCGCCATACCTATCATGGCAAAATGCCTGTCCTGTCTGCCCACATGTCTGAACGGAAACGGAAAATTGCGCGGGGTGATGGTTATCTCCTCGCCGTAGGAATACTCGTAATCCAACGTCCTTCCGAAATAGAAATCTTTGGTCTGATAGATGGCTGCTGTACACATGGTCTCGTCTCCTTTTCCGGCTTCTTTTTGTTAAAATATTACCATCTTACGGGAAATATATCCAGCTGATATTTTCTATTTCTCGATTTTGTGTTAAAATAATATGCAAGCATTTTATAAGGAGTTGCGGTTTCAGATGAATACCACCCCGTTTTGCACGGTTTCAAATTGGAGAAACGATTTGGAACAGCTAAAGCGTTTGCGGCATATTCGAAATGATTTGGCTCATACGCAAGGTGCCTTTTCTGAAAACCTCTGCTCCCAGCAGGACATAGATTGGATTCATGACTTTTACAATCGAATTTTGCAGCAAACTGACCCGCTTGCAATGAGGCATCGTCTTTCAAGCCCCCGAAAGCCTACCTCTGCGAAATCGAAACCGGGTGCTCCCGTTTCTCCCACGCTTAATCCGCCCATATTTCCGTCGCACAGAGCTTCCACTTCATCCATAAAATGCGACGTCAGGAAAATTGTCAGTCCTTTTTCCTTGAGCGATTCCAACGTTTTCCAGACACTGCGCCGTGCCTTTGCGTCCAGTCCGGTAGTCAGTTCATCAAGAAACACTAACTCCGGCTGCGGAATCAGCGCCAGCACGATAAAAAGCCGTTGTCGCTCACCACCGGAAAGGCTTTTGACCGATGCGCCCTGTTTATCACCTATGCCGAACTGCTCACACAGTATGCGCCAGTCTGCGGGGTTACGGTACAGGATGTTTCATGTAATCGCCGGGATTCAGACCAAACTCCCGGTAAAATGCCCGCGTAAAAGTATCTACATTGGAAAAACCGGCATTGTAAGCAACATCCAAGACACGCACATTTCCCTCCCGTAGCTGCTTTGCCGCCTGCGTGAGCCGGTATTTTCGGATATACTCTGTGGGTGTCACTCCCAGATAGTCCCGAAAAAGCCGGTAGGAATACCACGGAGAAAACAGCGATGCGCGCGTCATATCCGCCAGACAAATCTCTTCCATCCGGTTCTTTTCGATGTAATCCTGCATCCGCTGAACCGCCATTACCTGTTCTTTCATGTTCTTTCGCCTCCTTACAGGTAACATTCTACCGTACTGTGCAGAGTTATTCTCGACGTTCTTTGCTATTTTGAATATCCTGTTATGAAAAAGTCCTCCACAGCAACATATTGCCGTCAAAATCAGCCGTGATTCGTCCGGTATCTTTCAGCCACGCAAGATAGGAACGCACGGTGCTTCCCACAAGCACATACTGCTCAAAGGTCATCGTCAGACCATAATCGTCAAAGAGTTTTTTCAGAAGCTGCTCAAAACATAAGGGACTGCTGCACAGTTCTAAGATATGTTCAGCGATTTCGTTTACTTTGTCAATGTTGTACTGCGCCAGTTGTGCAATGCTCTCCACCGCCTCTGCATGAGCCGGAACAAAAAGAGCTGCCTGCATGGTCTTAACCTTTTCCAAGGTGTCCAAATACGCACCAACGTCATAGATAAAACCAATCTGATACTTGTCAAGCGTCTCCCGGCTGGAAAGGCAGTCCGCCAGATAGACCACGTCATCCGGAGTACGGAACCCAACCATATCAAAGAAATGTCCGGGAAGCGGAATCATGGAAAACCCTTCCGGCAGCTTGTCCTCTGTCAGTTCCTCAGCGCTGCTATCCTGCGCTATCAGAAATTTGTGCCGCAGTTCCTTCGGCGGGTATCCGCCGTACAGAAATGACGGTTCCAACACTGGATGACGGGTAAAATCACACTCAATTCCTGGTGCATAAATATGGCAGCCGGTCTGCTTTTGCAGATATTGATTACCGCCGATATGGTCTGCATTGGAGTGGGTATTGTAAATAGCGGTAAGCCGCCATCCGTTCTTATCAAGGAGCTGCCGCACCTTTCGCCCCGCGTCCTTGTCATTGCCGCTGTCAATCAGGCAGACATCTGTCTCGTTGAGCCGCACAAGCCCGATTTTGGCGGGACTTTGAATATAATAGCACTGTTCAGATACCTGTATCAGTTCGTACATTTGCGTTTCCTCCTATGATGATTCTTATTTTAGTTGTCTTGGTGTCATTCCCACTTCTGTCTGTTCCGGCAGTCTTGCCGCTGTTCTCACTCTTCCTTATTTTCCCGTGAGGCAATTTCGTTTAGGACGCGGTCCTGATGTGCTTCAACGGCGAGCAGAATCAGAAGTAGCAAAAAAAGCGCTCCCGCTGCGCCAAGCACCACACAGGCTGCAATTTTCACTCCAAACAGCCACAGCACAACACCTGCCGGCAGGAAAACTCCAATCCATTTGAGCATGACCGTTCCCGGCTCCAACATATTCAGTTTATGCTTATAGCGTGTTTCATAAGTTATGGGGGATTTTTCTTTTTTCATAGGTTCTCCATGAAAGTCCGGCACAAAGTTTTGCTTAACAGGGGATTCATTTTTGTCAATGATAAGGTTAAATTGACCTACATTTCAATGATTCTTCTTACCGTATTTGCTGTCCTGATTGTCAAGTTTCTGCTGATATTGGCGCTTGCCGTCTTTGACCACCAGTTTGTTTTTTGATAATCCTTACGGCTGAAGGACCAGAATACAGTGTCCTTATATTCCTGTATTTGTTCCAGCCCTTCTTTCGGTTCACCAATCTCCCGGTAGACATCTGCGAAGGCAGCAGGGGGCATGATAAAAATAAGATTATCATAAATCTCCTTATTGTCGGTTCCCCACCATTCGGGTGCATGGCGCAGAATGTCCTCAAGACTCTTCCTTGATATGATAAAAACAGGAATCTCTATGCCAAACCGGTTTTGTATCATTCCCTCAATCTGCCCTGTGAGTTTGGCTATATCCGTTTCCCCGCTTGAAAAAATCACATTACCGCTGTTCAGATGGCTTTTCACCTCCGTAAGCCCAAGTTCTTCAAAACCCTGCCGCAGTTCTGCCATCGGCACTTTATTTTTGCCGCTTATATTGATTCCTCTTAACAAGGCGATGTACCTTTTCATATGCTCAGCCACCTCTTTTGTAATCATTTCAAAATCCAGTCATCCAAAAACCGCATCTGCTCAGCAGTGTGAAACCAGTGCTCTCCGCCCTGCATGACAGTCAACTCCGTACCACTTTGTTTTGCAAAAGCCGTTATGGAATTCCACGACAGGCGAAATAAGATACGCCTTGTCAACAAGTGTTGCATCTAAAGTGGACAATGAGAAAAATGCGCCAATGCTGTTTGCAATCAACGTAAGAGAATCGCAGCGTTTCCGCAGTCCGGCAAAAAACTGCGGAAATTCTTCCTTTGCCCCCTTTTTTCATAATTATCTCTCCTCTATCCAAGAAGCATCCCTCTCTCAAAGAGCTCGGTCAATTCCAATTGAGATTTCACCTGTTTTAAGAAATTTAATAACTGTTATATTTTGTTATTAAATTCTCCGCGAACCATTGAAAACACTGGATTCGTCGCAGGTGAGCTTTCCCTTATTGTTTCCCTTGTGTTATATCGTCCCACCAGTGTTTACGAACTCTGATAAGGGCAAATACAAGGGTGCAGGACATCCGGTGGATGTCCGCTTTGCACCGACCGTAGCGAAGCGAAGACCACAAGAAGTCCGGTGGACATCTGCTCTGTGCCGACCGAAGCGGCAGTGGAGACCAAAAAATCTGATAACACATTATAACACAAAATAAAAGTGACATGGTGAACTGATTGAAATGCTTCTGATTTTTGTAGCAAATAATTGATTGAACGA
>CAKRYI010000015.1 GCA_934426825.1 uncultured Acetatifactor sp. | reverse complement strand
GAAAAGGAAGCGTCCCGAAGGGACATTTGCTTTTCGAGCCATGGCTTGCGTATAATCCGCCACAAAGTGGCGGCAAGGCGGCTCCTGCCGTCTTGGATTCTGCGTCATCAGAATCATTATACCATGCGCGAAGAAAAGGAAGCGTCCCGAAGGGACATTTGCTTTTCGAGCCATGGCTTGCGTATAATCCGCCACAAAGTGGCGGCAAGACGGCTCCTGCCGTCTTGGATTCTGCTCCAGCAGAATCATTATACCATAGACCTTCGGGGACAAGTCAAGTATTTTCGTAAAAAAATGATGGAAACAAGATTAAAGTAAATAAGGCTGATATGACAAATGCCATATCAGCCTCATTTTAAATACATATTTAAAGTCAAATCGGGGGAATTATACTAACTCCAGTACAACTTCCATAGCTGCATCACCCTTACGCTGGCCAATCTTTACGATTCTGGTGTAACCACCCTTACGGTCTGCATACTTAGGTGCATACTCATCAAACAGCTTAGCAACCAAATCAACTTCCTTGGTATTTCTCTTCTTTCCTGCTGCTTCTGTAGGAACAGATACAACGGGATACAGTACCTTCATCATCTGACGTCTTGCATGTAATCTGGAAGGAAGATCCTTCTTGATTTCTTTCTCAACGCTCTCGAATTTGGTAACTTTCTTGCCGTCAACAACTTCTTTTACTCTCTTACCGTCTTTGTCCTTTACAGGAACTTTAGCGGTAACTTTAACCATCTCGAAGTTATCTTTCTCTTTTACGGAAAGTGCAATCAGACCTTCTGCAATCTTTCTTACTTCCTTAGCCTTAGCTTCGGTTGTAACAATCTTGCCATTGTTTAACAATGCGGTTACCTGATTTCTAAGTAATGCTTTTCTCTGTGCAGATGTTCTGCCAAGTTTTCTGTACTTTGCCATGATTTTATTTTCCTTTCTCCATTCATGGTACATCCGGCCACGCTCTTTGGACTTACTCACCGAATGTGTTTGTTGCCATTTAGAGATGAACCATGTGTGCACTCATCGGTTTTACCACACACGGAAAATCTTTCTGTTACAAACTGACTTAGTTCTCGTCGCTGGGATTCAACTGCAGACCCAGTTCTTTTAACTTCGCCAATACTTCCTCTAAAGACTTACGTCCCAGATTACGAACCTTCATCATATCCTCAGAGGTTCTGTTGGTCAGTTCCTCTACGGTATTGATTCCTGCTCTCTTCAAGCAGTTGTAAGAACGAACGGAAAGCTCCAGTTCATCGATACTCATCTCAAGAACTTTCTCCTTCTCGTCGTCTTCCTTCTCAACCATAACCTCTGCTGTCTTTGCATTCTCAGAGAGGTCGATGAAAAGGCTCAGGTGCTCGCTGAGAACCTTTGCAGCCAGACTGACTGCTTCATCAGGAACCAGAGTTCCGTTTGTAAATACATCCAGGGTGAGCTTATCAAAATCGGTAATCTGACCCACACGGGTATTTTCAATCGTAACGTTAACTCTCTCTACAGGTGTGTAAATAGAGTCAATAGCGATTACGCCAATCGGTAAGTCCTCGTGTTTGTTTCTGTCAGCGCTGACATATCCACGGCCTCTTGTAATGGTCAGTTCCATGTAAAGTTTGGTATCCTTGCCACTCAGAGTAGCAATTACCAAATCGGGATTCAGGATTTCAATGTCCTGATCAGCCTGAATATCGGAAGCGTGTACAACACCTTCGCCCTCAAACTCAATGTATGCGGTCTTGGCTTCATTGGTATCACTGTTGTTCTTAATTGCCAAGCTCTTGATGTTCATGATAATCTCTGTCACATCTTCTTTTACGCCCGGAATAGAACTGAATTCATGTAAAACGCCTTCAATCTTAACCTGACTTACTGCTGCGCCGGGAAGAGAGGAAAGCATAATTCTTCTCAAAGAGTTACCAAGAGTAATTCCGTAACCTCTTTCCAAAGGTTCTACTACGAATTTGCCGTACTTTTTGTCTTCTGAAATCTCAGCAACCTCAATATTAGGTCTTTCAAAATCAAACACTGTAAATACCCTCCTTTACGAATGTTATTGATAAGAGACTCTAAGGCACCAGATAGTGGTGCCTGAGTCTTATAGGGCTTATTTGGAGTACAACTCGACGATAAGCATCTCGTCAACAGGAACATCAATCATCTCTCTGGTAGGAAGATTCTTAACGGTTCCCTTAAAGTTCTCGATATCAACATCCATCCACTCGGGTACCAGTCTGCCACCGGTTACTTCGATGATATCTTTATATCTCTGTAAGGACTTAGCCTTCTCTTTGATTTCGATAACATCTCCTGCTTTAATTAAGTAAGAAGGAATATTTACTACCTTGCCGTTTACTAAAACGTGCTTGTGGTCAACAACCTGTCTTGCTTCTCTTCTGGTTCTTGCAAAGCCCATTCTGAACACTACGTTGTCCAGTCTGCTCTCCAGCATAACCATCAGGTTCTCACCGGTCATTCCCTTCATTCTATCAGCCTTCTCATAATAATTTCTGAAAGGCTTCTCCAACACACCATAGATGAATTTAGCTTTCTGCTTCTCTCTCAACTGGAGACCATACTCACTTACTTTCTTTCCTGCTCTTGCAGAAGTTCTGTTGGATTTCTTGTCATATCCCAAATAGGAAGGCTCAAGACCGAGAGCTCTACATCTTTTCAGTACGGGTACGCGATTTACTGCCATTTTCTTTTATTCCCTTCTTTAATTTAACCTTGATTCAAATCATTGTCAGTTGTTTACAGCATAAAATGCTTTCGTCCAACGGGTTACAAAACACTAAACTCTTCGACGCTTGGGAGGACGGCATCCGTTGTGAGGAACCGGAGTTACATCACAGATACTAACAACCTCAAGTCCTGCAGCAGAGAGTGCTCTGATTGCTGCTTCACGTCCCGAACCGGGACCCTTTACAAATACGTCAACGGATTTCAGTCCATGTACCAAAGCAGCCTTTGTAGCTGTTTCAGCCGCCATCTGTGCAGCATATGGAGTAGATTTCCTTGAACCTCTAAAACCAAGACCACCGGCACTTGCCCAGCTAAGAGCATTACCCTCAGTATCTGTCAATGTTACGATTGTGTTATTGAAAGAAGACTGAATATGTGCCTGTCCGCGTTCAACGTTTTTTCTGACACGCTTTTTTGTTACTTTCTTTGCAACTTTCTTTGCCATTTTAAACTAACCTACTTTCTCATTCTAATTACAGTTACTTTTGTGAATCATCACTTATTACTTCTTCTTATTTGCCACTGTACGCTTAGGTCCCTTACGGGTTCTTGCGTTGGTCTTGGTCTTCTGACCACGAACAGGAAGTCCCTTACGGTGACGAATACCACGATAGCATCCGATTTCCTGTAATCTCTTGATGTTCAGGGCGATTTCTCTTCTGAGGTCACCCTCTACCATAACACCAAGTTTTTCGATAGCATCACTAATCTTTTTTACCTCGTCATCGGTAATATCTCTGACTCTGGTATCAGGATTTACTCCTGCCTCTGCCAATAACTTATCAGCAGTAGGTCTGCCAATGCCATAGATATAGGTCAAACCGATTTCAATACGTTTCTCTCTAGGTAAGTCAACACCTGCGATACGAGCCATTTACGTTTCCTCCATTTTCTGCGTTTTTGCAGCACTGCTCTTGCGCTGCACGCGTGCGCACGTTTGGTCTGTTAATTTGTGCGCCGTTTTGTTACCAGGTTGATTGGGGCTTTCACCCAATCGGACACAATCCGATCTTTCCACGGCGAATATGCCATGGTATCAACAAGTAATCTCCCGTAAGCTCTATCCTATATTATGATAATCGGTACATCCGTGGATGACCGGTTCAGCCGCACATAATAACGGGACAAGAACTCACTGCCTTGATTTTACAACCAAGCGGTGATTATCCCTGTCTCTGTTTGTGTTTCGGATTCTCACAGATTACTCTGATGCGTCCTTTTCTCTTGATGATTTTGCATTTCTCGCAAATTGGTTTTACTGATGATCTAACCTTCACGTTAAACCCTCCTTTCAAAAAAGACCGTTTCATATTATAGCATGGCAATCTGCCGATTGCAAGCCATTTTGCCATATATTTGTAAATTTTTTGTGAACATTTTCACTCACATAAAATTTTTCAAATCAGAATTCGTTTCAGACCCATTCAGGTATCTTTTGATGCCGCGCCCATCATGCATCTCTATTCATAGACCGCAAACTTTTCATTGGTGTAGGTCAACTCGTACCCGTTTTCTTCTATATAAGTACAAAGGAGTTTCATTTTATCCTCCGCCGTGCTGTCCCAGAACAAGCCCTCTCCGTTTCCGTCCGTGACATATCCGGCACATTCCGCGGTGAGAATAATCAGCGGTCTGTCCTCCACACGGTTCAAATCCTGCTCCATCACCTTATAATCATAGGAACGGAGGTCACTCCAGATATTCAGGGCAGGCTCTAACTCCATATAGTAGGCAATCCCCGGAATCTGTCCGTATAAGATACATTTCTTATCACCTAAGTGATTCTGCTGTAAATACTGATACAACTGCGTCAATGCGGCTGCTTTTTCGGGGGACGTCTTCATTCCCCTTAAAACAGGCACCTCCTCCACAACCGCCGTCAGATTTCTTCCTCCGGCTGCTTCCTCATAGACAAAGCCCTGTCCGAAAGGAATGCTTTGTACGGTCAGAAACAATACCGGCACAAGCAGAATGCACTGAAAAGGAAAGGCAAGAATGTGCTTTTTCTCACGCCACAGGCACCACACCATCCAGAAAAATCCGGGAAGCACCAGAAACAGATTGTTGATACTGGAATAAATGGCATTGTTGCCTCCGAGGGAGGTTATCAGTATGGTGAGAATCAACAGGATTCCCAACAGTTTGTTTTCTTTTTGCGCCTGCTTGTCCACCAACCGGTAAAAGGAAAGGCAAAGTGTCAGGGTAAGCACGGTCACGCTGGGGTAATACACCGAAGTGTACGCCGCATAGTCCTGAGAATAAAAGCGGTTGTTTATCAGCCATACGCACAGCCCAGCCATGGCGAGTACGGTCATGATTTTTTTGGCAATCCGCCAGCTTTTCGGCAGGATAACGCATGCCAAAAGCGCCACACCAAGTGCCACCGCCAGCCGTTTCAGAAAATAAGTGCAGTCATAGTAAGCCCACACCATGCCAAGGAGCATCCGCCCCGGTGTGTAGTCGTCCGCGTGTTCCGTCATCTGAAACAGTCGCAGAATTCCCTCCACATAGTCGGACAAGCCGTATTTTAATGCCATGATGCCCAAGAATACCGCCAGTGCCCCCACATATCCAAGGGCGCAGAAGCCTGTCTGTTGTAATACCCTGCGGAATTTCTTTTTGTCGAGAATCCCATAGAGCCACACTGCCAGAATCAATCCGGTCTGTACCAGATTGGAAAAGCGGTTTCCCACATTGAGTCCCAGAATCACTCCTGCCACTATCAGGTAACTGTTTTTATCCCGCCAAAGACCGAGATACAAAAGAATCGTTCCCGCCAGCAAAAAGGCATAGGTCAGGTAGCTGTACAGCATGGCGGAGGGTGCCCAGCACATGCTCATTGCCACGATTTCCGCCAGAAATACCATCCACGCCGGCATCTTCAATTTCCGGACACAGAAAAAGAACGCCGTAATGGACATGGCACTGATGACCAGTCCGGTATAGACGTTCATTCCGATGCAGGTATCCCCGAAGGGTAACGCTGAAAAAAGGCTTCCCACTCCATTGGCTGCCCATGTGGCAAAATACCACATGGAATCCATGAAAGTAAGACCGCTGTAGCGAAAATTTGCATAATTATAACCGCCATCCCACAAATCGACTCCGCGCCGGATATGGCGCAGCGGATATACCAACAGTATCAGTGCAAACAAAATCCACTCTGCACTGCGTAACATTCTTTTCTTTCTGCTCTCCATTCCTCAAAGTCTCCCTGTGACCGCGTGTCTTTTTATAATTCTCTTACTTATCTCTCCAGATAATACGTCCCTTGCTCAAATCGTAGGGGGATAATTCCAGCGTAACCTTGTCGCCGGGAAGAATACGGATAAAGTTCTGGCGCAGCTTACCGCTGATGGTTGCAAGTACGCGGTGTCCGTTCTCCAGCTCCACACGGAACATGGTATTGGGCAGCTTTTCTACAACAGTTCCTTCGATTTCAATTACATCACTTTTAGACATATATTTCCTCCAACTTAATTATGATTTTGCAGCCGATACTGCTTTATCGCAAACTTAATCTGCTCATCCATCACCTTTTGTTGATGACGCAAAGCGTCAAGTAACGGCTGCTCTACTGTCTGATGAATGATTTGTATATGCTTTAAACGCTTTTTCTTGGGTTTTGCCACTGTCCTTAACTTTCCGTCGCACAGATACACAAAATCCCCTTCTTCCGCCACAATGACATATATCTGATTTTTGTCATGCCCCGCCTTGGAAGTTGCAAATTGTCCTGTCATATTTTTGTTCCAATCTATCCGAAATTAATACAGTGTAAGAATTTCCGGTTCTCCGTCGGTAATGAGAATCGTGTTCTCGTAATGTGCGGAGAGGGAACCGTCCTCCGTTACAACCGTCCAGTCGTCGTCTAACCATTCCACATCCGCTCTTCCCATATTAATCATGGGTTCAATCGCCAGTGTCATACCTGCCTGCAGCTTGATTCCGTGTCTGCGCTGCGCAAAATTGGGAATTTGGGGATCCTCATGCAGACTGGTTCCGATTCCGTGACCTACCAGATCACGCACAATGCCGTATCCGTAAGGACTTATGGAAGCATCGATGGCATTGGAAATATCATAAAGGTGATTTCCGGCTTTCGCCATTTTAATTCCGTCAAAAAAGCTCTGCTTTGTTCTTTCAATCAGGAGTCTTGCCTCCTCGCTGATATTACCAACGCCCACAGTACGTGCCATATCAGAGTGGTATCCTTTGTAAATCAGACCTGCATCCAGGCTGACAATATCGCCGTCCTGCAAAATATGGTCCTTTCGGGGAATTCCGTGTACCACTTCATCATTTACGGAAACACAGATGGATGCCGGGTATCCGTTATAATGAAGGAAATTGGGAATGCAGCCATGTGCCCGGATTAATTTGTCTCCCAGAATATTAATATCCATGGTGGACATGCCCGGATGTACCGCTCTCTCCATATTTTGGAACACATCTGCAAGCAGCTTGCAGGATTCCCTCATCAAATTAATCTCACGTTCTGATTTTACCGTTACTGCCATTTTACAATCTTACTTCCTTTCCTTATGCAATCCCGGATTAGCCGAGAATTGCAACAATCGCATCAAAAACATCTTTCATGTCCACAGTTCCGTCAACGGACTTCAATACGCCCTTTGCCGTATAGAAATCAATCAAAGGCTGGGTCTGGTCATGATATACTTTCAGACGGTTCAAAACAGTCTCAGGCTTGTCATCGTCACGCAGCACAAGTTCCTGTCCGCACACGTCGCAGACACCTTCTTTTTTCGGAGGAATATGCTCTGTATGATAAGTTGCGCCACATGCAAGGCATGCACGTCTGCCGGACATTCTCTTTACGATATTCTCGTCGGGAACATCCACATTGATTGCATAGTCGATAGCGTCGCCCATCTCGGTCAGTGCCTTGTCAAGCACCTCTGCCTGAGGAATGGTTCTGGGGAATCCGTCCAGTACATATCCGTTTGCACAGTCATCCTGAGAAACTCTGTCGAGCAGAATTTTCACGGTCAGCTCATCCGGAACCAAAAGTCCCTGATCCATGTACTTCTTTGCTTCCTTGCCAAGTTCTGTGCCGTTCTTAATATTGGCACGGAAAATATCTCCTGTGGAAACATGAGGAATTCCGTATTTCTCAGCAATCATCTTTGCCTGTGTTCCTTTCCCTGCACCGGGAGCGCCTAACATAATTATTTTCATATAGATACCTATTCCTTTCTTATATGTCTAACATTTGTATTTTAACGTTTTTGCGGCTTCTTTGCAACATGAAGTTTCAAAAGAAGCCTATATATCACGATTCCAACCACCGTCAGCAGGGAAATGATGTCCGCTGCGGCAAAAACAGGCAGTCCCGCGAACCGGACCGTAACCTCCGACGGGCTTTCGGGCATCCGGCATGCCACCTGCGTATCGACGTTTACAGCTTCCACCTTTTCTCCGTCCATGCGGATTTCATACCCCGGGTAATAGTACAACGGGAATACCAGATACTCCTCCGGATTTCCTGCCTCCGTCACCATTACCTGAATCCGGCTGCCTTTCTTTTTGTAATCGGCAATCTGTACCTCGGATGTCCCCGACGTTTTGATAAAAGCGTCCTCCAATTTATAATTTAACTGGAGTGCCTGAAAAGAGTCGCCCTCCCAGTACATATACATTCCGTCGGAATACATACTGCCTTCCAGTTCCATTTTATCGGCGGTCTGGGGCACCTGCCGGGCGGTCATGTCAAAATAGTAGCCGACAGAGCAGAGCAGCACAACCGCCACCGCGCCGTACAGCCACCGGTACTGCTTTCTCTCCGATACAAACCGCACCAGTCCGATAGCGGACACGATGCACAGAAATACGGTAGCCGGTCCCAAGAAACGCCATGCAAACTGTATGGACACCGCCAGTGTATGAAAAACGGGAAGCTCCTGCAATTTTTCCCACGGGCATGCCCATGACGCCAGTAACAGCGATAATGCGGCGAAACACAGACCATGTTTGCCTGCCGCCTCCGCGCTTGCAATTCCTTCGCACGCATTTTTCTTCCCACGAACCAGTGTAACGCAAAACAAAACCGCTCCCGCTCCAAGCACGGCTCCCACGGAGAGGGGCATTTCGCCCTGCGTGGTTCCCTGTAACAGATTTTTGCCCAATACCGGGACAAAAAGCTGGAACATCTGGCTTAAGTACACACCGCTCTGCGGCACTTCACTTTCCATATGAAAGACCTGAAAATCCTCTCCCGCATAATACAGAAACGGAAGTAGAAATGAGGCATTGACAAAGATTGTAAGAACTGTGGCTTTTAATAAAGAAAGCAGTCTCTTCCACTCCTTCTTTCGTACAAAGCACAGCCAGAACAGTCCTTCCGGTATCAGGAACAAGATACATAGCTCAAAGGACAGCACATGGGACTGCAACACGCCGGTAATTCCCAGCACAAGCAGATACCACTTTTTCTTTTCCCCGTACAAAACCTCGTAAATTCCCCATACCACCAGCGGAAGGAACACCATGGCGAGGCTTTCTCCCAGCGCCGCCCGGAAATAGATGTTGGTCAGCCGGTAAATGGCAAAGGTATATAGAAAACTCATGGCATAGCCCATTTTGGCATTTCCGGTAATTCCTTTTATGCTGTGATAGGAAATGGCAGCGGCGGCAATATTCATACCAACTACCAGAAGTTTATAGCACAGCATGGCGGATACCCCGGCGAACCGAAGCAGCGCCGCCGGATACAAAAACAACTGCGGATACATGGTTGCGGAAAGATTGCCAAACCCGGCCGACTGTAAGGGATTGATTCTCACCGGAAAATCACCGCTTCTCAGCGCCTGATACACTCCCTCCAGTCTTGTGATATGATAAAGCAAATCATCCCCCGCACAGAGCGTGTCGGAGAGAAACGGTATGCCTGCCGCAATTCCCATGGCAAAAAAGAGTAAAGCATTGCGGTACTTTTCAAACGGCACAAAAAGCCCCAGCACCGCTACCGCTGCAGCCCCAAACAGGCAGAGAAAACCAAGAAAATATCCGTCACGGTTGCTCATACGGACGCTCTGGAGCATGACATTGGTAAAACGGCAGCCCTCAGGCTGTAATTCCTGCACAACCCGTACATTGTGCGTTCCCTGTTCCAGACGAAAGGCAATACCGACCACTCCGGCGCCCTCTTTGATTTCCTGCCTTGCAAACTCCACGCCGGCTTGATTGTCCGAACCGACTGTCTCATCGGAATAAACCACAATGGAGTTTCCTGCCGGGGAACCCTCAAAGGTAATCTCCAGCGCATATTCTCCCTCCTGCAAAAAGGAAAAACACACGTCCGACAGTTTTTCTTCCTCCACAACCTTCTGATAAGGCTTCTGCGTTCCGATAAAAAACACTCCCGCCAACAGCAGAAAGGCGATGGCAAATATATGAATAAAATGCAAAGATTGTACTTTACGCATGAATAACCTCTCTTAACAACAATAACCGGACGACTTTCATCATCCGGTTACTGAATTTTGTGTAATGTCTGTTATGCTTCCAAGAAGCCTTTGTAATTGCGAACCAGCATCTGGGATTCTACCTGTTTCATGGTCTCCAGCACAACGCTGACGATAATGATAAGGCTCGTACCGCCGAAGGATACGCTTGCACCGAACACACCATTGAAGATGAAAGGAATTACGGACACGATAATCAGTCCGATTGCTCCGATAAATACGATGTAGTTCAGCACCTTGTTCAGATAATCGCTGGTAGGCTTTCCGGGTCTGATACCGGGAATAAATCCACCCTGTTTCTTCATATTATCTGCAATCATCAAAGGATTGAAGGTAATGGATGTATAGAAATATGCAAAAAATACAATCATTAAAATGTAAATCAGCAATCCGATAGAATAAACAGGCTGGCTGGGTTTACACCAGTTGCCGGAATTCAGAGTGTTTAAAACCTCTCTCCAGAATCCGGTACCATTATAATTTGCAAAAGAGCAAATGATAATGGGGAACTGCAAAATAGACTGTGCGAAGATAATAGGGATAACTCCGGAGGTATTTACCTTCAGAGGGATGCTGGAGGTCTGACCGCCAACCATCTTTCTACCCTGAACCTTTTTCGCATACTGAACAGGAATCTTGCGGGTTCCGTCATTGAGAATGATTACAAGAACTACCATTCCCACAATAATTGCAAAAATAATCAAAGCTGCGAGAATTGCCGTTGCCGGAGCCTTACCGAATACAAACTGCTCAAACAGGCTGTAAATATCCTGAGGGATTCTCGACAAAATGTTGATAACCAACACGATGGAGATACCGTTTCCGATACCCTTCTCCGTAATTCTCTCACCAACCCACATCAGGAAAGCACTTCCTGCTGTAAGGGATGCAATCGCAGTGATAACGGTAAGAGCATTGTACTCTTCCAGATATCCCTGTCTGCCAAAGCCGATAGCCATTGCAGTGGACTGAATCAGTGCCAGTGCTACAGTGACATATCTGGTGATTGCCACCATTTTCTTTCTTCCATCCTCGCCGTCACGCTGCATTTCTTCCAGTTTCGGAATTGCAATCGTGAGAAGCTGCATGATGATGGAGGAAGTAATGTACGGGTTAATACCCAAGGCCAAAACTGCCATACTCGTAAAAGAACCACCAGTAATCGCATCAAAGAAACTAAACGCGCCGCTTGTTTGACCTTCAAACCACTGCTTAAATAATTCACCGTTTATACCCGGCGTGGGTAGCTGTGATCCGATACGAATCACAACTAACATAGCCAGTGTAAACAGAATTTTCTGTCTTATTTCTTTAATCTTGAATGCGTTCTTTAAGGTTGTAAGCATTAGATCACCTCTGCAGTTCCACCAAGTGCCTCGATTTTCTCTTTAGCGGATGCACTGAAAGCATCTACCTTAACATCGAGTTTTTTGGTAAGTTCTCCATTTCCGAGTATCTTAACGCCATCCTTGGGATTCTTAATAACGCCGGCTTCCATCAATGTATTTACATCAACGGTTGCTCCGTTATCAAAGCGCTCCAATACACTCAGGTTAATCGCAACGATTTCCTTTGTGTTTCTGTTAGTGAAGCCTCTCTTAGGGATTCTTCTGTACAAAGGCATCTGACCACCTTCAAAACCGGGTCTGGGAGCTCCGGAACGAGCCTTCTGACCTTTGTGTCCCTTACCTGCGGTCTTGCCGTTGCCTGAACCGTGTCCACGGCCTCTTCTAAAATTATCACTGTGTTTGGAACCTTCAGCGGGTCTTAAATTGGATAATTCCATTCCTAACACCTCCTTATCTGTTTATGCTTCTACTTCTTCAACTTTAACTAAATGGCTAATCTTGCGAATCTGGCCTCTGGTAGACTCATTATCAGGAAGGATAATGGACTTGCCGATTTTACGAAGTCCCATGGATTCAACAGTCGCCTTATTCTTCGGTACAGCACCGATGGTGGACTTTACCAAAGTGATTTTTAATTTCTTCTCTGCCATTGTAGGGTCTCCTTTCCTATGCCAAAATCTCTTCTACAGATTTGCCACGGTTTTTAGCTACTTCTTCGGGAGCCTTCAACTGGCTTAATCCGCTGATTGTTGCAAGAACAACATTCTGCTTATTGTTGGAGCCCAAAGACTTTGTACGGATATTCTTGATACCTGCAAGCTCACATACCACACGGGCAGGACCACCTGCGATGATACCGGTACCTTCGGGAGCCTTCTTAAGCAAAACATTAGCAGAGCCGTATTTGCCGATGAAATCATGTGTTACAGAGTTATTCTCATCAAGGTTTACCTCGATAATGTGCTTTACTGCATCTTCTTTACCCTTGCGGATTGCTTCGGGGATTTCTACAGCCTTTCCAAGTCCGGCACCTACATGACCATTGCCGTCACCAACTACTACCAGAGCGGTGAAACGCATATTACGTCCACCCTTAACGGTCTTGGTAACACGCTTGATAGTAACAACCTTGTCGGTCAACTCTAACTGGCTTGCATCTATGATTGTATGTTTCATGGTGTCTCCTCTTCCTTTCCTAGAATTCCAAGCCAGCTTCTCTGGCTGCGTCAGCTAACGCTGCAATCTTACCCTGGTAAATAAAACCGCCTCTGTCGAAGACAACTTCTTTGATTCCCTTCTCAACTGCTCTTTTACCGATTACTGTTCCCAAGTATGCTGCTGCATCAACGTTATTGGTTTTTTCCAGCTCTGCCTTAATCTCTTTCTCAAGAGTGGAAGCAGACACTAAAGTATGACCAACTGTATCGTCGATAATTTGAGCATACATATGATTATTGCTTCTGAACACTGCAAGACGAGGTCTCTCAGCAGTGCCGCTGAAGCGGTTACGAATTTTCATGTGTTTCTTAACACGAACTGCTTGTCTGGACTCTTTACTAACCATCTTCATACTCTCCTTATCTATTATTTCTTACCAGTCTTACCAACTTTACGTCTGATGGTCTCATCGGCATACTTGATACCCTTGCCCTTATAAGGCTCAGGTCTTCTCTTGTCTCTGATTTCAGCTGCAAACTGGCCTACTTTTTCTTTATCGATACCCTTCACGATAATCACGTTCTGGCCTTCGACTACGGTTTCAATTCCCTCAGGATCTTCCATCTCTACGGGATGGGAATATCCAAGGTTTAATGTAAGTTTCTTACCAGCCTTAGCTGCTCTGTAACCTACACCGTTTACTTCCAGCTTCTTCTCGTAGCCTTCGGTAACACCGACTACCATGTTGTGAATCAGGGTTCTTGTCAAACCATGAAGAGATTTCATTTTCTTCAGGTCATTGGGTCTGCTTACATGTACTTCAGCGCCCTCAACCTCGATTTTCATATCTGCGGGTAATACTCTCTCAAGAGTTCCCTTAGGACCCTTAACGGTCACTTTGTTATTTTCTGCAACTTCTACAGTTACGCCTGCAGGAATTGCGATTGGCATTCTTCCTATACGTGACATGCCCGTACCTCCTAATTTATTTTGAACTTTTAATAGGTTCCATGTGTTTCGTTCGGATTACCAAACAAATGCAAGAACTTCTCCTCCAACCTGAAGCTCGCGAGCTTTCTTGTCGGTAACAACGCCCTGGTTGGTAGAGATAATAGCAATACCCAGACCGCCAAGTACCTTAGGCAGGTCTTCCTTGCCTGCGTATACACGCAGACCGGGTTTGGAAATTCTCTTGATGCCGGAGATAATCTTCTCGTTCTTATCGGCACCGTATTTCAATGTAATGTGGATGGTCTTGAAAGAACCCTCGTCAACCACATCAAATTTCTTAATATAACCTTCATCCAGAAGAATCTGTGCGATTGCCAGTTTCATCTTGGAAGCAGGAACATCAACAGTATCGTGTTTTGCAGTGTTTGCATTACGAATTCTTGTGAGCATATCTGCAATAGGATCACTCATTGTCATGATTTAGTTTCCTCCTTGTCTTTGACTTGAATCATGCTTACCAGCTAGCTTTCTTTACGCCGGGAATTTCGCCCTTGTATGCCAGTTCACGGAAGCAAACTCTGCAGATTCCGTATTTTTTCAGAACTGAGTGTGGACGACCACAAATCTTGCAACGGGTATAAGCCTGAGTAGAGAACTTAGGTTTGCGCTGCTGTTTAATTTTCATTGATGTCTTAGCCATCAGAATTTACCTCCTTATTATTTAGCGAAAGGCATGTTGAACAGGGTCAACAATTCGCGTGCCTCTTCGTCTGTCTTTGCAGTAGTTACGAAAATGATGTCCATACCTCTGGTCTTGTCAATCTTATCGAACTCAATTTCAGGGAAGATAAACTGCTCTTTGATGCCAAGTGCATAGTTTCCTCTGCCGTCGAATGCGTTAGGGTTGATACCTCTAAAGTCACGGACACGGGGAAGTGCTAAGTTTACCAGACGATCAAGGAACTCATACATTTTCTCGCCACGAAGAGTGGTTTTACATCCGATAGGCATACCCTCACGGATTTTGAAGTTTGCGACAGAGTTCTTTGCTCTGGTCAGAACAGCTTTCTGTCCTGTGATAGTCTCCATATCGCTTACTGCGTTCTCAAGAACCTTTGCGTTGTCCTTTGCTTCGCCGACACCCATGTTGATGACAATCTTGTCAAGTTTGGGAACTTCCATCACATTTTTATATCCAAATTTCTTGGTCATTGCTGCAACGATTTCGTCATTGTACAAACTTTTAAGTCTGCTCATGTAATTCTCCTCCTTCCTATTGATTAGTCAATTACTTCGCCTGTTGATTTTGCGAAACGTACTTTCTTGTCGCCTTCCATCTTGAAGCCAACTCTTGTTGCCTTACCCTTGAAAACGAGCATTACGTTAGAAATATCAATAGGAGCTTCCTTCTGAACAATACCGCCGTTGGGGTTTGCCTGAGAAGGTTTTGTGTGTTTGGTAACTTTGTTGATACCTTCCACAACAACTTTGCCATTCTTGGCATCTACAGAGAGTACCTTTCCCTCTGTGTCTTTGTCTTTACCGGCGATAACTTTTACAGTGTCGCCCTTCTTAATCTTCATTGTTGACATATGGCACCTCCTTATAATACTTCAGGAGCCAAGGAAACAATCTTCATAAACTGTTTCTCACGAAGCTCTCTTGCTACGGGTCCAAAAATACGGGTTCCTCTAGGGGTCTTGTCATCTTTGATGATAACGGCTGCGTTCTCATCGAATTTGATGTAAGAACCATCCTTGCGGCGTGCGCCCTTTACGGAACGAACCACAACTGCCTTAACAACGTCACCCTTCTTTACAACTCCGCCGGGTGTTGCATCTTTAACGGAAGCAACAATCACATCGCCAATCTGTGCATATCTTCTTGTAGAGCCGCCCATAACGCGGATGCAGAGCAATTCTTTTGCACCGGTGTTATCAGCAACTTTCAGTCTGCTTTCCTGCTGAACCATGATATTCCTCCTTCGCCGTGATAACGACTTATTTCACTTTTTCTACGATTTCTACAAGTCTCCATCTCTTATCTTTGGAGAGAGGTCTTGTTTCCATAACCTTAACGGTATCGCCAATGTTGCACTCGTTGTTCTCATCATGTGCTTTCAGCTTGTAGGTATTCTTTACGACTTTCTTGTAAAGAGGATGCTTCACGTGCTCTTCGATTGCAACAACAATAGTTTTATCCATCTTATTACTGATAACTTTACCAGTACGGGTTTTTCTTAAATTTCTTTCCACGGTTGAATCTCCTTTCTACGCATTCACGCGTTAAGCTCTTGCTTTTTCGGTGATAACAGTCTGAATACGTGCAATGTTTCTTCTAACTTCTTTGATTCTTGCAGTATTGTCTAACTGGTTGGTTGCGTTCTGGAATCTCAAATTGAAAAGTTCTTTTTTAGCAGCTACCAGCTCCTGTGCCAGTTCTGCATCGGACTTGTTCTTCAATTCTTCTACAAATTTATTTGATTTCATTCTGCCACACCGCCTTCCAAATCTTCCTTAGAAACGATCTTACATTTACAAGGGAGCTTGTGCATAGCAAGACGTAATGCTTCACGTGCCTGATCCTCAGGAACACCGGTGATTTCAAACATTACACGTCCAGGCTTAACAACTGCTACCCAACAGTCAACAGCACCTTTACCGGAACCCATACGAGTTCCAAGAGGTTTTACAGTTACGGGCTTATCGGGGAAAATCTTAATCCAGACTTTACCGACACGCTTTGTATAACGGGTAAGTGCAATACGGGCTGCCTCAATCTGGTTTGATTTAATCCAGCAGGGCTCCATTGCAACAAGACCGAATTCGCCGTAAGTCAGGGTATTGCCTCTCATAGCTTTTCCTGCCATACTGCCACGGAATTGTTTACGACGTTTCACTCTCTTAGGCATTAACATTATTTATCGCTCCCTTCCATCTGATTTCCCTTTGTAGGAAGTATCTCGCCTTTATAAATCCAAACTTTAACTCCAACTTTACCATAGGTGGTATTTGCCTCAGCAAAACCGTAATCGATATCAGCTCTCAGTGTCTGAAGAGGAATGGTACCCTCGCTGTAGAACTCTGTACGAGCCATATCTGCACCACCAAGACGTCCTGCACAGCAGGTCTTGATACCAAGTGCTCCGGCCTTCATGGTTCTTCCCATGCAGGACTTCATTGCACGTCTGAAGGATACACGGTTCTCAAGCTGAAGAGCAATGTTCTCTGCAACAAGCTGTGCATCTCTGTCAGGTCTCTTAATCTCTTTGATGTCAACAAGAACCTTCTTGTCAGTCAGCTTGGAAAGCTCTTTCTTGGTTACTTCGATTTCAGCACCGCCCTTACCGATTACAACACCGGGCTTAGCAGTATAGATAATAACCTTTACTCTGTCAGATGCTCTTTCGATTTCAATCTTAGCAACACCTGCGCTGTATAATTTCTTCTTCAGATACTTTCTGATGTTGTAGTCTTCTACCAGATAATCGGAAAACTCTGCATCAGCGTACCATTTGGAATCCCAATCTTTAATTACGCCAACTCTCAGGCCGTGAGGATTAACTTTCTGTCCCATTGATTTTTATGCTCCTTTCCTACTTCTTCTCATCAAGAACTACAGTAATATGGCTCATTCTCTTTTCGATTCTGTAAGCCCTTCCCTGTGCTCTGGGATGTACTCTCTTCATGGTAGGTCCTTTATTTGCGTAGCACTCTGCAACGTAAAGGTTATCTGCGTTCATGCCGTTGTTGTTCTCGGCATTAGCGATTGCTGACTGTAACAGCTTCTTGATGATGCTGGATGCATATCTGGGATTGTACTCCAGAATTGCCAGTGCAGTCTGAACATCCTTACCTCTGATTGCATCTAATACGAAACAAGCCTTCTGAACAGATACTCTTGCGTAGGATAACTTAGCTGAGGGTCTGGTATCTTTCTGCGCGTTTCTTTCTCTCTTAATTTGGGATCTATGTCCTTTAGCCATAGATAATGTCCTCCTTTCAACTTGGAAAAAATGGAACGCATCCGGTATAGCACACAGGGTGCTACAGCCGGTACAAGAGGCTTTCGCCTCAAGAGATTGCCCTCCCGGGCAACCATACGTCTCTTATAATTTTTATTTTACTTTGGACTTCTTCTCATCCTTGCCGTGTCCGCGGTAGGTTCTGGTTGCAACGAACTCTCCGAGCTTATGTCCTACCATGTCTTCGGTCACATATACAGGTACATGCTTTCTGCCGTCATGAACTGCAATTGTATGTCCCACGAAAGAAGGGAAAATTGTAGAACGACGGGACCATGTCTTAATAACCTGCTTCTGTCCGGAAGCGTTTAAAGCGTCCACTTTCTTTAACAGGCTTGCGTCTGCAAAAGGTCCTTTTTTCAGTGATCTAGCCATTGTCTTTCCTCCTGTTTTTATACAAACTTATTTGATTGCTTTGCCGTCGCGTCTTCTTACAATCAGCTTGTTAGAAGCCTTTTTCTTCTTGCGGGTCTTAAGACCAAGTGCAGGCTTGCCCCAAGGAGTGCTCGGGCCGGGACGACCGATACCGGTCTTACCTTCACCACCACCATGAGGATGGTCGTTCGGGTTCATAACAGAACCACGCACGGTAGGGCGGATACCCATGTGACGCTTACGTCCTGCTTTACCGATATTGACAAGGTTATGATCAACGTTTCCTACAACACCAACTGTTGCACGGCATACGAGAGGAACCATTCTCATCTCGCCGGAGGGAAGTCTCAAGGTTGCGTACTTTCCTTCCTTAGCCATAAGCTGTGCTGCGTTTCCGGCGGAACGAACAAGCTGTCCTCCCTTGCCGGGATATAATTCAATGTTGTGTACCTGGGTACCAACAGGAATCTCAGATAAGGGCAGGCAGTTACCAACTCTCACCTCGGCCTCGGGACCGTTCATGACTTTCATGCCGTCGGTCAGTCCTTCGGGAGCGATGATGTAGGCTTTGGTGCCGTCCTGATAGCAAATCAAAGCGATATTTGCAGTTCTGTTAGGATCGTACTCGATACCGATTACAGTTGCGGGAATACCATCTTTGTTTCTCTTAAAATCAATTACTCTGTACTGTCTTCTGTAGCCGCCGCCACGATGTCTGACAGTAATCTTACCCTGATTATTACGACCGGAGTTCTTCTTCAAAGATACGCAAAGGTTCTTCTCAGGAGTGGTCTTGGTGATTTCGGAGAAATCAGAACCGGTCATATTTCTTCTGGAAGGTGTATAGGGATTGTATGTCTTAATTCCCATTGTCTTATCTCCTTTTCTTGACTATTTTTTGCGCGGACACATTCATGCCGCATACCTAAATACAAACTTACAGACCTGCGAAAATCTCGATTTCCTTGCTGTCATCAGTAAGTTTTACAATGGCTTTCTTGGTTTTTGCTGTCTTACCAGTTACCATTCCGCGTCTCTTATTCTTGCCATCCATGTTGATGGTGTTAACGCTCTTTACCTTGGTTCCTTCAAACATCTTCTCAACAGCCTCTTTAATCTGGGACTTGTTTGCGTCTGTGTGAACCAAAAAGGTATATTTCTTCTCGCCCATGCCGGCCATGCTCTTCTCGGTGATAACCGGTTTGAGGATTACGTCATAGTATTTAATATCTGCCATTATGCGTACACCTCCTCGATTTTTGCGACTGCGTCCTTAGTAAGAACTACTGTCTTTGCCTTCATTACATCGTATACGTTGATGGTATTTACCAGAGTGGTATCTACATCAGCTACGTTTCTTGCGGAAAGAACTACATTGCTGTCGTTATCGGCGATAACCACAAGACCCTTGTCAACCTTTAAGTTGCTCATTACGTTTGTAAAGTTCTTGGTCTTGATTTCATCGAATTTCAACTCATCTACAACAATCAGGTTGTTAGCCTGTACCTTGCTGGTCAGAGCGGATTTCAGTGCTGCTCTCTTCTCCTTCTTGTTGAGCTTGAAGGAGTAATCTCTCGGAACGGGAGCAAATACAACACCGCCGCCGGTCCACTGGGGAGATCTGGTTGAACCCTGTCTTGCATGACCGGTTCCTTTCTGTCTCCAAGGCTTTCTTCCGCCACCGGATACCTCAGAACGAGTTTTTGCTTTCTGGGTTCCCTGACGATTATTTGCAAGCTGCTGTACAACTGCCATGTGTACTAAGTGCTCGTTTACAGTCACACCAAATACTGCATCGTTTAATTCGATTGTACCAACTTCTTTGCCTTCCATATTATAAACAGATACGTTTGCCATCTGATTGGTCCTCCTTTCGTCCTAAACTATGCTTCAACCTTAACGGTTTCTTTGATGGTTACTAATGCTTTCTTAGGTCCGGGAACAGCTCCCTTAACTAAAAGCAGATTCTTGTCAGCGTCTACTCTTACGATTTCAAGGTTCTGTACGGTTGATTTCACACAACCCATATGTCCGGGCATTCCTTTTCCCTTAAATACACGGCTGGGGGAGGAACATGCGCCGTTGGAACCCTGATGACGATGGAATTTGGAACCGTGCTTCATAGGTCCTCTGTGCTGGCCCAGTCTCTTGATTGCGCCCTGGAATCCTTTACCTTTGGAGATTGCAGTTGCGTCAATCTTATCTCCTGTCTCGAAGATGTCAGCTTTGATTTCAGCGCCGAGTGTGTACTCTTCTGCGTTCTCAAATCTGAACTCTCTTACATATCTCTTGGAGCTGACACCGGCTTTCTTGAAGTGTCCCTGCTCAGCTTTGTTTACGCCATGTCTGTGGATAACTTCTTTTCTGCCGTTTGCATCCTTATTTACAACCTTGTCCTTCTTGTCAACGAATCCAACCTGTACTGCGCTGTAGCCGTCGTTCTCTACGGTCTTAACCTGAGTCACTACGCAGGGACCTGCCTGAAGAACAGTTACGGGAACCAGTACGCCGTCTTCGTTGAAGATCTGTGTCATGCCAACCTTAGTTGCCAAAATTGCTTTCTTCATTTTTACCTCCTGTTTTCTACATAGCGGACCACAAAAATCTGGGTTTGGAATTCTGTGTTCTTACGTCTAGGTAGAGGTTTGTTTGTGATTAATTATTTGTTTTTCATTTTAATATCAATGTAAACACCTGCAGGCATTTCCAGTCTCTGCAAAGCATCAACTGTTTTCTGGGTCGGTGCAATGATATCAATCAGTCTCTTATGAGTTCTCTGCTCGAACTGCTCTCTGGAGTCTTTGTACTTGTGTACTGCTCTCAGAATTGTAACAACTTCCTTCTTAGTAGGAAGGGGAACAGGTCCGCTCACCTGGGAACCGTTCTTCTTTACTGTTTCAATGATTTTCTTAGCAGATGCATCAACGAGCTGATGCTCATAAGCCTTCAATGTAATTCTCATTACTTGACTTGCCATAAAAAAAGTCGCCTCCTTTTCGCACTTTTTAATTCAAAGCAAAAACTTTTGTCCTTGCTTTAAGTACGACAAGCGGTGACTGTACACTCTCCCGTGTGTGTCCTAAACCTTTACGCAACGCTTTCTTCTTCAAGTCTTGGATTTCACACGTCGTTTCTACCATATTGTAGACTTTCGAGGAATTCAAAATCTTGCATTCCGAAGAATCAAGACCTTACCTTCCTTGGTACAGTGACTTGTCGTCAGTTTCCTAACTTGACATTCGCTCCACGGAAAACCCGCCATTCATTGCTGAAAGGCAGCAACCTCACGCTTCACAGCTATCATGCCACAGCAATGAATAGTATACATGGAACTTTTCGGGTTTTCAATAGGTTTTTTAAAAAAATTGTATTTTTTTTAGTACAATCCGGAATTTCTATTATTTATCGTATTTTAAGTCATTCTTTTTAACATCTTCAAACTCCTGTAGAATCTCTTCACCGGGAGCTTTGGTGCAAAGGCTGACAATCACAATTACCACAATGCTGATTGCGAAGCCGACTACTAAGGAGTACAATCCGGTAGCCTTGCCAATGGTCTGACCGTTTACTAAAGGAATATAATCCCATACGATAACGCTCAGTGCGCCGGATACGATACCTGCCACCGCACCGGGGAAATTGGTTCTCTTCCAGAACAGGGACATTACCACGATAGGACCGAATGCCGCACCGAGACCTGCCCATGCGTTAGAAACCAGGCCCATAATGGTGTTGTTGGGATTCAGCGCAATGATATAGGCAAGAATTGCAACCACCAGTACCGTGATACGGCTGACTCTCATAACAGTCTTGTCGTCAGCGTCCTTTTTCACCAGTCCCTTAAAAATATCCTCTGCCACGCTGGACGCACTTACCAAAAGCTGCGAATCCGCAGTGGACATAATGGCTGCCAGAATACCGCACAGGAAAAGTCCCGCTACAAAAGGCAGCTTCACTTCCTGCGTGAATACCTTCTTAATCATTTCAATAAAGATTTTCTCGTTGCCGCCATTTACCAGCTCCGGAATATACGCACGTCCCAGAACTCCGATAAGAACCGCAAAGGAAAGGGAAAGAGCCACCCAGCTGATAGCTACCACTTTGGATTTCTTCATTTCCTTCTCATCGCGTACCGCCATGAATCGAACCAGAATATGAGGCATTCCGAAATAACCGAGACCCCAGCCGAGACCGGAGATAATGTTGACAATGTTGTTGCTTCCGTCACCGTTTTTCATCAGGTTCAGGAAGTTTGCGCTGTCTGCGCCGCTCTGTGCCAGACCGCTGTCCAATGTCATGCCGCCCTTATTCATAAAGGACATTGCAAAAAGGGGAACCGCCAGAATTGCCACCAGCATTAACATTCCCTGAATGAAGTCGGTGACGCACACTGCCATAAATCCGCCCAAGAAAGTATAAACCAGCACTACCAGTGCACCGATAGTCAGCGCTATCTTGTAATCGATTCCGAATACAGACTCAAAGAGCTGTCCGCCTGCTGCCAGTGCGGATGCACAGTAAACCAGGAAGAACACAACAATGGTTACGGATGAAACCGTCATCAGCACTTTCTTCTTATCATGGAATCTGTTTTCAAAATAAGTAGGAAGTGTAACCGAATTGTTGGCACGAATGGTATACCGGCGCAGTCTCGTTGCGATAAGCAGCCAGTTTAATGTCGTACCGATAAACAGACCGATTGCAATCCAGCCGTCACCGCCGACGCCCGTCAGATAAACCGCTCCGGGCAATCCCATCAAAAGCCATCCGCTCATGTCGGAAGCCTGTGCGGAAAGTGCTGCCACAAAACCGTTCAGTTTCCGTCCTCCCAAAAAGTAATCCTCCGAGTTATTGTTTCCCTTTGCATACAGTGCTCCGATGACAATCATCAGTAACAGATAGAGTACAAAGGCAACAATGACCCACCCTAAAGTATTTCCTGTCATAGTGTCCTCCTCATCAGACCCGGCAGTCCTCCTGCCGCTTTTTCATTTGATTTGTACTTTTTCACAAAAGTTACTTTATTATAGTAAAGCAGAACAGTTTCCTTGTCAATCTTGAATTTCTATAGTATAGTAGGAATACATATATGAACCTACATATATATAGAAGAAATTCATTCCGTTCAACAATACAGAAACGAGGAAAACAACATGTGGATTGCAGATAATTGGAAAGATTACGAAGTACTGGATACCTCCGGCGGTGAGAAGCTGGAGAGGTGGGGAGACTATATTCTGGTGCGCCCCGACCCGCAGGTCATCTGGGACACGCCCCACGACCATGCAGGCTGGAAGAAAAAGAACGGCCACTATCACAGAAGCACCAAGGGCGGCGGAGAATGGGAGTTTTTCCATCTGCCGGACGAGTGGACGATTACCTACGACCTCGCGGCACGAAAGGTTTCCTCCGGACAGCCGTTAACCTTTCACCTGAAACCGTTCAGCTTCAAGCACACCGGACTGTTTCCGGAGCAGGCGGTCAACTGGGACTGGTTCTCCTGGATTATCAAAAAATCCAACCGTCCGTTTAAGGTCTTAAACCTGTTCGCATACACCGGCGGTGCGACCATTGCCGCAGCGGCAGCCGGCGCCGCCGTCACCCATGTGGATGCCTCCAAGGGCATGGTGACATGGGCAAAGGAAAATGCCGTCTCCTCCGGTCTGGGGGATGCCCCCATCCGCTGGCTGGTGGATGACTGTGCCAAGTTCGTGGAACGGGAAATCCGCCGCGGCAACAAATACGACGGCATTATTATGGATCCTCCCTCCTATGGCAGAGGTCCCAAGGGAGAAATCTGGAAAATCGAGGAAAGTATTTGGCCGTTTATCGAGCTGACCACGCAAATCCTCTCCGACGATGCGGCATTTTTCCTGATTAACTCCTACACCACCGGATTGCAGCCCGCAGTGCTCTCCTACATGATGAACACCGCCATCACCAAACGCTTTGGCGGCTACGTGGAAGCAGACGAAATCGGTCTCCCCGTAACCGAAAGCGGCCTCGTATTACCCTGCGGTGCCTCCGGACGCTGGCAGGCATAATTCCAACATACAAAACCTCCTGAACGGGCAAGTTCTTAACGTCATCTTTACGCGGTCAAGTTGCTTCTAACGCTACAATTATGTATAATAAATACAGCATGAATTGCAAAACAAAAGAAGTAATTTTACAGTGATAAAGGTGCAGTTTACAGATACAACCGCACAGGAGGTTTTTCATGTATTCCCTGTTTCGTCAATTTACCAAAGTCCAGCAGCACGTTTTCAGTGTTTTCATCTCCCTAATCTGTATGGGAGCCGCCACGGGTATTTCGTACTTATTCCACCTGATGGTGCCGGAAAATTCGGGAAACATTTCTTTGATTTACATTTTGGCGCTGGTTCTGGTATCCCGGTTCAGCGTAGGTTACTGGTACGGCATTGTCTGTTGTCTGTGCTCGGTAATCTGCATCAACTATCTGTATACCTACCCATTTTGTCAACTGAACTTCACACTGACCGGCTACCCCATCACCTTTATCGGCATGCTGGCAATCACTCTGATTACCAGTACCCTGACCTCACACCTTACCATGCAGGCAGAGGTTCTTGCCGAGAGGGAAAAGCAGCTTGCGGATGCGGAGACCGAGAAAATGCGCGCCAATCTGCTGCGTGCCATTTCCCACGACCTGCGTACCCCGCTCACGGGAATTATCGGCAACAGTTCCGTCTTTTTAGCAAATCAGGATAAGCTCTCGGAGCCGGAAAAGCATGACATTGTCTCCAGTATCTACAGTGATTCCAACTGGCTTTTAAATATGGTGGAGAACCTGCTTACCGTCACCCGTATCAAGGGTGACAATCTCACCATCAACACCAGCGAGGAACCGGTAGAGGAAGTCATTTCCGAGGCACTGCAGAAACTGCACAAGCGCTATCCGGATGTCAAAATCCACGCACAGGTGCCGGAGGAATTTCTGCTTCTCCCCATGGACGCCATCCTGATTGAACAGGTCACAATCAACCTTTTGGAGAACGCCGTCATCCACTCCCACAGTCAGGAGCCGATTACGCTTCTGGTGGAAGATTTTCCCGACCGTGTTTCCTTTACCATTCGCGATTACGGCATAGGACTTCCGGAACGGATGTTAAACAATCTGTTTGACGGCACCACCTACACCTCCTCGCAGACATCCGACGCCCACCGGGGAATGGGAATCGGTCTTTCCATCTGCAAGACCATTATTACAGCGCACCACGGCACATTAATTGGCCGGAATCATGCGCACGGAGCGGAGTTTGTGTTTACACTTCCCAAAAGCACCTCCTCCGATTGAGCGATGAGATAATATAAAACCATGGGATGATTTTAAAAAATACATATAGGAAGGTTTATACAAAATGACAGCAAAAATAAAGATTCTACTGATAGAAGATGACAAGAGCATTTGCCGTTTCATCATTACCGCTTTAGAGGGAAACGGCTACAAAGTGGACATGGCAGCCACCGCCAGAGAGGGCATCGGCCTTGCCGCCTCTTTCTGCCCCGACGTTGTCCTGTTGGATTTGGGGCTGCCCGATATGGACGGGCTGCAGGTGTTAAAGCAAATCCGTACATGGAGCGAAGTTCCCATCATCGTGATTTCCGCCCGTTCCAAGGAACAGGAAAAGGTGGAGGCTCTGGATTTGGGCGCCGACGACTATATCACCAAGCCTTTCGGTACGGAAGAACTGATGGCGCGCATCCGCACCTGTATGCGCCACCGTCATGCACTCCCCGTAGACCATGTGTACAAGGCTCTCGAATTGGAAATCAATTTTGAAAAGCGCGTTGTCCGTCTGGACGGCAGTGAGGTGCACCTGACACAGATTGAGTACCAGTTACTCACCCTGCTGGCTGAAAACTCCGGGCGTGTGCTCACCTACAGCTTTATCATGAATGCTATCTGGGGTCCTTACATGGACAACAACAACCAAATTCTGCGCGTAAACATGGCTAATATCCGCCGCAAAATAGAAAAAAACCCCGCCCAACCCCAGTATGTGTTTACTGAGATTGGAATCGGGTATCGTATGTTAGAGAACGAAAATATTTAAGGTATTGATTCAAAGTTCCTATTTAGTGTTCTATGGATTGAAACATTTTCCAGATACTGTCTGCGCTGCCACGTCCGCTAAACTTTACAAGGACGCCGTTTTCATAAACCACGGTGAAATTTCCTTCGGGCGTGTCAGTGTCGTTCTCATTCTCTGTAGTTTTCATCTGCTCCGCTATCCACTCTTTTGTCAGATTCCGAAAAGCCACCGCACTGTCTCCATGGCCTGCAGGTTCTCCGGTAGTGACGGTAATCCAAATTTCGTCCGCTCCATTTTTCCAGCACACGCTCAGGCTTCCTGCATTTTCCGTATCTCCCACGCAGTAAGCACTCTCAAATTTATATCCATCCAAAACAGTGACAGGAAGATAGCTGCCAAGAATCTTTGTCTCTCTCGCCTGCGCTTCACTCAACGTTTCTGCCATGGCTCCCTGCTTTTCCGTAGTGCTGCTCGTTTTGTCTATGGTGTCCGCAGAATGATTCAATGCAGACTCCTGTACGGCTCCTTCGTCGCTGTCCGCCATTTCCGCCATAACGTCTTCCTCCGCCCCTGCGCCTTCCACGGCATCTGCCGTTTTTACGTCCGCAGTGTCCATATCTGCCACAGCAGCCGCCTGTTCGTTAGCCGCAACCACCTTATCCTGCATTGCACCGGTTGTATCCGCCGACTCATTCCGCACGGAATAGGGCATATTTCCGGTCACCCACAAAGCGCCGCCGACCACACACAGACAAATGCTCGCCACAAGCACCCCGCCGTATCTGCGGAAGGGAACCACTTTTTGCTTCTTTTCACTGCGCTCCAACAGCTTTTCGTCCACGCCGGACATCGCACCAAAGAGACGCTCTGCCGCCCTGTACTCCTCTTCTCTTTTGCTCATAGGATAATTCCCTCCCGTTCCAAAAATAATTTCAGCTTGTTCCGGGTACGGAACAATGACGTTTTCACTGTGTTCAGGTTCATTCCGTACCGGCGGGCAATCTCGCCGTACTCCTCCGCATACCAATAGCGGCGCAGGAACACATTGCAGTCTTTTTCCGACAGGGTATGTAAAAAAGTGTCTATCATTCTCTCCAGCTCTGCCTCCTCCACAGCGTCCTCCGTGCTGTGAACCGCCGGAATACACTCTATCAGTTCGTCCAAGACCATATCCATCTCACCGTTCCCCCTTTTCGCCGCATTTTTACGTTTCCACTTATCAAACGAAAGATTGCGGGTAATGGTTCCCAAAAAGAGGGAAAGTCTCTCCGGCTTTTTGGGCGGAATGGCAAACCATGCGCGCAGCCAAGTATCGTTGACACATTCATCCGAATCCTCCCTGTCATGCAGAATATGATAGGCGATACTGTGGCAATAGCGTCCGTAGCTGTTTTGTGTCTCTGTAATGGCGCGCTCATCCCTTTTCCAATACAAATCCAGAATCTCCGTGTCCTTCAAAATCCTTCCTCCCGTCTCCTCAGTTCCGTGTCCAGCCGGGAAACCGCCCCTCCTCATCACTGTCTCTTATGATAAGACGAGCTTTTTCCCGGTTTGTTTCATCCTCTGTTATAAAAATTGCCTCCGGGCAGTGCCGGGGGCAATTCATTTGTTTCTGATTGTCTGCTGTTATCGTCCTTACTCTTCCCGCTCTGCACCCCAGAAAAACAGTGCAACCGTGCCGGGACCGGTATGGCTTCCAATTGTCGTTCCGATATGATTGATTTCCACTTTGCCGTTCAGATTGGGAAAACGCTCCTCCACCAAATCCGCAACCGCTCTTGCATCCTCATAGCATGCCGACTGGGAAATATAACATTTTCCGTTATAATTCAGACCGCCGTCCGCGCACTCTTCCATTTTGTCCACAATGGTCTGAATAACCTTGCGCTTGGTACGAATCTTGTAGCGGGGAATCAGCCTGCCCAGATTATCCATATTTAAAAGAGGACAGATATTCAGAACACCACCCACAAAACCTGCTGTCTTGGAAATTCTTCCGCCTTTTACATAGAACGTAAGGTCTGTGGAGAAGAACCAGTGATGCAGTTTCAGCTTGTTTGCCTCCACCCAGTTGTGCAAATCCTCAAGAGACATTCCGCTGTCCCGCAAATCCGCCACTTTATCCATCAGCAGACCGTAACCGGAGGACGCTCCCAAAGAATCCACAATGTAGATTTTTCTGTCCGGATATTTTTCTTCCAGATTACTCTTTGCAATATTGGCGGAGTTTACCACTCCTGAGATACCGGAGGACAAAGTCACATGCAGAATATCCTTTCCCGCCTGCAAAAAAGGTTCAAAATAGCTTTCAAACTCTTCCGCATTAATCTGGGACGTCTTTGTGTCCGCGCCATTCGCCATTGCCTCATAAAATTTATCAAAGGGAACGGATTCTCCCAAATCATCCTTATGCTGTACACCATCCAACTCATAATGGAAACAAATATAATGAATATCTCTCTGTAAAAAATGTTCCTTGGATAAATCCGCAGTGGAACAACAGCTTATGATATAGTCACTCATCTCATTTACCCTCCGTCTATCTGCATTTCACTGTCATGCACAAATTGTAACACCTAAAAGGCGCAAAATCAACCTTAATCACATCACAACCTCAAGTCAATTTGTCAACAATTTGCCGTATAGCCAATCAAATCCTTTACCACTTCGCCCGCTATAATCAGACCTGCCACCGAGGGCACAAACGCCATGCTTCCGGGAATGTCCCTTCTGGCGGTACACTTCCTCTCAGAACCCGGCGGACAGATACAGTGATTTCTGCAATTTTCCAGCCCGTCCTCCTTCGGTCTTACTGCCGGTTCCGTGGAATACACTACCTTCAATTTCTTCACTCCGCGCTTTTTCAATTCCCGGCGCATAACTTTTGCAAGAGGACACATGGTGGTCTTGTAAATATCCGCAACCTTGAACTGGGTCGGTTCCATTTTATTGCCGGCACCCATACAGCTTATAACAGGCACGCCTGCCGCCTGTGCCTGCATGATAATGTCAATCTTGGCTGTCACCGTATCCACCGCATCCACCACATAGCTGTACTGTGAAAAATCGAACTGCTCTGCAGTCTCTGGCAGATAAAAGCACTTATGGCAATTCACCACTGCATCCGGATTGATGGAAAGGATCCTTTCCTTCATCACTTCCACTTTATCCTGCCCTACCGTCTTGCGGGTGGCAATAATCTGACGGTTTAAATTCGTCAGACAGACCTTGTCATCATCTATCAAATCAAAGGTTCCCACTCCGCTGCGCACCAGTGCCTCCACGACATAGCCGCCCACGCCGCCAATGCCAAATACCGCAACTCTTGCGTCTTTCAGCTTGTCGATACCTTCTTCTCCAATCAACAGTTTTGTTCTTGAAAACTGATTCTGCATTTTTCAGACCTCTCTTACATTGTTGTACCCTTATACTATAAAGCCCAATTCCTACCGAGTCAATATGCTTTGTGTCGGTATGAAAAAAAGAGAGGCACTTTCATGCCTCTCCGGTAATGCTTTTGTTTGATTATTTTCCGCGCAGAGTGTTGCGGGACTGCTCCAAATAGCCTAACAGCTTCTCGGATACGGTGACAACACGTTCCGTAGTGGTGTTGCAGTTTTCCATCACCTTGGACAACTGTTCCATATCCTCTGTGGTTGTCCGTGCACTGTCCGCATTCTGCTCTGCGAAACTGTTCAGTGCCTCGATACCGCCCTCCATGACATCGCTGTAATCTTTCAGTTCTGCCACTTCCTCGCTGATACCGGTAATGGCGCTTCCCACCTGACCGATTTCGGTATTCAGTTCCTTAAATATCTGCTCCGTGCTATGAATCTTCTCATTCTGTACTGCCACCGCATCCGATACCGTCTGGGTAATCTGTACGCTGACATGTGCATTCTCAATCAGTGCGCTTACCAGTTTGCTAATCTGCTCGGTAGACTCCTTGGACTGGTCTGCAAGCTGACGAATCTGGTCTGCCACAACCGCGAAGCCTCTGCCGTTCTCTCCGGCTCTCGCCGCCTCAATACTTGCATTCAGCGCAAGCAGGTTGGTCTGGTTGGAAATATCTGCGATAATCTGTGTTACCGTCTGAATCTGCTGTGCGGACTGGTTAGTCAGTTCTGTCTGGGAACGGACATTTTCAATCGCCTCACCGCTCTTACGGCTGATGTCAATCAGCTCACCCATAATCTGCTCTGCAGACTGGTTGCAGTTGCCCATCTTGCCGGCACTTTTATTGAGTGCCTCCACATTTTCGGAAATGCAGGCAATGGATTCGCTGGTGGAATCGATTTTCTCCTTCATATCCGTAGTCTGGCTTGCCTGTGCAATGGCATTCTGTGCAATGGAATTGACCGCGGTGTTGGTCGTCTCCAGTGATTCCTTCATATCCATGAAAATACCCTGAAACTCCTCGGATACCTCGCCGAGTTCCTTGGTTGCGGACTGAATACCTGCAAGCATCTGTGCAAAGTTATATGTATATTCCTGAACAGACCGGATTACAACTCCAATAGCGTCCTGTCTCTCGGCTGCCTTGCGTGCCTTCTGCATTACCTTTCTGTCCGCATCGCTTTCACCGCCGGAAAGCATTGCCTTAACCTGACCGATAATGGATTTTGCAACAGCAAAAATCACCACACCGAGCACGATGGTTGCCAGTATCAGTAAAATCATGGCAATCAGGGTATTGATAACTCCGTTTTTCAAAAGTTCAAGCACCAGTACCTGCCATGCCACAAATATCAGCGCCAAAACGCAGACCGGAATCAATGCTTTCTTCCAAGCTCCATTCTTCTTTTCCGTTTCCATACTCTCATCCTCCGTTCGCTCCGCTTCTTCCGTTATGCAATTTTATCTTTCTGTATTGAGCCATAACGACAGAATTCTCTTACTTGAAATTATAAGATATTTGTCGACAAAAATCAACAGTTGCATGACAACTAACTGTCAATTTCCTCACTTCATTTTCAACTTCCCCGATTACTGCTGTTTGTTTGCGGACTTTGGCTTGCGCTGTCCGCTCTTTGCGGCATAACCATGGCTCTGACTGCGGGTTTTTATCTGCATTTTGCCCGGTGCCGGCTGTAACGCTTCCTCCTTAATCTTGGCATAGACAATCGTTAAGAACCGGTGATTGGGATTCGGCACCGATTTCACTTCAATGCAGTCAAACAGTTCAATAAACTGGCGCAGCTTCTCACAGTTGTAGTTTCTGGGGTCAAAGCCGGGAACTCTCTTGGGTAAATTGATTCCGATTTCCGAAATATTGACCCAGCCATCCGACTCCGCTTTGGAACGGATAATTGCCAGCACTTCCTTTTCTATTTCTTTCAGAGTGGGCAGGTTCTTCACCTCGGCAGTCTGTGCCTTTGCCTCCGTTTCGGTCTCTCCCGTATCCACCGTGCGGTACAGCAAATCCAGAAATTTGAATTCCTCACACGCCGCCACCAAAGAATTGGGCGTTTTCTGCTCTCCCATGCCGATAACACTCATGCCGGACTCCCGAAGCCGCATTGCCAGCTTGGTGTAATCGCTGTCCGAGGTCACGATGCAAAAACCGTTGACATTTCCGGTATACAGAATATCCATGGCATCAATAATCAGTGCCGAATCGGACGCATTTTTGTTGTGCGTGTAATTGCACTGAAAAACCGGCGTGATAGCGTATTCTTTCAGGCTCGGTATCCACGCATTCACGCTGGGCTGCGTGTAATCCCCGTAAAGCCTCTTGTATGTCGCTATGCCGTAAGTGCTGATTTCATCCATAATCAGCTTGACATATTTGTTGGACATATTCTCCGCGTCAATTAAGACCGCATATTTCATTTCTGTTTTATTCATTTACATTTCACCTTTTCTGTCACATTCCCTGCAATAAATTCTGTTTCTTCCAATGATATACAGATTTTCTCCGTCACATATCACGGAATGGGCATCCTCCGGCACCGGCAGATTGTCCGTCAGCTCTCCCCCTGAAAATCCATAGAGCCTGTCCTCCACCGTCCAGACTTTACCGTCCCTGTCCACAGCAGCGCCATACTGCCCTCTTGCAGCTATTTTCACAGCGCCCTGTAAATTGCCGCCCGCCGTCACCCGGTAAGCGTACGCACAGTGTCCCGCATCATCCGTCAGCAGAAAATCTTTTCCCTCCACTGCCGGGGCAAGACAAAGGCTTCGTCCCAAATCAATGGTTCCCTGCAGGGCACATTTTCCGTCCGGTGCGGGATAATATTCCTCCACCTTGCGCTCCGCCTCCCGTGCAAACATGCCCGGATAATCCAGCTCCGCTGGGCGGTACAAAATCTGCGGCTGCCAATCCTTTGCAGACACTTTTTTAAGCTCCCGCATGGTATCATAAGGATTTTCCAGCGAAACGGCATACGCCTTCTCGCCTCTCTTGTAAAACCACGAAAAGAACGGGTGATAGTTCTCCGTATCGTGGGTCTGGAACGGCTGTCCCGGCACCGTCTTTTTCAGTTCCGAATAATCCACTGCCACCAGCAAATTTCCCGCCGTGTCCACTGAAAGTGCCGCCGGTGTAAAGTGAATGTCTAAAAACGGCATTGCCTGTTCTTTTTTCCGGTCATATTTGTATATCCGCTTGTCTGCCTTATCGCACCAGTACAGGTTACCCTGTGCGTCCAGTGTTGCGCCCTGCGCAAAGTCAAAACCTGCTGCCAGAATGCGGTAGGTTGCTTCCGGCTGCTGCTTTCCGCTGCGCAGTTCCTTCCCCGGACACAGTGTCGCCCCGGTTTCTGACCGTCTCTCTGACGCATTTTCCTGCTGTTCTCCTGTGATATGCAGTCTCGCATATTCCGGGGACTTGGCATAAAATCCGCTGTTTCCGTCCTTTAAGGTAAGCATAAAGGTGTACTGCATCTGTGCCTTATTTTCCAGATTCACAAACGTTATATCACTGCAGTCCCATACCCGAATACCGGTTTCATCACTGCGGTTCACCGCAACCACCCGGAACAGATAATAGTTGGCAATCAAAATATGTTTACAGCTCACCAGCTCCATGGGCAGACAGGTAAGACCCTCCGCCTTTTCCTCCTCCGTCTGGAGGGCATAGAACGACCAGTTTTCCACCCGGTGCAGTTTGATTTCGCTCCGCACATGGTGCTCCAAAGAAATGGCATACATCCGTCCCGGTGTTGTTGTGTTCGTGATGGCAATTCCTGCCTCCGCATAGGGACTTGCACTCCACACGTCCTTAAAAATACCGCCGCCGTTGTCCGTAATCCACAGACTTGCATACTGATAATCCCACACTCTGTCAGGGTCGTAATCCCCGGTTCTGCTTGGATTATACAGATAGGCAAACGCATTTCTTCCGTCCCGGAACATCAGTCCGTGGCCGCCCATGAATTTTATATCATTCATGTAGGACGTTTCCCCTGCCATCCATTTGATGCCAACCGCTCTTGGATTCTTGCCCGCTGTGTCAATGCCGATTCCGTTGATGCAGGCAAAGCCGCCCTTTGCGGTTTCCAGTACCGGCTTCGGCGTGCCGAACCCTTCAAATGCCGGCGTATCGTCCGTGATAATGATTTGTGTCGTGGCGGGATGGAATCCGTACAGGCTCACTCCCTCCGGCAACGAAACCGTGTCCGTCACCCGGTAAATGCCCTGCGGGAAATAGATAAATTTCTGTGACTGCACTGCCGTGCGAATCGCCTCTGTGTCGTCCGCCTCTCCGTCACCCACAGCGCCGTATTCTTTCACTGAAACCCATTTATCCATCGGTGCAAGAGCAGGAATGTCTCCCTCTCCGATTTCACCCAAGGTTTCAAGCTGCGTACACTGCATTTCCTCCTGCCAGCAGGCCTCCTCTCCGTCACTCATGCAGTACCCACGGACGTACTCCTCGATACAGTAGACGGATTCCTCCACCGTAACCTCGTCCCCGATATCCTTCCTTCTTATGAGAACAGGCACATTGCTGCACCGCAGATTACGGATACAAGTCTGCTGAATGACATTGTCCGACTGCCCTGACGTAATCGCCGCCTCCGAAATATTTTGGAAAACGCAGTCCTCTAAATAGAGTTTTTCCCATGCGTCCGCAAGGTATAAATCAAAGGCTCTCTTTGTATTCTGAATCTGCAGGCGGAATGCCGCAATACCCGTCATGGAGCTTAAAATTGCCGCCTCTCTCTGCCCGTCAAACTCACAGTCCAGCAGAGCAAAAGGCCACCCCGGCGAACACATTCTGCACACGATACCGTATCTGCCGCCATGAAAGGTCAAATCCTCCATTTCATTTCCGACGTCATAGATACCCGCAAGACCGTCTCCCAATTCAAAATGGCAGTGGCTTACAAATCCGTGCTGGGCAAAGTGGGAACGAATACAGATTGCCCCCGGATTGTTTTCCTCAATTCTGAAATCTATATTTGTCAGTGCGGAATAAAAAGTTCCCGCATTGGCATCCTGTATTTTTTCTGCATGAATATCCGTATCTCCGATAAACCAAAACAGATAATTTGCCCCCGGATAGCCGTCCTGATAGCCGGGCACAATTTTCCCCGCCTCCGTCTCATCCATTCCCTCAAAGCCTTTCGTACCCGCAGGGAGAACAAAAACCGGTCTGTTTTGTCCGTACCCAATCAGCCGCACTGCTCTGGGTATCAAAATCGTATGCCTGATTCGGTATTCACCCTCCGGAATATAAAGGATTCCGTAATGCTGTTCATCCACCAGTTTCTGAATTGCCTTCATCAGCACACCACTCACGTCCTCCGTGGCGTTCTTTAACTCCGGGAACTCCTCCTCGGTAAAAAAGATACCTGTCTCATCCGCAAATTTCTGCTGATACACTGACTGTCTGCCATACCGCATATTCATCTCTCCTTGTAAGTAAATTTCCCCAACAATTATATTTTACATTTTCTCCATTAAGAAAACAACCTAAAGCTATAAAAACGCCCCGGATTGTTGTTCCGGGACGCTCGTCATCATCCACTATATCTGCTATAATTTGAAATGTGTCATATTCTCTGAAAGAATATTAATATGTTCTGCAAGAGATTTCACCATGTCAGCCGAACGGGATACCATGTTACTCAATTCCACTGTCATGGACGAGGTTTCTTCCGTGGAAGCTGCATTATCCGTTGCAAGATTATTCAATGTAGAGATATTGTCTGTTACCTGCTGTCTCTGTGTATTAATATCGTTAATCTTGTCATTCGTCTCACGGATAGAAGTCATACAGTTATCCAGCGCCTCCTTCAATTCCGCATATATTTCTCTAGTACTCTGCAATGCAGCGACCTGCACATTCGCAGCCTCGTTCATAGTCGCCATAATATCCATTGACTTTTGGGAATTTTCCGTCAGCTCTGTAATAATGTTGTTAATTTCTTTTACGGTCTTGTCCGATTGGGTTGCTAAATCTCCTATTTCCTCTGCTACAACCGCAAAGCCTCTTCCTGCTGCTCCTGCTCTGGCTGCCTCGATAGAGGCATTCAAAGATAACAGATTTGTCTGATTGGCAATATTGCCTATCAGGCTCGCCGCATCACTGATTTTGGACACAGATTCATTGGTACTCGTTGTCTGTGAGGACATCAAATCAATATCTCTTTTGGTATTCTCATTTATCTCTGCCAGCTTCTGCAATGTTTCCATCAAACGGTCGGAACAACCGCGCAAAATGATTGAATTGTCCTTCAGGGAATTCATATTGTCAGAGGTTCCCTGAATTTCCGCAGCTATCTCTTCCACGCTTTCAGACGCCGAGTTAGTAGACGCTGCTTGGGTAGTCGTATTCTGTGCAATTTCTTCCACAGCGGATGACACATTTTGAATGTAGTCATCCATGGCAGTAAACGTTTCCGAAAAATCATGTGCCACAGCCTGCAATTCCTTAGATGTGGTATCAATATTGGAAATCAGTCCTACTATCTGCTTCTGTGCCGTATTTAAAGAATCCGCCGTACTTCCCAATTCATTTTTCTGTCTGACGTCCACTGCAGTAGTTAAATCTCCCTGAGCCATCCGTCCTGCCAGATTTTCAATTTTGACCAACGGTTTGCAGATATAACCTCCAAACCAGTTTGCAACAACTACGGCTGCAGCTGCAATCAAAAGTGCGGAAATGGACAAGGTAAGAAACATCTGATTTCTGGTACTTTGTACCGTATGCTGGGACGCTGCCATCGCCGCCTGCATATCATCCGTATAATTTCCCGTGGAAACAATCCAGTTCCATGGAGTAAAAATCTGAGAATATGCAATCTTCGGAGCAACCGTCACTCCGTCTGCTTTGGTAAAATAAAATTCATTGTAACCGCCGCCCGCATCACTGCTACATACATTCAAAATCTCCTGTATAATTTTTACACCATTCTGATCTTCCAGTTCATGGCGGTTGTCGCCCTCCTGCTCCGGCAGAATTGGGTGCATAATCAGAACAGAATCAGTATCGTCAATCCAAAAATAACCGCTATCGTCTTCTCCATAACGAATATTCCGGATAATCTCGCAAGCCTCCTTCTTTGCGGCTTCCTCTGAAATTTTCCCCGAGGATGCCTTGTCATACTCTGCCTGTAAAATAGAAATCACCGACTGCACCTGAGACTTAATTTCATTATTGTAACCTTCCCACGCAGCAGTCTCATAATTTTGATTGGCAATGCCTGTCATGGCATTCAAATTAATAACCGCTATCAATCCCAACACAATACTGGACACTATTACAATGGCAAGGCAAATCAGGGCTAATGTTCCTTTTACACTCTTTTTCCTCATATGAATAGCCTTCCTTCTTATTGTAGATTTAATGAAATTATTTTACCATATTTGCTATTTTTTGTCTATTATTGCTTTAAAAACTATTACACATTTTTCAACAGTGCATTCAGTATCACAATATGGTATTCTTCGTCCTGAATAATCCGCGCCAGCACCGCATTCACACAATCGTCGTCTATCCGGCTCATATGCACTTTGTACTGGTGAATGGCATCCCTCTCCGAATCAATATCCTGCAAAATCATCTGCCTTGCAGTCTCCTGCGGTGACAGATACGCCGCCGTCCATGCCCGCTGCTGCCCGTTCTGGTATTTTGCCACAAACTCCACCTTGCCGCCCAGCAGGAAAATCAGTTCTCCCAACTTGCGCAGGTGCATCATCTCCGCAATGGCAATCTGCAAAATTGTGTTGGCAAGAGGGCAGTGGTCACAGGACAGCCGGTTCTGATTATTGATATACTGCGTGATTGCCGAAAGTTCGGACACAGCACCGCTGTAATCAATGCTGAGTAAATCTGCGTATGTCTTGTTCTGCCCTCTTACCTCGGTGGGCGGGTACGGCAAATCCACCATCGCCGGACGCAGTCCCGCCGCATTGCAGTTATTCACTAATTTTCTTCCTTTTTCAGCCATAATACTCTCCCCTCTGTGACACCGGTTATACCCGGATAAAATCATCCACTATATCATATGGGGAGTTGCCGAATATGTGCCTGTACCCACAGCGCAAACTCTCTTGCTACCGCTTCTCTTTTTATCCCCCTATGCCTGCTCTAAATTTCTGGATTCGTGCTTCTCGTAATATCCAATCAGTGTTCTCTCGTCATCCCGCAGTGCCACCATGTAAACGTCAATATTTTCCTTTTCGTTATGGTTGGTAAATACACGGTTGTTTTCGCGGCTCTCAGAAAACCATTTCACCACCTCAAAAATCTTTTCATTTGACTGGGGAGAGTGGCAGTTTAATAGGCTTCTGCCCACCAAATCGGCACCGCCCCTCTTGGCATATCTTGAAACTGCTGCCGGGTTCATATAGATAATCTCATGCTGCAAATTGCAGATAACTACCGCCTCTTTGTCCTGCTCTACAATACTTTTAAAAAAGAGATTCAAATCCATTTGCTTTCACACCTTTCCGCATGACCGCCATGCCGTTTTGTTTTCAGAATACCATTTCCACGCTTTGGGTGCAAGAAACTTATCCCAACTTTTACGCCAGTTTCCAGCCGTTTGCTTCCTGTCTCGCGGAGACGAAATCCGCATACAGTCCCTTTTTGCCGATAAGCTGCTCATGGGTGCCACGCTGCACGATATGGGCATCGCTCAGCACCAGAATCCGGTCAGCGTTACGCACCGTCTTTAAGCGGTGGGCAATCATGATAATGGTCTTATCATTGGTCAGCGCCTCTATGGCGTGCTGTAATTCTTCCTCGTTTTCGGGGTCGACACTGGAGGTTGCCTCATCCAGAATAATAATGGGAGCGTCCTTTAACATGGCGCGCGCAATGGAAATACGCTGTTTTTCTCCGCCGGACAATGTGCCGCCGCCCTCGCCGATTACGGTTTGGTAACCGTCAGGAAGATTTGCGATAAAGTCATGACAGCATGCTTTCTTTGCCGCCGTCCACATCCCAAGACCTTGCAATCAGGTTACACATGGTGGTCTTTCCGGCACCGGAAGGTCCCACAATCGCCGTGGTTGTTTTCTCCGGGATGGTGAAGCTGACGCCATCCAATATCTTTCGGTCCGCATAGGAAAACTTCACATTATCAAACACAATGTTATTGTCCTTCACTGCCACATTGCTGCCTTTTTCGTCCATGACGGGCATATCCTCCATGGCATTTACCGTGTCCATGGACGCTGCAAGCATTTGCAAAAGGGACGCCATATTGCCTGCGCCCTCCAGGTCATTGAATACCAAAAAGGAGGCAATCACCATGAGCAGGCTGTAGGTCAGGCTCAGTGTACCGTTTATATAGAAGGAAACGGATACAAGCAGCAAAAGGAAGCTGAACACTCTCACCACAATCTGTTTCAGTGCGTCATAGGGAACACAGGCGTAGGTCAGTTTCAGGTTGTTTCTGCAGCTTTCACGGATGGCTCCGGTGACAGACTGCGTGCTGTTTTTCTCTGCGCCGAACGCCTTGACGATTCCCATGCCATGCACATATTCCAGCACGAATTCTACCAGTGACTCCTGCGTATGCTGTCTTGCACTGCTCAGTGCCGTGGATTTGTGGACAGCCAGCTCGGTAGTAGCCAGATACACAAGCACGCTCGCCGCGGAGTTTTCCACGTTCGCCAGCGTGGTGGTGACAACCGCCGTAATATTTCCGATACTGCTTTTGTTAAAATATTCCATGGGGATATAGCGGAGTTTGTCACCGATGCGGATTCTCTTTTCCGCAACCATGCAGTAACCGGTCTCCGTCTGCTCCATCACGGAAAAATAGGTCATGATAATTCTTCCGATAACGGACACCGCCATAATTGCCAGTGCCTTCCATGCCACCGCTGCGTCCTTCGCTCCGTCAGCCAGCGCCCCTATGACAAGAAACAGCGCGGCAAATTGCAGCACGCCAAAATCAGTTCTAAATCATGTGTGATGACATATATGGTTTTTCCGGACTGCTGCAGTTGTCTTAACACCTGCGCCACCTCCAGCATATGCTTGTAGTCCAGTCCGCTGGTCGGTTCGTCAAAAAACAGAACGCTCCGCTTGGACGCTATGGCGGAGGCAATCGCCACCCTCTGTTTCTGCCCTCCCGACAAAGACATGGGATGCCGCTCTTTTAAGGGAAGCAAATCCAGACTGTCTAAAATTTCTTCCGCCCGCTTTTCGTCCTCATCCTCCATGCTGATAAGGACTTCAGCCAAAACGCTCTCCGTAAAAAGCTGGTGATTCACGTCCTGCATCACCATATAGCAGGTGTTCAGCCGCTCTTTCGGGCGGTAGGTTTTCCCCTGCCAGTCAATTTTCCCGCAGCGCTTCTCCAGTCCGCAGAAGCATCTGGAGAACGTGGATTTGCCGGCTCCGTTGTTTCCAATAATCCCCACAATGCGCCCTGCCGGTATCTCGCAGTTGTCAATCCGAAGCGTCGGTGCCTCGAACTCCTCCGCACGGTAATCCCATGCAATCCGTCCGTCTTTGACAAAAATAAAGCGGTCCGCCAGTCCCCACAGATAATACAGTCTGTGTTCCGACAGTACAATGGTCTTGCCCTGTTTCTTCCACTCCCCAAGGATTTCCCGAAGCTCTAAAATGGAAGCGGCATCCAAATTGGAGGACGGCTCATCCAGCACAAAGACCTCCGGCTCCATCACGGAAACTCCGGCGCAGGCAATTTTTTTGCTTCTCTCCCCCGGACAGCTTGAAAATGCTCCGGTTCATCAGCTTTTCCAGTCCGTGGTTTTTCACTGCTTTCTCCATCCGGGAATGAATCTCTTCCTCCGGCTCCCGCATATTCCCCTCCGTATGTAAATGTCACGTTGTTTATCTGTATCACAATGACTCCTCCCGTCACACAGGCATCTGCCGCTGTAAGAAAAACAGCGTAAAGCAGAGCAGGAAAAGTAAAATAATGACAATATCCTGTACATGGAAACCTATTTTACAGATATTGGTTCTCTTCACCGGTGCGCCCAATCCCCTTGTCAGCGCTGCCGCCGATAACTCGTCTCCGATTTTTACCATGGATACCATCAAAGGCACAAGCCGGTACTCTATCATAAGGAAAGGATTCCTTCCGCCGAAACGGATTCCCCTCATCCGCATGGCGTCGCTGATTGCCCGGTATTCCTCGGAAATCGTCGGGAAAAACCGGGCATTTCGCTAAAACAGGGGAAATACAGTTCGGAAATGATTTTGAATCAAAAAGAGGGAAAAGGCTCCATGACCTTTTTCCCCCTGTTGCCCGGAATCACTCTGGCTTATATTTTTGTAAATTCCGCCTCATGGCCCGCTCCGAGACTGGCTGAAAATAGCTCCAATATGAAAGGCCCGCTGCTCATCAACTACTGCGTAAACGGACGCCGCGAACTGATACTGAATAACGAAAATTATGTCTATCTCACGGACGGGCAGATTTCTTTGACCGAGCGTTTTGCCCGCAACCAGTACATCTATCCCCGCCGGATTTACGAGGGGCTGGAGTTTTTTATTGATTTGGACACGGTTCGGGAGAGCAGTCCGCTCCTTTGCGAAACCCTTGACATGAATTTAGACAAACTGACGCAGATGTACTGCCCCGACGGAAAAACTTATATTTCCGACAAGAGCAGTTTGCTGGAACACGATTTACACACCCTCTGGGACTTAGCGGGCAGCAATGACTCTTATTCCCTGCTTCGCATGAAAATTGCCACCTTATCCCTCTTGGGAGTGCTTTTGAACGAAAGGCATATCCCCTCCCCAAAATCCTGCACGTTTTACACCGAATCGCAGGTGGAGATTGCCAAAAAAGTAGAAAAAATAATCACTGCAGATTTGCGGCAGCACCACCCCGCCTGGGAGCTTGCCGCCGCATTCTCTATCAGTGAAACCAGTCTCAAAAACTATTTTCGCGGAGTGTTCGGTCAGAATATCTCCGTTTATCTCAAGGACATCCGCATGAACCGGGCGGCGGAGCTTCTCTCCTCCACCAAGCTGTCCGTTGCGGAAATTGCGGAACAGGTAGGCTACAACAATCAGAGCAAATTTGCCTCCGTGTTTAAAAAAAGTTTCAACGTCTCTCCCTTGGAGTACCGCCGTTCCCAGAGATTACAGGGATGATTTGTCCACCGTAAACCTGCCAATCATTTCCTGCAGCTTATCCGACCACTGGTGCATCCGGTTCACGGCATCCTGCAAATGCAGTGCCTCCGTCGCCTGATCCTCCGTGGATTTGTATACCTCATTGGAGCTTGCCGCCGTCTGCTGGGACACTGCGGAAATTCCCTGCATGGCGTCCTCGGTGGTGCATCTTGCCTGCTCCATACTTTGGATATATGCCGCAATCTCCTGCACCTGAGCGGTGAGGATTTGCGTCTGCTCCTCCATCTGATAAAAAGAATCCGTGGTGGTCTTTACCACCTCTTTCTGCTCGTCCACCTCTGTGCAGGCATGGTTCACGGACTCGCCTGCCGCCTTCGTCTGTTGAATGACGTCCTGAATAATCTGATGAATCTGTTCCGCAGACTTCAAGGACTGGTCCGCCAGCTTCCGGATTTCGTCCGCCACCACGCCGAAGCCTTTCCCTGCCTCACCCGCTCTTGCCGCCTCAATGGACGCATTCAGGGACAAAAGAGTGGTCTGGCTCGCTATATCGTCAATAGCATTCACGATTTCATTGATATGCGTCACCCTCTGCTGTAAAAGTGTCATGCTTTCCACCACATTTTCCATCATTTCTGTGGTACCCGCGGTTTTCTTCTGCAAATTCTGCATGGTGAGAAGTCCCTGATTGATGGAAGCTCCGGTTCTCTCCGCCGCCTCCCGGATGCACGCCGCATTTTGGTTTACCAGCCCAAACTGGGAGGACAACACCTGCATCTGCGTCAGGCTGTCCGCGGAATTATTATTCAAAAGCTCCACACCCTGTTCAATCTCGCCGATGGCATTTTTGATGGAGTCCGTGGATTCCACAAAAGTGTCGGTAGCCACCGCCACCTGTTTCATTTCTCCCGACAGCACCACTCCGGCGCCGCTGATTTCGCCGATTAATCCGCAGACATTGTCCGTCATATGATTGACGCGTTCCGCCAAAAGTCCGAATTCATCCCGGCGTTTCATCTGTAACCGGGAGGTGAAATCCCCGCCGGAAAGCCTGTCCATATGGGCATTGGTTCTGCGGATACATCTTGTGAGATTTCCCGCAAAGACCGTTCCCACCAGATATGCCAAAACTGCCGCAATGATGACAAGTGCCACGGTGATATTGCGGATGGGATATGCCTGCTGTAAAAAATACGCCTCCGGTATCAGCACGCAGACCCAGATTTCATCCTCCACCACGGTGCTGTAAAGCAGGAGATATTTTACCCCGTTGTACTCCACATACTCTTTGCTTTCAACGCGGTTATTCCCCAAAAGATATGTTCCAAAAATGCCGTTCTCCGTATCGGTTTTCTCCCCGTCGTAAATTAACTCTGTTCCGTTCGCCGAAAGGACGCCCACAATACTGTTTTCTCCGAAAGTAAGCTCTTTGATAATGTCCGCCACCGTCTGCTCCGGCATCTGCGCCACCACATAGGCTTCGTGTTTCGGAAAGTGCATGCCGACCCGGAACAGATAGTCTGCGCCGTCAATGCCCATCATCTCATCGACTTCCCCGCTTTTTCCGAACCAGTGATATTTCTGCTTATCCGCAAGCAGTGTCTCTCCCAGCTTAGTTGCGGACAGCTCCTGATACAGATTGTCATTTTTATGCTCGTTATATAAAACAGAGTCCGTCTTGCCGGCAACAATCTCAATACCGGAAATGGAAGGATTGCTCCAGACTTTGCTTTTCACGGCGGAAAGGGAAGCGTTGTAATACTGAACCGCCTTCGTGTCAAAGAGATTGTAGGCACCGGACAAGTATTCCCTCATGTCCATGTCCTGATAATACTCGTCAATCTGCGACTGCACCATCTCGAATTTCGTCTGATAAGCCTCCGCCAGTACACTTAACGTCTGCCCGGTCTCCCGCTTGCTGTTCTCAATCACCACATTTGCCGCCTGATAATAGCTGATGATTCCAAGAGCCACCATGCAGATAACCGGCACCAAAAAAATAAGGGACAGCTTGGTGCGTATGCTGATTTTCCTTACTCCGCGCTCTCCGGATTGTTTCTTTTCCTTCTTTTGTGTTTTCATGTTATCCCCCGTCCAAGCGCCTGACCGTTATCCTTTCACGGAACCGGACAAGCCCTCTACATAAAATCTCTGCAAACAGATAAACAAAATCACGATGGGAAGCGCCACCAAAATGGAGCCTGCCGCAAACTGGGTGTAATAGGTATCAATTCTCTGGTAGTCCGTAAGCCATTTTAAACCCACCGCCACCGTGTAGGACGCCTGCTTGTCCCCGAACAGCATACTGGGGAAAATGTAATCCGACCACGGTCCCAAAAAGGAGGTCAGCGCCGTGTAAATAATAATGGGTTTGGCTAACGGAACGGTAATTCGCGTAAAAATCTTGAAACGGTTCGCCCCGTCGATAATCGCCGCCTCATCCAAAGACTTAGGAATGGTGTCCAAAAATCCCTTGGTGATATAATACCCCATGGCAGCGCCCGCAACACCCACTACCACCAGCGCCGTCAATGTCTGCGCCAGTCCGATTCCTTTCAGGATATTGTATACCGCAATCATGGACATAAATCCGGGGAACATGCCGATAATCATCATAATGCGCATCAAAAGCGTTCTGCCCTTAAAGCGGGTACGGCTGAGCACATATGCCGTAGCCAGAATAATAATGGTATTGAGCACGCAGCATATCACCGCCACAATAAAGGTGTTCATCCACCATCTCGAAAAAGGGAAAACGCTGGAATTGGTGAACAAATTGATATAGTTATCCAATGTAAATCCCTTGGGAATAAAGTAGCCCACATAATATCCTTTTTCCGCACGAAAAGAGGTCAGCAGAATCCACACAATGGGAAAGACCCATATGATACTGAGCAGTGCCAGCACGATATATCCCGGATTTACCTTCGCAATTTTCATGGAAGTGTACAAAACCGCATAGGACAGGATAAGTGCAAGCCAGAATCCCGCTCCGAAATCTTTTACCAGAAAGGCTTTGTCCAAAATACCCGTTCCGTCCAGCATGGTTTTGGAACCAAACAATAATATGGTATAGCCTGCCGTCTCCACCGCTGCCGCAAGTGCCCAGCCTCTGACTCCCGCAACCGACGGACGAAATGCGCATACTGCGGCAAGCACAGGCACCGCCACCCCTGCAATGAGCGTAAGCACAAGAATCACTGTCAGCATTCCCGTATTGCTGTTTGTCATCAGGCTCTTGGCGATTCCAAAGCCCGTTTTATGTATTCCGTCCGCCTTGAGATAGGGAAACAAAAGGGACAGCACATTTAACAAAGACACCGCAAATGCCGCTTTGAAATACTTCATATTCAATCCGAGTACCGTCTTGTTCATTATTGGAATCCCTCCTCATTTTTCAGCGCATTGGACCGGGAGTACATAATCCATGAGAACACCGCGGAAATCACAAAAATCAAAATACCGATGGTCGCTGCCAGATTGTAATCCTTGCTGTCCTTCGTCAGTTTGTACAGCCATGTCACCAGCAAATCCGTCTTTCCCGCTCCCTTGTAGTATTCCAAGGTGCTGGGGGAACCGCCCGTGAGGAAATAAATTACACCGAAGTTGTTAAAGTTACTGATTAAATTCGTAATCAGATAAGGTGTGGTAATAAACCACATATAGGGAAACGTAATTTTGCGGAAGGTGGTGAAGGCATTCGCTCCGTCGATTTTGGCACTCTCGTACAGCTCCGCCGGAATGTTCATGAGAATACCGCTCACCATCAGCATCGTAACCGGCACACCCACCCAGAGGTTCACCACAATGACCGTTGCTTTCGCCCATGTTCCGTTGGTTAAAAACGGCAGTGGCTCCGTGATAAATCCCCACTGCTGCAGCAGCACATTGATAATGCCGCTTTTTCCGAGCATGGTGGATACCACCAATAAAGAGATAAAGGTCGGAATTGCCATGGTGGTGATAAAAATGGTTCTCCACACTTTCTTTCCTTTAATGCCCTTTGAATTAATCAGAATGGCAAGGAAAATTCCGCCGAAATAACAGGAAAAGGTCGCCACGAATCCCCAAATAAACGTCCAGCCAAGTATGGGCCAGAACGTCGCCGACAGCTTATCCGTGGTGGACAGCATTGCCTTGAAATTGTCCAGTCCCACCCATGTAAACAGATTTCCGGGCGGCTGATGTCCCGCATCATAATTGGTAAATGCAATGAGAATCATGTAAATCAACGGCATAACCGTGAAAATCAGAATTCCGGCTGCGGGAATAAAAAGGAACAGCCTGTGTATGTTGGAATTAAATAACTCTTTTATATCATCGATAAATCCGGGTACTTTGCGGTTCGCTGCTTTCAGGCTCCTCGCTTTTTTTCCCGATTTCACGGACACCACCCACACGCCGATAAATACCGCAGTGATAACCAGTGTGATGACCCCGTACAAAAGAATGAGCATGGAATTGTCACCCTGTCCGATGACATAGATACCCTGCGCCTCGTCAAACACCATGGTCTGGCTGCTCGTTCCAAGCGTCAGCATTTTGCCCAGACTGTGAATCCCGGCATCAATCATATAAAAGATATAGCTAATCTCCAACAAAAAGTAAATCAGACCCTTTACCACCTGTCCGCTTACCACATTGGAAAGTCCCCAGAAAATTACAGATAACAGCGTTACCATATCTGTTTTCTTGTTTTTTTGAACAAATCCCATGTTCCGTACCTCCGCACCCGCTATACGCATACCTGTTTAAAAGAGATAACGGGCTGTTTTCGGACAGCCCGTTACCCGCGTGTGCTCTGCGGCACACGATTTCATCGTACTTTCAATTATTCTACCAGTGTAGATGTAATATTTTCTGCAACCGTATCCAGACTTGCCTGCAAATTATCCTTGGTAATGTCGCCGTTGATAACGCCCTCACCGAAAGCGGTAGCAGGTGTCCAGTACTGGCTGATCTGGGAAACAACCGGCTGTGCTGTCGCATAGTTGGTCTGCTCAATCAGTGCCTGAGTTGCAATATCCTCTGCCAGTTCCGGAGCGTCCTGTAAGGAAACCACACCGGGAGTTGTGCCGTTTGCCTGATAACGGATTAACTGATTCTCCTCATTGCCAAGCCACTCAGCAAACAACTGTGCAGCTAAAGGTGCCTGAGTATTGGACTTCACGGAATAGCACTTGTAATCGATAAAGTTGCTTAAACGTGTCTCGGTTCCGTTGATAACGATGGTGGGAAGTGCTGCCGCACCGAGGTCATCCCCGAGAGCCTCTTTCAATTCACCTGCTGCCCATGTACCGGAGCAAAGCGCACCCAGCTTGCCCTCTTTGAAAAGGCTGCCAGCGATACCGTCCTTGTCCTCCACATACTTGGGATTTGCCGCAAGGTCAATCACATATTCGCCCGCTGCAATTCCGTTTGCGCTGTTCCATGAGCACTCGGTGGGGTCTGTGCCGTCCGGTCCGAACAAAGTACATCCTGCTGCATAGAAAAATGCCACGTTATACCATGAATTTGCGATGGTACAGGAGAAATTCTTCACACCGTCTCCCAAATCTTTTGCAAGCATGGTCTCCAGAGATTTGATTTCATCCTCGGTGTACAGGCTCTTGTTGTAATACATGAACCAGCAGTTCGGAGTGGAAGGAAGTCCGTATAACAGACCGTCCTTGCTGCAGGACTGAATAGCGCTGGCGCTGTACAGAGTCGTTACATTGTCAATGTCTGCGGTAATAGGGTAAAGCAGACCTGCCTCTGTCAGTTCCGCAATAGCGCCGGAGGGAATCAGAAAGACATCTGCTGCCGCATCCGGGTCTGTTGTCAGAGCGTCTGTGGATTCGTCCACACCTACAACAGACAAATCCCATGTGATATTGTACTCAGGATGTGCTGCCTGAAAGCTGTCGCACATATCCTTGGTAATCTCCATATCTTCTTCGGGCACCCATACTTTCAGGGAAATGTCCTCAACAGCTGCCCCTGTGCTCTCCGTGCCCTCTGCCTTACTCTCTTGTGTTGTGGCAGCACTGCTTGCAGTATCTGCTTTTGTCTCTGTGTTGCCGCAGCCTCCCAGAGTTCCCATTGCCATTGCAGCCGCTAATGCCAATGCCATAACTTTTTTCATTTTCACTTTTTTCTTCCTCCTACATTGTAATATAGTTTATTGTTATATGCTATCGGTTAACCGATTAACTATTTTAGATTATACATTCCGTTTTACAGGATGTCAATACATAACCTGTATTTTATTGTAAAAACCCTTTTCTTTCTCATGCCTACACTAATACTCACTGGACAGGCACTCCAGAATTGCGCCAAAAATGCTTCTTTCAAGCCTTATTTCATGTAATTGTTCTACAATCCGTACAATTTCCGTTTCCGACCGTATGATATTATAGACCTTTTCTTTTAGGTCGTACTCTATTTGCGCCTGCTGCAAAATTGTGCAAATTGCCTTTAGTTTTTTAGGTAAAACGTTTAATGTATTGTCACATTTTATATACAATTTAAATTGCATAATTTCTTCCCCGGACACGGTGAGAATGGTTTCACCGGTTTCGCCGATGTATTGGCTCACCGCCTGTACGCCTTTTTCGGTGGTGCTTGCACACCGCAGCACTCCTGCTCCTTTTAACCGGATTCGGTACTGACGGTTTGCGGGAATGATTCCTTGGAATACCTCTGTGCTTTCCGCTCTTTCTGCGCTTTCTGCCTGCGGGAACTCCAACTTCATGCCAAACACATACTCTGTGCCGTCTTCTGACGCTTTTTCCTCCTGAAACGTAAACTGCGTAATCACCGGTTCCATGTCCGTCCGGTTGCTTCCGTCATCCTCATACATGGAAAATGCACCGTCCGCCCCTGCATACACAACAATATCCAGTACTTCCGGATTTTGGTCCGCACGCTCCCAACCGTCCGCCGCCATGGGAAGAATACTTCCCGCCGGAACCAGTACCGGAATGCTCTCAAGTCCCCTGTACATCGCCAGTTTCTGCCTGCCCCGGTATTTGTTTCCGGTGAAGAAATCATAGTACAGACCTTCCGGCAGCCATACATCCGCCTCCGCCAACAGACTCTTTTCATTCCTCTTATCCGTAACCGGGCACACGATGAGATTTCCAAAATAATACTGGTCGCGCGCCTCGTACGCCTCCGGCACATCCTCCCTGTAATACATGGGTCGAATCAGCGGACTTCCCGCAAAGTGGGTCTGATAGTTTAAGCTGTACAGCCACGGCAGCAGCTTATGGCGCAGCCGCAGAAATTCCGTGATAACCTTTTCCGCCTCCGCCCCGTAATTCCACGGCTCCTTGCCGTAAAACGCATTGGCGGTGCTGTGCAGCCGCATGATGGGAGAAAAGACCCCAAACTGAATCCATCTTGTAATGAGCTCGTCATCTTTGCTTCCTTTCTGGTGCCCGCCGATGTCATGACTCCACCATGTATATCCGGCATTGGTGGCATTTGCCGTAAAATAAGGCTGGAATTTCAGGGACGCCCAGCTGGATATGCTGTCCCCGGAAAATCCGATGGGATAACGGTGGCTGCCCAGTCCGGCATACCGGGAAAAAGTTAACGGCAGCCTGCCGTCCCTGCCGCTGTCCATAAAATGTAAGTGATTTAACAGCCATAGCGGGTCAATTCCTTTCATACGGGACTGCCTGCCCTGCTGCCAGTCAATCCACCAGAAATCCACCCCCTGTTTTTCCAACGGATGATGCAGATATTTAAAATATGCCTGCATAAACTGCGAGTTCGTCACGTCAAAAGGAATCTTTTCCTTCTTTTCATAATCCACCCCAAGCTCCTTTGCCATGGGCAGATACGCCTCCTCGAAGGCTCTCACGCCGTCCGCCGGGTGCAGATTCAGCGTCACATACTTTCCCTGTTCATGCAGCTTTTGTAAAAATCTCTCCGGGTCAGGAAACAGCTCCCTGTTCCATGTATACCCTGTCCAGCCGGTGCCGTATTTTTTGTCCACCGCCGTGAGGTGCCAGTCCATATCAATGACGCATACGGAAAAAGGAATCCCGTGTTGTTCAAACTCCTCCATCAGTTTCAGATAACTCTCCTCGCTGTATGGATAAAAACGGCTCCACCAGTTTCCCAGCGTATATTTCGGAAGCAGGGGCGGAAATCCGCTCAACCGGTAAAAGTCCGCAAGGCACCTTTCATAGTCATGACCGTACCCGAAAAAATAAAGGTCGGTCTCCGCCTCGCTCCGTGGCTTCACCTCTCCGCTCTCCGTAAGCACGGCAGAATCGGAATCCTCCATCACCGCATATCCGTCCCTCGACATAATGCCGCTGTCTAAGGGGATGGCGCCGTCCGCATTGTCCAGTGTCCGTGCCGTGCCTCCCAAGTCTGCGGTTTTGCTTCCGTAGCACCACATAGAATCCGATACGGAATACCCTTTTTTCAGGTAGATGTACAAACCTTCCGGGGAAAACTCCCGCTTGTCATAATATAAGTGCAATTCCTTTGTAATAATTTCCAGCCGTTCTCTGCCGTCAATCACCTGAAAGACCGGCACCGCAAAATCCCTGCAGATGACCTTCTGGGTGGCGTCGTCCAGAAAATGCCCGTCCTCCTGATACTCCATGCGTATCAGGCAGTCCGTAAGCACCGTAAAACGATACTTTTCCCCGCATACCACAGCCTCCGCCCTCGCATGCGGTCTTATGTCCAATGTATATTTGTTCTCTTTCATATCCTTTTCCTGCCAATACTTTCTGCTATCAATGTTTGTTGTTTTGAGGCAATGTTCGATTTTGATACAATGCTTATCGCCTTTATGGCATATCCATGTTTTAGTGTCACGTCTGCTGTTTAGGTGTACCGCTTAACCTCGTATCAAAAAAATATTATACCGAGCAATCCAGTAGATATGCCCGGTGCGCCTCTACCTCCATGTCCAGATAATGTCCCGACATCTCATATACGATTTCGGTTCCAAACACATCCTGATTTCCCACAGGGCCTCGGCTTCCCATTGCTCCCACGGGAATCCTGATATTCTGCTTTTTCCCGCTGACCGACATCACCGCCACGTAAATTTCACCGTCATAAAATCTGGTAACCGCCAGCACCTCGTTTTGGGCATACACAATTTTCATGCCGCCCTCCGTCAGCGCCCTGCTCTCCTGTTTCAAATGCGCAAGTTTCCGATACAGGCGGTAGACCTCTTTTCCGGTAAAATCCCTGCTCCACGGCATGGGATAGCGACAGCCCTCGTTGGTACCGAGCGTACCGTCAATTCCCGCCTCGTCCCCATAATAGATGGAGGGTGCACCAATTAACAAAAACAAAAGAATCACCGCACCTCGGTATTCCTCCGGGTGAACCGCCGGATTGTTGTGCAGCCTTGAGACGTCATGGCTGTCCAAGAGGTTAAACTGGTTCTGCCACATCACATAGGGCAGCTTTGCCAGATGTTCCATAATCCTCGCTCCGGCATCCTCCGCCGTCATCTTGTACGGAATTTTCTGCAAAAGTGGATTTCTCGCCATAAACAAATCGGGTTCTCCCACAAACTGCCGTATTACCCTTCCGCAGCCGTAGTAATTCATCGGCGAATCCCATTCGTTTCCCTGCAGATAGGGTGCACAATCCCCCCAGTCTTCTGCCAGAATGTATGCTTCGGGATTTTCCTTCTTGATACTTCTGCGGATTTCGGGCCACAGCTCATGCGCCAGTTGAATCGTATCGTTTCTGGCAAAAACATCCGCCACGTCAAAACGCCAGCCGTCTATGCTGTACGGCGGTTTCAGCCACTTTTTGAGAACGGAATTTTCACTGCGGTAAATCACGTCCCGCAATTTCTCCGAGGTATAATTTAACGTGGGCAGTTCTTTCACCCCGCTCCATCCCATGTAGTCGTTTCCGTCTTTTTCAAAGAAATAGAAACCTCTCTCCACCGAATCCGGGTTGTGGTACGCCCCCTCGGACTTGTCAAAAAAGAGTCCGTCCCGGTTAAACCACCTGTGGGCAGTGCCGGTGTGATTGATGGAAATATCCAGAATTACTTTCATGCCCTGCTCGTGCAGCGCTTTGCAAAGCTCCGCCAGCGCCTCGTCCCCGCCAAAGTGCGGGTCTACATGAAAATAATCAATGCAGTCGTACTTGTGAACCGAGGGTGCCAGAAAAATCGGGTTCAGATACACCGCCGTAACTCCCAATTCTTTCAGGTACGGAATCTTCTGTTTTACTCCCTCCAAATCTCCGCCAAAAAAGTCCAGACAGAATCCCTTTTCATAGGGAAGCGGCTCTTCCTCCCACGATTTCATGTGAATTGTATCGTGGCCGTTCAGCCGGTATTCGCCGTCTTTTACGTCATTTTCCGGGTTTCCGTTGCAGAAACGCTCCGGGAAAATCTGATAAAAGACGGACTTTTTCACCCATTTCGGCTGTTCATAGTCCGCAAGTAGCACAAAATCATAGGTATGGTCCGGTATATAGGTTGTAATCTGCCTCTGGGTATAAAAATACACCACATCCTTACAAACCAGATAAAAATGGTACTGCATGCGGCTTTCCGTCATTTTGAGTTCTGCCGCATAATAAGTCAGTCCGCGCTCCGTCTTTTCTTTTTTTGCCTCAATCAGCATTTCCGCGCCGTTTGGTATGGTGCGGAGCAGAACGTGTTCCACCGGTGCATCCTCGTACATCCGGATTCGGACGGTTACGCTCTCGCCAAGTTTTGGCAGCGGATTGCTCACAAAACACTCTGTTCCGTCACTGTATACGCTCTCAAGCCATTCCTCCATATGCCACCTCTTTCACCGATTGTCTTTCCACGATTTCCACATCCACTGTTTTGTTCACGACCATTTTTTCTTTATCCCGAATCATCCGGAACAAAAATTCTCCCGCCAGCGACGCTTTCTGCTCCAGATTCTGGGACACCGTCGTAAGCTGCGGGTTGGAAAATCTGCAGCTCGCCAGATTGTCAAAGCCGATAACGGAAACATCCCCCGGAATGCTGAGCCCGCTGAGTCTCAGACCCTCCATGACGCCGAATGCCAGAATATCAGACATTGTGGCAACTGCGGTAAACTGCTTGTCCGAAAAAGCAATCTTTTTGCCCGCTTCCACTCCGTTTTCATACTGGGTAATGGACTCAAAAATGCAGTCAGGGGTTATCTCCACCTGCTTTTCCCGGCAGGCGTCCGTAAATCCGCGAAACCTCTCCTTGATAACACCGGGGCTGTTGATATTGGGTCCGACAAAAGCAATCTTTCTGTGACCCTTGCTCAGCAGATAGCGCGCTGCAAGGAAGCCGCCCTTATAGTCGTCAATTCCCACATTGGCAATGCCCATATCCTCCGCGTAAGTGTCAATGTAAACCGTCGGAATATCCAGTTTGCTGCGGATTCCCTCCACCTCGCTGCGGTAGGCGCCTAAGATAATCACACCGTCCACGTTCCATGTGGAAATGAGGGGGATAATCTCCCGGCATTCGTTGACGCAGCGCACCATCAGATAATATCCCTGCCTGCGCACATAATTTTCCAAAAGCGCCAGTATCTGCGCGTAATACGGACTGGAGGAAAACACATCATTCTCCCCCAGATTGGGCATTACCACACCGATAATCCGGCTCTCTTTAAGGGCAAGGCTTCTCGCCGTGGCATTCGGCTTGTAATCGTTCTCTTCTATAATTTTCTGTACTTTCTGTACCGTCTCTTGGGAGACTTTGTTATAGTTTCCGTTGATAACATTGGAAACCGTCGCCGTGCTCACTCCCGCCCGAATCGCAATATCCTTAATTTTCATACCTTTTACGCCTCACTTTTTCTGTCACTGCAGAGTTTCGTTTCTGCCTTTTTGGGGTTTTGTCTGCTCCTCTTTTGGTTCCTGTTTCTTCCTTTTCGGGGTTTTGTCAGCCCTTCTCCTGAATTCGGTTACTTTGTGTCAGAATTTTTCTGACTTTCTTCTCCCGGTGTTCCAGCAGCTCCATGCTTTCCATCCGCCATTCCCAGTTCGGACTTCCCACCGTTCCCGGTGTATTCAGCCTTGCGCTGTCGTCCTGCTCCAAAATATCCATGGCAGGAACAATGGCAAGGCACGCGTCGCTGCCAAATGTATACCGTAACATTTTTGTGCCGACGCTCTCCCACGGCTTTCCGTACCGGTGCAGCTTTTGGGAAACCTTTTTTCCGGTTTCCTTATCCAGCCCGCGATACCATCCGACCACCGTCTGGTTGTCGTGCGTTCCGGTGTAAATCACCTGATGTTCTATGGGCTCCTCCGGGGATAAAAAAGTAAATTCCACAATATTCATTCCCATAAAATGATAATAATCCCGCAGCTTCAGCACTTCCGGTCTCAAATCTCCCAAGTCCTCCGCCACGATTTGTATATCCGGCATTGCCGCAAACACCGCGTCAAACAGCTCATACCCCGGTGCTTCCACCCACTCGCCTTCCACTGCCGTTTCACAGGAAGCCGGTATTTTCCAGTAAGTGTCAAATGCCCGGAAATGGTCAATTCTCAAAATATCGTACAATTTGCTGCTGTAAGAAAGCCGGTTCAGCCAAAAGACGAAATGATTCTCTTTTAAGTATTCCCAGTTGTAAATGGGATTGCCCCAGCGCTGTCCGGTCTCGCTGAAATAATCGGGCGGCACTCCCGCCACAAAACTGGGTTTTCCCTCCGCATCCAAAAGGAAATTTTCCCGGCAGCTCCACACGTCCAGCGAATCAATTCCCACATAAAAAGGAATATCCCCCATAATTTGAATTCCCTTTTGGTTGGCGTAACGCTTGAGTTCATTCCACTGTCTGTAAAACTCATACTGGAGAAACATCTGATACCGTATTTCATCCTCCAAATGGCGAATGTCATACTCCTTGTTTAAAATCCAGTCCTGCTGCTCGCGCGGCCACTCGTTCCAGCAGCGCAGTCCGTTCTGTTTTTTCAACGCCATAAACACCGCATAGAGATATACCCACTCCATCGTCTGAAACTCCCGGAAAGCAGGGGAATCCGCTTCCCTGTTCCAAAACTCCCTGCTGGCCTCTCGCAGATACGGCTCCTTGTACGCCCTTGCCGCCTGATAGTCCACCCGCTTTTTATCCGCATCCGGCATTCCCGTGACGCTTCCCGGTGCAAGATACCCCTCCTGCTCCAGCATGCGCACGTCAATGTACAATTCATCTCCGGCAAAAGAGGAGTAGGGCTGATAGGGGGAATTGCCGTAGCCCAAAGGATTTAAGGGCAGTATCTGCCATATGGTAATTCCCATTCTTTCAAGGCTGTCCACAAAAGCATAAGCCTCCCTGCCAAATCCTCCCACCGCACATTCCGAGGGGAGGGATGCCACCGGCATTAAAATTCCCGCCGTTCTTTTCAAGTTATCTTTACATACCATTTTTGTTTCTTCTCCGTTTTATTTTCCATTTTTTCAGCAAATACGCTAGGTGTACCGCTTAACTAAATGAGTTGTTTTTATCATAATTTATTATTATTTATTTGTCAATGAATTTTGCAACAGAAAATTACCTTTTCCGGAATTGTCTGCTATAATAACCTTATCAAAGACAGGGAGAGCGATATTTTCATGAAAGTTGTAATTGCCATTGATTCTTTTAAGGGAAGCATGACTTCTTTGGAAGCGGGCGAAAGCGCCGCAAAGGGACTGCGCCGGGTATACCCGGACGCGGAAATCGTAGTAAGACCGTTGGCGGACGGAGGCGAGGGAACCGTGCGTGCGCTGACAAAAGACTGCGGCGGAGCCCTTACAAAAATCTGCGTGACCGGTCCCGCGGGACATCCCGTGGAATGTGAATACGGTATCCTTTCGGACGGTCGCACCGCCGTTATCGAGATGGCAGGTGCGGCGGGAATCACTCTCGTATCCGGGCACGAAAAAAATCCCCTCCATACTACCACTTACGGTGTCGGAGAGGTTATTCGCGACGCGATTCAAAAAGGATGCCGGCATTTTATCATAGGAATCGGCGGCAGCGCCACCAACGACGGCGGAATCGGCATGTTGCAGGCACTCGGCTTCGGACTGTTGGACGAAAACGACCGTCAGGTATGCTTCGGAGCCGCCGGATTGCCGCATATTAAACGCATTACCACGGAAAATGTGCTGCCGCAGTTAAAGGAGTGCACCTTTCGGATTGCCTGTGATGTGACAAATCCCCTGTGTGGCGAAAAAGGCTGCAGCGCTGTATTTGCTCCCCAGAAAGGAGCTGCCCCCGAATCGATTGCACAAATGGATAAATGGCTTAAAGATTTTGCCGGACTGACTGCTTCCAACTACCCTGATGCAAACCCTTCTGCCGAGGGCGCCGGTGCCGCCGGCGGATTGGGTTTTGCGTTCCGCACTTTTTTAAATGCGTCCTTGGAACCCGGAATCCGGATTGTTTTAGAGGAAACCGGACTTTCCGATTCCATTTGGGAAGCTAACCTCGTCATCACCGGGGAGGGGCGCATGGACGCCCAGACCGCCATGGGAAAAGCCCCCATGGGAGTGGCTCATTTGGCAAAACAGTGGAGGAAACCTGTTTTCGCTTTCTGCGGCTGCGCCACCCCGGATGCAGACTGTTGCAATGAGGCAGGAATTGACGCCTTTTTCCCCATACTCCGAAACGAATTTTCCTTGGAGGACGCCATGAACCGGGAAACTGCCATGCGCAACATGGCAGACACGGTGGAACAGGTATTTCGCGGCATCAGAAGTTATCCCGCTATTTTTCCTGCGGTTCCCCTTGTGAATCGTCCTGTAAATACGCAGTAATCCTGCTTTCCTTTAACTGTTCGCCTATGACAATCAGAACCTCCTGTCCTTCGTTGATTGGTTCTAACTGGATTCCATTGTGGGTGGCATTGAGTTTCAGCCACCCGCCTTCTTTCTTTTTCAAAAATCCCTTTACCCGGAAAATACTTCCGCAGGACGTATCCCGCATCATCTGTTCTACCGCCGTCCGCAGCCTGCTTTCCGTTATCGGCAGATTCATGAAATACAGGGAATCAAAACCTTTGTGGTCTCCCATATCCATCTTGCGATAACTTTCGTTGACATAACCGCCGTTCGCCAGCGCTTCCAAATCCTCCTCTGACAGTTCCTGCAAATTTTTTGCCATCACTTCCCGATTCAGCCGCCGCTTGCACTGGATTGCCTCCAATGCGCTATTTAAATGTAAAACGGTCTGCTCCATTTCCTCCGGGTCTGCCTCGTCGGCATGGCTTAACAGCACTTTGCCCGCTCCTGCCACCTCTGAGGCAAGCAGGTAATCCGCCTCTTCGGACAAATTTTTCTCTAACTTAGCGTCCACAATGGCTATCACACTGCCAATCTCATACCATCCGTCCAAAGGCTCCTCCCGCAGCACGTCAAAAAACTCGTCCACGTCATAAATGCCGGAGGGCTCCACCAGCACGCGGTCATACCCGCACATTCCCATGGCAATCAGCTTCGTGCGAAAACGCCTTTTGTGCGTCTCTTTATCACAGCCGCCGGAAATCATCTCCAGCTCGCAGTTATCCCCAAGCAAATCCTGCAAAAGCATCATATCCACATTCACGGCGCCGAAATCATTTTCCAGAATACCGATGTGAAACCCCTTTTTCATCAGATATTCTGCGTACTTTCGGATAAATGTGGTTTTTCCGGAACCAAGAAAACCGGTAATCAAATCAATTTTTACCATAATGCTTCTCCTTCCACTGTTTAAACGATACGATACCCCGCTTCCGCCAGTACCTGTAATGCTTTTTCAAAATGCTCCTGTTTCGTCAGGATATAGTCCGTGTTGTATGTCGAAACGGCAAAAATGCCGATATGGTTGTCCGCCATTAGCGTTGCTATTTTTGCCAGAATGCCTATCAGGGAAAAATCCAGCACTCCCTGAATCCGAAATGCGCGCCAGCCGTCCTCCCGGACCGTTGCATTTTCCGGCACTCTCTCCGTCAGGCAGACCAGCGACTTTTCCTCATCCGTTGTGCCTGTAAAACAATATTCCTTTTCCAAATCCACCTGTGAAAAATCCGGCACCTTGCACACGGAGAAGGCGCACTCTATCTTTTTAATTTCCATGTTGGTCCTCCTGTGGGCTTACTTTTTAGATTGAAAAGTTTGACTGCGTCCTTTTTCATCATTGCGGTACTGGCAGGGACGTTCTTCGTTGGAGAATACAACCTCATATTCTTTCGGAATTGTGATTCTTTTGGTTCGAGCATCCGTAACGGCGAGGTATCTGTTTTTCCCTAACGGAGTAAGCCGCCCTAACAGCCGCACTTTAGCCTCTCCACCCGAAAACCAGTTCCAGTCACGCTTTCCCTTTTGAAAACGTTTGACATAGTAATATGCCAGCGCTTTGCTGCGTGCTTCCGCATAGGACTGCTCCAGTATGTCATCCCGTTCCTGCAAGGCTTCCTGCGCTTCCTTCATACTTTCCGGCAGTTCCATAACCGATTCAGGAACTTCCACCTGTATATGCTCACTGCCCACTTTCGTGAACTGCACTTTGTAGAAATCCCCTTTTTCGTCCCGGAAATATTGTGTCAAAGCCTTCATGGCGTCTATTTGTAACACCTTGACCGGATACCCCAGCACAAATGTAAGCAAAAGCACACAAAATACTGCTGTCAGGGTGATATTTCCCCTGCCAAATAGCGGTACAAAAATTAATAGCACAACTGCTGCCAGTATTGCTGCCATGACGACTCCGAATACCCATAGCGGCGACGCCACCTTTTTCCCCTGATACGGGAAACTGCGGCAGCTTTGCAGATTCTGCCAGTCTTCCTTAGATAACTTTTTCATATACTCTCCCCTGTTGTGATGGTTTATAGTCTTTTTTACCCCTTTTATTGGCAACGTGGTGTTAAAGGCTATACGTTTATGATAATACTTAATTTCCTGTATTCCCTGATTAGTGCCCGGAAGGTTTCTGCTCCATCAATTCTTTTTCCGTGGTGAAATCCGCATGAATCAATGCACCAAACACCACTGCAAACGGAATTAACGTAACCCAGATGGCTTTTCCCACAAAAATATTACAGAGAATGGTACCTATCACTGCGCCTGCCAAAAAGCATAATAACATCCAAAAATGTTTTTTCAATTTAGGGCGGTGGGACTTGTCTCCCATTTTACGGTGTCTCAGTTCTTTTGCCAGTCCCACACCTATCTGCCGGATATGATTTGTGGCAAAGGTGGTTGCCATCGGCGTTCCCTCTGCCTGTCGGAAAGTATTGTACTGCATGGATGCAATAAAGTTGATTGCCACCTGCGAAATCTGCACCGGTGCTGACTCCGGCACGAACCCCAATGCCACAATCACCACCATTTCAATGGCAATCAGCAAAGTATCCCACCGTATGGGCAGCCTGTGCTTAATCGGATTGGGGAAAAGTTCGGATATAAAAGCTCCCATCAGATATGCGGAGATGGGAATCAGATAATACAATGCCTGCTTCCACTGCCCTCCGCCGAGAGCAAGTCCCATCAGAACCACGTTTCCCGTCTGCGCATTGCAAAACACATTTCCCCTCAACAGATATGTATATGCCCCAAAAAATCCCGCAATAAAAATCAGCACGGAGTAAACCCAGTTTCTCTCGCATACCAGATAAAATTTCTTTTCTTCCATTACTGTCATCTCCTCAGAAATCCCGCCTGATGTCTGGATTTTAACCATGCGGGGTAACGATTTGTATTGTAACACAAAATGAGGGGAAATGCCATGGGGAGTGTTCCTACTGTTTGCTTGCTTGTGAGAGTTGCCCGTGCTTGCTTTCACTCTGTTTCCATTGCCCGCTTTATTTTATTATGCTATAATCGTTTTGTTATACAAATTAGGGGGTAACTTGTTATAGTTCCCTGTTATCCTTTGCTATGTTATAATCAGGGAAAACTTGATTACAATACGACTGTTGTTGTAGTTCCCTGTTATCCTTTGCTATGTTATAATTCCGCCATTAGAGAAGAATGTTTCACTCACGTTGTAGTTCCCTGTTATCCTTTGCTATGTTATAATTAATTTATCGCCAACGCTTGTTAATCGCCGTTGTAGTTCCCTGTTATCCTTTGCTATGTTATAATTCCATTAAATTCTCGGTTTCGGTTCACGGGTTGTAGTTCCCTGTTATCCTTTGCTATGTTATAATTGACCTCCAGTGCAATCGCTATCGTTTCAGTTGTAGTTCCCTGTTATCCTTTGCTATGTTATAATTCCGGACGTTCTGTTTTGCCCTTTGCTGCTGTTGTAGTTCCCTGTTATCCTTTGCTATGTTATAATAAAAATGCATTGGGTTATACTCCCGGTACTGTTGTAGTTCCCTGTTATCCTTTGCTATGTTATAATAAGCATCGAAAAGAACTTTATATTCCGGATGTTGTAGTTCCCTGTTATCCTTTGCTATGTTATAATGCTCTTCCCGGAACCGGGCGTACCCGAATAGTTGTAGTTCCCTGTTATCCTTTGCTATGTTATAATGAGTAGTCCTTTTTTATTTCGCAGGAAGAAGTTGTAGTTCCCTGTTATCCTTTGCTATGTTATAATAAGCAGACAGAGAGTATCAGGGAGAGATTGGTTGTAGTTCCCTGTTATCCTTTGCTATGTTATAATACACTGATACATCTTCTGAATCACCACTTAGTTGTAGTTCCCTGTTATCCTTTGCTATGTTATAATAAGCAGACAGAGAGTATCAGGGAGAGATTGGTTGTAGTTC
>CAKRYI010000014.1 GCA_934426825.1 uncultured Acetatifactor sp. | reverse complement strand
TATATCTGAAATGCATTTCTGCAATTCATTCATAAATCTTTTATTTTAGACTTGACTTTTAATAGTTAGTCTTTCAAATGATATTTCTTCCCATTTTCGGACTAAAAGTGCAATAAAAAAAAGCCTTCCTGCTCAGAGCGAATCTTCGCAGTTCAGTTACTGTCGTCCGATTGCAGTCAGCCGCAGCTTTCCACTCTCAGGAATTGTTTTTATTATATCAAAAAAATGAAAATCTTACCATAATATTTTTCTTGTTACAGACAATACTAATACCAAGATAAGTGATAACAGCCGCGGCAGTTATTCTTATCTTGAATATAGAGAAGGCAATTAACAAATTCTTATGTGGAGGTGAATCAAAATGGCAAACAGAAGTAATAGAGTAGAAGTTCCTGAGGCTAAGGCTGCAATGGATCGTTTCAAAACTGAGGTTGCATCTGAGTTAGGTGTAAACCTGAAAGAGGGTTACAACGGTGACCTTACTTCCAAGGAAGCAGGTTCCATCGGTGGTGAAATGGTACGTCGTATGATTAAGAAGCAGGAAGAGCAGATGAAATAAGTATTCTGCCAAGGCAGAGGGGACTGTAAAATGAGTCTCTAGCAAAAGAAATGCCAGCTCCGGCAAATGTCGGTTCTGGCATTTCTTTGTTTTTACCTACAAACGTTCTTTTTTCTTATTTCTGATTACAAACATTCCCGCAAGTCCCACCGCTGACACTACAGTAAGGATATACCAAAGCATATTATGGGAAGTATCTCCGGTATTCGGGTCTTTTGTCTGTGCCGCAGCGTTGCTGCTGTTATTGCTGTTGTTACTGTTATTATTGCTACTATTATTATTGTTATTGCTGTTATTATTATTGCCGCCGGACGTATTTCTCGCAACCGTAAAGCCGGTTCCTGCGCTTCCGTCAGACCAGACAATTTCAAAGGTATGGCTGCCTTCCGACAGGGTCTTTAAGTAATCTGCCTTTAATTCAATGATAGTCGAACCTTCTCTGGCTGTATAATTTGCAGGGTCAATCACATTGCCGTCCACCAACACATTCAGGAACTTGGAAAATGCACCGTTTCCTCTGATGACAAGACTTCCGTCCGTATTCTGTGTCCATGAACTGTCTGCTCCGTCGATAATCCAATACCGGGCAGCTTTAAAGGTAACTGCTATGGTATGTGCCGCTGTCACATTTTCAAAGGTATAGCTTGCAGCCGCACTTACCGCTGTTCCGTCCACCGTCAGGCTCTCTACCTCATATCCCGTGTCTGCCGTAATCACAAAGGTCTGACTACCGCCCTTCACTACCTCCACAGCGCCGCTCGGAGAAATGCTTCCGTGCGCTCCCGCCGATGCCGTAATAGTGTAGACTGCATGGTACAGCTCTGCCTCACCGGTCAGGATGGAATAGTTATCGTCCGTGGGTGTGAAACGCCACTTGTAAATCTTGTTGGCTTCCACTTCGGTATTGCCGGGCAGCACATTACCAGCGTCATCTATCCACTCCAGTTTACCGTCCGCAGGGTTCAGGGTACTGCCTGTCAGTGTCAGTCCCGCATCCGCCAGCGTCTTACCGCCTGTGGTAATCTTAGTGTATGCAGGCTCACCGGTGGAATCCGCCTTGGTGATGGTAATGTCCAGCGTAATAGTGAAATCTTTATAGTTGTTGCATTGCGCTTTCAGCGTAACCGTGATTTTGTCTCCTGCCTTGCCGCCTGAAACCGCATAGGTCAGCTCACCGTTTGCAGCGGAAACATTTTTCTTTGTAAGTGTGGCGGTCGAGCCGCTGCTTACGCTGTATTCGCAGTCATAATTCCATGTCTGACCGGCAGGAAGTCCTGACCAGTCCGGTGTATAAGTATGGTCGGAGGTATCCGCATATTTCTGTGAAAGCTCCACCGTAGCAAGATTTTTGCCATCACCCTGTTCCACTGTTACCTCGACTTCGACGAAATCTACTGACTTATAATTTGTGTCATCAGGCGTGAACTCGGCGTAATGCTTTGAGGTACCGATTTGGTCAAGCACCGTATCAGGTTCATGCCAGCTCCATGTACCGGGCATATTGCCAGCCGGGTTATCCAGTATGATTTCACCGAGTTTCTGTCCGTATTTCGCCGTCTGCCCGGCAGGTCCTGTGTAGTTCGGCGAAGCCTCCCATACCTGAAATTTCACGGTGGGTGTGGTAAACCCGCTGTAGTTTGCAGTCTCACCAATCACAGCGTACATACTGTAGACACCGGCGTTCAGCGTGGTCGGCTGAATGTCTTTCCATTCCGTGCCGCCGCTGTTTCCACCGGCAGTGCTGTAATAGTAGGTCACTGTGGCGTTACTGTCACCCGTCCGCCCCGTCAGTTTCGGCATTTCCGGAGTTTCATTATAAGTATAGTTGTACATTCTGACCGCACCGCTTTGCGCTGCCTTGTTGACCTTGACGTTTGCAACGCCTGTGATCTCCTCATAGGTCTGTGCATCAGCCGGTGTAAACTTCCATGCCACATTATTATGAGTTCCCGCATCCAGAACCGTGTCAGGAGCCTGCCATGCAAATGTGCCGGGAACTACGGTGTCGTCTGCCTTCATTGTACCGGAAATGGTAATGCTGCCCAGCGCTTCGCCATAAGTGATTTCGGTGGGGGCGAGTACCAGCGTACCAGCCTCCAGCTGCGGAGGAATCTTGTCCGATGCCTTAATATTGAACGTCAGTATAATATCCTCATAGTTGTCCGTCACCACCGCAACCGTAACGGTACCGATATTGCCAATGACATTGCCTGTGTTGGAGACATCCAGCATCAGCTCTTTTGAGTTGTCATCAACCTCCGCCACGTAGAGATAGCCTGTAGTACCGGTTACCTCCTGCGGCATTGCATACTTGCTTTTGCCATAGTCCTTGGGTGCTTCCAGTGCCGGCAGGCTCGGAAGCGCAATCCTGTAGATTTTGGCTGCACCGTTGATAATGGTTAGTTCCACAGGGGCAGGCTTGGTTACAACTGCCTTTTCAATCGTACAACTACCTTTTTTGCATTCTGTGCTTGTGCTGCCGTCTTTGAACGTGTAGTTCGTTACACTGTCCGCCAGCTTAACCGTGACAGTGGCGACCTTGTCGTAACCGGCATTTCCATCCGCAAACGTGCCGTTTACGGTATAATCCGTTCCGCTAATCAAAGTATCGCCGGTCACAAGACCATCAAATGCCACGTCCGTGACAGTCGCTGTCGCTGTGCCGTCGTAGGTTTTATCCGCAACCGTCACATTCGTGACTGCCAGTTCTATGGGGGTGATGTCCGCCGTAAGCACGGGCAGGCTGTCCTCCGCAATCCGGTAATTCGACGCACTTTCGCCGCCGAGAACCACAGCAGCAATCGTTATGTTCTTGTTCTTACCCGCATTCTTGTCAGCGAAGACGCCTTGGAGTTCAACGGTCAGGGTATCGCCGTCCAGTTTGCCGTCAAAGCCCACTTGGCTGTAATCGAATGTAGCTTTGGTAGTACCGTCATAACTCTTGTTCTTCGCCGTGATACCGGTAATCTTAACAGGTCTCTTCCCGATTGTGAATGTCCACTCCGTCGGGTTGGACATGTTGCTCACGCTATTGTAGCTCTTGCCTGCCGTTACATCAATCTCCACCGTATAGGTACCGGCTTTCGTTACACCGGCGGCAGGGTTACCGTCCGCATCAGCGATGAGATTGTGTTTCTCGTCAAAATACTTCACTGTGATGGTACCTGCGGCGCCTGCCTTGTTTTCAGGCAGTGTCACCGTTGCCGCCTTGGGCTGACCGTCATAGTTCAGATTTTCCGGCGGAGTAAAGATAAAGTCACTGGGAATCAGATTATGCGGTTTGATGGAAAACTCCTTCGTGGCAGACGCACCATCCAAGGTAAGTTTGACGCGGTAGTCTCCCCATGCGGTAGGCGCTTCGGTCAGAGCCGTAAATTTGCCGCTGCTGCTCTTCTTTTCGTAGCTAATCTCTACATCCGTAGTTGAAAGCTGCCATTTATCATCCACTGTCCAGCCTGCACCGTTATAGGGGCTGCCGGTGTAATCCTCGTCACTCGCCGTCAACGTCAGGACGCCGCGGACGGCATTACAGATTCCGACCGTGCAGCGCTCCTTAAGAATATTTTCAGGCGAACTGCTTCGTGCCTCCCAGATATGGTCATGCAGCTCAAGTTTTGCAGCCATGCCGTCATCGGACACGTTCAACTTGTAAAATCTGCTGTAATCACTGACAAAATTGCCGGTCTGAATCCAGCCGGTTCCGCTCTCCCCGGTGTCAGGGACAGTCTGTGCAATAATCACGGTCTCGCCGTCTTCGGGACAAGCCTTATCGCTCAGAGTCACGCCGATTCTCGCACCGTTTCCTAACTGTCCTTTCACACTGATAGGTATGGCGGCGCTTTTGAGGTAAACATTGCTGCCGCCCTGAGAGTCAAAGTAGCCGTCCTGATTGTCTGTCACCTGTACATTGCCGGAGACATAAAGCGCTGCTCCGTCATCTGCGAAAATACCGCCGCCTTTTCCGCCGGAAACATTTACCTGATTGTCAAAAATCTTTGCATTGCCGCCGATGGACGTTGTGCCGGCGGTATAGACACCTCCACCCATGCCGTATGTTCCGGTAAACGTGTTGCCACTGATTTCTCCGCCATACATATTAAAATACGTCTTTGCGGGAACATCCACACCTGCGCCTGTGCTGTTAGCGGCAACAATTTGGTTATCGCATATCTTGCCGCCGTACATAGTGAAAACGGTATTTTCGGCGCACAACTTCACGCCTCTGCCGGTGTATTTGCCGCTATCGCCTGTGCCATGGGTAATGTGACCGTACCCGGCAGCAGTACCGTTTTGCTTGCAGTCACACAGGGTGAGCTTGGCAGCATTGACATCACCGGACACGCCAATCTCTATAACATTCCCATCTGCTTTCAGTATAATGCTGTAGCCGTTGAGACAGAGGTTGACGTCACCGGCAATCTTAATCGGCGCATCAAGTTCCAGATTGCCGGTCAGATACCAGTTACCTTGTGTGAGCAGGTAATAGCCGTTTGAAGCACTCTGCATCATTCCGCCGTATTTCAAGGTCTTGCCTGTCTCGTCATAGGTCAGTGCATTGAAAAGCACATTGCCGTGGCTGTCGTCGGTGCAGCCGGAGCCATCGCAAACCGTGTGCCTGTGAGGCTCGCCACGGTACATTCTGAGCCACTTGCCATCGCGCTGTACAGTGTAAGTCTCCCAGTTGTAATCATCATTGTAGAAAAACGCCTTTGTATCGTCATCCGTCAACTGATAGTTATTTCCTTCAGCAAAAACGACATTGTTTCCCTCCACGGAAGGTGGATTTTCTAACGTAATACCGATGGTTTTTGGATTAATGAGCTTACCGGTAATCCGAATGGTCTTATCGCCGGGCAGATATATGTCACTGCTATCACCACCATTATTGTCCAGTATTTGCACCCCGCCGGAAAGTTCCAGTATTCCGTCCGCATACACGCCTGCACCTTTGCCCGTGATATAGTTTCCGAAAACCTGCGGCGTTTTATTGATACCACCCATTTTGAAAGTACCGTAGCCAGCCACATACACACCGCCGCCATTTACAGCATCGTTGGAAGGGTTACTCCCGACACCGCCGATGGTGCCGTTGGTCATAATGAAGGTACCGTTATTGTATACGCCGCCGCCATTGTTTTTGGCAGTGTTACCGTAAATAGAACCGTCGTCCATGGTGAAGGTGCCTTGTTCCACATAGACACCACCACCGTTAACCGCCTTATTGCCGCTGATTTTCGCACTGCCGGTCATGGTGAAGGTGCCGCTCCCCACACAGACACCGCCACCCAATGTGCCTGCTGTGTTGCCGCTGATGGTGCCGCCACACATGGTAAAGGTACCGGTACTGTTCACTATCACGCCGCCACCGCTTGTTTCCATTGCATTGCCACTGATGATACCGCCGTACATGGTAAAGGTACCGCCCACCGTCACGCCGGAACTCTTTTTCCCACTGTTGTGCGTGATAACACCGTTGCCGTCACAATCGGTCAGTGTGAAGTTGACGTCTTCGGAGACGATAATCGCATCGTCATTTGCATCAACTTTAATGCTGTGACCGTTGAGACAGAGTGCGGTACCGTCCGCAGGCTTCCATGCCGCAGTCAGCGTCACGTCGTCCGTCAGGTAATAATTGCCTTTTTGCATGGTATTGTCCAAAGTCGAAACGCCCGTCCAATCCGTCAAATTGGCATGGTTCCCGCCATCCTCACAGGCTGCGCCACAGATAGGGTGTTGTTCGTGGGGCTTCACGTCCAGATAGAGGGTTGTGTTATCGTCACTTTTTGTTATCTGATAACGGTTGTCCGCGTCGGCGATAAAGCACTTTATGTCATCGTCGGTCGGGGTATAACTGCCGCTGACAACAATCTTAATGGGGTTCCCATACGTTGGCATACTACCTGCAAGTTTACTTACACCGATGCAGCCTGCACCACCGGTCAATGGTCCGGAAATGGTGATGGTCGTAGGAACAGCATTGCTCTCCGTCGACAAGTGGAGATTACTCTTTATACCGTTATCACCTTTCACATACACATCTCCAGACAGCTCGCCGCCTCCCCAGTTATCCATAATTCGCACATTGCCGGACACAGTCATGGTTCCCGCCACATACATGCCACCCGCGCATTTCTGGCTACCGGTAGCATTATTTCCAGTGATGCTGCCACCAGTCATGGTAAATTTCGCTTTATTACCGAGATATACACCGCCACCAAAGCTACCCGTGTTGCCACTGATGTTGCCGCCAGTCATGTTGATGTTACCATTGTAAGAATGCACACCGCACTTTTGGTTTTGTGAGACAGTACCGCCATTCATATTAAAAGTACCGCCGTCAGCCACGTACACACCGCTGACATTATGTCCGGTAATGACAGCATTATTAGATATGGTAAATGTTCCGCCCACATATACGCCGCCACCATAGCTACCCGTGTTGCCACTGATGGTACCGCCAGTCATATTAAACTCGGCACTCGGAGAAATAAATACACCTGCTCCACACGCGCTGCTATTGGTGTCAATGTTTGCATCATCATCTTCCGTACCACCAATAGTGCCACCACTCATGGTGCATTTAGCATTATAACCGATACATACGCCACCACCCTCATCGGCTGTGTTGCCGGAAATACTGCCGCCGTACATATAAAAATTGCAAAACAACACATAGACACCGCCACCGTGCGTACTGTTGCCTGTACCTCCGGCTGTGTTGCCGGTAATGTTGCCGCCATACATGTAGAAAGAACCGGAGGACTGAGATATATTCACACCGCCGCCGGAGTACTTCTCATCAGCCGTCTTGTCACCATGAGTGATTTTACCGTTACCCGTACAATCACAGAGGGTGAAAGTATACCCTTTTCCGACTGTGATGACGTCTTTATCCGCCTCCATTGTAATGGTCTTGCCGTTCAGGCAGAGTACCATGCCGTCCACGGGCGTCCATTCTGCGTCCAACGTTATGGGAGCAGTCAGGTAATAGTAACCGTTTTCCGACGCATTTCTCAGTTCGTCTGCATTATTAATGGCTTCCCATGTCTTGCCTGTAGGCAGTTCGAAACCGTGGCTGCCGACATGCTCGTACTGTACCGCCACAAGTGCGTTCAAAGCCTCGCAAATATTCTCATAGCGGGTCATGTTAAGCCCTGCTGCCTGCTCCTTAGTCAGTGCAGCCATAGTCTTGTCAATGGCTGCAAGCTGTGCGCCGACAGCTTCCGCATTCTCCGCCGTCACCTCGTCCGGCAGGGCGTCAATGAGTTCCTGCACCGCCTTGACCGTCGCATCCTTTTCTGTATTTTGTGTGCCGGTGTCTCCACCGCTGACGTCTCCGCCGCTGATACCACCCGTGGCGTCAACCCCGGTGGTACTCTCGCTGCTCTGCACTTCCTGCTCTGCCGCTACACTTGTTCCCTCCGCAAATACCATCGTGGGCTGCATTGAGAAACAGAGAGTAAATGCCATGAACAGACTTAATACTCGTTTCTTCATAGACTAGAAACCTCCTCCTTTGAATATGTGAATCCCTGTGAAAAAAGGGAAGCGTCCCGTAGGGACATTTACTTTTCGAGCCATGGATTTCGTATAATCCGCCATGTAATGGCGGCAAGACGGCTTTGCGATAGCCTCTTGTCAAAAACTCACGAACCCGCGCTTTCGCGCTTCAAAGCCTGCTGGCGCAGGCGGTTCGTTCGTTAACGATGCAGGAAAAACAAATGTCTGCTTCGCAGACGCTTGTTTTTCCTTTGCATCGGTTACATTATACCATACACCTTCGGGGACAAGTCAAATGTTTTTGCAAAAAAGAGGGGCATAATCACCATGCTCCTCTTACTTTTTCCATTATTCATTTGGAATATCTTTCATTCTATCCTGCAATAGCTGTACTTTTGATTCTGCCCATGAGTATTCCGGCAAATATCCATCCTCCAGCGCCTTGTTCATCTGCGCAGCAGACATCTCTCCCTCCAGAAAACGATACAAATCGCAATCCACATTTTTGCTCTGGATATAACAGCTTCCCCTATTACATACAAACACGTCCTTCTGTCCGTTTTCCTCCAAAATCGTCTGAATAAAACCGGTTGCTTTACGGTATAACCTTTTTACCTTTTCGTCATAAGGTCTGTCCGACCACAGAATATCCACTGCTTCCGGCATGGAAATTGCAGCCCCCTCCCGGTGAATACAATATGCTAACAGCTCCTTTGCCTTTCCGTTACTAAAATATAACTGTACATCATCCGCATACACCTCAAACCTTCCGAACGTTACCACCTGCATCTTTTTATGAAAGCGTTCTGACAACAGCAACGCTCTCGTCAGCGCATCCCGAATATCCGTCCTTCCACACGGTTTCATCACGCAGTAATCTGCTTTCATGCGCATCGTGTCCACAACATACTCACTGTACCGGGTCATATAAATCAATATCATTTCCCTGTTTATCTCTTTCAGTCTGCGGCCCAATTCGATTCCGTTCATTCCCGGCAGTCCGATATTCATCAGGGCAAACTCTACTTTATGTTCCCTCGCAAATTTAAGTGCCTCCTCCGCATTGTCAAAGACACCTGTCAGTTCTACCTTGTCAAACTCCCTGCATTCCTGCTCAATCTGGTTCCTCATGGCCGTATGTTCTCCAACTATTATGGTCTTCATACGTTGTTTCTTTTATTCCTCCCTGGTTCTTAGCACAACATTCCAATAGCGTATTTTACAACGCTTTTATGTAATAATAACACGTTTTTTGGATAAATACAACTTATGTACTAGCTTTTTATAATATTTTTTTGGATAAGATAATTTCCTGCCCATTCTCTGCCGCTCCACCCATTCTTTTTGTCTGCAAAACAGCTTTCTAAACGCTTGTGAAAGCACCTCATGTCCGGCACTCTCTCCTGCGGAAGTTTCCGAATACAGTCCCTTGAAAGCTGCACGAAACCGTTATAAATTTTTCTGTCCGTAATCCTGCTATGACACAGCATTTGCCGCAAAATTTGTCCCAGCGCATACACATCCGCCGCAGTCCCCGTGTCCACCCCCGGAATAAACTGTTCCCACGCCGCATATCCCCGTGTACCGGTCACTACATTTGCAAACAGCTTTGCCGTCCCTGCACTCCCGAAATCCAACAGCCTCACCCCGCCCTCAGGCTCTAGCACAATATTGTCCGGTTTCAAATCCCGGTAATACACCGGTTCCGAAAGCTCATGCAGGTACGAAAGTCCCTCTGCCAGCCGGGCGGTTATGTCCAATACCTGTCTGCCGCTCAGGCAAATGCCGTCCGCAAATACCTTATCCAAAGTCCTCCCCGGTATGTATTCCATGCACAGAAATGCCCGGTCGTCCTGTTCCCACCTCTCATAAAATTTGGGAAAAAGAGCATGATTCACCCGTTGCAGCAGTTCTCCCTCCCTGCAAAGCATTTGGGTCTGCCCGCTGATTTTACACGCCATTATCCGCCCGGTACGCTTTTCCTCCACTCTGTAAACTGTGGAAAATGTGCCGCTTCCAAGTTTCTCTCCAAGCGTATAACCCCTTTCTGCCAAAGCAGATTCCCATTTTTCCTTCTGCATACCTACTTTCCCTCCCTATCCTCTTTTCATCTGTTCTCTTTCCATCTCTCCTCTTTCCATCTTTCCTCTTTCCATCCGTCTCCTTGTTTCGTCTGCACTTTCCCATACAGCCACGGCATTCCCGATATAATCTCTTTCACACACCTTTTATCTTATAGCCAAAAACACCGCACCCATGTCACTGCCTCCCCTTCTCTCCAGAAAGGCTCCCGCTCTTTTTATCCTCTCCTCCATATCTTTCTCCGTCCGCAATGTCTCCCTGTCAAAGGTCTCCGCCAGATACGCCTCATCCGCTGCTCTTTGAAACCCTGACGTGACAAGCAAAATCCCGATTCCTTCCTGCATGAGTCCTTCCTGCGTGCTTCTTTCCTGCGTGTTTCCCTCCCGCCGGCACGCCTGTGACAGCTTTCTGCACACCCGCCTGTTGTTTCTGGTATTCAGAAGGTACACCCGCTGTTCTCCCCGTCCGAATTGCAGAAAATGTCTGCCTGCACACAAAAAAGCACAAAAGTCTGTGCCGCATGCCAAGGCGTTTTGTTCAAGCTGTTTTAGCGCCCGGTTCCAGCCACCGTCTCCCTTTTCCGCACACAGAAAAAGTCCCTTGTCATAAAACCAGTCCTTGAGTGCCAATAGCACGCCGTTTTTTTCGGGACATTCCCCGCCCGGTGGATTCTTTTCGCAGACTGCCGCCAGCAAAACAGGCATCCGCTTCGGCTTATAATATGCCTGCAAAAGAAGCAGCGAGGAGGCATTTTCCCCTTCCTGTCGATAAAATGCCGACAAATATTCCATGTCATTCCTCCGTTCTGTAATTTTTTGTGTCGCTGATTTTTGATAGAAATAAATGTACTATTTTGAATTAATAATTTACAATATTACATTTGCTAAGTTAACAGTTTAGAGTGTTTGCTAATTTAAGCATTTCGTTGAAATTTCGGAATCATACTTTTGAGAAAAACAGACCTTCAGAAAATAAGACACTTCCGGGGCAGCCCATGCGCCGCCCCGAAAAGAATATGCACTGCATTTACAGCTTTATTTCATAAAGATATTTGCCAAATCATTGAAGAATAAAAATACCATAAGTATCATGAAGAACACAAGACCTACCAGATGCACAATTCCCTCTTTTTCCGGGGGCACCGGTTTGCCTCGTATCACTTCCACCAGTAAAAATACCAGCCGTCCGCCGTCCAGTGCCGGAATTGGCAGGAGGTTTAGCACTCCCAAGTTGATGGAGAGCAAAAGGGAAATATTCAGCATATTCACCAGTACATCCAACGCGCCATACTTTTTCGCCTGTTCGTAGGTCTTACCCACCACATTGACGGCAATGCCCACCGGCCCTGCCACGTCCTGCCTGCTGACCTTTCCGTGGAGCATGAGCCCCAGACTCTTGTAGGTGGCAACCATGGAATACCGCACCTCATACCACGCATACTTGAGACTGTTGATTCCCTGTCCCTCCGCGGACGTTCCGGTAATTCCAATCAGATACCGTCCGTTTGCTTCATTATACTGAGGGGTCAGCATTGTGGTGTACTTTTGTCCGTCGCGCACATAGACCACAGGAATCTCTTTCCCGTCACAGAGCTGGGTGAATAAAAAGATTTCCTGAAAGAGACAAATTCTGTCACCGTCTAACGAAACAATGCGGTCACCCGGCAAAAGTCCGGCTTCCTGCGCCGCGCCGCCCTCCGTCACCTCGGATATAATCGGCAGTCCGATACGGACACCTTTGATATTTACCATAATCAGGGCAATGATAAAACCGAGGATAAAGTTAAAAACCGGGCCTGCCAGCACCGTGGAGATTCTCGCCCACACGCTCGCTCTTGTAAAGGCTCCGTCACTGACGGCTCCGCCTTCCGTATACAGTCCGTCCTCTCCCTCAAACATACAGGCACCGCCTAAAGGCAGCAGTTTCAGGGCATACTTGGTGTCTCCCTTTTTAAAGGAAAGCAAGGTCGGTCCCATTCCGACGGCAAACTCCACCACATGGATTCCGTTTGCCTTTGCCAGCAAAAAATGTCCGAACTCATGGGAAACAACCACCACTCCGAATATTAACACAAACAATAAAAACGTAGCCATCTATTTAGTCATTAACCTTTCCTGCAATATAATCATAGACCGCCTGCTCTGTTTCCAGTATTTCTTCCACTGTGGGATTGGCAATCACTTTGTGGACTGCCATGGAATCCGCAATCAGTTCCGTAATCTGCAAATAAGATATTTTGCGGTTCAAAAACAATCCGACCGCCTTCTCATTTGCGGCATTGTACACCGTAGGCATGCTTCCGCCCGCCTTCATTGCCTGATAAGCCAGCTTTAATCCCGTAAAGGTTTCCACATCCGGCTTTTCAAACGTAATCTGCCCTAATTCATAAAAATCCAGTCGTTTTCCCGGCAAGGGTCTTCTGTCCGGATAAAACAGGGCATACTGTATCGGTAGCTTCATATCCGGCGTTCCAAGCTGTGCAATAATTGCCCCGTCCACGTATTCCACCATGGAGTGTATCACGCTCTGGGGGTGCACAACCACCTGAATCTGCTCCGGTTCCACTCCAAAGAGCCATTTTGCTTCCATGACCTCCAGACCTTTGTTGACCAGTGTGGAGGAATCAATGGTTATTTTGCGTCCCATTGTCCAGTTCGGGTGCTTCAGGGCATCTTCCACCTGAACTTTTTCAAGCTGCTCTCTGGTCTTTCCCCGAAAAGGCCCGCCGGACGCTGTAAGTAAGATTTTGGAAATCCGGTTTGCCGGTTCGCCGTTCAGTGATTGGAAAATCGCACTGTGCTCACTGTCCACGGGCAGAATGGAAACTCCGCATTCTTTTGCAAGGGGCATAATGATATGTCCGGCAGTCACAAGCGTTTCCTTATTGGCAAGGGCAATATCCTTCCCCGCTTTAATGGCAGCAACAGTTGGTCTGATACCAATCATTCCCACAATGGCGGTAACCAATACCTCCGCTTCGGGTAAAACAGCAATTTCCAAAAGACCGTCCATGCCGGAAACAATTTTTACCGGCAAATCCGCTACCCGGCTTCTCAAATCCGCTGCCGCTTCCTCACTCCACATAGCGGCAATCACGGGATGAAACTTTCTTATCTGCTCTTCCAGTTTTGCCACACTGCTTCCGGCAGCCAGTGCCACCACCTTAAGTTCCGGGTTATTCTCCACCACTTCAAGGGTCTGTGTGCCGATAGAACCGGTAGACCCCAATATTGCTATCTTTTTCACTTTCGTTTTCCTTTCTTCCCACCATGCTACAGGCGAAGCATCAGTATGGTAAGGAAATAAGTCATGGGTGCCGTCACAATCATGCTGTCAAAACGGTCCATAATTCCGCCGTGTCCGGGAATCACTTTGCCATAATCCTTGATATTGTGATTCCGTTTAATGGCAGAGGCAGCCAAATCGCCCACCATACTCATCACGGCACCGACGCCGCAGATAAAGGCGATAATCCATACCACCGTCTGTTCCGGGAACAGCGACTCCAAAAAGAAATATCCGTACAATCCGCCAATCAGCGCAGAGCCGAGCACTCCGCCGATACATCCCTCCAGTGATTTATGGGGACTAAGCAGCGGGAAAATATGCTTTTTCCCAATCAGTTTTCCCACGCAGTACGCACAGGTATCGCACCCCCAGGAACTGATGAGAATCATCCATACCATATAAATCCCCAGCGGGCAGGAGCGCGTCAGATAAACAAAGGAAAGCATCACAGGGGCGTATAGAAAGGAAAATACCGCCGCCATCACCTGCGAAGCCTGAAATTTCGGGAATGTCACCACATAGACAAACATTTCCGCCATGAACAGCGCCACGATGCTCATCAGGTGCATCACTGCATCATCCGCAAAATAAACCGAGACATAATAGCCGACTACGCCCACCAGTCCCACAATTTCCAGTACATTCAGTTTCTTCTCGTCCGTTGCACACAAAAGCGCTTTCGTCAGCTCCCGATAGGCAATCAGGGATATGGCAAGCAATACAAGAAGCAGCGGAAGTTCGCCCAGACTCATGGTCAGCAACGCTATCAGTACCAACACTATTCCGCTGGCTAATCTGGTCCAAAACATAAGGTTATTCCTCCTTCAACCCACCGTATCTTCTGTCTCTATGATTATATGCCTCAACGGCTTTCATCAATTCTTCTTTCGTGAAATCCGGCCATGGAACCGGCGTAAAATAAAATTCCGTATAAGCAAGCTGCCATAAGAGGAAATTGGAAATTCTCTCCTCGTTGCAGGTGCGAATCAGCAGGTCAGGGTCGGGAATCCCCGCCGTGTCCAGATACTGTTCCACGCACTGCTCCGTAATATCCTCCGGTTTTAACTCGCCCAAAGCCACCTTTTCGGACATCTTTTTCATGGCACGGACAATCTCGTCCCTGCCGCCGTAATTGATGGCAATCTGGAAGTGAAGTCCGTCGTTATTTTTCGTTGCCTCCTCCAGTTCCGCAATGCGTGTTCTGATGTCCTCATCCAGTCTGGATTTTTCTCCGAGCACCCTCACACACATTCTGTTTTTCTCTGCGGTCTTAAGGCAGGTTTTCATATAATTGCGAAGCAGCTTCATCAAAGCGTCCACTTCATCCTTCGGACGATTCCAGTTTTCCGTGGAGAAAGCGTAGACGGTTAAATACTGAATCCCCATCCGGTATGCTTCCTCGCAGATGGTCTCCACCGTCTTGGCTCCCTGCACATGTCCGTAGTTGCGGGGCATTCCTTTGGATTTTGCCCATCTTCCGTTTCCGTCCAGAATGATAGCCACATGCCTCGGCATTTTCCATTCCTTTTCCATAATCTTCTCCATTCCCACCGTTTTTGTATTCTCTAAATGGCAGAAAAGGGGCGGATAAGCTCTCGCATTTCCGCCCCCGCAGTTTGCATTAGACTGTCATAATTTCCTTGGATTTGGTATCAATCAAAGAATCAATATCCTTGATGTACTTGTCGGTAAGTTTCTGAAGCTGATCCTCCATATCCTTGATTTCATCCTCAGAAACTTCTGTTTTAGCCAGTTTCTTAAAGGCGTCGTTGCCGTCTCTTCTGATATTGCGGACAGCGACTTTGCCCTCTTCACCTTTTTTCTTTACCTCTTTTACAAGGTCTTTTCTGCGTTCCTCCGTAAGTTCCGGAAATACCAGACGAATCACATTACCGTCATTCGTAGGATTGATTCCGATGTCAGAGGTCAGAATTGCCTTCTCGATTTCCTTAAGCAGACTCTTCTCCCAGGGAGCAATCTGGATAATGCGGGCTTCGGGAACCGTAACATTGCCCACCTGCTGAATCGGGGTAGGTGTTCCGTAGTAATCCACTCTCAGTTTATCCAAAACATGAGGATTGGCACGTCCTGCGCGGATTGCCGCAAAATCTGCCTCCAAAAAATCAAATGCCTTTTTCATTTTGTCTTCGTACTGCTGTAATCTAGCGTCCATAGTCCCTCCATTGTCACTTCGTTTATTTCTATATTTAAGCTGTAACTTTATACCGTTACTTTGGTTCCGTTAAACTTGCCCTTTACCGTATTTACGATACTGTTCTCTTCGTTCAGTCCAAACACCCACATGGGCATTTTGTTGTCTCTTGCCAAAATAGAAGCCGTCATATCCACTACCTGCAGATTCTGTGCAATCACATCATCAATCGATACGGAATCATACTTCTTGGCTGCCGGATTTTTGCAAGGGTCATCATCATATACTCCGTCAATGGATTTGGCAAGCAGAATCACGTCTGCATCCACCTCGATTGCACGCAGTACCACACCGGTATCCGTGGAAAAATACGGATGTCCCGTTCCGCCTGCAAAGAACACTACCATGCCCTTTTCAAAATACTTATTTGCCCTGTCCTTGGAAAACAGCTTGGTAAAGGAACCACACTCAAACGGAGTGAGTATGTTTGTCATCATTCCCACGCTGCGGAAAATCTCAGATACATAAATACAGTTCATAACCGTTGCGAGCATACCAATCTGGTCTGCCTTGGTTCTGTCAATATTTTCACTGGAACGGCCTCTCCAGAAATTGCCGCCGCCAATCACAATACCGACCTGCATTCCCTCGTCCACAAGTTCTTTTACCTGCATGGCAACCTTGCGCACGGTTTCCTCATCAAATCCTGTCTTTTTTTCTCCTGCAAGAGCCTCTCCGCTCAGTTTCAGTAATATTCTGCGCATAACCGTCTACTCCTATTTTGACTTATCCTATTTTGTCTTGTCTTTCTTTGTCTCAACCTTATAATTTTCAAAGAAGGAGGTAGGGCTGACATCTGCATAGCACTGGGAGCACATACCCTCGATAACCGCACCGTTGTTAATCTGTACGGACTTGGACTTAATGTTACCCATAACAATAGCGGATGCGTCCAGAATAACCGGACCCTTCACATCAATATCACCCTTTACAGCACCTGCAATGGCAGCGCTGGTAGCTACAATGTTTCCTACGATAACCGTGCTGGCACCGATTTTTACTGCGCCGTCGCTGACAATCTCACCGTTAATCTTGGCACCTTCCGCAAAAATTTCCGCTGCCTTGGAATTTCCGGTGATATGTCCGGTAATGTTTAACTTACCCATAATATCAATATTACCGTTTACGTTACCGATAATGTCCAAAGAACCCTCTGAAATAATGTCACCGGTAATGGACATTCCCGCTGTAATAATAGAAGTTTCATCTGCTACCTGTCTGTTGCTGTTAAATTCCATTGTTTTACCCTCTCCTCTGTTTTCTTCTGTTTTCTCTTCCGGCTGTGCCTCTTCGTCTGTCAGGGCATTCTCCAAAAGACCTTCCAAATCCCAATCCGAAGCCTCTTCCTTTGCTTCCTCAGTGTTCTCTGCCGCAAAGGTTTCGCTCTCCTGTGCATCGGCTTCCTGCGCTTCGTCTTCCTGTGCGTCCTCTTCCTCCGCTTCCTCCTCTGCGGTATCCGTCTCTGCCTCTTCGGTCAGTTCCTCCTCCTGTTCGGGAGCCTCCGCCGTCACATCCTGCTCTTCCTCCGGGATTTCGACAGAATCAATATTCTGGAGCATTTCATCCAGAGATACCGGTTTGTTTTCGTACTTGTCCGCAGCCTCATTTGCAGTTTCGTCACCCCCGTCCGGTATCAGTTCATTTACCGCCTGTGACAAATCCTCTTTTAAATCCGAGAAAAAACCCATAGTAATTTATCCCTCCATTTATTCTTTTACTTTGGTATTCATATGTATGTGCTGTATTGGTACGGTATCTTCCGTAATCGGCAGAATTTCCGTATCCTCCATCGCCTGTATGGTTTCTATGATAGCAGGCAGCGCTTCCACCGTCGTTGGCTTTTCTGCCGAATCGTGCATGAGAATAACCGCATTGTTCCACTGTTCGACATTCTTCGTGCAATTCTCCACCAGTGTTTCCACCGGAAGCACCACGCTCCCGCCGTCACCGGAAGAGATATTCCAGTCAAAGAAGGTAACTCCTTCGTCCGTCAGATACCCGGCAAATTCCTGCATATCAATCTTGCTCACCGTGTTGGAGCTTCCTCCAGGAAAGCGGTAAAACATACTCGTCTGTCCCGTTACGTCATACAGATAATTCCGGAGCATTTGAAAATCCTCCGTGAAGCTGTCCAGTGATTCGTACAGCTCCCTGTACTTATGACTGTAAGAGTGCATTCCAAGAGTGTGACCCCCGTCCACAATCTTCTGCAAAGCCACTTTCGAAGCCTCGTCTTCCTTTCCCACAACGAAAAAGGTTGCCTTCACATCATATTGTTCCAATATATTAAGGATTTCTTCCGTGTAAATGCTTGGTCCGTCGTCAAAGGTAAGATACACCTTTCTTCCGCTGATTTTTTCCTCTTCGGGAACCGGCTCCGTCCCTTCCGCCTCATCCTCTTCGTCGGAAGGATTTTCCGCTGCCGGCACCGTCTCTTCCTTAAGGACGCTCTGCTCTGCCTGAACCTGCTGCATATCGGCTAGTTTTTCCAACCGCTCCGACATTTCCTCCAAGGTTTGGTTTATCTTGTTCACCTTTATAAAAAGGACGCCGCACGCCACCCACGGAATCGCTATGGACAGCATCAGTACCAGTATGATAATCTTTTTTAATCTTCGCACACGTTTTTTTCTGGCTTCCGGTGTTCGATTACCCGCTTCTGACATCTTCTCTCACATTCTCTTTTACAGTCTGTGCAAACCGCAGACTATTCACATTCCGTAACAGTATAGCATATTCCCTCTAAAAAGGCAAACATTCTCTGCCCCTCTTATTCGGGCAAAATTCTCTTTTCCTGATAACACCCCTTTATATGGTAATGAAAAAATTTTTCAGGCATTCTTTCCTGCCTGAACCGGTACCATAACTCCTCCGGCACCCCGACATACTGCCATACCTGTCCGTCACCGGAAAACTCAATCTCCAATGTTGCACACAGTGCATCATACCCCGCAGATGCGATTACCACATCCGCAAATTTACAACGAAACATACCTTCTCTCCTTCTTGTTTTGCATTTTATCGCATATTGTGGATATCGTTTAGTCGCATCATGTTATTGTCTCTAGGCAAAAAATAGTGGTTCTGCTTTTTGCCAATTCTTCGTTATTTCTTCTTTTGCCTGTCCGGTGTCCGGTTGACGTCTGTCCGCCTACTCTATCTCCTGTTCTAACGTTTCAAACAATTCATCATTAAAGAAATCCCGCACCGATACTTCCAAACCGTTACACAATTTAGCAATCGTTACCACACCTGTATTTTCACTGTTTCCATACATAATGTTTTTCACAGTGGAGGGCGCCACGCCGGATATATAAGCAAGACGATTCATTGAAATCTTCTCCTCCCGACACAAACTTTTAATTCGGTTGATAACCGCTTCCTCCATTTTCATGCCATTTCCCCTCAAACACGACTCATTTCCATGGTATCTGTCGATATTTTACAAAATGTGGCATATGTTTTTAGTCCATATATGGTCGATTATAGACATCGTAAATTTTTGTTCCAATTTCAGGGGTTTATTTTAGACTATCTAAAATATGTATACAGAGCTTTTGAATCTTGGGAGACTGCCGCCGATATTTTTTTGCAAAAAAAGACAACATCCTTGGGGAGTGGATGTTGTCCAAAAAAAGGGGAGGTTTAGTTATCTAAACACAAGTAATACTATACACTGAGATTGTGAAATTGAAAATGTATTATTTTAATCATTTCATGTATTATCTTGCACTGTTTTGTATTTATTTCTGTACTTGTGCAATATAATGCACAAGTCTGACTGTCATCTGAAAAATCTTGCCTTTGCATTTTATTTATACTATAATACAACAAAGTGTGGGGTACGCACTCTGACGGCATCCCACGCATACTACAGAACAAGAAAGGGCTTTATTCAGGCAAGGTATGATACAATGAGTTTTGAATTTATCAAAAAGCTGCCTACCCCGGCAGAAATCAAAGAAGAATATCCTCTTCCTCCCGCATTGGTTAAGGTAAAGGAAGAAAGGGACGCCGAAATCCGTGATGTTATCACCGGCAAGAGCAATAAATTTCTGGTTGTCATCGGTCCCTGTTCCGCAGACAACGAAGATTCCGTATGCGACTATGTAAACCGTCTCGCGAAAGTAAATGAAAAGGTAAAGGACAAACTGATTCTGATTCCCAGAATCTACACCAACAAACCCCGTACCACCGGAGAAGGCTACAAGGGAATCGTGCACCAGCCCGACCCTGAGAAAAAGCCGGATTTTCTGGCAGGCCTTGTTGCCATGCGTAAAATGCACATCCGTGCCATTTCCGAGACCGGTCTGACCGCTGCGGACGAAATGCTTTATCCCGAAAACTGGAGATATGTCTCCGACATTCTCTCCTATGTGGCAATCGGTGCCCGCTCCGTGGAGGATCAGCAGCACCGTCTGACCGTCAGCGGCTTTGACGTTCCCGCCGGAATGAAAAATCCCACCAGCGGTGACTTTTCCGTTATGTTAAATTCCGTATATGCGGCACAGCACCCCCACTCCTTTATCTACAGAGGCTGGGAAGTAAAAACAACCGGAAATGATTTGGCGCACACCGTACTCCGCGGTGCCAACAACAAGCACGGACAGAATATCCCCAACTACCACTATGAGGATTTGAACCGCCTTTTGGAGATGTACGGCAAGATGGATTTGAAAAATCCCGCCTGCGTCATCGATGCGAACCACTCCAACTCCAACAAGCAGTTTGAGCAGCAGATTCGTATCACCAAAGAGGTTATGCACAGCCGTAAGTTAAACTCCGACATTCACGCCCTGGTAAAGGGAATCATGATTGAGAGCTATATTGAGGAGGGCAACCAGAAAGTAGGCGGCGGCGTATACGGCAAATCCATCACCGACCCCTGCCTCGGCTGGGACGACACCGAAAAGCTGATTTACGATATTGCAGAGTACGATTGATAGTCTGCATCAGAAAATTTTCAAAAGTCCGATGACTAAATAGGGATTGAGAAAACTTTCCACGACACAGCCTGCAAGGAGCGCCAGTAGAACGCCCCCAAGTTCCAGTATCACTTTCGGAAGGAACCGGGATTTGTCCAAACCGGATACACTGTTTTTTTCCACATATATCATCCGGTAAAGTCTCTGGCACCACAACAGCAGAAAAATCATCATTGGCACATATATCAGATATTGCGGAAAAATTCCTGCCAGCACCAACAGGATTCCTTTGATTCCATAGCGAATCACGGCCGCTGACAGGAAAATTCCCGCACACATTCCATACCAGAACACACATCCCACGCACACCGCCATACCGAGGTAGGTGGTGGACAGCACCGCCAGTCCCAACACTCTCACCAGCCGGTTTCTGAGCACATAATAAAAAAGAGCACTGCTGTCCACGGTCATATATTTCATGTGATACAAAGTGTATTCATCCAATAATCCCGTATTGTCCAGCAAAATGCTCTTTCCAAAATTCAGTATTAACATTCCAAGAAACAATCCCGCCACAAAAATCGTAGCAAGCGGAATTTTCCCGTTTTTTGTCCGATACCTTCCAAGCCGCATATTCCACACCGTCCATTCGTATTTTGCCGGTAGTAAACATCCCTGCATTAATACATATGTAACAGGCGGGAATCCCATGCTCTTTTCCTTACAGATATTTTGAAGCATAACTCAGAATACCGCAAATTGTCTTGGAATCCTGAATCTTCCCTTCCAATATCATCTGTTTTAACTCATCCACCGAATAGGCAGCAACATTGATAAACTCATCCTCGTCCAAATGCTGGTGTCCCGGTTTTAAGTCTTTTGCAACATAAATATCGATTTTTTCATTGCAGAAAGCAACTGTGGTGTAAATGGATACCAGTAACTCCACTTTATCGCAGACAAAGCCTGTTTCTTCCTCAAGCTCTCTCTTCGCAGCCACATCCGTAGGCTCCTCCCTGCCGTTTAATCCTCCGGCGGGAATTTCCAGTGTCTCCCGCTCCAGAGCATTGCGGTACTGGCGCACCATAAGAAGTTTGCCGTCGTCTTTTACCGCAATTACCGCTGCTGCTCCCTTGTGGTCGATAAAGTCCCATTTTGCCACATTTCCGTTGGGAATCAGCATGGTGTCCTGATAATAATCTATGATGGCTCCGTTTGCCACCAGTTCTCTCTTCAATCTCTTAAATTCTTCCATTTTTTACCACCCCGAGAAAATATCTTAAGCTCTCTCCAACAGTTTCTCCACGCTGGTTAATTTTACACAGAGTACGAAAATATCTGTTGCCTGCTCCATTTCCTCCGGTGTGGGGAAGGAGGGCGCAATACGGATATTGCTGTCTTTCGGGTCTTTTCCGTAAGGGAAGGTTGCTCCGGCACCGGTCAGAACCACGCCTGCTTCCTTACATTTTGCCACAATGGCTTTTGCACAGCCTTCCATAGCATCAAAGGAGATAAAATATCCGCCGTTGGGATTGGTCCATGTACCGATTCCCAATCCGGTCAGTTCCTTGTCAAGGACAGCCAGAACCGCCTCGAATTTCGGACGCATAAGATCCGCATGTTTTTTCATATGCGCCTTAACACCGTTAATGTCCTTAAAGAAACGGACATGACGCAACTGATTAATTTTATCATAACCGATGGTCTGAATGGTCATACTTTTCTTAATGGAATCCAGATTCGCCTTAGAGGAGGCAATCGCTGCGATTCCGGAACCTGCAAAGGTTACTTTGGAGGTGGAGCAGAACTCATATACCATATCCGGGTTGCCTGCTTTCTCGCACTCGCTCAAAATTTCCAGAATTTCATCCTGTCTGTCATCATACAGATGATGGATGGCATACGCGTTATCCCAGAAAATTCTGAAATCCTTTGCTGCCGGTTTCAGTGCCGCAAATCTCTTTACGGTCTCGTCAGAATAGGAATACCCCTGCGGATTGGAGTATTTGGGTACACACCAGATACCTTTAATGCTCTCGTCCTCGCTGACTAATTTCTCCACCATATCCATATCCGGTCCTTCCGGCGTCATGGGTACGGTAATCATCTCGATACCGAAATGCTGTGTAATGGCAAAATGTCTGTCATATCCCGGAGCCGGGCATAAAAATTTCACTTTATCCAGTTTGCACCAGGGGGTAGCACCCATAATGCCATGGGTCATAGCGCGGGAAACCGTATCATACATGATTGTCAGGCTGGCATTTCCGCAGACAATGACATTTTCAGGGCTGACTTCCATAATGTCTGCCATCAGCTTCTTTGCCTCCGGGATACCGTCCAGTACACCGTAATTGCGCACGTCCACACCGTCTTCTGCCTTCATATTGCTCTGGGAATTCAGGGCATCCAAAAATCCCATTCCCATATCCAACTGGGTTACCGCAGGCTTTCCTCTGGACATATCCAATTTCAGTCCCTTCGCCTTGGAATCCTCATACTCAGCACTAAGCTGCTCTTTCAAAGCTAAAAGTTCTTCTCTGCTCAATTCCTGATATGCTTTCATGTTTACCTCATTTCCGTGCTATACCACCCTGTAATTTTTCTATACAATCCTTGTGGCAGCGCTTTTTTTGATGCTTTGCATAATCGTATACAATCATACACTTGAACTATCATACTATAAGAATCCGCATTGCACAAGAGTATTTTTAAAAAAACCGTTACACATTGTATGTAACGGTTTTTCAGTCAAATTATTTTATTCAATTTTTAGTCTTAGAACTGTCTATGGCATTTACTTTGCATAATCAATTACGCGGCTCTCTCGAATCACGTTGACCTTAATCTGTCCGGGATATTCCAGTTCAGCTTCAATCTGCTTGGAAATATCTCTCGCTAAAAGTACCATGTCAGCATCGGATATTTGCTCAGGTACTACCATAACACGAACTTCTCGACCTGCCTGAATAGCAAAAGATTTGTCTACACCTTTGAAATTGTTTGTTATTTCCTCTAATTGTTTTAATCTGCTAGTATAGGTTTCTAATGTTTCCCTTCTAGCTCCCGGTCTTGCAGCAGAGATTGTATCAGCAGCTTGTACAATACATGCAATCAGGGATGTCGGCTCTACATCGCCATGGTGGGATTCAACTGCGTTAATAACAGTTGCATTCTCTTTGTACTTTCTACAAAGTTCAGCACCCAGTTGGATATGGGAACCTTCCATTTCATGGTCAACTGCTTTACCAATGTCATGCAGCAGACCTGCTCTCTTTGCCAACTTTACATCCAGTCCCATCTCAGAGGCAAGCAAGCCTGACAACTGAGCGACTTCGATGGAATGTTTCAAAGCATTCTGACCATAGCTGGTTCTGAATTTCATCTTACCAAGCAATCTGACTAATTCGGGGTGGATACCATGTACACCGACTTCCAGTGTAGCAGCCTCACCTTCCTCTTTAATCATTGCTTCCACTTCTTTTTGTGCCTTCTCGACCATTTCTTCGATTCTGGCAGGATGGATACGCCCATCGACAATTAATTTCTCAAGGGCAATTCTTGCAACCTCACGACGAATCGGGTCAAAACCGGACAGGATAACTGCCTCCGGTGTATCATCGATAATCAAATCCACACCTGTCATCGTCTCAAGAGTACGGATATTACGTCCCTCTCGACCGATGATTCTGCCCTTCATTTCATCATTCGGTAACTGTACAACGGAAATAGTAGTCTCGGAGACATGGTCTGCAGCACATCTCTGAATTGCTGACACAACATATTCCTTTGCCTTTTTGTCTGCTTCTTCTTTGGCGCGACTCTCCATTTCCTTGATCATCACGGCCTTTTCATGCTTTACTTCATCTTCAACAATTTTCAATAAGTAGTCTTTTGCCTGTTCAGAGGTTAATCCGGAAATTCGTTCCAGTTCCTGTAAACGCTGCTCATTCAGCTTGGAAACCTCAGCCTTCATGCGGTTAAGGGATTCTTCTCTCGCTGCCAAACTAGCTTCGCGCTTTTCGATTGCATCTGCTTTCTTATCGATGTTCTCTTCTTTCTGCTGCACTCTGCGTTCATAACGCTGCGCTTCCGCTCTTCGTTCCTTAATCTCCTTGTCAAGTTCATTCTTGGAGCGAATGGACTCTTCTTTTACTTCAAGTAACGATTCACGCTTTTTATTCTCCGCAGTCTTTAAAGCCTCATCAATAATTTCTCTTGCCTTTTCCTCTGCATTGCCGATTGTGCCGGTTGCACTCTTCTTCTGGTAAGAAATAGTAGCAAGCGCCGTAATCACTGCGGTAACTGCAATAGCGACAAGAACACAGACCACTAACACTATAATAGTCTTAGCATCCACTACAGGAGCACCTCCTTATTTAATTTTCATTGTACATTTTGCTCATAAAACGGTAAACCATTTTACGCATACATTCTAACAAGCAATTCACAACAGTTAAATTTTAAACTGAAATACCGGCTGTGTCAAGTATAAGTCATTATATCTTCCAAAAGATATAGCATTTTTATACAATATTTGTGCATATTGTACTCTTTTTGCCACAAGATACAGCGTCCGCGCCTGCTGTCACACTTCCCACTCATCTGTCCGTAAAGCCTTGCGGACTGCCTCACCCGAAAACCCCTTCCGCATCAAAAAAGCATATATTTTCTGCCTTGCGGCGTAATCCGCCTCCGCCGGCTGAAAGTGCTTTTTCTCCATGAGTCTGCGAATCATCGCCTGTTCGTCCTGTTCGCCGCCCTGCTCCTCCCATGTAAGAAAAGCCTTTGCAATGGTCTCTTTGTCGATTCCCTTTGCGGTCAGATCCTGTTCCATTCTTCTGCGGCTTTTGCCGCCCTCATGGTAGGTGATAAAGCTGACTGCATAGCGTAAGTCATCTGTATAATGATACGAAGCCACATATGAAAGAGCCTCCTCTATCACCGGCTGCGGGTAACAGCCCTGCTCTAACTTTGTCCTTAACTGCGCCGTGGTGTATTCCCTGCTCTTAAGCAGATTCATTGCCCGCAGCTTGGCACGCTTCGGCAATACCTGTTTCATAATTGTCTCATAGTCAGACGGCTCTATCCTTTCGCCCTCCCGCACATGGTAGAGACGAAATTCGCCTTTGTATAACACAAAGGCGAACTCCTGATCAATATATACCTTGCTGCGGGATTTCGACAGTTCCTCAATCCTTGTCACTATCATCCTGTGCACCTTCCAGACCGAAATGCTCCCGTACCTTCTCTGCCACTGCCTCGCAGACAGCCGGATTGTCTTTCAGGTACTGCTTTGCATTCTCACGTCCCTGTCCAATCTTGTTGCCGTCATAGGCATACCATGCGCCGGACTTATTGATAACGTCAATGCTTGCTGCCAAATCCAGAATATCTCCCACAACGGAAATACCCTCACCGAACATAATATCAAATTCTGCCTCTTTGAAAGGCGGTGCAATTTTATTCTTTACAACCTTTACACGGGTACGGTTACCGATAACCTCGCCGCCCTGTTTCAAGGATTCGATTCTTCTGACATCCAGACGCACAGAGGAATAGAATTTCAGTGCACGTCCGCCGGTGGTAGTCTCCGGATTACCGAACATCACGCCCACCTTCTCACGCAGCTGGTTAATGAAAATCACGGTACAGTTGGACTTGCTGATAACTGCCGTCAGCTTACGGAGTGCCTGTGACATCAGTCGCGCCTGTAAGCCCACATGGCTGTCACCCATATCACCGTCAATCTCTGCCTTGGGAACCAGTGCCGCAACAGAGTCCACTACGATAATATCAATGGCGCCGGAACGCACCATGGTCTCGGTAATCTCCAGAGCCTGCTCACCGTTATCCGGCTGTGAAATATACAGGTTGTCAATATCCACGCCGATATTCTTGGCATATACCGGATCCAGTGCGTGCTCCGCATCGATAAATCCGGCAATACCGCCTCTCTTCTGTACCTCTGCAATCATATGTAAGGTAACCGTCGTCTTACCACTGGACTCCGGTCCGTATATCTCAATGATTCTTCCCTTGGGGATTCCGCCAAGTCCCAACGCAATGTCCAGACTTAAGGAACCGGTGGGGATGGTCTCCACGTTCATCTGTGCGGAGGGGTCTCCCAACTTCATAACCGCTCCCTTACCGTACTGCTTCTCAATCTGGCTCAGTGCCGCATCCAATGCTTTCAGCTTTTCATTCTTTTCCATCAAAAATCTCCTTCTTGCAAGGAACAAATGTTCTGTTTTGTTTAGGATAAAACATTTGTTCGTATTTGTCAATCTTTATTTTTTAGATAATTCTATTTTACACATTTAATGTCCCTTAAACCTCCCTCATAGGCAACCTTCCGCTTCTTTTTTCATATTTTTGTTTTCTTTTTTCTGAAACCTGCGGCGAACTGCCGGAATCTTAAGAAGTATCAGACATAAAAAATGTACCATAAATCCTGTACGCCGACAAGTATTTATGGTACATTTTCTATCACTTCTTCCCGAAAGTCACTTTGCTGAAATATTCCAAAATACAGTTGCGCATCAACATCAGCGCCGCTGTGGTCGCTCCGTCCCGGATTTTCATGCGGTTGCCGTTAAAATGAAATTCCATTACGGTGACATTTCCCTTCACATTGCAGGCAATGTAGACCAGTCCCACCGGCTTTTCCTCCGTTCCGCCGTCGGGGCCTGCCAGTCCCGTCAAAGCCACTGCCACATCCGCCTTGGAAAAGAGCGCCGCGCCCTTCACCATTTCCTCCGCCGTCTGGGCGCTGACTGCTCCGTATTTCTGGAGCGTGCCTTTCTTTACGCCAAGGATTTTGCGTTTTGCCTTATTGGCATATGTTACATAGCCGGACTTGAACACCTCGGAAACTCCGGGGACATTAATCAGTCTGGAGGACAACATTCCGCCCGTGCAGGACTCCGCACAGGATACGGTCAGCTTGTTTGCCTGTAACAAATCCACTACCGCTTTCTCTAACGTCACGTTCTCGTCCGTGGTATAAATATCATAGCCGAACCGGGATTTTAATTCCTTTACCACCGGCTTTATCAGCTTTGCCGCCTGCTTTTTATCCGGTGCGGAAGCCGTCACCCGGATATGTACCTCTCCGGTCTTGGCATAGGTGGCAATGGTTGGATTGGTCTGACTGTCTATCAAATCCTTTACCGTCGTCTCCACACTGCTCTCCGACACACCGCAGATTTTCACGGTCTGGGAGCAGATGACTCCGGGGGTCAATTTTTCCAGATAAGGAACAACACTCTCCTCAAACATGGGAATCAGCTCATTGGGAGGGCCGGGAAGCAAAATCACCTTGCAATCCGGATTCTCCATAATAATGCCGGGAGCCGTGCCGTTGTTGTTGTCCAGTACAATGGCACCGTCCGGCACCATCGCCTGTTTCCAGTTATTTTCCGTGGGAATAATATCCCTGCGGGCAAAATATTCCGCGATTCTCTCCATGCTGTGGTCATCAGCGTGCAGTTCTTTTCCGCATACCTTTGCTGCGACTTCCTTGGTCAAATCGTCCTCCGTCGGTCCGAGTCCTCCCGACAAAATTACAATGTCCGAACGGGACACCGCACAGGAAAGCACCTGTGTAAGTCTCTCCTCATTGTCTCCCACAACGGACTGAAAATAACAGGACAATCCCAGACCCGCGCATTTTTCCGATAAATAGGCTGCATTGGTATTCACAATATTGCCAAGCAGAATTTCCGTTCCCACACAAATCACTTCAACAGTCATGACTGTACCATCCCTTTTGGTTTCGTTTCCGGTTTACTTTGTATCTTTCATTACATCCTTATTCTTAATCAGGTAATCTATCAAAGATACCACAGTCAGAATCAGGGCAATCCACATAATGACGTCCGTGAGAATCACCATCCAGCGGACGGTAGGTACCAACACCAGCATCAGGCAGACCATAATCATCTGAAAAGTGGTCTTGAATTTGCCCCAGTAGCTTGCGGCAATTACCACATTGTTATCAGAGGCAATCAGACGGAATCCGCTGATAATAAATTCACGGCTGATAATAATAATGACAACCCATGCCGGAATTCTTCCCATTTCCACCAGACAAATCATTGCGGCGGAAACTAAGAGCTTATCCGCCAGCGGATCCATAAATTTTCCAAAGTCGGTGATTAAATTGTATTTTCTTGCAATCTTGCCGTCTATCAAATCCGTGAGGCTTGCAATGATGAAAATAGCCAGTGAAATCACATTGGGTATCATTGTGTTTTCTCCGAACCATCCCGCCTGTCCGCCAAGCAGCAGCACCACAAACGGAACAATCAGAACCACTCGAAACAAAGTCAGCTTATTGGGCAAATTCATTTTACTCATCTTTTTATCCTTCTCATTCTTTTCCTATTTCTCTGCTTTTCACATTTGCAGCATTCACACTGCACCGGCAAAAGCGCAATTACAGATACTTAATGGCTGATTTCGCCAATCAGGTCATATTCGTTGGAATCCGTTACCAGCACCTTGACAAAATCCCCGGTCATCAGTTCCGCCGTTGTATTGAGGAACAAAAATCCGTCCACATTGGGAGCGTCCCTGTAAGTTCTCGCCACATAGACGTCCTCGTCCGCAACCTTGCCCTCTATCATAACCACAAGCTCCTGACCAATCATGTCCTGTGCTTTTTCAAAGGCAATCTCCTGCTGCAATTCCATGAGTTCATCCCTGCGTGCTTCCTTCACCGATTCCTCTATCTGGTCCGGCATTTCCGCCGCACGGGTATCTTCCTCCTGCGAATAGGGGAACACACCGAGACGGTCAAATTCCATTTCGTCCACGAAATTGTACAGTTCTTCAAAATCTTCCTGCGTTTCACCGGGGAATCCGCTGATTAAAGTAGTTCTCAGACAAATATCCGGAATTCTCTCCCGCAGTCTGGCAATCATTTCCCGAAGCTCCCGCTGATTGGTTTTCCGTCCCATTCGCCGCAACACTTCGTCCGAAGCATGCTGAATGGGAATGTCAAGATAGTGACATACTTTCGGCTCCGCAGCAATGGTCTCTATCAGTTCCTCCGTGATTTCCTCCGGGTAGCAGTACAGAATACGAATCCAGTAAATGCCGCTTATCTGCGCCAGCTCATGGAGCAGCTTTGGCAGCGATTTCTGACCGTAAAGGTCAACACCGTAAAGCGTGGTTTCCTGTGCCACCAGTATCAGTTCCCTGACACCGCCCTCTGCAAGCTGCGTCGCCTCCGCCACCAGATTTTCCATGGGCACGCTTCTGTAATTGCCCCGCACCTTTGGAATAATGCAGTAGGTGCATCTTTTGTCGCAGCCCTCCGCAATTTTTAAGTAGGCAAAATGCCCTCCCGTCGTCACCACTCTGCGGTGGTTTGTCGCCGGTTTTGCATTGATGTCGCGGTAATGGTTCTTCTTTTGTCCTGCCAGAACCTCCTCCACGGCGGCAACAATATCCTCAATGGCTGTGGTTCCCACAATGGCGTCCACTTGGGGGATTTCCTTCTGAATCTCCTCCCGGTAGCGCTGCGCCAGACATCCGGCGGCAATGAGCGCCTTTATCTGTCCGTTTTCCCGCAGTTCGCCCATCTGGAGCAATGTATTAATACTCTCTTCCTTTGCGTCACCGATGAAACAGCAGGTGTTTACCACCACAATATCCGCTTCCGCCTCATCATCCGTAAAAGAAAATCCCCTATCGCCCAGCATGCCGAGCATCATTTCCGTGTCCACGAGATTCTTGTCGCAGCCAAGAGAAACAAACAATATCTTCATGTAAAAACTCCATTCCTGCTATAAAAATAGCTGGAGCTCTGGGCACCAGCTATTCCTGATTTTATTCTTCGTCACTCAGAATTTTAATTTTGCCCTGATTTAACTCTTCCACTGCAATGGACAACGGCTTCTTTCCCCTGCCGTCCACCAGAGGCTCCTCACCTCCGATAATCTGTCTTGCTCTCTTGGAAGTTGCCATTACGATGGAATAGCGGCTGTTTACAACAGGCGCTTCTCCGGGCTCAACCTCACTGTTTACTACTTTCATTAAATCGGAATAAGATGGATGTAACATTATTCTTGTGCTCCTTTCGCGAAACCTTTCAGTTCCTCTCTGATTTCTTTTATAAATGCCTCTCTCCTGACAGGTGCTTTACGTGCAGCCTCCACCAGTCCGTGGAGTTCCCTGACACACACGTCCAAATCGTCATTTACTACTATATAATCATAGGCTTCAATGCCTTCTGATTCCTCACTTGCCCGCACCAGCCGCTTGCGGATAACCTCCGGCTCCTCGGTGCCTCTTCCCACCAGTCTGCGCTCCAACTCCGCAGCACTCGGCGGTGTCACGAAAAGCAACAGCGCCTCCGGGAATTTCTCTTTTACTTTCAGTGCACCCTGAATCTCTATCTCCAGAATCACATCCTTGCCCGCTTTTAACTGTTCCTCCACATATGCCTTGGGGGTTCCGTAATAGTTGCCGCAGTAGGATGCGTACTCAATCAGCCCGTTTTCTTCGATTTTCTTTTCAAACTGTTCTTTGTCGGTAAAAAAATACTCTACGCCGTCCTGTTCTCCCGCTCTCGGCTGTCTGGTTGTCATGGAGATGGACAAAGCGTAATTATCATAGGTCTGGAGCAGTTTTTTCATCAAAGTACCCTTTCCTGCCCCCGAAAAACCGGATATTACAATCAATATGCCTTTCTGTGCCGATTCACTACTCATATTTTCCGCTGCCTGCTTTCTAAAATTCTTCACTGCAAATCCCCGGAACATTCCGCTGCCACGCCATCCGCTGTCACGCTGTCCTCTGTCCGGTCAGTATCCGGCATCTCGTCCGCCATATCCGAAAGAGCCTGTGCCCGTCCGGCAACCGTCTCCGGCAAAAGCGCCGACAGCACTATCTGGCTGTTTTCCATCACCAGAACGGATTTGGTTTTCCGTCCCTGTGTGGCGTCAATGGCAGTTCCGTTCTCCTTGGCTTTCTGCACCAGACGCTTAATCGGTGCGGAATCCGGGCTTACAATGGCGATGATTTTCGCCGTATTTACAATATTGCCAAAACCGACATGTATCAATCCGTTCATTCCGCTACCCGTCTGCCTCTACTCAATATTCTGAATCTGCTCCCTGACCTTTTCGATTTCCGTCTTTAACTCAATGGCGCAGTTGGAAATGGCGAGGTCATTCGCCTTGGACAGGATTGTGTTCGCCTCACGGTTCATTTCCTGAGCAATAAAGTCTAACTTCCGTCCAATGCTTCCGCCTTCAATCAGAGTGTTCTTTGTTGTCTCGATATGGCTGCGCAGACGCACGATTTCCTCGTCCACACATACTTTATCCGCGAAAACCGTAACTTCCGTCAAAAGGCGGCTTTCATCCACCGTGGTGTCCTCCAAAAGCTCTCTTACCTTTTCTTCCAGTCTCTGGCGGTACTCGGTAATAATCTGAGGGGAACGCTCGGAAATGTAATCTACCAGTTTCAACATTCCGTCTAACTTTTCCACCAGATCATCCTTCAAATGCTCGCCCTCCACGATACGCGTCTGGACAAACATCTCGGACGCTCCGTCAATGGCTTTCTGCAAGCCCTTCCAGAGTTCTTCCTCATCAATATTCTGTTCTTCCATGGTAAAGACTTCCGGGAATCTCGATAACGCAGACACCCGTATATCGTCCTCCAACTGAAACTCCTGTGACATCTGACGCAGGTATTTCAGATATTCCGCCGCCACCTCTTTATTGTAGCGGACGCTGGTGGTATTTTCGGAAAAATCCTCATAAGTTATGAAAACATCCACCTTGCCTCTGGAAATATAGTGCTTCAATTCGTTACGGATGGCTGACTCAAAAAAATTCAGCTTTTTCGGCATCTTGATATTTACATCCAGATACCGGTGATTGACTGATTTCATCTCAACCGTAAATTTTCTGTCATTATCGGCAATCTCACATCTGCCGAATCCTGTCATACTTTTAATCATGTGTAATCCACCCCGATGTGCTGTTTTGCATCTGTTCTGTGTTCACTACATATTCTGCTTCATTATAAGATAAGTTTGGGAAAGCGTCAAGGGCAGGGGTTCCCTTTCCGAAAAAAAAATGATACAATAGGCTTCACGGAAACATAGCATAACAAAGAAAGTGTGAGAAAAATGGCTTTTGACGGCGTTACAATAGCAAATGTGGTATATGAAATGAAAAAAGAGCTTATCGGCGGGCGGCTGTACAAGATTGCCCAGCCGGAAAGCGATGAACTTCTGCTGACTGTAAAAACCCCGGAAGGACAGCAAAGACTGTGTATCTCTGCGGACGCTTCCCTGCCTTTGATTTACCTGACCGAAAGCAATAAACCCAGTCCCATGACGGCTCCCAATTTCTGTATGCTCTTACGCAAGCACCTGCAAAACGGACGCATCACCGACATTTCCCAGCCGGGACTGGAGCGTATTATCCATATTGAAATAGAACACTTGGACGAAATGGGGGATTTACGCCACAAAACTCTCGTGGTGGAAATCATGGGTAAGCACAGCAACATTATATTCTGCGACGAAAACCATACCATTATCGACAGTATCAAGCGGGTTTCCGCCGCTGTCAGCAGTGTAAGGGAGGTTCTGCCCGGCAAGCCCTACTTTGTCGTTCAGACACAGGACAAGCAAAATGCTTTCGACACGGATTCTGCGTCCTTTGCGCAAATTCTTTCAACGAAACCGCAGCCTGTTTTTAAGGCGCTTTACGGCAGTTTTACCGGCATTTCTCCCATTCTGGCACAGGAACTGTGCTACGAGGCGGGAATTGATGCGGAGAGACCGACCGCTGCCCTTGACAGCGCCGATTACGAGAAACTTTTCGCCGCCTTTTCCCGCATGATTAGTGCTATCCTATCCGGAAATTTCACTCCGAATATTGCCTACACCGGTTCCCGTCCCATGGAATTTGCGGCGATTCCGCTGACACTCTACTCCTCCGGGGCTGACCACACCGTGACGTATTCCTCCATGTCCGCACTGTTAGAAACCTATTATGCGGAGAAGAACACCTACACCCGCATCCGTCAGAAATCCTCTGACCTGCGCCGTATCGTTCAGACCGCTTTGGAACGGAATGTAAAAAAATACGACTTGCAGATACGGCAGATGAAGGATACGGAAAAGAGGGAGAAATACCGGATTTACGGCGAACTCCTCAACACCTACGGTTACAGTGCAAAGCCGGGGGATAAAACACTTGCGGCAGTCAATTACTATACCGGGGAGGAGGTCACCATTCCGTTAGACCCCACTCTTTCCGCCACGGAAAACGCCAAAAAATATTTTGATAAATACGGCAAATTAAAGCGTACTTACGAGGCTCTTTCCGAGCTGACCGTGGAAACCAAAAACGAAATTACCCACTTGGAATCCGTCATGACTTCCTTAGATATCGCCAAACAGGAGGAGGATTTGGTGGAAATCAAGGAGGAACTGACCCAGAGCGGTTATATCCGCAGAAAGGGCGGCGCCAAAAAGGCCAAAATTACCAGCAAACCCTTCCACTATATAAGCAGTGACGGCTATCATATGTATGTGGGAAAAAATAATTTTCAGAACGACGAACTCACCTTTAAATTTGCCTCCGGCAACGACTGGTGGTTCCATGCGAAGGGACTGCCCGGCTCCCATGTGATTGTGAAAGTGACGGACAACGCCGAAGTTCCCGACTCTACCTTTGAGGAGGCGGGCAGACTCGCCGCCTACTATTCCAAGGGACGGGAACAGGAAAAGGTGGAAATCGATTACGTCCAGAAAAAGCAGGTGAAGAAACCTGTCGGCGCAAAACCCGGTTTTGTTGTCTATTACACCAACTACTCCCTGATGATTGACAGCGATATTTCGGGAATTAAATTAGTAGAGTAAAATTGCTGAAATTAGCAGACAACTAAGATACGCAAAGTCAGACAGAGATGGAACAGAAAAGAGGTACTATGAAAGAACAAAATTACCGTGTACAACAACTCTCCAAGAAAGAGCTGCTAACCGTATATCGCACCATTGCCCCGGCGCACTTTCCGGAGGACGAGCTAAAGCCTGTCTTTTCCGTAAAGTTTCTGCTCCGCAGAAAGGCATATATGGGTCTTGGAATTTTTGACGAAATCGACACCCTGCTCGGCTACGGTCTTTTTCTGACCGTTCCCGGCATGGATACCGTGCTGCTTGACTACTATGCCATTTTAGAGCCTTACCGCAGTCTCGGTATCGGCAGTATTTTTTTACAGGAAATGAAAGATTTCTTTGCAGATTACAGGGGAATTTTTATTGAAACGGAGGACCCGGATTCTGCCCAAAATGAGGAGGACAGAACACTTAGAAACCGTCGAAATGATTTCTATTACCGAAACGGGGTGCGTCCCACCGAAATGGCTTGTGCCCTGTTTGGCGTTCCGTTAAACATTCTGTTTCTGGAAACCACTCCCAAAGCAGAAACCGTAAAGCAAAAATCACCGGAATCGGAAGTAGTAAAGTTTGAATCACCGGAGGCGGACAGCTTACGAAACGCACTGGAGGCACTCTACCGCTTTATGTTTCCCTTCGGCGTTTACTCCCGTCATGTCGAATGGCTGTAAGCTGCTGTCTGCGCAAAAAATCATCTCAGCAAATGCAGTTTCTTTGCCACTTTTACAATCAGATACCCTTTCGGGAATCCCCTCAGTTCCTTCTCCGTCACGCCACGCATCAAAATCAGCATGACAAAATACACGGCTACCGCAACTAAAATAGCGGGAATCACGGAAATGCGCATGGATTCGGTCACCAGATACATTCCCTCATAGACCGCCCATGCCGCAGCTCCCATAAACAGGGATGCCAAAAGGGGAACCACGAACGTCTTTTTCACTTCCTGACGATACCCCACAGCCTCTCTCACCGCCCGCTGGTTCAAAAGACACATCATGCCGGAATACAGAGTGTTTGCAATGGCAATGCTGTACAAATCCATGTCCGTGAAAAACAATAATCCCACCGCAGAAACAGACTGTAACACCAGTGCAATGGACGCATTGATAATGGGACGGTTTAATTTGCCGAGTCCCTGCAATATCTGGCTGTTCAGGGTGGACAACGCATAGAACACCACGGAGGGTGATAACGCCATCAACAGTTTACCCGCCAGCGCAAGTTTTTCCGGGGAGTTGCTGAACAGAAGGCTCGTCACCGGTTCCGCCAGCACGCAGAGTCCCACCGCACAGGGAATTGCGATAATCATGGTTGTTTTCACGGCAAGCGCAATTTTCTCCCTTGCGCCCTCCTCATCCTGCGCCGCCACAAGCTGCGCCACCGTGGGAAGCATTGCTGCTGCCATGGCGGAGGCAAACGCCAGCGGAATATTGGATATGGTCATCGCCTGACCGGAAAAAATTCCCCACTTGGAATAAATATCCACGCTGTCCAAATTTTTCAGATTCGGATAAACCGAAGTATAAACCTTGTTGTTTACCACCGTGCTCAGATTATAAACGGCGGTACTGAGAATAAACGGCGTCACCACGCCGGTTATCATGCGCAGAATATCACCGTAAGAATCCACTTTGGTATGCCTGTCATGGCGAATCCGCCTGTGAATCATTTTCTGATTAAGGGCATAAATACCCGCCATAAATACAAGCGCAATGAGAACGCCCGCACCTGTTCCGATAGCGCTTCCCACCGCACCGTAGGTGGCACGTTTTACCTGTCCAGCGGTGTCTGCCGGAACCTCCATATTGCCCATCACGCTGTTTATCAAAAGATATGCCGCGCCGACACTCACCGCCGCATTGACAACCTGCTCCAATATCTGGGAAACCGAGGTCTGCGACATACTTTTATGCGCCTGAAAATATCCACGGAGCACGCCTAAAATACCGTACACGAAAATAGTGGGCGCAAAAGTGCGAAGCACCGGAATCGCCGCCTCTCCTTCCACGAACAAACCCGCCCCGAAAAACAGAAACAGGCTCGCCACGCCGCCTACCACCAGAACATAAAGCATGGCACACAAAAAAATCCTGTGCGCGTTGCGGTATTCCTTTACCCCAAGTTTCTGGGCAATGACTTTTGAAATCGCCGCCGGAATACTGTAGGAGGAAACCAGCAGCACAATCGTGTAGAAATTATAGGCGGACTGATAATAGCCCATGCCCAAATCCCCGATAACACTATGCAAAGGGCCCCTGTAAAGGAGCCCTATAATTCTGCTGATAATCCCCGCCGCCGCAAGGATGCCTGCCTGCATGATGAAATTGTTTTTACTTTCTCTACCAGACATATTCTAACTCCGCAGACACTTTGCTTTTGAAAAATTAATACCCAATCAGCCAGTCATACATTTCCTGATATTTTCCGGCAGAAACCTTCCACGAGAAGTCCGCAGCCATGGCACGGTCAATAATCTTGTTCCATTCCCGCTTCTTATCATAATAAATATGCTCGGCATAACGGATTGTATTCAACATTTCATGCGCATTGTAATTGGTAAAGCTGAATCCGGTTCCGCTGCTCTCATACTCATTGTAAGGCTGTACCGTATCTTTCAGTCCACCGGTCTCCCTCACGATAGGCACTGTGCCGTAGCGTAAGGACATCAACTGGCTCAGACCGCACGGTTCAAACAGAGACGGCATCAAAAACGCATCGCAGGACGCATAAATCTTGTGGGACATCTCCTCAGAATAGAAAATATTGGCAGCCACCTTGTCACTGTATTTCCAGTCAAAGTGACGGAACATATTTTCATAGCGCTCTTCTCCGGTTCCCAACACAACAAACTGAATGTCATCCTGACAGAGTTCATCCATCACATAGGCTATCAAATCCAAGCCCTTCTGGTCGGTCAGTCTGGAAACCAGACCAATCATCATCTTCTTGTCGTCCTCACGCAGTCCCAATTCTGCCTGCAGAGCACGCTTGTTTTTAATCTTCTGTTTCCGGAAATTCACGGCATTGTAAGTTTCTACAATATATTTATCCGTTTCGGGATTAAACTCCTCGTAGTCAATACCGTTCAAAATTCCCCGCAAATCGCCGCTTCTCGCACGCATCAGACCGTCAAGTCCTTCTCCGTAAAACGGCGTCTTGATTTCCTCCGCATAGGTGGGGCTTACGGTGGTCACTGCATCCGCAAACACGATTCCGCCCTTTAACAGATTGGCGTCCTTGTATGCCTCCAGTTTGTCGGAGGTGAAATAATACTCCGGCAGTCCCGTAATGCTCTGCACCGTCTTGGTATCCCATTTGCCCTGAAATTTCAGGTTATGTATGGTAATAACGGATTTCATATTGCGGAAAAAGTCTCCCTCATGGAAACGTTCCTTTAAATATACCGGAACAAGTCCTGTCTGCCAGTCATGGCAGTGAACCACATCCGGCTGGAACCCGATTACCGGCAGAGCGGAAAGCGCTGCCTTGGAAAAATAGGCAAACCGCTCGATTTCCCATCTGGGGTCATCACTGTAAGGCTTGGAAACCTTAAAGTACTTTTCATTGTCTATAAAGTAATAATGAATGCCGTCTTCCACCGCCTCAAAAATTCCGACGTACTCATTTTTCCAGTTATAATCCATGTAAAAATGAGTGACATACTGGAGTTTCTCCATCATCTGCGGTTTCATGCAGGCATATTTGGGCATAATCACCCTGACATCAAAATATTCCCTGTCAATACTCTTTGGTAAGGAACCAACCACATCTGCCAGTCCCCCGGTCTTGATAAAAGGCACTCCCTCTGATGCTACAAAAAGAATCTTCTTCATAAGACAGCCCTCCAGCCATAACCTCTTGATTTTGTCCTTATATGTAACAGTATACAACAAAATCAATTCTTAGAAAAGATTTTTTTTAAGCACGATAGGAAAGGCGGATTCTGTCCGCAATCAGGGCAATAAATTCCGAATTTGTGGGCTTCCCCTTTCCGGTATCTATGGTGTACCCGAACAGTGCATCCAGCGTTTCCATTCTGCCCCGGCTCCACGCCACCTCAATGGCATGGCGGATGGCTCTCTCCACCCGGCTGGGTGTGGTCTGGAACCGCTTTGCGATGGTGGGATACAAAATTTTCGTTATGGAGCTAATCATGGACGGATTCTCCACGGACATCATGATTGCTTCCCGCAGATACTGATACCCTTTGATATGGGCGGGCACACCGATTTCGTGTATCATGTTTGTCACATCCTGCTCTAAATCATGTACTGCTGCTTCCTCCTGCTTCTGTTCTTTCTGTACAGGCGCTTTTTCTGCGGCACCTTTGGTGGATGGCACGGTAATCATAATTTGAAATTCTTTGTCCGCATTCATCAAATCCCCAAGGATTTTGTATACTTTTTCATTATCCTTCGCAGCCGTAATGTTCAGTTGTTCCATCAAACTACCTCCAAAGTCTAAAAACTCTAAAAATTCGTACCTTCCCATTATAAAATGATAAGGTTTGTTGCTTCAACTCCAACCCATCGCAAAAACTGCCCTTCCTCAACAGGAAAGAACCAAATTTCGGGTTGATTGCGCCCATTTGCGTAAAAGCAACAAAAAGTTCTGCTTTCTTTTTTCCGCAAATTGTGTTTGTACCGCCGCAAAATTTGGTATATACTAAAAGCTATTGAATACATTAGGGAGAATAACGACATGATTAAACAGGAAATCAGCGAAATCAAGAAATTATTTACACAGAAAAACTGCTCCATTACCCGCATCTGCGGCTGCTATGTGGATGGAGAAAAAAATAAAAAAACCGAATTAAAGCAGGCATTTCTTGCTCTTCCTGAAGAGGAAATGTTTAAGTACTTTGAAATTCTCAGAAAGGCTCTTTCCGGCACTCTGGGCAAAAATCTGTTAACTCTGGAATTTCCTCTCGCCTCCGAGGAAGAAGGCGGCACACAGGAATTTCTGTTAAGACTGCGCAACAGCAAATTAAAGGACACTGAGCTTTTGGAGGAATTTTACGACAAAATCATTGCCACCTATGAATATGTGGGAAATTACCTGATTCTGGTGATTCATGACGTCTATGACGTGCCCGGCAGGACAAGGGACGGAATTGAGATGGAGGACGCCTCCGATGAGGTGTACGAATACATACTGACCTGTATCTGCCCCGTCAACCTTTCCAAACCCGGACTCAGCTATAATGCCGAGGAAAATACTTTCCAGAACCGCATCCGCGACTGGGTTGTGGATATGCCCGAAACCGCATTCCTGTTCCCGGCTTTTAACGACCGCTGCTGCGACCTGCACAGCACTTTGTACTATTCCAAGGACTCCGAGGAACTGAAAGAAGAATTCGTGACCCAGCTTTTGGGCTGCCCTCTTCCGCTCTCCGCCGGAGACCAGAAAGAGACTTTTCAGGCATTAATCGAGGAAACCCTCGGTGACACCTGCGATATGGAGGTTGTAAAAAACATCCACGACAAGCTCAACGAAATGGTGGAGGAACATAAAGAAGAGCCGGAACCGCTGCGTTTAGACAAAAATGAAGTCAAGACACTTTTTGCGGGAAGCGGTGTTTCCAACGAAAAAATGGCAGAATTTGACCGTCACTATGACGAAACCGCCGGTGAGGATACCTCCCTGCTTGTAAATAACGTATTAAACACCCGTAGTTTTGAAGTGAAAACGCCCGACGTGGTTATCAAAGTAAATCCGGAGCGCACCGATTTGATTGCGACACAGATAATAGACGGAAGAGAATGTCTGATTATTGAGTTGGATGGAAGCGTAGAGGTAAATGGAATTACCGTCCGCGCCTCACATCCCTCATAAGACCTTGTTATTTCAGAATTTTGAACTGTCCGATTAAAGGAAGCTCTTTTGCCTTGCCGTTTGCTGCATTGACAATACCCAGAATGGTGAATACCAGGAATGCAATGTTAGCAAGTCTCAGGATAGCAACAAAAATGCCAAACCAGCCTGAAATTGCAGTCAAAATACCTCCGATGATTCCTACAGCAACCCAGTAAACGATTTCCGTGATTGCCAGCACAAGACCCTGATTTGCATGGAATCTTGCGAATTTGGAATCTTTTGCTGCAAACAGGGGAATCAGTACCAGCCAAGACAGGTAAGCAAGAACTGCCATAACCTTGTTGTTCTGAATGTCCTGTGCATCAAATTCTGCTGTACGGTCTGCAGAGTCAAAACTCATCTGAACTCCCTGATTTGCAGTCTGCTGAGCGCCCTGAGCCTGCTGGGTATTCTGAGTCTGCTGTGCCTGTCCTGCAGCGGCTGCCTCTGTAGGTGCTCCGCAAGACGGACAGAACTTTGTTCCTTCTGCAACTTCACTACCACATTTTGTACAAAATGCCATAATCTTTCTCCTCCGTTGAGATATAATAATAGGGAATTTGTCCCTCTTAATAGTGAACCAAAAAAATCCGGTTTTGTCAACTGTTGTCAGCCAATAAAACATGGTATTATAATCTTGTCACCGATTTCTTTTACATTTTCTTCATTTCGTCATACCTGTCCACGAAATGATGTTTAACGCCGTTGTGCTTGTAGGCAATGATGGTGTCCAGATTTACATTTTCCACACTCTTAAAAATATTGCCCTCCACAAACGGATTTGTCTTTTTCATCTCCGCAATCAAATGCTTTACTTCCATTCGTTTGGAAGGACTGCTGCCGTCCGCCCGACAGGTGGTGCAGGTGTCCGTAAACCGGCATGCACACTGGATAAACCGCAGATTATTGTAATCCCGCCAGTGCTTAATATCCTCCTCTCTTATCAGATACATCGGTCGTATCAGTTCCATTCCGTCAAAGTTGGTGCTGTGCAGCTTCGGCATCATGGTCTGCACCTGGCCTCCGTAAAGCATTCCCATGAGAATCGTCTCAATCACATCATCATAATGGTGTCCCAACGCAATTTTGTTGCAGCCTAACGCCTTGGCATGGCTGTAGAGGTAGCCGCGTCTCATTCTTGCGCACAGATAGCAGGGGGAATTTTCAATGTCATATACCGCGTCAAAAATATCCGATTCAAAAATTGTAATGGGAATGTCCATTAATTTCGCATTATTTTCAATGACGCTGCGGTTTGCGGCACTGTAGCCGGGGTCCATCACCAAAAATACCAGCTCAAAAGGGAACTTGTTGTGACGTTTCAGCTCCTGAAACAGTTTTGCCATCAACATGGAATCTTTTCCGCCGGAAATGCACACCGCTATCTTATCGTTCGGCTGAATCATGTCGTACTCGTTGATTGCCTTGGCAAATTTGGAGAAAAGCACCTTATGGAATTTTTTGCGGATACTTTTTTCTATCTCCTCCGCTCTCTCCCTGTCCTGTCCCCGCTCTGCCTGCATACTCTCCAAAAGCCAGCCCGTGTAGCCACCCACAAGGCTGTACGCCTCAATGCCCTGCTCCCTGAGCTGCTGCGCACACTCACCGCTGTAAATGCCTCTGGTGCAATAAAGAATCACCGGCTTGTCCTTTGGCAGTTTTTCCGTATGCTCCGCGAAATCACCGTTTGGAATCAGAATCGCACCGGGGATTTTGCCATAAGCGGCGGCCTCCTCATTCCGAATATCTATGAGTTGGTAAGCCCGCGCATCTAAGGTTCGCAGTGTCTTATAAGAAATCTCTATGCCATTGTCACCGTTTAAGCTGTTGTGATTGTTACTGCTGTTCATATTATTAATATTGTTATTAGGATTGGTATTATTGTTTTGATTGTTATTGTTCGCTTCCATTTTTGTATTCCTTTGCTTTTGCTGGCATTCCTTTTCCACGCAACGATTTTACCATTCTTTTGGGGGAGTGTAAAGATTGGGTTTATGATTATGGTTATGATAGCATTTATTGGAAATGCAAAAAAGTACAATAAATTATAATGAAAATTAAAAGTATTTTATGTAGACAAATAATTGATTTTTTCTGTTTTTCTGCATATAATAAAGGTAGAAAAATACCGGAGGTGATTATTATGGCAAATGCAGTAGAACTTTTGCAGAGCCTTGTTCCGATTTCTCAATTTAATAAAGGTCAGGCTTCCAAGATATTCGACCGGCTTCATTCCGAAAAAGAATTGATTGTTTTAAAAAACAATCAGCCTTCTGCAATCATCCTGTCGCCGGAAGAATATGCAAGATTAACCGAAATTGAAGAGGACTATTTTCTTCTGTTGGAAGCAAACAAACGTCTGGAGGAACACAATAACAGAACAGTTTCCTTTGATTCCGCAATGAAAGAATTGGGGATAAGCGAAAAGGAGCTTTCGGATAAGGAGGATGTGGAAATATCGAATGATATGGAATATTGAATTTTAAAAACTCCCGAACCTAAAGTCAAATTAAGATTGAATTCACACGAACTACTATATCTTATTTTCAATATTTAATAAACTTTTTATTGATTTTTTGAATATATACTATTACACTACATACATGGGATGCTACCATTCACGGTAGGCGGTTAGTCCTTCTGCGGAGGGACTGTGACCCTCCGATTACAATGTATCTTTGATACATAGATACCTCTTGCAGGAATCTGGGAAAGGAGGGCTTTGCCAATGTTGACACTGGACAATCTGATTGCTGTTATCAGCTTATGCCTGACAGCTTTCGGACTTGGATACTCAATCGGAAGTAAAGATAACGATAAATCACAAAGGTAACCGCCCTCAGCCTCGCAAACTGAACGATTACCTTTGTTAATCTAACATTATGTGGGCTAACCGTCTATCGGTAGCTCCCTTTATGTTTTTATCTTATGCGATATTCTTAGGAATGTCAATACATACTACCACATTTAAAAGTTATATATCTGTAAATATTCTTCGGGTGTCATCCCATTTCTCCAAAACGGAGCCTCCATAAGCGTTTCTGTTGCCCAATCACTTTTTTTGACCATCTTGCCCATTTCCGAATCCATGCAGCACAAAATGCAACACAAAGAAAAAAAGAATCGCCTATTCAAGCGATTCTTTCTAAGCTGCTGACGGGAATCGGACCCGTGACCTCCGCACTACCAATGCGACGCTCTACCGACTGAGCCACAGCAGCATCACGGTGATTGTTTTGCAATCACCGTGTTACATTCTATCAAATGCCCTCCGGTTTGTCAACAAAATAATTTCGAAATTTGCAGAATTTTCAGAATGACACTCTTGCTGAAATTTTAGCCAAAATTGCGGAACATCACCAGTCCGAATCCCAATCGTCCCAGCCGGAATCCCAGTCATCGTTGCTGTCCCAGTTGCTGTCGGAATCCCAGTCATTACCATAGCTCCAGCCGGAATCATTGTTGCTGTCATAGCTATCGGAGCTGCTCGAATCATAATAGGGAGACTCCTCAAAGTCACTGTAGGAAGAAGAATCCTCATAAAAATAGGAATCGTAATATTCGGAATAGTCATTCTCCATCCAGTCTGCAGTATTGCTGCTTACTGCCCAATGGTTATCCGCCCATTCATACCAGTCCCCCCGGTAGTAATAGTAAGGTTCACTGTTGTATGTATAATATCCGGTGGAAGGACTCGCCGGCGCGTGCTGAATCGACCACATCGTCACCATCATGATAATGCTCGGAAGTATCTGTGAAAGCATCATCACAACCACTATCGTAATCAGCACTTTTTTCAGTGTTGACATCTTCTTTTTACCATGATTGTCACCGGAATCATTATTCGGGCAAGAATTGTTGCCCGATGCAGATGTCATATGGGACTTCTGTTGTGTAACGCGCTCCTTCATTTTCATGTAAAGCTCGTTTACGGCATACGCCTCATCATTTCCCTGATAACGGATGGCACGGCTGCCGTCATCTTTATTTTTGTATACCACAAAGGTTCCTGTGCTCTCGTCCTTGTAAATTCCGAAGGCTCTGGGTCCACGGTAATCCTCTCCGATATAAGTGCGCATCTGCTCAAGGGGCAGATTGTGCGCTGCTGCCCACGCCTTTAACTCCTCTATGGTTCGCGGTATGCCGTCTGCCTGTCTTTTGTAATGGCTGTTTACGCCCCCACAGCTGGGGCACGTCTGGTCGAAATCGTTTATCCAATTTCCGCACCAATCACATTTGATTTTCATTCTTTTCCTCCCTCATTCCAATGCGGTGCTGCGCTCTGCAATGCCATTAATATTCTGCTTTCCCGCAAAGTTTTACTCTGATCGTAATCATACTCAACAGTCTGTATGCTTACCGTCGGATATTTCTCATGCAGTTTATGTAAAATACCCCTCTCGCATACATGGCTGACAAGGCAGCCAAACGGATGCAGAATCAATACGCTCTCGCAGCCTTTTTCAATATATTGTACCACTTCTGCGGCAATTAGCCAACCATCTGCTGTATTACAACCGTATTGAATAATTCCGGCGCATTTTTTCTTTAATTCCTCAAAAGAATCATCGGTGTCAAATCTGCCATTCTCCGCCACAACGTCATACATCTGCCACTGAATCTTTTCCAAAAAATTCACAACAGCACGGTAAATTTTCGCCCCGGCTCCGTTAAAATCATAATGCTCCGCCTTGTACCGCTCCGTGTCCATCAGGTAAATGCAGTAATTGATAAATCCTCCGCTGTAGGGTGCGCCGCCGTGGTCCAAAATGAACTGTTCCACATTGTCGTTTCCAAGCCTCGAATATTTCATATAAATCTCTCCGGCAATTCCGATGCGCTTTCTGTTTTTGGACTGCACCGGTATCGCCGCAAACTGCTCCACTGCATACCGGTAATTCCGGATGCGGTATTTCTTTCCGTTTTTATGCCGCCGGATGCAATTGCAAAGCTGCTCTTCCACCCGTGCTCTTACTCTGTCCGTTTCCCCCTCCACCGCTTCGTAGGGCTTTACCTGCTGATAGAGGCACATAATCAGGTCCCCATAGCATACCGCCGCCATCGCAGCAAATAAAAGCCTTGGGGTAATCTGAAAGCCGCTGTGCTTTTCCTCTCCCTGAAAATTAAGGGAAATCACCGGAATGTCCCTGTAATCCGTACAACCCTGCTCATATTTTTTGTATAAAACTCTCTGTAGCAGGTTGTAAATGTTTCCGGCACGGCAGGCACCTCCCGCCTGCGGCTCCATAAAAGCCACTTCACAGGGTTTTCGCTCCCCTGTTGCCAAGTATTCCAAGAACTGCGCAATAATGAGTACTGTCGGATAGCAATAGTCATTGCTGATGTATCGCAGCGCCTGTGTCTTATCTTTTACGGGATTGTTTAAAACTTCAAAGGAATATCCGTCAGATTGAAATGCCGCCTCCAGAAAAATATTGTGGTATTCCAGCATTTCACAGAGCAGAATGGTTCTTTTCTTTTTATCTGCCTTAGAAAAATTCTTCCGAACACTGTGGGGTTCTTTCATCTGTATTGTTTCCTCCGAATCTGCTTATCCATCCGCCCTGCCGACAGGATAAATTTCTGCATATCCAAAAGCCGTTCCGGTGATGGTACACCGGAACGGCCTATCTACATTCGAAAATGTTCCCCTTTAAAACAATGCCATTGTATCATGTTTATTTATGCTCTGCAACCGCTTTCCGTTTCCTTAACAGCTTCTTTACATCTTCCCGTTATATCTCGTGATAAAACTTCTGCAACACAGCGCACAAAAAAAACGCCTCACCAGGCGCTTTTCAAAAGAGCTGCTGACGGGAATCGGAATTTTAGAAGCCCTTACAGCCCAGTAAAATCAAGGAGGAAAGCACGCTGTCTACCGTGTGTCTACAACTCTTAAATGTCATGAGCAACTTCTTTTATTTGAATGTTCTTAATATGAAATATATTGCAAATCAATTATTCTTATGCAAATGCTCTATATACATCCGTCTTAATTCCTCAAAATACTCTTTTTGATATTGTTTAGCTTTTAATAGTTCTTCCGAATGTATTTGCCACAAATAACCAAATAGCCAGTCATAAAATCCCTGTACTATAGTATGGTATTTTTTTAACTCATCAATAATTTTTATGCTGTCTGGAAGAGTAGCCATATATTCCCTTGATTTCTTTGAAAAATAATCTCCTACGCATAAATCCTTTTTTTGAAGAATAGTATTAAATTCTGATTCTCCAATATACTTTTCACTAATACTAAAAGAATAACTAAACCCTTTAATTCCATTATGCAAAAAATAATTACGCAGATCTTGTATAAATTTGGAAAGATTATTCTGTATAAAACTTTCGTCAACCTTTTTTTCATATATTTCAAATGTGGCTGTACCAGAATAATTCTTTTTCATAAAATCCCTTGCATATCCAACCAGTGTAAATGCAGACGATAAATAATTTGATATACGTCTAAGAAAATCAAGATTGATTATTTGAATTTCATTATGATAATCTGGTTTTTCTTTTATTGTTGCCATTATACTAGGATTATTTATATTATCATAAAATTTTTGTAAATCCCGAAAATTACCATCACAAATTCTAAAGTTATTTTGAAACATCCATAAATTATAATTTATTTTACTTTCAGGACTTTGAGCCATTCTTTTATAAAGTTCATCTAAATCTGCCATAATGTCGTCACCTCATAATATGTTATGAAAACACACTGCTCATAGTTTTTAAAATCAGTAAACAGCTTCACTGTAGATGCTTTAGCATTTAACAAAAAAGCAAGGCGGATTGCTTATAAATAGGCTTTCCGTCTTGCTTTATATATAGCATTGAATAAATATGTATGTCAAGAATATGAGTTCCTAAAATGCGTTTATAATGTCTTTCAAGGTATCTTCACCGTTTTTTAAGTAGTAATGATATTTGCAGTATCCATCACGATATATTTCATCATCACAACCACTAACCTTACAAGTTTGCAGAAAACTGCAAGCTGACAGCATTACCGATAACAACAGTGTTACTGCTATCAATTTTCCTTTTGTATTCTTCATTTTGTTTTTCCCTCCCTATCAAATTAACTCTTTCTTCATTTTGTCAAATTCTTCCTGTGAAATAAGACCTTTAGATAACAAATCAGCCATTTTCACAAGTTCATCAGCCTTGCCATTATGCGGAGTTGATTGATGAGCCATAGGCGAAACAGCCTGTTCTGCCTTGTGCCTCTCCTCAACTGCTTTATCTATCACCGACTGAAGTTTTTTCCGAAAATCCTCAATTTCCTCTACCTCAAAATCTGCTATATCAAAAGCAATTTCACCGCCATTATATTGTACAGTAATCATTTTAATTTTGCTTATTGCACATAGAATCAAGCGAAGTAACATACCAATAAGCAACAGTGGTGTGGCTATAACACTTGTAGCGGCAAAACTATTCGTTATAAACTGTTCCACCTCTGATGTCTGCTGACCATTAGTTTGTATTCCATTCAAAATACATATAATTGCAATTATTATCAGTGCAAAGCCTACGATACTCTCAATCTGCCAAAAACGATAATGAAATACACTCTCTCCCATACTAGTAACATCTTTTATATCAATCGTTTTGGATTGCTCGACTTTTCGTGGGCTTCTCTTTCCAAATATGTTATTGCGTATATTATAGCTTTTACCAAAACAATATATTTTTTCATCACTGACTACCGCAAAACCATGCGTGCATTTTTCTGTTGTTAAATATTGCTCCGAATATTTTTTTCCTAAAACGGCTATCACTCTTTCATGTTGTGACAAAAGCAACTTTTTGATTTTTCTCTCACTATCATCCTCACTGTTACTTTCGTCCTGTGTACACCTAGGACATACACCATCAATCAATTCTGTTCCGCATTTTTTACAAAACATATTTTTTCTCCTTTGTGTTTGTTGTAGTGCTCATCTAAAATATACCGATTTTAATCGGCATAGTCAAGAACATTTTTCTATGAGTAAATAATATAAGAGACATAGAAAGGCGGTGTATTATGGTTTCATACGCTCCACTCTGGGAGACAATGCAGAAAAAAGGAATAACAACCTACACTTTAATTAAAAAGCATGATATACCATCAAAAACAATTTACAATCTCAAGCACAACAAAAATATTTCAACTGCTACGCTTGAAATACTCTGTGACATTTTAGAATGTACTCCAAATGATATTCTTATTTTTGAAAAATAGTCTTTGCTTTAATTTTGAAAAAGGAAAGACTATTTTTTTGCCCTTTTTTCCTTGCCTACAGTAAATTGAATGTTCACGCCACACAATTCTATTTGTTTGTTTTGATTGTTCACAAAAACGCACTAAAAATGAAACAAACGATTTTCTGGCATAAATGCCCTAAAATATCCCCATTTTTGAAAAATATTTTTATTAACTTCAAGAATATGTTCACAAAATATGTTTTAAAAACGCACTTAAAAAAGCGTGTATTCTTTAAAATGAAAATTGTTTCACTTTTATTCGCTATTTGTGCTGTGTGAAAATCTCCGGCAAACAAAAAGTAGAAAAAGGAGTCGATAGTTTTAGAAAATAAAATCGTTCTTTCCCTAACATCATTTTTGATTTTGAAAAATATAAAATTAGAAATTAAAATAGCTATCCTAAGAAAGCGGAAAACAAATTTAGAAAAACAAATCGTTAATTTAGAAAACAAAACACTACTCGGAAAAATAAAACACATAAAAACTCTAAAGACAGGTACACTGTTGGTTTTTGCTCTATATAACCTGCTCAAGATATATGTCTCAAAAAGAAACGAAACTCTTTTTCTTTCTATTTTTGTATAGTACTTATCAAAATGAAAGGAAAAGCAAAAGGGGACATCGTTATTCCCAACTTCCTCAACTCCGAAACACCGAAATTCCTAGAGACCTAAATACCTAGACACTTTGCTTATATTCTCCCCTAAAGCAAAAAAAGGTATGAATTTAGATAAAAATATATTGCAATTTACTTATGAAAACGCTATGTTGGAAACAGGCGGCGTGCATAATGAGATTATGGCAACACTGCGTGAAAAGGTTGAAAAGCAACATCCTTACACTCTTACACCACCCAAAACTGAAAATGGACGGTGGCAAACAAGTTACCTTGACAGGAACGGGAAACGTAAAAATCTCAAAGCACCGACAAAAGAGGAACTGTTAGATAAGTTAATCCCTATCTACTTTTCCAAATCGCACATTGACAATTTAACATTTCACGAACTTTTCGTTGAATGGCTGAACTATAAGTCCACGGTCACAAACAGTCCGAACACGATTAAACGGCACAAACAACACTACAATAAATATTTTGCTGTTTCTGCGCTGGATGGGATGCTGTTATCTACAATAGATGAACTTTTGTTAGAGCAGGAATGTAACCGCATTGTCCGAGAGTTCAATCTCTCAAGGAAAGAATGGTGCAATGCCAAAACCATACTTAACGGAATGTATGCCTATGCTATCCGAAAGAAGTATCTTACAGAGAACCCGCTTGCAAACGTTCAGATTCTTGTGAAATTCAGACAGGTGGTAAAAAAGACAGGTAAGACAGAAACTTACAACACAGAAGAATTAGCAAGCATTAACGCTTTCCTAGACCGTTTGTATGCAGAAACTTCCGACACTTCCTATTTAGCGGTAAAGTTAAATTTTCTGTTGGGTCTGCGTGTAGGAGAACTGGTTGCCTTAAAATGGGAGGACTGGTGCGACACAAGCCATTTACATATTGTTCGTGAAGAGATAAGAGACCAGACAGATAACAGCTATTCTGTGGTAGAGCATACGAAAACCAACCGTGACAGGTTTGTTGTTGTCGTTCCGAAAGCGGTAGAGATTTTAAACAAAATCGACAGGACAGATAAATATATCTTTACAAGGGACGGGAAACGGATTACTTCTATCCGTATTGCCAGTATACTGCGGAAATACGCAAACTATAATGGTGTGCCCTTGAAATCGTCCCACAAGATCCGTAAGACCTATGCCAGTAATCTGAATAAATGCGGTGTACCATTAGACTGTATTCGTGAAATGTTAGGGCATAGCTCCCTTGCAACCACACTGGAGTATTTGTTCAATCCACTGACAGATAACGAAACGTATGACTTGATTTCCAAAGCATTATAAGCTGTCTACAACTGTCTACAAACTTTCAGACACACAAAAAAAGTGGAAACCTTGTATTTTCAAGGTTTCCACACTTTTCAAAAGAGCTGCTGACGGGAATCGGACCCGTGACCTCCGCACTACCAATGCGACGCTCTACCGACTGAGCCACAGCAGCTTACCGGGTTACTGTTTTGCAACCACGAGTTACATTTTATCAAACAGGTCTGCTTTTGTCAACATTAATCTCGCAGATATGCTATCGTAAAATGAAGCTCCCCAAAACGGTCTGTCTCCATAATAATATAGGAGGGCAGACGGCCTTCCTGTCTGGGATAGGACAGGCTTCCGGGGTTCACGGCAATAATATCGTCATCCCGATCCACCACTGGACGGTGGGTATGCCCGTACATCACAATATCCATGCCTCTTGCAATGGCTTCCTGTTTGAGCAGCTCATTGTCCATGGATACATAGTAGTTGTGCCCGTGCGTCACCCAGACTTTATAGCCTTCTATTTCCAGTTCCAGCTCCTTCGGCAAATCCGAGAAAAAATCATTATTTCCCAGAACAATATGTACCGGACAGTCGGCTGCCTTCGTCAGTGCGTACTCGCTTCCCTCCGCATCCCCGCAATGGATTACCATATCCGGTTTGTGCATCTCCAGCACCTTGAAATAATTATCATTTTTCTTGTGGGTATCACTCACAATTAACACTTTCATACTTCTTTAGTTCCTCTTTCATTCGTTGCAGCGCCTGTCCCCGGTGGCTCACCTGATTCTTTTCCTCCTCGGTCAGTTCTGCTGTAGTCTTATGAAACTTTGGTACATAGAAAATCGGGTCATAGCCAAAGCCATGCTCTCCCTTTTCCTCATATCCGATTTGTCCCTCTACGGCTGCCCTTGTGGTCAGTTCTCTTCCATCTGGCAAAACCGCTGCAATGGCACACACGAAACGCGCGGTACGCTTTTCGTCCGGCACGCCCTCCAGCCGCTGTACCAGCGTAGCGTTTTTGATTCGGTAGGACGTGTCTTCTCCCAAATATCTTGCGGAGTAGACACCCGGCTCACCGCCAAGGTAGTCAATCTCCAGACCGGAATCGTCCGCCAGCACAATGTCATCCGTGCAGGCTGCCACCGCCCGCGCCTTAATCAGCGCATTTTCCTCGTAGGTCGTTCCGTTTTCCTCAATATCCGGTGCGATTCCGGCTTCCTTCATGGAAACAATTTCCATTCCGGTATCCGCCATAATCATCCGGATTTCTTTCATTTTTCCTGCATTTCCGGTTGCAAAAATAATTCTGCCGCTCATTTTTTTATCCTCTCTTCGTCATTCCGACGCAGAATCTGCAATTTGAGTATATACCTCAGTAATGGCGTCCGCAAGTCCTTCTGCAAGTTTTTCCTGATAATCTTCCCGCCTAAGCAGTACATTTTCCTGCGGATTGGACAAATACCCCAGACAAATCTGCGCCGCCGGAACCGTTATTTTTTGAAGAATGCTGTCCTCCCCTGCAGGGAAAAGTCCCGCCGCCCGGTTACTGGACGCTATGGTAACATTCCGGGTCAGGGCATCCGCCAGTTGTACATTTCCAAAACCGGGAATGAAATATTCCTCATTGTAAAAACTCTGAATCCCGTAGTTTTCTTCCCTGTCATCACAGGAACCGCCGATTCGGATAAACGCATCGGCATGAACATCCTCCACCAGTCGGAGTCTCTCTTCCTCGGAGACATTGACATCCTCCAGTCTGGTAAAATAGAGTTTCACACCCTCCTGCTCGTATGTACGCTGCAGCTGTTTTGCCACCTTGAGCGCCAGATTCTTTTCCGCATACTCCTCTTCCACAATGCCCATGTCCGTTCCGCCGCCCACCGGGTCAACTACCACAACAAACCGGTACAGCTCACCCGGCTCAGAGCAGGCAATGGTGAGGGTGTCATTTTCCATGGTACTGCGGTACTCCATCACATCCGCCATCTGCAGTTTGAGGACGATACTGTCCCGGTTGTCCTCACAGTATCCCTGCAAAACAGACTGTACATCCCCATAGAGGGCATTTTCACGGTAAAAGGAGCTTTCCGCGCCCTGTAAGTAAATCCACAATTCCCGTTCCATGTAACGGTTTTCCATTACGACATTTTCAGCCTTTGTGCCCTTGGGTAAAGGAATACGGATGCTCCGCTTTTCCCCGCCTCTGTTTTCAAACAAAAGTTTCGTGCCTTCTTTTGCATGGGAATCCGCATCGTTTTCCCCCGTAAATTCCTCCTGCGCCGCATCGGCGATGACAATGGTCTTGTTGGACGCCACATAGAGCATGGCTGCCATTCCTGCTGCCACCATGACAATCCACAGAATCAGGGTAATTTTCATATTCTGTTTTCGATTATCCTGCGTTGTACTACTGCTCATAAAGATTATCTTTCATCCGTATTCTTTCGTTTGGGCGGCTTCGGTCCAAGGAACTGATAATAATAGGTTTTCATCATGCCGTTGTAAATCTTACGGTTCTTGTCCGCTTTTCTTCCGATATATTGTTCTGCCTGCTCGTATGCCGTAATGAGATACATGCTCCAGGAATCCAGTTCCCGGAAACGCTCCCCGATGGTTTTATACAGTGCCGGCATCTGCTCCTTGTCCTGCAATCTCTCCCCGTAGGGCGGATTGGTAATCAGAAAGCCGTACTTTTTCGGGTGGCTGAGCTGCTCCACTCCTCTTCTTTGGAAATGAATCAGTTTATCCACGCCCGCCAGCTTCGCATTTTCTCTGGAAATACTCACCATCTCATCATCAATATCGTATCCCTGAATATCCGTGTCAATATTCAAATCTATCATTTCCTGCGCCTCATCCAACGCCTCGTACCAGTTTTTCTTCGGTACAATGTGATTCCATTTTTCCGCCGTAAAGCTGCGATTCATGCCCGGTGCCATATTTGCCGCCATCATTGCCGCCTCAATGGGAATGGTTCCGCTTCCGCAAAAAGGATCCACAAGTATTCTGTCCTTATTCCACGGTGTCAGAAGAATCATTGCCGCAGCAAGATTTTCCGCAATAGGCGCTTTGGCTTTCAGCTTGCGGTACCCGCGCTTGTGCAGGGATTCCCCGGTACTGTCAAGTCCCACCGTAACCTCGTCTTTCATCAGAAAAACGCGGATGGGAAAACTTTCCCCATTCTCCTCAAACCAGCTTATATGGTAGATTCTCTTCAACCTCTCCACCATGGCTTTTTTCATAATGGACTGAATATCCGAAGGGCTGAACAGCTTGGACTTCACGCTTGCCGCCTTTGCCACCCAGAATTTTCCGTCTGCGGGAATATACTGCTCCCACGGGAGATTCTGGGTTCCCTGAAACAGTTCCTCAAAAGTTTCCGCATGAAAACTTCCTATTTTAATGAGAATACGTTCCGCAGTCCGCAGAAAAATATTGGCGCGGCACAATGCCTCCTCATCGCCCCAGAAGGTCACTCTTCCGTCCGACACCTCCGTAACGTCGTAACCCAAATCCACAATCTCTTTTTTCAGAACCGACTCCATCCCGAAATGACAGGGCGCAATCAACTCAAATCCTCGCATCTTCCTCTTCCCTCCGCGGTACTGCATAAATTACTCTTTAGTATACAATTTTTTCAAAAATATGTAAATAGGGACACTTTGCAGTGTCCCCACTTCACACCAATTTAACCGAAACAATGAAAACTGCCGCAATTAGAAATTGTTGTTCTGATTGTTTTTGTTGTTCTGGTTATTCTTGTTGTTCTGCTCGTTCTGGCTGTTTTTGCAATTCTCACTGTTCTTGCAATTCTGGCTGTCAGAATTTGTGCTGTTATTGTACTTGTTATTATCGTAGTTCTGGCTGTTGTTAGACATATTAAATTCCTCCTGTTGGTTTTTAAGTTACAGGAGTAGTATGTCTAAATCTCACAAAAATATACTGAATTTATTATGATACTTTTGCACTATTCGGTATTGCATTTTTGTGACTATGGTACTATAATAAAATTGTAAATAGAAAAACCTTCATCGTTTCTATTTACAACCCTTATATAATTATTTATACTCCCCTCAAGATGAGCTGCCAGTTCCCCCTGACAGCTCATCTTATTTTCATTCAATCTTTTAATTCAACCAATCGCGGAATAGTTTTACAAGAAAAAGCACCACAAGAATGGGCACCAGTACCGGCAGTAAAAAGGTCAGTACGGAGAACACCACACCGAGAATCACTACAAAAATCAAAATTCCAATGATAATCCAGAGCCATTTGGGAATACCGGTGCGGCTTTCCCGTTCCGAATAACTTTCGTCGCCATGGCTTTGGGAGCTGCCCTGATACTCCCTGTATGCAGCCGTGCTGTCGGCAGTCTGTCCGTTTGCCGCAATAATGGTTCTGGCAATCAGGCGGGGGTCTCCAAGCTCCTCCAACACCTGCTCTTCGCTTTTGCCCATGCGAATCTGGGTGTTGATATAATCGCTGTAATAATTCACATTATCCTGAACCTGAGCGGGTGAAATTCTTCCATTCAAAGCAGCGCTCAGTTTGTCAATAAATTCCTGTTTGCTCATTTATTCCCTCCATACAGCCGGCTGTCCGTTTTTCTGCTGTAATGTATTGATTATTATTGTAGCATGCCTTCTGTACGCCGTAAATATAAGGACCGGAAAGTATTTATAAAGTTTTTCTAAAAAACAGCCGTTAAGAACTCTTTACTTCTCTTGATTTTTCTTCTCAAATTCGGTATAAGTAATAACAAAGGGAGTAGCCGCCACAGCCGGACAAGCGTTGTGGATTGAAAGCGTCAATACGACAGTTTACTCTGTCCGCTGAAAATTGAAATGGCAAGACTTTTATCTTTGGAACATTGTATGGGTATACCATAAAGTGTCCGGGATAAAAGTCTTTTTTATTTCCCTTTTTTGCTACTTATTTTATATTTTATGCTGTTTCATGCCGGAGAAAACTGCGTGTCCGGCAACAGGAAACCGTGCGACGCAACGCACAGATTGGAGAAATATGTCTTTTTTATGGAGCGGAATTACCGCTGTAACATGGCAGCAGCTCGTTATGTATGCCGTTGGCGCCGTCTTAATCTGGCTCGCCATCAAAAAGCAGTATGAACCGGCGCTCTTGCTTCCCATGGGATTTGGCGCCATCTTAATCAATCTCCCCGCCAGCAATGCCTTAGACCAGACATTGTCCGGTATCGGCAACGTGCAGGGAATCATTTCATGGCTCTACGAGGCGGGCATTGCAGCCTCCGAGGCACTGCCGCTGCTGTTATTTATCGGAATCGGCGCCATGATTGATTTCGGGCCCCTTTTGGCAAAGCCCTCACTGTTTCTGTTCGGCGCTGCCGCACAGTTTGGAATCTTTGCCTCCTTTGTTTTAGCCTCTGCACTGGGCTTTCCTTTGCAGGACGCCGCATCTGTGGCTATTATCGGTGCAGCGGACGGTCCCACCTCCCTGTTGGTGTCTCAGGTTTTGAAATCCAATTACATCGGAGCCATTGCCGTTGCGGCGTACTCCTACATGGCACTGGTTCCCATTGTGCAGCCCGGAGTTATCCGTCTTGTCACCACCAAAAAGGAACGCAGCATCCGCATGAATTATCAGCCCGGCACTGTTTCCAAAAGAACCCGTATCCTGTTCCCCATCCTCACCACCGTCATTGTGGGGCTCATTGCACCGTCCTCTGCTTCACTGGTGGGATTTTTGATGTTCGGCAACCTGATTCGGGAATGTGGCGTGCTGAATTCACTCTCGGAAACCGCGCAGAGCACCCTGACAAATCTCATCACCCTGCTGCTCGGTATTACCATTTCTTTCAGCATGCAGGCGGAGGCTTTCGTCCGTTTGGATACTCTGCTTGTCATGGCAATCGGACTCGCCGCATTTGCTTTTGACACGTTGGGCGGTGTTCTCTTTGCCAAGATACTGAATCTTTTCTTAAAAGAAAAAGTAAACCCCATGATTGGCGCCGCCGGAATCTCTGCCTTCCCCATGGCTTCCCGCGTGGTACAGAAGATGGCTCAGGAGGAGTCTCCCGGAAATATTATCATCATGCAGGCAGCCGGTGCTAACGTGGCAGGACAGATTGCCTCTGCTGTTGCGGGCGGTATTCTCATTCAATTAGTGGTAAGCTATTTATAAGGAGGTACATTATGAAAATAGCATTTGAAATCATGCTCTACGGCATGGGCGGCATTTTTGCCGCGCTCCTTGTGGTTATGACAGTAACCTACCTGTTACGGTTCTTTGACAAAATAGACCAAAAGAAAGCCTCACAGTAATCCTTTTTGGAGTATTTCACTCCTGTGTGCAATCATTTTCTGCACGACGTCTCTTTTCAGGCTGCTGTCAAAGGCGTGGAATGTGCCCTCAGTAAAGGGCACATTCCATATATTTTTTCACTTTTGTCCAGAAATATTTTTGTCTCAGGCATTGCGGTTCTCCTTTGGAAACAATGTTATTCCTTATATGCCATATTAAATGCCGGTGCCATTCCTTCTATCTCACTCCGGCTAATCCCATATTGTTTCGCAAGTCCTCTCCAATTACTTTCCACAACATTTTTTATCTCTTTCAATTCTTCTGCCGCACGTAAGTCCGTCAGACCATACATTTTGGCAACCGATAATGCAAGATTAAAGTCAATCAAATTATTATTCGCATCCACATTCAAAGATAAGGTATCTCCGTAAATGCTGGGGTTAACATCATATAACGGAGACAAACTCCACCCGTGTTCCGACAAAATAAATCCATGATTTCTCAAATGGTCATCCGTATTGGACACTGCCATGTTGAATACAATTCTACGCCACAATTCCATCAGGTCTTTTTGTGGGGACACGCTATTCGCCGTTATAAAAGATGCAATTTCCAAATAACCTGCCCCATCCGCCGCATCAGCTCCGTCTTTTTTTCCCAACAGCGTCATTGCTGATGCAAAGTGAATTCTTCTGTCACCATTCCGGTCAAACCGCTTTGTCAAAAATGTGCTTCCGGTCTTTGAAAAATTTTCTAATTTTGCTTCCGTTACATTCAGATTACACATTTTAGCCAAATCATGCACGACCATTTCCCATGCACCAACATTCAGCTCATCATGTTTCGATGGAAATTTTGCTATCCATAAAGAACCGTCCGGTGCAAGAACAGAAGCCTTCGGTCTGGCTCCCCCCAGAGAAGAACCGGGGGCAACCAGCTGTTTCAACCACTTCTCTTCCATACCGTCATCATTTTTCTCAAATGCAAGAGAAGCAGATTCCAACTTGCGAAGCGTTGTCCATGGAGGAGTTGCCAAATCTTTATCAGCGGACAAAAACTCACCGCCTTTTGACGCAGCAAATCTCAATCCTCCCATTCTGTTTTCATCATAGACACCTATCAAAAAATCTACTTCTGTCAAAGTTTTAGGCTTCCGCTCTTCCCTTTTGGCAACGATTGCCTCCCGCCTTTTCATCAATAAGCGTCCCCATCTGTCCGGGCAGGAATCCTCAAAAACGCCAAACATCAATTTATCTGCAGGTGTATACTGACGCCCCTTAAACATTCCTAAGTCCGGGTCTAAACTGACATTGTTTTTCAAATCCTTCAGCCACTCGTCATTATACTCAAAAGAGACTACCTGCTTTCCTCTGCCACCATCCACATACAATGTTCCGATAAGCGATGGCGTATCCGTTTTCCAATTCTCATATACATAAATCTCATTTATATGGTCCATCTGCTACCTACTTCCTCTTTGCCCGTCTTGGAGTTACTAAGTTCAAATCCTGTATCCTTCTGCCATACTCATCATCTTTCGCAACCAACCCCAAATCTTTATCCATGCCACCCAACGCATGGAGCACGGCGGCATATGTCCCGATTGCTACTGTGGGTGCACCCTTTTCTACCGCCCATAGCGTAGCTCTGCTGATTCCGGCACGCTCTGCAACCAACTCTGTGGAAAGATTCCGGCGCAATCTTGCCAGTTTTATCTGTTCACCCATATTTTCTAAAATTTTTTGCGTATCAGGCATAATCACAACGGATTTTTTACTCATCTTTTTGCTCCTTATGTTTAATACAATAAACCAAATTAGGTTTATTGTCAATTTTATTAAACATAATTTTTATATAGAATAAAGAAAAAGCCGAAGTCCTTCGTTTTCACAAAGAATTTCGACTTTACTCGTTAGCGTGCGTTAGAGGATTCGAACCCCCGACCTTTTGGTCCGTAGCCAAACGCTCTATCCAGCTGAGCTAAACGCACATTTCTAATGCGGCAGGCATCATTGTTTCGCCTACAACATTAGATATTTTAACTGCTTTATAGGGAAAAGTCAATACCTTTTTTGCAACTTCTTAAGATTCCGCCCGGACATCAAATTTTTCCATGATTTCTTCCCGGAATTGCGGGTAATTGTCGACATCATCATAGCAGGCATACTCAATTTCCAAGGGCTGTCCAATCTTCATAAGCAACATTCCCAGTATGGATTTGGCGTCCGTACTCTTTTTATCCACCTTCACATCTATGGCGTCGTCATATTTGCAGCAGACCTCCACAAATTGGATAATATCGTCCTCCGAGCCAAACGTGATATACAGCTTTTCTTTTATATTCTTTGTTTCTTCCACTGTTTCCCCCTCTTTTCGTTCTTAAAGCAAATCCACCGACTAAGCGGTCTGCTTTTCCATTTCTGCCTGTGCGCTCTTCCAGCCCTTTCTCACAATCACGATATACAGAACGGCTGCCACCGCCACTAACGTAAGGAACGTGTATACAAGCACATACGCCGTTTTCTGTGAAATGAGATTTCCAAGATAATCCGTGGAAAGTCCGTTCAGTATGACGGTCAGAAAATCCACCACGGTATGAATCAGCATGGAGGCAATCACGCCCACCCTGTCTCTTTTCAGCCATACAAAGTGGCATACCATCAGACTCAGCGCAACATGGAGAATCATAGTCAGTATTCTTTCATATCCTGCCAGATAATATTCCACTGTCGTCGTCTGAATCAAAGCGTCTTTCATGGTAAGCAGAGCCGAGGTGTCCACACCTGACGTAGCCGTCTCCGCCACCAGATTATCATACAGTCCGGCATTAATCATCTGCGAAAATACCAGATTGCTGATATAGCTTAAACCCACAATGGTGATAGCCTCGATACCTCCGTGTCCAAGTCCTGCGGCAACCCCGCGCTCAAAGGTCAGTTTCTTTTTCATAATCCGCGCCACGGCATATCTGCCGAGCACCTCAAACAATGCGGCAGTCAGTGCCAGCACAAGGCAGTAGATCACATAATAGTTCTGGGCAAATGCCACAAATCCCTCGTTCATTGCCAGCAGGCTTAAAATAGGGGAACGCACCAGCATCTGGGGCACAAAAAATCCTGCCGCACCCAAAAGCCATGCCGTCCATACGCCCTTCTTTTTATTTCGTATTCCATAAAAAATGTACACAAACACCGGTACAAACAGACTAATCAACAGCGTAACACATATCGCTTTTATCGAAGCATCACTTACCATATTTTCGCCCTCCTGTTACTCCATTATATAGAAGCATTCCATGTTTCGCAATAAGAAAATGCGCACAGAAAAAAGAGCAGATACCCGCCTTTATGGGTATCTGCCCTCTGTTAGTACGCTATGAAAATTTTATCGGATATAAATTTTCTGTCCCACACGAATCCGGTTCGGATTGGTAATCTGGGGATTCCAGCTCAGAAGCTGTGCAAGTCTCACGCCGTTTCTGCGTGCAATTCCGCTCAGGGTATCACCGGGTACAACTGTGTAGACTCCATTCTCTCCTACAGGCATGGAATCTGTCACGGTTATAAAGTACGGTGCGGTTCTTCTGAGTGCAAACATTGCTGCGCCCTCGTCCGTAATCTTAAAGGACCACTGATAAACCAGTCTGCCCGTTGTCTCGTCATAACGGTAAAGGTTTGCATAACGTCCTGCGTTCTCTGTGCCGAATCTAAAGTGCATGTTCAGTCCGTCAGGAAGGGTCTCGGAACCGTTGAAAATCACCAACTTGTTGCGGTAAGCGTCCTTAGCCTTCTCAGCCAGAACCGCTGCCGGAATCTTCGTATTCGTCTTGGCAAGGGACAAATCGATTTCTCTGTTTCTTCCCTTCAACTTGTTACCTTCCACACTGATGGTAACGCCGTCTCCGTTGCTCAGTGCCAAAACAATGTTCTCGCCCTTGAGCATTCCGTACAGTTCCTCGGAGATTATCATATCGTTTCCTACCACTTCGTTGATGGTCACATTCTCCTTGGACTGCGCTTTCTTGGCATTCTCCACCATATCTTTTACATGGTTCCAGTCTGCCTTGATTTCGGGAGCCGCTGCTGCCTGACTGCCGGAAATATTCGTTTTGCTGTCATTGCCGGGTTTCGGGTCTTCAGCATTCGGCTTATCCTGATTCTGTCCGGAATTGTCCTTCATAATATCCTCTGTTACCGGATTCCATGTGTCTCTGCTTTCGCCGCCGTCCTCGGAACCGGACTGTACATAGGTAAGAGTTACATCCTTAAAGCTGAAATCTGCCGCACCGTTTGCCTCACTGCCGCCAAGTCCGAATCCGAAGGCAACGGTAGATAAAGAGGTATCTGCGGTGAAGGTAAGTTCATAGCTGCAGAATCCGTCTGCATCTGCCTTGGATGCGTCATAGGTAATGGTGGTAGGTCCGCCCGCAAATACGTGCCATGTTCCGTTCTGCTCCTGAACAATGTACTGTGCGGTATTGTTGGAGGTTCCCTCCAGTTTGTATTTCATGCTCAGTTTGTACTGCTTGCCGTTCACCAGTGAGAACTGCTTGCTCTTAATCTGAGGACAGTACCAGTTTGCGCCGCTTGTTACATTTCTGAGAGTATACACGCCTGCATTCTTCTCCAGCGGCAGCGCTACGCCATCACCGTCATCTGCATTCCATTCACTGTCAGCGGTTACCGGTGTCTCGTCCACCTTCTCACCCTGAGATTTTCCAATCAAAGTAACATTATCCACCTGTACGGATGCACCGTTTCCGAATTTCAGTACCAGTGCCGCATTTTCGATGGTTTCATCCAAATCAATGCTCCAGGTCAGGTGTTTTACACCACTTGCAGCCTTGTAAGAAATGGTTGCCGCTTTCACCATTTTGTCGGGAACTCCTGCCTCATTCGTGGAATAGATAGCAGCTGTCACATCCGTATCTGCCGCACTGTAAACATCCAGTCCCAAATCATAGTGGTCAGCAATCATCTTCATGCCGCTCTGGTAAATAACCGGTGCCTTTCCTGCCTCTGCGGAAATCTGTGCACGGCGCTCATAGTATTTTACGCCGTCTGCAATGCCTTCATAGTTGGTCTTGGAAGCAACATCCACTACACTCACATCACTGTCTGCCAGTTTGGTGGTGGTATAACGGGGTACCTCAAGTTTGGTTCCCTGTGCTGCGGTCCAGTAACCGATATGCTTGTTGCCCTGATCAAAGGTGCCGTTGTAAATGAGGTTGCCGTTTGATAAAGCGTTGCGGTTCTCACTCTCTGCTCCCAGGGATGCAGGGTCTACAATCTCCACCTTTACGTTGCCGATATAAACGTTGCCGGAACCCTTTGCTCCGAGGTTAAACTCTATACGGCAGTTCTCAAAATCTTTTTTCTGACTGATTAAGTAAGATACGGAGGTCGGTGTATTTTTCAGTTCAAAGCTCTGAATACCGAAGGTTGACCAGCCTTTCCACTCCTTGGAATCGCAGTTAACCGTCTTTCCGACCATTCCTCCGTCTGCATACGCATCGAAGGAAACTTTGTATACATATCCGGCTTTCGCATTGTAATGTCCGATAAGCTGTACGGAGTAGTCCTGTGAGCCCTTGGTATTTACGCCAACCTTAGCCCATACATTACCGTTTCCGTCCGTATAACTCTCTGCGGTAGCGTCTGCTGCATCGGGCTGATAACCAAGATACCACTTGGAAGCGTCCACGGTTCCGTTAGACTCCAGTCCGTTTACGTTGCCGTCTGCCACATCAGCTACAATGTTGTCTGCCTTTACAGGGGCAATCTGGTTGATTCCCGCATAATTGCTCCAGTCCTCTGTTGTACCCATACCTGCCGTGCGCTGTGCGTAGTCTGCATATCCTGCTTCCTTCTGGTATACACGGACATAGTCCACATACATGTTGATGTCATCCTGGAAGGACGCTTTGTTGGTCGCACCGCCGAACTGACCGCTGTCCACTGCCAGATTCAGCAGAATGTAGTACGGCTGGTCAAAAGGAGCGTCGAAGGTAAGGGTATCGGAAGCTCCCGAATATCCGCTTGTCCAGTCATTCATGGTATAAATTGCTTTGCCGTCATAGTACCAGGTAATCTGTCCCGGCTGCCAATCCACTGCATAGGTGTGGAAATATGTATAATCGGAATTCAAGGTTACATAACCGCTTCCCTCATATACATGGTCAGGTGCACCGAAATGGAGGGTGGAACAGGTCTGTGCATTGGAGCCGTTTGCAAAAGCACCACAGGTCTCCATAATATCCAACTCACCTGATACGGGCCATCCGCCATAAATAGATGTGCTCTGAGGCAGCATCCAGAATGCAGGCCAAGCACCCTGTGTTCCGGGAAGAGACATTCTTGCTTCGATATAGCCGTAAGTGGTATTGAACAATTCTCCGTCCGCTTTTGTGGTACGAATACGTGATGAAGTATACTTCTTACTGCTCTCATTTCCGTATACATATCCTGCATCATCATAGGAAGCGGTGATACGAAGAAGTCCGTCTCCGGTACCGTTTCCGCTCAGGTCCTCGTTGACACCGATATTTTTCGGGTTGCCGGTATATGCCTGCAGCTCCTTGTTACCCCATCCGGGATTGCTGCAATCAGTAGTTCCATCGCCCAACTGATATGCCCAGTTGTCAAGGTTCAGTCCGGTTGCTGCGTCTACATTTGCAGTTCCGTAATTGCCGTCAAATTCGTCTGCCCAAATCAGCTTATAGCCTTCTTTTGCAGTGCCGGGGTCAGCATAATCATTTGCAGCATTGTCCTCGTTTGCCGCGAAATCATATTCCTTGCCCTTTACACCTACATTGCCGCCGGTAGAACCTGCCTTAACCCATCCCGTGTTATGACCTTTCAGCCACATTTTGGAAATGGTAATGGTATTGGTCGTGTTGGACTGGTCTCCTAATGCAACCAGAACCATCAGCGTGTCAATCGCTACATCCGCGGTAGTTGTTCCGCTGATTACTTTTTCCACGCCGGCCTCTAATGCAACGGTATCCTGATAGTATACCGTATCGTCGTTATCTACATCCCCTAATTTTACAAAAATATTTCTTGCCACTTCTGACTTCACCGTAAAGGAAAAATCATAAGTATCGTTTGCAGTTACGGGAACCAGATTCTTTAACTGAATCTGCCACTTGGAATCTGGACCCCAGTCATTTCCCCAATCGGTTCCGGTAATGGTTGCTGTCGTTCCCTGATAGTTAATCTGTGCATCCACATCCTGTGTGACATCTGAATGGTCTATTTTATCAAACTCGATATAAGGGGTGACCTCCACCTCTCCGCTGGTCTGACCGGTCAGTGTAAATTCGGAAATCTCAATGGTGTTTGCACCGTTAAACTGATCACCCAATGCCAGAACAAGCATCAGCTTCTCAATCGTAACGGCTCCGCTGGTAGTTCCGCTTACCACTTTCTCCACGCCGGCTTCCAAGGAAACGGTATCCTGATAGAATACGGTATCATCGTTGTCCAAATCACCCAGCTTTACAAAAATACTTCTTGCCACATCGGATTTTACCTTAAAGGAAAAATCATAAACTTCATTCGGATTTACCGTTACAAGATTCTTTAACTGAATCTGCCACTTGGAATCCGCACCCCAGTCATTTCCCCAGTCCGTTGCGGTAACGATTGCCTTGGTTCCCTGATACTCAACTACCGCATCTGTACCGCCGTCAATGAAATCAGACTGTTCAATCAAATTGAAATCAATGAAGTTACTTCCGATGACAGGTGTGCTGCCGCTGTCATCCGCATCCGTTGTTACGGAAATATCTTTTAAGGAAACGGTTGCTCCGCTTGCCTCACTGTTTCCCATTCCAAACACTAAATGAACCGCACTTCTGCTCTCATCTGCCGTGAATGTTCTGCTGTAGGAACAATATCCCTCACCGTCTGCGTTCGCCGCATCATAGGTCAGAGTTTTGGTATTTGTTGTGGCATTGCTTCCCTCGGTATCAAATACCTTCCAGCTTCCGCCGTTTTCCTGAACGATGTACTCCAACGTATTGTTGGAAGTTCCCTCCAACTTGTACTTGAAGCTGACAGCATACTCATTTCCGGCTTTTACCGAAAAATCATTGCTGATAATCTGAGGAGCGTACCAAGCATCACCACTTGATACACTGTTCATGGTAATGATACCTTCACCGGAAGCGGAAGTATCCAATACTCCTGTTCCTGCGCCGGCATCACTTGTCCAAGCGCCGTTTAAAAGCTGCGTTGTACCGGGTGCTGCCTGCACCATAAGTTCCGGAACATACGCCGTTGTAATAACCAACGCCAGAGACAGTAGAAATGCTAAAAATCTTTTGCGAAAGTTTCGTCTTTTTTTCACTTTCTCTTTTCCTCCCTGTCTAATAATATAATTTTGTGCAATATTGCCAATCACACATGGAATCATAGGATTTATTATAGCTTTTCAACAATGGAATTTAAGTGCACTTTTTTTTGATTAGGTATCTTTTTTTATTTTGGTGACTTTCAAATTGACTGTTTATACAATAAAATAAAGAGTATTGTTTGACGGAATTTTGATTTTTGCTAGATAATTTCAGATGATTTACTGGGAACAAAATGCAGAAAAATACTGGGAATAAATGTATCAAGATGGCAGAACATATTTTGAAAACATAGCTGTATCTAGGAAATATCTTAATAACTTATGCTATGGGCTTATATCTGATACTTATATTTGTCTAAAAAAGGACAAAAAAATGGGGCCTATAGGGCTCGAACCTATGACCCTCTGCTTGTAAGGCAGATGCTCTCCCAGCTGAGCTAAGACCCCATAAGGATGAATTTCATCCTTGACGACCCAGATCGGACTCGAACCGACGACCTTCGCCGTGACAGGGCGACGCTCTAACCAACTGAGCCACTGGGCCATA
>CAKRYI010000013.1 GCA_934426825.1 uncultured Acetatifactor sp. | reverse complement strand
CCTCTTTGTTGCCCCACTCTTTTGCAGCAAAACAAACCTTATGATTTTCATCCGTTATCTGTGCCGCAATGGTAGACGCCATAAAAAGTTGTTCATAACCGGTGTTGGAGGGAATCAGTCCGGACTGAATACAGCTCTCAAAAATCGCCGCATTCAACAGACAAAAGACTGCCGTCATATCACCAAAAAGAACCTTCCACAAAGGAAGCCGCAAACAGTTACCGACTGCATAAACAACCGCCATTCCGAAAACTGCAAACGGAAACCAGATGAATTTTTTGGTCTTGGGAATCCTGCATTTTAACAGAATCAGAAATAACGCTGTAAGAAAACAGACCGCCATCCACCCGGCAGCCAGATAATACACTATGCCATATTCATAATTATCTTCCACCCACGGTCTTTCCCCTAAAAAATGAAAAGCAAGCTGGTGCCAATCATTGGTCAAAATCACCAAAATCAAAGGAACTGTCGAAAGGAACAGCGAAAAAGGGATTCCCTTCGGCAATTTGTAGTTTTCCGGTTTTCTCATATAAAGGGCCAGACAGACACTGATTGCCGGAATCAAAAGCATGGGAATGTAATACAGATACCACAGAAAATGCTTTGCAAGTACCCATTCCTTCGGAATTGCATACCGGCAGGAACGCACCACAAACCAAAAAATCATGAGAACTGCGATTGCCGTCAGGCAGTTTCGTGTCTGCCTGTGAATAATTCTCTTTGAAAAGGACATTGCCCAGACGGTATAAACCAGTATGTACAAAAGCGGACGCAATGTGCGGAAAAACCAATACCAAAACAGATTTGTAATGTCCAGCTGACGGCACAAAATTGCAGATATAATACACAAAAATACCGGGAGTGCTTTCTGCCAAAAAAATTTTTCTGCACCGGATTTCTTCATCTGCATTGCCCCCTTTCGCCTTTTTCAGAAACGTTCTCTGCCCGAAACAGATAACTTAACTTTATCAAATCTGCAGTGGATATTCAACGTAATCTCAAGTAATAATTTTTGCTATGGTTTTTGGCAAAAATGGTGTATGATAGATAGGACGACTTCTTTTCGGAAAAAATGTAGACAGTGAGGTTTTTTCATGTTTCAGAATACAAAGATTTTTTCAAATAAATGCTTTTATAAAATGATGACCGGCGCACTGTCCCTGTTCTGCGCAGGTTCCCTTGTGATGGGACAGAGTATCACCGCTTTTGCCATTGTGGATAAGGAGGAGCGTATTGCGGCGCATCAGGCAATCCCCGTGGAATCCAACAAGATTGAAAACTGGCCCCAAGGTCCTGTCGTGAGTGCGGAGTCCGCCATTCTCATGGACTTGGACACCGGCGCCATCCTTTATTCCAAAAATATCCACGCGCGGGAGTATCCCGCCAGCACTACCAAAATTCTTACCACGCTTATCGCCTCGGAAAAATGTTCTTTGGACGAAACCGTCACTTTTTCCCATGACGCAGTATACGGTATTCCCAGAGACAGCAATCATATTGCAATGAACGAGGGTGACACCCTCAGCATGGAGCAGTGCCTGAACGCCATTCTGATTCGCTCCGCCAACGAAGTTTCCTACGCCGTGGCGGAACACATTTCCGGCACATGGGATGCCTTTGCGGATTTGATGAATCAGAGGGCAAAGGAATTAGGCTGCGTGGACTCCCATTTTGTCAACCCCAACGGTCTGCCAGACGAGAACCACTACACCAGTGCCTATGACCTCGCCATGATTGGCAGAGCCTTTTTCTCCAACGAACTGTTGTGCAAAATCACCACCACTTCCAAGCTGGTGATTCCCAAGGCGGAAGAGGATCTTGTGGAGTGGAACAAGATGGAGCTGCTCCCCAATCACAAATACCCCTACAAGTATCTGGTGGGCTGCAAAACCGGTTATACGGACGTTGCACGCTACACGCTGGTTTCCTGCGCGGAAAAGGACGGCATGAAACTCATCTGCGTGGTACTGAACGAGGAAAATCCCTACCAGTACGAGGACACCATTTCCCTTTTTAACTATGGATTCAGTAACTTTGATAAAATTAATATTTCCCAGACCGAGACGAAATACAATATCGACAACGCCGGTTCTTTTTACAGTGACAACGATATTTTCGGCAGTTCGGATCCGATTCTGTCTTTGAATAAGGATGACTTCATTATCCTGCCAAAGACCGCCGACTTTTCCGACACGGTATCCACGATTTCCTACGATACCACCGCAGAAAATCAGGCGGCACTGATTACTTATACTTACCACGATACTTATATCGGTTCTGTCTCCGTGGATCTCGCCACCAACAGTGAAGGAACCTATACCTTTGACTCTGTCACAGACGATTCCCCCGCCATAGAAGAAACAAAAGCCCCCACCAAGAAATCTGATGGGGAGAAAAAGGGAACTTCCTTTATCTTTATCAATATTGTAAAAGTACTTGCATGGATTTTGGGTATTGTTACAGTGGTATTTCTACTGCTGTTCCTCCGCGCCTTTTTAAAGAATTACCAGTTCTCCAAGCGGGGCACCCGCAGAAGCTGGCGCCGGGAACGCCGGAGACGATACCCTCGCTACCAGAGCCGGAACGACAGCCTGCAGTCCAGACGAAGAGAAGCAATCCGACAGGCGAAACGGAGACAGCGCAACCGGAGACGGGGATTTTAACCTGATATTACAGATACCACAGACTTGTATTTCCCATTCCGGACAAATTCTGAACCATGAATTTTCCGGTTCCAAGTCTTGCCTGCAAATAGAAAACGATAAATTCAGACGCATTCTGCACCGTAAAGCACCGTTCCATGGCATCTGCAATCTGCTCTACCGGCATACCGCAGTATTCATGGGACGTCTGTGCCAGTCCGTTAAAATAATCCGCACCTCGCACAATGCTAAAACAATTTACAATATTTACTAAAATATCAAGTTTGTATTCTGCAGCGAGTTTTTCCATCCGGGGCGCAAAACAGGAACTTCCCTTATGACCCAGACCCACTCCGATAATTTGTGCAAATCCGTCTTTTGTCAAGTGCTCATTCAAGCCTTCCAGAATGCGCCATGTAACTTTGAGTCCATCATTCCCACCATGTCCCACAAAGGCATAGGGAATTTCCTCCGGGAAAGGTAAAAGCGGAGGATTGGCAAGCACATGGTCAAAACGCATTTTATCTACCGCAGCATATAAATTCCCGTTGCGAATATCCATAACATCATCCAAATCATTTATCATGGCATTAACGTGCGCCAGGTCTGCCGCCACCGGATTAATTTCTACTGAAGTTACCATTTCTCCCGCTCTGGCAGCGTAAAGCGCCTGCACCCCCGGTCCGGAGCACAAGTCAAGGCATTTTGCTCCGCGCTTTGGCGACTGGTGTGTCAACAACGCAAAAGAATCCATTCCAAAATAGAGGGAAATTTTGGGATTCGGAATTTCATAAAAAAGCCAAAGTCCCAAAACCGGGTGTAACACAAACCCGGATGTCCTCACACACTCTTCCTGGTCCAGCATAAACAGTCCGTAAGGCTCTAATCTGCGGACAATGTCTGCAAGTTCCCCATCAAGCACCGAAAAGGGCACTGCTTCCCCAAGTAAAAACAAATCAATAACAGATCCCAGCTCCGGTGTCACCGCTTTCCTTGCCAGTTTCCAGCGAAGCGGTGAATTGTCTAACGGAAAAAAGCAGTTATAAAATTCAGCATATCCCAATACAGTAAGACGTTCCGCCATTTTCCGGAGGTCTTTTTTTATCTGACTATCCCTCATGTGTATTCTCCTGTTGCTTCGGCTGCGACTCCGCCAACACGCGTTCTTCGCACGCCATAATCTGTTCTGCAATCTCCGCATAATGTTCCCGCAGCACTGCAATGGCAGCATGATTGGTAGTCAGCGCCTCACAGACTTCACAGACCGAGTGAAAATTCCCACCAAAAGTAATGGAGGGGTCTACAGCACTGACAAAGCGGCAAAGCCACAGTGGTCCCATATGATGAATTGCATTTAAAAGCACACTGTCGGCTGCTCTCTGCAAAATATCAACAGCCGATTCCTCCGTGAGACTGCCTAATTCCAATAATTCATTTTCCTCGCAGCAAATACCGCAACATGCCCAGAGATGATTGTCAAAAGAAACCGCCGGTTGTCCTCCCACCCACCGGCAGCCTGTCAACAAGGAGTCCTGCGTCTCATAGGAGATAAAATTATCCTGTTCCACAGCGTCTGACGCCCGCCCTGTATTCTGCAAAAATGCCTCTGCAATAATGTAGAGCGTTCCATCCGCTGCTCTTGGGTCATTGTGCGGCTTATATCTGTCCTTTTGTCTGCGTATAATTACTTTTTCCCCTAATAATTCTTCGATGGTTTCCGGTACATAGCGGTCATGCTCTCCATGACTGTTGGCAATTACGACTGCTGAAAATCCCATGCCTTTTGATGCCTTCCATGCCCGAATCACATTTTCTACCGGAACATACGGTGCATGGTAATCATCAAGGCTGAAATTGAGTTCCCCAAGTCCTGCCGCACGCAGCTGTTTTAACATTTCTTTTGCTTTCTGCCCGGAGGAGGCCCAGTGGCAGTTTGTTACCAGCCGGGTCAAGATTCCAAGCCCCGCCGCATAGCGAATCGCTTTCAAAAGGTCTTCCAACAGCAAGGTCGGTTCTCCACCCGTGAATACGACAAGGGCAAGAGGGGCGGCCGAATGAAATTCATCAATTGCAGAGCGCATTTGTTCAAAAGTCAGACTTTGTTTCTGTCCCGGTGTGCAACACATAACACAATGCGGACAACGTGCTGTACAATTATCCGTAGTAATTATGGTAAGCTGCCTCGCTGCAAATGCTTTAATGCTCATATCTGTTGTAATCCTCCATCATTCCACCTGTCCTTTTAATTGCCATCCTGGCTCTTCTGACAATTCCTGCAGTATCCGTTTTCCCATGAATGTCCCCTTGCGGGAATTTCTTTTGTCTGTATCTCTCCACAAACCAAACAGGTACCACATTCTTCGCCCGGTGTTTCGCAAGTTGCGTATGTTACCGTCGCCCACCGTCCAACATTATGCCCTGCAGCAGGTATTTCCTTTGTCATTTCCTGACCGCAAACAGTACAACCGGTAACTGCCTTGCCCGGTGTCACACACGTCGCCTCTGCTGCCACACCCCACTGGCCGGGAGTATGCTCCACGACAGGTATTTCCCTCTTTTCTATAACCTCTCCGCAAACGCTGCAATATACTGCTTCTTCTCCTGCTCTTGTGCAGTCTGCGGCTCTGACAACTGCCGTGTTTCCTGCAACGTGGGTATGACTTTCTGTCATTGTATTACCGGAGTTCGACCCACCTGTGCTTTCGTTACCACTCTGACTGCCACTGTTATCCTGACCGATGCTGTTTTGGTTGCCACTGTTATCCTGACCGATGCTGTTTTGGTTGCCACTGCTGCCCTGACCGGTGCTGTTCTGGCTGCCACTTTGGTTACTTGCCTCCGTTTTCAGGCCACAGCGTGTGCATACTCCATTTTCCCATGAATGCCCAAGCGCAGAGATTTCTCTTGTCCGAAGCTCCATGCCGCAAGCAGTACAGTGCTGACTTTCTACGCCAACTGTTTCGCATGCCGGGGCCACCGATGCAACCCACCTGCCGGGATTATGCCCTGTCGCGGGTATCTCCTTGTTTTCCATCCTCTCGCCACAGACACTGCAATATACTGTTTCCTCGCCGGCTTCCGTACATCCTGCCTCATTGATAATTTCCGTATTACCCGCAACATGATCGTGCACTTCCACTCCTCTTTCATCAGATTCTGTTTCCGTTGTACTTTCTTCCGTTGTACTTTCCTCCGTTGCAGTGCTTTCTATAGTAATAGTCTCTGTTTCCTCAGGTACGGTACTCTCCTGTCCCTGTTCATACCCGGTAGATTCCGGCGGTGTTATCGGATTCTTTCGATGTCCGCCTATGGAAATGGCAATAACACTGCCTACCACTATAATGGCACATCCAATCCCAATCGGTTTCCAAAACCGTGAGCCTCCCTGTATAATGTCGCGAATGGGCTTCCATATCTTGTCTATCCTCTTGCCTTCCTTACCAATACCGCTTATATCCGGTTTTTCAGAGTTGCCGCCCACACCGGCTATCTTATTGCCACCAAGTCCGGCTATCTCGTTCCCTCCGACTCCTGCTATTGTGTTACCGCTATGTCCCGCTATTGTATTTCCCCCATGGCCCGCGATTGTATTTCCTCCATGGCCGGCTATTGTATTTCCTCCATGGCCCGCGATTGTATTTCCTCCATGGCCCGCGATTGTATTTCCTCCATGGCCGGCTATTGTATTTCCCCCATGGCCGGCTATTGTATTTCCTCCATGGCCCGCGATTGTATTTCCTCCATGGCCTGCGATTGTATTTCCTCCATGGCCCGCGATTGTATTTCCTCCATGACCCGCTATTGTATTTCCTCCATGGCCTGCTACTGCGTTTCCGCCGCTTCCCGCTATCGCATTGCCTCCATGGCCTGCTACTGTATTTCCTCCAAGGCCCGCTATTGTGCTTCCTCCGGTTCCTGCTACTGTATTACCTCCGAGGCCCGCTATTGTGCTTCCCCCGTGGCCCGCTATTGTGCTTCCCCCGAGGCCCGCTATTGTGCTTCCTCCGTGGCCCGCTATTGTGCTTCCTCCGAGGCCCGCTATTGTGCTTCCTCCGTGGCCCGCTATTGTGCTTCCTCCGGTTCCTGCTACTGTATTTCCTCCGAGGCCCGCTATTGTGCTTCCTCCGTGGCCCGCTATTGTGCTTCCTCCGGTTCCTGCTACTGTATTTCCTCCGAGGCCCGCTATTGTGCTTCCTCCGGTTCCTGCTACTATGTTGCCGCCGAGACCCGCCAGATAATTTCCATCCTGTGTTGTACGACCGGTGCCGGATTCACTACCGCCACTGCTGCCGCCCGAACCACCGCTACCGCCTTCATTGCCACCTGAGCCGGAACCGCCTTCTCCGCCTCCGGAACCACCATTGCCTCCTCCATTGCTGCCGCCTGAGCCGGAACCGCCTTCTCCGCCTCCGGAACCACCATTGCCTCCGGAACCACCATTGCCACCGCCATTCCCGCCGGGATTGACGCTGGGTGTATCATCTCCATCACCGGAAATAACGCCCGCAAGGAAACCGTCGGAATCCACAACCACATCCGTAGAAGTCACTACATCCGACGACGTGATTGCGTCAGAACTGGAGTAAACTACAGAATCGGAAATTGCAACCGAATCGGTAGATGCAGCCACATCCGAAGACGCAATCACATCCGAAGACGCTACGATGTTAGAATCGGTTATAGCTCCGTAATTGACATTTGTGGAAATATTTGCATTCACCGCAACATTTATATTTACTGCGGCATTTGCATGTGTTGCCGCATTTGCTGTCGTAGCGGCATTTGCCGCATAGATAATATTTGCAACCACAGCCGGCGTGATGACAGCAGTAGCTTGCGTTCCCGGTCCCTGCGCCGCCTGTACTTTCAGGGCACTTACTGCCTCTCCCGCCGCAGACTTGTCAAGTGAATTGAGATATTCCGTAAGTTTCACACCTTTACCGTTCTCATCAAAACCAACTATGGTGTCAATTCCCCTGTCTTTTAGTACGGAAACCGGCTCCTTTTCAAATTTCGCCTTGAGTTCCGGCTTTTCTGCCATCTCATTATTTAATGCTTTCATGCCCTTCCAAAAAGAAAGACTGTCTAAATTTGTACCATTTGGACTTGCCATATTAATATCCTTCCTCTCTCGTTTTCCTCAGACGGTTTCTTTCTGCCTGTCTTTTCTTTACGTAATCAATTCGTCTTTCCGATTTCCATCCTTGTCAAAAGTCCTTTTCAGTGCGGCTTCCACCGAAAACAGTGATACAATCATAATTACTGCGTCAACGATACATACCACAAGACCTGCCATAATCTTGGCATCACTGCTTTTACCAATAACGAACGTCAACGAAAGAATGCTGAGCGGCAATGACAATAAACTGATTTTAAACCATAAATTCCCTAAGTAATGATGAGCGAATTCCCATGTATCTCTGTTTTTCATTGACAAAGTTGTTCTATATCCGTAATATGAATTTATTTTTTTTGGTGCTGCTACTCTAAAAATCCCGCCAAATATCATCATAACCACCGGAACCGCCAAAGCCTCTGACAATGCCAAAAACCACACTTTAAATTCCTCCTGCCAATTTCCACGACACAGCCCATCCTGACTTAACTTCGATGAAGTCCAATCACGTCCGTTTCTGTTTCCTGGTATCACTCTGCAAAAACTCCCCGCCGTTTCATATCGTTAGGTAAAGGGATTACAGGGTTTTTCCCATTAAAGAATAACAACCGGAAAACTTAAAATATATACCACTGCTTCGTATTTTGCGGCATTTTGGCAAAAATACGAATAATTAGTATGCAACATATAGTTGTTGTAAATTTACAGATACAATATATAGGTTCTTGTCCGGTTTACTCTTCGCATGCCCGGCACATCACTTTTCTTAAAAATGTAAGCAAATCTGTAATGAAAAATCTCTCTGCAAGTATGCAAATTTGAATGTAGTACGAAATAAAAATACCAGCAAGGGAAATATTCATCTCTCTTACCGGTATTTCATTTAATAGAAGACTGACTTAATCGTATGTCATTTGGATTGACAGCATGACTACTACTCTCAACAACCTTCTCCGTCGCCTTCAGTGCATCATTCAGGTCATCAATCCGGTCTATATCCCTTACTGCATCCGTGACATCGTCTATCTTCTCCACATCACAAATCTTGTCCAATGCACGTTCTGCATCACTTAGATTATCCAGTGTATCTGCCTCTGTGTCAAGACGGCTGGCTGCTTTTGCTGCATCACTGGCGGTGTCCGCAGTTTTGGCAAACAGTCCGGTACTTCCGGTCAATGCTGTCAAAACTGCTGTTTCTACAGCTTCCTCCATAACAGCCTTTTTCAATTCCTGCTCCAACGGTTCCAGCATAAACGCTCTCTGACATGCATCTCCTTCTATCATGGTTACTACCACGGAGGTGCCTCCCATCATTCCTTCCACATACTGCTGCTGTAACCAAAGGGTATATTCTTCCTTCTTTTTCTCCTTTTCCAATTTTTTCGCAGCTTTCTCATAGCGCTTATACTGCTTATCTTTATTCCATTTCTTCTGAAAATCGTTTAATTCGTGCGAAAGAACGTAATAAAAGGTAAATTCCTCTCCGCCTTTTCCGATATGTTCCCTCCGGATATGCTCTAAATATGCCTGCGCCCCCTCATCTGTGGAAAGATAATTCTCCAGTTGCTGTGCATATACAAGCATCTGGCGGTTTTTTCTGAGTTGGTAGCCGCAGCCGCTTAGTTGAAGCCTTCCGCTTCCAGTTACTCAAATGCACTCCTTCTTTACGAATGGAGTCTCCTACATAAAAATGCTCTAGACTCAAGATTTTTGACTTGACAATTTTTTGAACCAGCTTCTATGTCAGATGACAAAGAGCAGACTCCAAGCATGATGTTTGAAAGAAGTAGGTCAATATAAGCAGTCTAAAAAATTTTTAAATTTGTCATAGAAAAACGCATCGTCTCCACAGCACTATGTGTTATAAAAACAATGCGTTTTAAGTCTTAAGATATTATATTGGTTTTACATATTTAATTTGAGTCCATATTCCGCTAATGCATCAAATAAATCTAAATTTAAATCAATTATTGCATCTTCCTCATGATTATATAATGCAACTAACTCTTCGCATACCCCATCGTTGATTTTACACCCTGCCATATCCCCTGTTTCAAAATCAATAATTCTATGGTTCTGAAGGAGGTTGCATGTAAATGAATATTGATTTTTGGAACTTACTATACACTCATCTGGAAGAACAACGCTATGACAGCATCTACCAGAATGCTGGCTATCTGAAGTTTTCACAGCAGGTACAGAAATTCAGTAACCAATATGACAATCTTGATTTATCTGATGAACAGAGAAAAATAATAAATCATTGGATAGATGCCATTCATGCACAAGATGAAGTTTATACCGCAGTTGTTTTCCGTATGGTGATGCAGTGTTGCTTTGCACTGCTTTTGGAACTCGCAGATTGGAAATGATAAAACCACATGACATAAAAGCCGTCCACTGCTTTTTTCAGACGATTCAGGCTGTCGTATTCGTAGGTTCTTTTTACCCCGTTTTCATCAGTCTGGGACAGAACATTTCCTGCTCCGTCATACGCATACCCCCGACTATGCCCTAATGCGTCTGTCATTTTTATCAGACGTCCGCTTTGGTCATATTCATAGGATGTCACTGCTCCATCCGCATTTACTGTCTGTATGCAGCGTCCCATTGCATCATAGGTATAAGTAATCTCACCACCCAGTGCATCGGTTTCACGGATAACACGATCCAAAGCATCATACTCAGTTCTCACGGTTCTGCCAAGTGCATCCGTGGTGTCCATAAATTTACCGCCGATGTCGTTTGGATAAATTTACAAAAATTTTTCTTTTTTACTCAACAATTTCAAATTTCTCTAAATTCGGCCATATCTCCTGCCAATCAATACCCTGTTCCACTGCCTTGTCCTGTAACTCCCTGTCTATTTCAAAACTGTGAATGTCCTCTAGTTGTGTATAGATTTCAGGATTTTTAAATAATTCATTATGTGAAATATTCGGATACCTAACTATCAAATCTTTCAATCCTTTATAATCCGCCTGTGGAAGACTTTCGTCTGTATAATTTGATAAAATTACTTCTATTTCCATTCCTCCGGGAATTTCGCACCCCACCATCACATATACCTTTGACGATTCTTTTGAAATTTCCTGATTTATGGAGCTAACCAATTCATACAGAACTTCTTTTTCTTCTTTCCGAATCAAATATAAGTAATGACAGCTTCCACTTTCCCGTTCTTCTTTAGAAACGTAGTATACGTCATCGCCAAGAGCATTATGCACCGCTTGTGATATGGAGTCATCTGCCTTTTTATTGTAAAAATAAGCATGTCCGCAACCGCTGGAGCCAATCACCAATAATACTGTGAATAAAAGCATACTTATTCTTTTGCTCATTCAAATCCTCCCACATTTGGTGACATTTTACTCTGCTATTTCAAAGTTCTCCAGATTGGGCCATATCTCCTGCCAATCAATACCCAATTCCACAGCCTTATCCTGTAACTCTCTATCTATTTTGAAACTGCGAATGTCTTCCAACGGCGTGTATATTTCAGGATTTTTAAATAATTCATTCCGGAAAGCATTCGGATACCTAACCGTCAGCTTTTTTAATCCTTTATAATCCGCTAGCAACAGGCTCTCATCCGAATAATTTGATAATACCATGTCTATCTCCCTTGCACCGGGAATTTCATAACTCAAATGCACTGTAATCTTTTTTGTTTCCCCAGAGACCGCATCATTTGCAGCAGCTGCAAACTTATATATAACATCCGCTTCTTCCCGCCGAATCAAATATTCATAATAAAGCACCCCATTCTTTTCCTTTTTATAAAGATAATATACATCATTCCCCAAAGCGTCATAAATCATCTGTGACACCGAATCATCCGGTTTCTCATTACGGTATACTACATGTCCACATCCCAAAAGAGATGCCGCGATACATAGTATTAATAAACATACCTTTATCCTTCTGCTCATGCAAACCTCTTTCCTATTGCCAAAATATTAGAAAAGCAACTTAAATTATTGCTATATTCATCATATCTTATATAATAAATTTTTCCCCAACTAACAACCTTCATTATATAATCATACCCTGTTCCATCTTTTTGTATTGTTTTATATAGACCGATACATGTCATATAATGAGATGCAACTGGTGGTTCCATATTCACACCCTTTTGGGCATCTTCTAATTCTGTATATAGTGGTAATTCTTTATCTTCATTGCTAGTATAGTATGAAAACACAACCGGCAAATTATTTGCCAACATCTTCTCCATTTTTTCTGCAACATCTTCTTTTTCAGAATTTTTCCCCTCAAGTGTATAAGGTGCCCATCTTACAAACGTATTAGGATTATTATTATGTTCTAAAAATACCGTCATTCCTTCTTCCATATCCATTGGATATACACCTGTCGCATATTGAAGTGCTGCTGTCAAGCAATATTTGTATCGACTATTATATTCAGCATATCCCATGTAATCCGTTCTTGCAATAGTGCCTGTTGTGTTGTCATAAAATGGTTTATTTGTGGTACTATTATAGTCCTCCGTCCAATAGGGATAAGTAAAACAATAGCCCTCATTTTGTTGTGCAAGATAAATCTCTGCATCTGTCATAGCTATAACGCCACACCCCATATGCCATAATCTATGGTTTATATCTGTCATGTAATCCTTAAAATTAAGCGTCTTACTCTCTGTCTTTTCAGACCACCAGTCTTGGTTTCCTGCGTCCGTAACAACCCCCTCATCAGACACAATAGTCAAATATTGGCGTCCCTCGAACTTATTACTCAGTTCAATCCATATTGCTTCCGCAAACCACGGATGGGGGTCTTCATTATCTAATATGCCATCCCCATCCGTATCCTGTTTCGTAGGGTCACTGTGTAAGCGAAAATATTTCACTTCCTTTACCATTCCGTCACCAATATACCGGTCATCAATATTGTATATCAATCCTGTTTCTTCGTAATCTGTTAATCCGTCTCCATCCGTATCCTTTTGTGTAGGATCCGTATATATCACCGTTCCATTTGATAGTTTAATTCCCGCTGTTTCATAAACATCATAAAGTCCATCTTGATCCGCATCCGTAGTATCAATTTTATTAGTTGTATTATTTTGAATTTCTCCTAGTAAATATGTTAATTCATTTGAATCGGCACCATAATAATATTGTCCTCCTGTTTGTTCTGCCATTTTCTGGAGTTGTTTATGCGCGGCTACATTTTGTACATTTACAGCATAAATACGAATATTGTTCTCTATACATTTATTTATGGTAGATTGATAATAATTGACATCTCCATCGCAAATTAATACAATGATTTTCTCTTTATTTCCTTCTCGTCCCTTATAAGTATTTAATGCTTTTATCAACCCAGCATTCACATCTGTGCCGCCACCGGCTCGCAATGAATTAATTCCTGCCTTAATAGAATTCATATCCATGGTGAAATCTTTCACAACAGATGCTATACTGTTAAAAGAGATTAAAGCAGCCTCATCCAATCCCTGCATAGAATCTACAAAATGAGTCAATGCGCTTTGTGCATTTGACATACGCGTTCCATACATACTACCAGAAGTGTCGACTACAAAAGCAATATCAAAATAGTGAATTTCATCACCTTCCTGACTAACTCGATAGTCAATATTCTCTCTCCATGCTTCAAACCACTTTTGGGTATCCACTAACATATATGTAGAAAAATGAGTTGTCTCTATGGATACCGTATTATTCTGTGTGTCAATGACACTTTCGCGATCCAAGACATGATACCAGTCATTTTTTTCATCATACCACAATACTGCCAAATTATCTTCTTGCGTATCTCCTAATGCCTTTTCATCATACACAAACTGAATTGTTGCGGTATCAAATTCTACATCTGAATTAATTTCTACAGGTATTCCAATGAGGCCTACCACGTTTTTTGATAATTGATCAAAATCATATACATTCACAACACCCACTTTCTTTTCAATGTTTCCACTCAGGCTCATACTAACACTTACTTTTGTTATTCCCCGACCTGTTTCATCATCAAATACCTCTTCTACAGTCTGTCCCACTTTTTCATCAGGATCAAGTATTCCATTTTCATCTGTATCCTGCAATAATGGACTAAATCCCAAAACAACATCATCATAATCACTCAATCCATCTCCGTCAGTATCATAGTTTAGCGGATCGCAATGATACACAACTATCTCCTGATAATCAGTCAATCCATCTCCATCGCAATCACTATTTGCCGGGTCAGTTCCCAAAATCAACTCTTCCTTGTTTGTGAGCCCATCTCCATCCAAATCCTCATCTGCATCAATTACGCCATTATCATCCGTATCTATTTTTAGTGGATTTGTCCGCAACAAGTATATTTCTTCATAATCACTCAATCCATCTCCATCTGTATCAGCCTTTTTGTAATTTAATCCCCATTGTGTCTCTAATCCATCAACGATTCCATCACCGTCTGTATCTAATTCCATAGAATCTCCAGTATATGTATCATAACTTCTCAGGAAATAGTTATAAGGCACATCTGTATCGCTTCCCTTTTCTCCCATGAAACCAAGCGTGATTTTTTGTCCCCCTGCAATATTAGCATTGTAACCTGCATTCTTTATTACATAATGTTCTTCCTCATGGCTTTCAATTACTGCATTCCATATGCTATTGATATTTCTAGGGAAATCAAATTCTAGTATCCAATCCTCCAAGGTATCTTCTGTATTATTTTCGATACAAATCTCGCCAATAAAACCACTCTCCCAATCATTCTTTAACTGATATGTAATTGTATAATCCTCAGCTGGAACATCTTTTAAATTCCCTATTAACTCATACTCTTTAGGGAATCCGCTAAAGTTTCCCTCTCCGCAAATTCCAAATTCAACACTCTTACCGACTTCAATATCTTGATTCCATACAGCATTTTTGACCAAATAACCCTCTTGATTCTGTTCAATCATGACAGCATTCCATATGCTAGTCACTGCTCCCTGAAAATCAAACTTTAACATCCAGTTTTCAATAATGTCATTTCCCGTATTTTCAATTCTAACAGTGGCATTGTATCCATCACTCCATATATCCATAAGTTTAAAAATAACCCTGTAAAACTCCCCTTCATAAGTAGTCTCCTTTGTAGAGTTATCCCAATTCTCTTTTGTCAATGTTTCATCTGAATATATTTCCTCTATACTTGCATTATTACCGGAAACGCTTAATAATTCTTGTCCTTCTTCCTCTTTTACCCTCCTCGTAAAATTTTTTATTTTTTCTAATATATCATAGTATTATTATATAGTCAATCAATATCGTTTAACTGCGTCATATTAGCAAATCTTCATTGGACAACTTATTGATTTCCCACAAAAAAAGAACCCTGAGTGATTCTCTCACTCAGAGTTCCTCCGAACTGTGTGCTCTGCTTTTCTTTCGTATTTCTTTGGAATGTTCCCGTTTTTCTGCGATGGCGGCGGCATCCTCCGCGGAGATGAACTTTGTGGTTTTCACCACATAGATTCCGCCTTCCTCCGTCCGGTGTACCCGGATTTTGCCTTTCAGGTAACCATGTTTGTCACAGTATGCCACGCAATAGTAGTGCTTGCCGTTTGGCGTAAACCACTTGATTTTCTTGCGCAGATTGCGGTGGCAGAGATAACACTTGCTGGATACCACTTCTTTGTCGGAAAATGCTTCCTTTTTATCCGCAAACTCTCTGGAAATATATTTCATATAAGTGTCAAACTGTATTTTGACCTCATCCTCCCGAACCTTCGGGGGATGGAACAAATCAAAGGATACATTTTTTAACACTTCCTCCTTGTCCTGCATAATGCGGGCAAAGATTTTTGCCGTATAGTAGGCGTCGCTGAACGCCCGGTGGAACGGAATATCCTTCTCTATTTTCAGGAAATCAATGGCGTATTCCAGCGCTCTTCTGGATTTTCTGTCCTCATAAGTGATACTGAACAGTTTCTGTACATCCAGAAAAACAATCGGTTTATCCGCCAGCGGCTCCATATCGTAGAACCGCAGATTGCGCTGCAATTCCGTCAAATCCAGACTTCCCCATGTGCAGAAAAGGTATTCTTCCTCACCGCACCATTCCAGAAACTTCCCCGCCACCTCCGGAAACGGGTTGCCCCGCTGCAGCTGTTCCATCTGTATATGGATCAGCTGTCTGGTTATGCGGTGCATTTCATGGTACACCTGCGGCTTGATTAACTCATTGAATTCACCGATAATGGTGCCCTTATCATTTAGTTTCAGGGCACCAATCTCAATGATTTCAAAGGGAAGTCTTGCCACTTCCTCCTCGGTTCCGGTGTTACTCTGGTTCCATTCTAAATCCAATACAATATAATTCATGCAACCATTCCTTTTTGATTAATAAGCACGTCCCCAGTAAACCATTTTCTTTGCGGGCTTTCCGCAGCATACGCAGGTATCTGCAATCTGCTCCTGTTCAAAAGGCATACAGCGGCTTGTTACGCTGAGCTTTTCTTTGATTGCATCCTCGCACTCGCGGCAGCCGCACCACATAGCCTTTACGAAACCGGATTTCTCATTGAAAAGTTTCTCAAACTCAGCCATGTTGGTTGCTGTGTAGGTGTGTGCATCTCTGTGTGCTCTTGCTCTCTCCAGCATATCCTTCTGAATCGTATCCAACAATTCGCCCACTTTATTTTCCAGCTCATCCAAAGAAATCTCAATCTTTTCTCTGGTATCTCTGCGGCAGAGAACGCATTTGCCTGCTTCAATATCCTTAGGTCCGATTTCCACACGAATAGGGTAGCCTCTCATTTCTGCCTCGGCGAACTTCCATCCGGGAGTCTTGTCGGAATCGTCTACCTTCACGCGGAACTGCTTGTTCAACGCATCTCTCAGTTCATAAGCCTTATCCAGCACGCCTTCCTTTTTCTGCTGAATGGGAATGATACATACCTGAATGGGCGCTACCTTGGGAGGCAGTACCAGTCCCTCGTCATCTCCATGAACCATGATTAATGCACCGATGGTACGGGTCGTCATACCCCATGAGGTCTGGTGTACATATTTTAAAGTATTGTCCTTATCTGCAAACTGAATACCAAATGCCTTGGCAAATCCGTCGCCAAAGTTGTGGCTGGTTCCGGACTGCAGTGCCTTGCCGTCGTGCATCAGCGCTTCTATGGTATAGGTAGCTTCCGCTCCCGCGAACTTTTCTTTCTCGGTTTTCTGTCCTTTGATAACCGGAATTGCCAGTACCTGCTCCATAAAATCCGCATACACATTCAGCATCTGAATGGTTCTTGCCTCAGCCTCCTCAGCGGTTGCATGAGCGGTATGTCCCTCCTGCCACAAGAACTCTCTGGAACGCAGGAAAGGTCTGGTTTCCTTTTCCCAGCGCACTACAGAACACCACTGGTTGTATACCTTGGGCAGGTCTCTGTAGGACTGAATATCATTTTTATAAAAATCACAGAACAGTGTCTCGGAAGTGGGACGAACGCAAAGTCTCTCCGGAAGCTCGTTCAGTCCGCCGTGAGTAACCCATGCTACCTCCGGTGCAAAGCCCTCCACATGGTCTTTTTCCTTCTCCAGCAAAGATTCCGGTATAAACATGGGGAGATATACATTCTGCACTCCGGTTGCCTTGAATCTTGCATCCAGTTCCTTCTGAATCAACTCCCAGATTGCGTAACCTGCGGGTTTAATTACCATGCAGCCTTTCACGCTTGTGTAATCGCAAAGTTCTGCCTTCTTTACCACATCCGTATACCACTGGGCGAAATCTACGTCCATTGAGGTAATTGCTTCTACCATTTTCTTGTCTACCATTTCTTTTCTCCTTTTCTGTTTCCTGTGACGAAAAGCATTGCTTTTCGTCCACTAAAAAAGCCCTCGTTCCCTACAAAGGGACCGAGGACTCGGCGGTACCACCCTAATTGACGCATTGCTGCGTCCGTCTCTGACACCGTTAACGCCGGTTCTACGCTGTATTTTCATACAGGACTCCAAGGCAGGTTCCAGAACTTCCGCATAAGGACCTCTCAGCCGCGCACTGCGCCACGCCCTCTCTCTGGGATGCTTCTTTTTCTGTACTAACCCTTTTCATAGTCTTATCACATATACTGAGTTGATTGTAGTGCATCCGTGTTGAATTTGTCAAGACACAATTACAATCTCAAAGCCTTCCTGCCATACTTTTCCGGCTTCTGCATGATTGGTATAAGGGTGCTCGTTCAAAACAGCCTTTTCACCCTTTTCTCCGCAAATGCCCCACCATGGTTCAAAGCATACATAGGAAGCGTCATTGGTCGGCATGGACCAGATTCCCCATACCGGGCAGGTTGGTGCCTCCAGACGGACATATTCCGTTCCGTTCTCATCCAGAAGTCCGGCGGCGGTCACTCCCTGTTTGGCAAATACCAGTGCATCCCCATCAAAAATATGGTCGACAATGGGGAATACGCCGTCCTTAACGGCAACCGGGAAAGTCCTTCCGGTAGTCAGACCTGCTTTAATGTCTATTTCCGTAGAATCCAGCGCTTCTCTTCCGTCCACCCCGTATAATTTCACGGAACAAATTGTACGCTTGCCGCTTCGCACGCCGTCCTTTATCAGAGGACAGGCAAAAGCGGGATGTCCGCCCATGCTGAAATACATGGTTTCGTCATTGCGGTTATGCACTCTCCATTGCTCTGACAGACGGTTTCCCTTCACACAATATTCTACTTCCAGTTCAAAAGAAAACGGGAACTTTGCCAGTGTTTCCGCGGTATTTTCTATCGCAAGCACCAATCTGTCCTTTTCCTGTACCTTTACCCTGAAATCCATGTCTCTGGCAAATCCGTGTTTCTCCTGCGGATATTCCCTGCCATGATAACGATAGGTAAAATCCTCCAGTTTACCGATAAACGGGAACAAAATCGGAGAACTCTTGCCCCAAAATGCAGAGTCTGCCTCCCACATGTATTCCTGATTGGTCTCTTTTTTGACAATCGACTGAAGCTCTGCTCCAAACGTTTCCACTTCTACTTTTAATATCTCATTCTCAATCGCAATACGCATCTGTTTCACACCTTTCTGCCACCGGACAAACTTTTTAGCCCTTTGCTATCAGTTACATAATACATTTTTTGTCTCCTCTTCACAATATGTTTTCACAATTTTAACTGCCAAATTCTGATTACCCAGTCTGCTTCTGTTTTTTCGCAATTTGCACAACAGAATGGAGAGCTGAATTTTTCTGCTGAAATAACTGCCAAAATAATTACTGAAAGAATTAAGTAAATAGTACTATGTTTTCGTCAAAATATCTGATACAATGATGTTATCAGCCGTCACATTTGGCAAAAAGATATTATCTACAGATAAGAAAGGTGGTCTTTTATGTTTAGTCAATTATTCGGAACATATCTCGTTGAAAAACAAATTATTACCTCTGATGAATACGGCGCAACCATTGCAAAGCAGCTCTCTGTCAGGGCAAAGCTCGGCACCATTGCCATTGCCGAGGGATTACTGTCTGAAGAGGACGTGGAAACCATCAATAAGCTGCAGATGCAGTTTGATAAGCGTTTCGGTGACATCGCCCTTGAAAAAGGATATTTGACTGCTGCGCAGATTGATACTCTTTTGGAGAAACAGGGAAATCCTTATATGCAGCTGATGCAGGCACTTACGGAATGTACCGAACTGACTGCTTCCGTTATCGACAAAACCGTACTCGCCTTTCAGAAGGAAAACGGCTTCTCCGATACTGAAATGGATGCCTTGAAGAAAGATAATCTGGATGCTCTGATTCCGGTCTTTGCGTGTGCCGCCAATTCTGTCATTACCGACTTAGCCGGTCTTGTTGTACGCAATATTAACCGCTTTGTATCCCGGGATTTCTACATCGGAAAGATGAAGCATGTAAAATCTCTTGCCTACAATGCTCTGGCAGGTCAAAGAATTGCAGGCGGCGAAATCTTTTATCTGGCACTTGCCGACGAAGACAAAAAGCAGGCATTTCCGTTGATTGCCTCTAATTTTTCCAAGGAAGCCCATACAGAAACAACCGCTGATATCTTTGATGCAGTCTGCGAATTCATCAACGTGAGCAACGGCTTATTTGCCTCCGAACAGAGCGAAAAGGATAAAGAATTTGAACTGGAGCCGGTATTTGCATATCAGAATCAGAGCGTAGAGGGAGATTTCCATGTATTACCCATATATATCGAAGGAACGGAAGTCAATCTTGTGATTGCAGACAATGATACCATCTCCATGGGACAGACTCCGTATCTGTTTACCGCAAACACCAAGAAGACTTATGAGGTTTCGGCTGATTCCAAGGGTTCTGTATTAATTGTAGATGACTCCAGAATGTCCAGAGTGATTCTGAAGAATGTTCTGGAAGAGGCAGGCTATTCCGTAATTGCAGAAGCCACTAACGGAGAGGAAGCTGTGGAAATGTTCCGGCAGCATCCGGTAGATTTGGTCACTCTCGATATTACCATGCCAAAAATGGATGGGCTGGAAGCCTTGCAGAAAATTCTGGAAACAGATGCGGATGCGAAGGTTATCATGATTACTGCTGCCGGTCAGCAGTCTAAGGTTCTGAACGCTCTAAAGTACGGTGCAAAACAGTTTATTACCAAGCCTTTTGAGAAAGAAGTTGTAATTAACAGCGTAAAGGAAGTACTTGGGAAGTAATCTTTTTACCGAATAATCAAGACACAACCACTGTGGATTCTCCAAAGTCCGCAGTGGTTTATTATTCATTTTTCTTAGGAACAGGAGCATTATGGAACGCACCCTCACATACCGCATTACAAATACGGAAAACAATGTCGCCGTCAGACATTTTTTGAAAATCCACGGCTTTTCCACCCACAGCATGATACAGTTAAAAAAAGAGCCTGAGAATGTTCTGGTGAACGGCAAACCGGTATTTATGACGCATTTGCTGCAGGAGGGGGACACCCTCACTGTCCGCATTAAGGAATCCGTCTCCTCGGAAAAGATTATCCCGGTAGAGCTGCCTCTTTCCATTGTCTATGAGGACGAGGACCTTATGGTGATAGACAAACCAGCGGGCATGCCCATTCACCCCTCCATGAACAATTACGACAATTCTCTTGCCAATGCTTTGGCATGGTATTTTTCCAGGCAGCAGACTCCCTTTGTGTTCCGGTGCATCAACCGGCTGGACAGGGACACCTCCGGCCTGACGATCATAGCAAAGCATTACGTCAGCGCAGGAATCCTGTCCTCCATGGTGGCACGCAAAAACGAGGACGGCATTACCAGAGAGTACCTCGCCATTGTGCGCGGGAATGTGACACCGCCGTCAGGTACTATCAATGCGCCTCTTTCCCGCAGGGAAGGCTCCGTGCTGGAGCGCATGGTTGATTTTGAACACGGAGAACACGCTGTCACGCATTATCATGTGGTGTCTGAAAAAAATGGGCACAGCCTTGTCTCCCTGCAGTTGGAGACCGGCCGTACCCACCAGATACGCATCCATATGAAATATCTCGGTTATCCTCTGATTGGTGACTATCTGTATAATCCCGACAATGAATGGATTACCAGACAGGCTCTGCATTCCTACCGGCTCTGCTTCCGTCATCCCATCACAGGAAAACAGATGGAATTTACCGCTCCCCTGCCGGCGGATATGCAGGCAGTTATCGCAATTTCTTCAATGCCTTCTCCGCAATCAGGCACTCACCGTGTTCCTCCAGATGGCGGATAGGCTGTTTGTCCGCAGTGTATGCCACTGCAAATTCAATTGCCTGAATACAGATTCTGCTGTAACGCTCATAGGAAGCCTTGCCCTTTTTTATATGGAGATAATACATATCGTTCATGGAATACAGGGCACTGTCCACCCGCAGATTACCGGGAATGGCATTGGCAAAGTCCATCACATCTGCCACCCTTTCAAAGGCAAAGATTGCTTCCTCCGGGCGAAAAGTCTCCACGGCTTCTTCTCCCGCTCCGGCTTCCTGTCCGTTCTGCGCAGGCTTGGCTCCTGACGCCAGCTTTTCCTTTGCCTGCTGCAAAATCTGTTTCATATCCCTGAGGCAGTCCAGTATCTGTTCGCCGCCTTTGCTTTCCATCGGGTCCTTCTCGGAAAAAGTGAGTACCAGTCCCTGCTCCGGCAGCATCATAATCTGAAGGTCAAAAGCATACCGGGGCGGTTTATACCCAACTTCCTCCTCCGCCTGTTCAATAATCTCCTGAACAATCTCTTTCGCTTTCTCACTGCGGGTTACAAAATCTTTATAATCAATGTCATACTCTTCCAATTCTTCATTAGAAAGGAAGCATTTTACTGTTTTGTCATCAATACGTTCAATTTTCATAAAACCTCTCTCCTTTCCACTGTTCCTGTGTGTCCGGTCATTACTTCTTCTGTCCGTCCAGCAATTCTCTCAGTGCATCCTCTCCCACACTGACCCACGCATCTTCTTCCTCTGCATTCAGACCAAGATATTGTGCCAGGGTTCTCTCCTCGTCACTCATACCCCACTGATAGCTATATTCATCAATCTCTTCAAACGGAATTTCTCCTGCCAGATACCTCTCTTTAAAATTCATTCGGAATCACTCTCCATTCTATACTCTTCCCCTACCTCTATTGTAATATATTGTAATGAAAAACGCATCAGTTTTCTATATATTTTTTGCTGTAAATTCCTACGAAATCTCTGCTTTTTTTTGCTAAAAATGCCTTGCTGTGGTATGATATTGGTATTGTAAGTGATGGAGGAAAGCTATGAATCTGGATGGAAATGCCCGCAGAACGGCAATCATGGACTATTTAAATGAAAAATCCGCACCGGTAAGCGGCACAGAACTTGCGCGGCGTTTCGGTGTCAGCAGGCAGGTTATCGTACAGGATATTGCATTGCTCCGGGCAGAGAACCGGGATATTCTTTCCACCAATAAAGGATATATGCTGTTCCACCCTCAGGAGCGGAAAAACGGCTGCACCGCTGTCATCCGGGTAAAACACACCGCTGAGCAGACTATGGAAGAATTTCAATCCATTCTGGACTATGGCGGGCGTGTGCTGAATGTTTCCGTGGAACATGACCTTTACGGTCAGATTGAGGTGGATCTGGTTATCAATGACATAAAGGACGCGGAAGATTTCTGCCGTAAAATGGCAAGGAGCAAATCAAAGCTCCTGAAAGAACTGACGGAGGACTGCCACTACCATACCATTCAGGCTCCCTCGGAGAAGGCGCTGGAACTGATAAAAGCTGAATTACGGAGTAAAGGTTTTCTGATGGAAAACTGATATTTTTATTAGAAAGACCTGCGGCTGCCGATTTTCATGTCGGTTTCCGCAGGTCCTTTTTTACTTTCATTTTCTGTTGTATTTATATCTGTCGACAAGTTTACTCTGCAATGTCTGCATCGGTACCCGCTTCGGAAACATCCTCAGTGGACTCGTCTGTTGTTTCCTCCGTCGTTTCTTCCGTAGTCTCCACCACGTCATCCAGCGACTTATCAAAAATGCTGACGACACCGGAGTCCACCGCATATACGGTAGTTCCGGAAGGCTCGCAGATATAGCGCACACCTGCCACGGAATTGTAGTCGCCCACTTCAAAGATATAGCTTGCGTCTGCCGTCTCGAATTGAATGGTACGCTCCGGCTGTGCCAGTCCATACTGTGTCATATCTGTAACGTTCTCCAGCACCTGCTGTGCTTTCAACGGAGCAACCATGGTCGCCATGTTTCCGATTTTGTACTGTGTGACATTCAGAGAATGGTCGTCCGCATAATACCATGTTCCGTCCTGCTTTTCAAAAGTGTAAGTTTCGCCATCGTAGACATAACTCAGTTTGAGAATGTCGTCCTTGTTCACATCCACTACGGTGATTTTGGTGTCCTCTTCGCCTTTTTCACTCTGGACTTTATTATATTGTTTCAGTCCGAAAAAGCCTGCCACCAAAAGCACCAATACAATCAATAAAATCAATAACTGTTTGGACTGCTTATTCATTACCGTTTCCTCCTTCTGAGCCAGATTACAAAGCCTGCAATCAGGAATGCTACCGGCAGTACAGCGGCAAGTAACGGGAAGAGAACAAACACACCGAGACGTGTTACCATAAGCTGGGATGCTGTATATTCCTTTACCGGAATGGAAACATTGCCCTGATGCTGCGTAAATTTTCCAATAACATTGTTAAAGACAGTAAGGTTGGTATTGCTTACCGCGGAGCTGACATCATCCGTAAAGAAAGTCTGGCATCCAAGAACAACCATGGTTGCGTTGCCGTTCTCTAAGCTCTTCTCAGCGGACACACCAATAGCAAAAGGTCCGTCCACATCTCCTTCTTCTTTTCCGTAATCATCCGCACTCTTAAGAGATGTCTTAGCATATGCTTCATCGGAAGTGGTAAGAAATTTGCTGTAAGTCATGCCTTCCGCTTCCTCATTATCAATCAAAATACCCTGTGCAAGAGGTGAAAATACATATCCCTTTCCGTATACACCGGAGGTATAAGCAGAAACTTCTACATTGGGAAGCAGATAATAAGGATTACCATAGGAATTACCCTTTGCCTGATCTATTACCAGTCCATCCGCAATACTCATACCCATATATCCCATAACAGCATCCAGATTCGGTGTGGCATCCTGTATATATGCTGTTACCAGTACCACATTTCCACCGTTTTCCAGATAGGAAATAATCTTATCTTTGTCATCCGAAGAGATATCTGTGGTTGCGCCGTCAATGAACAGGCATGCTGCATCTTCCGGCACTGCATCATAATTTATCAGATTAATTGTGTCATATTCTACATTCTGTTTTTTCAGACCCGCGGAAAAAGTTCCCGTGAGGGTTGCTTCCCCATGTCCCTCCGTCAGATACACCTTGGGCGTATCATCCGTGAGTACATAATCGATTGCACTGGTAATCTGTCCCTCGCCATCATAACCGGTAACACTTGAGGTATATGTGCTATAATCATAACTTGCCTGATAAATGTTGGTGTAATTGATTACCTTGCTTCTCTTGGAACTAACAACAATCAGACTATTGGTGGAAATCAATTCATCAGTATATTGTTTATAAAACTGAGGATTGATAGTAGGATCCACATACTCTACTTTTATATGGTCAGAGGATGCTTCATATCTCTGCAAAGTCTGTTGCAAAGTCGAATCCTGATTGTCCTCATTTACCAGTACATAAATAGTAACATCCTCCTGAATACCGGATACAAATTCCTTTGTGGCATCCGTAAGAGAATACAGCTTATCACTGGTCACATCCACGGAAGTCCATGTTGCAGGCATTTCACTCATAACAATATTCAACACGACTACAACAGCTACCGCTACCGCAATCATTCCCGTACTGTACGCGCCGACACTGAAATGGCTGACGGACACGCTGTAACGTCTCTTCTGAATGGACTGCGCCGCCAAAAACAGAACCAGTGCCGTGAGGGAAACATAATAGACAACTCCCACCAGATTCAGTGTACCGTTCAGCATTTCTGCAAAATGGGTATATAAATCAAAACATCTCAAAATCTTTGTAACCCAGTTTCCATTGGAGGAAATGAGAGAACATATGGAAGACATCATATAGCCGATAAACAAAATGGCAAATCCCAAAACTGCCGCAATCACCTGACTCTCCGTCAGGGAGGATACGAACAGACCGATGGCAATGGCTGTCATACCAAACAGGAAATACGCCAAAATTGCAAGATAAGCCTGCCCCATGGGAATCGAACCAAACTTGCTCATAATAAGCGGGTAAGTGCTGATAATGGCTACCGGAATCAGGAAAATAGTAATCAGTGCAAGGAATTTACCAACGACGATACTGCCCACAGAAACCGGAGCCGTCAAAATCAGCTGGTCCGTCTTGCTTCTCTTTTCATCCGCCAACACTTTCATCGTCAAAATCGGTACGCTGACAAGGAAAATGAATGCCGCTCCCGCTATGGTACTTGCAAAGTACGGAGAGCCACCTAACAGGCTGTTTCCGCCAAAATACAATCCCAGAAAAAACAGTGTCACTGCAATAAACAAAAATCCGATAAAGGAATTGAAATACGATTTTAATTCTCTCTTATAGATGGCTAACATCTTATTTATCCTCCTCTTCCGCTTCCGTTTTCTTTTTCTTAAACAGCTTCCGTTTGGTCACCTCAGTGGGTGCCACATTGTCTGTCAATTCGAGGAAAATATCTTCCAAAGATTTCTCAGCCAGACTCATTGCCAGAATCGGCAGCTTCGCCTCTGCCAGTCCGTAGAACAATGCCTCTCTGATGTCCGCATCTTCCTTGGCAAGTACGGCTACCTTCACACAGCCGTCACCCTCTTCGCCCCTGTGCTCCACCTTATCCACATTCGGAATCTCCAAGAGCGTTTTTTCCACCTCTTCGTAGCTTCCCTTCACGGTAAGGTTGATTTCTCTGGAGCCACTCATCAGTTTCTGCAGTCCTTCGGGGGAATCGCTTGCCACCAGTTTTCCATGGTCGATAATCATGATATGGTCGCAAACCGCACTGACCTCGGACAAAATATGGGAACTGAGAATCACGGTATGATTCTTGCCGAGTTCCTTAATTAAGTCGCGGATTTCGATAATCTGCTTGGGGTCAAGACCTACGGTGGGCTCATCCAAAATGATAACCTCAGGATAACCTAAAATTGCCTGCGCCAATCCGACTCTCTGCTTATAACCTTTGGACAGGTTCTTAATCAGACGGTCTTTTTTGTCGGTAATATGTGTCATTTCCATGACGTCCGCAACCTGCTTGCTTCTGTCCTTTTTCGGCACTTTTTTCAGTTCAGCCACAAAATGCAGATACTCCTGCACGGTCATGTCTATGTACAGCGGAGGCAGCTCCGGCAGATAGCCGATACATTTCTTTGCCTCCTCCGGGTCTTTCTGAATATCTTTGCCGTCAATCGTCACCGTACCGTCGGTGGCTGCAAGATACCCTGTTATAATATTCATTGTGGTGGATTTACCGGCTCCGTTGGGGCCAAGGAACCCATAGATTTGTCCTTTTTCTACACGAAAAGAGAGATGATCGACAGCGATATGGTCGCCATACTTTTTCGTAAGATTTGTTACCTCAATCATGATTTTCCTCCCATATATTGATTCTGCAGGCAAATGCCCGCTCTTTTTCCGTTATGTTATTGTATGAATAAAATGTCATGGAAAAGTGATTATTTTGTGAAAATTCTGTGAACCGGCTGTGCCGTCACGGACATTCCGCACTCCTCCGCCTCCGCGGAAAGCCGCAAGGGCAGCTTTTTCACCGGTATTTCCTGAAAACGGAATTCCGGCCCGTCGGACTGGAACTCAAACAACACGCCCTCCACATACAATGCAACCTTTTTCTGATTACTGTAGACCGTTACCTCGGCATTGCCGTTTTCCTGCCACAACAGACTGTTCGGATTGATATATACAAAAGGCTCTTTGCTCCAGCGCGCCTTGTACCGATAAAACTGCTCTCCGGTAAGCCTGTTGAAAAGCGCAATCGGGGTTTCCACCGGTGTTTCGCACATATTCCGGTAAACCACCAGCCCCAGTTCTTCACACAGGGAAAGAAATCCCGGCATAATCTGTTTTGCCACCGGACAGACGGTATTGGCTCCCATCTTAAGAATCCGCTCCAGATCTCTGCGAATCTGCGCATAGCAAAGTTTGACATTTTCCTGTGCGGAAATCTCATAGCAGAGTTTGGCATTTTCTTTCGTGGGAATCTCGTAACCAACCGGCCGCATTTCAAAGGCTTCCCCGTTCAGATACCAGCCCTTTCCGGGGATATGGCGAAACTCACACAAAGTAAAGTTTTGCTCAAACGTATCCTCAACGTTCCCGTTCTGCCATATCCGGGCACGGAAAAAATAGCGGTAAGGGCACTCTGCTCCCTGCCATAGGTGCGGGTGCAGCAAAATTCCCCTTATGGGTTCCTCTCCGCCCGCCGCCTGTCGACAGTAGAAAACAAGTCTCTCTTCTTTATCCCAAATCTCCACTTCCAGATAACCGCGGTCCGCCTCGGAACCGCACAGTGTTTCCCCACTTTCCAAATGCAGCTTACACTCCAGAAATGCCTTTCCGGGCTCTGACTTTGTATACAGTTCCATTGCCCCAAAAGGGCCCGACCGGTCAAATTTCATCCTGCGCATCCGCCTCCCGCCGCCTGTTTTTTATAAAAATAGGCTCTCCTGCCTGCGGGAAAAATATGCAGAAACTACAGATTCTAAGTGTCTAAAAAGTGATATTCGCAGTCCGGCTGTCCTTTCTCGTAATGGCATTCGATGATTTGTGCCGGAGCCATTTTTTCAATATCCGTCAGTGTGCGGAACGCTATTCCGTGTCCCACCAGAATCACTTTACGAAAAGAGGCGTATTTATCCGCCACACGACGCACCCGTGCTCTGACGGAGGATACGGTTTCCCATTTCCATTCTTTTTCCCCGGCGTCCGCAGGATACTCTCCCCGAAAGCGGTGAAATTCCTGAAAAAGAACATCCGCCTCTGCGGCGGATGCAATATGATTGGTCTTGTCCGCAATCCACTCATGCAACTCCGGCTCCACAATCACTTTTTTATTGAGTTTTCCGGCAAGAATGGCTGCAGTCTGCAATGCTCTGGTGTAGGGGGAACTGACGATAAACTCCGCGTCCAAAAGCCTCGTATCCTCCGCGGTTTTCTCTACCTGCCGCACGCCCTCCTCCGTCAAGGGAGCGAGCGCACGACCGAATCCGAAAAAGCCGATTCCGGCAATGGCGTCATAATCCGGTTCCCCGTGTCTTACAAGCAAAAAATCTGCCATTATTCTTTCCAGTGCAGCCTGTGAAGTTCCCCTTCCAGCTGCATATTGCCGAATCCGTTCTGCCGCAGTGCCTCGTAGAGCACAATCGCCACGGAATTGGACAGATTCAGGGAGCGTATGGTCGGCAGCATGGGAATACGGATACAGGTATCCTCATGCTCCACCAGAATCTCCTCCGGGATTCCGGCGCTTTCCTTTCCAAACATGATAAAATCATCCGGTCCAAAGGACACATCCGTATAAGAATGCTTTGCCTTGGTGGTAGCCATCCATATTTTGGCGCCGGGGTGTTTTTGCTGAAATTCATCAAAATTCACATAGCGGGTGACGTCCAAATGCTCCCAGTAATCCATGCCGGCTCTCTTGATTTCCTTTTCGTTCAGCCGAAAACCCAACGGCTCTATGAGATGCAGGCTTGTACCGGTTGCCACACAGGTTCTCCCGATATTTCCCGTATTTGCCGGAATCTCCGGCTGATGCAATACAATGTGCATAACAAATCCATGCCTTTCACACACTTAATGGTTGTTCTTCCCGGTTGCGGGAACTTCTGCTTTCCTACTTCTCTGCCTGTTCCTTGCGCAGTTTGGTGACAAAGTGCTCCAGTCGTCCGATGGCAACCTTTAATTTCTCCAGAGAGTATGCGTAGGAGATTCTCAAATATCCCTCGCCGCACTCTCCGAATGCCGTACCCGGAACGGCTGCCACCTTCTCTTCCTCCAGGAAGCGGGTTGCAAACTCGTCACTGGTCATGCCGAATTCCTTGATGCAGGGGAACACATAAAATGCACCGTAAGGCTCAAAACAATCCAATCCCATCTCCCGGAACGCATTCATCAGAAAACGTCTTCTCTGGTTGTAAGCCGCACGCATCTCGGCAATATCCTCATCACCGTTTTTCAGTGCATCCACGGCAGCATACTGGCTGGTGGTAGGCGCACACATAATGGCAAACTGGTGAATCTTCGTCATCTGTTCAATAATGGTGCGGGGACCGCAGGCATAGCCCAGACGCCAGCCGGTCATAGCATATGCTTTGGAGAAACCATTTATCAGAATGGTTCTCTCCTGCATGCCGGGCAGGCTTGCGATGGAAACATGCTTATCCTTGTAGGTCAGTTCGGAATAGATTTCATCTGACATGACAAATATGTCATGTTTTAAAATGACCTCTGCGATTGCCTCCAAATCCTCTTTTTCCATAATGGCTCCGGTAGGATTGTTCGGGAACGGCAAAATCAGCACCTTGGTTTTGTCGGTGATAGCGTCCTCCAGTTCCTGAGCCGTGAGGCGGAACTCGTTTTCAGCCTTCAGATTGATAACTACGGGCACGCCGCCTGCCAGTACGGTACAGGGCTCATAGGAAACGTAGCTGGGCTGGGGAATCAGCACTTCCTCTCCGGGATTTAACATGGCGCGCAGACCAATATCAATCGCCTCGGAGCCGCCCACCGTCACCAGCACTTCGTGAAGCGGGTCATACTGTATATTCTGTTTTCTCTGCAAATAATTGCAGACTTCCTCTCTCAGCTCTTTCAATCCGGCATTGGAGGTGTAAAAGGTTCTTCCCTTCTCCAGGGAATAGATTCCCTCGTCGCGGATATGCCAGGGGGTATCGAAATCCGGCTCGCCCACACCTAAAGAAATGGCGTCCTTCATTTCGCTTACAATGTCAAAAAATTTACGGATACCGGAGGGTTTAATGTCAACAACTTTATCTGCTAATGGATTTCTCATGGAGTAATCATCTCTCTTTCATCATCTTTTTTCTGACCGAACACGGTACCGTGGTCTTTATATTTTTTCAAAATAAAGTGGGTTGCGGTACTGAGTACGGTGTCTAACGTGGACAGCTTATCGGACACAAAGGTGGAAACCTCTCTCAGTGTCTTGCCTTCCAGAATTACCATAAGGTCATAGCCGCCGGACATCAGATAGACGCTGCGCACTTCGGGATATTTGTAAATACGCTCTGCCACGTTGTCAAAGCCTTGACCTCTCTGGGGAGTCACGCGCACCTCAATCAGCGCACTTACCTTCTCATTGGAGGTTTTCTCCCAGTTAATCAATGTATGGTATCCGCAGATAATTCCCTCTGCCTCCAGTGCAGCCAGTTCATTTACCACATCAACCTCTTCCACGCCGAGAATCACCGCCAGTTCCTTCAAATCGATACGGCTGTTTTTCTCGATAATCGCTAATAATTCTTCTCTCATTTTCATACCCTTTCCTTTCTGCTAAATCATTTTATAAATTTCGTCCTGTTTGGGACGTTCCATGTAGCGAACCTCATCCTCATTGAGCAAAATCCTGTCTTTGCTGTCCGTGACCTTGCCGACGACAACTGCCGGAATCTGTTTTTCCTGCAATGCCGCCACCAGTCCCAGTCCGTCCCGGCTTGTCATAATCAGACAACCGCCGGAGCGCAGCTCGTACGGATTTACTCCCAGACATTCACATACTTCCACTGTTTCCTGCCGAAGCGGCAGTTTCTTTAAATCGATTGTCAGTCCAACGCCTGCGCCTTCTGCCAGTTCCCAGAGTGAAGCGAAAATCCCTCCCTCTGAGGCGTCGTGCATCGCACATACGCTGGACTTTCCGGCGGTGGCAGCCTCCGGAATAATGGATAAAAAGCGGTCAAAGTCCTCCGCTTCCTCCACCAGATATGCCGGATACCTTGCCAACAGCTTTTCCCGGTTATGCTTTGCCAGACAGGCGGTTCCTTCCAGACCTATCCACTTGCTGATGACAATGTCCTGTCCCGGCTCCGCTTTTCCCACAGTTCTGCTGCCCGTAGGCAATTTGCCGTAACCGGTCACAACAGCGTACGGATGGCAAAGCGCCTCCGTAACCCTCGTCTGCCCTCCGGCAATCTGCATGGACAGCTCCGCGGCTGCCTTGTCCGCCTCCGTCATCCAGCTTTTCAGGGACGCCTCCTCGGTATCCTCCGGCAGCAGCAATGTAATCATCAGGGCAAAGGGCTCCGCGCCCGCCGCCGCCAAATTGTTGGCACAGCGGTAAATCAACTGTTTTACGGTGACTGCGGACAAGTCTGCTTCCTGCATACAGCTCACCATTTGGGCATCGGATTGCGCAAAAATGGCGCAGTCTTCCCCTATCGCTGCGCCACTTACTATTTCTTCTCTTTTTGTGTGTATCTGTCTTAACACAGAGCGTTTCAATACGCTCTCCGATATTTTACCGATTTTCATGTTCCGTCTCTCCCCGGATGCCTACTGCTCTCCTACCTCCACGCTGTTCTCGGCAGCCTGTGCAGTCAGAATGGCAATTACATTCTTCACATGATCCACGCTTCCCGTACCGATTGCCGCCATGATTTCCTCATAAGCAGCGGGGTCCGCCGTGGCAGTACCTACCGTCGCACTCTTCGGCACCATCTTGTAATTGCTGGTGTTGACCTGCGTGCGGCTCACTTCCACCCCGTTCTCCATTACAATCTTCCAGAGCTTTGCCTTATATCCGGTATAAGCGCTGTCCGATACAATGTAGCCGATAGGCTGGGACGCATCCACATAAATCTGATCGGCGGAAGGGGGAATCACCTGCAAAATCTCGGATTCAAACCGGAGAGTTCTGCCTGCAGGTCTTGTTTCCTTGCCGTAGATATTGAATGTTACTTTCTTGTTCTGTGTATATGCCTCTATATAAATAGGATAATCCGTGTTGTTTACAAATTTGAAATCCTTTCCGGCACTCTGCGCCAACGCCGCATCCGCGGAGGGCTCCACATAAGATACCGTCATGGAATGGTTAAAACGCTCCGTAACCTCTAACTCGGACAAAAGAACCGCATTGTATAAGGTGGTGGATACCTGACAAACACCGCCGCCCACGCTGTCCACTACTTTGCCGTTCAGGTAAGAGCCCGCCATATAGTAACCGTTCTCCGACGTAATCGGGGAAATGGCGTCATGTGCGGAAAACTCCTCGCCGGGATACAGGGTCGTTCCGTTAATCAGGCGGCTGGCATTGTCCACGTTCGCCGCTCTGCCCGCGCCGGAATTGGTATATGCCGTGGTATAGCTGCCCAGCACATCCTTTACCGCCGCTAATTCCTCAGCGCTGCCCTTCGGTTCCTCTGTCTCAATATCCAATGCGATACTGCAAGGCTCATGATTCCACTCCAGTGTCAGATAATTGTTCACGCTGTCAATGGAAGATTCCACGTCCAGCACATATCCGGTCTGACCGTCCACAACCTGAAACTTGCCATCCACTCTTTTCAGGGAGGCGTCAACTGCCTTCCGGTCATATTTTACACATTTCTCTGTCAGGACATCACTGATTGCCTGCAAATCAAAGGAAAACTCTATTTTGAAAATATGGTTTTCATGCTCCAAATCTTTCAGTGCCTTGTAGCGCTGAATGACGTTGCCGTGGCGGCCAAGCTCCATGGCTTCCTCCACCAGCTCCGTGTTCACCCACTGAATACCCAAGTCTCCCGCGGTAACTTCCACTTCGTTATCCCCGGCAGCCTCCAATGTAATGGGTACCTCCTGCAATTCTTCCACATATGCGGAGATTGCCGCCTCTGCCTGCTCGGCAGTCATTCCCGACAATTCGATTCCGTCCGCATAGATTCCTGTCTTAATGGTATTTTCCTCCTTTGCCTGCACCGTAATGCCAAACGCAAGGGTCAATACCAACAGGAGAATCAACGATAAACCTGTTTTCTTTCCTTTTTTCATAATATGCTCCGTTCCTTACTCCTCGTCCCACCTGCATAATCCATGTCCGCCTGTGTACAGGGCACCGCTTTCACTGCGTCAGATTGTGCCCCCGCTGCCGTTACCGGCCGGCAATCCATTGAATTAATACAAAAGATATGTTAAAGTGGGAAGTACCATAGCTAATACAAGAATGACGATAATCACTGCGGAAATCCGCTGCTTCGTCTTTTTATTGTGCATGTTAATCATAGCTTCTCCAATCTTTTTATGGGGACTGCGCCCATTTACCGGGCTGACAGTCAAACATGACGTTAACTATATCGGTAAAACTCTGAAAGGATATTATATATGAATTTACTCATTTTGGCAAGTTTAATCGTGTTTTCCCTGACTTTGGCATATATGTTAAAACGCACCAAGCGCAAGGAGGAGGAAGCGGAGCAATCCTTCTGGGAACGGGAGCGTCAGGCAAACTCCGTGCGCCGCAAATCTCTGGAGCATCTAAACTATATTACGATTCCTTTAGAGACTTTGCCCACCAGTCTGTTAAACGACGAGCCGACTGTGGCGGAATGTATCGAGCTTTTGCAAAATCTCTCCGCCCGCTCCATCGTTAATCTCACCGGTTATTCCAATACGGATTTGAAGCTGGAATACGGAACCGCCAATATCACCGCGCTTTCCGAATACGACCAGAATTACACCCTACTGGTGAGAACCCTGCAGAAATGGGCGGATGTTCTGTTGGAACATAATTACCCGCAAGCCGCCGAAACCGTGATGGAATTTGCGGTGCAGACCAATACGGATGTAAGCCGCACTTATTATAAACTCGCCGAGCTGTACGCCGCCGAGGGCAAACAGGATAAAATCGACAACCTGATTACCACCGCACAGGCGCTGCGCTCCGCCAACAAAAAGGCTATCGTCCGTACTTTGCAAGAATCTTATCGGTAAACCGGCTCGCCTCGCTGCGGGTCAGTTTTTCCACATCCCTGTCCCATTGTATTTTATGCTGCTCCAGCAGACGATATAACCGTTCTTTTTGTGCTTTTGTGGCGGGACTGTCGCGCTTCACCTTAAAGATTAACGGCGTGGGGCGAAAAAGCGGCTCTTCCTCCTGCCAGAAAAGTTCCTGCATTTTCTGTAAAAGCGCACTCGTTGCCTCCGCATCCGCCAGCGCACGGTGGGCATGATGGGGGATTTCGTAATAATCACACAGATACTCCAAATTCCGGTGTTCCAAGTGGGGAAGATACTTTCTGGCAATCTTAAGCGTGTCCACACCTGTTTTCTCAAAACTTATCTTTTCATATACCGCTTCTTTTTTTAAAAAAGAATAGTCGAACAGAATTCGGTGTCCCACCAACGGCAAATCCTCCAGGAAATCACACAACTGCGGAAAAACCTCCGCAATATCCGGTGCAGTCTGTAACTGCTCGTCCCGGATACCCGTCAGTTCCACAATCCGCTCTTCCAAGCGCTGTCCCGGATTGACAAAGGTGGAAAAACGGTCCGTCACCTTTCCGTCCTTCACTTTCACCGCTCCGATTTCTATGATTTTATCCTGCTTCGGGTGTAATCCCGTTGTCTCCAAGTCCACACTGACGTAAGAATCCATTCTTTTTCCTGCCTGTTCTTCTGTCATTTTTTTCCACATTTCTGCGCACGTTCTTTGCGCATAGCGAGTTTGTGTCAAGTGCGTGCAGACGCCCTTTTATCCACAATTCTCCCGCAAGGTATCCTCCGAAAGCCGTACGGTTCTCGCCTCGTAGGTAAGCGGGTCACGGCTCTTATAATCAAACAGCACATAGGCTGCCGGTTTTGCGGATTCCTGCACCGGCTGACTGCCATTCAAAAACTGCTCGTCCCATACCGGATAGGTAAACGGCTCCATATGGGTCATTTTACTAAGCTGCCTGCTGTCGTATCCCTCGTAATCCGGCAGATACTTCCGCTCCTGAGCTTCCTGTCTGTAAAAATTCCGAAGGCTCTCCCTCACCTCCTCGTTTCCGGTATAATCCGCCGCAAAATCCGGTCTGCTCTTTGCATTTTCCCGCAAATACAAATCATAGGTGAGCAGCTCCCTGTATATGGCAGCGTTCTGTCCGTCCGTTTCCTCCGCAAACCGCAAAAGCACCTGATAGCGGTATGCCCTCGCGGGGCTGTTTGTAAAAAATCCCTCTCTCGCATAAAAATCCGCAAGCGCCTCAAACATGGCAAAGGGTCCCGGGAATGCTCTTACCAGAAACGGCAGCGTGTGGGTGAACTGATTGCTGTTATAGTACAGCTCTACCATTTCCTCTATCTGCTTGAGCCGCAGAACATCCGGGTAGGGCAGCCATTTGGTGTAAAGCACCTCATAGGGCGGCTCCTCCAGATAGCGGATTCCAAACTCCTCCGCCCTCTCGCTCATATCCGAGCCTTTGAGCACCTTCAAAAATCCAAGCTGTAACTGCTCCGGCTTCATGGCATACACCCGGTCAAAGGAATGTCCGAAGCTTTCATAATCTTCATAGGGAAGTCCCGCAATCAAATCCAGATGCTGGTGGATATTGTGTCCTTTGTGGATAGATGCAACAATTTGCTCCAGTTTGTCCACATTCATCACCCGGTGAATGGTGCGAATGGTTTCTTCGTTCGTAGACTGCACACCGATTTCCAACTGCGCCAGTCCCTGGCGCAGTTTATTCAACAGCGAAATTTCATCTTCTCTCAGAATATCCGCCGAAATTTCAAAGTGAAAGTTGGTGACCCCATTGTCATGTTCGTATAAATACTGCCATATCGCCATAGCGTGTTCATGATTGCAGTTGAAAGTTCTGTCCACAAATTTGACCTGTGCCACTTTATTATCCAGGAAAAACTGCAATTCCTTTTTTACGACACTTATGTCACGAAGCCGCACCGTCTTGTCAATGGAGGAAAGGCAGTAGCTACAACGGTAGGGACATCCCCTGCTTGTCTCATAGTAAATTATCTTATTGGTAAAAGGCTTCAAGTCATGGTACAAAAAGGGCAGTTTATTCATATCCGTGAGGGAACGGACAGCGGTATATCCTTCCGGAAGGCACAGCCCCGCAATGTCCTGCCACGGCCTGCCCTGCAGATAGGCCAAAAGCAGTTCCCGGAACGTCTCTTCCCCTTCCCCGATAATAATTCCTCGGAGGTTCGGATATTTTTTCAGGATTGCATCCGCGTCGTAAGTCACCTCCGGGCCGCCCAGCCAGACATCCGTCTCCGGCAGCACCTTTTGCAACTCCGGTAAAAGCTCCCGAATCATTCTCCAGTTCCAGATGTAGCAGGAAAATCCTATAGCGTCCGGGTTCCTTCTGTATATGTCAGCCAGAATATCCGTGAGGGATTGATTGATGGTATACTCCGCCAGTTCGATGTATGGCTGCATTTCCTCCCCCGCAAAAGCACGCAGGCTGTAAATCGCCGGGTTGGAATGAATGTATTTTGCATTGACTGCCACCAGTAAAAATTTCATTTCAAATACCCCTCCTCTGAAAATGCCACTCTGTAATCCGCGCTGTACTCGTTCATCCGGTTAATGATTCTCTCTGCGTCCTCTCCCCGTGCGGGGGTGGGACGGAAATCATTTCTGGTGGAAACAGAGCTGACCGAGCAGGGGATAATACGGATATTTTTATCCTCCTGTCTATTCCCGTCCACAAACGTAAACGTCTGCTGAAAAATAACCGTGTCCTTGTCCGAGGGATTCCGGTTTGCGCCAAAGCAGAAATTTCCCAGACTGTATAAGATATATTTTCCCTGATATTCCTCAATTCCCTGCAATACATGAGGATGGTGTCCAATCACTAAATCGGCGCCCCAGTCGATACACTTTCTTCCGAGAGTCTGCTGGTAGCTTTCCGGATAATTGTCTTTTTCCACACCCCAGTGGCAACACGCCAGTATCAGGTCCACGCCTTGCTCTTTCAAGGTGCCGATTCCGTCCTGAAGTGTTTTTTCCACTGTGCTGCCCTGCGATACCTCGTTGACGGCAACAAAGCCGATGCGGATTCCTTTTGTCTCATAGATTCCCACGTTGCTCTCATACGCGTAAACAATTCCGGCATTTTTCAGCGCCTCCACCGTGTCAAGGCTTCCCTGCTCGCCGTAGTCCAGCCGGTGATTGTTTGCCATGCTCACCGCCTCTATGCTGCCCAACGTCAAAAGCTCCACGTAGGACGGGTCTCCCTTAATGCTGTATACCTGACCTTCCCGTCTGTTATCCGACAGGGTGAGAGGGCCCTCCAGATTGACCAGTGTCATATCGTCCTGTGAAAAAATGTCATATACGTTTTGGAAAAAAATACTCTTATCCTCCGCCTGGTCATAAGCCTGCCGGAAGGAATAGGCATACTCCTGCTCCTGATGGTTTCCCAGTGTCACGTCTCCCGCAGCGGAAATCGTAATGGAGATTTCCGACGGTTCCTCTGTGGCTGGCTGCTGTGTCCCTTCCCCGGAATTTGGCTCCGCCGAGGGCAGGGATTCCTTTTCCCCCGACTCATCCTCTTTGACGGCTGGGTTTAAAGGTTCTGCCAGATTGCGGTAGTCCACGGTCTGTGTCGGGGCTGCGCTGCCACAGCCTCCAAGGGCAAGCGCAGAGAGAAGTAACAGAGCTATACATGTTTTTGCAGCTGCTCTATTTGACATTTCTCTGCTTGTGTTTGCAATTTTCCGCATTATGCCGGCACTTTTCTCACTTCGGTGCAAATTATCACTCTCCGTAAATATTTTCCATCAAATACTTCTTGTTTGCCTCAAAATCCACTTCCAGTACCGCCATCTTGCGGTGGGTCGCATTCTGATAGGTTCCCTCCAACGGTATGCTCGCCTGCTCTATATCATAGGAAAGGAGTTTTCCCGCCATGAGACTTAATTGGAAACACTCTCCCTGTGTCAGGTTCGTGGTAAGGTTCGGCATCAGTCCGTCTATCAGTGCCTTTGGATGGGTAACTACCGCCTTGGGCAGCTTTCCAATCACGGCGGACAGTACCTTTCTCTGGCGCTCGGTTCGTCCAAAGTCCGTTCCCAGATAACGGTTTCTGGAATATGCCAGTGCCTGCGGTCCGTTCAAATGTACCATGCCACTGACGGAGGTGTCCATATTGTCGGTTCCCTGCGGGCGGTCCAAAAGCATATTGTACTCCACCAGATAACCGTTTACATACTCGATTTCCTCACTGGACAGTTCCAAATCCACACCGCCCACGGCATCTACCAGGTTGGCAAATGCCTCAAAGTTCACCAGCACATACCGGTCTACTTTAATATCAAAATTCTGTTCAACGGTCTCCATCAGAAGCTCTGCGCCACCGAAAGAATACGCCGCATTCAAACGGTTATCGTCGTGTCCCGGTATTTTGACATACATGTCGCGTAACAGAGAGGTCATGTAAATCTTGCCGGTCTTATTGCTGATGGATAAAAGTATCATGGCATCGGAACGCCCATCCTCTCCGTTCTCTCTGGAGTCGTTTCCGATCAGCAGAATATTTACCACACCGTCCTGCTTCAACGGTTCGGAAGATACGGATGCAATCTCCTCATAATTCATTTTACTATAGACGATTCCCACCAGATAATAAAGTCCGGTGCCCAACAGTGCCACGATAACCAATAAGGTAATCAAAAATCTTTTCAGCTTGGATTTCTTTTTCTTAGGCTTTCCCTGCGGGGCTTCCTGTTCTCTTTTGCGGTTTTTCTGATTTTTCTTTCCCACTCTTGTGTCCTCTACATCTTCTCTTTCGGAATGGCGGTTTCTTGCGTTGATGCTCCTGCGGTAATCCATGCTGTCCCAGTCCTCCGCATAAGGCTGCTCATCCTCCATATTATTGTATTCTTCCTCTTCCTCGTCATCACTCAGTGTAAAAAACTGCGGTTCGGAAGGTCTCCTGCTGCCGCCGTTTTCTTCCATTTCCTGTAATTCCTTTTTCAGGAAATCCTCCAGACCCTTCTGAATCTGTTCCATCTCCTGTGTGGAATCATTATCTGTATTTCTACTCATATCTTAACCATGCCTTTCCACCCCCGCAATAGGCGGGTTCTCTTTCTGACGCTATAAGCCTACCACAACTTTTCAAATATGTCACCAAAGAGTCTCTTAAAATTTACTTAATTTCCACCGCCAAATTATGGTTTCCTGCGTGATTACGGATTTACTATTTTTTATACATGTGCTATCATAAAATTAAAATATATACTTGTTTTACGCTACAAAAGAGAGGAGAGATTCTTATGGATTTACAGCAAAAACAATCCCGTCTGAAAAACATAGCAGCCTTTATTTTGGCAACCGTTGTCTATGTTTATTTTCTGGGAAGCCTGACCGTTTCCCTTGTTTCCTATGGCCTTTACCTTCACAAAGTAGTGGAACTGGCAACCACCGTAGTATGTCTGATTGTAAACACTGCTGCTTTTTTGAAGCTGCGATTCGCCAACGCTTACCGCTACTTTAATATTTACAGCCTCTCTGTACTTTACGTTGTCGTTATCCTGTTTTATCCTACCAGCTACGCATACATTTTTGCATTCCCGATTTTGACCTGTGTCATGTTTTATATGAACAGCAAACTGGTAAAATTCAGTTGTGTTCTGGTAATTGTGACCGATATTATTTTCTTCATCCGCCAGTTGATTCAGAATAACTTCAGCATGGAGACATGGACGCAGGGCGGCGAGGGCTTTTTAATTGTTCTTCTCGTGACGATTGCAAGCACCGCGGCTGCAACACTTCACCGCAGATTTGAAAAAGAAAACCGTCAGGCAATCATGGAGCAGATGAATCAGCAGGCAAAAACCTCACAGGAAATCATATCTCTGGCAGAGGAATTGTCCAATAAATTCGATGCGGTTCACGCTCTTTCCAAGAAGCTGACGGAAAGCATGGAAACCACTTATGACGCGACCGACAATATCGCCCAGAGTACTAAGAGTACCGCTGAGGCGATTGAACAGCAGACCATGATGACACATGATATTCAGGAAAATGTGGAGCAGGCGGGCGTTGCTACCGGCAATATGCTGAAAGCCGCAGAAACCACCTCCAACATTATCAAGGAAAGCAATCTCCTGATTTCCGAGCTGAAAGAACAGTCCCACAAAGTTCAGGATGTTAGCAACGTTACCAAAGACGCTACCAACCGTCTGAATCAGAGAATCAAGGATGTGGACGCTATTATCGCTTCCATCCTGAGCATTTCCAATCAGACCAACCTGCTTGCCCTGAATGCTTCTATCGAGGCTGCCCGCGCCGGTGAGGCAGGAAAAGGATTTGCCGTTGTTGCAGACGAAATCAGACAGCTTTCCGAGCAGACCAAGACAGCTACCTCACAGATTACCGAGATTATTCAGCAGCTCACACAGGACACCGAGCTTGCGACCTCCAGTATGGGCGAGTCCGTTGCTTCCACAGAGCGTCAGAATGAACTGATTGCCATGACAGGTAACAAATTCGAAGAAATCAGCACACAGGTTGGCGAACTGCATCAGAATTCTACCGATATGAATTCTATGGTAAGTAATATTATTGATTCCACCGCAACCATTACAGACAGCATTTCCCAGTTGAGCGCCACCAGCGAAGAAGTATGCGCCGCTTCCAGTGAGTCTCTGGAACTGGACAACACCGCTATGGACGCATTAAAAGACGTAAATTCCGTATTGCAGGAGTTGTATGAAATTGTAGACCATATGAAGAATTGTGTGGAGAAATAAGAGTGTGTAAAATGCAGAGGTGTACCGTTGCAAATGACGGTACACCTTATTTTTCCTCCTTTAAAAACAACTTGTAACATCAAATTTTTATACGCATGTTTTTCCGGCATGCGGCATACACCGGAGAAGAGCCGAACCGGTATATTGACTTTCCCTGTCACTTCTGCCATAGTAGGCTTACTGATCGTACTGGAGAAACTTGCGAAGCCTCCGGTCCGGAGGGCTCCTGCGGGAGCCTTTCGTTATTTATACCCAAAAAGGAGATGATAAGAATAGCAAAACCTTATAAATCATACGACGACTTACTTGCTTTTCTACAGAATGACAAAAATCTCATTATCGAAAATATAGATGCCGCTAAACATCATAAAGTCCCCTTGTGGATTATGGTTCAGGTATTGACAATAGGGCAGATTTCTCATATGTTTGATTATCTAAACGCCTCCGTTCCCATCAAAGTTTGCAACGACTTTCACCAAGTCACCCGAAAAGATATGCACTCTTTCCTTTCCGTCATGACAAAACACAGAAATGTATGTGCACATAGTGAACGTTTTTTCAATTACGTAACCAAAGACAGTATTACAGACACACCCCTTCATACCAAATTACACATTCCCAAAATGAATTGGCGCTTCCAGAACGGAAATTATAGAACTATTATTTCCGGTTCCAATTCTTCATGCTGCTGCCCTGCTGTTCATCTGTCTGTTTTATAATTGTAACATAAAAACAGGAGCAATGTTTCAATTTTCACGTTTATACATTACCCCTGATATAAAAATGACCTCGCCGGGCAACAATCCGGCGAAGTCACATAATCACGCTTTCTGTTTGGGTACATACTCAATCAAGTTCTAATCCCAACAACCATGAAATCACATCCCGCCCCGGAACCTACTCCCTCCGGTATTTCAAAATAGTGGCGGATGTCGCAGGCAGTTCAACGGTTATTTTGCCCATGGTCATTTCGTAGTCCTGCCCCTGAAGGCGGTAGCCTGCTGCATCGGACTGGAAAATGGTCTGCATTTTGCCGGCCCTTGGCGTACCCAGTTCCCACACCGTCACATCTTTTGTGATGGGGTGGTCGTTGTTGTTAATGAGTATCAGGCTCTGCCCCTGTTTGCAGAACCGGGCGTAGGCAATGAAATTGTAATCGGAGTCCACATATTTGATGGAACCGCTTCGCAACTCCACGTTCTCTTTGCGCAGACGGATAATGTCCTTGTGGAACTGAATCAACTGCTGATTCTCATGTCCCCACGGATAGGTCCGGCGGTTATCCGGGTCGGTAAATCCGCAAAGTCCCGCTTCGTCACCGTAGTAAATAGTAGGTGCGCCTATCCATGTCATCTGGATTGCCACCGCTTCCCGGAACACAGCTTCATTCACATCCTGCTCCGCCGCCTGCGGGCCGAGGGTGTTGGTTCTTCCCACCTTGTGGTTGGTTCTTGTTAAGAACCGGGAGTGGTCATGATTGGACAATTCGTTCATTGCTACCTGCCAGCTTGGCATGGAGAAGCTGGCGGTATGGTGCCGCATCGCTCCCCAGAAACTGTCGGCATTTCCAAGCAAATCCTCTCTGAAATCGTCGCTGTGCTTTTCCATACCGGTCAAAAACCATGTTACAGGCTCCATGAACGCGTCGTAGTTCATAACGGTATCCCATTCGTTGCCCTGCAGCCAGTCTCTCGTATTACCGTAATGCTCCGCCAAAATGATGGCGTTGGGGTTTGCTTCCTTGACAGCACGGCGAAACTCCTGCCAGAAATGGTGGTTGAAGCTCTGGCTGTGACCCAAATCCGCCGCCACATCCAGTCTCCAGCCGTCCACATTGTAGGGCGCGGAAACCCATTTCTGTCCGATGCGGAGAACATAATCAAACAATTCCTGCGATGCCTCGTAGTTGAGCTTGGGCAGGGTGTCGTGTCCCCACCATCCGTCGTAGGATCCGTTATAGGGCCACGCATTCTGGTCATGAAAATCGAAAAAACTACGGTACGGACTGTCAGCGCTGACATAGGCGCCTTTCTCGTATCCTTCCGCATTCTCGTAAATCCGCTCCCTGTCCATCCATTTGTTAAAAGAGCCGCAGTGATTGAACACACCGTCCAAAATCACACGCATACCGCGTCTGTGGGCTTCCTCCACCACTTTTGCAAACAGTTGGTTGCTCGCCTCTAGGTTTGCCTTGTTGGTGACGCGGTTAATATATTTGGACGCCTTGCGGTTTTCCTTGTGTCCTTCGGGCAAAAGTTCGCCCCGCTCATCCACAATTTTACCAAAATGAGGGTCGATATAGTCATAATCCTGAATGTCGTACTTATGGTTGGAGGGCGATACAAACAGGGGGTTAAAATAAATCACTTCCACACCCAGTTCCTGCAGGTAATCCATTTTATCGAGAACGCCCTGCAAATCTCCGCCGTAAAACTCCCGCACATCCATGGACGCCGGGTATCTTCCCCAATCGTCCACCTTGCGAACCTGCTCGCCGATATAGCAGTATTCCCCGTTCTGCACGTCATTTGTGGTATCTCCGTTGCAGAAACGGTCCACATAAATCTGGTACATCACGGCGCCCTTTGCCCAGTCCGGCGTCTTAAAGCCGGGCAGAATCACAAAATCGTAGTATTCGTTAATTTCCTGAATCGCGCCCCGCACGTCAAAATAAGCCTTCAAACGTCCGGTCTGTATTTCAAAATAATAGGAAACCTTTTCCTCTCCCACCGGAAAGGTATAGGAATAGTAATCAAATTCTTCCGTTGTCCGTGTTTTTTCCATCAGGCAGCGCTGCCCTTTGCAGACAAAAAACACAAAGTCCACGTTATTTTTTGCCGTACGGAAGCGCACGGTAACGTTTTCACCCGGCATAGGTTCTTCCGGTGTGACATATTCCCCCGTGGTATCGGAAAAGAGCGCCTTGCTGTTGAGCACCGGACGCATCCAGAACAGATACCGCTGGTTGTCTTCTATATGGTGAAGCCTTTCATAATCCATGGCAAACTCCAACCTCTTTTCTTATTCTGATTCACTTAATACATACATAGTAAAAAAGACAGCTTTTGAAGGCTGTCCTTTTTAGAGAAGGTATTTCTTATGGGGTATAGCAAAAAACTATATAATGTATTGGGGGGGTTACGAGTATTATAATAGCATGGGTGCAGGTTTTTGACTATTCTTAAAATTCACAAATATCACAAAATGATTCATTTGTTTTTGGCTATTATGCACAAAACCATGTTGTTAAATACTCACAAAATCCCGCTTTGAAAACGTTTACGCCTCCGCAGCAAAGAGTCCCTCAAATTCATCCCCGGAAATCTTCTCTTTTTCAAGAAGCAATTCTGCACACTTATGCAGCACACCTTCATGTTCCAATATAATAGCTTTTGCCTTAGCATAGCAGTCGTCGATAATTGCCTTAACTTCCCGGTCAATCTCGCCGGAAACCTGTTCACTGTGGCTCTTGGCATGTGCCAGATCACGTCCGATAAATACTTCATCGTCATCATCATCATAGCAGATAACGCCGATATTCTCTGACATACCGAAACGGCTTACCATTCTGCGTGCCATCTTGGTTGCTTTTTTAATATCACTGGATGCACCGGTGGTAATATCTCCGAAAATAATCTCCTCTGCAATACGTCCTCCCAGAGAAACCATAATATCCTGTAACATCTTGCCCTTGGTTAAGAACATTTCATCCTTCTCCGGCAAAGGCATGGTGTAACCGGCTGCTCCGTTTCCGGTCGGAATAATGGATACCGTATAAACAGGTCCCACATCCGGCAGTACCTGAAACAGAATTGCGTGACCTGCCTCATGGTATGCGGTAATCTTTTTATCCTTGTCGCTGATAATGCGGCTCTTTTTCTCCGTTCCGATTCCCACACGGAAGAAGGACTCTTTAATATCGCCCTGTGTAATATAGGAACGGTTTGCCTTTGCTGCTGCAATGGCAGATTCGTTCATCAGATTTTCCAAATCGGCTCCGGTAAATCCGGCGGTTGTCTGGGCTATCTGTTTCAAATCCACATCCTCTGCCAGCGGTTTGTTCTTGGCGTGTACCTTGAGGATTTCCTCTCTGCCGCCCACATCGGGAATACCGACCGCAATTTTACGGTCAAATCGGCCCGGTCGCATAATTGCGGGATCCAGAATATCTACACGGTTGGTTGCCGCCATGACAATAATGCCCTGGTTGACACCAAATCCGTCCATTTCCACCAACAACTGGTTCAGCGTCTGCTCTCTCTCATCATGTCCGCCGCCCATACCGGTACCACGGCGTCTTGCCACCGCATCAATCTCATCGATAAACACGATACAGGGTGAATTTTTCTTTGCCTCGTCAAACAAATCTCTCACACGGGAAGCGCCGACACCGACAAACATTTCCACAAAGTCGGAACCGGAAATGCTAAAGAACGGAACACCCGATTCGCCTGCCACTGCTTTTGCCAGCAGGGTTTTACCGGTTCCGGGAGGTCCCTCAAGCAGTACACCCTTGGGAATCCGGGCGCCTATCGTTGTATATTTCACCGGATCTCTCAGGAAATCAACGATTTCTTCCAGTTCTTCCTTTTCCTCTCTGAGACCTGCCACCTTTGCAAATGTGGTGGTTCGGTCGCCCAAAGACAGTTTGGCGCGGTTCTTGCCAAAGTTCATCATTTTGCTGCCGCCGTTGTTTGCAACACTCTGGGCATTAAACATTAAAAAAAGGAACACTCCCACCGCCAGTACAATGAGCATGGGAACCAGCGAAGTGAGCAGCCAGCTCTCCCTCTGGACTTCCCTGATGGTGGGCATAAATCCCAAATCCTGAATATCCTGCTCCGCTTTGGACACGTCCGTGACATTCAGCCGGTATTCCGCATTATTCCGTAGCGTTATCTCCATATATCCGGTAGGAGTTTCCTGATTCGGATAGATTTCAATGGATTTGATATTTCCCTCCACAATGTCTCTGTTCATATCCTTGCGGGTATAGCCGCTGTCCGTTTTCGTTCCAAAAAGCATGATTCCTACGATAACTGCGACTATAACCAAGAAAATGGCACTGTATATTTTATGTGCTATATTGCCAATCTGCTTCAATTTTAGGGCCTCCTATTAATTAAATTCTACCACCCCGATATAAGGCAGATTACGGTATCTCTGGTCATAGTCCAATCCATAGCCCACCACAAATTCATCAGGTATCTCAAAACCGGTATAATCCACATTTACATCTATGACGCGTCTCTCCGGCTTGTCAAGTAATGTACAAAGATGCAGGGATGCGGGTTCTCTGTCTTTCAGCATTTCCAGCAGATAATTCAAGGTTCTTCCGCTGTCCACAATGTCCTCTACCACCAGCACATCTTTTCCTTTCAGCGGCTCATCCAAGTCTTTTACGATTTTTACCACGCCGCTGGACTTAGTATCCTTGCCATAACTGGATACTGACATAAAATCAAGGGATACCGGCACAGTAATCCTCTTTGCCAGCTCGCACATAAAGAAGCTGCCGCCCTTCAAAACACATACTAAATGTACCTGTTTTCCGGCGTAGTCTTTGCTAATCTGCTCACCGATTTCTTTAATCCTGCGGTCAACCTCTTCCTCTGTCAACAGCACTCTAACATGTTCTGCCATTTTCATCCTCCGTTTCGCTGCCTTCACAGCCTTTTCCTAATAATTGTACCTTTAAAATACGCTTTGTATTCCTGCCAATTTTATAATATTCACTGATACGATAACCAATCAGCCAGATTACATGCTGCCCCTGCGCCAAAAGAGGAATGGTGTCCCGCTCCTCCCTGCGGATTTTTTCGGTAATCATATAATCCTTGAGAGCCTTGTGAACCATTGCTCCGTCTTTGCCGGCGATAGTCAGATAATCTCCTTTATTGCGGCTTCTCAATATCACTGATTTTTCTATTTTATCATAATCAAAGCATTTCGTATACTTATTTTTGGGAAATTCTGCGGGGATTCCCTCGCAGGAATGCACACTCAGCTTAAGTTTTCTCCCGTCTCCCAACGAAATCGTCTGTTGAAAATCGGAGATTTCCACCCACAGTGGATTCTCTTTTTCCCCGGAAACCGGTATTTCGCTGTCTTTTCTATACATGACAATATTGTCATATTCCCGTTTTCCCACAATTCCGAAGGGCAGGGAAATGCTGCGGTTTCCTTCCCCTGTAAAAAGTGACAGCAAATCCCGGATGTGAGTTGCCGTAATGTCTTTCCCTCCGGGCGCAAGGGAAAATGCCAGCATATACAGGATTCTTTTTTCTATTGCCCGGTGAAAATGTAAGAAACGTCCCCTATTTATGACATATCTGTCACCGAATATTATCGCCGGATTTTCCGGGTCAATTCCATCGTTTTGATTGCGCGTATTCGTTTCCGCAGTCACGCAGCTTCGTATGGCATCCATAGTCTGCTGCTCTAAGTAGTCCTCTGTCTCCGACAGTATATCCGCTGTCTGCGTCATATGTGCCACACAGCCCGATGACACTTCCTGTTCTGCGTAGGGCAGAATGTGATGGCGAATCCGATTTCGGGTGTAGTCGTCCGTGGCATTGGTGGCGTCCCGACAGTAGAAAATCTCTCTTTCGTCTAAGTATTCCTCAATTTCGCTGCGTTCCAGACAAAGAATAGGGCGGATAATATTGCCGTTCACCGGGCGGATTCCAATCAATCCCTTGATTCCGCTGCCCCGAAACAGGTGAAACAGCATGGTTTCGCAGCGGTCATTGCTGTTATGTGCCACCGCTATCTTATCCGCATGAAAGTCCTGCGCCGCACGTCCAAACGCCTCATACCGCGCCATGCGGCCGGCTTCCTCCTCGGAACGCTTCTCCTGTTCTGCCCTTTTGCAGACATCCTCTTCATAATAATAGAAGGGTAAATCATGTTCTTTACACAGCTTTTCCACATATGCGGCGTCCTGCCCCGCCTCCGGGCGGATTTTGTGATTCACATGAACCACCGCCAAGTGAAGCGGCATCCGCTTTGCCAGTTCCAACAGCACAAATAAGAGGCAAACCGAGTCTGCCCCTCCCGAAACCCCTGCCACTACCCGGTCATGGGGCTGCAGCATTTTGTGTTCTTCCATAAAAGCAAATACTTTTTTCTCTGTCATCCGTGTGGTGTTCATGATTTCTGCGCTCCGAAATCCGGCGCATGCTTACGCCTCGGATTTCCGTCTCTGTCTGTTATGGTATCGTAATTATCCCAAAAAATCAAGTAATACAGCTATTTTCCCAAATTCCCGCCACCACAATGGTCATATCGTCGTAGATTCTGCCCTCGCTGCGGTGAATAGCTGTCTGTAATAAAATTTCCGCGATTTCCCCCGGATTCTGCTCAGTAATTTCCGCTATGATTTCCTGCAAAATCTCATCGCCGCCTTCTTCGCCGAAGGCATCCAGCACGCCGTCCGTCATCATGATAAGGTAATCGCCGTTTTGCAGTGTTTTGGGAATCTCCTGTACTTGGATATGCCGGAAAATGCCAAGGGGCAGGTTGCCCACCTGAATTTCCTCCACTCTTTTCCCCCGTTTCAAAAAGGACGCTGCGCCGCCCACTTTAAGAAAACGGCATTTCCCCAAATGCAAATCCAAATCGCAGATGTCCAGTGTGGGATGGTTGCTATCCTCGTCTTTGGCATACAGGGCGGAATTAATCAGGTTCACCGCCGCAGTGCCGGTATAGCCCGCCTCCAGCATTTTTTCCATCAAATCCAGAACATTTCCGCTGTCCTCGTTGGCCTTTTCCCCGGAGCCGGTGCCGTCCGAGAGTAAAATGGTCTTTTTCCCCTTCTCCGACTCCAAAAAGGCATAGTTATCCCCGGAGACCTGCTCATTTTCCCGGATGGCTCTGGCAAAGCCGGACAGCACAATATACTTTGCCTGCTCCATGAACAGGAAGCTGTGTTTTTTCTGCTCCACCAGATAGGGGCTGACGGCGGACACCTGAAATTGTGTATGTAACAGAACGGACAGTATATCCGCCACTTCCTCCGCCGGGCAGCCGCCCCTGCGCACCGTGCTTAAAGTCATGCCGATGGCGGTTCTGCCGTTTTCGCAGGGAACATAGCACAAATGCTCTGCGCAAAGAGCCTCCTCCCGCAGCGCCCGGCTGATAAGATGCTCCTTTTGGGCTTCCATTGGTTCGTATGTAATCTCTTCTCTCGCCACTCTATCCATAATCTCTGCCATTTCGCTCAGATTGTCGCAGAGCACTTTGCGGTTTTCCCAGTTTTTTCTCTCCTCCAGCAGGCTCTGCCTGTCCATAGAACGGCTCCCTCCGTTCATGCAGGGACTGTCCCCATTTACAGAAAAACTCTCCCCATTTATGGGAAGGCTCCCCCCAAAACTCCTTGCCAGCTCACGGAAGCTCTCCGAATATCCCAATAATTTCTGCCTGCACAGGTCCGTTGCCTGCACGGTCTGTTCTCTTTTTCTCCTCTCGGTTTTAGACGCTATCACTTGCTCTTCCTCCCTTTTGCCCATAGGCTGTACTTGATTATAGTGAGAGGAATCTACGATTTTTGTCAAAACAGGGCGGGACTGCCTTTATTTTTTGCGACAAAAAAAGCAGAAGCCGCAGCTTCTGCCTGTTTTTATTCATTCAGAATCTGATTCTGAATCTATGTACTAAACATTATTTATTCTCTTTAAAAAGAATCTCACCTTCATACACAAGGCCCAGTTTATCCTTGGCAACCTCTTCCATGTACGCTTTGGTCTGGGTGTATTTGCGGTACTCCTCGATTTCCTGCGCCCGCGTTTTCTCATCCTCTATCTGGGTGAGCAGCTGTTGTTCCTTCGCATCCACCACCGCGATTTTACTTTTCAATTCTACACTTTTGACTGCTACCACAATCATGAGCATTAAAACAACCAGTGTCACCAGAAACATACTGAACCGGTTCTGGCGTCTCTTGCGGTAAGCCACTTTTCTTCTTGCCATAAGCAGCACCTCCGTGTACCTGCAGCACAACCCTATATCACCATTTTAAGCACTTTTCCCAAGAACGTCAACTTCTTTTTCAGGAATCGCTTACGCTCCTTTTTCCTGCGTTTTGCCCTTGCAGACGCCGCCGCGCAGGACTTTGCAAGCCTTTTTCCGATTTTATAAAACGGGCGAAATAAAAACTTTCCAGACTTTACCAGAATTCCCAGCACCCACTTTAAACCGAGGGAAAGATATTTTACAAAAAAGGGGCTTACCAGCTTGCGGTACACCGTCATGCCAAGCAGCGCACCCAGCACCGCAAACCACCGCAGCGTCCCGTCGCTTTCGTAATACATCAGCATAAAAACTTTGATGCTGCAATATATCCAGAAGCCGATGTCCTCCAAGGACACCATAAAATTGGCATGCGGTATCACTCTGCGGAAAATCCGCAATATATCATAAAAAAATGTTATGTATACGCCCATCAGGGTGGCATACAGAAGAAACTGGTTTTCATCTGCCATAAACTGCTCCCCTTATCGGAACAGTTTGGTCAGAAAAGATTCATTCTGGCGGCTGCCCGCGGCTGCGACATCCGAATAGGTAAAGCTGTCAATTTTGCCGTCCACGTCCACCTCTCCTTTGTCTAAAGTAAGCCGGTTTACATGCAGTTCGTCGCCTTTTATCATCAGCATTCCCTGTTCTGTCTCCAGAAGAATCTCATGTACGTCAAAGGAAAGTACGTCGTTCACTCCATTGATGGTACATGTCCTCCGATTGGTCATTGTAACCTTATGCGTGCGCGCTCCGCCGTTCAAATCCTCCATAAGACCCCTCCCATTTCCTGTTTTCGCTTTCCGGTTATGCCCGACTGCTGTCCCGACTCAACCGTACACTCTTTACATTATATTGGGAAAAGAGGATAAAAATGCCGGAACTTTACACATAACGGAAAAGTTCTTTCGCCTCGTCCTTTTTTACAGTCTCCTGCACATCCAGAACTTCAACCTTCACTTCCTTGTTGCCAAAGGAAATGGTGATAATATCCCCTTCCTTCACATTGGCGGATGCCTTTGCCGGTTTGTCGTTAATGAGGACACGCCCGCTGTCGCACGCCTCGTTTGCCACGGTGCGGCGTTTAATCAGTCTGGATACCTTCAAATATTTATCAAGTCTCATGTTTGCCTCCCTTATTTGTCAGATAAAAAAACAGAGAACCCTTTTACAGGTTCTCTGAAGTAGTCAATCAAAACGATTATGCATTCATCATGTCCTTTAAAGCCTTACCAGCTTTGAACTTAGGAGCTTTGGAAGCAGCGATAGTCATAGGCTTGCCGCTCTGAGGATTTCTACCCTCTCTTGCCTTTCTCTCGGAAACTTCGAAAGTACCAAAGCCAACTAACTGAACCTTTCCGCCTTTCTTTAACTCATCAGCAACAACATCTGTAAAAGCCTTTAATGCTTTCTCAGCGTCCTTCTTAGAAATACCAGCCTGTTCAGCCATAGCTGCAACTAATTCTGTTTTGTTCATATTGAACTCCTCCTGTAATGGGCTTTCTTTTTTGTATTTTATACAGATATTCCCTTTGAAACATCTATACATATATATATCCGTTTTTACAGATTTTGTCAAGGATTTTCCTCATATTTGCGCCATTTATGGCTCCCCGCCCTCGTAATGGTCAATCAAATCTTCCACTCTGTCCGTCAGAATCTGCTCCTGCGATAACTTGCAGAGGCGCGACAGGTTGGACACTGCCATCAGGGTGTCTCCCACCAGCTTTGTCACTTCCGCATCATATGCCGCCGGGGTAAGCTCTGCCAGTCTGTCCGCGGTCTTGCGGAGTGTTTCCACCGAGGAAGCATAATCCGGCATAGGCTCATACAGCTTGTCCACCTTTTTCAAAACCTTTGCCGCGCGGGTGAGTGCGGGAAGCTCGTACGGGATTTCCCGAAGCGGGGACTCAATATAGCTCTTCCCCTCCTTCTCTTTCTTCTTAATATCCTCCCAGTTTTCCAGCACTTTTTCGGAGGTATCCGCCTCCACGCTGCCAAAAATGTGGGGATGACGGCGCACCATCTTTTCCGCCACCTCGGACACTACATCTTCCATGGAAAAGAAGCCTTCCTCCTTGGCAATCTGGGCATGCATGACAACCTGCAGCATAACGTCTCCCAATTCCTCCCGCAGGTTTTCGTAATTTCCGGTTTTGTCAAAAATGCGGATAGCTGCCACAACCTCCGCAGCCTCCTCCATCATACAGGGTTTTAAACTGGCATGGTTCTGTTCCCTGTCCCATGGGCATCCGTCCTTTTCCCTTAAGATTCGGATAATTTCCAAAAAGTCTTCATAACTGTAGCTTGTCTGTTTCGCCAGTTCCGTGCGCGTTTTGCTCACTTTTGTATCCTCCGTTCCGATATGGTATCGCCTTGTCCGCCGGCTTGGTTCCTTGGTGTTCGCCGGCTTGGCACCTCCCACCTTATTGTCCTGATGTCTTGCTCTCTAACGCCACCAAATCAGCGAAAGAGTAGGAAAAGTCTTTCTTTTCATCATCAATCTGCACCGTATAGCTTCTGGTTTCATAGCCGGTCTTTCGCAGGGTGATGACATGACTGCCGCTGGTTTTACGGAAGCTGCACGGGGAAATTCCCACATAATTTCCGTCCACATAAATCTCTGCCCCCGCCGGAGCATCCACATATACCTTATAATAATCTGTCACCGTATCCGTTGCCGTTGCGGAGGAAGCGGAACTTGCACTGCTGCTTTCGGAAGCGGAGCTGCTTGCACTGCTCGAACCGGTACTTGCGCTTGAACTGCTCGAACTTGTACTTGAACTGCTTGAACTTGAGCTGCTTGTACTTGCGCCGGCAGAACTGCTCGCAGCGGATGAACTTGTACTTCCACTGCTTGTCGAACTGTCCGTTCCGGTGTCCACCTGATCCAGCACCACATCGATTCCGGCAGACTCCGCACCCACCCGCAGGTATCTGGTAATGGACTGATAACCGCTTGCCTTCGCTATCAACTGGTGAATTCCGTACTCCAAAGAAACCGGCTGGGAGGCGTCCACCTCTTCCCCATCGATATATATCTTTGCATCCGAAGGACTCACCGAGAAAAGAATGGTTCCGTACTGGGGCTCTGCGACCTTTAAGTCCCCGATGTCCAGCGTTGTCTCCTCGTTGCTGTTGATAATCACATTTTTTGTCCCGCCGCTTCCGTTATTGCTGATGTTTACCTGATAGCTGCCCTCCGGCACGGTAAGCAGCATATCCTCTGTGATGCGTTGAATAATGGACTGCCCGATTTCAATCCAGCCTCCGACAAAATTCTCATCATTGACAAGACGCAGGTAGCCGTGCCCTTTTTCCACACGGACACTCAGAATTTCCTTATCTATCCCCTGAAAGCTCAGAATATCCACAGGATTCAGTTCCATTTCCTCGATGCTTCTTCCACCGGACCAGTATTCCACGTCTTTACTCAGCTTAAAAATCTCCTGCCCGATGGTTACTTCCCTGCGCACCGTGTTGATTTCATAGCGCTCCACATTTTCATAGGTCCACGCCTTGGCAGAAAGCTGCATGGTAGTAAGATGCTTCTTGGATTTTAAGAAAGTAACATCAACAATATCGCCGCACTGTATCTGCTCTAAGGAAATGCTTTCCCCATATTTGTCATAAAACTTCGTTGTGCCGTCTACCGAAAGGGTATATCTCTTGTTCACGTCGAAATTCAGGAATGTGACAGTATTGTCATCATTGTTTTTCTCCACCAGCATGGGGGTGTCCGCCGAATCATAGCTGTCTGCATCCGTCAGTATAAATCCGGTATCTACCCGTGTTTTCTCTGTGTCACCCGCCGTCTGGGAATTATGCAGAGCCGCCTGCTGTGTTCCTTTGCCGGCACTGCTGTCCCCTTTGGAAAATGGGAAGGTGCACGCCGTTAATGACACAAGTGTCGCAGATAAACATATACCTGCCGTCATTATTTTTCTGTATAAACGGTTCTTTTCATGTGCTCTCTTTGGTCTTTTCACGTCTTTCCTCTCTTCTTATTCATCCTATAGCATAACCTTTCGGAATACTTCCTCCAAAAAATTCTGTTTTTCCTTTTCCTGCACCATCAGTTTTTCCAGTTTCTCCCGGTTGCGCTCCGGAATCCACGCCTTGCCGGAGTTATAGTAGAAGTTCACAATTTTCCAAAACTTCTCCGGATAGGCCAGCCGGTAGTATAAATCAATCCTGCTCATGGCAGAAATGCTTCTTTCCTTCTCGTAAGCCTCCAACAATTCTTTTCCAAGTGCAACGGACCAGTTGCTCTTTTCCAAAAGTTTACGAAGCAGCAGGTACAAATCACGAATGGGGTCATCCCGCATGCACTTTTCAAAATTCATGACAAACCAGCCCTTGTCACAGCGGAGAATGTTATGATATTGGTAATCTCCGTGACAGTAGGTGTTCACGGTGCAGCCGGTGTCGGAAGATTCCCTGATTTTCCGATATTCTTCCCACTCCTGCGTGACTTCCGCCGCCTGACTTAAAAAATAGTCGAAGGAATTCAACAGGCAGATTTCAAACCATGTCTTCTGGCTGCGCTGTTTCAAATATCGGCGGACTCTCTTCAATTCTTTATTGTGTTTCTCATATTCCCTTGCCTGGGAAAAAGCAGGAATATCTCCCCACAAATCCGCGGGAACCTCCATACATCCGTGCAGACGCGCCAATAGGCGAACCGCCTCCACACATTCCTGCTTATCATAGATGTTACATTCCCGCCCCTCCTGATAAGTCTTGAGAACATACTGCACCCCGTCACCGTCTTTCACCGAAAGCGCACCTTCGGCGGTGGGGATAATGGTTTCTGTCAAAATCTTATCCTGCTTGCGAATATAATGTAGCAATCGGTCCTGCATGACAATCCTGTCATTATTTCCCGTATATTCCTTAAATATCAGGCACCCCTGATTTGTGTCGCAAATAATGGCGCCTCTGCCTTTGCGGGTACGAAGTACCTCTATCTCGTATTGTTCCAGTAAAGCGACTGCCCGATCGTTCACTTTTGCCCCTCCTAACACACAGTTAAGACTCTTTCCGAAAGTTCCGGACGAATATCTTATCCTATCATATGTGTTGGAAAAGCAAAGTATGTTAAAGACGGTGTCTGACTTCTTCCAATAAAAATTCCCTTGTATTACACTCCGGATTCTCAATTACCATCTGAAGCAATTCGTCCAGCATGGAACCGATTTCTTTTCCGGGCTTCATGCCCAGCGCAATCAAATCCTTACCGGTTATCGCCATGTTTTTTAAGGAAACACATTGGTTCTTGGCTACAATCTCGTGATACAGGCGCTCCCATTTATCCAGCAATTCCAGTTTTTCCGTCTTTTTATAATCACTCTGCGCACAGACATCTGCGTGGCGCACCGGTATCAGCAACGGAAATATGTCCTCCCCGACTTTCTGAATCCCCCTGCGCACGATGCGCATATCCGGGTCAACTCCGTTTCCGTAGTCGTGGTAGCGCACCAGACAGGTCACGGTGTGAATGGTATCATTGTCAAATTTCAGCCGGCGCAAAATCTGTTTTGCCAGCTCCTCTCCCACTGTCGGGTGTCCGTGAAAATGGGTGATTCCGTTTTCATCCACACTGAGGGTATCCGGCTTTCCCACGTCATGCAATAACATGGTGAGCCGCAAAATCCGGCCGCAAGGCACGGCAAGTAACGCGTGCAGGGTATGTTCTCCCACATTGTATTTATGGTGTGGATGGTTCTGCGGCGTTTCCATCATACGGTCAAACTCCGGCAAAATTACCTTGGTGACACCCATGTCATACGCCATACGCAGGTAGTCAGGATGCGGGGAAACCAGTAATTTCACCAATTCCACCTGAATTCTCTCCGCGCTGATATTTCTCAGGTTCGGTGCCAGTTCCCGGATTGCCTCCGCTGTTTTTTCCTCAATGGTATATCCAAGCTGCGCCGAAAAACGAATGGCGCGCATGATTCGCAAAGCGTCCTCCGTAAATCGCTCTTTTGCATCCCCCACACAACGGATAACCTTTTTTTCAATGTCCTGCATTCCGCCGAAAATGTCAATCAGTCCGGTTTGCTCGTTATATGCCATGGCATTTATGGTGAAATCCCGGCGTTTCAAATCTTCCGTGAGGTTGGGCGTGAAGGTCACTTCCTTGGGATGTCTGCTATCCTCGTATTTTCCGTCAATCCGATAAGTAGTGACTTCAAAGCCTTCCTTATCCAGCATAACCGTAACGGTTCCGTGCTGAATACCAGTATCAATGGTTCTCGGAAAAAGCGCTTTTACCTGATATGGTTTCGCGGATGTGGTGATGTCCCAGTCCTCCGGCTTTCTGTCCAGAATGGAATCCCGGACACAGCCGCCCACAACATAAGCCTCAAACCCGGCTTTGGTAATGGTTTCTATAATGAATTTTGCTTTTTCGGGTATCTCTATCCGCATTTGCTTCCTCACTCTTCCTTTAAAATAAACCGGTCAATCACCTGTACCAGTCCGTCCTCATCATTAGTCGCCGTGATATAATCCGCCGCTTCTTTCACCGCCGGCTGCGCATTGCCCATGGCAACGCCAAGTCCGGCATACTGAATCATGGAAATGTCGTTGAATCCGTCCCCACAGCAGATAGCATCTTCCCTCGTAAGCCCGATGGACTCTAACATACGGTTTAAAGACGTTGCTTTATCCACATTTTTCGGCATAATTTCTATGAAAAAAGGTTCCGAGCGGTAAATGCTCAAAGTATCGCCGTACTTTTCCTGTAACTGTTTTTCCAGTTCCGGTGCCTTCTCTACCGGCGCAGTCATAAGGCATTTATTCACGTCAAAATCCACAAAGTTTATGAAATCTTCCACCACACGAATCTCCATGCCGTTGATGCGGGACTCCAGCGCAAGATATTCATCCGGCTCAAAAGCGGAAATAATGTTGTCTCCAAAATAGGTAACAAGACCGCAGCCATTTGCTTTTGCAAAATGATATAATTTGGGAATCACCACCGGCGGCAGTGTCCGCTGATAAACGATTTCGCCGGTTCTGCACTCTACAATTCTCCCTCCGTTAAAGGACAGCAGGTATCCGCCGTATTTTTCCAGTTCCAGTTCCTGCTCATAACGGCGCATTCCCGGCGTGGGTCTGCCGGAGGCTAGAATGACCTTGTGCCCTCTCTTCATGATTTCCTGAATTCCCCGCTTTGTTGCCGGAGTAATCTCCTTGCGGGAATTGGTCAATGTTCCGTCTATATCAAGCACTAATACTTTTTCGTTCATATTGTTCACCTTTGCTGTATTGTTGAAGGGATTGGTTGCCCTCACTGGATATAATTATACCCATGAAAGCAGAAAAACACAATTCTATTCTGTGGTTTTCTGTTTTGTCTGTTTTGCATCCTTGGTTTGGTGCTTGGGGGAGGGGCAGCTTCCCCCGCTTTGCATCTTTTCTTCTGCTTTGGCTTCTTTCTTGTTTCTAATTTTCCTGCCTTATGGCTCCTGCGGGGGTCTATGGAATTTTTCTTCTTTTTTGTTTCCACTTTTGAATTCATTTTCTTGTATACAAGCTCTGTTTTTGCTTGGAAAGTGGTCTATGCAAGAAAAATGCGAATTTGTTTCCACCTTTTTGACGGAAATGGGGAGATTTTCAGGAAGATATTTTTCATAGACCTCCACGCTACCGGTTACTTGGCGGAACCATGCCGGAGAACAGACAAAAGTGGAAATAAAAATTTGCTTTTTCCACCAAGACCCCCGGCAGAAGAAAACCTGCTATGCAAAGGAACCGGAAATATATGCGGCAGCCACGGAACGCCGCCAACACATCTCAAAAGTCAAAAAACCTGCCCGTTGCATTACAGGCAGGTTTTCAGTCACTTATTTATCTATTTTCACTTCGCTCATTTGCTATTGGCTTGTGTACGCCTTGTCTCTTCCATCGCAATAGAACTGCAAAAACCTAGTTAGTCTCTTCTGTTGCGGCGGAATCTTCTGTCGCTGTAGTGTCTTCTGTAGCATCCTCGGTATTCTCTGTGGATACCTCCTCGGTAGCGGTTGTGCTGTCGGTTGCGGTTGTGTCCTCAGTGCTGTCGGTTGCTTCCGTGCTATCGGTAGCAGCTTCCACCAAAAGGTAGTTCAGGTGTTTCTTGGGGTCTTCTACCTTGAAGCCTTCGCTGATGTCGCTCAGGTAAGTATCCATGGCGCTTGCAAGGACTTCGTTTTTCGCATTGATTTTCCACTCAGGGGCGTTCGGACCTACATAGTACATCACATAAGCGTTGCCCTCGTCATCGCTGACTACTGTGGTATCTCCTGCATTACGTCCTTCATCAAACAGCCAGTCTGCCATAACCTCCAGTGTTCCGCTGGCAGATACGCCTTCATACAAACCGCCTGCTGCGGTAAAGGAAGTTCCTTCATTATACTGGTCAGCCAAAGCTGCGAAACTCTCTTCGGTTGCTTCGCCGTTCTTCCACTCGTCCAAAATAGCCTGTCCGTCACCGTTCTGCTGTGCAATGATATGAACATCAGCAGAAGGAGTCTCATCCAAATAGCGCTTTACAAAGGACAATACATAATACTGGTTGCTGTTCGTATCTTCCAAAACCGTTGTATCGCCTTCTGCTCTGCTCTCATCATAAAGCCAGTCGCGAATCACATTGGATGTACCGTTGTATTTCGCACCCTCTTTTAACTCGCCGTCCTTGGTGACAGCATCCACCGCTTCGTCAGCAAGAACCTTTGCGTCTTCCATTGCCTTTGCAATTTCTGCATCGGAAGGTTTGTACACAGTGTCCTCTGTATTTTCGTCGGTAGTTTCGGTATCATCTACAGGGTCTGCCAAATCGGTAGGCTCTGTGGGAAGCTCTGCTTTGATTACTGTCTGATAGTAGTCAACAGAGTCAAACTCGTTTTTGTTGTCGTTATAATATGCCTGCAGTTCCTCATCGGAAGGAGCCTTCTCCTCAGAAACTTTATCATAGTAAGCATTTACATAAATGGACTCTTTTACGATATTTTCAATTCTGCCCATGGTTGCGTAAGTACCGTATACCTGCCGCAGGTAGTTCTTTACGGAACTTCCCGCTTTTTCTGCGGCATCCTTCACATCCTGTACGAAATTCTTGTACTCGGCATCCGTATCGTAAGTAAATCCTGCTGCGTCTGCCTGTGCTTTCAAGGCTTTCACACGGATAATGCTGTCCACGGTCTGCTGCTCAAAATAATCTTTCCAAGTCAGTGTATCGGAGTACATCTGGGTGGACAGGTCAGCGGACGCGTTCAATCCAAAGTAGGAGAGATAGCTTCCGTACTGGTTCATGTAATTGTTTTTCACCACATTGTAGTTGTAGTCAAATTCCACGCGGGAGATTGCCTCTCCGTTGATTGCCACATAGTCCTCATGCACGGTCATGTAGGTCCGAATGGGGAATGAAGCAACCAGACATACCAGCGCAACAAGTACAACTACGCTCACAATAGTGCTGATTTTCTTCTCTTTGGCTTCCTTCTTTTTTTCCTCTTCACGCTTCTGCATCTTGAGGTCGTATTTTGTCATTTTTTTGCCAACGATTTGGCTCTGTTCTGTTTCCTTTTCCTTTTTAGACATGGTAAAATGTCTCCTTCCCTATATTCCAAGCCGCAATCCGATATTTCAGCCTCTAAAATCCGGGCTTCGGGTGACAAAAATATGCGGCTCACATACTGATTTATTTTACAGTATTTTCGTCGAAATGTGAAGCCATTTCACACATTTTTCAAGATTTAACGGTCCGATTGGTTTTTCCGGTACTGAACAGGCGTCACTCCGTAGGACCTTTTGAACAGACGGTTGAAATGTTCCACGTTTTCATATCCTACATTGGCGGCAATGGTCTCCACCGTGGAAGTGGTTTCCTTCAACAAAGTTCTCGCTTTTTTCATCCTCTCTTCCTTAACGACCTCCTGAAAAGTCATGCCCGCCCTTTCCTTAATGTATTTGGAAAGGTACGGCTTGGAAAGGTGAAAATACTCAGACAGGGTCTCCAAAGTCACATCCACATAATTTTTCTGGATATAGCTGATAATGTCGATAATCCGCTCTTCCCTTCCGGTTGTGATGTGCTGCTCTTTGGTCAGCTTATTGGCGGCGGACACCAACGCAGCAATGGAACTCTTGATAATATCCTCGTCCACGCCTACGCCCCAGTAGAATTTGCCGTCGTGCACAATGCCCACATAAGCGGCAGCTTTGGAGGTCGAACCCTTGGAAATTGCATGCTCCTCATAAACGGACAGTTCATAGTCAATGCCAAAAAATGTCTTGATGGCGTTGCTCACTGCGTCCAGACGTCCGTTACCCATGGTCTGTATCATGCGCTTTTCCCCGTTCTGCTCAATGGTAACTTCCGCCTGAATGCCGTTTTCCTGTTTGAAATGACATTCGGGAATATTGAACACGCTTCTGGGGAATATGTAATTTTCCTGAAAAATGGAGTAAATCTCCTTCGGCAAAAGCTCCTGATGTCTTCTGTCGGAAATGCCTTTTACCAAATACCCCACTTCCTCTTTCATCGCCGCCGGCATGGAGAAACCAAACTGCTGCTTCAGCACGAAAGCTACACCGCCCTTGCCGGACACACTGTTGATTCGGATGACATCGGATTCGTATTTCCTTCCCACATCCGCCGGATCGATGGGCAGGTACGGAACATCCCAGCGTTTTCCGCTCTTTCCTTCCTTGAGCCATGCCATGCCCTTGCTGATGGCGTCCTGATGGGAGCCGGAAAATGCCGTGAACACCAAATCACCGGCATACGGTGTTCTCTCATGTACTCTCATTCCGGTGAACCGCTCGTACGCCTCTCTTATTTTCATAATGTGACTAAAATCCAGTCCGCTGTCCACACCGTGGCACATCATATTCAGCGCAACCGTCACCAAATCCACATTTCCGGTTCTCTCCCCGTTACCAAACAGGGTTCCCTCCACGCGGTCCGCTCCCGCAAGGATTCCGAACTCCGCATCGCTGACGCCGCAGCCGCGGTCATTGTGAGGGTGAACGCTGAGCACCACATTTTCTCTGTATTTTAAGTGTTTGTGCATGTATTCAATCTGGCCGGCAAAAACATGGGGCATTGCCACCTGCACCGTGGTGGGCAGATTGATGATTGCCTTGTGCTCTGCATCCGGCTTCCACACATCCAAAACGGCATTGCACACCTCTAACGCATAATCCACCTCCGTCTGGGAGAAACTTTCCGGGCTGTATTCAAAGGTAAAGTTGCCCTCCGTCTCCTCCGCCAGTTTCTTTAACAGCTCTGCGCCGTCCACTGCCAGTTTCTTAATGTCCTCTTTGTTCTTTTTGAAAACCTGCTCCCGCTGCTCCACGGATGTGGAATTATATAAATGCACCACCGCATGGGGCGCACCTTTTACTGCCTCAAAGGTTTTGCGAATGATATGCTCGCGCGCCTGAGTCAATACCTGAATGGTTACATCCTCCGGTATCATGTTCCGCTCAATCAGCGCACGGATGAAATTGTATTCCGTATCGGAGGAAGCCGGGAATCCCACTTCAATTTCCTTGAAGCCAATCTCTACCAGCATTTTGAAAAATTCCAGCTTATCCTCGAGGCTCATAGGCTCAATCAGCGCCTGATTGCCGTCGCGCAAATCCACGCTGCACCAGATGGGAGCCTTGTCGATGGAGTCCTTTTTCACCCAGTCGTAGGTCATCTCCGGGGGAAGGAAATAAGTTTTGCCGTATTTTTCTCTTACATTGATATTGTTCATGTCATGATACCTCTTTACTTGTTTTGATTTATCCATAGTAGCACTAAGATTTCACAGCAACAAGTATCGAGTTTAATGTTTGTATTGATTTATTTTAACCTGTTATTGGATTATTACTGGAAATTCAGTAATTTTTTAAGATGTATTTTGTTTTTTATTATTGATTTATTTCGCTTTTTCTACCAGACTTTAATACACATTTAGTAAAAAATATTAAATGGCTGCTCCGGCTCGATTTCCTTTATCTGTTCCATGGGGATTTCCGTCCCGTCCTTTAAAAGAATTTTATGCCCGTATTCATCAATCTTTTTGACGCTTCCGGTGGCGGTCACATACGCCCCGCCGGATTTTCTTAAGTCGGGTACAAAATAAGTAAATGTGACGGTTATGTCCTTATCGATATTCTCCGCTATCCATTGCAGCGTTTCATTCAGCTGTTCTTTGGTATCCTCGGCAATCTCCCACCGCTCGTCGGTCAGGCGCGCCGTTTCTTTTATCGCCGCATCATGTCCGGTCAGTGCCGCAAAAGGGGAAAATTGCGCAGCACGGTCATACAGTGACATGCGGGGATGTTTCTCCGATGTCGGATGCGGCAGATTGATAATGTCATCATACCGATGACTGCTCTTTTCATTGCGCATACACCAGACTCCTTATTTTCATGACTTGTTCCATGTTCTTTTCCTGTTTTGTTCCATAATTGTTCTATCTTTTATTTTGGGATTCGCTCCATGTTTTCCTTTATCTTTGCATGATTCGCTCCACGGTTTATGCAGTTCCCGCTGCATTCTTTCGTTATGCTCTGTGTCCGCCAATCTGGGAGTTTCTGTCCTTTGCCGTGGCGCCTTCCTCCAGATTCATTCCTTTTAAAATGGCATTTTTGCCGTATTTTTTCTTAATATCCAACACTGCCTTCTGCATCTTTTTCTCCCGTGCCAAAACCGCCTCTTCCTCCGCCTGCTTTTTTTCCAGTTCCTTATAGTCCGTGAACAAATCAAGCTGTTCAAAGCTGTCTTTTTTGGATACGGCGCTTTCTTCCACAACGCGGTTTGCAGAGATGTTGATGCGGCGGACAAGGAGGTTTTTGTCCACAATGTTATCGTACAGTTCCAGCACCGCTTTCAAAATAAGCTGGGTGGAGGAGGTCTGACGGTTCAGGTTTGTCGTTCCATGGGCGTGCTTCGGAACTTTTCTCCCATAGCGGTCCGTGGTGATTTCTCCCTTATACTGGCTGCTTTTTCCGGGGTTTGTCAGATTTTCGACATCATATCCCACGGTCAAAACAATCTGGTCTGTGACAAGACCTTTGTCCACCAAATCAAGAATCAGAAGGTCTGTCATCTCCTTTACCACCAGCCTTGCCTTTTCAAAAGAATAGGGGCATTGCAGAACCTGACCGGAGCCAATGCTGTTGGTGGTTGGCTTGTACGCCTTTATCTCTGCCAAGGTGCAGGGTTCGTACCCCCACGCATGGTCTATGAGCAGTTCCGCATTGATTCCGAACAGGTTGTAAAGCAGGTCTTCATTATAGTATTCGTCGGGCTTTCCGATGGAACATCTGGCAATATCGCCCATGGTGAAAAGTCCGTTTTCCTCCAGTTTTTTCGCATATCCCCTGCCGACTCTCCAAAAATCCGTCAGCGGTGTGTGGCACCATAAGGATTTGCGGTAGGACATTTCATCGAGCTGCGCAATGCGCACGCCGTCCTTATCCGGTGCGGTGTGCTTTGCCTCAATGTCCATGGCAACTTTGCACAGGTACATATTACTGCCGATTCCGGCTGTGGCGGTGATTCCGGTTGTGTTTAAAACGTCGTGGATTACCGTTTTGACAAATTCTCTTGCCGTCATTTTATAAGTCTCTAAATACCCGGTGACATCCATAAAAACTTCGTCTATGGAATAAACGTGCATATCCTCCGGGGCAATGTATTTCAGATATACGTCATAAATCCGTGTGCTGTATTCCATGTAAAGCGCCATTCTGGGAGACGCAATGACATAGTCTAACGCAAGCTCCGGGTGAGATTGCAGTTTGGGGTTATGATAGGTGGCACCGCTAAATGTGTGATTTGGGGCTTTTCGTCTGCGCTCCTCATTCACCTCCCTCACCCTCTGCACCACTTCAAACAGTCTCGGCCGTCCGGGAATGCCGTAGGATTTTAAGGATGGGGAAACCGCAAGGCATATGGTTTTCTCCGTCCGGTCGGGGTCCGCAACCACAAGGTTGGTGGTCAGCGGGTCGAGGTTTCGCTCTTTACATTCCACAGAAGCGTAGAAGGATTTTAAGTCGATTGCCACATAGATTTTTTTGTCTGTTTCGTCTGCCATCCCCGCGCTCCTTTCCTGCCTTGTGTAGGTGCTTTCCCGGAAAATTTGTTGTTTCCATTACAATTTTTCTATAAAATGATTGCTCGATTCATCCCAATATTTTTTATATATAAAATCAGTATTTCCATCAAAATTAAGCTGATACATTCTGAATTTTTCTTTTCGCTCCTTAAACTTTTGGATTCTAACCATCCTTCCCCTAATAACGGAACGGTTCTTACTTGCAAAAACGGACTGAGAAATAGTACACATAATCATTTATGTCAGAGACAATTCCCTGCTCGTATTGCTGAATACAGCCGATACGCATCTCATCATCATCATAAACCAGCGCAACCAGTCCCTGCTCCTCGTTGTATTTAATGGAAGTTTTATCGGTTATCTGTGTTGCGCTTCTTCCATAGTATTGCCTCTCCGGGACATCCTCCAAGATAGGAATCTGTGTTGACAGTTTGGCTTCCTCGTCCGCAATAATAACTTTTACGATAAAATTATTGAAATCCGGTACAATGAGGATTGTTCCATTGTCTGACGAACCGATACCCAACTCCATATCTTCTTTTTTTACAAGTTCTCCCGAATGATATTCCGAAACATACAACCGGATAGCGTTATAGTCATCCGTTGCGGTATATTGATAAATGAAAGCTCCATCCACACCGGAAAGCATTTCCGCAGTTTTCATCTCAATGCTGTTTTTATCAATGGGACTTATATAGTTCCGGGGCATATAGGAACAAAACAACATCACTCCGATAGCCAATACAGCAATCAGGGAGATTGCAAGCAGTATGCAGACAAGCAGCTTCAGCCGCTTTTGCTTATGCTTGCTGTCGGTTGCCACTCCAATAATATTCTCTTCGAATTTTTGAGCAATATTTTCTCTTTCAATATCCTCGCCGGCTAAAAATTCATTGATGCTAATCCCAAGCACCGAACAAAGGCCGGAGTAAAGAGAGACATCCGGGAGGCACACTCCTGCTCGTGTCAACCCCAGGCCAAAAAAAATTGATTTTTTTACCCTCAAATATCACTTGCCATTATACCTGCTATTGCAGTATATTGAAAGCAATATTTATGCTTGCAGAAGAAAGGAGTGCCACATTTCCTCGGCACTCCAAACTCCATAAGCATCCATCTTACTTGAAAAATGGATCATCTGTATTCCATACAATCTCTATATTGTCCTCTCCATTGATAATCACTTTTTTTGATTACCTTCTGGATTTTCTCTCTGTCAAAAGATTCCATATTGATGATACTTTCTAACTGTGTCTCAAACTTACTAGAAGAATTTTCTTCTGGCGGTATTTCTATTTTAAGCTGTTCGATTTCCTGATGCAATTCATCAATCTGCTCCACCATCACCTTTGAACGTTTGACATGGAATATATACATTCCTCTCTGTCCTTGTTCTTACTATATGATTATCAGGCAATGCCTGTTGTAATGATTAATCGGGCTTTCCCCGATGCGTTGTGCTTCAACCACCTCCTTATATGGCATGAAAAAAGCACTCTAACCTGTTATTGGCTAAAGTGCTTGTAATCCTGTTATTAAATTATTTATGAGTCAGACAAACTTGAATTTGTCTATCACTTCGTATATGGCTCTGTATCTTTACCATCATATACGAACACTTTTATTTCCGTCTTCGTATCAACAGCTGCATGAATACCAACAGTGTATTCTTTATCGGTTGCAACCTGCAAGAATGAATAGCATCCACCTGAAGATATCTTGTCTGATACGATTTCTGGTTCTCCCTTGCACAGTAAATGCACTACAATATCAAAATCATTTCTATTCTGAATCGTCAAAGCTCCTGTTTTGGATATAACTTTTGAATCGGCATAATTTATCACATATTTCTCGGATGTTGACGCTTCCATGCAAGTCACAGAGCAATCCCACATTATAGATGCTTTTTTCTTTCTATAAACTTCAGAAGACCTAAACGCTGAAAGTGTAATTCCTATTATTACCACCAATACACATATAGTTACTATCACGATTGTAGCTTTTTTCTTCACTTTACTCACCTCCACAAATTCCGATTTCTCAGTTTCAAAAATTGGAAGTTATCGCTTTACTTTTGTTGTATCTTAGCCAAAATACTTTCTATTACAAGTGTTACTGTTATAAAGGCTCC
>CAKRYI010000012.1 GCA_934426825.1 uncultured Acetatifactor sp. | reverse complement strand
ATAGGGGACAGCCTGTTGGATGCTGAGGGACAGATACTGTTGGTGGAAGGCACCGAGCGGGAACAGTTGGAAGAACCGGTTAAGGTATACAACTTTCAGGTGGAGGATTTCCATACTTACCATGTGGGAGAATGCGGGGTACTGGTACATAATGCGAACTGTGGGAATGAGAGTGGTAGTAAGTCAATTAGTCAAGCGGATAGGATTAAAATTGACGCTTGGGATTATACACCTGACGATGAACTGTATTTAAAGTATAAGGATGTATTTGACAATCCAAAGTATTATAATCAAGAAACAGGGGCAATAAATTGGCCAGAAAATAATGGATTTGCTGATATACCAATGGATGAAGTGTTACAACCAGGAGCAAGAATAGATAGGTATGGAAGTGATTACGGTTCATTTACTTCGCCAGAAGGAACTCCGTATGAAATGAGAGCGGTTGCACCGGGAACAGACCAAAGACCATATAGTGTATTTGAGGTTGCTGAGCCAATTAATGTAAAATCGGGTAGTATAGCATCTTGGTTTGATGAACCGGGCGGAGGAATACAATATTTGTTGCCAGATACAGTAGATGAATTATTAGATGCTGGTATTTTAAGGAGAATTCAATAGGAATGACAGTCGAACAATTAGAAAAAGAACTAGAAATGATGGAGATTCCACAAGAATTATATTCAATAATGGTGGGAGGCTTGCCAAATGAAAAATTATGCATTGTAAAGGAAGATAAATGGCAAGTATATTATAGCGAGCGTGGTAGCAAAAGTGGATTGAAATTGTTTGAAACAGAATCAGAGGCGTGTGAGTTTTTTTTGCGAAAAATGAAAAGATATGCAAGGAAATAAATTTAATAATGTATCCACATAAAGACAACCGAAAATTTTTTCAAAGATGTAGAACGCATTGTTTTCATAACACTTGTTGCTGTGAAAACAATGCGTTTTTGCATTAAAAAACGGTTATCCGGTTCCGAATTTCTTCCATTATTTTATTTCAGTACTGTCCCGTCCGCCAGAGTAATGGTATGACCGTTAAACCGGATGGTGCCATTGTTATTTAGGGAACTGATGGTACAGTCTCCGGTCAGAATCCATGTGCTGCCGGACTCTATGGTAATCACGGCGTTGTCTGAAACAGCAGTTCCACCCTCAGCGTTTTCCGTGATATTCACGGTGCCGGTAAAGGTACTTTTTTCGGATAATGTTATGTTCAGGGTGGAGACAGAGTCCACGATAATATCACCGTTTAACTTTTGGGAAGCAGCGGTAAATTCTACCTGCGCACCGTTTTTGCCGGCGGTTCCCCAGCCGTGGCTTGCGCTGTTTCCGGTCACCCGCAGCAGATAGCCGTCGCTATCAAGACTGGTTATGTCCACATCTGTCAGGTTCAAAATGCAGTGGGTGTTGGTGACGTAAATCACATCCCCGTTGTTGGAGGTCAGCGTGCCTCCGGTCATGGAAAGGGAGGAAGTACCAACATCCGCGTCACCGGACATGGACTGGTAAATCATAATGTTATGTACATTTTCGCTGCTGCTGGAACCTTTCGTATCACTCATGTTGCCGGACACATTGCAGTCGGTCAGGGTGATGGAATTTTTGCCCTCAATGACTAACGCCTCGGAATTTGTTGCGGTCAGGTCGGCGTCTGCAATGGTAATGTCCGCTGTGGAGTATACCGCAGGAGAATTATAGCCGTTGGAGGTGTAGGAACCACCCTTTACGTTGACGGTACCGCCGCCTCTGTCGGAACGGATGGCTGCGGAAGAATTTCCGGAAGTGTCTACCGTCAGGTTGGAAGCGTTGGTTGTTCCGCCGCCGGTTGTCTGAATCCCGCCGGAATTATCGGCGGTGGTGGTAATTTTGGAATCGGAAATATTTACGGTAGTACCGCTTCCGTAACTGAATACACCGTTGCCGTTCTGGGCAGAGGACTTGACAGTAGCGTTTTTGATGTTTACGGTGGCGCCGTCGATGCGCAGTGCGTTTTCGTCATCCCCCGTGGAACGGTAAGTGGTGGAAGAGTAGCTGCCGTCAGTATCAATCGTGTTGGCAGCGGTTCCCTGCGTCACCTCAGAACTTCTGCCGAAGCCGCCGGGCTGTCCGCCGGGAGCATTGCCGCCGGGTTCGCCGTCTGGCTTTTCGGGAGGCTGTCCGTCAGGGGCATTCTCACCGGGTTCGCTGTCCGGTTTTTCGGGAGGCTGTCCGTCGGGAGCATTCTCACCGGGTTCGCCGTCTGGCTTTTCGGGAGGCTGTCCGTCAGGGGTGTTCTCACCGGGTTCGCCGTCCGGTCGTTCCGGCATCTGTCCGTCCGGTTCCTGCAAGGTGGACTCCTCCGTATCGGAGGTGGCGGTGCTTTCCGTCAAAGAATCGGTTACTTTGTCGGTGCCGCTGCATGCCGTATGGATAAAAATCGTTTCATAGTGATTCCTCCTTTTTGTTTTGCTAAGGTATGTTTCCTTGTTTGTGATTTCATTATATTGCCCCAACCTTAGAGGAAACTTAGAAAGAAGAAAAAAATTCAATTTTCTGAAATGAAATCTGTAAACCTTGACATGAGTTGTCATGGTTTATATTCTATAATAAGAGCAAAGGAGGAAAACACTTGAGAGAAAGCAGATTATTCAAAATAATATACCACATTTTGGAAAACGGGCGTACGACTGCACCGGAACTGGCGGAAAAATTTGAGGTTTCCGTGCGGACCATTTACCGTGATATAGACGTAATAAGCAGTGCGGGTATTCCCATTTATGTAACAACGGGCAGAAATGGCGGAATACAGATACTGGAAAACTATGTTTTGGATAAGGCTCTTTTTTCCGAAAAAGAGAAGCTGGACATGCTGGCGGCATTGCAAAGTGTGTCGGTGGTGAACAACACCTATGAAAAGGATATGCTGACAAAATTATCTGCGCTTTTTCAGGTTTCTTCCGATAATTGGTTTGAAGTGGACTTTTCCCGATGGGGGAGCAAAGCACAGGACAACATTACCTTTGAACTGTTGAAAAATGCCGTTATCTCTCACCGGGCGGCGGGTATCATGTATGTAAACTCTTATGGGGAAAAGAGCAGGAGAAAAATTTATCCGATTAAAATGATGTATCGCGCGAAAGAATGGTATCTCAAATCCTACTGTGTTGACAAAGCAGATTTCCGTATTTTTAAATTGAACCGTATTGTGGAAATACAACTGTTGTCAGAGGAATTTGCACCGATGGAATATCCCAAAACGGCGGAGGAACCCCAAAGAAAATATAACAAAATATCCCTTCGTTTTCCAAAAGAAATGGCATATCGCGTGTATGATGAATTTGAAGCGGACGAAATAGAGGAAACGGAAAACGGAGACCTTATTGTTTCTTCCGAAATGCCGGAGGACAGCTGGCTCACAGGTTATCTGCTTTCCTTCGGAACACAGGTTACAGTGCTGGAGCCTTCCGGTTTACGCAAAATTTTATCTGAAGAAGCAAAAAAAATATACGAAAAAAACAAACCATGACAGAAGATGTCAGGCTTCTGCTGTTACAATATCTTCAGTAACGCATTTAGGGAGGAAAAAGTATGAGTGAACGGTTTATAAATCTGACGATGGACAATATTGATAAAGAGCATTTGTGTTGTGCGATTTCCGATAAAAAGCACCAAGCGGGAGTGGACACCAAAAGGAACTGGCTGCGGGAACGGATTGCGGAGGGACATGTTTTCCGCAAACTGGATGAAAAGGGAAAAGTTTTCATTGAATATGCCCCGCTGGAAACGGCATGGGTGCCCGTCTGCGGAGATAACTATCTGTACATTTATTGTCTTTGGGTAGCGGGTTCTTTCAAGGGGAAAGGGTATGCAAAGTCATTGATGGAGTACTGCATCAATGACGCAAAAGAAAAAGGAAAATCGGGCATTTGTGTTCTTAGCTCCAAGAAGAAAAAGCCGTTTTTATCAGAAAAGAAGTTTTTCCTCAAATATGGTTTTGAAGTAGTTGATACCATAAAAGAGGAATACGAATTGCTGGCGTTGTCTTTTGATGGGGAAAAACCGCATTTTTTCGAAAATGCAAAGGAGATGAAAATCAGCGGACAGGAGCTGACAATCTATTACGGTTTACAATGTCCGTACATTCCAAACTGTATCGGGCAGGTACAGGAATATTGCAATCGGAACAATATTCCGTTAAAGCTGATTGCCGTAGACACGTTGGAGAAAGCCAAAAATCTCCCTTGCATTTTCAATAACTGGGCGGTCTTTTATCATGGGGAGTATGAAACAAACCATCTTCTCAATGAAACCTTATTGAAAAAGAGGTTTGAATAACATCCCAATACTATTTCTTTTCGCCGATATACCCCAAAGTCAGGGTACCGGGGCCGGAGTGCGCGCCCAGTGTGGGGCTTAAGTAACTTATGTACACTTCATCGATTCCGTAAGTGTTTCGTATGGTTTCTGCCAGTGCCTCGGCTTCTTCCGGGCAGTCGCCGTGGGTAATGCAGACAAGTTCCGGTTTCTTTCCGGCTGCGCAGAGTTCGGAAAGTCCGGCGTGAAGTCCCCTTACGGCAGCGGCTCTGCCACGCACCTTTTTCTGGGGTTCCAGCGCGCCGTCATCATTGATATGGAGAACCGGCTGTATTTTTAAAGCGGTGCCGAGGATGGCGGAGGATTTCTTTAATCGACCGCCGCGCCACATATGAAACAGGTCAGGCAGGGTGAAATTGCAAACCGTATGGGGCAACATGTCTTCCGCCCAACGGGCAGCTTCCTCCAGTGTGCAGCCGCTTTCTTTCATTTTGACAAGCAGACGAATCAGGACGCCCAAGCCGCAGGTGGCGTTTTTGGAGTCCATAACGATGATTTTACATTCGGGATGTCTCGTCATAACGTCCTCGGCAGCCAGTCTTGCGTTGTTGTAGCTGGTACTCATCTGGGAGGAAAAACTCAGGTGCAGAATGTCGTTTCCCTTTTCCACAGCTTCTTCCATCAATTTAATATCATATCCAAGATTGGTTGCGTTGGTGGTAGGCATTTTGCCGTCACGCATAGTCTGGTAAAATTCCGGTGGTGTTAATTCGCCTAATTCCATACCGTATTCCTTGTCGTCAATCAGATAATGAAGAGGATGAATACTAATCTGATGTTCGGCAGCAAATTCAGCGGGCAAATCAGAGGTGGTGTCCGTTGAGATAATAAATGGTCTCATGTGTGAAATCTCCTTTTTTCAGATATGATTTAAATCCTTTCACATAAAGTGGCTTTTAAAACTACTTTACATAGAAAAGATAACAAGCACACATATTATTATAAATAAAGTGTTGGAAATTACAAGACTTTTTTCAAAAAAATGCCTCCGCCGGTCAGGGCAGAGGCAAATCAGTCCGCAAAAGGATAAAAAGAATCAGAAGGAGACCGTGAAAGATATGGTGTCGGGCGCAGGGTACGCCGCGTGAATACTGCCGTTGTTGGCTTTCACAATGGCGTCGGCAACGGACAAACCGATTCCGAAACCGCTGTGTGTATCTTTGCGGGTCCTTGCCCGGTCGGCGCGGTAAAAACGGTCAAAGAGTTTATCGGGCGGGGCATCCGGCAACTGCCGGCAGGTGTTTTGAATCAGCAGGGTCACTTTCCTGTCACGGGAACCGGAGGTTAACCGAACCACAATCTCTCCCTGTGGATTTACATATTTTACGGCATTATCCAAAAGAATGGACAAAAGCTGTGCGATCTGTTCCCTGTCAGCGTGCAGGACAATGTCAGGGTGAATATCGGTTGTCAGGGTAATCTGTTTTAATTCCATGGAGGAGAGAAAAGGCTGCAGAATGTCCTGCGTCAGACTGCTGAGAGAAAAGTCGGCAGCAACATTCTGCGCGGCACCCTCGTCCATGCGGGCTAAAAGCAAAAGCTGATTGACAAGACTGCTCGGCCGTCCGATTTCGCTTCGGATATTGCGGCTCCACTTGCTCTCCCCGTTGTGCAGCTCCAGTGCCTCAGTGTTTGCCAAAATGGTGGCAAGCGGGGTTTTCAGTTCATGTCCCGCGTTTGTAATAAATTTCTTTTGCCGGTCTATGTTCTGCGCAATGGGCTTGATGGCTTTGCGGGAAAGCAGCGTGACAAGTAAAAGCATGAAGAGCCAGCACAGAATACCTAATGCGATGGATAAGAGCAGTACCCGGAGTTCCGATGCGGATTCCCTTGAGGTGTCCAGAAAGACAATGGTCTGCGCTGCATTGTCTTTCGGAGCGTCAATGCGGTAGCAGAAAGGATTTTGGCTGCCCGAAGAGGTTCCGGTATTCAAAACCTCCTGCGCCATAACCACTGCCTGTTCTTCCGTGATAAAAGAAATGTGGCTGACATCGGTAAAAAGCACTGTGCCGTCCCCACCGAAGCGGACGACAAAAAAAGTGGAGGACAGTGCATTTTCCTGTGCGTTTCCGGGATTGCCCGGCTGGCGTAGCAGAGACTCCGGCTGCAGGGGCGCAGCGGAACCGCCCGCGTCACGGTTAAAAGCAAGGAGAGAGTCAAGGGTCTGCTGAATTTCTTTTTGGGTGATGGCGGCATTTGCGTGAAGGAGCGAAAGGCGCTTCCTCAAATAAGAGATGTAAACCCAGACAATGCCAAGTTCCGCATCCGTATCATATCCCCAGACTTTTGTAAGCAGCTTTTCGGAGGACAGATAGATTCCCTGATTGAGCATCAGAACTTCCATAAGCTGATATTCCAGCTTGGGAAGAACAACGGATTTGTTATTGCAGGACAGTTCATAGCTTTGCTGATTGAGGGAAAGGTTGCCGCAGGTCAGAATATCGGGGGTAAATTCCTCCCGTCTGCGCAGCATGGCGCGGATGCGTGCAAGCAGTTCGCCCATGGCAAAAGGCTTTGGCAGATAGTCATCCGCCCCTAAATCCAGTCCCTGAATACGGTCCTCAATCTCGGATTTTGCGGTCAAAAGCAGAATCGGGGTATGACAGATGATTCGGCGTTTGCGTAGGACAGGGCAGTTTCCCCGTCATACACGGCGTCCACCTGGTATTTGTGGAAAGTGAGAATATCAACAACGGCTTCGGACATATTTTTTTCATCCTCGGCATATAAGAGTTTCACAAAAATCACCTCCGTTTGTTTCATTGTTTCATCTCTTTTACCAAAAAGCAAGGAAATTTTACAAATGACTTGCGCTCAAAAGTTGCCCGTGCTAGAATATCTTTCGGCGGCATACAAGTGTCCGTGTCAGAGAAACGTAAACTTGTGGAACATTTGCAGGAAGCAGGATGGGTTATGGGAGAGACAGCCAAATACTTTGTTGTAAAGCAGAAGGCAATACCCGAAGTGTTGTTAAAAGTAGTGGAAGCAAAGAGGCTTCTGGAGTCGGAGAAAGTTCTGACGATTCAGGAAGCGGTTGATGCGGTGGGTATCAGCCGCAGTTCTTTTTATAAGTACAAAGACGACATTTTTCAGTTTCATGACAATTCACAGGGAACTACCATCACCATGATTTTTCAGATGGATGATGAGCCGGGGCTTTTATCGGATGTGTTGAAAATCATTGCGGAGTATCACGCAAACATTCTGACGATTCACCAGAGTATCCCCATAAACGGGATTGCTTCACTGAGTCTCAGTGTGCAGGTGCTTCAGACGACGGGCGACATTTCCAGAATGTTGGAGCGTCTGGAGGAACAAAAAGGGGTACATCACGTTAAGATTCTGGCGAAAGAATAAAACATACATGTCCGCATCAGGGCAGGAACGGAGGAGTTTATGATTAATATAGCTGTACTGGGATACGGTACCGTGGGAAGCGGTGTTGTGGAGGTTATCGAGAAAAATAAGGATATGGTAAACAAAAAATCCGCACATCACCTCAATGTAAAGTATATTCTGGATTTGAGAGATTTCCCCGGCGACCCTTACGAACAGAAAGTGGTTCACGATTTCAATACCATTCTCGCGGATGACGAGGTGAGCATTATCTGTGAAACCATGGGAGGTGTCGGCGCTGCGTACCAGTTTACAAAGCAGGCTCTGGAAAAAGGAAAGAGCGTATGTACCTCCAACAAAGAGCTGGTGGCTAAGCATGGTCCGGAACTGCTTAAAATTGCGGCTGAGCATGAGTGCAATTATCTCTTTGAGGCGAGTGTGGGCGGCGGAATTCCGATTATCCGTCCTCTGAATTATTCCCTGACTGCCGAGAAAATTGAAGGAATCATGGGAATCTTAAACGGCACGACCAACTATATTTTATCTAAAATGGAAAAAGAAGGCGCTGATTTTGCCGACGTATTGAAGCAGGCGCAGGACAACGGTTACGCAGAGCGCAATCCGGAGGCAGATGTGGAAGGTCATGACGCCTGCCGCAAAATTGCAATTTTGTCCTCTCTGATGATGGGTAAAAACGTAGATTCCGAGAAAATATATACCGAAGGAATTACCAAAATCACAGCGGAAGATTTTGATTACGCCAAAGCGGCAAATAAGACGATTAAGCTGCTTGGCATCAGCAAAGCGGTGGATGATGACACCGCGCTTACCATGGTGGCTCCTTTCATGATTAGCAAAGACTCCCCGCTTGCCATGGTAAATGATGTTTTCAATGCAGTGCTTGTCACCGGAAATATGTTAGGTGACTCCATGTATTACGGACGCGGCGCCGGCAAGCTGCCGACCGCAAGTGCCGTGGTATCCGATGTAGTAGACTGCGCAAGACATCAGGGCAAGACCATTATGTGTTTCTGGGACGAGGAAAATGTGAAATTAGCTGATGTAAACGACACACAGAGAGCGTTCTTTATCCGTGTGAAAGCGGATGTGACCGATAAGGTGGAGGAGTTATTCCCCGGCTGTGAGCGCATTGAGGCAGAGGGGCATACGGAAGATGCCGGCTATCTGATTCCTGCAATGACTGAAAAGGAATTTCAGGCAAACAGCGAACTGTTAGGGGACGCAATGTATAACAGAATCAGACTTTTGTAGTGAATAATGGGCGGGGAAAACCGCAGAAATGAGGAAATAGAAAATGAAGTATATTGTAGTTTTAGGTGATGGCATGGCAGATGAACCCATTGCGGAGCTTGGAGGAAAAACCCCTCTTGCGTATGCAAAAACTCCCAATATGGACAGACTTAGCAAACTTTCCGAGGTGGGAATGGTACATACGATTCCGGACGGAATGAAACCGGGTTCGGATACCGCCAACTTATCGGTAATCGGATATGACCCTAAGAAGTATTATTCCGGTCGTTCTCCTTTGGAGGCTCTCAGTATCGGAGTTCCCATGAAGGATACCGATATTGCCATTCGCTGCAATATTGTAACACTGTCCGAGGAGGATGTACCTTTTGAGGAGAGAACCATTATCGACCACAGTTCCTCGGAAATCAGCACCGAGGACTGCGCAGTGCTTTTGAATGCCGTGGCAGAGCAGCTTGCCAATGAGACTTTCCAGTTCTATGTAGGCACCAGCTATCGTCACTGCCTCATATGGGATAAGGGAGAGGTTGTGGAACTGACACCGCCTCATGATGTGCTCGGCCAGGTAATCGGACAGTATCTTCCCGAAAATGCGGCTCTGCGTGAGATGATGAAAAAGAGTTACGACATTCTTGTAAATCATCCTATTAATATAGAAAGAAAAAAACAGGGATTAAACCCCGCCAACTGCTGCTGGTTCTGGGGAGCCGGAACCAAGCCCATGCTTTCCTCCTTTGAAGAGAAGACGGGAAAGAAAGGCATGATGGTTTCTGCCGTGGATTTGTTAAAAGGTATCGCGGTAGGAGCCGGAATGGGTGTTGCCCTGGTTGAGGGCGCAAACGGCGGACTTCATACCAACTATGCGGGCAAAGTGGAAGCTGCGGTAAAATCCGTTACAGAGGACGGCTATGATTTTGCATACATTCATGTGGAAGCGCCTGACGAGATGGGACATCAGGGCAGCATGGAGCGCAAGATTCAGGCGATTGAATATCTGGATACACAGGTTATCGGACCGGTGGTTGAAAAGATGGAGGCAGCAGGGGAAGATTTCAGACTGTTGGTTTTGCCGGATCATCCCACACCGATTTGCAAGCGTACCCACACATCCGACAACGTTCCGTATATGCTCTACGACAGTACAAAGCCGCAGAACCATACATGGAATTATAATGAGGAAGAGGGACGTGCCAGCGGCAATTTTGTGGCACAGGGCCATAAACTGATTGATAAGTTTCTGGGAGAGGAGTAAAGAGTCATGTCAAAGGTTGTAAAATTCGGAGGAAGTTCTTTAGCGAGTGCAGAGCAGTTTAAAAAGGTTGGAAAGATTATCCGTGCGGACAAGGAGAGAAGATTTGTGGTTCCCTCCGCCCCCGGAAAGCGTTTTAAGGACGATACCAAAGTGACGGATATGCTTTATGCCTGCTATGATTTGGCGGAAGCCGGCAAAAATTTCAAGGCAGAATTAAAGGCGATTCAGGAGAGATATGAGGAAATTATCAACGGCCTGAACCTCACCTTAAGTCTGGATGAGGAGTTCAAAACCATTGAAAAGAACTTTAAGGAAAAGGCAGGAAGCAACTATGCGGCTTCCAGAGGCGAATACTTAAACGGCATTGTAATGGCAAATTATTTAGGATATGAGTTCATTGATTCCGCAACCGTTATTTTCTTTAAAGAGGATGGCGATTTTGACGGGGATAAAACCAATGAAATTTTATCCAAGAGACTGGAAAACTGCAAAAATGCGGTGGTTCCCGGATTTTACGGCGCACTGCCCGACGGAACGGTAAAAACTTTTTCCAGAGGCGGTTCCGATGTGACCGGTTCTATCGTGGCGAAGGCGGTAAAGGCAGATGTTTATGAAAACTGGACGGATGTTTCCGGATTCCTGGTGGCAGACCCCAGAATTATTAATAATCCGCAGGCGATTGATGTGATTACCTACAGAGAGCTGAGAGAGCTTTCCTACATGGGCGCAACGGTGCTGCATGAGGATGCTATTTTCCCGGTTCGTCAGGAGGGTATTCCTATCAATATTCGCAATACCAATGCCCCGGAGGACAACGGTACATGGATTGTGGGCAGCACGTGCCAGAAATCCAAATATGTCATTACCGGAATTGCAGGAAAGAAAGGTTTCTGTTCTATCAATATCGAGAAAGATATGATGAACTCTGAAATCGGATTCGGCAGAAAGGTTTTGCAGGCGTTTGAGGAGAACGGAATTTCCTTTGAACATGTGCCTTCCGGAATTGATACCTTGACCGTGTTTGTACATCAGGATGAGTTTATGCACAAGGAACAGAAGGTGGTAGCCGGTATTCACAGACTGGCAAATCCGGATTCCATTGATATTGAGGCAGACTTGGCACTGATTGCCGTGGTAGGCCGCGGAATGAAATCCACCAGAGGTACTGCGGGACGTATCTTCTCCGCTCTGGCACACAGCAATGTCAACGTAAAGATGATTGACCAGGGTTCTTCCGAGTTAAATATTATTATCGGTGTGGCAAACGAGGATTTCGAGACGGCGATTAAAGCAATTTACGATATTTTTGTGGTTACGAAACTGTAAATTGGTTTCTGAACGGTGATTCAGAGCACAAAATATATGAAGCAGCATCTTCGACAGGCGGGACAGCAGGTGAGTGTTCCGCCTGTCATTTTTTGCCAAAACACTTGACCTGTCCCCTAAGGGATGTGGTATAATGTAACCGATGCAAAGGAAAAACAAGCGTCTGCGAAGCAGACATTTGTTTTTCCTGCATCGTTAACGAACGAACCGCCTGCGCCAGCAGGCAAGAAAGCGCGTAGCGCGGGTTCGTGAGTTTAGTCCGTGAACCGCCTGCGTCAGCAGGCATTGGAGCACGCAAGTGCGGGTTCGTGAGTTTTTAAGCGGTCGTCTTACCGCCATTACGCGGCGGATTAAAAATTTCAAACACACATTTTAAAGGAGGTTTCATAATGAAGAAACGAGTATTGAGCCTGTTCATGAGCCTGATGCTCTGCCTGACGTCGCTGCCTGCGACGGCATTGGCGGAGGAAAAGGTCGTTGTGAACGGCATGTCTGCCGTGGGGACGGTGGACGGCGAAAGTGCGCCGGGAGAAAACGACGCCAAGGAAGAGACGGAAGTGAAAGGCGGGGGCGAAGAGACTGACACTGAGGGCGGGAAGAAAGCCGGGGATAAGACCGGCGGAGACGTCAGCGGCGGCGATGCAAACGCCGATGTACAGGACACAGACAAGGATGCGGTGTTGATGTCCGTTCAGGAGCAGATTAATGCCTTGCCCGATGTGGACGCACTTTCCGCAATGGAGGAAGACGAGGTTCTGGCGGCATACATGGCGATTCAGGAGGCATATGCTGCTTATGACGCACTGACGGCGGAGCAGCAGGCGCAGATTACGGGGGCGGACTGCTTTGAGGAGCTGTTCGGCTGGTTCAACGGGCAGATTGCACCGTTGGATGATGGATACACTGATATTAACTATGCTTCGGTAGATACGAAAACGGGCGGGCGTATATCAGGGTTTACGCAGCGTATGGGCTGTGTAACCATCGATGAGAATACGGAGGATGTAGGAAATAATAATATTGGTGTTTATTTGCTTAAGAAGGATGTGACACTTGATTCCTTGACTGTAGATTATAAGAGGGGGACAGATCCGGTTCTCTATTTGGGCAAGAACACAACGTTGACAATCCAAGGTCCTATAACATTCCGGAATGGTGCATTTCTTACCGTTTATGGGGCGGAAGATGGAAGTGGAAAAATAATTATTGAAAATAATTCTGACTCGGCAGCAATTCAGGCCGAGGGTGAAGTCGAAGGCTCGTATCTTGCTGTTTGCGGCGGCGAGTTGGAGATTACGAGTTCGAACGGTCGTATTACGGACGGGGTTTATTTAGAGAATGGCAGCGTTAACTACCATTATATGGAATACGAGATTGATGGTAATCCGGTGGTGTACGATGAAAACAAGGAATTGTTGGGGGGAAAGACGATTACGGGCAAGAAGCTCACCCTTACATGGTGCAGCCATGAGGATGAATATGTTACCTATGTGCCCTCGGGCGGAACGCAACATAAAATGAACTGTGCGAAGTGCGGCTTCAAAGGGGACGCGGTGGATTGCTCTTTCAATGGTAATTACGGCTATGAACCGGACGAGGCAGGGCATTATGTGAAATGCTTCTGCGGCAATAAGGACAGCCAGCGGATTTCGCATGCTTTTTCGACATGGCCGACGGATGACGGTAAATACCATACTAGCAGATGTTCGGATTGTTTATATGTAATGGGCGGCACAGAGCTGAAGGAACATACTTGGAATGCTGAAGGCGCATGTGAGACTTGCCATTTTATGCCGGTAGCCAAGGACAGCTTGGGTAATCTCTATGATGGCAATGATGATGGAGTGACAACTGCTTTAGATGCGGTTGCTGACGGTAACGGGGCAGCATATGTAGAGCTGTATTCCGTAAAAACCGGCGACAAAGAAATCAGCGAAGCTGTTGAATTCGAACATCCGGGCAAAACGGTTGAATTGCAGATGAATGAGTATACGCTGAATCAGACCGGTTATCCGACTTTGAGTGTTACGGACGGAACGCTGAAAATTACTGGGGATGCAACAATCAAAACGTTAGGTGGAGCTCAGGAGACAACCGGCTCTGCCATTTCGGTTTCCGGCGGCAAGCTGATTTTTGAAAATAATTTGACCGCGGAGGGCGGTTACTGGAGTGGAACGCGCAAGCCTGCGGTTACTGCAGAGGGCGGCGAACTGGAGTTTAAAGCCGGTTTGGATTTGAATGGCGGTCTGACGCTTACCGGTAACGCAAAACTGACCAATGGACTGACACAGGGCAAGTTCTATGCAGAGGACGATACCAACGGCTCGGCTAGGGTATCGGTCGGGAATTCGGGTGTATACCAGCATGTGTATGACCTGTTGGCAGACGGCTATGCATTTGCTGAAAGCGGCGACACGAGCAAACTTGTGGATGCCGGTGGCAAAACTTTGACGCAGGATGTTACCATTGTGGAGCATACGCATGACTATCAGCCGGTGGCAGGTAGTGACGAATATAAATGTGCCTGTGGTCTCACCTGTTCGCATCCGAACGGCTATCACAATGACGGCAAGTGTTCTGTTTGCGGCAAACCCTGCTCCCATACAAATGTGACCGAGAAAACGGATGAGACGACAGGGGATAGCATAACGGCATGCAAGGGCTGTGACAAGCAAATGCTCCTGAAGATTGAAAAAGGTAGTTCACGTACGTACAGCACAGATTTTGTGACGGCAACGAATGAGGCAGAGGACGGTACGAAGATTACTCTGCTGGCAGATATCCAACAGCAAAATTGGGGAAAGCGTGCGCGTATTTCCGGCGATAATAAAATTGTCACACTGGATCTGAATGGACACAAAATCATAGACGGATGGATTGAAGTTGGAAAGTCGGAGGGTTACGATGATTACACAAAATGCACATCATGCACATTGAAAATCGTCGGCAACGGCAGTTATGAAAAAACCGGAGTCTCGGGCGACGTGGAAGTTCAGATGAAAGCTACACTGGATTTGACTGGTTGGACAGGCGGCACGATTAGCGAGATAGGTATAAGAGACCACTCGGGGTATCCCGTAAACGAAAGGGAAGCTACACTTATCATAGGACCGAATGCAGGTACGATTCAGAAATTATGGTTTGGAAATAATCAATTACCTGCAATAACGAAGACTAAATTGAGCGGCGGCAGCTATGGAGAGATTTACGTACCTTCTTTTGGAGTTCCGATTCAGCTTGGCAACCTGCTCAAAAAGGGCTATGCATTCCAAAACGCAGATGGAACGTATGTGGATTATACAAAAAAACTCGCGGGCAGCACTATCAACAATGTCACAGTCGTAAAATGCCCTCATGACAAGATAGAGAACGACACTTGCGCATACTGTGGTATGACGGGCATTTTGGCTACACTCAATGGCGTGACATACACCAGCGCTGACAGTAATATTATTGCAGCGGTTGCGGATTGGCGGAACAATGGCGGCGGGTTGAAGTTGTTTGTTGATTATACCAATGATGCTTTTGCTTTCAGTGGAGCATCTAATCCGCTTACCATTGACCTGAACGGACATGATTTTAATAAAGGGAAGAATATGAGTCTGAGCGGCGCAGACCTGACGATTAAGGATACCGCTAAGACAGGCAATGGAACATTCGGTAAGTTGAGTGCGGACAACGGTATGCTGATTCTTGAGAGCGGTGCGCTGGAAGAACTTAACGTACCGGAGAACAGTCCGGCTACAATTTGCATCCGCGGCGGTCAGTTCACTGCCGGAGAAATCGCAGTTCCCGTTTACAGGATGTTGGAGAGTGGATATTGTCTGATGAATGGCAACATCACTGTGGATCCTGCGACTGGAAAACTTTCCAACGGTCAAACTTATTGGGGTAAGAAAGCTGATATTACACCTGCCGGCGGAGAGAACGGAACGATTACGATTGGCGAGAATAAAGTGCCGAATGAAGTATCTTTGCTTGTTCGCGATAGCGACGTTGCACGGGTGCAGTTCCGGTGGTATCTTATAAAGGATGATAGCGTGGCACAGTTGGCAGAAGGCGGAGATGTGTGGCTGTCAGCAGGCTTGGACGGTAACACTTGTGTTTATGAGCCTAATCCGGAAGATTGCAAAGAATTTACAGACGCCGGATGGAAAGACTTGAAGGCTGATGAAACCTACGAACTCATTTGTGTGGTGATAGGAAAGATCAGTGATGGTGCCTACCGGTGGCAGACGGTGCTGAAGGGCTATAAGATGACGGTCGAGAAGGCGAGTCTGGATAGTGAGAAAACGGTAATCACGCAGAAGGCAGGCACAGGTAATACATTGGCAGGCGGTGAACGTCTTGTGGTTAAACCGAATGCACGATGGAACAATCTTGATGATGTAACCTACCGGTTTGATGTGTTTTACAATGGCAAAAAGCTGACAGAGGGAACGGATTACACGATTAAAGAGAACAGCAATACGGCACAGGACGCCGGAGAACATGAACTGACAGTTGTAGGCATCGGCAATTATACCGGTGAAAAGACAGTCACATGGAAGATTGAGCCGTATGAACTGTCATACACACATATGCCTACACAGATTCGCAAGGAGTACGACGGTACCGATACAGCGGATGAAACTGTAGAGGGTGTAGCAAGTTTAGGCTGTTTTATAATTGATTCAAGTAATCAAAGGAATCCTGTAGTGGAGACAGGTGGTAGTGGCAGTATTGATTTGCGTGACAGCGTTGATAAGACGAATTTGCATTTCGACTCTGCAGAAGTAGGAGATAGAACATTCTACGTTACATTGACGCTGAAAGACAATAATTTCGTTTTTGCAGATGGCGCAAAGATGGCGAATTTTGAACTTAGCCAAAAAAATGCCGGCGATCCGGCGGTTTCTATTTCTAAGAAACCCGTTGCCGAGCCCGTTGCAAAAGATTTATCGGTTGTAAACGGGCTTGCAACGACATATACGTTTGATTTGGCAGGAATGCTGCCGAAGCTGGACAGCCAGATGGAATACGGCGACGTACAGTATACAATTACTTCGGTTATTCTTGACAGTGACTATTACACCACCACTAATCAGGCATACGTCGAAGACGGAAAGCTGAAGCTGCCGACTCTGGCGTCAACGAAAACAGGCAATCAGGATGTCGGTTCGATTACAGTGAAGGCGATTTCCAGCAATATTTCAGATATTACCTTGACAATCAATGTTAAGGCAGCGGATAAGATTGTTCCTACCCTGAATGGGGAACTGAATTTGAGCAAGACGGAATTGACTTACGGAGACAAACTTTCTACAATCACGATTTCCGGCACGATGACAGACCCGACTACCAACGAGACGGTTAAGGGTACGTTTGAGTGGGTTTCACCGGATAAAGCGATGGATGCGGCGGGCAAATATGACGCAGAATGGAAGTTTGTGCCCGATAACACCGATTTTTATGCAGAAGCGACAGGCACAGCGCCTATCACGGTCAAAAAGGCTACACCTGCCGGAGAGCCGACATACACGGCAATCACTGCGGGCGGCAAGAAACTTTCTGACGCAGCGCTCACGGCAAGCGACAAGTGGCCCGCCGGTACACTGGAATGGATAGACAATAAGGACATTGCGCTGTCCGAGGACACCGAGGTTATGGTCAACACGACCTACAGGTGGCGATTTACCCCCACGGATAGTAATTACAACATTCTTGCCGGTGAAATCGAACTGTACCATGTGGACGCACCTGCAATTACCTCCCAGCCTAAGAGTGTATCTGTGGTAACAGGGGAGAGAGCAGTCTTTGAAGTGGCTGCAATGGGTACGGCTTTAACGTATCAGTGGAAGATTGACAGAAATGACGGCAAGGGATTTGTAGATATTGCCGGAGCAAACAGCGCAAGCTATACGTCAGGAGTAACGGACAAAGACTGTGACGGATTTAAGTATCAGTGTGTCATCAGCAATGCAGCCGGTTCTGTTACCACCGACACCGTAGTATTGACGGTGAAAGACAAGTACATCATTGCGGCATCAGCCGGAGCACACGGAAGCATTTCACCGAGCGGTGATGTGGAGGTAGTGGAAGGCAGTAACCAGACCTTCGTGATTACGGCAGAGGAAGGATACGGAATAGAGAGCCTGATGGTGGACGGAAAATCCGTAAACGCTGCTGCAAGCTATACCTTTGAAAATGTGACGGCGGCACATACCATAGCGGTTACCTTCAAAGTCGAGTACCGGATTATCGATGGTGCAGACAGTGCATGGACCCAGAACACGGACGGAAGCTTTGTTATCCGAGGCAACGGTGCGTTTTCCAAGTTTGTGAATGTGAAAGTGGATGGACAAATCATCGACTCCGCAAATTACACGGTAAGAGAAGGTTCCACTATCGTTGAGCTAAAGGCAGACTACTTAAAGACTTTGTCTGCAGGCAGCCACACCTTTGAACTTACATGGACGGATGGCGCTGCAAGCACCAGCTTCACGGTTGCAAAGAATACGTCCGGTGGCAATAACAATAATAACAATAACGGTAATAGCAACAACAATAACAGCAGTCAGAATAACAATGAAAACAGCAGCAATACTACAGCACAGGGAAAAGACCCGAATACCGGAGATATTTCCCATAATGTGATTTGGTATCTGCTTACAGCAATGTCTGTCGCAGGACTTGCGGTACTGGCTGTAATCAGAAATAGGAAAAAGAATGATTGCGAGTAATTGGTAACGCATAAGTAAGGAATAGGTATGGAATAGGAAAGACCGCCAGAACCGGCATTTGCCGGAACTGGCGGTCTTTTTGTGCTTTCTTAAATTGCTCTCTTTTTTAATTCAGGATTTTATGTTAATCTTAGCTTTTTGTTTCGGGTTAGTCTCATTTTTTTGTTTTATGTTAGTCTCAGTTTTTTTATTTTAGGTTAATCTCATTTTTTGTTTTAGGGTAATAGCGTCAGTTTGATGGCATGATATGGGAGACATCCTAAGGATGACCGCCTAAAGGGGCATCCCTTCATGCTATGCCCTCACGCAATCACACATGTTACTCCCTCATACCCTCTTGTATTCTTGTAATTTGTTCGCACGCGCGAACCATTCCCGCATAGTTTGTCACCTCATATTGTTTCGGCACCTGCGCATATTCATAGGATAGCATGATGGGGTAACATGAGGAGATAGCACGGCACGGATGATTGGCATTTGATGAAGCTGTAATGGTGAAATTTTGGAAAAATTTGTCGAAATATGCAGAATATTACAAATATAGAATAACTATATGTGGATTTTGAAAATATATCAAAATATTTCAAGAAATGTGTTGACAAATAAAGAGGAAAAAGATATAATAAAATCATCAAGAGAGAAGAGAAAAGAGGAAAAACAGAAGAAGCTGTAAAAAGAAGAAAAATACAAAAGAAAGCGAGGTACGGACCACCAGAGACTTAAAGTACATAAGCAAAAACAAAATAATTCTTCCATTGATGTACAAATGAATAAGGAACAAAAGAAAAAGAGAGTTTGAGTACACGAAAGAAAAAGTAGCGAGTTACAAAAGATAAATAGAATTGACGTTACAGTACCAAGTACAAAAGAAAAGTGGAAAAAGCACAAAAGAGGAAATGGAAGAAAGAAAGCGAGGAAGGGCCCTTGGATATAACGGTCTGAGAGAGCGTATTGATTGAAAGTGAATTGATACGCTCTCTTAATTTTATGCGGAGTTAAGTGTGGCTCGGTTGAAGGAATAGCCGATGCAGCAGTGTCACCATGATGTTGGTGAAGGAAGGGAAATGCAGAGGTAGCAGCATGATGTTGGTACTGAAAAGGCAATGTAGCGATGCTGCCATGGTGCATGGCGGAGAGATCCCCCTGAAATATGTACGCTATAAAAGAAAGGTAACTGGCAAAACTGGTTATATATAAACTGCTGTAAATTTACATGCAAATAAGTTGAATGATTTGTGGCAGATGTGTATAATATAGTTAGCATGAAACGAATTAAACTATTGTGTATGAAATGGAGGAATGGATATGCCGAATATTAAGCCTATTTCGGATTTGAGAAATTATACAGCAGTAATTAATGAGGTGGCATATGGTAACAGAGTTTATTTAACCCGTAACGGGCATGGACAATGTGCAATCATAGATATGAAAGAGTTAGATGAACTTGACAAACAGAAAGCGCTCTTTCAGCTTATGAGTAAATTGAATGAAGCAGAAATTTCCATTCGTGAGGAAGGCACAATATCCGCTGATGACTTAGAGGCAGAATTGGGGGTACAAGATTGAAGAAAGTCGAATACTCGCAAATTGTAAGACGTAAACTCAAGACATTGAGAGCGCGGTTGACAAGTTAATTTGGTTCGGAAGTATCAAGAAAATCTTTGAAACAGATTACCGATGCAGCAAGAAGTCTTGAAAGTTTTGCAGAATTGAAACAGATAAGATTATTATTGCAGAAATGTTCGATGATAGGGAAGATTTTATGTATAAACTGTTTGGTATTTCAACGACATCACAGGAGTCACTTGATTATTGGGATGAATAGAACATCAGGCTAAAATGGTCTGGTGTTTTTTTGTGCTTAAAAAGGAGGTGGTTAAGTCAGGAACACAGCGGGGAAGGTTCGGCTTACTTTCATTACGGGACACGCCTGTTTTAATAGAAAACAAGACAGAAAAGGAGATTAAAGATTACGCGCAAAAATGAAAATGCAGTAGAAGAAAAGAAGGCAACCAGAGGTTTATCCAAAGTAAAAAAGGCAGCAGTGGCAGCCTGCGGTGCGGGTTATGTGGCAATGAAATAATACCATGCCAATGACAATAAAATCAGAAATTTACTATTTAAGCTTCCGGGGCAGGAAGGAACTTTTCATTCCTTAATTTTTATTAAAGTAATTATTTCCTGTAGAAAAACCATATAAATTAATGTAAAATGAAAAGCAAGGTCAAGGAAGCATGGAGTGGCGAACCCAAGATAAGGAAGCGCAACTCCCAAGAAGCATGGAGTGGCGAACACCAGATAAGAAAGCGTCCCCCAAGAAGCATAGAGCAGTGAATACAAAGTAAAAGAGCACAAAACCAGTATAATTATAAATTTCAACATGCGATAAAACTATAATTTAAGGAGTGTCAGATAAATGAATCAAACAGAACAGGATAAAAGAGAAGAACGGCGGCGCAGACGCCATAAAAGTCAGGTTGCGGCATATATTACGGTGATAGTGTTGATTGCGGTAGTGGCAGCCGGCATTGTGTTCGGTGTGAGTGCCCTCATGAAAACCGCGGGTGATAAGAAACAAGAGCAGCAGGAACAGCAGGACAGGATAGACGCCATGCTTGCCTCAGAGGAGACGCTGGAGCAGCCGGATGAATATACGGAGCCGGTGGTGGAACTGACACCGGAGCAGAAGCTGGATGAAATTGTAAATGCAGGCATTGAGGTAATGCCTTTGGAAGATAAGGTGGCGGGTCTCTTTATCGTGACACCGGAATCCATTACCGGAGTTTCCACTGCCATACAGGCAGGGGACGGTACGAGGGATGCGCTGGCAAAATATGCGGTAGGCGGAATTGTATATTTCAGCAAGAATATGCAATCCAAAGAGCAGTTACAGCAGATGATAGATAATACGAAACTGTATACCAAATATCCTCTTTTTATTGCAGTGGATGAGGAGGGGGGAAGCGTCAGCCGTGTTGCAGATGCAGGTTTTGCAGCGAAGGTGGATTCCGCACAGGCGATTGGACAGACCGGAGATGCCAATAATGCTTATCAGGCGGGAAGTACCGTTGGTGCGTACCTTTCCGTACTGGGATTCAATCTGGATTTTGCTCCGGTAGCAGATATTAACAGTGTGGACAACAGCGCTTTGGGCAGCCGCTCTTACGGAACGGATGCAGCAACCGTGGCGCCTTATGTGACTTCTATGATGCAGGGATTAAAAGACCAGAATGTAACTTCCTGTCTGAAACATTTTCCGGGTATGGGTAGCTCCACAGAAGATACCCACGACGGAATGGCAATTACGGGCAGAAGCTCGGAAGATTTTAAAACAAATGAATTTACCGTATTCCAGGCGGGAATTGATGCTGGGGCAGATATGATAATGGTGGGACATTTGTCGGCACCCGCCCTGACCGGAGATAACACTCCCTGCTCTTTGTCCTCCGCAGTGGTGACGGATACCTTGCGGAACGAAATGAATTTCAAAGGTGTTATCATTTCCGATGCAATGAATATGTCGGCGATTACGGAATATTACACCTCCGACAAAGCGGCAGTGATGGCGCTGCGTGCCGGCTGCGATATGATTCTTATGCCGGAAAATTTTGAAGAGGCGTACAACGGAGTGCTGCAGGCAGTGCAGGACGGAACCATTTCGGAAGAGAGAATCAATGACTCTCTGCGCCGTATTTACCGGATTAAGTATGCGGACAAGGTGACAGAGTAGAAACGTCTCCTCAAGAGATTTGAGGGCATCGGTCGTTCCAAGACAGAAACAGGTCTGCTCTTTCACGGTGAGGCTGCAATGATTGATGATACTTATCTGACAGGGAAAGTACATGTGGATAAGCACCCTTTTGTAGAACACTTCAAATTTGTCAAGGCATTAGAGGATGAAAAAACGGTAGCAAAACAGACAATTCCTGCACCGGCGCAGTTTTTGGAACAGATGATTATGCCTTTTGCCATTGAAAATACAAGAAAGTATTATGAAAATACGGATGAGCTTGTGGAGGACATAGCCAAGGGGTATCAGAAGGTAATTGCAGATTTGTATGAAGCGGGATGCCGCAATATACAGCTGGACGACTGCTCATGGGGAATGCTGGTGGATCCGAGAGCATGTATGCTTTTTGGAACCGATGAGGCAGGTCTTGAGAAAATAAAAGAACAGTTGTTGAATATCAATAATCGTGCCATCGAAGGAAAACCGGATGATTTGGTAATTAACACGCATGTGTGCCGTGGTAATTTCCATTCGACTTATGCAAGCAGCGGCGCGTATGACAGTGTAGCGAAAACACTGTTTGCCAAAGAAAATGTATCGGCATATTATCTGGAATTTGATGATGAGCGTTCCGGCGGATTTGAATCCTTGTCCGAGGTATCGGAGAATAAAAAGGTGGTTTTGGGACTCATTACCACAAAATCTCCGGTATTGGAGGATAAGGGAAAAGTGATCGCCAGAATACGCGAGGCAGCAAAATATGTACCTCTGGAAAGACTGTATTTAAGCCCCCAGTGCGGATTCGCTTCCTGTGAAATCGGCAATAAACTTACTGAGGAAGAACAGTGGGCGAAATTAAAGCTGGTGAAAGAGATTGCGGAAGAAGTTTGGGGATAATGGTGGCTGCAGAAATTGCGAGAACTTAAATAGGAGTCCGGCATTAACAGCAAGAAATGTTCGTTTTCAGGTATTGACTTTCAACAGGAAGGATTCAGTATGATTTTAAGCGTAAGCCGAAGAACAGATGTACCGAATTATTATTTTGATTGGTTTGTTAACAGAATCAAAGACGGATATTTATATGTAAGAAACCCGATGAATGTGCATCAAATAAGTAAAATAGATATATCCCCGGAAGTGGTGGATTGTATTGTGTTCTGGACGAAAAATCCGGCAAATATGCTGGATAAGTTAGAGGATTTAAGAGATTATCCATATTATTTTCAATTCACCTTAAACGGATATGGAAAGGATATAGAACCGAATCTTCCGAATAAACGTAAGGAACTGATTCCTACATTTCAGAAACTATCTGAAAAGATAGGAAAAGAAAGAGTAATATGGCGGTATGACCCTATCTTGGTAAATCAGAAGTATACAATGGACTATCATCTGAAAGCCTTTGAGGAAATATCGGAGAATCTTGCAGATTATACGGAAAAAGTAGTTCTCTCTTTTGTGGATTTGTATGCCAAAACGCAGCGAAATATGAGGGACCTTGCCATTAGAACACTGTCAAATGAAGAAATGTTGTATTTGGCAGTCCGGATGGCGCAAATTGCTTCAAAATACAATTTGATCATTGAATCCTGTGCGGAGCAGATTGATTTACAGAAAGCCGGTGTGCAGCATGGAAGCTGCATAGATAAAAAATTAATTGAAAAGATTCTGGGTTGCAAGCTGATTGGAGAAAAGGATAAGAATCAGCGGGAGGAGTGTGGCTGTTTTGAAAGTGTGGAAGTGGGAACTTATAATACCTGTCTCAATGGCTGTAAATATTGTTACGCGAATTTTAGTGAAGAACGGGTAAAAGAAAACACAAAGCAGTATGACCCAAATTCTCCTTTATTATGCGGAAAGGTTGATTCGGATGATAAGATTACAGACAGAAAAGTGAAGTCATTAAAAGATAACCAGCTTAGTTTGTTTGAATAAGCGATAGGAATGTAGAAAGCGGTTTTCGTGTGGGGATTAGAGGAATATAAAGTTTGGAAAAGGAGTATCGGAGGAATCTAACTTTGGCAAAAAAAGAATAAATTGCCGAAAATATAATGAGGTGGTGCTATGGATATGAAGGAAGTTGTAGAATATTTTCCGAAAGATCGGACCTTTACCAAGCAACAGTTTTGTAATCAGGTCAGAGAATCTATGGGCAGGCATTTGAGAGATATTATATTGATGAAGCAAAGATGTTTCGTTATGCCAGACGTAGGAGTTTGGATGAAGAACTAATTGCATTTTTAAAAGAGAATACAAATGTTAATTTAAAGTACTGTTAGGGGAGGAAGAATAGTGCTTTCAAAAGAGATATTTACCATGGACTACATTAGAGCTTTGCAAAAAAGATACTGTAAAGATCCGGGACTGTTGGAACGGGTAATGTATGCATTTGGTTTACTGGAGGCATTAACGCAAGTAGGCTTGAGATTCATTTTTAAGGGCGGAACAAGCCTTCTCCTACTTACGGAACACGCGCAAAGATTATCGACAGACATGGATATAATCGTGGAGCATGGGATTGACATGGAGCGGTATGTCATGGAGGCGGCAAAAATATTTCCGTTTAAATCCCATGAGAAACAGATGCGTCAGGGAAAGAATAAGATTGAAAAAGTCCATTATAAGTTTATCTATGCATCCCCACTCCTAAAAAAGGATTTTTACATTTTGTTGGATATTGTATTTATGGAAAATCCCTATACTACAACAATCGAGCGAGAGAGAAATAATGAATTTAATGAAAAAAAACGGAGGCCGTGATGCCTCCGCTTTTTACGCTTTGAAGATAAATATATCCTGATATTTCCGAACCAGTTTTTTCCACTCCCTGACAGAGCAGGAACAGCAGTCACCATTATCCAGAATTATTTGGCGATTTGTGGAATCCAGCTTGGCAATGTGGAAGACATTTACCAAACATGCCTTGTGGCACTGCACAAAATTATCGTCCAGACGGCTTCGCAGCGAGGATAGAGATTCAGGAATGTGATAGATTGCTGATTCTAAGTGTATGCTTAGCTTATGTGCATTTTTTACGGTTTCCACATAATATATATTTTGCGGGAAAATAGTGTGATAAGTGGACGCCACATGTATTGAGATAGCCGGAGAAGAAGCCTTGGCATTTGTCAGATACTTTTCTTCAAGATGGAGCAGACATGCACATAGCTGCTCAGTTAGGGAAGCTCCATCTTTTATAATATAATCCAGTACTTCTAATTTTAAGCGGAAGGTCTCCATGACCATTTCATCATGGGTGGTAACAAAGACAATGGAGGCATGAGGATCAATGTTACGGATTTGTTTGGCTAAATCCAAACCATCCATAGAGGCCTTGAAATCAATATCTAAGAAATAAATGCCATTCAGTGGCGGGTGTTCTGAGAGATAGTGTAGTAATTGCTCCGGTGAGGTGGTTTGATGTGCGATAGCCAGTTCCCAATCGCTCTTGATTTGATAATCTACAATAGCTTTGTGCAAGCGGTTCAGCCAGATTGGTTCGTCATCGCATAAATAAACAGAAATCATTAGAGGACCTTCTTTCGTTATTTGGTATTATGAATCTGAAATTTCAAGTGTCTGTCGGAAAAGACCATCGTACTGCATGATATAGGAGACATTGTCCAGAGCGGCAACAATATTTTGTACGGTATAAAGCCCTAGACCGTCGTGCATTTTTTTGCTGGTATATCCCTTTTCTGATAGTTTAGAGAGTGGTACTTGTATGAAGGGACAACTGTTTATGATGGAGAATAGAACAGTTGTATCGGTAACCACGATAGTAACTGAAAAAAGTTTATCCTCAGTTTGAACGGATGCTTCCAAAGCATTGTCCAAAAGAATTCCAAGGATACGGGATATGTCTAACTCATCCATGCCGATGTTCTTTAACGTGTCAGTTATTTCCAAGGTAATGGGTATGCCTTTATTCAGAGCAGAGAGTAATTTGGCATAAAGGATGCTTTTGATTGCCGGTATTTCAATCTGATGAAGTTTACCCATGGCAAATTTGTCAGAGGATAATGCTTCTCCGAAAGGCAATATTTTTTCTTGAAAATAGGACTGTAGCTGGGATATATTTTGTTCTTCTATATAGTATCCTAAGGTGGAAAGTATATTTTTATAGTCATGCCGGAAAGTTCGAAATTCTTCATAGAAGCATTCCATTTTCTCGGTATAATCTTTCATTGCTTCCTGTTCTTTTTGATGCAATTTTAACTCATAGTTTTCCTGAAGAAGCTGGTATAAACAATAGAATAGGAATAAGGTGAATATAGTAAAAATGGAAACAACAATACCATTAAAGGACAGGACTTCTATGGGGTAGCCTGTATATTCACCATATATAAAGTTGACAGTAATTAATATTACACACACTAAAAGTTGTAACAGAAAAATAAACTGCAATTTCTTAGGACATTCATGAAGGAAAGGGAGTTTGGGGTGTAAGCAGTATTTTTTGAACGGAAGTTGAATACATATGGTTCCTATGCACATCGTGAGGAGAAAGGGAATCGGATATTCCGTCTGGATATCCTTCATAGGAATATTCAGGAGTGTCAGAGGAACGGTTGCCAAATGATTTAGTAATACTGCGAACAGGTACCCCGTTAGAGAAAAGATTACCTCCCAGATATTTCTATTACATCCCCAATAGATAATGGTAATAGAAATTACCACTAATGGAAGGGTGACGAACTGACCTATTAGTGGACTTAATGCTGCATTCACTATGAAAAGGTGTACGGTTAATAGAAAGTAGAAAAATGGTTTCATTTTATGGAAGAGGAGACCGGTAAAACCAATGCCCATATATACAGTACTTAATAAGTATATCAAAATATTCATGAAAAGCCTCGCTAAAATTACGTTCATGTCACAAAACAATACGAATAGGAAGAAAATGGTTTTATTGACAGAACTTGTGGTAATTTATATTTAATCACTAGAGACAGTGTAACAAATATAATAAAGTAATGCAATAACTTAAGATTGGAAAAAAGCACTATGAAAATGAAAGATAAAAGATTAAAAACTAAAATTGCAAGAAAATTGGTGGAGTTAGCAATCAACAAGGCATATCATTCTGTAGGAAAAAGCTTTCCGTGTGGAGTGCATGAGGTGGAAGTCCCGAAAGAATTACGGGTCTTAATGGAAAAACATGAAGAAAATTAGTGACAAGATTATAGAGTGGTGTAAGCAGAATTATCAGTTTGCTGAAGAAGAATATCCTATCGTTAAGTATGGGATTCAGCTTATATTAAACACTTTTCTAAAGGTAATCATGATTTTCATGATAGGATATGTCATTGGATATTTTCAAGAAGTAGTAGTTGCGTTGTCTGTGTTTTGCGGTATTAGACATTTTGCGGGCGGCGTTCATTGTAAGACAGATTTGGGATGCTTTTGTGTTATGTTATTTATTTGTATGTGCCCAATCTTTATGTTCAGGGTGGATGAGAATTTTTCCAAGTGGATTTGGGGAGTAATATCGGTGTATTCCGTATATGAAATGGTTCGGTATGCGCCACGTAATTCGAAGGTTAATCCAATTTATGATTCTAAAATTTTAGTCAGAAAAAGAATAGGAAGTCTTATTGTTACAGGAATTGCGGTGTTGCTCTTGTTTTGTTATCCGGAATTAAATATGAGATGGCTTATTGCGATGCCATTATTCATAGAAGCAGTTACAATTTCACCGATATTTTATGGATGGGAGGTGCGGTAAACTTTATATCGGTTGAACAATATTGTTACTAATAATTGACACAAGTATTTTGTAGTAGTATGAAGGGAGTTATTTACATGAAGAAGATGAAGTTAGTAAAAAGGTTGATGATTTGTTTTTCTATGGTGGTTACACTGCTTTCAGTCATACCATCTGTTCCGGTTAATGCAGCAGTAAATGCAGCACAGACTAAATATGTGAATGGAAATGGCGTAAGGTTAAGACAAGAAGGGTGGACAGGTGGTGCTGTTTTAGAGCTGATGTACGATGGAGAGAAGATAAGTTATTATCCTGATATCTTTGGTTCCGATCCGGAATATAACTATATGAAGAGAATCAAAACAGGAACCTATGGTTATGTGGATCATCATTATACAAGATATAATCCATAATTTATAAAGCTGCTACGAGCTGTAGCAGCTTTAATTTAAGGAGACAACAGCTATGAAAAAAAAGACAGCATACATGTTTGTTATTTTTGCCATGATGATATTTTTTGCCGGGTGTGGGGAGAATACGGCAGAAAAGTCCAATACGCTCCAGAGTCATGCTGAAAGTGTACAAACAGAAACTTCGGCAGATGAAAAAACAGAAGAAGTTATGGAAGTAACAGATACGGAAATATCGGATAAGAATGTTACGACTAATTATGCGGGAGAAAGTTTTACCAAGTCTATATTTGCCACAGGTGGAAACATGTTATATGTTTGCGGAATAAAGGAAGATGGTAATTATTTTCTTGGGTATATGGAAAAAGAAGATGAAAGATTTGAAGAATTTGTTGTGGAAATGGATGAGGGGATGCGTCCGTTTAATATGTTCGTTGATAAGTACGGACAATGCCATATACTGTGGATGAGTGTGGAAGAAATTGAATTAGATGGTCAGAGTTTTGACCGGATTACATATGAAAAGAGTTTCATTACAGTTGTTGATAGCGAGGGTCAATGTGTAAAGGAGATAAATGTATCGGATTTGTTTTCATCGGAGAGAAAAAGACCTTTTTGTTTTGCGGCTGATTTAGAAGGAAATTATTATATTGAAAATGAAAAAGAAATGGTTCAGATATTAAACGATGGAACAAAAGGAAAGGCTACTATATGCGAGGGCTGGATAGAGGGAATCGGAATCGGAAAATCAGGAAGTATCTACTGTACCTATCAAAATGATAATGGGGACAGAAAGTTAGCAAAATTGGAAAAAGACAGTTTTCGTACAAGTGATATACAGCTCCCTTCTTCTACGGCAATTTATGCAGGTGTTTTTTCCGGAACGGACACGGAAGTATTAATTATAAATAAAGAGAGCGGTGTATTTGCCTGCAATGAAAATGATATAGAGAATCGAATATCAGGCACAGATTTGCCCGTAAGCGGAACAGAAATAGCCGGCTATGGCATTCTTGCGGACGGACGTGCCTGTATTATGGAGCAGCAAAACGGGGAAACTATTTTCTACTATATACCGGCAGGAAAATAAAGGTTGATTTTAAAGGGGAATGAAATTGCCAGATGTTCAAGGAAAGGGAAGGATATTTTTTGAGATTATATATAAATAAAATTAACACAATACTAACAATGACATGTTTTTTAGTGTTATCATTGAGTTTGACCGCGTGTGGGAATGATACAGGAAAAGAAGCTGCAAAGCAAAACGTTCTGGTACTGGCGTCCTTTGATGATACTCCGTATATACGGGAACAAGTGGCGAGATACAATCAAGGACAACATGAATATCAAATTGAAATGAAAAGCTATGAGAGATCCGAACAACCGGACGAGGATGGAATTCTTTTGCTGCAAAGAGAAATTGCATTGGGAAAGGGACCGGACATCATTGATTTTGGAAGCGGATTTACAACCAGTGATATAGTGGGAGGATATACGGAAGATTTATTTTCCTACATGGGTGAGGAGGAAAACAAGTATTTTGAAAATGTGCTAAATGCTTTTTCCTATGAAGAAAAGTTGTATGCAATACCGCTTAGCTTTACATTAAAAAGTTTTGTGGGAACTGCACAAAACTTAGAAGGGCATAGCAGCTGGTCTATCGAGGAGATGATGGATTGCTATCAAGGTCAGGCGAAGGAACGACTCTTATATCCGGGCGCCTTTAAAAAGGATGTTTTAGGTACAATTTTAGCCGGCAGCATGGAATATTATATAAACTGGGAAACCGGAGAGTGTAATTTTGACGGAAAGGAATTTAGTGATGTATTACGGTTTTGCAACCAATTTCCTGAGCGCTTGGAAATTACAGAGGATTTTTCGACAAAACAAATTTTTTTAGAAGATGGGGCTTTACTCTTGCCGGTAAATATACGTTCGGTTTATGATATGTGTAAGGTCGAATATATTTTTAATGAGCAGGAGATAACTTTTATTGGTTTTCCGGTAGAAGGAACCAGCGGTACGATGATTCAATCCTGTGGTTCCACGCTTGCCATTAGTAGAAATAGTTCGCATAAAGAAGCGGCATGGAGTTTTATTTCTCAATGCTTAAGTGTGCCGGGACAAGAAGAATTGGCATCAGGATTTCCTATGTGCCGGGAGGTATTAGAAAAACAAATCGATCAGGCATTAGAGATTGAATATGAAATGCAAGCGGACGGAACACAGCAACCGGTAGTAAAACAGGAAGTCATTTTTGAAGGAGAAGAGAAAATTGACATTTATTGTATTTCTGCTGAACAGGCAAAACGACTGATTTCTCTGATAGAAGGGGCAGAGATTGCCAGTCATATGGAACCTAAAATTTATAATGTTTTCTTAGAAGAGGCGGAATATTATTTTAACGGAGAAAAAAGTCTGGAAGAAACTGTGGATGTAATCCAATCAAAGATTTCAATATATGTCAGTGAAAAAATATAGTTTAAACATACGTTAAGAAGTGGTTTTCGTGTGGGGAGTGCGGGTGTAATATAAAGAGGGGAGAAGGCACTGTCAAACTATAGTCATAAGGTCGGAAAGATTATTATGAAAGAACAGACGGTGACATTTGAAAAACAGATGGATTATAGGTGAGGTGTAATGAAAACAGACAGATTATATGCACTGACACTGTATCTGCTGAATCATGGCAGAACCTCAGCGTCGGAGCTCGCAAAGCATTTCGAGGTATCTGTGAGAACGATTCAAAGGGATATAGATGCACTGTGTCAGGCGGGTATCCCTATTTGTGCACTGACAGGAGTCAATGGAGGATATGAAATTTTAAATCAATTCAAAATGAACACCCAACTGGCGTCGGAGGATGAGTACGCATATATAGCGACAGCGATTCAGGGATTAAAGACGGTCACCCAAAGTCCCATTGCGGAAGATATTTATGAAAAAATATCTGCAATATCGAAACCGGGGAACACGGGAATCATTTTGGATTTTTCTGCATTGAGAGAGGGCAACGGAACTGTGCTCCAAGTGTTGCAGGAGGCGGTAAGAAACAGACAGGTACTTATGTTTTCTTACACAAACAACATGGGCGAAACGAAGCAGCACTGCGTAGAACCGGTTGCCGTTATTTATCGGTGGTATAGTTGGTATATGCTGGCATACGATAAGGAAAAACGGGATTATCGCATTTATAAGCTGGTTCGCATGGAAGGTGTTTTCGTAACGGAAGAAGCATTTTCCAAAGAGCATATGCCGGCAGAAGAGATATTGCAGGAATGTGACAATACCTATCAGAAAAAAGATATATCTACAACCATCCGGTTGTGCTGTCATGGCAATGCGATACACAGGATAAAAGAATATTTGCATGGGAAAGTGCTTGAACTGCAGGTTGACGGCTCAGCCATTATGGAAATTCAGGTGGTTGAGAACGAACAATGGTGGATAGGTGTTGTATTGTCACAGGGAAAAGAGGTTGAAATCATAGAACCGGAGCATATAAAAGAGAGTGTAGTAAAGCGTGCGGAAGAAATTCTTTTTTTATACGGGAAACTATGACACACATATGTCATAGTTTGCGTGAGATAATATGTGCAGCAGAAGAAAATGCTGCTACACATATTAGAATAGGAGGGTTACTAAAAGAATGAAAAGGGATGTATATGACGAGATTCCCGTTATGGAAAGCACCGGATTTTTACTGAGAGAAATCAACAGAGAGACAGATGCAGAGGCTTTGCTCCGGGTATATTCGGACGAAGCAGCCGTACCGTTTTTTAACAGTGATAATTGTGCCAATGGTTTTTATTTTGTATCCATAGAGGAAATAGAAAATTTAATTTCCTTTTGGAAGGAAGAGTACGAAAAAAGGTATTATGTGCGATGGGCTGTTGTAGATAAAAAATCAGACAGTGCAATCGGTACGATGGAGTTGTTTAACCGAAAAGCGGATGACTATTTTAATCAATGCGGATTACTCCGGCTTGACTTGCGGAGTGATTACGAAAAACAGAATGTAATAGAGGATATTTTGGCGGTTATTCTTCCGAAAACAAAGGAAATGTTTGGGTGTGACAAAATAGCAACGAAAGCAGTACCTATTGCAAAGGAGCGCATTGCGGCTTTGGAACAGACGGGGTTCTGTCTAGCGGATGAGTTTTTGGTAGGACATGACGGAACGAAATACGGCTCCTATTATGTAAAGGAGGTGTAAGCGGGATGGCATTTGATTTTAAGAAAGAATACAGAGAATTTTATATGCCCAAGAACCAGCCGGAGATTGTAAATGTGCCAAAAGCAAATTATATTGCGGTTTGGGGGCAGGGAAACCCCAATAATCCGGACGGTGAATACCAGCAGGCAATCGGAATTTTGTATGCCGTGGCATACACATTAAAAATGAGTTATAAAACAGATTACAAAATACAGGGCTTTTTTGAATATGTTGTCCCGCCGTTGGAGGGCTTTTGGTGGCAGGAAAATATTCAGGGTGTGGATTATGGAAGGAAAGATTCCTTTCATTGGATTTCTGTCATTCGATTGCCTGATTTTGTGACTAAGAAAGATTTTGAGTGGGCGGTAGAGACTGCAACCCGCAAGAAAAAGGTAGATTGCAAAAAAGCAGAATTTTTGACCATAGAAGAAGGTCTTTGCGTACAAATGATGCACGTCGGACCCTTTGACAGGGAGCCTGAGTCCGTTGCAATCATGGATGCATTTTTGAAAGATCAGGGCTATGAAACGGATATAAACAGCACACGTCTGCACCATGAAATTTATATGTCGGATGCAAGGAAGGTGGCACCGGAAAAGTGGAAAACCATTATACGGCATCCTTGTAAAAAGACAAAAGTTTGCAAATGACCTAATTTTCAAGTCGCAGATAGTAGAAGCAACTTAGGAACCAAGCCTCCAAGTCTATAAAAGATTTGGAGGTTTTTTGCGGACAGAGCTAATAAAAGTATTTGATTTGTAGGATAGTGTTGGGGTATATTGATAATAAAGAAATTACGATTAAAAATTAAAAGTATAGGAACATCAGAAGTGATTTACAACTAGGATTACGTGTCAGGCAAAGGAAGAGAGTCTGTGGGTTTATAATGATATAGATTTATTTAATGACAAATATAAACCTGAAAATGAAGTGGTTGATAGTTAACTCAAAAATAAAATATAATAGTATATATTCATAACAAAAACTGCTGCCAATGCGACAAACACATTTTTTTGACAGAGTTCATATGCGGGAAGTAGTGTATGATGGCAGAATAGAAATTGCGACTTAGAGAATATTTTAAGTAGGCTTGACCGAATTTCATAAAGTAACTTTTGGGGAGGGTACAAATGAGCTATACTGAAAAAACAAAAAAGATGTTATGGGGAAAATCAGGAGGAAAATGCGCGTTTTCGGGATGTGAAAGAGATTTAATTGGACAAGATGGGAACATTCAAGGAGAAATATGTCATATTGTTGCAAGGAATGAAGGGGGACCAAGGCGGAGAGCAGATTTTTGGGGAGACATTGATGGCGAAGAGAATTTAATATTGTTATGTGCTGAACACCATAAAATAATTGATGATTTTCCTGAAAAATATCCGGAGGACTTAGTGCACCAATATAAAAAAGCCCATGAAGAGGAAGTAAGGGCGCGAATGAATTTAGGAGAGCCATGGAAAGTAAATTTTTCTCAAATCTATTATATGAATATACCGAGAATTGAAATTCTGGCAGCCCTAAAAGGTATTAGCTTTGAGGGAAATGTACCAAAGGAGAAATGCTTACATAGTTTAGGATGGGATTTAAATTATTTAATGTCTAAAGTGAGCGGTTTAATGAATGTTTTATCTTTTCATGCGGTTCCTTTTAATACAAAATTACAGAAATTGTGTGTAGGACAGATTGTAGAAATTAATGATAAATTCCGAACGAAGAATGTGCCCACTGTAGATATAGTTATGCAAAATAAATATTATCCGAAGGGCGATTTGGAAGAAGATGCACATTTGTACAATGATAATGGTGGGGTAAGAAGGTACTTAACAATTGACCCTAATTGGTTGGCAACAACGACAGCTTTCGTAAATTTTAGAGGAGGATGGATAGATATTGCCGGACTTGGTATTATTACAAATATAGACGTAAAACTGAAGAAAATTATTGTGACACCGTATGTATTGGGGATTCCTAAAACACCTTATGATGATTGGTGGTCAAAATTTATGCCGATTTAGGAAAGCATTCTATTTGTACACCTTAAGTTGATATTAGGGCATTTTAAGAAGAATATATTTGTAAATGGTTTGATTATAAAACAAAGGAGGAACAGTTGTGACAGAGAAAAGCGATTGGAAAAAGGATGCTGCTTATATAAGCTACATTGAGAGGGGGGAGTCGGCAGCAGTTTTCGTTGTAAGAGATATAGTAGATGCTATTGAAACTAAGGGAAAATGGATTGATGTTATTTCTCTTAGCACATATAATAAGAAAGGAGCAGAGGATAGAAAGGCATTTAATTGGATAATTGTTGAATTATTTCCTAGAAAGATACAACCCCAATATGATACGCAAGATTTGGATTATAATAGATATCTTACATGGGTTACTGCGCATGAGGATATAGAAAACCAGCGGAAGGCGGGTTTTCGTGGAGAAAAATATCTTGTATTATGCAATTTGGTTAATAAAAACAAAAATAAATTTACTACACATACTGTTATTGCAAAAAAATACTGGGAACCTATGGAGGCATACAGGACAATGGAGATAAAGGATCCGGTTAAGCCCCGTTGGGCATATCAAATCAAGACTGTAAAACAAGTAAACGCTAAACAGGTGAACTATATAGAGAAAAATAAGATGGAAATTGAAGAAGGGATACGTAAAAACAGAAAGCCAACATTGGAGCTTTTGGGGTTATAGTTACCGGTAGGAGTGGTATTTATTTTCATGGGACTATGTTGATGCAATATAAATTTGGAGAACCGGTGGAAGTAACAGGAAGGTTTATGCCGATGGCAATGATAGAGAGTCCGTATGAGAAATTATCTGCACACCGAAAGAAGAGGTAGTTTTGATGAGCAAATATGATGCACTGTGGAATTGGATAAAGGAAAACGGCACGGACAACTTTAAACTGACCTATGCCGAGATAGAGAAGCTTGCGGGTTTGCCGATAGACCATTCTTTTCTGACCTACAAAAAGGAACTGTTAAACTATGGTTATAGGGTCGGAAAGATTTCTATGAAAGAACAGACGGTGACATTTGAGAAGATAAAAGAGGAGCAAAAGAAAGAGGTGGCGAATTGAGCTTGAAAAAAGATGCACGCACATTGGATATGACTACCGGAAAACCTCTGAAACTGATTATACAGTTTGCCATTCCGCTGTTTATCGGTACGTTGTTCCAACAGGCATATAATATTATCGATACCATGATAGCCGGGTACAATTTAGGGGACGAAGCCATTGCGGCAATTGGCGCGACCTCGGCGTTATACTCGTTAATTGTCAGCTTTGCAAACGGATTAAATTCCGGGTATGGAATTGTAGTGTCCAGAATTTTTGGGGCAAAGGAATACGATAAGCTGCGAAAAGCCGTGGCAGCCATGGTTTTATTGGACGTGGGAATCACTATTGTGCTGACTTTGCTGGTGCTGCCGTTACTGCGGGCATTCCTCGGTTTTCTCAGCACACCGGAGGAAATTTTTGAACAGGCATACCAGTATATTTTTGTGATTATGGCGGGTATGGTGACAACCATTGCCTATAATATGTGTGCCGGATTTTTGCGAGCCATCGGCAACAGCAGGGTTCCGCTGTATTTTCTGATTATATCGTGCATTTTGAATCTTGGAATGGATATGTTATTCATTATGGGATTTGGCATGGGAGTCATGGGCGCGGGACTTGCAACGGTGATTGCTCAGGCGGTGTCTGCGCTGTTATGTATGGCATATATCTGGCGCAAATATCCGGATTTTCTCCCCAAGAGAGGCGAGTGGAAGCCGGAGAGAGGGCTGATGGCGGAAATGCTTTCCACAGGACTGTCCATGGGAACCATGCTTTCTATTTTCGCTATCGGTTCCATTATTTTGCAGCGCGGAATCAATCATTTGGGAACCGGAATTATTACGGCGCACACGGCGGCAAGAAGAATTATTGAGATTTTCATGATGCCTCTGTCAACGATTTCAACGGCAACATCCACCTTTGTGGGACAGAATTTTGGCGCCGGCAAGATGAAGCGGATTCGGGACACCTTAAAGTCTGTGGTGGTTTTGGATTTGGCATGGGCGGCGGTGGCAGCGTTTATCACGATTTTTGGCGGACGGTTGTTAATCCGTCTGTTAATCGGAACGAACGATACCACAGTTGTCGATAATGCCATGCTGAGTCTTGGATGGAGCACGGCATGCCTGCTTCCACTCGGCGTGCTGTTCGTCATGAGAACGTCCATGCAGGCAATCGGTTACAAAATGATACCGCTTTTGTCCAGCGGAATCGAGCTGTCATTTAAAGTCATTGTGACGTTCTGGCTGATACCGGTTATCGGGTATCGCGGGGCGGCGATGGCGGAGCCGGTTACATGGATAGCATGTTCCGTATTCCTTGTCATTGTCTATTACATCACAAGAGCAAAAAGACTGCCGATTGTAGAGGAACAACAGAGAAGCGCCGGCTAAATAAATAGATTGCGAACGGGAACCACGTTGCAAGCAGGAACCGCACTGCAAACAAAACACAAACCAAGGATGCAAACCTTAAGAAAAAGATTTGCATCCTTTTTTTATATTTTAAGAAAATACTTTAGAAAATGTTTAGAAAGTTGCGTTAGAGTAACAGGTATGAAAAGAATGAAAATAATACCAAACAAAATGTATCTGCCGTTACTTACGGCTGTCGTTGTAAATGCAGTGACTTACTACGGCAGCAGGTTATGGACAAGCGGACGGATTCACTATAATCTGTCCAATCCGCTGGACGACAAGATTCCGTTCCTGCCGTGGACAATCAGTATTTATTTAGGCTGCTATCTGTTCTGGATTGTCAATTACATCCTTGGGTGCAGGCAGGAAAAAGAGGAAGCCTTTCGGCTGATGAGCGCGGACTTTCTGGCAAAGCTGGTATGTCTGCTGTGTTTTTGCGTGTTTCCGACAACCAATATCCGGCCGGTGGTGGAAGGGAAAACGTTCTGGGATGCGCTGATGGTCTGGTTGTATCAGACGGACGCGGCGGACAACCTGTTTCCGTCCATTCATTGTCTGACCAGCTGCTTTTGCGTCATCGCGGTAAGGCACAATCCGAAAATACCCAAATGGTACCGGGCTGCTTCGGCGGTCATTGCGGTAAGTATTTATCTGTCCACTCTCACGACAAAACAGCATGTAATTATTGATGTGATAGGGGGAGTGGCATTGGCGGAGGCAAGCTACCGGTTTGTGAAAAGCAGCGGGTTCGCCGCATGGTATGCGGATAAAATGATGCGGATGGCAAACCGGATTGACAGGAGGCTTTCACATGAGTAAAAAAATTCAGGCATGGACGATTGTGGGATTTGTCGTCGTAGTGCTGATATTTGTAAAACAGTTTTTTAACCAGAGATTTACCTCTGTGGGTGACGTTCAGGCGTACATGCAGAGCTTTGGAATTGTGGCGCCGTTAATCCTCACGGTATTTCAGGCATTTCAGGTGGTGGTTCCGGTGCTGCCGGGTTATCTCGGCTGCGCCGCGGGAGCGGTGGCATTCGGCCCTGTGGTGGGATTTTTATGTAATTATATCGGTATCAGTGCCGGTTCCATTATCGCTTATTTTCTGGCGAGGCGGTACGGAATGGACATTGTGCTGGCAATGTTTCCGCAAAAACAATACGACAAGTGGAGCAAACGCATAGAAAAGAGCAAGTCCTATGACTGGTTTCTTTTTATAGCAACATTGCTTCCACTGTTTCCGGATGATTTTTTATGCTATTTTTCCGGCCTGATAAAGATGGACAGAAGAAAGTTTATCTGGATTATCATTTTGGGGAAACCATGGTGCATTTTGGTGTACAGCATTATATTTGGAATGATACGATAGGAGGAGCGGGATGAAAAAGAAAGCACTTGGATACTACGATTACACGGTGATTCTGACATACGGTGGTATGCTTTTTGCCTTTGTCGGCATTTTGAAAGGAATCGGGCAGTCTTACTGGCAGGCAATTTTCTGCCTGATGATGGCGGGCATTTGCGATATGTTCGACGGAACGGTGGCTTCCACCAAGGAGAGAACGGCGGGGGAAAAGCGTTTCGGAATTCAGATAGATTCCCTGAGCGATTTGATTAGCTTCGGGGTGCTGCCCGGAATTTTTGTGTATATGATTTCTGAAAAAAGTGTTCTCACCGGCATGATTTGCGCGTTGTTTGTTCTCTGCGCACTGATTCGGCTATCCTACTTTAATGTGTTGGAGGAGGAAAGACAGGATCAGACCTGTGAAAAAAGAACGAGCTATCTTGGGGTTCCGGTTACGACCATAGCGGTTATCCTGCCGGTGGTTTATCTGCTTCATCAGGGCGGATTGTGGAAAAACACGGCTTGTTTTTCTGTGGTACTGGCACTGATGGGAGCCGGCTTTCTGGCACCTGTGGAAATCAGGAAGCCGGGAGTAATAGGAAAAATCTGTATTCTTGTGTTGGGAGTGCTTGAGGTGGCAGGAATGGTGCTCTCCATGGGGTGGGACATGGTATGAAAGAACCACTGATTTTACGTTTTTTGTACAGAACGGTTGTCGGACGATTGTTCTTAAAGGCGCTGGTGCAGCCGTGTGTTTCCCGTGTGGTGGGAAAATTTCTTTCCTCCGGTGCGTCGAGATGGCTCGTATTCTATTACATAAAAAAGCACAAAATTGACATGAGCGGTATTGAAATCCCGCAGGACGGCTTTGATTCGTTCAATGATTTCTTTACCAGAAAGCACAAAAGAGAGCGGTTTGAGTTTACGGAGGGACATCTGATCAGTCCCTGCGACGGTTTTTTGACAGTTATGGATATTGAAAAAGATTCCGAGTTTACCATCAAGCATACGAGATATTCGGTGGAAGATTTGTTACAGGATAAGAGTCTTGCCGCACGGTTTGAAGGCGGAAAGGCGCTGGTGTTCCGGCTGACTCCGGCGAATTATCACCGGTACTGCTACCCGGCGGAGGGCAGGGTTTTGTCGGAAAAAAAGATTCCGGGAGTGTTACATTGTGTGAGACCGGTTGCGCTTTGCTCCGTGCCGGTGTTTGCGCAAAACAGCAGGGAGTATCAGGTTATCCGCACAGAGCGCTTCGGAACAATGGTGCAGATGGAGATAGGAGCGCTGTTGGTTGGCAAAATCACAAACAAAAAACGTCTCTCCGGCAAGTGGTATGTGCAGGCGGGGGATGAAAAGGGGTATTTTGAATTCGGCGGTTCCACCATTGTGTTGTTTTTATCCAAGGGAGCCGTTTCGGTTGAATGTTGTGAAAAAGAGATCCCGGTTCATATGGGGGATTGCATATAAAGTGTTGGAGAATGGGAGACATATATGTTATAATCAGGGCAGTGCAGCATTTCGTACCGCCCATTTTTACATGTAGAAAAAGGAGAAGTAGTTATTATGAGTCGGGAATCATTTCAGTCACGTCTGGGCTTTCTTTTGGTAAGCGCAGGCTGTGCAATCGGTATTGGAAACGTATGGAGATTTCCTTATGTGGCGGGACAGAACGGTGGCGGGGTTTTTGTATTGTTTTATCTGCTCTTTCTGATTATCATGGGGCTTCCGGTTTTGACCATGGAGCTTGCGGTGGGACGTGCCAGCCGGAAAAGCGCTGTTTTGGGATATAAGGCACTGGAAAAGCCGGGGACAAAGTGGCATATCCATGGATGGGTTGCCATTTTTGGCTGCTATATGCTGATGATGTACTACACCACGGTGTCCGGGTGGATGGTTACTTATTTTTATAAATTTGTCAAAGGGGAGTTTGCGGCAGGCATGACTGCGGTGCAGACGGGAGCTGCCTTTGGCAATCTGCTTTCCAATCCGAAAGAGATGACATTTTGGATGATTTTGACGGTAGTGGCAGGATTTTTCATCTGCAGCCGCGGACTCCGGAATGGTTTGGAAAAAATCAGCAAATACATGATGAGTGCGCTGTTACTATTGATTCTTGTGCTGGTCGTTCACAGCTTTACCCTGTCGGGCGCGGGAGAAGGAGTCCGCTTTTATTTGGTTCCGAACATGGATACCGTGAGAGAGGTTGGACTGAAAAATGTGATTACGGCGGCAATGAACCAGTCCTTTTTCACTCTGAGCCTTGGAGTGGCTGCCATGGAGATATTCGGCAGTTACATGGACAAAAACCATTCCCTTGCCGGGGAGGGCGTGCGCATCTGTGCGCTGGATACATTTGTTGCCATTATGGCGGGTTTTATCATTTTCCCCGCATGTTTCAGCTATGGAGTGGAAGTGGATGCCGGGCCTAGCCTGATTTTTATCACGCTGCCCAATGTTTTTGTCAATATGGCGGGTGGACGCATCTGGGGAGCCTTGTTCTTCCTGTTTATGACCTTTGCCAGCTTTTCCACGGTCATTGCCGTTTTTGAAAATATTATGTCTTTCTGCATGGATATGTTTGGCTGGAGCCGCAAGAAAGCCGCACTGATTAACTGCATTGTGATTATGGCGGCAAGTATGCCCTGCGTGCTGGGTTACAATTTGTGGAGCGGACTGCATCTTATCGGCGGACGCGATGTGCTTGACAGCGAGGACTTTATTGTAAGTAATCTTTTGCTGCCCATCGGCTCCTTGATCTATCTTTTGTTCTGTGTGACGAAGTGGGGCTGGGGATTTGACAAGTACATTGAGGAGGCAAATACCGGAAAAGGTCTGAAAATTGCAAAGAAATTAAAGCCGTATTTTCAGTTTGTATTACCGGTGCTGATTTTGATTATTCTGATACAGGGTTTATTTTAAAAAAAGATTTCTAAACTTGATTGAGCGTAGGATGAAAGATGCAGTGGAAAGAATTTTGTGACCGGTTTCCGGTCCGATTGAATGTACAGCAGCAGGAGGCGGTCAGGGCAGTGGATGGCGCCGTCCTGCTGCTTGCTGTACCGGGCAGCGGCAAGACAACGGTGCTTGTGGCAAGGCTTGGATATATGATTTATTGCTGCGGCATTGCGCCGGAAAAAATACTTACCGTCACCTATACCGTGGCGGCGACAAGGGATATGGCGTCTCGGTTTGCCGGATTTTTCGGTGAGGAAATGGCGCAGCGTCTGGAGTTTCGTACCATAAACGGAATCTGCGCAAAGGTGATTGCCTACTGCAGCCGTGTATTCGGCAGGGAAGCCTTTGAACTGGTGACGGACGAGAAAAAGACGGCAGGAATGTTATCGCAGATTTATCAGCAGATAGAGAACGAGTATCCCACGGAAAGTGATTTGAAAAATGTGCAAACTCTGATTACTTATATCAAGAACCGGATGCTTGCAGAGAAAGAAATCAAGGCACTGGAAGCGGATGCGGGGATTCAGATTCTGGCTGTCTATAAGGAATATTGCAGGCAGCTCAGGGAACGGGGCTGGATGGATTATGACGACCAGATGATTTATGCCTACAATATGCTGCAGAAAATCCCGGAGGTGCGGAAGCATTTTCAGGACGAATATCCCTATATTTGCGTGGATGAGGCGCAGGATACCTCCAAAATCCAGCATGCCATTATTGAACTTTTGGCAGCAAAGACGGGAAATCTCTTTATGGTAGGAGATGAGGATCAGAGCATTTACGGATTCCGCGCCGCCTACCCGGAGGCTTTGCTTTCCTTTGAGAAAAACCATGAGCATGCCAAGGTGCTTATGATGGAGGAAAATTTTCGTTCCAATGCCGTCATTGTGGAGGCGGCAGACCGGTTTATTCAGAGGAACACAAAGCGCCATAAAAAGCACATGAAAGCTACGAAAGAGGCGGAATCGGAAATACGGGTCATTCCTTTAAAGGGGCGCAGGGCACAGTATGCTTATCTGGCGCAGGCAGCAAAGGACTGCAAGACGCAGACGGCGGTGCTTTACCGGGATAATGAGAGCGTTGTTCCCCTTGTGGATTTGCTGGAGAGAGGAAACATTCCTTACCGGATACGGAATATGGAGCCGACATTTTTTACAAACAGAGTTGTTCTGGATATTGAAAATATTATGCGGCTGGCTTTGGAACCTGACAATGTGGAGGCATTTTTGCAGGTTTATTACAAGATAGGCACTTATCTGAAAAAGCAGGACGCTTTTACAATCTGTGAAATCAGCAGGCAAAGGGAGATTCCCGTTCTGGATGCTGCCATTGATTTCGCGGGGGTAAGTGAACATACCAGAGGCAGTCTGCGTGCGGTGCGGACGCACCTTAGAAATATGCTGGAGGAGCCGGGAGACAGGGCAATCCGGCGAATCGTCCGTTATATGGGATATGGGGACTATCTGAAGAGAAACAAAATGAAAGATGGGAAAATCTTTCTGCTGCAGGCGGTTGGTGCAAGAGAGGAATCTCCGCAGGCTTTTTTGGAGCGGATGCAATTTTTGCAGAGTATTTTTGCTGAGAAAAAGTCAGATGCCGGCTGCCCGTTCATTTTGTCGACAATCCACGCCAGCAAGGGACTGGAGTACGACACCGTTTATCTGATGGATGTGGAGGACGGCATTTTCCCGGAGGAGGTTCCGAAGGGCGGTAAGCGTATGTTGGATAAGGAGCGGGAAACCTTCGAGGAAGAACGCAGATTGTTCTATGTGGGGGCGACCAGAGCGAAGAATCAGTTGATCTTGTTCAACACGGGGGAGGAATCCCTGTTCCGGAGCCAGCTGCTTGGCAGGGAAGAGGAAGAGCGTCCCAAGGCAACGGTCAGGGGAACGGCTAAACGCCCGGAGAAATTTATAAATCCCTATCAGCGAAGAAGCAGCAATGCTATGGAAAATGAAGCTGCGGAAGTGCAGCAATTTGTCAGCCGTCTGCAAAAGGGCATGACAGTCCATCACTCCCGCTTTGGTGATGGAGAAGTGCTGAAGGTAAGCGGCAGCAAGGTGAAGATTCGGTTTGCGGACAAAGAGAGAGAGTTTGATATTCAGATGCTTTGTGCAGGAAAGTTACTGACGATTCGTTGAACCACCGCCCCACGGTCTTGTGGGGCGGTGGTTTTTTGCGGGAGTAGAGTGTCTTTTGCCTGTAATTTGGGCAGGGAGGCGACAGGCTTCAGAGGAGAGCGTTTTTGTTTGTAATTTGGGGTAGGGAGGCAGCATGCTTGTGGGAGGAGAGAGGTTTTGCTTGCAATTTTTGGCGTAGGCAGCAGACTTCGGTGTGAGCGGGGGTCTATAGAAAATATTGAATGATTTGTTTCCACTCTTGCTATGAATTTCAATGGAAACAACCTATATATGAAAGTGAATAGGAGCTATACACAAAAAGTGCGATTTTGTTTCCACTTTTCAAGCTGAAAAGGGGAGAAGAAATTGCACTTTTTTCATATAGACCCCAGACAAGCCTTGAAAGGTATCAAAACAGGCTTTCAGGAAGGAAAGTTGCAGAGAAAAGTGGAAAGAAAAAGAAAGTTTTTGTGCATAGACCCCCGAACATATGGAACACACATGGAAAAGGGGAATAAGCCTTATGAAAGTTTCCCTAGCATAATAGCCGGTTGCGCAAAAAAGGAAATGAAATAACTAAAAGCAGAAATAAATAAAAGCAGGAGAATGAGCAAAAAAAGACTCGTTCTCCTGCTTCTTGATTTGGGCAGGTAATCCAGGCAGTATTCTAAAAGGATTATTCCAGCACCAAAAGCAGTGACATTTTAAAGCGTCCGTTTGCAGTGACACTGTGCAGGCCGTTTTTCTCAAAACGGAAACTTTCTCCCTCGGACAGAGTGTAATCCTTGCCTTCATAACCGATTGTGGCGGTGCCTTCCAATGCGGTGAGAATGGCATTGCCGGGAGCTCTGTGGGGAGAAAGTCCGCAGCCTGCATCGAATGCCATCAGCACAAACTTCATGGTATCGTTGTGGGCAATATCCACGTTGGCAATGCTTCCTTCTTCGTAAGAAATCAAATCTTTCAATTTCAAAGTCTCATTTGTTTTTACAATGTCGTTCATAATAATTTCCCTTTCTGGTATGATTTCCGTATAGACAGTACCGTGTTTCGTTTCCACGCCGCAAAGGGTGCCGCCCGGCACAATCAGCATATCACCTGCCTGCAAATCGGCGCGTGTTTTGGACTCGCCCAACACAAAGTCTGCACATCCGCAGGCTGCAATGTATATGGCGGTGGAATCGTAGCTTTCCTGTGTAATGGAGGTTCCGCCTCCCAAAGAAAACCATGTCACGGCGTTCTTTGAATGAAGTCCCGCATCTCTGGAAATGGTCATGCTTTCGCGGATGGGGCGCTTTTCTGCAATGGTAAAAATCCCTTCTTCCATAGAACTCCTTTCCGGTACGCTTTGTTGTAGCTTCTCTTATCATCCCCCTTTTTGCGGCGAATTAATACCCTTTTTTGAGATTCTATTGACAGAAAGTGGAATGAGAAGTATGATTTGTATAACAAATCATACTTGCACAAAAATGACGAGGTTTCAAAAAAGGAAAAAGTATCATCGATGGTTTTGGGGGAAATAAGCTAAAAGGAAGAGCCTGTTGCTGCTTTTTTTCAAGCGATAAATAACAAGTTGCCCAAAGACTTCCAAGCAAGCGGAATCGACAAAGCCAAGCAGGCGGAATCGGTAAACCCAAGCAGGCGGAATCGGTAAACCCAAGCAGGCGGAATCGGTAAACCCAAGCAAGCGGAGTCGTTAAAGCCAAGCAAACGACGTCGGCAAACTCAAGCAAGCGGAGTCGTTAAAGCCAAGCAAACGAAATCGGTAAAACCAAACAAGCGGAATCGGTAAAACCAAACAATCGGAATACGTAATTCCAAGTAATCGGAATATGCACAGCATTTTTGAAATTCCAAGGAAACAGTAAATTCATGCGCAGGTATGGGAAAGGATGGGACGGATATGAAGGCACCAAAAGGAAAATATGCAGGTACTGCCACTGTAGGTGAGAAAGGGCAGATTGTAATCCCGAAAGCGGTGAGGGATATGTTTGATATTAAGCCGGGGGATGCGCTCTTAATTCTGGCGGACAAGGACAGGGGGATTGCCATTCCGCCGAAGGAAAGTCTGATAAATATGACAATGCAGGCATTTACGGCAGCGGAGGAAAAGGAGGAAGAAGAATGAAAGTAATGGAAATTAAGGGACTGCGGAAACAGTACCCCAATTTTGCGCTAAAAGACGTCAGCTTTACACTTCAGTCCGGCACAATTATGGGATTCATAGGAAGAAACGGCGCAGGCAAGACCACCACCTTGAAATCCATTCTGAATCTGGTGCACCCGGACGGCGGGGAAATCCGTTTTTTTGAAAAGGATTTGAACGCCAACGAGGAGGAAATCAAGCAGAGAATCGGGTTTGCCGGCGGGGCGGCGTCTTATTTTAAAAAGAAAAAGATAAAAGACATTGTTGCGGTGACAAAGACTTTTTACCGGAACTGGGATGACTCGGCATGGGAGCATTACCGCGATGTGTTCAAGCTGGTGGAGGACAAGACGCCCGAACAGTTATCAGAGGGAATGAAGGTGAAATTCAATATTGCCATTGCGCTTTCCCACTGCGCGGAGCTGTTGATTTTAGACGAGCCGACCAGTGGACTGGACCCGGTTTCCAGAGAGGAACTTCTGGATATTTTTAACCAGTTGAAGCAAAAGGGTGTCAGCCTGCTTTTTTCCACGCATATCACGTCGGATTTGGAAAAATGCGCCGACATTATCACTTACATAAAGAACGGTGAAATTCTGGACAGCACATCACTTCCTGATTTCCTGGAAAAGAACCGCGACAAGGGCACTACGCTGGAAGACATCATGACTGCTTATGAGAAGGAGGAGATTATATTATGAGACTGCTGATAAAAAAAGAGCTGAAGTTGTCTACCTCGCCTTTGGCATGGTGGTTTTTGATGTTTAGTCTTATGACATTTATTCCCGGATACCCGATACTGATGGGAGCGTTTTTTATCTGCTTTGGGTTGTTTCAGTCCGTGCAGTCCGCCAGAGAGGCAGACGATATTATTTATTCTGCCCTGCTTCCCATACGAAAAAAGGACGTGGTTAAGGCAAAATATCTGGTGACGGTATTTTTTCAGATGCTTGGATTTCTGTTCATCGGGGTGTTTGCAGGCATTCGTATGACGGCATTGTCGGAAGTATCGGCGTATGTAGACAATAAGTTACTTGCGGCAAACCTGACCTATTTGGGCGGCGTGCTTTTGATATATACGGCATTCAACGGTATTTTCCTCGGCGGATTTTTCAAGACTGCCTACTATTACGGCAAACCGTTTATTTTCTATATCATAGTGACGGTGCTGATTGTGGGAGCTTTTGAGGCGGCGTGGCATTTTCCCAATCTGCATTTTCTGGGAGAAAGCAACCTGCGGGCGCTTCTTTTGCAGGTGCCTGTATTGCTGGCGGCAGTTGTGATTTATGTGGGAGTGACCTTTGCTTCCCTGAAAAAAGCACAGAAGTCCTTTGTGAAAATTGATTTGTAAAAAACGACTGCGTGAGGAGCAATACGATGGAAGCAGCATGGGAAACCGTCATGGACGGCAGGAAAATCCGGATATATCCGGGAACGGAAGTACATCAGGAAACAGACGGACAGCCGGAAGCGAACCGTTTCCGGAAAGCAGAAAATAACATGTCTCTTCCGGTTGTTTACGCCAATATGTTTATAGAATCCGGTGCAGAGGTTCTATCCGAATATCAGAAATTAAACGGTCCCGCTTTTCATTTCGTGACTGTTTCCGACCTTCGCTGGAACGATGACCTTTCCCCGTGGTGCCACGGGGCGGTGATGGCGAAGGGGGAGGCATTTGGTGGAAAAGCGGACGAATATCTGGATTTTTTCACCGGGCAGGTTATGCCTTATGCGGAGGAAAAGGTGGGGAATGTGTCCGCGCGCATCTTAGCCGGATATTCCATGGCGGGATTGTTTGCACTGTATGCCCCTCACCGGACGGCAGTGTTTGACAGTGCAGTGGCAGCGTCGGCTTCGGTCTGGTACCCGGATTTTACGGATTATGTAAAGAGACAGGATTTCCTTAAAAGACCGGAGGCGGTGTACCTTTCCATCGGAGACAGGGAAGCCCGGACAAAGAATCCATACCTTCGGGAGAGCGAGCACTGCATGGAGGAATTGTGCACCATGTACCGGGAGAGACAGATTACTGCTGTGTTTGAACGGAATCCGGGAAATCATTATCAGAATGCACCCCTCCGGCTGGCAAAGGGCATAAAATGGGCACTTGAGAGGACAAAGGGTTCCCAATGCGGTGCGTAGAGAGCAAATCGGTATAATACGACAATAAAATAAGCATACCTACAACAGAAAAAGCACACTTCATTACTCCCAAAGAAATAATAAACTTATAATATCAAACTTTTCAGGTGAAGGTTTCCATTATGGGGTGAAAGCAAAAACCGAAAAGTGTTATAAGTAATTGGAAGGGAGAAGGAGAATGAAAAGAAAAGGCAACTGGAAAAAATGTTGTATGGGTATTGCCATGGCCATCGTCCTCGGCGTGACCGGAATCACACCGTGTGCGACAATGACTGTATCGGCGGAGGAAAGCACGGGAACGCTCATTACCTCCATGGCGTATGACAACGGACCGGATTTCACGGTGCAGGGCTTGTCACAGGGCAGTGTCGGATTCAATATGCCCAAATTTAACGGAGGAGCTGCCTCATGGGCGGACGTTGTGGACGATTTGGGCGTCAATGTAATGGTTGACGGCGTATGGAAGGATATTGATTCCGTCAGCAAATTTGTTTACAACAGCAATTGGGGACATTGGAGTGACAGCGGATTTAACGGCTACTGGTTCAAACTGACGGAAACCGTTTCCGTGCAGTTGTATGCAAAGAGCAACCCCGGCGTCTCTTTAGTGTATAACCTGAATTTTGTAAAACCGGATATTTCCGCAGTCACGGGACTTGCGGCAGTGGGAGATACCACGATTTCGGGTAATCGCACCGGCTCCGGGTTTATTTCATTCCCCAATGCGGTGGCAGGCGGAACTTATCCCACCGGAGCGGATGATTTGGTGGCATATGTAAAATCAGCCGGCGCACCGGACAGCGACTATGTGAACATTGACAATAATGCAGCCAGCGGCTGGATTTACGACACCAATTTCGGTGTGGAGCAGTACGGCTACTGGTTCAAGGTGGAAGAGAGCGGCGCAATCAACGTGAAGCTGGCACTGAAAGAAAGACCGGAAATTGCACTGGTATACGAAATTACCTATTCGGACACCACAAGAAGCAGTTATGCGGTACATGCTAACGGAGCAACCACCATCACGGCGGACGCCAAGAGCGGCTCTGCGGGAGTAGTATTCCCTTATCTTGGCGGAACCGGCACGGATAATCTGCCCACCAGCAAGGAACTGGACAATTTTGTCATCCAGTATTACAACGCTGCAACAGGACAGTGGGTGGAATTGGGCGACAGCGCAGAGAGCGGCTGGTATTATCAGGGCAACGGCTATCTGAAATGGTCGGATAAAAACCAGTGGGGCTACTTTGATGATTATGTATTCGGACTGTGGTTCCAGCCTATCACGGAGGATTTCAAACTGCGTATCGGCTACCCGGAGAACGGACAGAAAGGCGGAGCAGTCGGCTCTAACTATATTGAGTATCAGTTTATCGGTGCGCCGGATGCGTACAGACCTCCCCATGTGGAAATCGATGATATTACCGTTGGTGGGGACAACAGTGACCCTGACGCATTGGACGGCTGGGATTTGTATTACAATGATGAGTTTTCCGGCAATGCTCTGGATATGAGCAGTTGGAGTTACAATACCGGGTATCTCATTGACCCCTCCGAACCGGGAACTGCCGGATGGGGCAACAACGAGGCAGAGTATTACACGGACAAAGAGGAGAACATTTTTGTAAAGGACGGTGCCCTTCATCTGGTGGCCAAATATGAGCCTTACACCTTTACCTGTACGGACGAGGCTCAGACAAAGGTAACAGCAGATTATTCTTCCGGAAAAATTATTTCCAAGGATAAGATTTCTTTTACTTACGGACGAATTGATTTCAGAGCAAAACTGCCCGCAGGCAAGGGACTGTGGCCGGCACTGTGGATGCTGCCCAACGACGATACATACGGCACATGGGCTGCGTCTGGCGAAATTGACGTTATGGAGGCAAGGGGAAGAGTTCCCAACTCCACCAGCGGAACCATTCATTACGGCGGCACATGGCCAGGCAATAAGTATACGGGAATGGATTACGTCTTCCCGGAAGGTTCCACCTTTGATGACGGCTATCATGTATACAGTTTAGTATGGAAAGAGGACAGTCTGACATGGTATGTGGACGGCGAGTTTTTCAGCTATCTGCCAAAGGAAACATGGTACTCCAGCGGTTCTAACTCAGATACGGCACCTTTTGACCAGGATTTCTATATTATTATGAACCTTGCAGTGGGCGGGTGGTTTGACGGTGGTATTCTGCCGGATTCCGGTTTCTCCTCTGCGGAAATGCTTGTAGATTATGTGCGTGTCTATAAGGAAGAGGGAAGCACGGACGTGAGAATTGTGCCCATTCAGGCATTGAGTCTGGATAAAGAGAGCATTACCATCAATCCCGGACAGACGGCAAATCTGATGAAAGTATATGCACCGACGAACACTACACAGAGAAATGTTAATTGGGTTTCCTCCAATGAAAATGTGGCGACGGTAAGCGCAGGACAGATTACGGCAGTGTCAGCGGGAACCGCAGTGATTACTGCAACCTCCTCCGTGAATCCGGCAATCAGCGCAAGCTGTGTGGTAACCGTTACGGGGGGAGAGGTAGATCCTGTGGAGCCGGTAGACCCTGTGGATCCCGTAGAGCCGATTGACCCTGTAGATCCTGTAGAACCCGTCGACCCAGTAGAACCTGTTAACCCGGAAAAACCGATTGTGGTGACGGATGAGAGCGGAGTGGTAAAACATTCGGACGGCACACTGACCTTCTATGTAAAAGCTGAGGATACCGCATTTGCGCCCATGCTGTTCTGGGGAAAGAATATGGTAAATCCTTCCCTTTCACAGTTGGGAGGCGTGTTCTTTACCAAAGACGAGAGTCTTGGAGAGAATTATTTCAGTTACAGAACCGCAGAGCAGTTTGCGGACAACGATACAGTTTCTTATCTGTTGAGCTACACACCGCTTGGAGGCGCGGGACGAATTGATTCCGCCATCGTAAGCGTGAAAATCGGTGACATTGCAGGCGCTGGCAGCAGCACCGGTGGAGAAAGCGGAAGCGGCAGTGAAAGTGGAAGCGGCAGTGAAAGCGGAAGCGGCAGTGAAAGTGGAAGCGGCAGTGAAAGTGGAAGCGGCAGTGAGGTTGGAACCGGCAGTTACGGTGTGATACATAATGCGGACGGCACAGTGACCTTCTATGTATATGCCAACGAAAACGAGTTCGCACCCATGGTGTTCTGGGGACTTAACCGGAACAATCCTTCCCTCAGCGAGCTGGGAGGTTATGCAATGGAGAGAACCGGAAGCCGGGAAGGATATTATACCTACACCACCTCCGAGCAAATAAGCAGCGGCAACCGGGTTTCCTATCTGTTCGGCTATACCCCGTTGGGAGAAATCGGACGAAGAGATACGGCAATCATTACGGAAACGCTGAAATAACAGCACAGACCACATCGTGGAAAGGTTGAAGCAACGAGCAGAACACGCTGTGAAAACGCTGAAATAAACGCACAGAATTTACCACGGAAACGTTGAAATACACCCAAAATTTATCACGTGAAAAACGCGTGTACACAGGAATGCGGCAGTCCGAAGGGGCTGCCGCATTTATCGTCATATTTCATTGACATGACGGGCATAAAATAATATTATGGAAGTATAAACATCATGCTGGCAGACCGTCGGCGGGGGTACACAGGAGGAAGCGGTATGGAGAGTAAAGATTTCTTTTCCAAGAATGATGCAGAAGTCAGTGCGATTATCTGCAAGGTACTGTTATGGATGACTTTGATTTTTCCCTTTTTCTTTATTTTGTCGGCAACGCATGTATTCCGCATTACGATTCCGGCATTGTTAAAATTAATGCCTTTCGGGTTGATTTGTACCATATCACCCATGATTCTGTTCAAATGTAAGGTTCCTGTTAAATTTCTGAAAAACTACAGCATTATTGCAGTGGCTGTTTTTATCGCAATCATGGCGAGCAATTCCCATGTAGGTATCTATATGACCTACGCACTGGCACTGGCATTCAGTTGTCTGTACTTTGACAAAAAATTTACGGTGCGCGCGGCAGTTATCGGCTATGTCTGTTTGGTGGCAGCAGTATTTTTCCGTTCCGGCAATGCAGATTTGGGAGACAGAACCAGAATGTCATGGTTTATCGCCTTTACACTGGGATATACCATGGAATATGTGGCAATGTCTGCGGTGTTTATCAGCCTTTCCGGCAGAGCAAGACGAATGCTGGAAAACCTTCACAATACAGAGCAGGTAAAGGAAGTGTTGGACAACTGCGGCGAGGCGTCCACACAGTTATCCGATGTCATGGGTAACTTGCAGCAGGCAATTCACGATACGGTGGAAAATAACGAGCTGATTCGTCAGGAAGCGGACAAAACCATGGCGGGTTGCGAGGACACCTTGGAACAGGTGCGAATCACCAATTCCAGTATTGAAAATATGGAAACCACCATGCAGCAGACGTTGACCCACACGGATAATTTGTCTGCCATTGCAGAGGATTCCTACAAAAAGACCCAGAGTTATATCGAAACGATGGACCGTGCCGTGGATTCCATAAATCAGATTGGACGTTCCAGCAAGCTGATTCAGGAGAAGATTGATTTGCTGGAAAACAGTGCAAAAGAGATTGGCACCTTTGCGGATACCATTGAAAAGATTGCAAACCAGACCAATATCTTGGCTTTGAATGCCTCCATTGAGGCAGCAAGAGCCGGAGAGAACGGTAAGGGATTTGCAGTCGTTGCAACCCAGATTGGAAAGCTGGCGGCAGAGAGCCGTTCCGCAACCCAGAGCATTACCGAGCAGATTGGACAGATGAACCAGAACGTGGAAGAGACGAGAACAGCCGTAGTACAAAACGGAGAGTCTGTCAATGCGGGAATGCAGGAGATTGACAGTGCCAAGGCGGAGGCTGCAAACCTCCTGACGCTGCAGGACGAATCCAGCAAGAAAGTGGACAACGTTCAGGAGAACATTAAGGTGAATGTGGAGTACCAGAATCAGGTATCGCAGATGGCGAACGGCATGAGTGACGTCACCAACCAGTCCAGACAGCAGGTGGAATCCATTCAGCATGCAATCGAAAAACAGGGCGAATTGACGAAGAGAATGGAAGAGGCATTTAAGGAAGTACAGGTGATTTCCGAACGGCTTCTCCAAATCAGCAATCAGGACGCGGGCTGATTGTCAAAGACTGTCGAAAACTGTAACTTTTATTATGAAAAATAAGAAAATGGTTATTGTATAATCGTATCATATGTGCTATTCTATTTTTGTTGCCGGAGTTTTAGGAAACTCCGGCTTCAAAAATTTTAATTCAGTTTCACTCTGGAGAGTCTTTGATACCGCATAACCGTATTCAAAGCGCCGAAGGTGTACGGCAGCCATACATGCTGCCAATCTCTCAGGCAAAAGGACAGAGCATTTCAAGTGCGTGTTCTACTCTTTAGGGAATGGCTGTTAGTCTAAGGAGGAGAATATGTTAGACGCAATCAGTAATTTCTTAAGTGCAGTGGATAATTTTGTGTGGGGTGTCCCCCTGATTGTCCTGATTCTTGTAACCGGTATTTTTCTGACCATTCGATTAAAAGGTCTGCAAATTACCAAACTTCCCCATTCCATCAAGCATCTGATAGCGAATGAAAAAAGTGGTGAAGACGGCGAGGTTTCCAGTTTCGCAGCGTTATGTACCGCTCTTTCTGCAACAATCGGAACCGGTAATATCGTCGGTGTTGCTACGGCTATCGTGGCAGGTGGTCCCGGTGCGTTATTCTGGATGTGGATTGCTGCTTTGGTGGGAACTGCAACCAAATATTCCGAGTGTCTGTTAGCCGTTAAATATCGTGTGACGGCAGAGGACGGACATGTTATCGGCGGACCGTTCTACTATATTGAAAACGGTATGGGCACGAACTGGAAATGGCTTGCCAAAATCTTTGCATTTATGGGCGTTTGCGTAGGTTTGTTCGGTATCGGTACTTTTACCCAGATTAATGGTATTACCAGCGCTGTTAAGGGCTTTTTCGATGCAGAGAGCGTACATACGGTTCATCTGTTTGGCATGGATTATTCATGGAGCGTGGTAATTTCCGGTCTGATTTTGACATTCTTTGTGGCACTGGTTATTATCGGAGGATTACAGAGAATTTCCAAGGTGGCACAGGTAGTGGTTCCTTTTATGGCAGTTACCTATGTGCTGGCAGCATTGATTGTTCTTGTTTGCAATTATAAAGCAATTCCCGGTGCACTGGCTACTATCATTCAGAGTGCCTTTGGTATGAGAGCGGTTGCCGGCGGAGCATTGGGGGCAATTCTGATGGCAATGCAGAAAGGTATTGCCCGCGGTATTTTCTCCAATGAGGCAGGTATCGGTAGTGCACCTATCGCAGCAGCGGCAGCACAGACCGATTCTCCTGCAAAGCAGGGACTGATTTCCATGCTTGGTACCGTTATCGATACTTTGGTTATCTGTACCATGACCGGTCTGGTAATCGTAATTACCGATTCATGGAACGTAGGTTTGGACGGTGTGGATGTTACTTCCAGAGCTTTCCAGTTAGGACTTCCTTTCCCGAATCAGGTGGCATCCTTTATCCTGATGGCGTGTCTGGTATTCTTTGCGTTTACCACCATTCTCGGATGGGATTATTACAGTGAGAGATGTCTGGAGTATCTGACCGGCAATAAGCAGAAGGTAGTCAAGGCATATCGCTGGCTTTATATTTTCTGTGTATTCATCGGACCTTACATGACTGTAAAGGCAGTATGGACCATCGCAGATATTTTCAACGGTCTTATGGCAATCCCGAACCTGATTGCCCTGCTTGCACTGAACGGAGTGGTAGTGGCAGAGACGAAGAAGTATCTGGATTCTGTGAAAAAGATGTAACACGGTACCGATTTATTGCTTGCATTTTTAAGAAAATTTATGCTACAATATCAAAGCTGAGTAGCGGGAGCGTAAGTCCAAGTGATTGGACCTGCGCTCTTTTTTGTGGTGTGAGTGGGTGCGATTGCTTTCGTTATTGTGGAAAACCGTTGGAATCCACGGCACTTTCCATGATAAGAGAGGTGGTATTCGGGGTTGGGTTTGCCCTGCTTTTGCCGGTATGGTTTGGACTGGACGGAGTTCTATATTCCATGCCGTTGGCAGATATTTTGACTTTTGCGGTATCTATTGTTATTTTAATTCGTACCTATAGGGAATTTAAATGCTGAGAAATGCAGATAAAGCAGACATTTTGACAGAAAAGTGTCTGCTTTTTTATCTTTTTTGGTAAAAATTGGTTGATAAAATCAGCTGATGTATTATAATATTAAATGGACGCTTACTTTGTTTGAATATTGTGTAGTATACCGGAAAGGAAAACATATGAGGGTTGGCATAACAAATTGGTTGAACAAGATACGCGGGTATGTATTGATACAGGCGGTGCGTAAGGCATTGATTAAAATGATTCCTATTTTGATGATAGGTTCTTTTGCGGTGCTTTTGGAATCCTTTCCAAATGAAAAGTATATAACCTTTATTACAAAGTGGAACGGTGGTATGCTGTACCAGTTGTTTCAGTCGGTTCGGGCGGTTACTATGGGTATGTTATCGGTTTATACTGCCGCAATTACAGGGTATCAGATTGGAATGCTGCGGGACGGCGCCGGTCATGGTTGGAAGCATGGAACCATGGTGGTGTCTCTGGGCAGCTTTTTTGTTCTTTCCGGTGCCAAAACCGGTAACCTGCAGGCATTTGAGCCAAGAGGAATGTTGTTGGCACTGATAGCGGCGAGTTCAGCTTCCTACCTTTATCTGTGGGTGGCGGAGAGGATGAAACGGGGCAAACAGCTGTTGACCGGCGGCGCAAACTCCGATTTGGCGAATGCCATACAAGCCATTCTGCCTGTTGGTGTGGTCTATCTGATTACTGTAGGGGTCAATAATCTTATTTTACATATGACGCAGGCGGACAGCTTTTTTGATTTATTTACGAATCTGATTTGTCATGTGGCAGGTCATGTGGGAGGCGGGCTGTTAGGAGGTTATTCCTACATTTTCTTAAGCAACATTCTGTGGTTTTTCGGAGTGCATGGAAGTGATATACTGGAAGGTGTTACGGAGAGCCTGTTCCACAATGCCATTGTACAGAATATGGAACTGGTGAGCAGTGGACAGCAGGCAACGGAAATCCTTACCAGACAGTTCTTCAATAATTATGTAATGATAGGCGGGTGCGGAGGAACCTTATGCCTGCTGATAGCGCTTCTCCTTTTCAGCAAGCGCAAGGAGACGAAGAGCCTGATGAGAATTTCGGCAATTCCAATGCTTTTCAATATCAATGAAATTATGGTCTTTGGATTGCCGGTAGTCTATAATGTTGTTTTTCTGATTCCGTTTGTTTTAGTTCCGATAGTGAACTTTTCCATCGCATACTTTGCCACATGGATGGGCTGGGTCCCTGTGATTACGGAAAATGTCCAGTGGACTACCCCGATTTTTTTGAATGCATACATGGCGACAGGCTCCATCCGCAGTTCGATGTTACAGCTTGTCAATATTGCGGTGGGCGTGGTAATTTATATGCCTTTTGTAAAGCTGTATGACAAGAGAAAACAGGAATCTTCCAAGGCGGAGTATGAAATGATGCTGAATGCGCTGAAAAAGAGTGAAACCTCCGGGGAAAAAGTGGCGCTTACGGACGGAGATACCTCTTTTGGGTGGCTGGGAAGGACGTTGGCTGCAGATTTGGAATATGCTTTCGAGCATGAGGAGTTACAGCTGTTCTATCAGCCGCAGTATAATGACGCAGACAAATGTGTGGGCGTGGAAGCACTGCTTCGCTGGAAACATCCGTTACTTGGCTGGATTTATCCGCCGCTGATTTTCCAGTTGGCAGAGGAAACCGGACTTCGGGATAAACTGGAAAAGTGGATTATTAAAAAAGCCATGACGGATGCCCGGACCATTCAGGAAAAATACGGCACGCAGGGAATTAAGGTCAGTGTCAATGTCACCGGAAAAGCGATTCAGGAAAAAGAATTTGAAGATTTCCTGTTGCAGCTTGCAGGGGAGATGGATATTCAGAGCCTGAAAATCTGTCTTGAAATTACGGAGCAGGATGCGCTGGCATTGGACGATACGTTGAAAGACCGGTTCTACCGCTTAAGAGAGGTGGGATACCGACTGGCGGTGGACGACTTTTCCATGGGAAGTACCTCTATCCGGTATCTGACCGGAAATCACTTTGAACTGGTAAAACTGGACGGCTCACTGGTGAAGGGTATTCTGGATAATCCCAGATGTAGCGAAATTATTGCGTCCATTGTCAGACTGTCGGGAACGCTCGGCGTGCAGGTGCTGGCAGAGTATGTTGCGGACGCCGATATTAGGCAGAAACTGTCGGAGGTAGGCTGTAAATTGTATCAGGGTTGGTATTATTCTCCGGCAGTGCCGCTTGTGGATTTTGAAAAATTAATGGAACAGAAGCAAATTAGCGCATAATTTAATTGAAAATCGGACAAAGTTAATAATTTGTTCATTGACAAGATAGGCAAAAAAATAATATCATATTAATAACGTTTTGTTGGGAGAACAGCAGGGCGGGAAGAGGAGGAAAAAGAAAGGAAGAGAGAAAATCAGAAGGGAAAAGGAGGTTTTTCAGTGAAAAAGAATGAAAGTTATCTTACGGAGTATGCAAATCTCTGTAGGAAAGCAGATGTGATTGAAGCGCAGCTTTTTGACGAATACGGAGTGCAGAGAGGTCTGCGGGATAAAAACGGAAACGGCGTGGTAGCCGGTCTGACCAATATATCCAGAATCGAGTCATTTAAAATAGAAAACGGTCACAAAATGCCATGCGACGGTAAATTGTGGTATCGTGGCTATGATTGTATAGAGCTGGTAGAAGGATTTAAGAAAAAGAGATACGGTTTTGAAGAAGTGTCCTATCTGCTTTTGTTCGGTGAACTGCCGACAGAGGCGCAGTTAAAGCAATTCCGTGATATTTTAGCGGCAAACAGAACATTGCCGACGAACTTTACCAGAGACGTTATTATGAAGGCACCCAGCAGTGATATTATGAACTCATTGACCAGGAGTGTGCTTACCTTAGCGTCTTATGATAGAAATTGCAGTGATATTTCCATAGAGAATGTAATGCGTCAGTGCATCGGTCTTATCAGTGTATTCCCTATGCTTGCAGTGTACGGATACCACGCATACAATCATTATTCCAATGATGACAGTATGTATATCCACAGACCGCAGAAAAAGCTCTCCACGGCAGAAAATCTTCTGATGATGCTTAGACCGGACAAACAATATACGGAACTGGAAGCAAGAGTGCTTGATATTGCACTGGTGCTTCATATGGAACATGGCGGCGGTAATAACTCCACCTTTACCACCAGAGTGGTTACGTCCTCCGGTTCCGATACTTATTCCGTTGTAGCGGCGGCGCTTTCGTCACTAAAAGGACCCAAGCATGGCGGAGCCAATATCAAGGTTGTAGAAATGATGCGCGATATTGAGGCAAACGTGTCCGACTGGACGGACGAGGATGCGGTTCGCGATTATCTGCAAAAGATTCTGAACAAAGAGGTATTTGACCATAAGGGACTGATTTATGGTATGGGACATGCGGTATATTCCCTTTCCGACCCCAGAGCGAGAGTATTCAAGGGATTTGTGGAGCAGCTTGCCACCGCAAAGGGAAGAGAGAAGGACTTTGAACTGTACTCCATGATAGAGAGACTTGCCCCGGAAGTCATTTCCGGCAAGAAGAAAATTTACAAAGGGGTCAGTGCCAATGTAGATTTTTACAGCGGATTTGTCTACAGTATGCTGGAAATTCCGCTTGAGATGTACACTCCGATTTTTGCCATTGCGAGAATCGTGGGGTGGAGTGCACACCGCATAGAAGAACTGATTAACATGGATAAGATTATCCGCCCCGCTTACAAGAGCGTCATGCAGGAGCGTGACTATGTAAGCATTGAGGACAGGAAATAAAGAATTAAAAAACAGCCGATTCCATTACGGAATCGGCTGTTTTAATGCTGTTTATGTTAGTCTAAAACGGTACGACAGACAACCTGACATATTTCATAAATTAAATCTTGAACTTCTTCATATGCTCTGTCAGAGTGAAAGAAGCGGAGGAAACCGCATCGGCATTTTCGGATACCTTCTTGCTGTCTGCGGAGAACTGCAGGGAGGATTCAGCCAAAACTTCCGTGGAGGCAAGGATTTCTTCCGTACTTGCCGACTGTTCTTCGGAGAGTGCTGCAATGTTGGTCGCTACGTCATCTACATGAGCAATCTGGTCTACGATTTCACTCAGTACATCATTGGTATCAGATACGTTGTTGTAAATATTCTCGAAGGTGTCGCAGGCAGCGGTAATCTTTTCAGAGTTGCTCTCAATGTAAGATACACTCTGGTTGGTCTGCTCTACCATGCGGGAAACCTCTGCGGTAACCTGCTCAATGATATCGGAAATCTGGGAAGCGGAATTGGAACTTACCTCTGCCAGCTTTCGGATTTCCTCAGCAACAACTGCGAAGCCGCGTCCGGCATCACCGGCACGGGCAGCCTCGATTGCCGCATTCAGGGACAACAGGTTTGTCTGGTCTGCAATATCGCTAATCAGGCTGACCATGGAATTAATCTGTTCCGTGGAGGAGCCAACCTGCTGAACAGTCTCTTTTAATTCTTTCATTGCCGTGACAATGGAGTCCATAGCGCTGTTGACGGTTTCCATATCCTCACGTCCGTGAGATGCAACGTCAACGGTCTGCTGCATATTTTCATGAGCGTGTGCACCCTGCTGGTTGGTAGCGGTAACAACGGTGGACAATGTACCTGCATGCTCTGCCAAATCCTGAACGCCGCTTGCCACCTGATCCACGGTAACTTTGACATCCGCCATGGATTCCGCCTGAGACTGGGAACTGGTATACAGTGTACCGGCAAGTTCCTTGGTTGCGGAACTGGAATCGGCAAGCTGGTCGGAAACACCCTGAATGTCGGTAATTACCTCGTGCATAACGGATACGAAGTCTTTTAAGGAGCTGCTCATAACGGCAATTTCATCCTTACCTTTTACCGGAATGTCCACGGTGAAATCACCGTCTGCTATGGTGGTAAGGATACCTGTCAGTGTCTTGATAGGTTTGGTCATGCGTCCAACGGTAAGACCGATGACTACAAATACAATGACAAAGATTACCACGAAGATAACGGCTATCATATATACCAGACGAATCAGGTCATTTAAAATATATTCCTCTGAGATATAGGAAACCATTGCCCAAGGGGTTCCCTCTATGTAGGTAACGGCAGTATAATAATTCTCGCCTGCATCGCCTTTAATGGAAACAACGTCCTGAGAACCGGTTTCAATCTGCTTGGTAACTCTTCCAAGGAAAGAATCCTCTGCGTAATCGGTAATCAGTGTGCCACGGCATTTCGGATCGTTGTGTGCTAAGATTGCCATGGTGTTGGTGTTAACAAGAAACACGTTGCCCTCGTCCATAACACGAATATCATTTACGGATGCGGTGAAGGAGGACAGCTTAACGGGGTAGGAGGCGATTTCCTGATAAGCCTCTGTTGTACTGCTGCTTCCCCCGGTGCTGATTAACAGGTTGATAGCAACCGTTTTGGCATTGGACTGTGCTTCCATGAGGAGTGTGCTCTTGGCACTTTTCAGCATGGAAGATCCCGACTGTATGGACATCAGCGCTGTCAGTAAAGTGAAGGATAACAAAAACAGTGGCAAAATAGTAAGCAAAAGTTTCTTCCGGATACTGAAGATTTTTTTACGCCCGGCTTTCTTTTCTTTTTTCATATGAGATTCCTCCTCGGTCAATAATAATGCTGTGATAACTAATAGTAAAGCAATCCCTTTTTTCGTATTAAAAGCTACTTTCAAAGTACCACATTTCTACAAAATTTTCAATTAAATTAAGTAAATAATTTTGTGTAAATTGTAAGATGTGTTAAAATAAGAACAAGAGTAGTTGAATTGTCTACAATCTATGAAAGATAGGGAAAAACTGGAAATAAGAAAGGTTGGTTCGGATGGGAACAATTATCGATTATTTGAAAGAATACGGTGGGCAGTCTTTTTATGAGAAACCTATGAATGATGTGGATTCTCTCGCACTCTGCCAGTTTTCATATCTGAAATTTGACGGAATGGTGCCGGGGGTAAAAGAAAACGGACGCTCCGTGACCTTGGAGGAATTAGCGGCAAGAAGCGACTGCGATAAGCTGTTTGCCGACGAACGTTTTGAAAAGGAGAACCGGGAACTGTTTGAGCAAATGCTCCACAGCCGCCGGTTTCGTACCCTGCGCATGAACTGCTACATTAATATAGTAGAAGCAGAGTGGGAAACCCAGTTTTCCGCCATCACATTTCTTTTGGAAGATAATACCATGTACATTGCTTTCCGGGGAACGGACGAGACGATTATCGGCTGGAAGGAAGATTTCAACATGGCATTTCTGTCGCCGGTTCCGGGGCAGGAGCTGAGTGTGAAATATTTGAATACCGTGACGGGGCGGCTTCACAGCCCGTTCTATATCGGAGGACACTCCAAGGGAGGAAATCTTGCGGTATACAGCGCCATGAACTGTATTCCCAAGGTGCAGGAGAGAATACTGAAAGTTTACAGCATGGACGGACCGGGATTCCGACCGGAGGTTTTAGCAGAGTGCCGTTATGACGAAATCGCCGATAAGGTGGTGAAAATTCTGCCCCATTCGTCTTTGGTCGGAATGCTCTTTGAGACGGACATCCGTTACCGTGTGGTGGAAAGCAAGACCTTCGGACTGGCGCAGCACGACCCGTTCAGCTGGCTGGTAAAGGACGGACAGTTTGTGGAAGTGGACGGCATTTACGAAAAGAGAATGAGGATGGATAAGGCTATTAACCAGTGGATTCTGTCACTGGATGAGACACAGCTTCGGACCTTTGTGGATACCCTGTATCAGGTGGTGTCCGCTTCTCAGGCAAAGGATTTGATTGAATTTACGGCGGACTGGAAAAAGAGCATGAACGGCATGGTGGCGGCAATGAAGGAGATTGATAAGCAGACTGCCGATATGCTGCGTGCCATTGTGAAGTCCCTCTTTGAGATTGCTGTCGGGAAAAGCCTTTTTAAAGGCGTTCCCGGAAAGCGTAAATCCAAGCAGACAGAAGGGACAAAACCGGGGAGCCGTCCACACCGGAAACTGCCGCATCCAGCCGTTCCGGGTGCCATTGCAGCCCCAAAATCGGAAGATGTTCGTGAATAAGCGCCTCCACGCAGCCGTCATCCGGGCACCACTGGATGGCGAGCAAATCATTTCCGAGGCGGGCAACTCCCTGATGGTGGGCACTGTTTACGGTCATTTCCCTGCCATATAATTCGTGGAGGCAGGAGGATTCCGAAATCAGGGTTTTGTGGTATTGGTCTCCGTTTTCATAGCGGTGGCGGGAGGCGGTGGGCAAATCCTGTGTGATGGTGCCGCCGAAAGCCACGTTGATGACCTGCATGCCCTTGCAGATTCCCAGTATGGGGAGGGAGAGGCGCAGGGCATAGTCTATTGCCTGAAACTGCAAAATGTCTAACTCCGTGTCGATATTGCGGGAGGCGGTGTTGATTTCCCCAAAGAAAGCGGGGGTAATGTCCCCGCCGCCGGGCAGTATCAGTGCGTCGCAGGAGGAGAGCGTACCGGGGCTTAGAGTAGTCACCGGTACGGCGGGCAGCTTTGCTACATATTTTTCGTAATTGGAGGTGTCCTTCTGACGCCCCAGTATGGCAATTTTCATTGACATTTCTTTCCAGTCTGAACAATTATCTTAGTTAATATATGCGCAGTCCCGTTTGGGCTGAACAAAAAAATCGTCATTTTGCACATTGCTTTTTTTTACAGGAGGAGTAGAATAACAACAAGTTCAGAGAAACGTTTCCACAACGAAACAGATACGGATTCGGTGGAATGTTTTTTTGAGGAAAGTACCATTTTAATAGAAAGAAATATATAGGAAAGGAAGTGGGTATATGGGAGATTTGGCGGCAGAACTGCTTGCCGAGCTAAACGTGGATACCGCATTTTCCGTGACAATTCCAAAGGGGATTCCCCTGATAGGCGGTTATGAATTACAGATTGCCGAATCAGTCGTAATCACATGGGTCATCATGGCGGTCATACTGCTGTTGTCGATTTTCCTGACGAGAAACCTGAAGGTGAACAACATCAGTAAGAGGCAGTTGGTGGCGGAGACGATTGTCACAAAACTGGACAGCTTTGTAACCGGTATGGTTGGAGAAGAGGGCAAAGCATATGTGCCTTATCTGGCGACGGTGCTTGTGTTCATTGGTATATCCAATATTATCGGACTCTTCGGATTGAAGCCACCCACCAAGGATATGAATGTTACGGCGGCACTGGCGATTATGAGTATCATACTCATTGAATATGCCGGAATCCACAAGAAAGGCGTGGGCGGATGGGTTAAGAGCTTTGCACAGCCCATAGCCATTGTGACCCCGATTAACATTCTGGAGGTATTTATCAAACCACTGTCGCTGTGTATGCGACTGTTCGGTAACGTACTGGGAGCATTTGTAATTATGGAATTATTGAAGCTCTTGGTACCTGTGGCACTTCCGGTGCCCTTCAGCTTCTACTTTGATATTTTTGACGGACTGATTCAGGCATATGTATTTGTGTTCCTGACATCCCTTTTTATCAAAGAAGCAATGGAATAGGAGCGGCTTACGGAAAGCAGAGCAGAACGTAAGCAGAGGAAATGAATGAAAATAACGTGTGCCGTCAAAAGACGGCGGAATGGAGGAAATTATGGTAGCAATCGGAGCAGGTATTGCAGCATTGGCATGTATAGGAGCAGGTATCGGTATCGGTATCGCAACAAGTAAGGCAGCAGAGGCAGTGGCAAGACAGCCGGAGGCGGAGAGCAAAATTACAAAGCTGTTGCTGCTTGGTGGCGCGTTGGCAGAGGCAACCGCTATTTACGGATTCGTTATCGGTATTCTGATTATTCTTTTCCTTGGCTAATCAGATGGTATGGGAAATTAAGGAAAGAAAGGATGGCAGGACATGCTGAGATTAGACATGAATCTTGTGTGGACAATCATCAATCTGCTGATTATCTATTGGATTGTCCGCAAATTCCTATTTAAGCCCGTGAAAAAAGTCCTCGAAGCCAGACAGGCGGAGATTGACAAGCAGTACGCAGACGCACAGAATACGCAGGATGCGGCAGAGGCAATGAAAAAGCAGTATGAGGAATCCTTAAGCACCGTTGCCGAGGAGAAAGCCGGAATCCTGAATGAAGCCAGAAGCAAGGCGAGCGACGAGTACGAAAGAATTGTTGCCGACGCTAAGACGGAGGCGGATAAAATTAAGAGTGACGCGAAGAAAACTGCGGACATGGAACAGGAAAAATATATGCAGCAGGCAAGAGAGCAGATTGCAGACCTTGTTGTTGCGGCAACCGCTAAAATTGTTGCTTCCAAGCAGAATGAGGAAGCCGACAGGGAACTTTACAACCAATTTATAGCAAAGACAGGTGAAAAGTGTGATTAGTACAGCTTTAGATTATGCAAAGACATTGCACGAACTGAATATAGGAAACGACATTGTGGGTCAGGCGGACGATATCTTCAAGGCTGTACCGCAGGTAAGGGTGGATTTTGAAAATCCTACCGTTTTGATTACTGCAAAACACAATGTCATTGATAAGGTATTTCCCATTCAAATCCGTGATTTCTTGAAAGTCCTCTGCGACAACGGGGATGTGGAACTCTGGGACGATATTGTAAAAGCATACCGTGCCTCCTCACCGGAGAAAAAGGGCGAATTTGTGGTGACACTGTCCTACGTGACGCCGCCCACCGGGGAGCAGCTGCAGAGTATTAAAGAATTTCTGGTAAAGAAATACGGCAGGGAGGACATGATTTTTGAAACCAGACAGGATGCCTCTTTGGGCGGCGGATTTGTGATTGCCGCCGGCAATGAGGTGTACGACTGGAGTACCACCGGACGTATGAAACAGCTCTCGGAAAAGCTGGAGCAGGCAGGAAAGACCGCCGGTGCCAGCGAGCAGGGAATTATCTCCATTTTAAAAAGCGAGATTGAAGACTTTGAACTGGAAGCAAAGGACCACGAAGTGGGAAGCGTAAGCTGGGTCGGCGACGGTATTGCCAATGTAAACGGCATCGACCACGCCATGTACGGCGAGATTGTTATTTTTGATTCCGGTGTCAAGGGAATGGTACAGGATATCCGCCGGGATGAAATCGGCTGTATTTTGTTCGGACGGGAAAATGAAATCCGCGAGGGCACCAGAGTGGTGCGCACCGGCAAAAAGGCAGGTATTCCGGTAGGAGACGGATTCTGCGGAAGAATCGTGGACGCATTGGGTGCGCCCATTGACGGTGCAGGTCCTATCGCAGAGGAAGGATACCGCCCCATTGAGCAGCCCGCACCTTCCATTGTGGAGCGTAAGTCGGTCGGAGTTCCCATGGAGACCGGTATTCTTGCCATTGACTCCATGTTCCCTATCGGACGGGGACAGCGTGAGCTGATTATCGGCGACCGTCAGACCGGTAAAACTTCCATTGCCGTAGACGCTATTCTGAATCAGAAGGGCAAGGATGTTATCTGTATCTATGTGGCAATCGGTCAGAAAGCGTCCACCATTGCAAAACTGGTGACAACACTGAAAAAGCACGAGGCTATGGATTACACCATTATCGTGTCGGCAACCGCAAGTGACCCGGCGCCTTTACAGTACATTGCACCCTATTCGGGAACCGCACTGGCAGAGTATTTTATGTATCAGGGCAAGGACGTGCTGATTGTATATGATGATTTGTCAAAGCACGCCGTGGCGTACCGTGCTCTTTCCCTTTTGCTGGAGCGTTCTCCGGGACGTGAGGCTTATCCGGGTGACGTATTCTACTTACATTCCAGACTGCTGGAGCGTTCCTCCAGACTGAGTGATGAACTGGGAGGCGGTTCCATTACGGCGCTGCCAATTATCGAGACACAGGCGGGAGACGTGTCCGCATACATTCCCACCAACGTCATTTCTATCACGGACGGACAGATTTTCTTGGAGAGCGACTTGTTCTTCTCCGGTATGCGTCCTGCCGTAAACGTAGGACTTTCCGTATCCCGTGTGGGTGGCGCGGCGCAGACAAAGGCCATGAAAAAGGCAGCGGGAAGTATCCGAATTGATTTGGCGCAGTTCCGTGAGATGGAAGTGTTTACACAGTTTGCCTCCGATTTGGACAATGCCACCAAGGAGCAGTTGCAGCACGGACGAGTGCTGATGGAGCTGTTAAAGCAGCCGCTGTGCAGACCCCTTAGCATGCCGGAGCAGGTGGAGACACTTTGTGCGGCAAACGGAAGAGTCATGCTTGACATTCCGGTGGAGCAGGTGAAGGATTTCCAGATGAAAATGCTTGCTTATCTGGCAGAAAAATATCCGGAAATTAACCGTCAGCTTGAGACCACCAAGGCGCTGGATGAGGAACTGAACGGACAGATTCTTGCCGCAGCGGGCGAGTTTAAAGAGCAGTATCTGCAGAAATAGGAGGTGTGTCATGGCGAATACACGCGAGATACAGAGCAGAATGAAAAGTATCCGGGATACGATGAAAATCACCAATGCCATGTACATGATTTCCTCCACAAAGCTCAGGAAAGCAAGGAAAAATCTGGAGGAGACGGAACCTTATTTTTACACGTTACAGTCCATGATTGCAAGAATCCTGAGACATTTGCCGGATATTGAGAATGAATATTTTGATACCAGAGAGAAGAAGGCAGAGCAGGATAAGGTTTGCGGACTGGTTGTGGTGACGGCGGACAAGGGTCTTGCGGGAGCGTACAACCACAATGCGCTGAAAATGGCAGAGGAGCAGATGCGTCTGCATGAAAAGTATAAACTGTTCGTGGTAGGGGAACTGGGCAGGCAGTATTTTGCGGCGAAGGGAATCCCTGTGGCGGAGCAGTTCCACTATACGGCACAGAATCCCACCCTGCACAGGGCGCGTATTATCAGCGAGACTATTTTGGACCAGTTTCGTCAGGGCGAACTGGACGAGGTGATTCTGATTTATACGGATATGCCGAACAGTATCAGCACCGAGACCAAGTCGATGCAGCTTCTTCCCATGGTGCGTGAGGATTACACCAAACGCGAGGTGCAGAAGGCTGGCGTTTATCAGGATACACTGGTGATGCAGCCGAGTCCGCAGGCGGTGCTTGACAATATTATTCCGGACAGCATTATGGGGTATGTGTACGGAGCGCTGGTGGAATCCTTCTGCAGTGAGCAGAATGCCAGAATGATGGCTATGGAGGCGGCAAACAAAAATGCCGGAATGATGATTCATGACCTCTCCATAGAGTATAACCGTGTGCGTCAGGCTATGATTACTCAGGAAATTACTGAGGTGGCAGCGGGCGCAAAGGCACAGAAAAAGAAGAAACAGGTGAGAAAGGAGGTCCTGAACATTGAATAGCGAAAAACTGCATGGAAAAATTGTGCAGGTTATGGGACCTGTAGTAGATGTTGAGTTTGACAGCAATAATCTCCCTTATATTAAAGACGCTTTGGAAGTGTACTGCGAAGGAAAGCGACTGGTGATGGAAGTGGCACAGCATATCGGTAACAATACCGTGCGCTGTATCATGCTTGCATCCAGCGACGGACTTTGCAAGGATATGGATGTCATCGCTACCGGAAAGGGTATTCAGGTGCCGGTGGGCGAGAAAACGTTGGGCAGACTTTTTAACGTACTGGGAGAAACCATTGACGGCGGAGAATCCCTGGAACAGGAAAAACACTGGGTCATTCACAGAGAGCCCCCTACCTTTGAGGAGCAGAGCCCGGTGGTGGAGATGCTTGAGACCGGAATCAAGGTCATTGACCTGCTTGCCCCTTATGCAAAGGGTGGAAAAATCGGTCTGTTCGGCGGTGCCGGAGTAGGTAAAACCGTGCTGATTCAGGAGTTAATCCGAAACGTGGCGACAGAGCACGGCGGCTACTCCATTTTTACCGGTGTAGGCGAGCGTTCCCGTGAGGGAAATGATTTGTGGAGTGAAATGAAAGAATCCGGGGTGCTGGAGAAAACGGCGTTAGTGTTCGGACAGATGAACGAGCCCCCCGGAGCGCGTATGCGTGTTGCGGAAACCGGACTTACCATGGCAGAGTATTTCCGTGACGAGGAGCACCAGAATGTGCTGTTGTTCATTGATAATATTTTCCGTTTTGTACAGGCAGGAAGCGAGGTTTCCGCTCTGTTGGGACGTATGCCTTCCGCCGTCGGTTATCAGCCCACGTTGGCAACCGAGGTCGGTGAGCTGCAGGAGAGAATTGCCTCTACGAGAAACGGAAGCGTTACCTCCGTACAGGCGGTTTATGTGCCTGCGGATGACCTGACCGACCCGGCACCGGCAACGACATTTGCCCACTTGGATGCCACCACTGTTTTGTCCAGAAAAATTGTGGAACAGGGTATTTACCCCGCCGTGGATCCTTTGGAATCCACCTCCCGTATTCTGGAGGAGGACGTAGTGGGAAAAGAGCATTACGAGACGGCGAGAGCGGTTCAGTCCATGCTCCAGAAATACAAGGAATTACAGGATATTATCGCCATACTGGGTATGGAGGAATTGTCGGAAGAGGATAAGGTCACCGTGTATCGCGCCAGAAAGATACAGCGTTTCCTGTCCCAGCCGTTCCATGTGGCTGAGAACTTTACCGGCGTTCCCGGTACCTATGTTCCGGTGAAGGAAACCATAAGAGGTTTTCAGGCAATTATTAACGGTGACATGGATAAGTATCCGGAGGCTGCATTTTTCAATGTCGGCACCATAGATGATGTGGTGGAAAAGGCGAAGAAGTTACAGGAAGGTTGATGCAGATGAACACATTCAGCTTGAAAATCATAGCCAGCGATAAAGTCTTTTATGACGGCAAATGCGGTATCGTCATTGTACCCGCCTTGGACGGCGAACAGGCGATTATGGCGCACCATGAGGATATGGTCATTGCCACGCAGGTGGGCGAGGTTCGTTTTAAGGAACAGGAGCAGGACGAGTGGCGTGAGGCGGTGGTCGGTATCGGCTTTGTCCATATCGCCAACAACCGTGTGACAATGCTTGTGGACACCGCAGAGCGGCCGGAGGATATTGATGAAGTACGGGCAAGACAGGCGAAGGAGCGTGCCGAGGAACAACTGCGGCAGAAACAGAGTATCGAGGAGTACCATGTTTCACAGGCGTCTCTGGCAAGAGCCATGATTCGACTGAAAGAGGCGGGAAAGTACGAAGTGCACTGAGAGGCGGCGGAAAGAGGCAACGCGTGGAAGTCCGGCTGGAAGAAGCAGGAAAAGTAGAAACAGACTGACAAGTTGCTCCGACTTACAGTATGTAAAAATAATGTAAAAAATCAACAAAATAAGCCCCGTTATTGTCGGAATTGTGTGCAAAACACAAATTGTTTTTTCTGATTAAATGGACTAGTATATCATAGTGCAGAAGCATATTTTGAATGGATGGGTTCTGCATTTATGAAAAGAGGAATGAGAAATGGACTATTTACAGAAAAGAACAGGTGGAGCCGGATTCCGTGCAATGGCGGTGGCTTTTTTTACATGGATAAAGAACAGATTTGTACAGATGGGAGTTACGAAAGAGAAAGTTCCCTCCTGCATCGCACTCTTGACCTGCCCGGCAATTACGTTTTACCTTTTTGACTGGTATACGCACAATCCCATCACCACCATGAATTTCAAGACCCAGCTGCTTAACATTGTGTTTTATCAGCTTATGGGATTTCTGCTTTTTGGAATTTTCAAATATGTGCGGGTGGCGCTGATGATTCAGAGCGGTCTGTTTATGATTATCGGACTGGCAAATTATTATGTGATGAATTTCCGCTCTACACCGATTCGCCCGTGGGATCTTTTTTCCATCCGCACGGCGGCAAGCGTTGCAAACAATTACAGCTACAGTCTGGAATGGCAGACCGTGGTGGTCATTCTTGCTTTTCTGCTGCTTTTGGTTTTGGAAAGCCGCTTTCATATGAAGGCGCCGGGACGGAAATATAAGAGGCTTTTGTTAGTGACTCTTCCGGTCATTATGCTGTGGGGGTATACCGGAATGGTGCAAAGTGAGAGCTTTGTGAGTCGTTTCGGGCTGTATGACAAGCTGTTTACCCCTGCCGTGATGAACAAGCGGGACGGCAATGCGGTGGCATTTTTGATGGAAATGGAGTACCTGAATGTGGAAAAACCGGGCGGTTATTCTGCGGAGGATACGGGCAATCTCTATACGGAGAGCGAAAAGCAGTCTCAGGGACTTGCGGCAGCAAAAGAAAATCCGGAGAATGCGAAGCGCCCCAATGTTATCGTTATTATGGATGAGGCGTTCTCTGATTTGTCCGTGTTGGGAGAGATGAGTACCAACGAGGATTACATGCCCTTTTTACATGGTTTACAGCAGGGAGCGGACAACACCGTAACCGGCTATATGAATGTATCGGTGTTGGGCGGAAATACTGCCAATACGGAGTTCGAGTTTTTGACCGGAAATACCATGGCATTTCTGCCGCAGGGCAGCGTGGCGTACCAGCAGTATCTGCACAAGGAAACGCCGACGCTGGCATCCTACTTAAAAGATTTGGGCTATGACACCGTTGCCATTCACCCTTACTACCCGGACGGATGGGACAGAAGCCGGGTTTATCCTCTGATGGGATTTGATACTTTTTTGTCAAAAGACGATTTTTCCGGGGCGGGAAAGCTGCGCAAATATATCACGGATGAGGCATGCTTTGACAAAATTATTGATTTATACGAGGAAAAGGAATCGGACAGCCCTCTTTTTGTATTTAACGTGACAATGCAGAATCACGGCGGATATGATGAGGAGTTTGCCAACTTTACCCCGGACGTGACGGTGGACGGCGTGACGAACAAGGCGCTCCCGGAATACCTTTCCTTAGTGAAGAGGACGGACAAGGCGCTTGAAAAGCTGATTACTTATTTCAGTCAGGCGTCCGAGGACACCATTATTGTGTTCTTTGGAGACCACCAGCCGTCGGCTTATGTGAGCAATCCAATCTTAAGAATTAATGAAAAAGACCCCAATGCTTTGACAGAAGAGGAAAATCTGTTAAGATATAAAGTGCCTTATCTCATCTGGAGCAATTTTGATATAGAGGAGAAGTCGGGACAGGAGACCAGTGCCAATTATCTGATGATAGATTTGCTGGAAAATGCCGGTCTGCCGCTGCCCGCATATCAGAATGAACTGAAAAAGGTCAGGGAGCAGTACCCTGTAATCAGCGCCATGCAGGTGCGGGATGCACAGGGAAACAAGCTGGAACTGGATTCTCTGGATGAGGAATTGAACGGGTATCGGAGTCTGGAGTATTATCTGCTGTTTGATTATGAACAAAAAGATTCGGACGGAAATGGAGAGTAAGTGAAAGGCTTTATTCAAAAAACAGGACTGGACAGAGAGAACACAAGATACAGGATAGCACTGGTGCTGGCACCGGTGCTTCCCGTGGTGATTCTGCTGTCCTTATTTATTGTAAACGGAATTTATCCCTTCGGTGACAGGAGTTTTCTTTTCTCGGATATGTACCACCAGTACATGCCTTTTTTCAGCGAGTTTCTCCGCAAAGTAAAAGAAGGCGAAGGACTGGCTTATTCCTATAATGTGGGAATTGGCTCTGATTTTCTGGCACTGTATGTTTATTATCTGGCAAGCCCCTTGCATTTTCTGGCTTTTCTGGTGCCGGAATCGCATCTGATGGAGTTCATGAGCTATCTGGTGGTGATTAAGGCGGGGCTGAGCGGATGGAGCTTTTTTAAATATTTAAAGGAACATTTTCAGTGCAAGGACGGCGCCATGCTGTTCTTTTCCTGCTTTTATGCGCTGTCCGGTTTTTTTGCGGCGTATAACTGGAATATCATGTGGCTGGACTGCGTCATTCTGGCACCGCTCATTCTGTTAGGACTGGAGCGGCTGGTAAAAGAGGGCAGATGCGGGCTTTACTGTGTGGCGCTGGCGATTTCCATTTATACCAACTATTACATTTCCATCATGGTGTGCATTTTTGTGGTGCTGTACTTCGTGGTACTGCTGATTACGGAAAAGAGAAGTTTTCGGATTGTCGGAAATTTTGTGCTCTATTCCATACTTGCGGGCGGAATGGCGTCGGTGCTTCTTGTGCCGGAGGTCTGTGCTATTTTGCAGACGAATTTCGGAGACCCGGATTTTCCCACGCAGTTAAAGTCCTATTTTTCCGTGCTGGACGAACTGGCAAGGCATTGTATGTGCGTCACCACGGAGAGGGGACTGGAACACTGGCCCAATCTGTACTGCGGCGTGGCGGTTTTCCTTTTGCTGCCGGTCTATGCGCTGAATCAGGCGATTCCCATGAAAAAGCGCTTTGCCAATCTGGCGCTGGCGGGTTTTATGCTCCTCAGTTTCAGCACCAACGTGCTGGATTTCGCATGGCACGGACTGAACTACCCGGATTCCCTGCCGGCAAGACAATCTTTTCTTTATATCTGGCTGGTGCTTGTTCTGTGTTATGAGGCGTACCGCAACATTTCGCAGATAGACAGGAAACAGATTTTGTACGGGTATCTTGCCGCGGTATTTTTCCTGCTGTGCTGTGAAAAGTTCATAGACAGCGAGGATTTTACCACGGGAATTGAGATGCTTACGCTGGGATTTGTGACGGTGTATGCCGTGATTTTGTACCTGTACCGGACCAGAGAGGGTGCAAAATGGAGAATGGGACTCGGTCTGATAACGCTGGTGGCGGTCATTGCGGAGAGCAGTGTGAATATGGCAAATACCAGTATCGGAACCACAAGCCGCTCGGCATATCTGGGGGAGCAGCAGGATTATAAGGGGCTGTACCGGTGGACGAAGGAACAGGAGGACGGCGGAGATTTTTACCGCATGGAGAAATTTACAAGAAAGACCAAGAATGACGGCACGTTGGCAGGGTATCCCACGGCGTCTGTCTTTTCCTCCACCTTGAATTCGTCGGTGATGGAGTTGTATGAAAAATTGGGAATGCGCCACAGCAAGGTTTATTACGGCTTTGACGGTGCAACGGCATTTACGTCGGCGCTTCTCAATGTAAGATATATGTTTGGGTCTTCGGACAAGTATGCAAACTCACTCTACAGACAGGTGGAAAAGAGTGGGGTGGTGTACCTGTACCGCGCTGCGGAAACGCTTCCTTTCGGGTATGTGGCACCGACGGGATTTGATTTACCGGAAACCTATATTGGAAACGGACTGGGAATCCAGAATAAGCTGGTAGAGAGCTTGGGTGTGGACGGAACTTTGTTTGAACGGGTGACGGCGGAAAAGTCCGGGGATGATGTAAAGTTTGAGGCGCCGGAGACCGGCATTTATTATGGTTGTGTGACGGCATCTGGTACGAAAAAGATAGAGGTTATCGGAGGCTCTTTGGAGACGGAAACCTATAGTGATTTGAAAAAGGATGCGGTTCTGTATTTGGGAAATCTGATGGCGGGAGAGCGTCTGACGCTGAGTAACGGGGACGAGGAGGACGATACCCCGGCGATTTCCGTGGATGTTTATAAACTGGACGAAGGAGTGCTCAGAGAGGCGATAGACAAACTTTCCGCCAACCATCTGACGCAGGTTGAGTACGACAGCACACATGTGGAGGGAAGCATTGCCATGGAGCAGGCAGGGCGGCTGGTTTTGTCCATTCCCTATGAGAAAGGCTGGAAAGTGGAAATCAACGGCGAGAAGGTGCAGCCGGAATTGTTCGGAAATGCCCTGATGGCATTTGACTTGGAGCCGGGGAACTACACGCTATTCATGACGTACACCCCGTACGGGGAGTATGCGGGAATGGTGGTCAGCATAGTGAGCATACTGCTTTTTACGGTGCTTATGCTGCGCAGAAGGCGCAAATAAAGATGATACGAAATCCATCACTCGAAAAGGAAATGTCCCTATGGGACGCTTCCTTTTCTTCGCTTATGGTATAATTGTACAAATAATCTCACAAATTCCAACAAATTTAAAAAAAGGAATTGACATTTTCCCCGCAAGGTGGTATTATCATTTTTGCGTGATGCGGAAGTGTCGGAACTGGCAGACGAGCAAGACTAAGGATCTTGTGATAGCAATATCGTGTGGGTTCAAGTCCCATCTTCCGCACTGGAAAACCTCAGTATTTACTGGGGTTTTTATTTTTGTGTTGCATATCATGTTGCATTTCTGTGAAACGACGCTGGCTTGAAATTTTTTATTTATCCTTGTGTTTTGTGTGTTGCAGAAAGATGTTATACTGATTATAGTAAAGGTAGAAAGAACGAGGGAGGGAATATGCACTTTACATATTGTCCACATTGTGGAAATAAACTTATTAAAAAAGAAATTGGTGATGAGGGAAACATTCCCTTCTGTGAAAAATGTTGTATTCCGTTATGGGATATGTTCACAACAAGTATTATTGCAGCCGTTGTTAATGAATTCGACGAAGTTGCACTATGAAAACAAAATTATGTTTCGACCACAAAATATGTGTGTGTCGCCGGAATTATGAAAATTGGTGAATCTGCTGAGGATACTGTTATTCGTGAAGTGAAAGAGGAGACAGGGCAGAATGTGGAAACGTTAGAATTTATTCGCAGTTATCCGTATGAAAAGAAAGAAATGCTTATGTTGGGCTACAAAGCAACTGTAAAGAAACAAGACTTTAAAATGTCAGGTGAAGTTGATTCCGTTGAGTGGGTGAAATATGAGGATGCGTTATCTTTGCTTAGGAAAGGAAGTATCGGCTGGCAGCTTGTAAAGCAAGTAATAGAACAATAATTTTTTTGTTTCATGCTATATGAGACAATTAAATTATTAGATAAAAAAGAGAAATTTCTTTGACAGATGTACTATGGAGAGTTACTATTAATAATAGTAAAAAGGTGCTACCGATAGACGGTTAGCCCATTGAGAATAATTGGACAAAAATGACCGCTTGTTTTCTGAGGATGATATGTACCCCTTTTACTGGACATCCAGTGAAAGGGGTATTTTTATGCGTTACAGTTACGAATTCAAACGAAAG
>CAKRYI010000011.1 GCA_934426825.1 uncultured Acetatifactor sp. | reverse complement strand
TAGGTATACTTATTTCTTGCCTGAGACTCTCCCGCAAATGCCTCCTGTAAATTCTTCTCTGTCTGTGTTCCTGCATACTTGTTATCTGCCATCTCTTTTACCTCCGTTTTCTTTACAACTTTTTCAAAATCTGATGCTGGATGCTTACACAAAGGACATATAAAATCATCCGGCAATTCTTCTCCTACATATTCATATCCACAAATTCTGCAACGCCATATTGTCTGTCCATCCTCGGTTATTCCGACTGCCTGTGGCTTAGGCTTAATATTATTCTGATAATAATCATATGTTACTGAAGGAACATTGCTTAAAACTTCCATATCGGTTATCTCACCGATAAACATTGTATGGGAACCCAAGTCCTCTGTTTTAGTAACTGTCACAGAAATGTATGCATTTGTACCTTCTGTAATATAATAAATACCATTTGTACCCCTGGCACACTGCTCAAATGCTTCAAACTTATTGGTATCTCTTCCTGATTGGAAGCCAAAATGTTTGAACAATTCAAATTGTGCCTTCTGACTTAAGACTGATACAGTAAATTTTCCGGTTCTTTGAATCATATCATGCGTATAATTTGCCTTATTTACACAGATACTTAACCGGTTTGGTTCCGAAGCTGCCTGAATGGCTGTATTAATGATGCATCCGTTATCTTTTTCTGCTTCTTTAGCGGTCAATATAAACAGTCCATAACTCAACTTATACATTGCTTTCCTATCCATGCTGTTCCTCCTTTAACTTCTCCCTGCATTTCGGGCAAATGCCTTTAAATGAAATATCATAGTCCACAAATTCAATTCCATGAGTGTTATGAATTCTTTCCAGCAAATCCGGTATTTGATCCATATCCACATCAAAAATTTCACCGCACTTTATACATCTTACATGGTAATGATTTTTCAATGTAAAATCAAATCGGTTCGGTCCATCCGGAACTTCAACCTTTCTTAATGCACCTTCCTCTACCAATATATCAAGATTTCTATATACAGTTCCCTTTCCAATTGTTGGATATGCTTCTTTTATAAATTCATACACTTCATTTGCCGTAACGTGTCTTCTCATTTCGTATACGGTATTTCTTACAAGATCTTTTTGAATGGTATTTCTCCTACTTGTCATTCGTCCTCCTTATTAGGATTAGTTCTTAATAAGGATTATATACCACAATTATCCTGTCGTCAATAAAAATAGTAATAATTCTCATTATTATAAAAGCTGTCAAACTGAGCATCTTTTACCTGAATAACTATTTTATTTTGCGTTCAAAAACATATTCTGAATCTGAAGATAAATCAGACCTAAACGAATATCCGAGTCTGTCAAATTTCTGAATCTCCACCGGATTTTCAATATTATTTTCCGCCATGAATCTGACCATTTCACCACGAGCCATCTTGGCATAGGTACCTTTTGTTACCAATTTATCTCCGGTTATTTTTCTTTCCTTTTCAAAGTTACCATTCGGTTACCTGTAATTATAGTAACCGTTCAGTAACTTATCAATCACTTTTTATCTCCTGTTTTAGTTATCCGTATACTCTCACAACGCCAGTCTCTAACTGATACGAATACGACATAGCACCAATTTCGGCGCCGTTTACAACTGTTTACATTTCTGCCATATTAAAAGACGCAGGCAAAAAATATTTTCTGCTCTGCGTCTCAGCGTCCGGCGTTCTCCCGATATTCCATCTCATGATTCTTGGTATCAATAATAAAACTCTTTTTACATTTTGGACAAAACAACGGAAAATTCTTTAATTCCGTACTATCCAATATCTGCGTTCTGGTCTTTGCACCACAACATGGACATAAAATCCACTTATCGGGGATTATTACCTTCATTCCACTGTTCACCTCCCATTAAAGTTTGCAATCCTTTTTCATGAATTCCAAGTCCTCTAAGCTGGGATTACTTCTCTAATAAATCCATTTGATACAGATGCACTCCCAGCACTGCATTGAATCCCGTTGCCGCAAATACGCTGAATCTTTCCACAATCCCAAAGTATTCTTTGGGAACAATATTCATGCCAAGTGCTCCCACTAACATCATTCCCAGTGCAATCGCAGCAAAGATTCCATAGGAACGACAGCTTTTATCCCTGATTCCCGCGACAATAATCACCAGCAGTGACACGATGGACAAAATCACTACCAATATCGTTGAAAGAATGTGCATCTTATCCTGAAAGGTGCCGGCATACCCACTGTCACTTAACGGAAACATTCCAAATCCAACCGCCGACACCCATTCCATCACTGTAAACAGGTAAATTCCAACCCGGAGCAATCTGGTTTTTCTTCCCTGTATTCCCACGCACACCATCATGGCACACACCAACGTACATGCGCTATACAGACAGCTTAACCGGTTCCATAAGGTCAGGGATGGTGCATTTGCAGCACTTAAATCACTGACTGCCTGTGCCATCCAGTCATACCCCGGATATGCCAGTGGCGAAAATACCACAGCCGCCGTGTAGGAAAGGAAAGCAACCACACCCAATAATCCGCAATAGTTCAATAAATTCTTTTTCATCACAAATCCCTCTTTTGCCGAACCTAAGCCGGATTTTCTTCACAAAACCATTTAAGGTACTCCTTAAACAATGCCTTGTCTACGGATTCCTCTCCCATTGCGCTTCGGTCAAGTCCGTAATCCATCAGTCCGTGTATCGTCATGGCAAAGCTCACCGCACTCATATCCGCATTATGAAAATGCAAAATTCTGTGAACCTCCATTGCATAGAACAACTGCTTTGTTGCCAAAATCATTTTTTCCGTTTCTTCTGCCATAATCCTTGCTGCCATCGGCTGGACGCTTCGCTCTGCGTAAATAATTTTGTAAAAATTAAGCATTTGTTCCTGCTGGTTCATTTGGATATAGCCCCCCACCACGGTTTCCAATATTTCCAATGCCGTCTTCCCCGCAAACAGAGTGCTGTAATCCATAACCCCTACATGGGACTTTTCTTTTGCCTGATTTCGCAGAAACTGATACATTGCTTCCACGATTTCCTCTTTGGAAGCAAAATGTTTGTAAAGGGATGGCTTTTTTATTCCGATTTTATCTGCAATCATGCTCATGGAGACATTTGCCAGACCGCTTTTGGCAGCCAGTTCCATGGTTGCCAGAATGATTTCCTCTTTCCGATTGTTATTCACTTGATTCCTCCGCCTCTCAAAAACTACCGTATTTTCTACTTTTAGCTACCTTTCGTTAGCCATTATAACACACCGCTCTTAAAATGCAAGTGAAAATTCCCCAATTTAGAAAATTTGTCCAGGCATTCTTTTTTTCTCTTTATAGGAAAATGCCTTGTCAAAACTTTCCGCATCCTTTTCATCCACCAGATACCCAGACGGTGTCGCATACTCTCCGGTAACGCCGTCCAGATACCCCGGTATTAACTCTTTGCACAAAAAGAAAGAAGCATCCTCGCCCTCCTTAAGACCATGATACCGGATATGAAACTCACTGGCAGGCCGAAAGCCGCTCTTACCGTAGAAATCAATATTTCCTTCAAAGCAAAGTGCTCCGCATCCTAATTCCGCCGCTTTTTCCAATGAATAGTCCAGCAAAATCTTTCCATACCCCATCCTCTTTAACTTCGGCGTAATGCAGATAGGTCCCATTGTCATAATCGGAATCTTTCTCCCGTCATCTGCCTGAATACAGGTCCTCATAAACATGTTCTGACCAATCAATTCGCCATCCTGCTCCATAACAAAATCAAGTTCCGGGACAAATGCCTCGTCATTTCTGAGCTGATGCAACACATAGTGCTCCAGACATCCCGGACGGTACACATTCCAAAAACTTTCCCTTACAAGATTTTCAACCTCTCTCTGTTCTTCTTTCTTCTCTAAACGAATGATAATATGATTCTTATCCATTTTTTCCTCATTTCTGCGCACGTTCTTTGCGCATAGCGAGTTTGTGTCAAGTGCGCGCAGACACAAATCTCGTGATTGAAAAATTTTATTTTTCAATCTTTGTTCCTCCATATCCTTTGTTTCCGGTAGTTTCGCTACCTTTTTATATTCTTTTTGTTATACCGGGCAATCTCTTTGAATTTCTTTTTCTTTGCCGCCAGATAATTTGCCGAATCTTCCACATTCCCAACTCTCTCATTCCGGGGGTATCAATCACCATTCCTCTGCCCGGAAGGAAAAACAATTCTCTGTGAGTCGTGGTATGTCTGCCCTTGTCATCGCCACGCAACGCCCCTGTTTGCAGGCGTTCCTCTCCAAGTAGCCTGTTAATCAATGTGGATTTTCCCACGCCGGAAGAGCCAAGAAAAGCCACCGTCTTTCCGCTATTGAGATAGGGATAAATCTGCCGGGTTCCCTCCTCCGTCAGTCCCGACGTCTCAACGACGGAAACTCCCATTGCTGCATTTTCTATTTCCTGCTTTCTGCTTTCCAAATCCTCGCACAAATCCGTTTTTGTCAAAACAACTACCGGAACCGCGCCGCTGTCCCATGCGATAGACAGATACCGCTCCAGTCTCCTGATATTGAAATCCTTATTCAAAGACATACATAAAAATACGGTATCTATGTTCGATGCAACAACCTGTTCCACAGAACCCGTTCCCGCTGCTTTCCGAATAAAAACACTTTTTCTCGGTAGAAGTTTGTGAATCACCGCAGCCTCTTCCTTTGCAGTATATTTTGCGAGAACGAAATCACCTACCGCGGGAAATTCTGATACTGTACCGGCTTCATACCGGAATTTTCCGGAAACTCTCGCAAAACATTCTTCCCTGTCCATAACCAGACGGTAGAAATCTTTCTCCTGCGATACCACCCTTGCCAGTTCGTATTCCGGGTATCCTGCCGCCATTTCATAATATTCCTCACCGGCTCCCCACTGCATTAACCGCCTTTTGTCCTTCTTTTCCTCATTACTGTCCATTATCCTAATTCCTCTGCCATGGCATTCATTGCCTCGTCAAACTGTTTTCTTACTTGCTCCTTATCGGAAGCTCCGTCATACAGACTATAAAAGAAAAACATATTTGCATAAAATTGAAATGCCCTGTTCCCGGCGTTTTCCATGCCCATGCTTTCAAACAAATCCTTCACATATCCTGCCGGACCGGCAACCAGATACTGCTGATACAGCTCCTGCATCTCATCATTTCGAAACTGCTCCAGTGTAAGCATTTTCCGGAAAGAAGAGGCAAAATCATCCTCCGTCCAATAGGTAAACATGGATTTACTGTAACCTATAAAATCTGCCACAGATGCTTTCTGATACTTTTCAGGCATATCACTTACCTGACCTTCCGGCATATCATACCCCTCCGCCTGCTCGGAGTCCTTTTCCTCCATCCGTTTGACTATATGCAAAAAAATATCTCTCTTGTTCTGATAGTGTCTGTACAAGGCTCCCTTTGTCATGCCAAGTTCTCCCGCTATCTGGCTGACCGACACCGCCTCATATCCGTCCCTTGAAAACAGCTGAAGCGATGCAAGTAAAATATCTTCCTTCGTGTTGCCCATTGTAATCACCTCCTGCGTAAACGTTCGTTCACAGTTTCAGCATAGTAAACGAGCGTTTATTTGTCAAGAGAATTTATTTAAAGATAATGTATGGCTGTAATATCTTTGGCAGTTGATGTACGGAGATTTTTATTTTTCATACATATGTCTTTTCCACAGAACAATTTATGGTCATTTTTGTCTTGTGCGCAGAACGATTTTCGGTCATTTTTGTCTTGTGCATAAAACAAGTATAGATGAACTGCCTAGTTCTTGTACGACAATTAGAAAGCGAAAAAGGGACATTCCTAAGTAATTAGAAATGTCCTTTGGTTTCCATGTTACTGTCACGAGTAACAACTTGTTGCACCTGTGCGGTTTTGTTGTACTCATTTTTCCATAACATGTTATACTATTTTATTGAAAATCCAGCTATTCTTCTGAGAATAACTGCTGTTTGCGCTGTATCATTTCCTCAATCTTATCGATATACAATCCCACATCCTTCACATTGTCGCATCTTTCAATCCTTCCATCCGGAAAGACTCTCTTAGTAATGCTTCCCGCGCCCAGAGCCACGATTGTCTGTTTCTCCTCCATAATCAGAATATTATACAGTCCCAGTTTTCCCGGTCTGGCGTAGCCCACATTTTCAAAATTGCCGGACATATTTTTCTGGCGATACAGGTAATAGGGGTTCATGCCGAGCCTTCCTGCTCCCTCCGCCGCTATCCGCATGGTCTCGTCCGTGTTGTGCAGCATGGAGACGCCGTTTTCCTGAATCCACTGATTCAGTTTCGCCGCTCGCTTTATGGCAAGGGAATGTACTGTCAGGCTGTCCGGACTTAGTTCCACCACTTTATCGATGGTATTCTGCACATCTGCCTCCAGTTCTCCCGGAAGCCCCAGTATCAAATCCATATTGATATTGTCAAATCCCACTTCTCTTGCAAGTTTGTATGCCGCAAGCACCTGTTCCACGCTTGCCTTTCTGCCGATAGCGTCCAGTGTCTCCTGCTTCATGGTCTGCGGATTGACGGAAATGCGGCTCACGCCATGACAATGCAGCACCTTCAGCTTTTCTTCCGTAATACTGTCCGCGCGTCCTGCCTCCACCGTAAACTCCTGTACCGTGGAAAAATCAAACAGACTTTTCAGGCTGCCTATCAGCCTGTCTAACTGCTCCGCCTCCAATGTGGTGGGGGTTCCCCCGCCGATATACACGCTGTCCAATATTTTATCTTTGAAAGCCTCCGACACATACTCCATTTCCCGGATAACCGCATCCACATAGGAATCTACCATTTTGCGGTATCCCGCTATAGGGTAGGACGTAAAAGAACAATACAGGCAGGTGGTCGGGCAGAACGGGATTCCGATATATAAGCTGTAACCGTTCCGGTAATGTACATTTGCAAGCAGTTTTCTCTCACGTTCCGCTATATCAATGCTGAGCTTAGCTTTTTCCCTGCTCACATAATGTTCTTTCTCGTAAAAGTCCAGAATCTCCTGTTGCGTTTTTCCTTCTTCCAACATTCCATATGCAATTTTAGTGGGACGAATCCCGGTGAGATTCCCCCATGGCAATGTTTTTCCCGTCACCTGACACAGGGTACGATAAAGGAACCGCTTAAAGCCATCCTTGTAGACTTCCTCACGGTTCCATTCCCACTCATATTCATCCTGTGCGATTTTAACTGCCGCTCCATCGTCTTTTAATTCTATGGCAATCGCAACATTTTCCGTTAACTTTGCCCTCTTGTCCTCGCCGGTCTGCGGTGTGAGTACCGTCACCTGTTCCTCCGCATAAAACGCCTTTACGATGGAATGTACATCATATTCAAAATTTGCTCTGTTAATCTCTACTACAAGCATTTTAACTCCCAACTGCTCAACCGATTCTATACACAGAACGGATTGTATTTCTTTTCGTGCCCTATGGTTGTGCTGTCACCGTGTCCGGGATAAACCAGTGTGTCATCCGGCAAAGGAAACAGTTTTTCTTTTATGGAGCGAATCAGCGCACTGCCGCTTCCCGTGGGAAAATCCGAGCGTCCCACGGATTCCTGAAACAGCGTATCCCCGCACACTAAAATTCCAGCCTCCGCAAAATAGTAACAGCAGCCGCCTTCCGTGTGTCCCGGTGTTGCAATCACTTTGCAGGTAATTCCCGCTATGGTAATCTCATCGCCGTCCTTCACATACACATCAGCTTCCACGCTGCACGGTCTGTGCATCTGCGCGGAAACATTCATGTGGGTATCGAGAAGGAGCGCACGCTCCGCCTCACAGGCATATACCTTTACCGGCTCCGCTCCTCTTTCTTTCGCATCCGCATTTGCTGCCTCTTTCAGCTCCTCGCATCCCCAGATATGGTCAAAATGTCCATGGGTAATGAGGATTCCCGCCACATGAAATCCATTGCGCTTCAAAGCATCCGCAATCTTATCCCCGTGGTCTGCCGGGTCTACCACAATCGCTTCCTGTGTTCCCGTCCTGTATAAAAAATAGCAGTTTGTCTGGTACATTCCCAGTACCATGCGTCCGATTTTTAATTCTGACATCAGCCGGTTGTCCTTTCTATATCAATGACACTTTCAATTCCGCGAATCTTATCAATCACACGATTCAGTTCCTCACGGCTGCGGATTTCAAAAGTAGTCTGCAGAGTAGCCAGTCCCTGCTTGCTGGTTCGTGTGTTCATACTGAGAATGTTAATATTTTTCTCCGTAAGCGCCTTGGAAATATCCGCCAAGAGACCGTTTCGGTTATTGGCAAAGATTTTAATCTCCGCCGTATATTTCTCCGTCTCGGCATTTTCCGGAGCCTGCCATTCCGCATCAATCAATCTGGAGCGGTCCATTTCCGGCAGATTCAGGATATTAATGCAGTCCGTTCGGTGAATGGAAATCCCTCTTCCTCTGGTGACAAAACCTACAATTTCATCCCCCGGTACCGGCGAACAGCATTTGGAAAATCTCACGGACAAATCCGCAATTCCCTTCACCACGATTCCGCTCTTGGATTTCATGGCGGCGGGCTTTCCGGTCTGTGCTGCGGAAGCCTCCGCAATGCTTGCCAGAACTTCCTCGTTGCTCAGTTCCTTTTTGTGGTCTCTCTCATAGAGCTCCTGCATTTTGTTGACAATCTGCCCTTCTTTCAGGGCACCGTGTCCAATCGCCGCAAGCACGGAATCCCAGTCACGGAATCCATACTTTCTCATTACCACGTCCATGTATGCCGGAACCATCAGTGCGGACTGATTAATGGATTTGGACTTGCAGTAATTTGCCAGCAAATCCTTTCCCTTGAATATATTATCCTCTTTTAATTCTGCCTTAAACCACTGGTTAATCTTATTCTTTGCCTGGGTACTCTTGACCACATTCAGCCAGTCCCGGCTGGGACCCTTGGAGTTTTGCGAGGTGATAATTTCAATCCGGTCGCCGTTTTTGATTTCGTAATCAATGGTAACCAGCTTGCCGTTTACTCTCGCTCCCACCATCTTATTTCCCACAGCAGAGTGAATACTGTAAGCAAAATCAATGGGTGTGGAACCGGCAGGAAGGTTCTTCACCTCACCGGTAGGCGTAAAGCAGTACACGCTGTCCGAGAACAAGTCCAAATCGTTCTTTAACAGATTCATGAATTCCTTATTGTCGGACATATCCCGCTGCCACTCCAGAATCTGGCGCAGCCATACCAGTTTTTCCTCCTCCTGTGTCTCCACCTTCTTGCCGTCGGATGCTTCCTTGTACTTCCAGTGCGCCGCAATACCATATTCTGCAGCCTTGTGCATTTCAAAGGTACGAATCTGCACCTCAAAGGGCTGTCCGTTGCTTCCGATTAGCGTGGTGTGGAGGGACTGGTACATATTTGCTTTGGGCATGGCAATATAATCCTTAAAACGTCCGGGAATGGGTTTATACATTTCATGAATCACACCCAGCGCCGCATAACAGTCCTTCACGGTATCCACAATTATACGCACGGCAAACAAGTCGTAAATCTGATCCAGCGTCTTGTGCTGGTTTTTCATTTTCTTATAAATACTGAAAAAGTGTTTGACGCGTCCGTCCACCTTCGCCTTGATACCCGCATTGGCAATGTGTTCGCTGACCTCATCCACGATTCCCTGAATATACTTTTCCCGCACGCTTTTGCGCACGGCAATTTTATCCACTAAATCATAGTAAATATCCGGCTCCAGATATTTTAAAGATAAATCATCCAGTTCTACTTTAATCTTGCTGATGCCGAGTCTCTGTGCGATGGGACAATAAATCTCCAATGTCTCCTTGGCGATTCTCTGCTGGCTCTCCGGTGTCTTATATTTCAGAGTTCTCATATTATGCAGACGGTCCGCTAACTTAATCATAATCACGCGGATGTCCTTCGCCATGGCAAGAAACATTTTACGCAGATTTTCTGCCTGCATTTCCAGCTTTGCATCTGACTGTTCCACCCCGCCGGAGAGCGGAATTTTCTCCAGCTTTGTCACGCCGTCCACCAGCTGCGCCACATCTTCGCCGAATTCCCGTCTCAAATCCTCGTCCGTCATCACCGTGTCCTCCACGACGTCATGGAGGATTCCGGCAACTATGGTTTCCTTATCCAGCTCAAGGTCTGCAAGGATAATTGCCACATTTAACGGGTGGATAATGTACGGTTCCCCTGACTTGCGGAACTGGTTTTTGTGTGCCTCGCCGGCAACTTTGTAGGCTTTCTCAATCATGGAAATATCATCACTGGGGTGATATTTCCGCACACGCTGAATAAGCTCCCGATATAACTCATCCGGATTCACAAATTCCTGCGCCTCATTCATTTTCCCATCATCAAAAATGACATCTTTCTTTTCTTCTGTCATAAAATCTCACTCTTTATAAAAGCTCTTTTTATTTTCCGGGATAGCAAATCGCCGAATCCAGTCTGTATCCGGCAATGCGCTCGCGTCCTTTCAGACCTGCCAGTTCCATAAGAACAACCACGCCGACGACCTTGCCGCCCAAAGATTCAATCAATTTAATCATAGCCTCTGTGGTTCCGCCTGTTGCAATCAAATCGTCCACAATCAGAACCTTCTGTCCGGGTTTGATACTGTCCTTGTGCATTTCGATAGTTGCCTGACCGTACTCCAAATCATAGGTCATAGCCACTGTCTCACAGGGAAGTTTACCCTTTTTGCGAATCAGTACAAAGGGCTTTCTGTTATTGTATGCAATAGGAGTTCCGAAAATAAATCCACGGGATTCCGGTCCCACTACCACATCGTAATCCAAGTCCTTTACCAAATCCTCCATGGTATCAATCGCCAAATGCAGTCCATCCGCATCCTGCAATACACTTGTCACATCCCGGAACATAATTCCCTTCTCCGGAAAATCCGGTATTGTTCTGACGTACTCTTCCAGTTTTTTCATAATCCGCACGCATCCTTTCTTTCCTAAAACCATTTTATCCCATTATATATTTTTTCATAAATAAAGTCAAAATGTGCGCCTACAAGCCTTCCGCACTGTCCAGCTGCTTCTTTACAAAATATTTGATAATATCACTTCTGGTAATAATTCCGATAAAAATGCCCCTGTCGTCGATAACCGGCACAAAGTTCTGCATCTGCGCCTGTCCGAGCAGCTGCTCCATATCCGTATCGATACAAACCGGACTGACCTTTCCGCTCTGGATAATATCCCCCAGCGTCATGTACTCTAACTTTTTCATGGTAATGTCATCCAGAAACTGATTGTGCTCCAGAATATTCCACAAAAAATCACCCTCGCTGATTGCCCCCACATACCGGTCTTCCTCGTCAATGACGGGAATCGCCGCATAGCCGCTTCTTTTTAATTTTTCAAGTCCCTGTCTGATTGTCATATCCTTCCGCAGATAGGATACCTCCACCTTGGGCACTAAAAATGATGCAATATTCAACGCTATACTCCTTTATGTATGAATCGCAATGTATGCTTTATTCTTCCGTATGATCCTGTGCGGTTTCTTCCTCAACCTCTGCAAAAGTGGTTTCCACCGCAGCCTGCTCTTTTAAGTAATTTCCTATTTTCCGGGCAAAATAGATTGTCACCACGCAGTCCGTCAGTCCGCTGAACACCAGTCCGATTCCGATAATCTGGAACAGCACGGTGGCAGCCTCAAAGGGATTGCAAATCAGCAAAATTCCCAAAATCAGGTTGATAACGGCAAGAATCAGCATAATCACCCAGTTGCCGTACTCCATCCGCTTCATGTCAATGACATCCTGCAGCTTTGTACAGCCGCTTGCCAGTACCAGCATTCCCAGAATAAAGGGAATCAGTGAAATCATCAGCTCCACTTTATAGAGCACTGCGCAGCCTATCACAATCCCTACCAGACCGTAGACAAAATCATTGTGGTAGTAATTCTGGTGCGCGTCCCTGAGCAGATAGCAGACCATGGATACCGCTCCAACCAGTATCAGTACAATTCCAATCAGATAACCCAGAGTCTTCTCCATTGTCTCCGGAATTATCAGTGCCGCTGCTCCGAGCACAATGTAAAGAATTCCCTGCAGCAGTGCGTCCCACTTCATTTCTTTCAACATTTTCATAAGATATTCTCCTTTCCGAAAAGAAAAAGGAACAGAGACTTCTCTCCCGGAAAACTCTCTGTTCTCTATCCTGTACATTGCCAGACCGCTCCGGCAGCTTCTATTTATTTTCTGCCACAGCATTTCTTATACTTTTTACCGCTTCCGCAAGGACAGGGGTCATTGGGGTATACCTTCTTGTCCTTTACAATGGTAGTGGAAGATTTCTGCTCTTTGTAGAGTTCTTTTCTGGTCTCCTCATCGAAAATATCGTTCCACTCTTCCAGATTATACAGCCAGTCTGCCTCTGCAGCTACCATGTTCTTGTACAGACGTGCCTTGTCAAAACCAAGATTTACCTCGGTGTTCTCGTCCATCTCCTCAATCGGGTTAGGCTCTACAAGGCTCTCGTCAATACCGTCCAAAAATCCGGTCATAGTCATAATGCTTACGCCATACTTGTCCGCTAATTCTTTCACGGTTCCCTTTACCACTTCATCCGGTTTTTTCAAAAGCTGTGCGTAGATTCCCTTTTCTTCCTGAAAATAGTTTGCCCAGAGTTTCTGAAGCTCTGCTTTGCCTGTCTCCTCGTTATATGCAACATTTCTCCACTGCTCTAATAATGCCATAATAATCCCATCCTTATTCTCATTATAATTACCGCCAAAAGATAGCGGCATATTCATTTTCATATCTGATAGTATATAACAGATTGGCATTTTAGACAACAGAAAATTGCAGAAAGAATCATTCCTCTTGTCAAAAAAGGACATCTGTACTAAACTGTTTTTATATCGTTTCTCACAGAGAGAAATAACGGAAGAAGGATAAGATTGAAAAATAAAATTTTTCAATCACGAGATTTGTGTCTGCGCGCACTTGCCACAAACTCGCTATGCACAAAGAACGTGCGCAGAAATGTGGATAAAAATGGAACCGAAAAAAGTTACAGATTCAATTACCGAACAGATTCGCGTCGTCATCTACCCGGACATTAACGGATTCGGGCGGCTTTTCGGCGGTCAGCTCTTGAAATGGGTGGACGAAGTTGCCGGCGCCACCGCGAGAAGGCACTGCGGTCACAATGCCACCACGGCAGCTATCGACAATCTCCAGTTCAAAGCCGGAGCCTTTTTAAATGACGTCCTTGTTTTAATCGGACGTGTCACCTATGTGGGGCACACCTCCATGGAGGTCAGAGTGGACACCTATAAGGAAAACCCGGACGGTACTCGCCATCCCATCAACCGTGCCTATTTTGTCATGGTAAATATGGGTGAGGACGGCAAGCCCGCCGAAGTACCGCCGCTTCTGTTAAATCCGGATGACCCGGCAGAACAGATGGAATGGGAAAGCGCCCTGAAACGCCGGGAGTTACGGTTACGGCGCCGCAAGGAAGGTTTTTAAGAATTTTTCCATACAAAAAACCCCAGACAGGCACCTTTGCGAGTCCGGGATTTTTCAAGGGGAGGATTAAGTATTATTTTTATCCTTGGTTCTATCAAAGGAGGGGGTTCCAATGATAGTAGTAGTATGCCACCGATTCTTCCCCTTATACATATTCTGAAAATTTTTTATGAAAAAGAGAGAACCGGACATTACTGCAACTATAACTCAGTTACATACAAGAAAAGTGAGGATTTTATGAACCAGAACCAAATGAATCAAAATAAGAACCAAAATCAAGGCCGGAATGAAACTAAAAATCAGCAGAGGGAACAGAACCAAGGTCAGACTCAAAATCCCCAGACCAAAAGCCGTATGGACCACAGACGAATTGCCGCCATTATTGGAATCGTGCTTTTAGTGCTGCTGTATGTGGTCACTCTCATTACGGCAATCATTGACACCCCGTTTTCCGGCACCATGTTCGGAATCTGCCTCCTTGCCACCTTCGTGGTTCCCCTGATTATCTGGGTGTACACCTGGATGTACGGCAAACTCACAGGGAAAGCCACTATTGCCGATTTTAATATCGGCGGCAAAGACCACATTTCCGACGAAAAGCTGCAGGAAATCTTATCCGAGCAGACACCCGATGGGGAAAATGCGGAGGACGGCGGACTTAAATAACGCCCAAATCCGCAAGTTCCTTTTCCGCCTGTTCTTTGCCCTTAAAACAGATGGCATGAATCCCTACCTGCCTTGCCGCCTCTGCATTGACTGCCGTATCGTCCAGAAAAACGCTCTCCTCCGCTTTCAGTCCATAGCGGGATAACAGCAGTTCGTAGATGGCGGCGTCCGGTTTAATCAGCTTATCCCGGTAAGACAGGATTCCGCCGTCCATACAGGGCATGAACGCCAGAGAATCCGCGCACTCCGTTTCCGCTTTATGGGAAAAGTTGGACAGGTAAAACAGCTTATATCCTTTCGCTTTCAATTCTTTCAGCCACGGAATTGCATACTCCCGAATCGTTACCAGTTCCTTAAAATCATCAAAAGCACGATGTAACTTATCTCCGATTTCCGGGTCATTCTTTACAAAACCGTCCATAATCTGTTCGTCCGTCCACACTCCCCTGTCGTACTCACACCAGACCGGGCTGTACACGGTAGCCTTGGCAATCCGCTCCACCATTGCCTCATCAAAACCTTTGTCAAACAGGAATTCCTTCCACCTGAAATCCGTCAGAACATTTCCAATATCAAAAATTATATTTTTAATTGCCATCTTACTCTTTTCCTTTCCTTCTTCCTCTACCCCTGTTTTCCGGCAAGTTCCATAATCTCCAACAGCTTCGCTGAAGCCGCCGACAAGGGCACCTTCGTATTTTCCACTACACAGAATTGTCGTTTGGGGATCATTTTATTAAAGCGAAGTTCAAACAGCAGTCCCGACTCCACATATTCCTTGGCAAAATCCTTTACCACGCTTCCCACCCCCAGTGAGCGGAGGGCAAACTGCACAATCATATCACTGGTTGCCAGTTCAAACTCCGGCTGAATCTCCACGCCGTTCTGCGAAAGAAATTCGTCCATATAGCGCCTTGTGCTGGTATTGTGTTCCAGACAGATAAGCGGCAGCTTTTCCAGTTCCTGAAAATCCAGCGTCCTGTTTTTATAGGGAAGGAAACGCCGCCCCGCCACAAACACGTCCTCAATTTCCCGGACAGGCGTCACCTTAAGTCCCTCCGCCTCCGAAAATGGGGTACTTACCACTCCAAAATCAATCTTACCCTCCCGCAGAAACGTTAAAGTTTCCGGTGTAGGTGCGTTTGTCACCGTCACTTTGATTGCCGGATACTTTTCGTGGAACTGTTCCAGATACGGGAGCAGATAATACTGCAGCGTCATATCACTGGCGCCAATGCGGATTTCCCCGGACTCCAAATTCTGCATTTCCCGAACCTTTTTCACACCCAGTTCCATCTGTTCATAGCCCTGTCGCACATAATCGTAAAGAAGCTGTCCTTCCCCTGTGAGCCGGATTCCTCTGGATGCGCGATAAAGCAGGGGAACCCCCATTTGTTTTTCTAATTGTTTCAATGCCTGACTGACCGCCGGCTGTGAAACCGCAAGCTCCTCCGCCGCCTTTGTCACACTTCCAAGTCCCGCCACATAATAAAAGACTTTGAAATATTCCAGATTGCTGATAATCACAGACATTTCCTCCCGTAATACACAAGATACCCCGCCGCATCAGCGAAGGGGTATCACTCTCACATTATTTTTTCAAAGGACTTTCTCTGTAAATAATGTCGTCACGTCCGGGACCGTTGCTCACCATGGTAATGGGATAACCAATCTGCTCTTCCACGAACTCAACATACTTTCTGCAGTTCTCAGGCAATTCGTCGTAGTTCTTAATGCCTCTGATGTCACATTTCCATCCGGGCAGTTTTTTCAGAACCGGCTTTGCTTTTTCCAGTTTATAAGTAACAGGGAAATCGGTTGTCACCTCACCGTCAATCTCGTAACCGACACATACCGGGATTTCGTCCAGATAACCGAGTGCATCCAGCACCGTAAATGCCACGTCCGTTGCTCCCTGCAAACGGCAGCCATATTTGGAAGCCACACAGTCAAACCAGCCCATACGTCTGGGACGTCCTGTGGTTGCACCGTACTCTCCGCCATCACCACCGCGGCGGCGCAGCTCATCTGCTTCCTCTCCGAAGATTTCCGATACAAACGCACCTGCTCCCACTGCGGAAGAATATGCCTTACATACCGTTACAATCTCCTTGATTTCATAAGGAGGAAGTCCAGCACCAATGGCACCGTATGCTGCCAAGGTGGAGGAAGAAGTAACCATGGGATAAATTCCGTGGTCAGGGTCTTTCATGGTTCCGAGCTGTCCCTCTAAGAGAACTGTCTTGCCCTCCTTCAATGCCTTATCCAAAAATGCGGAAACGTCGCACACATAAGGAGCTACCATGTCACGGTATTCATGCAGGGTATTCAAAAGTTCTGCAGTGTCAATCAGGGGCTTGTGATACAAATGCTCTAACAGCACGTTCTTGGTCTGGCTGACACGCTCTACCTTTTCTTTTAACAATTCCTCGTCAAAAAGTTCACTCACCTGGAAACCGATTTTTGCATATTTATCAGAGTAGAAAGGAGCAATTCCCGACTTCGTGGAGCCAAAGGATTTGCCTCCCAGTCTCTCCTCCTCATACTGGTCAAAGAGAATATGATAGGGCATTACAATCTGGGCACGGTCAGACACCAGGATCTTGGGCATGGGAACATTTCTGTCCGTGATAGACTTAATTTCCTTGAAAAGCAAAGGAATATTCAATGCCACGCCGTTACCGATAATGCTGGTGGTATGATTATAAAACACACCGGAAGGAAGTGTATGAAGTGCAAATTTACCGTAATTGTTTACAATGGTATGACCTGCATTGGCACCGCCCTGAAAACGCACAATAATGTCCGCTTTCTCAGCCATCATATCTGTAATCTTACCCTTTCCTTCGTCACCCCAGTTAGCGCCTACAACTGCTTTAACCATTTTATCCTCCATTCTTTACCGCAGGACGCGGTAGAAACACATATTTTGTACAGTCTGCGGAAATTCTGTGTTTTCTCCGTAACCGCATCTCTTACTATACTATACAACATTTGTATTCATAAGTAAATTCAATAAATTTTATATGTGTTATAAATTTAACTTATTTCAAGTTGTCTTATTCTCTGCCGTCCCAGCAGTAGGTACACAGTTTGTCCCGTCCGATTCCGACAGATTCAATCATATCGTCCAGACGGTTGAATCTCAGGCTGGTGAAATTAAGCTGCTTTCCAATCCGTTCCACCATCTCTGCGTATTCCGTGGTATCCGGGTTCACGTAATCCTTCAAATCAATCTGTCTGCCCTCCTGCTCCATCTCCTTAAGGACACGTCTGGTAATCAAATCCATCTCGGAAGAGGAACGGGAGAAGTTCAGATACTTACAGCCGTACAAAAGCGGAGGACATGCCGGGCGGATATGCACCTCTTTTGCGCCGCTCTGATACAAAAATTCCGTAGTCTCCCGAAGCTGGGTTCCACGCACGATAGAGTCGTCTATCAGAAGCAGACTCTTGTCCTGAATCAAATCATGTACCGGAATCAGTTTCATCTTGGCAATCAGATTTCTCTGTGTCTGAATGGTCGGCATAAAGGAGCGCGGCCAGGTCGGCGTATACTTGATAAACGGTCTGGAAAACGGAATTCCCGAACGGTTTGCGTATCCGATGGCATGGGCTGTTCCGGAATCGGGGACTCCCGCCACAATATCCGGCTTCACATTGTCTCTTTCCGCCAGCAGGGAACCGCAGTTATAGCGCATCTGCTCTACACTGATACCCTCGTAGGAGGATGACGGATAGCCGTAGTAAACCCACAAAAACGTACAGATTTTCATTTCTTTTCCGGGGTTCACCAGCGTATGTACTCCGTCCGGCTCCACCACCACAATTTCTCCGGGTCCTAGTTCCCTGACCGGAGTATAACCCAGATTCAGGTAAGCAAAGCTCTCGAAGGAAACACAGCATGCTCCCTCCTTTTTGCCAATGGCGACCGGTGTCCTTCCCATTTTGTCTCTCGCCGCATAAATCCCCTTGGGAGTCATAATCAGAATGGTCATGGAACCGTCGATAATTTCCTGTGCGTACTGCAAGCCTTCCACCAGATTGTCCTTCTGGTTTACGATTGCCGCCACCAGTTCCGTAGCATTAATATCGCCGCCGCTCATCTCCAGAAAATGGGAGTGGCCTTTCGCGAAAATATCCTTCAAAATGGCGTCCATGTTGTTAATCTTTCCCACCGTCGTGATGGCAAAGGTGCCGTGATGGGAACGCACCATCAAGGGCTGGGGCTCATAATCCGAAATACAGCCGATTCCGAAATTCCCCCGCATCTCATTTACATCTTTGTCAAATTTGGTACGGAACGGGGCATTTTCAATATTGTGAATTGCCCGGTTGTATCCCTCTTCCTTACTGTAAACCGCCATTCCCGCACGTCTCGTTCCTAAATGGGAATGATAGTCTGTTCCGAAAAACAGGTCAAATACGCAGTCCTGCTTTGATGCCACTCCAAAAAAACCACCCATGTCTTTGCTTCTCCTAAACGTTAATCTCTGCTTTTACACCCAGTAAATCTTTGTTCTCCTCCAAAATGGGGCGAATCACTTTGGCAAGGAATGCGTCCACCTGTTCCTTGGAACGTCCGATATATTTAGAAGGCTCCATGCTCTTCTTCAAATCTTCCAGAGACATATTGAAAGCAGGGTCTGCCGCAATCAGCTCCAAAAGGTTGTTGTCCTTTCCTTCCACCTTCACATTGCGTCCCGCTTCCATGGAAAGCTCGCGGATGCGCTCGTGAAGCTCCTGACGGTTGCCGCCCATCTTCACGGCATCCATCATAATATTTTCCGTTGCCATAAAAGGCAGCTCACTCATCATATGTTTCTCAATTACCTTGGGATATACTACCAGTCCGTCCACCACGTTCAGGCACAAATCCAGAATACCGTCAATGGCAAGAAATCCTTCAGGAATGGACAGACGCTTATTTGCGGAATCATCCAGAGTTCTCTCAAACCACTGGGTTGCGGAAGTAATGGCAGGGTTCAGTGCATCCACCATCACATATCTGGACAGGGAAGCAATTCTCTCGCTTCTCATGGGGTTTCTCTTGTAAGCCATGGCAGAAGAACCAATCTGGCTCTTTTCAAACGGCTCCTCCACTTCCTTCAAATGCTGCAGCAGACGAATGTCGTTGCTCATTTTGTGTGCGGAAGCCGCAATTCCCGCCAGAACATTTGCTACTCTTGTATCAACCTTTCTGGAATAGGTCTGTCCGGACACGGGATAGCACTCCTTAAAGCCCATCTTTGCGGCAATCATGGGGTCAATCTTATCAATGGTCTCCTGATCTCCGTTAAAGAGCTCTAAAAAAGACGCCTGTGTGCCGGTGGTTCCCTTGGAACCGAGCAGCTTCATATTGTCAAGAACATGATTTAAATCTTCCAAATCCAAAGAGAACTCCTGTAACCACAGTGTCGCTCTTTTTCCTACCGTGGTAGGCTGTGCAGGCTGAAAATGAGTAAATGCCAGTGTGGGCTGTGCCTTATACTTGTCAGCGAAATCCGCCAGTTCCTTCATTACGTTAATCAGCTTCTTTTTCACCAGTCTCAGTGCTTCCGTCATAACGATAATGTCCGTATTGTCTCCCACATAACAGGAGGTTGCACCTAAGTGAATGATTCCCGCTGCCTTGGGGCACTGCTGTCCGTAAGCATACACATGGCTCATGACATCATGACGAACCTCTTTCTCGCGAGCCTTTGCCACCTCATAATTAATGTCCTCCGCATGCGCTTTCAGTTCTTCAATCTGCTCATCCGTAATGACAGGCTTTCCGTTCTGGGACAATCCCAGTTCCTTCTCCGTCTCAGCCAATGCAATCCACAATTTTCTCCATGTACGGAATTTCATGTCCGGGGAGAAAATATACTGCATTTCCTTGCTGGCATATCTCTCTGATAAAGGGCTTACATATCTGTCTGTACTCATTTTCCGTTCTCCTCATTTTTTATTTTTCAAATTCACCGCGAATATCTTCTTTCGGAGGCTCCATGGGATATTTTCCCGTAAAGCACCCCTTGCAGATACCCAGACCGTTTACAATCTCCTCAAGTCTTTCCACTCTCAGATAATCCAGCGAATCCGTTCCGATAATATCACCGATTTCCTGAATGGTCCGGTTATACGCAATCAACTGCTCTCTCGCCGGTACATCCGTACCAAAATAGCAGGGCCATAAAAAGGGCGGCGAGCTGACCCTCATATGCACTTCCTTCGCTCCTGCCTCCCGAAGCATCCGCACAATGCGGTCCGAGGTCGTTCCCCGGACAATGGAATCATCTATCATAATGATACGTTTTCCCTCCACCGCCTCACGAATGGGATTTAATTTGACCTGCACACTGCTCTCCCGCGCTTTTTGCTTGGGTTTGATAAAGGTTCGTCCTACATAGGCATTTTTTACAAAAGCCGTTCCGTAGGGAATGCCGGACTGTAAGGAATATCCCAGTGCGGCACAGTTTCCGGACTCCGGTACTCCCACCACCAAATCGGCGTCCACCGGTGAATCCATGGCAAGGTATTTCCCCGCCATAATGCGGGAATGATAGACACTGACCCCGTCAATGATACTGTCGGGTCTTGCAAAATAGATATACTCGAATACACAGCGCGCCACCTGTTCGGGTTTCAGCGCATGGCTCATATCCGACTGGATTCCCTTGTCCGGCGAAATGGTTACGATTTCGCCCGGCAGCACATCCCTGACAAAAGTAGCTCCCACCGTATCCAGTGCGCAGCTTTCGCTTGCCAAGAGATACGTGTTGTCCCGCTTTCCGATACAAAGAGGTTTGAAGCCGTAGGGGTCTCTCGCTCCGATTAACTTTCTCGGAGACATAATTACCAGAGAGTACGCACCCTTGATTTTGCCCATGGTACGTCCGACAGCCTCCTCAACGGATTTGCTGTTCAATCGTTCTCTGGCGATATAATAGGCAATAACCTCCGAGTCAATGGTTGTCTGGAAAATAGCGCCCGTATAGGCAAGCTCCTGCCGTAGTTCGGGTGTATTAATCAAGTTTCCGTTGTGTGCCAGTCCCAGCGCCCCTTTTACATAATTAATGACTAAGGGCTGGGCATTTTCTCTGGTAGAACCGCCTGCCGTGGAATACCGCACATGCCCAACGCCGATGTTGCCTTTTAATTTCTCCAGATGCTCCGGGGTGAATGCCTCGTTCACCAGTCCCATATCCTTGCTGCTCAGCACTTTCCCTTTCGGGCCGCTTGTATCGCTGACTGCGATACCGCAGCTTTCCTGTCCTCTGTGCTGTAATGCCAGAAGACCGTAGTATATGGTGGATGCCACATCTTTTCCGTCAAAATCGTACACACCGAAGACGCCGCATTCTTCCTTAAGTTTATCGTTGTTTTCTGTTTGAATATAGATATTTTCGGTCACTGATTTACCATACCTTTCCCAAATCCGAAAGTCCTCTCCCGATACATCGTACCACCCATATTCATATCCGGGCAAAGGGCGCACGAATCCCTTCGGGTTCGGACGCCTTTGTCCATCTTAATGAAGTTACATTTCTTATTTACAGAGAAATCTTTTTGCCGGTCAGAAGTTCATATGCCTGAAGATATTTGTCGATTGTCTTCTGTACAATTTCCTCCGGCAGCTCCCAGTTGTTTCCGGGATTTGCTTTCAGCCAGTCACGGGCGAACTGCTTGTCAAAGGAAGGCTGTCCGTGTCCGGGTTCATAGCCCTCTACCGGCCAGAAACGGGAACTGTCGGGTGTCAGCACCTCGTCACCGAGAACAATGTTTCCGTCCTCGTCCAAGCCAAACTCAAACTTGGTATCTGCAATAATGATACCCTTCGTCAAAGCATAGTCCGCACATTTTTTATAGATAGCAATGGTGTAATCGCGCAGCTTTGCCGCATACTCCTCACCCTTTCCGGGGAAGCGCTTTTCCAAATACTCCACACTCTGCTCATAGGAAATATTTTCGTCATGGTCGCCAATCTCTGCCTTTGTGGAAGGGGTATAAATAGGCTCCGGCAGCTTATCGGATTCTTTCAATCCTTCGGGAAGTCTGATTCCGCATACCGTTCCGTTTTCCTGATAGCTTGCCCAGCCGCTTCCGGTTATGTATCCACGGACAATGCACTCGATGGGAAGCATATTCAGCTTTCTGCACATCATGCTGTTGCCGTCGAATTTCGGCTGTCTGAAAAATTCAGGCATATCCTTTACATCTACGGAAATCATGTGGTTGGGAATGATGTCGCTTGTCAAGTCAAACCAAAACTTGGACATCTGGGTCAGAACCGTTCCCTTTTTGGTCACAATGTTTTTCAGAATCACGTCGAAACAACTGATTCTGTCAGTTGCCACCATAATCAGGCTGTCTCCATTGTCATAAATTTCGCGTACCTTGCCTTCTTTGATTGGTTTCAATTCCTGCATACTCATATTCTCCTCATTTCTGCGCTACACCACGCGCTGTATCTGAATATAAAAACATTCCACTAAATAGATAAACAGATTTGACAAAAAAAATCAATCCCTTTTTCAGAATATGCCCTTTCCCGCTTTGGGAAAATCAGCTATATCCCACTGTCATAGCGGTCTACCATGTCCAGAATTTCTTTTGCATAGGCGGGATACTGGTTAGCCACATCCATAATTTCATTTTTTGCGGTTGCCGCCACATCTTTATTGTAATCCATCTGTTTTCTCAAAGCCTGCCTGCGCTGAATCAGTTCGTGGCGAATCTCCACCATTTCCCTCTTATCCAACAGTGCCTTTGCCTGATGCACCCAGCGTCCGGGGTCCGCCACCCGGTAATTGGACAGCTTCTCCACCAGCTGTCTGCTGTAATAGTCCGTCTTTGCCTCCGCCTCGGCATACTGCTTTCTCTCTTCCTTTTCCTGCTGGTAAATCTGCCATCTCTTTTCCAGTCTGTCGCCGCTGTCCGTATTGTATTTCATATAGAGATAATCCAGCAGATGCACATTATTGACATAGCGGATTTTGACCTTGTTCTGTAACTGAATCAGCTTGCGGATAGCGTTCTGAACCTTTCCGTACTCCCTGTCCGCATCCATATATTTGACACACAAAACCGTAATGGCGATTGCCGCCGCTATCACAGAGAGGAAATATCCCACGTAAGTGTTCATTCCAAACGCGAACTGCAAAATAGCAAGCATAATCAGGCAGATAATCAGTGCAACCAGAAAAATAAGCGCCATTCCCCGCAGATTGGTCTGAATGGTTCCCAGTTCTTCCCTGCGGTATTCATAGGCGTGGCGCTCCCTGTCCAGCCGTCCCAAATCCCGCTTGACCAGTTCCCCGTACTGCTCCTCCTTGCGGATTCTCTTGATTCCTTCCTCTATCTCGTTCTCCTGCTTGCGCATATGGTCATATTCTGCGTCCTTCATGCGCACGCTTCTGCCGCGGTATCTCTCCCGCTCGCCTTCCAGCGCGTCCAGACGGCGGGCAAGCATGTCAATCTCCTCCCGCTCGCTCTCTCCAAGCGCCTCAATCTCTTCCATATCCGTCAGATAGGACGTTACCAGAGAATACTCGCCCATGAGAAGATTCATTTCCTTCAAGGCTTCCGCCATCTGCTCCAAACAGTTGGTGATATACCGGCTTCTCTGCTCCTCATCCTTGAAATCCACTTCGTCTCTGGCATATACAATCTGTTCCCAGTTTTCTTCCTCAGCCTGCGCCCGTTTCTTTTTTCCAAATAATCTGCCTAAAAATCCCATATGGTCTCCTACTCATCCCCGCTGTTTCGATAATTTTCTTTCATCAGGCATGTAATCCGTTCCACTTCCTCATAATACTTCTGCTTGTCGCCGCCGGCTCTCCATTCTCTCAAATCCGCCAGCTTTCTTCCCGCTTCCGTATCCCTGAATTCCCCTTCCATTCTCTCAATTTCCTTTTCCAGTTCCAGCGATTCCTCGTAGCTGTCCGGCTGTTCCGCCACAAAGGACAGATACTCCTCCTCACTCATCCCCGTGCGCTTTGCCGCCAGATATGCCCTGTAATGCTCTGGGTCACGGTCTGTCTCGTACGCCTCCAAAAAGCAGTCCGCCGCCGCCATGTATTCCATCATTCCGGTCAACGACACGCCCTTGTTATGCAAAATTCCCGCCTTCACCTTGTATCCGGGCTGTTTTGCGTCCTGCCCCTCATCCTCCTGCCATCCTGAAAGGAGAATGTCGTACCGGTGCACCGCCAGCGGATATTTTCCCTTCCGCACAAGATAATCTATCTGGTTCTTCCGCTTTTCCATTCCGCTGAGTCCGGAACCTTCCTTCAATACCTGCTCCACATTGCGGATGATGTCATGGCTGTACAGTCCCACATATTCCAGAATCAGTGACACGAAAGCGCTCAGCGAGCCCTGTTTGCGGACCATGGGATATAATTCCTGTGCAAGCTCCGTCAAACCGCACTCCTCGCCAATCCAGTTCACCAGAGAATCTTCCATCAGCGTTGTATCCAACAAAAACGCATTTTCCCGCAGACAGTAACACAGCTCCTCCATGCAGTACACAGGGATTTCCAGTCCGGCAATACAATATGGAATTTTTGCATATTCTCCGACACAGACACTTATACGCATCATCTCACCGCATCCTCTAGTATAATCCGATTTCTTCTCTCCACAAATGATAGCTTGCCGGACGGATTTCGCCGAATCCCAAATCCGTTATCTCCACCGCCATCTTGCTCTCTTCCTTCATATAAAGCCGTACCCTCAGCCTGTTGATACTGCCCTGTAAATCGTCCAGCGTCATCTGCACGACTCTTCCTTTTTTGCCAATCAGGGGAGTTATCACAAACTCAACGGAATTGCCGTCCTGCAGATAGCACTCCATGGTCTGCTCCGCCTCAAACCAGTTCACTCCCGCATCCAAAAGCGCAAAATACGATTCCTCGCCCCTGCGCAAAATCTTCATTCCCACATTGGCTTTCAGCTTGTCATTACCCAAAAATACATGGCTCTTTCCCGCCTCACTGGCAGACTGCCGCTCCTGTATGCCGTAGCAGGCTCCCTTGCTGTACAGATTGTTTCCCTGAAAAACTCTCCGTCCCCTGCACAAAAACCGCAGGGATTCCTTCATCCATTCCTCCGAGTAATCCTCGCCAATCAAATACACCGCAGACAACATTCCGCTCTGACACACATCCGTCATAAGGTGCAGAAATTCACTGTCCAGCCGCTCCATCTTTTCACGGCGCAGCGTCTCCGCCTCCGGCATGGGCTGATACGCCGGGAAAGCATACTCCCGGTTGCCGATATATACAACAACAGGGGTTGTCCGCTTATTGCACTCCATGCGGTACACCGTGATATGGTTCTCCCGATAGTCACACAAAAGCACCGGGTAATTCCACAATTCCTCCGGCTGATGAATCATATAATTATAGAAACTCTCCGTATGGCTCTGAAAACATACCTGCTCCGGTTTCAGCTTCAGTCCCGCCGCCACCTGCGACAGCACCTCCAGCATCCGGTGGTTCAGCGTTTCACAGGTAAACATCAGCATGTCGATTTTATCGGGGGAAGATACCTGCGACAAAAGTCCGAGACTTCTTTTGACAAACAGCGTCAGAAGCGCCACCGGGTCTAATGTTTTTCCCTCCACCTGAACCGATTCCCCGTCCACCGCCATGGAAAGCACATTTTTCAATAAAATTCCCTGATTGTTCTCCGCATACCGAAGCGCCTCCCTGCCGTAAAACCACTGGTTGACGCCCTCTCGTTTGCAGAGCACGGTGGGAATATTGAAATTTTCCGTTCCCGCCACCAAGGAGAGCGTCTCCACCTCTCCCGTCCGGGTACAAAAACTGATTTGCGAGTAGTCGTCTCCCAAATCATATCCCACATATAATTTTTCACCGTTTCCCAGTTTCAGCATGCCGCTCCCCTCCTTTCCCGGCTCTTCTGTCTTTTACGTCTCTTCTGTTTTTATGGCACCCTTATTGCAAATGCCCTCACTTCTGTTCTTACAGCAGGCGGAACAGTTTTTTATTCCAGCTCTCTTTGCGGAAATAATCCTCCATCAGCTTGTCCAGCGTGTCGTAATCCTGCAGGGTCTTGCTGATTACCATATCGTTAATCAGCTCGTAGCGGTTTCCGTGGCTGTCGTTTACAATGTCGCTCTCCTGGATATTGCCGCTCTCCGTAAGCTGTTCCTTGCCGTCGTTTTCCTCCGTAATGTAATACTGCAGGGTCTCTCCGAAAAACAGCACAAAATCTTTAAAGCACACGCCGCCGTACACATCCACCATATATTCCGACAGATATTCCGCCGCCTCGCCGCGCTCGTTCATCACCACATAGTGGATACGTGCCTTCCCGCCCGGCTTTGTCCGGTATTCGATAATGGTCTTGTCTCCCATCACCCTTGTCAGATAACTAAAGTCCTTCAATTCCCGGAAGAAATTCAGGTGAATGTTTTTCCCTAACATTTCCCCTAAAAAATCTCCGATAAGAGGCTTGTCCTCCGGCGCTATTTCCGCCTGATTTTCGGAAAAATATTTTAAGTACGCCAGTTTACATACCAAGGAAACCTCTTCCCCGCGCAGATAGGAATAACGGATTTCCTGAAAAATATAGCTGTCCGTTATTTTTTCCCGCACAAAGCAGTCGTAAGCGCACTGCATCAAAAATGCCTCCTCGACGTCCTGCTTTGCTCCCTGCGACACATAATAGCGGAACACATCCGCTTTCTCTCCCACAAACGCGCCGGAGTAAAGCATCTGCACAATCATCTTCTCCGCCAGCCGGTAACAGTCCACCTCAAAGGCTCTTGCCGCCTTCCAGATGTCCCGCATGTCCTTTGTCAGTCCTTCAAAATACATGGTGAGATACAAAAGCACGGTGCTGTTGTATTTTCCTTTTCGGAAAGCATACAGTGCAGCCGCCGTAAGTACCCTGTTCTCCAGCATATTATTGCGCTGCATGATTTCGGAAATCAGCCTTACAAGCGTTTTGGTGTCCGCAAAATAAGGACCGTACCGTTCCAGCCACATATACGCCGTGTCGTATTTTCCGCGCAGCACCATATATCGCAGCACGGTTCCGCGCTCGGACATGGTAAGCGCCTCAAACGGAATCTGCTCAAGATAGTCGTCCAGCGCCCGCATATCGTCCGCATCATAATAATACTGCAAAATTCTCAGATAGATTTCCTGACGGATATTGTTGGCGATATTGTCAAATCCCGCCACACGGATGGCACGCTCTACATTTTCCGCCGTGACGTCATAATGCTCCGACTCGCACAAATACAAATCAAACGCCGGACAATCCCTGTCATAGTTGACTATCATGCGCAAAAATTTTCCCGGCATCATCAGTTTTTCCAACGTATAATCCACACTTTTGGCAAACCGGTTGCCCCAGCCGTCCTCAAACAATACCGTATAGTCCGTCCCGTAAAGGGCAACCCATGCCGTATTGTCCTGCAGGCTGTACTCCTCCGGTACGAGATTGCCCGCCTGATACACAATCACCTTGTGCAGTCTGGAATCCTCCACCCATATCTGGTGGGCAAACAGAATCCTCGTCAGCGCCCGCGCCGTGTCCTGCGTAATCATGCCCGGTGTCAAAAAGGTCTGGTACAGACCTGCCAGATTGCGGTTGATATGCTGCTTCTGAATCTGGTCAATGACAAAACGCTCTATGCGCAGTCCGTAATTTTCGTACAGCTCCGCCATCTCGTCCCGGTGCCGTACCACATAATAATACAAGTATGCGCTGTGTTCGTAATCCAAGTTATTCTGATAGGAAAAATACATCAGCAGAATTTTCGGCAGGGTGCAGGGCACCGACAAATCCAGCGCCATCATATAATATTCGTACAGGTTCGTAATACGAAGCTGCGCTTCCACTCCCCGCTCGTACCACTCAAAGTATTTATGTTCCGTCTTACCGCCTTTTATCAACAGGGTACAAATCTCCTGCAGTACCCTTACATCCTTTTTCTTTTCATACAGTTTTAACAGCGTCTTTAAAAGCACCGGCGAATACTCCCGTACTTTTCCCGTCAGATACAATAACTGTTCCACCAGTTCCATTCCGAGAATCTGCTGCCTTGCGCCATATCCGAGCACCTGTAACTCAAAGTCGTCCAGTTTTCGCAAAAGCGCCGGATTGTTGTTCAAAAGGTATAACGCCTCTATGTACAAAATGGGACTGCTGCACCCGTAATAAAACTGCTTTTCCAGCAAAGATAAGGTGACGGCGGCGGACTTATTGTACTCCTCCGCAAGATATAACAAGAGCCACGCCACTCTCCAGTTGGTATGGTGCTTCCGGTATATCTGCCTTACCTCGTCGGTAATCTGTTTCACATATTTTTCATCCCGGTGAATCAGCGTGGTGAGATACAGGTAGTACGCCTGCAAGGTGTCGTCCTCAATCTGCCTTTGTTCCATCAGAGACATGGCATGCTCCAAGAGCCACTCCGCCTCGTTGTACCTTTCCTCGGATATGAGTAACTGTGCCTGAAAAAGTCTTGCCGGCACATTGTTTTCATCCATTGCCACCAGTCTGTCCACCAGTTTTGTGCTTTCCTTCATCCATGTAGCGGAACTGATTTTTTTCGTGCGGAAAGCCTGATAAAACTCCATAAGCTGCACGGTAATCCGCCGTCTGGACAAATCGGCATGCCCCGCTCTGCCTATCTCACCGACTTTTACCATCACCGGTATCGTCAGATATACATAGGAATTGTAAAGCACCACCTGCCCGAAATTTTTCCCGCGTCTGCAGAGACTGCTGTCCACAAATACCGGCAGTCTGCACCGGTTTCCCAGAAAATCATCATCCGTAAGCAGCGTTTTTTCCGTGAAAACGAAATCGCCGTCGCACTCCACATTCAGCGCTGTATAGCCCCAGCCGTTCCGTACAATGGTAACTTCATTTTCCAGCACCCTGCATACATTTCCGGTGTTTGCCAGCTCCATGGTCAATTCCTTTTCTTCCGCAAGGAATTCCACTTTCTGCTTTTTATTTACCTGAATCAGAAATTCTTCCACATTCTGCTCATTTCCCGGATGTGCCGCCAATCCCCGGTAACTGTCGTATACCTTGGAATCGCTCCCGGTAAAAAGGCGCTCAAACTCAGGCGAATAGAACAGTTTGACAGCTTCCTGCCAGTTACTCTTCGCCAGATTCGCAAAATGAAACAGATTCTTAATGGTTCCAATGGAGGAATTTAAAACGATATGTTCGATAGACACCACAAACGGCAGATAATACTCGCCGTGATTGCTGATAACGTTAAAGGCACCTTTTACGACTTCGCCCTCTTCCATGTCCTCGCCATGGAAACAGAACGCAATCTCCTCGTCGCTTCCCACAAACTCCGGTGTGAGGCACTCCATACGCAAATCCGTGGTGCTGATATAGCCGTCCGTAATCTGTCCGGGCGTGGAGCGCACATGAAAGGTTCCTTCGTAAGAACTTCCGGCGGGGATATTTATTTCGATTTTTGCGCATGAAAAATCAAGAGAACCATTCTCATAATCGAAGTTTCCCTCTAAAATTCGATTAATAATCTCCTGCATTAATACACTCACCCGCTTTTGTCCAATATATAATTCGATTATACCAAATTATCACACATAGGGCAAATTATTTTCACGAAAAACAAAGAATGCAAAACAGAGCGGACCGTATTGCCACGTTGTCCGCTCCATCTTTGAATATTCATTCAAAAGTGTTCGTATTTTAATCAAGATTTAAATGTTTGCTGATAATCAGGTGGGATACAAAGTACATCACGGCACCGAGTATCACAGAAACAATTAACAGTGCGTCATTCTGTGCCACCAAAATGGTATTGCCGTCTATATCCTGCACAGCAAGTGCAATAAGCATCTGTACCATTGCCTTCAGAAGATTGGTTCCGAACAACAAACCGATATAGCAAAGGATTCCCATCATGACCTTGTGCTTTGAGGACGTCTGCCCTAATGTAAAGGCACCGAACATCGTCATGAGACCGGTAAACGGTGTTATCAAAAACATCAGTATCATTCCTATGATATAATGACTGAACGCTCCGGAACCGAGCATATACTCCAGTTCCATAAATCCTTCCCCGATTTGCCCCCACACTTCAAAGATGCTCATGTCCGTATGTGTACTCTGGAAAACGGTTCCTGCAAACACGGTAGCCAGTACCGCCACCGAGAGAACCATCGCAACGTTAATGATGATCTGCCACAGTCCGCCTACCAGAATCTTACTAACCAGAATCTGATGTGGTGTAACAGGAAGGGTGTGAATCAGATACCCTTCATCCGTATACATGGTCTTGTAAAAATGAACGCCTAAATAAATGGTAATGCCGTATATCGTTCCTACAAGTAAAAGAACATACAACACAAAACTTATTATCATGCCAAAAAGAGTGATAAACGCCTGCTGGTCACTGGCGTAGCCGGTTCCGTTTGTAGCAGCGAACACATCCGTCACAAAAGGCATCCTCATCATAATGCTTCCCAACAGCGTAACTGCAAATATCGTCAAAAGAAGAACACAGCCAATCTTGTACACGCTCTTCCATTCGTATTTTATCAACTTTCCTAACATGCAAACACCTCCCTGAAATATGCGTCCACAGATTTTCCCTTTTGTTCCCTGATATTGTCAACGGAGGTGTACAGCACCATGTGTCCGTATTTCATAAAAATCACCTCGTCCAGCACCGGTTCAATATCGCTGATTAAATGCGTGGAAATCAGTACCGTGGCATTCGAATTATAGTTGTTAATAATGGTTCTAAGAATATAATCCCTCGCTGCGGGATCCACTCCGGCAATCGGCTCATCCAGCACATAGAGGTCAGCCTGACGGCTCATCACCAGAATAAGCTGTACCTTTTCCTTTGTACCTTTGGACAAAGTTTTCATTTTGGCATCCGGACTGATGTTCAGGCTCTGTAACATTTCCATCGCCTTTTCTTTTGAAAAATCAGCATAGAACGCCTGAAAGAAATTCAGGATTTCATTAATGCTCTGTCCTCCTGCCAGATAGGTTCTGTCCGGCAGATATGCCACGTGGGCTTTGCTCTCCGTTCCAACCTCGTAACCGGCAATCTTTATGCTTCCCGCCGTCGGCTTCAAAAGTCCGTTCATCATCTTAATCAACGTTGTTTTGCCGCTTCCGTTGGGCCCCAAAAGACCGATAATCTTTCCCTTGGGAAGTGTCAGTGTGACATTGTTTACTGCAATCGTGTTCGCATTATATGCTTTTGTCAGTCCCACGATTTCCACTAATCCGTTCATAAATAGTTACCTCTCTCCCTTTCCCTGCTCATAAGTTCCATGAATCAAATCCAAAGTTTCCTCCTGCGAGTACCCCAGCTCTGTCATCTTTCCGAAGAAATCTGTCATCAGCTCTTTTGCAAGTTTGTTTCGGATATTCTGAATCAGTTCCACATCTTCTGTGACATTTCTGCCATTTGTTCTCTGCGTAATGACAAGTCCTGTCCGCTCCAGTTCCGACAATGCGCGCTGCATTGTGTTGGGGTTCACCGCTGCCACCATCGCCAGTTCCCTGACACTTGGAAGTTTCTCGCCGGGTGCGTAATGCCCTGACACAATCTGCATCTGAATCCGCTCAACAAGCTGGGTATAAACCGGTCTGTCCGCATCTAAATTCCACGCCATATTCTCCTTCCTTTCCGTTTATAATGCTTCTGTTCTATCTGTATTAATAGCATAGTACAATAATATACTCATTTTTCCGATTCGTCAACACCATTTTCATATTTTTTTACTTTTTTTCATATAGATACGGTAACGAAAATGAATCTATAGCTGTCACCCCTGGCTTTTCCCGCCGGTCTGGCAGCAAAAAACGGAGTACTATATGCCTGAATCCATTCATATTACACAGGAACCGGAACCGATTGATGCAGCTTATGCCGGCGCCATGAAAATCAGCGTGGTATCTGCCATCAATCTGATTCCTGTTGAGGGTGCAACCGTTGTCATCTCCTACACCGGCGACCCCGATTCTCCTATCGAAACACTTACCACCGACATTTCCGGTCAGACGCCTACCGTGGAGCTCCCGGCTCCTCCCCTGAATTTGTCCCTGACCCCGGACACCGAACAGCAGCCTTACTCGGAATACAATCTTTTGGTGACGGCTCCCGGTTATGAGCCGGTGCTGGTATCCGGTTCGGAAATCTTTGCCGACCAGTTGTCCCTGCAGCCCATCCGCATGAATCCTCTTGCCACGACGGAGGAGGAAGAAAAAGTTGTGATTATTCCCGCCCACACCCTTTTCGGGGAATATCCCCCGAAAATACCGGAGGACGAAATCAAGCCCATGGCAGAGACGGGGGAAATTGTCTTAAGCCGTGTGGTAATTCCGGAATATGTCATCGTGCATGACGGTGTTCCCAGTGACCCCACCGCCTCCAACTACTGGGTGCGATACAAAGATTACATCAAAAATGTTGCCTCCTGCGAGATTTATTCCACATGGTCGGAAAGCGCATTGTATGCCAATATTTTAGTGATTATGTCCTTTACGCTGAACAGAGTATATACGGAGTGGTACCGGAATCAGGGCTATGACTTTACCATTACCTCCTCCACCGCCTATGACCAGAAATGGGTGTATGGGCGCAATGTTTACGAAAACATTGATTATCTGGTGGACACGGTATTTGCCAACTACCTGTCAAGACCGGGTGTACAGCAGCCTATTTTTACTTCCTACTGCGACGGACAGAGAGTAACCTGCAACGGTTTAAGCCAGTGGGGCTCCCAATACCTGTCCGAGCAGGGGTATTCTGCCATAGAAATTATCCGCTATTTTTACGGAAATGATATGTACATCAACACTGCCGAGGTAATCTCCGGTGTTCCATCCTCTTTTCCGGGCTACCCGCTTACCATCGGTTCCTCCGGAGATAAGGTAAGGCAGCTCCAGGCCCAGCTAAACCGCATTGCCCGCAATTATCCGGCAATCCCCTCCGTCACACCGGACGGCATTTACGGGCCCGCCACCGCCGAGGCAGTCAGAGTGTTTCAGGGTATTTTCAACCTGCCCCAGACAGGGATTACCGACTATGCCACATGGTATGAAATTTCAGATATTTATGTGGGAGTTACCAGAATTGCCGAACCCGGCTGAGGAAATGCCCCGGTCACAGAAATGCGGAATATTCAAAACAGGGACGGAGAGGATTATGAATGAATCCTCTCCGTCCCTGTCACTGTATTTTATATTTCCGTACACCAAATTATCTATACTTTTTCTTCGTATTCTTTGACACGGTCCGTGCAGGTGTGGTTTTCCCGCAATATCCTCAGTCTTTCTTCAAACATCCCTCTCGCTGCCGCATCCGTAAACCACGCCAAATCCACTTCTTTCACCTGATTTAACCCAACCTTTTTTACCGCCTCAATCGCTGCCTGTCTTTGTGTCATTTTGGCTTTGGTTGTCAGACAGCTGGCTCCATCCGGTGTATCATATGCCTGAAATGCTTTGTTAAAATCCATTAAATCATAGAGGCGGATGGGCTGATTTGTTTCATTGTCAATCAGTAATCCCCAATTCCCCCAATGTCTGTCCGTATTTCCAATCAAATAGTCAATGATATTCATCATATAATAGGAATATCCATCCAGCTGCAAAATATATTGCATGGTATCTATCTCATGATTGCAGGCGTAAACCTCAAAATATTCCATAGGCACAATACTCTCATTCAGAGACGTGATGATTTTACTCACTGACACCTTCTGCCCATCATAAAACGCTTCCTCATACTCCACCTGATTCACCCGGAAACATCTTACTATTTTGCTTGCCAAAAGCTCGTTTTCAACAGGCTCCGTTCCTCCGTCTTTTAAAAGCCGGAATCCCTCCCGTTCTCTGATCCATGCTTTCGGATAACATCCTTGTGTTCCCAGATCGTCCGCTATCAGGTGCCTGTTCTGTATGGTCATCTGCCTTCCCCTGAGAGAAACATCCACAAAAGTCGATTCCAAATGATTTTCAAACAAATTCAGCTGAGAAAAATCCTGCCGCTCGCTTTTCTCTTTTACCCAGAAAATATCCATGAGTGACAGGCAATGATACGACAGTGCAATCTCTGCCCGCTCTTTGTCTGTAGTCGATTGCGTTGCCCCAATACTGTTCATAATCTCCTTGGCATACTCCCTGTCCAATGTGAGAATCCGGGAAGCACACCAATGGTAAAAGTTATCCAGATTTTGTATTCTGCCGTCTATATCATCCTCTGAAATTTCTTCCAGATAAAGATTGTATGGTAGCATTTTTTCTGCATAAATCCGGCATCTGCCATTCCGGCAGACCCCCGCAACTTTCTGATTTCCGTGCATAATCTCGTATTCCTGCCATTTGGTCTGTGACAACTCCATGCTTCTCACCTTCTCTCCCTGTCCATATGCCTTATTATAGCATGGCACCGTTATGCCTGTCTAATAAATAACCTGTTTTTACCCCATTCACACCCTCGCAATCATCCGAATCCCCAACCCGGCAACCCCGCACAGGCACATTACAAGAATGGGATTCCATTTTCGGATGCGCAGAATCAAAAATGCCGCCACAAATAATCCGGCACCTATCCAGTCCACATACTGAATATTAAATTCTCTTCCGTCCAGCACCGCATTTTTTAACAAATCAATCCCTGCCGAGAGAATCAGCGCCACCACTGCTGCACGCAAAGCCGCCAGTATGCTTTCCAACACCGACAACTCTCTGTACTTAAAATACACATAAAACAAAAGGGACACGATAACAACAGACGGCAGAATACAGCCGAGCGTAGCCACGATTGCCCCCGGTATTCCCGCTATCCGGATTCCCACAAAGGTCGCGGAGTTCACCGCAATGGGCCCCGGTGTCATCTCGGCAATGGTAATCAGGTCGGCAAACTCGTTCATCGTAATCCAGCCGTGCTTTTCCACCATCTGCGCCTGAATCAAAGGCATTGCCGCATATCCGCCTCCGATACTGAACAGTCCTACCTGTAAAAAACTCCAAAACAACTGCAAATATATCATTTTGCCGCCCCCTTTCTCCACTGAAAGAGTGCACCTGCGATTCCGCACACAGCGGCACCTAAAATAATGAAAATCACGTTCACCCGGAAGAAAAATGCCGCCACAAATGCCGCTGCCATGAGAAGAATATTAAGAATTTTCTTATCCCTTCCCACTTTCAGACACAAATCGCACGCCACATCCAAAACCACTGCAGCAACTCCCGCCTGCATCCCCTTGAGCAGCATTGCCACATAGGTGTTTTGAATCAGCGCTGCATAGCAGACCGATATGATAGACAAAATCAGCATGGGCGGCAGAATACATGCCACCACTGCCACTACCATTCCCACTGGCCCTGCTATTCTCCACCCTACCAGAATGGCGGCATTGACCGCTATGGCTCCGGGCGAGGATTGTGCCAAAGCTGTGAAATCCAGCATTTCTTTTTCATCCAGCCAGTGCAGTTCATCCACAAACTTCTGCTTCATAATCGAAACAATCACAAAGCCGCCGCCAAAAGTAAATGTGCTGACATATAGGATATTTACAAATAACTGCCAGAGCAGTTTTCCTTTTTTTCTGTCCATCCTGTCCCTCATTCCTGTTATTGCAAACGTCATACGCTGTCATGCTTACAACCCAAAAATGTGCAATCCACCCGAAAAAGTATTTCAAGCAGATTGCACAATCTTATGTTACACCTGAATTTATTTTGCCAGCATCATCATAATATCATTGCTGCGGGCAATAAATTTCGTCATTGCCTCCGGAGACAGCGGTGCATGCTGTATCTTTGCCAAATCATAAAGCTGCTCGCAAATCATCTCGGCATTCTCACTGTCCTGATGCTCCGTCACAAACTGAACCAGCGGATGGTTTGCATTCAGAATCAAAGTCTCGCCCTCGGACGCAAATCCTCCCATATCCATGCCGGGCATGGAGTACATCTTCATCATATCCTGCATACGTCTGCTCTCTTCGGACAGGGTAATCATGGAAGAAATCTTTTTGTTCTTCAATTTCTCCACTTTTACGGTAATCTTGTCGTTTTTCAGCGCCTTCTTCATGAGTTTGGAAATTGCCTCAGCCTGCTCCTCCAGCTCTTTTTCCGCCTTTTTCGAGGTCTTTGCTTTGAGGGCGTCCGTCACATCCGCATCAATACGCTGGAATTTGATTCCCTCGTTCTTGGACTCAAGCTGTGAAATGAAAGGCTGGTCGATATTGTGGGTCAAAATCACAGCGTCCATCTTTGCAGCCTTGAACATATTGATATACTGGCTCTGCTGCTGTTCATCCGTGACATAATAAATGATTTTCTCTTTCTTTTCTTCCTCAGCTTCCGCCTCCGTATTCTCGTCCACTACTTCGGCTTCCACCTTTTCGCCGTTTTCATCCACGGCGCTGTCACTGCCCTCTTCCTCCTGCGGTTTCAGCTCCAGACATTCGGGAAGCGTCAGATACTTGCCCTCCAAGTTCTTGAACAGAATAAAATCATTCATCTTTTCGCAGAACTTGTCGTCCTTCAGGCAGCCGAACTTGATAAACGGGCTGATGTCATCCCAGTATTTATCGTATTCTTCCTTATCCGTTTTGCACATACCGGACAACTTATCCGCTACCTTTTTGGTAATGTACTCCGCAATCTTTTTCACAAATCCATCATTCTGCAAGGCACTTCTGGATACGTTAAGCGGCAAATCCGGGCAGTCGATAACGCCCTTTAACAGAAGCAGAAATTCCGGAATGACTTCCTTGATATTATCTGCAATAAACACCTGATTGTTGTATAACTTAATCGTTCCCTCAATGGACTCATACTCCATATTAATCTTAGGGAAGTACAAAATACCCTTTAAATTAAAAGGATAGTCCATATTCAGATGAATCCAGAACAACGGCTCCTTGTAATCCTGAAATACCTTACGGTAAAACTCCAGATATTCCTCCTTGGTGCAGTCGTTGGGGTGTTTTGTCCAAAGCGGTGTAGTCTCGTTGATAAGCTCCGGACGCTTTCTGATTTTTAACTTACGGGGTTCCGGCTCTTTGTCCGCCGACTCCTTCTCAGCTTCCTCGCCTTCTTTTTTCTCCGGCTCAATGACTTCTAACACAACGTCGTCAGCCTGTTTTTCCTCTTCTTTAATAATCTGGGTTTCCTTGGTATCTGCCTTGGACAAATAAATTTCCGTAGGCATGAAAGAACAATACTTCTTCACTACCTCACGAGCCTTGTACTCATTGCAGAATTCCAGACAGTCCTCATTGAGGAACAGGGTTATGGTCGTACCGACCTCCGTCTTATCCCCATCCTCCATGGAAAATTCCGTACCGCCGTCACATTCCCAGTGAACCGCCTTTGCACCCTCCTTATAGGAAAGGGTGTCAATATGTACCTCGTCCGCCACCATAAATGCCGAATAGAAACCTAATCCGAAATGTCCGATAATCTGGTCGGAATTGCTCTTATCCTTATATTTTTCAATAAAATCCGTTGCACCGGAAAAGGCAATCTGGTTAATATATTCCTCAACCTCGTCAGCCGTCATTCCCAGACCGTTATCCTTGAAGGTCAATGTTTTCTTCTCCGGGTCGACCACAACATCTATTCTGCCCTTATAACCTTCCGGCAGGGTATACTCTCCCATCATGTCTAACTTTTTCAGCTTGGTAACTGCATCACAGCCGTTGGAAATAAGCTCCCTGTAGAAAATATCATGATCCGAATACAACCACTTTTTAATAATCGGGAAAATATTTTCGCTGTTAATTGATAAACTGCCACTCTTTGCTGCCATTTCTACCACATCCTTCTTCATTTCTTGTTTTTATCTTGTCTGCCGCCATATAACAGCGTCCGCATAACGATGTCCGCCCGACGGCTTTCCGTGTGTGATTCCTTCGGCTTTTACGCCTCCGTTTCACCCCATTGAGATAAGTGTAATTCTGTCCACCGGAAAAGTCAAGATAAAATTAGCACTCGTTTTTACCGAGTGCTAATAATTCCGTGAAAACCCAGTATTTTCAGGCATTTCACAAATTCTAAAATTTTTGTAAACCTGTTTTCAGGCGGTTCATTCCGTCCTCCAATGTCCCTCTCGGACATGCGATATTGACCCTTAAAAATTTCTGTGACCCGGAGCCGTAACAGCCGCCCGCCGTCACATACAGTCCGGTCTCTTTCCGCAAAAAGTCTGCCAGCGGCTCCGTATCTTTTGCAATTTTCTCACAGTCCAGCCACAAAAGATAGGTTGCCTGAGACTCCACTAATTTCACCTGCGGGAGCTCTTTTTTCAAAAAAGTCTGCACATACTGCCTGTTTCCATAGAGGTATTCCCGCAGTTCATCCAGCCACGGCGCACCTTCCGTAAATGCCGCCACCGCCGCCTGCACGGCATACGCATTCGGTTCCGCCACCTCATCCGTATTCAGGCCTCTGTTTACTTTATGCCGAAGTACCGGATCAGGCACGGACACCGCCGCAGTCTGGAGTCCGGCGATATTGAATGCCTTTGTCGGTGCAAGACAGGTAACACTGTTCATTCTGCATTTGTCCGAAACGGAGGCAAACGGAATATACTCCTGTCCGGGAAAAGCCAAATCGCAATGAATCTCGTCCGAAATCACCCGCACATGGTGCTTCCAGCACAGCTCTCCCACCTTTTCCAAAGTCTCGCATCCCCAGATTCTGCCGGCAGGATTCTGCGGATTGCACAAAAGCATCAGCGTGGTCTGCGGGTCAGACAGCTTTCTTTCCAAATCTTCAAAATCCATGGAATAGGAATTGCCATCGTACAAAAGCTCATTTTCCAGAATGATTCTTCCGTTGTTAACAATGGAATTAAAAAAGATATTGTAAACCGGGGTCTGCACCAGCACCTTTTCGCCCGCCGTTGTCAGCTTCCGTACCATACTGGAAATGGCGGGAACCACTCCCGTGCAGAAAATCAGCCAGTCCTTTTCCATCGTAAAATGATGTCTGTCCCTCCACCAGTGAACATATGCGTCATACCATTCATCCGGCACAACAGAGTAACCGAAAACGCCATGCTCCGTTCTCTTTTGAAGCGCCGAAATGATTTCCGGTGCCGTCTGAAAATCCATATCCGCCACCCACATGGGCAGTTCTCTCTCCGGCACGTCCCACTTCAGGGAATTAGTGTTTCTTCTGTCAATCACTTTGTCAAAATCGTACTGCATCCTGCTGCCTCCTGAACGGTTATTCTTTACAAATAATTTTAGTCTTTGCGGGGTCAACCTTGTCCTTCTCAATAATCAGTTCCCCGATAGAATCGGCACGGATAATTCCTCCATTGGGATTCAGCACGCTGTCAATCTTACTGTGAATATCCGCCTCGACCGTGGAATATTCAAATGCCAGTGTCGTGTTAATCAGCTTGCAGTTTTTCATAACCAGATTGTCGATATAACACATTCCCTGCAAACTTTCCACCGTACAGTTAATTAACGTCAGATTTTTGGCATTCCATCCTAAATATTCTCCGGAAATGAAAGAATCATATACCGTAATGTTGTCACTGTTCCAGAAAGAGTCCTTGGACAACATTTTTGCATTGTGAATCTCCACATTCTCCGCTCCGTCAAAGCTGTAATTTCCCAATAACTGGAAATCCTTTATCACCATATTTTTACTGTTCATGGCAAAATAATCGCCCTTTGCCGTCACCCGGTTCATCTGCACTCCGTCGCAGCTCCACAGTGTTTCCGCAGCATTGGGGAAAGACACATTCTCAAGCGTCACATCATGGCAGCGTCTGAAATTCTTCGGTGCCTCCACAATGGTATCTGTTAAGGAAATATGGTCCGTATACCAGATACCCGCTCTCGCCATCTCAAACAGGGTACAGTCTTTCAGCAAAATATTGCGGCTGTACCAAAGCGGGTACTTCCACTTAAACATACTTCCGTATAACTCAATATCATGGCTCTCCTTAAGCGGAGACTCGCCGTCGGCAAAAATAGTATCGTAAATTTGCAGGTTCTCTCCCTGAAACAAAGCTCTCTCACCGGTAAGAAACTGCTGTCTGATTTCTCTCTTATCCATGGTATTCCTCCTGTCCGTCTCTTTCATTTAAGCATTATAACAAATTTTTCTTTACAGGCAATCCCCTTTTTCCAATCTTGACAGAACACATCCTCCTCTTTATAATAACCCTATAAAACCCGTTTGGGTAGTGGATTTTTTAAGATGCAAATCTTTTTTCGCCATGCAATCATAAATTATGGTTGTGTGGCTTTTTATGTGCGCAAAATAAAAACACGGCGCAAATCATTACCCAATATCATTCAGAAAGTAAAAGGAAACAACTATGAACCAGACATTTATGAAAGAAAAGAAAATTGTTCCGCTTGTACTGTCCATGTCCTTTCCCATGGTATTGTCCATGGCAGTCAACTCTCTGTACAATATCGTGGACAGCTATTTTGTGGCAAAACTCAGCGAGGACGCCATCACTGCGCTTTCTTTGGTCTATCCCGCGCAAAATCTGCTGACTGCCATCGCCGTAGGATTCGGCGTCGGTGTCAATGCCATGATTTCCTATCACTTAGGGGCTGACAATAAAAAGCGTGCCAACCGTGCCGCCTCTCAGGGTCTTTTGCTCGGTCTGGTACACGGTATTCTGCTGGCTCTCCTGCTGCTTTTTGCCATGCCGGCTTTTTTAAGCTCCTTCACGGACAGCCGGGACATTCTGGCATCCGGACTGGACTACTCCAATATTGTGTTCCTGTTCTGTCCGGTTGTCACACTGGGAATCACCTATGAAAAGATTTTCCAGTCCGTGGGGCGAATGAAAGAAACCATGCTCTGTATGCTCGTCGGATTTGTGGCAAATATCGTACTGGACCCGCTCTTTATTTTCGGTATCGGGCCTTTTCCCGCCATGGGAATTGCCGGCGCCGCATGGGCTACCGTCATCGGTCAGATATTGACATTATTGGCATATATTGTCTTTTCTATTCTTAAGCCCCTGCCGGTAAAAATCAGCCGTTCTTTCCTGACACCGGACACGGATTTGTGGAAAAAGCTCTATGGAATCGGCATCCCCGCGACCTTAAACATGGCACTGCCCTCGTTTCTGATTACGGCGTTAAACAGTATTCTTGCCGCCTACTCCCAGTCCGCCGTACTGGTGCTGGGCGTATATTATAAACTACAGACCTTTATCTATCTGCCCACCAACGGTATCATACAGGGTATCCGACCTCTTATCAGCTACAATTACGGTGCCGGTGAGCACAAAAGGGTGTCCGCGATTTACCGCACCGCCTGCGGCTTTTCCATAACCATAATGGCAATCGGCACCCTGTTGTGCTGGCTGATTCCCGAAAATCTGATTGGTCTGTTCACGGAAAACCCTGACACTGTTTCCCTCGGTGTCACCGCACTGCATATCATCAGTCTGGGATTCATTGTCTCCACCCTGTCCGTCACCTCCTGCGGTGCACTGGAGGCTCTCGGAAGAGGATTTTCCTCCCTGATGATTTCCCTGTCCCGGTATATTGTGATTACTGTTCCGGCGGCTTTTCTTCTCAGCCGTGCCTTTGGCGTAGACGGCGTGTGGAGCGCCTTTGTGGTTGCCGAAAGCCTGACCGCCGTGCTGGCTGTTTTCATTTACCGGAAAAAAGATTCCCGGAAATAATTGTTGTATAATTTTTTGACTTTGTATTCAAAAAAATACATTATGTATCTTGACAAACCAATTTTTAGGACTAAAATAAGTGTCAACATCAATATCCAAATGCGATGAACAGGACAGGACTTCCTACCATAGCACGTTTTCAGAGAGTTGTCGGCTGGTGTGAGACAACAGCGTCGGTGCGAGGCTATCCCCTGCCAGCAGCTTGGGCAAACGCTTTGCAAGTAGCCCTCGCCGGTATCCTACCGTTAAAAAGGAACGCATTCACCTGAATAACAGCGGATGTGGCAGAGAGGTCGGTATAACCCGGCAAAAGAAGTGGTAACGCGGAGATTCATCCTTCGTCTTCTACAGGTAACTGTAAAGACGGAGGATTTTTTATTTTCCCCTACCCGGTCACCCATTATGGATTTTGATACACAAAATACTCTAAGAAACGAGGTTATACTATGAACACACTTGTAATCGTATTAATCGCTGCTGTATGCCTCTTGGCAGGCTACACACTCTATGGCAGATGGCTTGCAAAAAAATGGGGCATTGACCCGAAAGCCAAAACTCCCGCCTGTGTCCATGAGGACGGTCAGGACTATGTTCCGACCCACGGCTGGGTAGTATTTGCCCACCAGTTCTCCTCCATTGCCGGTGCCGGCCCTGTAACGGGTGCCATTCAGGCAGCTGTCTTTGGATGGGTTCCCGTATTTCTTTGGATTGTCTTAGGCGGTATTTTCTTCGGTGCCGTTACCGACTTCGGCGCATTGTATGCCAGCGTCAAGAACGAAGGCAAATCCATGGGACTGTTAATTGAAAAATACATTGGCAAAACCGGTAGAAAGCTGTTCTTAATTTTCTGCTGGCTCTTTACCCTGATTGTCATTGCCGCATTTGCCGACATGGTGGCGGGCACTTTCAATGCGTTTGTTGTGACTGACGGTGTAACCTCTCTTTCACCCGCCGCAAAAGCAAACGGCGCCGCAGGAACCATTTCCATCCTGTTTATCGTGTTTGCCATGATTTTCGGTTTACTGCAAAAGAAATTCAACCTCTCCGGCTGGAAGGAATGTGTGGTCGGACTGCTTTGCACCGTAGCCTCCCTCGGTATCGGTATGGCATTCCCCATCACCGGCGGCAAGGACGCTTGGATTTACTTTACCTTTGCTTACATATTCCTTGCATCCGTACTTCCCATGTGGCTGTTGAAACAGCCCCGTGATTATATGACCACCTTCATGTTCGGCGGTATGATTTTAGGCGCTGTGGTAGGCCTTTTGGTTGCTCACCCTTCCATGAACCTTCCCACCTTTACCGGATTCCATAACGAAAAGCTGGGTGATTTGTTCCCCATTCTCTTCGTAACTGTGGCATGTGGCGCCGTATCCGGTTTCCACAGTCTGGTTTCCTCCGGAACCTCATCCAAGACCATTGCCAACGAAAAGGATATGTTAAAGGTCGGTTATGGTGCCATGATTTTGGAAAGTCTGCTGGCTATTCTGGCACTCTGTGTTGCCGGAGCCGCTGCCGCCGCTGACGGAACTCCCGCCACCGGAACTCCTTTCCAAATCTTTTCCTCCGGTGTGGCAGGACTGCTGGAAATGTTCGGATTCCCTGTCTATGTAGCCCAGTGCTTCATGACCATGTGTGTTTCCGCTTTAGCTCTTACCAGTCTGGACGCCGTGGCAAGAATCGGACGTATGTCCTTTCAGGAACTGTTCAGCACGGATGATATGAAAAACGCCGCTCTTTGGAGAAAGGTTCTCTGCAACAAATATTTCTCCACCGTTGTTACCCTCGCCTGCGGCTTTATTCTGACAAAAATCGGTTACTCCAATATCTGGCCGCTGTTTGGCAGCGCCAACCAGTTGCTGAGCGCTTTGGTACTCATCACCCTCTGCGTTTTCTTAAAAGTAACCGGCAGAGAAAACCGTACCTTAATCGTTCCTCTGGTGATTATGTTGGGTGTCACCTTCACCGCTTTGGTAGAGCGTACCATCGGTCTTGTCAAAGCCTTCGGTGCAGGCACCGCCGTTTTCATGGTAGAGGGATTACAATTAATCATTGCGATTCTGCTTATGGTTCTGGGAGTCATTATCGTCGTCACTTCCGGCAAAGAGCTGCTTCGTAAAAAGAAAACAGCGAATGTACAGTAAAGATATGCAGTAAAATACGGCGCCGGGTGCTCCCTAAAGGGAGCCTCCGGCGCACCACGACAAAACAGGCTTAACCAACACATGTCGGCAAGCCTGTTTTTGTTTCTGTATTTATCCTACTCGGATTTCTTCTTTTTGTTAATAAAGAACATACCCACTCCTACAACAACTACTATCGAACCAAGCATTATCATCCAAAAACTTCTCCACGCGGAATCATCCGCTTTGGCTGACCCGGCGCTTGAATCCTGAGAAGCCGGTTCTGCATCCTGTTCAGACAGTTCCTTATCGTCAGTTTTTTGAATACTGTCGATATTCTTTTCATCCATTATAATTTCTGCAATTACTATCGTGTAATCGGAAGCATGCGTAAATGTGAGATTTACATTACCGTCTTTTCCAATCTGTCCGGCACATACAAACTCCAAGCTGCTGTTATCCGGATTGTAATAAAACAGATTTGCATAGTATCCGGCATTTGCTTCTTCCAGATTGACTGTCAGTGCTGCCGTAAATCCAAACTCGCCGTTATATGCTAACGTCAGATTCATCGATGTATGCTCGCCTGTGATACTGTTAATCACATCTACCGGAATGTTTTTCCCTGCTTCTGTTCCGAATGTAATGCCGAAATCAATATCACCTTTTATGTCGGTGACATCTTTTCCGTTCACACTCCATGCAATGCCGTTACCCATATCAAACACAACAGTAATATTTTCTCCGTGAATCAGTTCAAACAGGTTGCCGGGTGCCACAGTAGTGCCGTTCATATCCACGGTAATCTCTTCTCCCGCCGAAGCCGCCTTCACATCCTCACAGATGACGTCCCAGCCTTCTTTGCCGTTCTCTCCCTTGAGGAATGGAGCTGCGCTGCGGCTGCCGTTTCCTGCGTCTGTGGTGTTGGTATCTGTGCTTGCCGTATTTTTGTTTCCCGGTTCTGTGCTTTCTGTGTTTGTGCTTCCCGTGTCTTTGTTTCCGGCACCTGCGCTTCCTGCGTCTTTATTTCCGCTATCCGCATTTCCCGCGTCTTTATTTCCAGTATCTGTACTACCCGAACCGCTGTCGTTCAGTTTTTCCACAGGTTCCGTGTAACTGTGTCCGCAGCCTCCGCAGGTGTAGGTTCGGATGCCTTCCTCTGCGGTCGTCGGCTGTTTTGTAATCACTGACGTGTAGCTGTGTCCCTTGGCGGGGATTACCGTGCCGTTCACGGTAATTTGGTTACACTCTGTGCAGTAGGTGTCTCCGGTATAGCCGGCTTCGGTACAGGTTGCCTCTTGTGCATTCCTTACTACCGTCTGGGGATGACTGCACTCAGACCTTGTAACCGACATTTTGTGAAGACATCACAATAAAACTATCACTGCTTAACATAATATTGTTATCGTCCGGCACTGTCAATGCATGCCCCGCCAGATCCAGCGTTACCGTGCCTGTTACCTTGTCTCCAAGTATATAGGTATCTGCCGGACAATCCCCCAGCAGCGTCAGTGTTGCGTCGGAATCTGTTGGCAGCGCCGCCACTGCTACTGACAGAGACGTATAGTTTGTGGTGGTCTCACCTATGGTCAGACTGACCACATCTTCCGTGGAACCGCTCTCCTCAGCCAGCGTCGCTATTCCATTTTCCCCGGCAAGTGCACTGTCCCCGGCTGTCACAGAGTTACCGCTCACAGAATCCTTCCCGTCCGCGCTCCCCGTTACCGCCGCATCCGGTGTATCAACTGCCGTCAGCGTCACTTCCTGCTTCTGACCCGCCGCTGCCGCCGCCAATGCCGACGGTTCCACCGTACTGCCGGCAATCAGCGCCGCCAGCGTTACCGCCATTATTTTTTTTCATTCTTTGTTCCACTTCTTCATACTCTTTATGCCTGCTTTCATCTAATATCTCGGTTATAAATAACTACACTTTTTCTAATTTTATATAGGTTTGACTCTCTGCGCAAGGTGACTTGCACGAAACGACAACTTTCGTCACGAATAACAAATGACTGTTTCCGCTTCCCGCAAAAAATTTATGTCCCCACTTCCCATTTATGCTATACTATGTATAAATACAGAAGAGGAGCGTTGAATCTGATGCGATTTGCACTGGTGGATGATTCTGCGGTGGAGAGAGAGTCCGCCGGCAGACTGTTTTCCTCCTTCGCCGAGGAAATGCACACGGAATTTGAAGTAGATATGTTTGAGAGCGGCGAGTCATTTCTCTCCGCGTTTGTTCCCTATACTTATGACATTGTGTTTATGGATATTTACATGGGCGGCATGAGCGGAATCGACACCGCCAAGAAAATGCGGGAATCCGACAGCCGTTCCCTGCTGATTTTTCTCACCTCCAGCGGTGAGCATATGGGGCAGGCATTTTCCGTCCATGCTTTCGATTACATTGAAAAACCACTGGAAAAGAATAAATTTTTTACCTGTCTGACGGATTCCCTTGCGCTTCTGCCAAAGCCGGAGGATTACCTGTCCTTTTCCTCAAACGGTCTGGACATCCGGCTCTTCTACAGCGAGATTGCCTGTTTATCCGCCTCCGGACATTCCACACTCGTGCAGTGTATTTCCGGCAGGGAATACACCGTATACTCCGCATTTTCCGGCTTTACAAAGCCGCTTACGGAGGACGGACGCTTTCTGCTTGTCAGCCGCGGAATCCTTGTGAATATGGACCATATCACCGGCTTTCAGGGAAATGCCTGTCTTTTGCAAAACGGTCTGAATGTTCCGGTGACACAGCGAAAACTGCGCCAGCTGACCCAGACATGGCACAATTACAACTTTACCAAATTCCATAACTCCATGTCAGAAAGGAATTGAATCCCATGAATTATTTATCTGAAATTTTTTCATTTATGATACTGTTTCCGGCTGCTGCGCTGTGTCTGCTTCCCGTGCGGAACCAGCTGCGCCTCCCCATCCGGAAGCTCTGCCTTGTGGCGAGCGGTCTGTTTGCCGTCCTGATACCGCTCTGCGCTGCTATCGTCACCCTTGCCGATCTTCCAACCAACTATGTCCTTCTGCCGTTGGTGGCAGTCCTTTTTGCCTGTTATCAAAAGGTGCTTAAGACACATATCTGCACAACTGCATCCGTCTTTCTGCTTGTCATGGCTCTGATGTCCTTTCCCACGCTCATCACCCTTGCCATCGACTGCCGCGTACACCCGTTAGAAGGCTCCCTGTCCCATTGTCCCCTTGTCGGGAGCGTCCAACTGGGTATCAGTGTCCTGTTTTTGCTGTTATATGCGTGGTTCTTCTACCGTTTTCTCGGAGATTTCATTGATTTCACGGAATCCCCCCGCGTGTGGGCTGTTTCCCTGCCGGTTCCGCTGATTTTTATTGTGCTCAACATTATGATGATGCCGCATAAATACGAAACCATGTACGTCAACCGTGTCTACCCGATTTACCTTATTTACATAGCTCTTGTATTCTTCCTGTTCAATATCATTTATCTGATTTTCTATATGATGACCGTGGAACTCCGCCGGAGTTCTCAGGACAGGGAACGCATCCGCTTTTTCGAGATGCAGGAGAGCCATTACCTTGCCCAGCAGCGCTACATTACAGAATCCTCCAGACAGCGCCATGATTTCCGCCAGCAGCTCTTAAGCATTGCCCAGATGGCTCAGGATAAAGACTATGATGCGCTGACAAGCCATCTGTCGGAATACATTTCTTCTCTTCCGGAATCCGTAACGACCTATTGCCTGAACATTCCGGTCAATGCCCTGTTAAATTACTATGCGGCAAGGATGGACGCCGACGGAATCCGCCGTAGCTGGAAAATCAGTCTTCCGAACAACCTTCAAATTACGGACACCGAACTCTGCGGGCTTCTCGGCAATCTGCTGGAAAATGTATACTATGGCTGCCAGACCCTTCCGCCGGAGAAAAAATATCACAACTTAACAATTCAGCCGCAGCATGACCGTTGTCTTTACATTATCTCTGAAAACAGCTTTGACGGTGTTGTAAAGCAAAGGGACGATGCCTACCTCTCCACACATAAGGGCGGTTCCGGCATCGGTCTGACCTCCATTGCCACCGTGGCAGAAAAATACGGCGGCATGGCTAAATTCTCCCACACCGCCGATTGTTTCACGATTGATATTGTGATACAAAAATAAGATTTATTCTTCCTCTCCCTTTTTCGCTCTCACAAGCAGGAATCCTCCTGCGCCGAGAGCGATCACCGCCAGTGCGATAAGGAGTGCCCCAACGGGATGGAAACTTCCTGCTGCACTTACCTCCTGCGAAACCGCCGGATTTGCCGCATCGTCCATCGCATTCGGCTCCATCGACTGCACATCCACGATAATCGTGTAGTCCGAAGCATGGGTGAAGGTCAGTCCGACCTCTCCTTTACTGTCTATCTCACCGGCACAGATAAATTCCAGTTCGCCGGACTGTTCGTTATAATAGAACAGGTTTGCAAAAAGTCCGGCATTCTTTTTATCCATATTCACGGTAAGCGTCGCCTGAAAGCCAAACTCGCCGTCATACGCAAGCGTCAGGTTGATGGAATATCTCTCTCCGGTAACATTATTGATGACCTCCACCGGAATCGTCTTTCCGGCTTCTTTGCCAAACACTACCCCGAAATCAATATCCTTACCCTTATCTGCCGTGACATCCTTACCGTTCACCGTCCAGCTGATACCGTCTCCCATATGGAAAACAACTGTCAAATCTCTGCCTTTGATGGTGTCAAAAACATCTCCCGGCACGGTGGTTGCACCGTTCATTTCCACGTCAACAACATCTCTGTCCGGCACATTCTCCAACTGTTCCTTAATCAGTTCCCAGCCGTTCTTTCCGGTATCTTTCTTAAGGTACGGCATTCCTGCATCCGGTGTTTCCTCAGACGCGGACTCCGCTGTGGACTTCGTCGTCGGTGCCGGTGCTGTCTCAGTCTCTGCCTTGGGAGCTTCTGTGGATTTTGTCGTCCGGTCATTCGCCGGTGCGGGTTTTGTTTCAGGCTCTGCCGCAGGTGTTGACGCTGCAGGTGCCGCTGCAGGCTCTGTCGTGGGTGCGGGCGTCGGTGCCGGTGCGGGGGCAGGTGTCAGCTTTGCGATTGCCTCGGTGTAGCTGTGCATGCAAATGCCACAGGTATAGGTCATGACGCCCTCTTCCTCCGTTGTCGCAGCCTTCGTCACCACACCTGTATAGCTGTGCGCCGTCTTGGGAATCGTCGTTCCCACTGACAGCGTGACACCACATTCCGCACATACCGTGTCTCCGGTATAACCTTCCGCCTGACAGGTCGCATCCTTCCTTCCGTTCACCGCCGTGGACGTATGCTCACATTTACTCCTTATCAGCACAATTTCAACGCTCTCGGTCTCATAATTGCCCTTGTCGCTTCCGTTGTAAACTGCCGTTGCAGTCACCGCCGTCTCATCGGCAAGCTCCTGCAGAGCATCGGTTTCCACCCAGTACCAGCCCTGCGGCAGCTCCACCTCTCCGACCGTCTTGAATCTATGCGCGGGCGCCATTTGCGTCTGCGGCATATTGGACGGACAGGGCGCCTTGTTGACTTTAAGGGTCACTGTCGTCTCCGCCGTTCCCCAGTTACTGTCCTCTGAGGTAAATACTACCTCGTACGGCGTTGCGTCACCATCAGAAACAGTGGGTTTCACGTTCCCATCCTTCCATGCGAAGGTTCCTGCTACGTTTCCTGCACCTCCGCTCAGCAGACTCTCCCCAAGCGTCTGCCCGTAAGTGATTGCTGCCGCCGTCGGCTTCTCCGTAATTTCAGGCTTTGCCTTTCCGAGTGCAAGCGTTACAACTGCCGTTGCCGGCTTATAATTTACATTGTCTGTCGGCGTAAAGACAGCCACATAGCCCTCGCTATCCACCGTCGGTACAATGTCCGGGTTCTGCCAGCTCCAGCTTCCGTCCACAGTCACCTCATTGTCTCCAACCGTCCATACGGCGCTGCCGCCCGTCCAGATACTTTCTGCCATACTGCCTGCCGCTGCATAGCCGTTCATCGGAAAAACGTCGCCCAACGTCTTTGCGGGGTCATAGGTAATTGTCACGCCGTTCCCCAACACGGGTGCCGTCACCCTCGGCGCTGCCGGAACAACGGTAATCGCAATCTCGTTCTGATATGTCTTGTAGCTTTCCTTTAAAGAATGACGGAGGTAATAGGTCGCCGATGTCGTTCCGACGGCAGGCACGCTCTCCGGCTCCAGCCATTCAAAGCTGCCCTCTACCTCGTTCATGTGCACGTCATGGAAGACGCTATTTCTGCTATTTAAGGTCAGTGCGGACAGCTTCTGACCGTAAGTCAGCTCATTGCTTCCATCAATTTGCACCTCATCCCTTCCCTGAAACTCCAGCCAATCGACAACTTCAATCCTCCAGCCGGAATCTCCGACAATCTCATAATTTTCCGTGGAGATTTTGTAAGTGATCCATGCCTGTTTTTTCCCGTTTTCTATCTCACTTGCCGTAACCTGCCTCAACCGGTACGACAGGGTTCCGTTCTCATCTACCACAGCCGTTCCTTCTAAAATATTAGAGAGGTCATCCACCTTCACACTGTAGGTAATCTTGCCGCAATCTTCGGGCGGATTCGGGAAAAACTTTTCTCCCGGAACCGTCACTGTTTCTCCCGTCCAGTCTCTGTAAGACACATATTCCCCGTACTGTATTCCGTTCCGGTATTCCGCCTTACGGATTGTAAATGGCACGCCTCCGCTGAGCATTCCGGTATAATCCTCTGTCTCCGGCACATAAGCCCTGACACACCATTCTCCCGCCTTTACCGGAAGCTCAGTCGTGTAATCGTCTTCTACCGGCGGATTTCCGTTGTCCGCTACCTTTGCATACTCATAAATCACCGTTCCATACTTTGCCGTCACGTTCGGTGCGGGTACCGCTTCCTTGTCGTAGGTATAACTGTCACAGGTCAGCTTCGAGGTAAATTCATTCCTTGCCTGCGTAATCTGAAACTCCTTCTCGAGTGCTCCCTGATAATTGCCCTGACCGGTGATAACAATCGTCGCCGTTCCCGCATGCGTATTATCCCGGTAGGAAACCTGATAGTCCACACCCTTTGTCAATGTCTGTTCCGCGCCGTAGCGGTCCGTCCCCTTTACAACAGGCTCCGGAGTCAGTTCTGCACCACTGTACTCGCAGTCCGCAATGTCCTCCACCGTAAAGGAACTGATGTCCTTCGGTGTGATTACTGCCTTTGCGTCACATTCCACATCTTCGTAAGCGTCATTCAGCCCTCCTGCACTTGTTATCTTATAAATCACGCGATAGGTTTTTTCCTCTCCTACCTGCGGCACAAGGTCAAGTCCCGTATTGCCGGTTACAAGGGACCATGTTCCCTCCAATGCAGTCTCTTTGTCCGGCTGTAAGACGCTGCCTCCGGTAATCTGCAGGTCAGCTACTTTCGTACCGTACTCTCCGGTAAGCGTCGGAGCCTCCTTCAAAACAGGAAGCAACTTCTTCGTTCTGAAATTCAGCCGTTTCACCTGACTGACATTACCCATTTCATCCTCTGTCACCAGATAGACCGCATACTCTGTATGAATGTCTAAATTTTCCAAAGAAAGGTTCTGCTTCTGCCCCACCTGACCAAGGGAAACGGAAACGGTACCGTATCTGAAATGCTCGTCAAAAGCACCCTTATGGTTCTCCAGTTCCTCAAAAGTCGGCGTCTCATTCATCCCAAAGCCGGAATTGCTGTCGCAATAATAATAAGAAAGCGTTCCCGCCTCATCCATTGTAAATTCCACATCCGCCTCATTGGACTTAATCTTCTCCGCAGGCACGGCTGCCGTCAGTCCCGGTGCGGTGTTGTCAATCACAATGCCGCCCGAGCAGATTACAGTGCTCCGGTTGCCCGCCTTATCCACCGCATAGGCGTACACAACATAGCTGCCGTCCGTATCCAACGTAAATCTGCCGTTTTCAGCAGCCTTGAAGCTCCGCTCCAGTTCCTGCAGCTGGTAATCGGTCAGCACCTGATAATTGGCAGTGTCCTGTACCCGGTCTGCGTAGTAATAGTAGGTCTGTATGCCGGAAAGTGCGTCCGTGGCATGAAGCGCCATCTGCGCAGATTTCGTCTTTATTTCAAAGGAAATAGGCTTCTCCCGTTCCTTCCAGTTGCTCAGGCCGAAGGAAATGCCGTCGGATTCTCCGGTAAAGGCAGGCGCCTCCTTCTCAACTTTGATCACATCCGCCAGCTGCTTTGCATCGGAAATATAACCGGTTGCAGTCTCCCGCAGATAATAGGTAGGCTGCACACCGTCCATGCCACTCTCCTTGTCATAGAAAATACTGCCCGCGTAGCCATCCTTCTGGGAAAAGCTGATAGTATAGCCCTCCGGTGCCACCAGTTCGGCACAATTGGTCCAGCCGTCCGCTCCCAGCCCTTTTACGGTGGGAGTGACATTCATGGGCTTATACACGATGTCGAATCTATTTTGCGTGGAACCTATATAATCACCGATTCCCTCAACCCACACCGTCGCCTTGCCGACTTCTGTATTGTTCTCGTACCTTTGAACAATAAAGTCGGTGTCCAGCTGCAGATTCAGATTATTGTTGCCTCCCACACCTGCGTCAGCTAAGTCTTCCGCCGTCAGTGTAACCGGCTCTCCCGTATAATACTTGGTGACCGTGTTTTTGAACAGGGTATTGATGGCGTTCAGTCTGTACTTTGTCACTGTTTTCGTCGGTTCTGTGCGTACGCTCTGGTACTTTTCGAACACCACCTCACAATAGAGCTTCTTTCCGATGTCGTCCGCCGTCACGTCGTAGGTGCAGTTCCATCTTCCTGAACCTGTGTGCACAAGCGTCGCCTCCTCGCCGTCCACACGATACCAGTTGTAGGTATGTGTATCTATCACATCCCATTCCTTTCCGACTGGATACGGCTCAAATGTACACTGCAGGGTATCCCCGACCATGGGCTGCCTTGTGCCTCCGTTAACAATCGTGATTTTGGCGCTTCTATCCAGCTCCGGCAGCACGCAGATGACCTCGACATTAAACAAACTATTACCTTTTGCATCTTTCGCCTCTACCAAGTTACCGTTCTTCTTATACTGATACTTCTCTCCATATGTTCCATCCAGCAGCTGGCTACAGTCTCCGTCTGATGCAATATTACCCGCTTCATCCGCCACCATGAGCGTGGCGAAGCTGCCTCCCCTCAGCTTCGCATTGTCCTGACTCAGAATAAGATTGCTTTGGAACTCGCCCCCGCTGATCGTTGCCTCGGTATCCTTAATTGCATAATTCCACACTTCTACAAATGTGCCGCCTTCCACCTCCAGTATACCACTCTGCATATAAAAACCATATTTTGAACATTGGGTCTTCCTTCCAAAGCTGCCATCCTTGATTTTTACAACCGGATTCGCCCCCTCGTCTGTGTAAATAACGGCACCTTTATCTGCGTCCGCTCCGCTTCCGTTTGCGTTTACCCAATAGTTACCGTTCTGTATGGTCAGTGTGCCGCCGTTGGCGACGATTATATGCGCAACGGTGCTCCCAACCCTTTTTCCGCCCACCATGCTGCCGGTTCCTTTACTGTCCTTCAGGGTGAGGCTTCCGCCGTCCAGCTGCAGGAGCGTTGTGCGGTCCTCCGCCGTCAACTGCTTGCCGTTAACGTCCAGCGTAAAGCTGCCATCGTTCACGGTCAGGGTGCCGCTGTGGATCATATTCTCCTGAAGACGAACCGTACAGCCCTTATTCTCCGGTTTCTGTGCCGCCGCGACTGCGGCATCCAATGTGGCATAGGCAATTCCTTCCGTCTCGCCGCGCTTATACAGCATGGCTTCCACCGCAACCAATTCCCCCGAATGGAAGCTCTGTCTGTAAACCTTTGAATAACCATTACTGCCTTTGGCAATGACATAGCAGGTCACATCCGTCTCTACGTCCGACGCTGCCACGGAAAAGGTCTGTGTTCCACCGGTCAATTTAAGGCTTTCGGTCTCCCCTATCTCCGCCTTTGCCTGAATCTCCTCATCCGTGAAGTCAGTTTTGCTTACCAGATAATGTACCGTTATATCCTTTTTGCCGGAGACTGTGACCTCCGCTAGATTATCCGTATTGTCCGCATCGATCAGTTCCACATTGAGGGGCAGAACATAGATCACATTTTCTGCACCGCCTTTTACCGTCTGCCCGCTCACGGTCACAGGCTCTCCACCATTTACACCTTCAATGGCAGCAGTGATGTCATACTGCTCTCCCTCCGGAAGGTACATCTGAAGATAAAGATAGTCCTTCGATTCGGTGCCTTCCGTCTTCTCTGCCACATAATATTCCTGACGGTCAAACTCCTTGCCCGCCTTCGTGACGCTGAGGGAAGTGACCTTCCGCGCTTTCGTCCCCCAAGTCCAGTCGATGTCAAGCCGCAGCCGCGTGTCGCACAGCGGCTGTCCGATCTGCACGGCATAGTCGGTCTTTCCCGCCTGAAAATCCACCTGTGTCTGATACTCGTATTCCCCAATGGTTACCTTGACGTCCTGCTTTCCGGTCAGTTCGCTCTCGGCAAAATATTCTAACTCGATCGCAGCGGAAGCCCCGGAAACCTCGCCGATTGTTTTCCTTTTCTGATTTTTCAATTCTGCGGTTCCTGCAATATTCTGACTTCCCACCAGTCTTACATCATATACCGTAAGCTGCAGCATGTACGCCACTCCCTCAGGGTCTTTGAGGCTTATCGTTCCCGTGACATCCAGCTTCGCCTCCCCGCCAATGCGGATACTGCCGCCATTATATTCGTTGTCTCCTGTTCCATAGCCGATATTTCCGTCTGCAGTGATTTCCCCGCCCATAATGGAAATTTCCCCGCAGGGCATCGCCTCCATAGAGTTTCCATTGTATCCACTGCCGATCGCCGCTCCCTGAATTGTGGAATTGGTTCCATCTACCACGGCGGTGGCAGTCACCTTACCGCCGGTAATCTCGATCTTATCCACATGACCGGCGCATCCGCCGCCGATTCCGGCTGCTCCGGTTCCTCCGACGGTATTGACAACGCCGCCCCGGATGATAATGGTTCCCTCGGATCCATAGCCGGAGCCGCCGATTCCGGCTCCCGAGGATTCCAGCACGCCCCTATAGAAATAGGTTCCGCCCTCTGCATTGACTGTACCGCCCTCTATGATGATGGTTCCGAACTTCTGGATAACCTCTCTCGGCTTACCCGCATAAGCCCCTGTTCCGTTGGCGCCGATGCCCGCTGCGCCTCCGTAATAACTGCCGCCTACCGCTGTCAGTGTTCCCATGCTCTGTCCGGTGATCGTCAGGGTGCAGTCCTCCCCGACGCCGATGCCGGCGCCTCCGATACTGCCCTTGAGCACATTGTCCCCCTCCAGCGTCAGATTCAGCTTTGCGCCGTTTATCAGCTCAACCGCCGCCGTCGTAGCGTACCATGTGCTGCGGTCGATGTTCACATCCCGGATTGTCAGGTTTACGGTCGTACCGTCTATCACGATCCTCTTTCGCGCGATATTTCCGTCCTCGTCCGAGAAGCTGCCCGTCAGAACCGCATTGTCGTACTTGGATACATTGCCCGCATTGATCGTAAAGTCAAGGCGCTGGGCGTTGTCCGCTATGAGCGGCAGTTTGCTCAGCTCCATCACCGCTGTCTGCGTCTGTATTGTCTGCGCCGCGTTTACCCTTTCCATGCCCGGTGCCCCGAAAGAGGCACCTGCAAGGAAGCCCACAAGCAAAAATGCCGCTGCCCATCTGCCCGCTCTGCGCAGACCACCCGTTGCAGTGCGCTTTCTTCCATTTCCGTTTCTATTTTCCATTTTCTGCTGTTTTCCAAGATGATGTTTCATCGTCTGATTTTGCATAATCCACTTCCTCTTTTTTAATTATTATTTCCTGCCGCTTTCCTGACCGCCTCCCGGTAACGGTTGTCCGGGTAGGGGCGCAAAATGAAATCAAAGATGTGATTTCTGATGGCGGTTCTCCCAAAATACTGGTCATCCGTAATCCAGATAATTCTACACGCGGGATGCCTGCTCTGATAGGTCTGCATAATTTCCATACCCATGGCGCCGTTGAGCGCAATAACGGCGATATCACTGTCCTCCGACACATGGAAATGTCCGTCCATGCAAACCTGACTGACAATGATACCGTCAACCTCTTCCTCCGTAATCTCCCGTAAAAGCTGATACTCCCTCTCGCTGTTTGTATAAATCAGTGCCCTCATACCTTCTCCTGTTATATCATGGTTTCAGTTCCCCGAACTTACACTATGAATATATATGACAGCCTCCCCTCCCCGCAAGACCTCCTGCACGAGATGACGTCTATCGTCACAAAACGACACAAAAAAGGCACCTGTCCGCTGTACAAAGCCCTGACAAGTGCCTTTTCCCCTACGCCAAAGAGAATATTAACTTTTCCGGTTTATTTCCGGATATTCTGAATCGCCTCCGGTGCGATGGTAAACTGTACCACACCCATACTCATAGGTCCCACATCTCCCTCGTTAAAGAAAATCACAAGATTGCCATCTGCATTCACATAAAAAGCCGTGTCATCCGTAATTGCCTGAAAATTCCACTCCGGCACCTCCGGGTCATCCAGCCAGTACATCACATTTTCATCCTGCGCCATCTGTTCTCTCATCTGTCTCTTGATGTCGTCACTGACAGGCGTAATATAGTCCGCACCCTCTGTAAACAAATCTTTCAGCGCAAGCCTCTCTCCGGTATTTAAGTCAATGGTGTAATAATAATCCCACTCTGCACCGCTTCCGGCAGCCTGAAAACAGATTAATTTCAAGGTGAAATAATTCTCTGTGGTAGCTATCACCTCGGACTTTATCGTCACATTCTGATAGCCCTCCTCATTTTGCATATTCTCCTCAAATTCCGTTATAAAACTGTCTGAAATCTGCTTAATTTCCGCATTGATTTCTTCCGTCGTTTTTTTTAGATTTTCCTGTGCCTGCGGCTTGGAGGTTTCATCCTCTTTTACCACCAGTTCCGGCACCTCCACATCTGCATTGTTTCTTTCACTGTTATACTGATAATTGCGGAATGTCACCACGTCCACCAGTTTTCCGATAACCGGAATACTGCTCATGGCGTGCGCCACCTGTGCCGACGTGTTGGGCAGGGCAACAAAAATCACCGCCACTGCTGCCACAGAGGCAATGCCCCGCACAACTCTTCCCCGTCTTTTCTTTCTTCCGTCCTGCTTCGCCCGGTTTATGGTGTCCTTTAAAAGCTCCACCTTTTGTTCCGGCATATGTCTCTGTTCATATTCCTGTTTCATTTCTTCCCAATCCTTTTTGCGATTGCCACTCATATGCGCCGCTCCTTTCAACTTCAGATTCCTTTTCTGCATGTCGGATTCCCTTACTGCATTTTATGCCTCGTATTCCAGTTTCAGCCGCAGCTTTTTCAGGCTCCGATACAGCCGGCTTTTTATGGTACTTAAATTCTCCTGCAGGACATCCGCTATCTCTTCTAACTTCATATCCTCAAAGTACCGCATTTCCACCACTGCCTTATCCCCTGCATCCAAAGAATCCAGTGCTCTGCGCAGATCAATATCCTGATAAACATCCTCCGCACCTGTTTCTGTATCCATTTCTTCCAAAGACGCCATCTGCTTTCCCGCAAGAAGTCCGCCTCTGGTATAGAATTTGAAAATCTCATTTATCATAATCCGATAAACCCAGGTAGCAGCATACTCTGCATGGCGCAGGGAACGGCAATTCAAAATTGCTTTATATGCACCATTCTGCACAATGTCGGAAGCATCCGCCTCGTTGTGCACATAACTGTACGCCAAGCGGTAATATTTATCATAGTTATCTAAAATCACCTGTTCTACCGTCTGCTCTTTTGTGTGTCTGTCAAAACGTACACTCATGTCAATCATCTTGCCTTTCCGCACTGCCTTCCCGGGACGCAGTGCTTTTTATCACCCATTCCGATGACAATGATTAGAGCCGGGAGAATTGCAAAAAGTTTCAATCATTTTTCATTTTCAGGATTTTGCGGGAAAATATTTTTCATATACATCAAAAAAACCGGAGGTCGTCACCCTGTCATCGTGAATCAGCGTGATTTCATCCCATACCTTCTGATTCAGTTTCCGCGCCAGCGTGTCCACAAAAGCGTCATACTCCTGCCCGAACACTTCCCTGCGCCTCTCCTCCACGATTTGAAGTTTGTTGGCATCCGTCTCCTCTCTGTTGAACGTGCTGATACATTTGATAATATGGTAGCCTTTTTTGCTCTCCACCACATTGCTTATCTCGTCCGTCCCCAGACTAAATGCCGCCTGCTCAAAAGTTGCGTCCATCTCTCCCTTTCCGAAGGAGTATGTCAGATTGGTGTCATCGCTGTACTCTGCGGCAAGTTCGGCAAAATCATGCTCCCCGTCCACTGCCAGACTGCGTACCTCGCATGCCTTGGCAAATGCCGCCTTTTTTTCCTCGTCCGAATAAGGAATCTGCTTTCCGTTTCCATCCGACATTACCGTGCGAATCAGAATGTGCTGCACGGTGATGGTTCTCGCCTCATCATCACTGATTTCCGGATTGACATCACGGATAATCTCCTGATACACCTTGTCCGCTATCAGGTGTTCCCTGTAAAGCTGCTTGATGGTATCCATCGTAACGCCCATCTGCTCTATCTCCGTCTCATTTAAGGACTGGAAATATTCCTCCGCCGCATGGGCAACCGTTTCCTCCTCCGTCTCATCCAGCGTAATTTCTTTTTCCTCCGCCAGAAGATTCATGGTCTTAATCTGTGCAATTTTTGCCAGCATGGTATCTTTCACATTTTCTTCCAGCGTCACCCCGTCCAAAGAGGTATTCCATATCTCGGCACCGTATACATTCTCGTACTGATTCTGGGTGTTGGTGAGATATACCATCATCTCCTCTCTGCTGCAAGATGCGTTGTCAATGCGGAACACCTCATTTTTCCCGAATCCCGTGGTAAACACCACTTTGGTATTCCCGCCTTTTCCGCAGGAGGTAAAAGCTGCCGCAGCCAATAGTGCGGCAAGTCCCAGTGCCAGAATTTTCTTATATCGTTTCATTCCTGATTCCTCTCTGTCTCCATTTATTGTTGAATCGTGCTTCCACTGCTGCTTTTTTCAATCACAAGCTGTCTGTCGATTCTCTCCCGCAGTTCCTGCACATGGGAGATAATGCCGATGAGCCGGTTTGTGTCCACCAGTCCCATAAGCGCATCACACGCCTGATTGAGACTTTCCTCATCCAGCGCACCAAAGCCCTCATCCACAAAGAGGGTGTCCACCCGGATGCCGCCGTTCATGGACTGAATCACATCGCTGAGTCCTAACGCCAGTGCTAAAGACGCCTTAAAGGACTCTCCGCCGGACAACGTTCTGACGGAGCGGTACTTTCCGGTATAGTAATCCATAACCTGAATTTCCAGATTATCCTTTACTCTGCCGTCCCCCACTTCGCTGACCCTCTCCATCTCATACCTGCCGTCCGTCATACGCCGCAGCCTGATATTTGCCGCCCGCAAAATTTCCTCAAAATATCCGGCGAGAACATACTGTTCAAATACCAGTTTCTTGGAATTGTTGCCGATTGCCATGTTTTCCAAATCTTTCATATAACCGTACTCGGTGCTGTTCTTTTCGATAATCTCCTGCTTTTCCCGCATCATCTGTACGGTCTTTTTGACATCGGAAAGATTGCGCTCCCACTGTCTGTGTGCTCTCAGGGCATTTTCCCGAACCGCATTGTTCTCCTCCTGCTCCCGCTTAAGTAACCCCAAATCCGTCCGGGGTTTGCCCTTTGTAAGTTCCTCTAAATGTGAGATAAGCTGATTGTTTGCGGCAACCTGCTTTCCATAGTCTTCTATCTCCCGGTACAGCAGTTCTCTTTCCTTTGCAGAACGTTTTGCGCACAGATACGCTTCTTTGTCGGCAAATCCGTACTCCTTTAGCAGTTCGCCCATCTGCACTTTTGCCTGCTCCAGCTCCGCCTCTTTCGTTTGTGTCAGTGTAAGCAGTTCCTTTTTCCTTGCCTGTTTCTCCTGCAACAGCCCCGCAATTCTTCCAAAACGGTCGCACTTCTTTCCAATGTCCTCCAGTGCCTTCTGCGCAGGCAATTCCAGATATTTCTTGTCAGACAAATCGTCTGTCTGAGCCAAAACTGCTTCTCCCGCCGCAATTTCTTCCTGCCGGCGGTGCAAAAGTTCTTTTTGGTTTTCCCATTCGGCAGTCTGTCTCACCAGCTTTTCATGCAGCTCCCTAAGCAGCTTATCCTGCCTTTGCGCATTTTCTTTTAACGCCCTCAATTCTGTTTCCGATACAATATCGTCCCCCACCTTTGCCGGTGCCGGATGCTCGGTGGAACCGCAGACCGGACAGGGTTCCCCTTCCTTTAAAAGCTGTGCAGCCAGTCCAACTGCTGCTAATCTGCGCCGGTAATCAGCCTCCTCATAAGCGTCCTTAGCTTCCCTGTTTGCTTCCTCCTGCTGTAAATACTCTGCCTGTTTTACAGTAAGCTGCTTTTCTTTATCCGAAAGTTCTTTCTGCAGCCTATCCGCAGCTTCTTTTTGCTCCGATAGTTGTTTCTTATGGTTTATCAGCTCCCTCAGGCGGTCAGCAAGGCTTACCACTTCGGACAACTGTTCCTGCTCCCCGCTCAGCTTTTGCATTTCCGTGCCGAGACGTGTTCTCTCCTCTACATTGGCTTGGCACTGTTTCTCAAGCTGCAATACCTTTTCCTCGGCACCCTCCACAAAGCCTGCATCCTGAGCCTGTTTCAGTAAAACTTCCTTCTCTTTATAAATTTTCTGTTTCTCTTTCAGGCTGCTCTGAGCCGCCTTTGCCTTGTCCAATTCCTCTAAATTGCGGTTGTCCTGCGCTTTCTCGGTTAGTGTGACGGTGAGCAGGTTTCCTTTTTGGTCTGCCTCCTCAAAAGCATTCTGATTCTCCTTCGTCCTGTGCTTTGCCTCTGTTTCCATCCGGTTTAAATGTTCCGCTAACTCCGCATAGTTCCAGTTTTCCGCCGCCACAAGCTCCCGGAATCTGTCGCGGATTTCTTCGCTCCAATCCGCCTTTTCCAAGTCAACGGCAAGCAGACGGACATCCTCCTCCAGCTTGCTTTTCTGCTCCGTCACTTTTCCATAGAGCTGTCTCACGCGGGCGCTCAGCACCTGCGTAAAACGCTCATAAATTCCCGTTCCAAACAATTCCCGGAAAATTTTGGTTTTCTCCTTCGGGGGCGCCACCAACAGCTTTGCAAATTCTCCCTGGGCAATCATGGAAATCTTTTTAAACTGCTGATAATCCAGTCCCAAAAGTTCCAGCAATGCCGCATTGACTTCTCTTACGCCCTCAAGCACCCTCTCATCCGGATAATACAAAACAGCATTTTCCTTTTCTTTGGTGTACTGTGCCGGATTGCTGCTTCGCTTTCTGGGGCGCAGATACTCCGGGTTTCTCCGTATCCGGTAAATTTTTCCGCCATGCTCCATGGTGAGCTCCACATAGGTAGGCGTCTCCGGACTTGCAAAATCACTGCGGACGCTGTTGCGCTCCCGGTCTCTCTCATCCCCGCTCAAAGCGCCGTACAGCGCATAAGTAATGGCATCAAAAATAGTGGTCTTTCCTGCACCGGTAGCTCCCGTAATCAGAAAAATCCCCTTATCCTCAAACGCTGTAAAATCTACTTCCTCCCTGTCGCGATAGGGTCCCCATGCGCACAGGCTTAATTTCTTCGGTCTCATAGCGCTCCCCCGTTCTCAGCTTCTTTCGCTGCCGCCTCTGCCATGGCATACCGCTTTTCGTCCATGGGTTCCCCTTTCAGCATTTCATAAAATTCCGAAAACAATTCCATGGTACTCTTTTTTACCGCATGAATTCCACATTCATACCCCTCTTGTGTTTGCACCTGATTCTTTTCCAACAATATCTGCAGTGCATTGGGGTATACGCTCCTGAGTGTTCCCATGGCGTCAATCAATTCCTCCGTGTCCGTCAGGGTTGCCTGCACATAATTCTCTCTGTCAGATTCAGACAGTTCCAGCACATTCGGTTCAATTAAATCCGCCAGTCTGCCCTTGAGGCAGCGCATCTCCCGCATGGGTTTTAACGGAATCTTCTTTACGTTCACCTCTCCGGGCTGTCCTAACTCCACCAGATTGACACTCTTTTCATTGTGTGCCTCCCCAAAGGAATACTTTAGCGGTGCGCCCGCATAATACACCTGTCCCTGTCCTATCCGCTGCGGTCTGTGAATATGCCCCAGCGCAACATACTCAAAATCATGAAAAAGTCCCGCCGGCACACTGTCCAGACCTCCCACATTTACGTCCGTTTCCGAGTCTGATAATTCCGGTGTTTCCCCCTGCTCCCCCGTCACAAAATAATGGGTTAAAAGAATACGCCTTGTTCCTTTTTGCGTTGTGTCGTCAAGTTGTTTTAACATCGTTTCCACCGCCTGCGCACTGCTTTGCGCTCCCACGACCGCAGGTTTTACAAACGGCATACATACTACCGACACGGTTCCATACTCGTCTTGAAATTCAACCGTCTTTAATTTTTCACTGTAGGTTCCCGCAATGTAAAGTCCCCTCTGTTCCAGAATATGCTCTGCAAACGCCACCCTCTCCGGTGAATCGTGATTGCCGCTAATCATCACTACAAGGATTTTTGCCCGATTCAGCTTTGTGAGGAAATCATCTAAAAGGCTCACCGCCTCCGTGGAGGGGATTGCCCTGTCATAGACGTCCCCCGCAATCAAAAGCGCATCTGCCTTTTCCTTTTCTGCAATTTCCAATATCTGATTCAAAATGTATCTCTGATCCTCCAATAGAGAATATTCAAAAATTTTCTTCCCGATATGAAGGTCCGCCGTATGCAAAAATTTCATAGTGTTTACTCTTTCTGGTTTTGATAATGGTGTGGAAGCGTCCCGCAGGGACATTTACTTTTCGAGCCATGGATTTGTATAATACGCCACGAAGTGGCGGCAAGACAGCTCTGCTGTCTTGGATTCTGCGCCAGCAGAATCATTATACCATACTCTTCCCTCTCCGGTGTACAAAAATATCCCCTGATATGTCGCCATATCATGGGGATATTCCTTATTTTCATTCTTCTCTATTTTCTGTGTATTTCAGAATTACTCAATTACATGAATCCAGCCCTTAGGCGCTTCGATTCTGCCCATCTGAATACCGGTCAGGGTATCATACAGCTTCTTGGTAACAGGACCCATCTCGGTCATACCGCTGGGGAAGCAGATTTCTTTGCCATGGTCTACAATCTTTCCTACAGGGGAAATAACTGCTGCCGTACCACACAGACCACACTCAGCGAAATCTTTTACCTCATCCAGATAAATCTCTCTCTCCTCAGCCTCAAGACCCAGATACTCTTTTGCAACATATATTAAAGAACGACGGGTGATGGAGGGCAGAATACTGTCGGACTTCGGGGTTACTACCTTGCCGTCCTTGGTGACGAACAGGAAGTTTGCTCCGCCGGTCTCCTCTACCTTGGTTCTGGTTCCGGGATCAAGGTACATATTCTCATCATATCCCTCTTTGTGGGCGGATACGATTGCATGCAGACTCATTGCATAGTTCAGACCTGCCTTGATATGACCGGTTCCATGAGGTGCCGCACGGTCAAAATCACTGACACGAATGGTCAGAGGCTTTACGCCGCCTTTAAAGTAAGGACCTACGGGAGTACAGAGAATACGGAACTGATACTCGTCCGCGGGCTTTACACCGATAACCGGGTTAGTTCCAAACATGTAGGGACGTACATACAGTGTTGCTCCGCTGCCGTAAGGGGGTACAAATGCCGCATTTGCAGCTACTACCTTAGTTACAGCATCTATAAAACGATCCTTGGGAAATACGGGCATCTCCAAACGCTCTGCGGAGGACATCATACGCTCTGCATTTAAGTCCGGGCGGAATGTTACGATATGACCGTCATCTGTGGTGTATGCTTTAAGACCTTCAAATACAGTCTGGGCATACTGCAAAACTCCTGCGCACTCATTCAGCACAACATTGGGGTCATCTGTAAGAGTTCCTTCATCCCATGCTCCATCCTTGAAATTGGACACATACCTTTTGTCTGTCTGTACATATCCAAAGCCTAAATTGCTCCAATCGATATTTTTCTTTTCCATCGGTATTTCCCTCTTTTCTCAGATTATATATCTGCCTAACATTATTATACTTTTTGAAAAAAAAGTCAATAAAATGTTACTGCTCATCCAAGTAAAGCTGCGCCCTGTTCTGAATAATTTCCATGACCTCCTCCACGCTCTTGGTATCGTTCCAGTAGTTCAGAATCTCTTCCGAAATAATGTTTTCGATTTCATCATAGTTTTCTTCCGGTCTGCACCGGCTGATCACTTCTTTAATGTATGCCACCTCTTCTTCGGTTGTGGGCTCCATGGAATAGCTGATTGTTCTTCCCATATCATCCGTAATCGACGCCTCTCCATTGCTTAACGAAGTCTGTACTGCTCTTTGGGCTGCTCTCTCAAATCCGCTTACAGTAATGGGAAATCCTTTTCCCCTGTTCACATCTTTGTTGGCAAGGAAAAATTTATCTTCCAAAAAAGTACAGATAAATTCCCATGCCGCTTCTTTATTCTTTGAATCCCTGCCGATAGCCAGAAATGGTGCGCCAACCGCCTTAGTGGTAATCTTTGGGTTGCATCCGTCAACAGTCGGAAAACCCATAAACACCCAACTTTTTCCCGACAATTCGCGATAATGGGTATATTGCTCAAATCCATTCAATTCTCTGTCTGTAAAGAGCGGAAGTGTTCCTTCCATCAACCGGATACTGTTTTCCGAGTCATAAGATACATCACTGTATGGGGTATCATCAAATTCTTTTGAGAATTCCAAAATCTCACGAAAACGTTCATCCATGAAATTACATTTACCGTTTTCCTTGTCTACAAAACTGCTGATAGATTTATAAATACATGTCACTAACAGCTGATGCCGGTTCAAACCGTTGTATACCAGCATTTCATCATTGTCCTTATTTTCCTCGTACATCGTTTTTAATTCCTGAAACGTGATTTTATCCGAGGTCATAATATCCGGATCACCATAGATACTCCAAATACTAAAAAAAGGATTCATTCCGTACAACTTTCCATCCCGCTCGAAATTAGCCAGCGTATTTTCTACAAAATCCTCCCTGCTCAGTTCTTCGTCCTGATCAATATACGGGTACAAGTCCTCAATAGCACCTTTATTTCCAAGCTGCCAAAGCAGTGATTTTCCATCGATTGCAATAATATCCGGTGTCTTTTTGGCTGAAATATCGGCATTCAGGGCATTCAGTCCATCTTTATAACTACCCTCACCATACTTGATAACTTCAATAAAGTATTTATCCTGTCCTTTATTAAATGTCACAATCCTCTCATTAATATTGCTGTCCAAATCCAAATCCGGAGAACTGTCTATATACCCAAAGGTAAGTACAGTGCGTTCGGTGTCCTGTGTCTGTACCTTGTCCGGCTGCGTTGCGGCTTCACTTGCACCATTCCCGCACCCGGTCAACAGAAACAGACACAACAGTGTTGTCAGATAACTTATCTTTTTTCTCATCCTATTTCTCCATTCTTCAATGTAGCTTTTCATTGTCTTTTCACTGTATCATTATACTGTACATAACACATGTCATCAAGTCCTTTTTATACTCAACCGTGAGCCACCTAAAAAAGACAGTGAATCATTCCCGAATCACTGTCTTTTTACATTATCAATCACTATCACACTATTTTTCTTTCAACGCGTTCCCTATTTTCGTTTCCTCTCATACTTCAAAAACTGGTACGCAATATCAAAATAAGTCTGCTCGTCGCTGTCTGCGGTAATCTCCCACTCGTCGTCCTCGTCCAGATTCGGGAAATAGGAATCTGCCTCATACTCATGGTCTATCTTTGTGATATGCGCTACGTCACAATACGGGAGCAGCTGTCGGTAAATGCTTTCCCCGCCGATAATGTAAACATCCTCCTCGGCATACTGCTTCAACTCCTCCAGAAGTTCCTCCACAGAGTGCACCACCACAGCGTCCTTTACCTTATAATTCATATCCTTGGACAAAATGATATTGGTGCGGTTTTTCAAAGGAAGTCCCTGAGGAAATGTCTCCAGCGTCTTTCGTCCGAGCACTACAACCTTTCCCGTCGTCTCCTCCCTGAAATGCTTATGGTCATTGGGTATCCGGATCAGCAATTCATTTTTGTTGCCGATTGCCCAGTTGTTGTCCACTGCAACGATTAAATTCATGTTATGCCTCTTTTCTGCGCCCTTTTGCGCTCTATGTCGTTTTGCGATTTTCTTAAATGGCAATGGGGATGTCTTTTATCTGTTCGCCGGTCTCATATCCGTCCACCCGCACATCATTTCTGGTAAACTGATAAAAATCATGCACATCGGGATTCAGCCAGAACGTCGGCGCCGGTTTCGGTTCCCTGCTTATCAGTTCCCGGATAATCGGGATATGCCTGTCATAAATATGGGCATCCGCAATCACATGCACCAGCTCTCCCACATTCATATCGCAGACCTGTGCCAGCATATGCACCAACACCGCATACTGCACCACATTCCAGTTATTTGCTGCCAGCACATCCTGCGAGCGCTGATTTAAAATGGCATTCAGAGTAAGTCTCTCTTCCCCCGGCTTCTGCGTCACATTAAAGGTCATGCTGTACGCACAGGGATACAGATTCATTTCATGCAAGTCCTGATGAACGTATATATTGGTCATAATTCTGCGGCTGAACGGATTGTTTTTCAAATCATAAATCACCCGGTCCACCTGATCCATCATTCCCTCTTTATACTTATGTTTCACGCCAAGCTGGTAGCCGTACGCCTTTCCGATAGAGCCGTTCTCATCCGCCCACTCGTCCCAGATATGGCTGTGCAGGTCATGAATATTGTTGGACTTCTGCTGCCATATCCACAAAATCTCATCCGTTGCCGACTTAAGCGCCGTCCGTCTCAATGTCATAATGGGAAATTCTTTGGACAAATCATACCGGTTCACCACTCCGAATTTTTTTATGGTATAAGCGGGGGTGCCGTCCGGCCAGTGCGGACGAACCTTCTCTCCCTCCGTGCTGGTTCCGTTCTCCAGAATATCCTTGCACATATCAATAAAAATATGGTCTGCTAAACTCATTTTTTCTCCAATCCTGCGCTGCTGTCCCGCATAAATAGTCTTTGTCCGGTTGTATTAAGATTCCCATTTATCACAGATGGAATTAATCTGGTCGGCAAATTTTGCCATGTCCTTATTTGCCAGACCGTCACTCTTACTAATCAGAGCCATCAGTCTCTGTCCGGCTGCAATCAGTCTTGCATAAACACCGGCTGCAGGGTGCACTTTCTTCTTCACCGCAACAGGCTCTGCCTCATACTCAAACTTGTTGCTTGCCAGATTGAACTCCGTTCCGCTATAAGGAGCGTAAGCTCTCTGTCCATGCTCTATTTTCAGGCATTCCGTAAAGGCGGTGCAGACACTGTCCTCACCGTGCACGACAAATACCTTTTTCGGCTTTTCCTCAAAAGCGGAAATCCACTCAATCAGGCCGTTTTTGTCCGCATGACCGCTCAGACCTGCCATTTTCTTAATCTGCGCTCTCACCTGAATGGACTCACCGAAGAGTTTTACCTCATCCGCGCCTTCCACAATGCTCCTGCCCAAGGTTCCCACTGCCTGATAGCCTACAAACAGTATGGTACACTCCGGTCTCCAGAGATTGTGTTTCAGATGATGGCGGATTCGTCCCGCCTCACACATTCCCGAGGCGGACAAAATAACCTTCGGTGTCTCGTCAAAATTGATTGCCTTGGATTCCTCACTCGTAATGGACAGCTTCAATCCTGCAAAGGAAATGGGATTAATATTCTCCCGCACCATTTCCATGGCTTCCTCATCAAAACATTCCATGCGGTTTTCATTGAAAATATCCGTCGCCTCCACCGCCAGCGGACTGTCCACATAAACCGGGAAATTCTCGTGTCCTTCCACCAGACGTCCCACTTTGATTTTACGCAAAAAGTACAGCATTTCCTGTGTTCTTCCCACTGCGAAGGAAGGAATCACCACATTTCCGCCACGGTCAAAGGTCTCCTTAAGTATGGCTGCCAGTTCGTTTACATAATCCGGTGTTTCCGCAGAATGGAGACGGTCTCCGTAGGTGGATTCCATCACCACATAATCCGCCTCTTTCGTAAACGCGGGGTCTTTCAAAAGCGGCTGATGTTTATTTCCGATATCACCGGAAAAGACGATTTTCTTTTCGTTGCCGTTCTCCGACAGCCAGAACTCAATGCTGGCAGAACCAAGCAAATGTCCAATATCCGTAAACCGCACTTTGATACCGTCACAGATTTCGATAATGCTGTTATAGTGGCAGGGGACAATTCTCTTGATAATGCCCTCTGCATCCTCCATCTTGTAAAGCGGCTCCTGCTCTGCGGCTCCTGCGCTTCTTCTCGCCTTGCGGTTTTTCCACTCCGTCTCCATCATCTGAATGTGGGCGCAGTCACGCAGCATAATGCTGCACAAATCTGCGGACGCATCCGTGGTAAACACCTGTCCTCTGAAGCCTCTCGCATACAAAAGCGGAAGCAGTCCTGAATGGTCTACATGGGCATGGGTCAGAAAAACATAATCAATCTGTGCCTCATTTACCGGGAGCGGCGCATTTTCAAACACATTCACTCCCTGTTCCATGCCGTAGTCCACTAAAACATGCTTGCCGTTTACCTCCATGTAATGGCAGCTTCCCGTAACCTCATGGTCTGCTCCGATAAAAATTAATTTCATACCAATCGAACCCCTTTCCGTGTCTATTGTAGAGCATTTGCTCGTAATTCCCCTATCATTCACCCTGTCTTAATCCTATTATAATAGGTATGGGGCGGTTTCCGCAAGTGTTCACTGACATCTCCCTGCCCGTTTCTAAAGTCCGTCATCCTTTCCCACATAAAAGCGCACGCACCCCCTCTTTTCCTTCTTCTGCTCGTACAAAGTCTCGTCCGCCGCCGTCAGAAAATCCCACATTTTATTGGGTTTATGCGGAACAGCGCAGACTGCTCCCACTGTAATGGTCACAATGTCCGTCTGCTTGGAATCCACATTTGGAATCTGCCTCTCCCTCACCTTATCCACAAGCATTTTGGCACGCTCCTCCAAATACTCCTTGGAACGCCCCAGCGTGAGAATCACAAACTCGTCTCCGCCGTATCTTGCTGCAAAATCCTCCGGCATACACTCGCGGATTACCTCGGCAATCGCCACAATACAGCTGTCACCTTTCTGGTGACCGTAGTGGTCGTTCATCTGCTTAAAATAATCGATGTCCGTGAACACAACACCTAAAGGAAGCCCCTTATGCAGCGCCTCCTCAAACATTTCTTCCATGTGCCGGTTCAGATGCCTTTTGTTATACAGACCGGATAATTCGTCATGCTCCGTCTGGTATACCAAGCGGGAATTCTTTTTCTTAAGATTTCCCTGCTCCTCCTCTATTTTCCGAAGTCTGCTGCGCAGGCTCATCATACGCAAAACCTGCCCGTTTTCTGTATTTTCATATTTGTTTTTCAGACGGAAAAAAGTATTGGTATTTTCGACAAAACTCTCCTGCTCCATGTCATCACTGCAATAGCGAAGCCGGAACAGCAGTAATTGCAGTAAAAATCCCTCGTTTCGTTCAATCGCCGCCTGTGGTTCCAGATAGTCCAACAGTTCCCTTAGGCAATCCGTATTTTTCACCAGAATCACATACTGGAGCAGATTCAATATATTATCAAAGTCCGAGGAAATCGTGCATCCGTTTTGCGCTATCCGGACAGCTTTTCTCATATATCTGTCCGCTTCCTCCAAAAAGCCCTTCTTGTAGCTGAGCAGGGCAAATAAATTGTAGGCAGCCAGTTTGGCCGCTGCGTCGTTGATATTTTCCTTAGAATAGGCACCAAGCTCCCTCGCCACCGGGATTGCTTCCTCTTCGTCCCCCGTCATCACCAGACAGTAGCCGTAACACGCAAGCACCTTGTAGTAGACATTTTCCCCGTTCACGGAACGGTCTCCGCTTTCCCGCATTTCTTTTATGCACTTTTTATAGCACACTACCGCCTGCGCATAGGATTCCACCCGCTGATAGGCGTCCGCCATGTTCCCAAGGACAAGGCTGTGAATAAATAACTGGTCATATTGGGCGGCATATTTCAAAGCCTTGCCGTAGTTTTCCATTGCCACCACCAGATTATTCTGACTGTGACAGACCACGCCCAGCATGTTGTAGCAGCGCGCCAGATGTACCTCCTGCTCCGTGCCGATTATGTAGCGGATTCCCTCATTCAGATAGCACAAACACTCTTCCTGCCGTCCGTTGCAAAGCATATAGTACGCCGCATAATAACAGACCCTTCCATACAATCCGGCATCTTTTTCCGGCGTTATCAGTGACAGGGCATACCGAATATCTTCCCACACTATTTCCTGACCGGAAAGAATCTTTTCGTCCAGATTGTCCGTAAACTTTTGGAGTTCTTTCTCATTCATCCGTATGTCTGCCACCTCGCTTTCACAACAGCTTAGAATAACCCATGATGTATATTTTATTATGTTCCATTCTCTTGCGCAAGCTAATTTTCAGTTTTCCTCCGTTTTCAAATACTCTTTTTCATGTTACAATCAGATGTATCATTGAACTTTTGCAGGACCCTTAAAAATATTGGAAGAAAATTCGGGAGGATTTTTCATGGAAACAAAAGCATTTCATGACAATCGTTTTGACAGCATACAGGCTTTGCGGGGACTCTCCGCACTGTTCATTATTTTGGAGCATGTCCGCTTTTTAAACTGCGGTGCTTTCGGCGTGGACATTTTTTTCTGCATCAGCGGCTTTATGATTATGTTTTCCACGCATAAAAGCTCCGCCTGCTTTTTAAGAAAACGTCTGATCCGTATTCTTCCCCTGTACTACCTTATGACTTTCGGGACGTATTTTCTCCTGCTGCTTTTCCCGTCCATGTTTGCCCAAAGTACGGCGAAACCGGAATTTTTGATAAAAAGCCTTCTGTTTATCCCTTTTGACATTGGAAACGGGATTTTACAGCCCATCATGCGCATCGGCTGGACCGTCAACTGCGAAATCTTTTTTTACCTGATATTTTTTATTGCCCTGCATATCAGCCACCGTTACAGGGGCCTCATCAGCAGCCTGATGTTGGGCGGCATAGTGCTTGTCACGGCGCTTTTGCCTGCCTCCGTAACGGAAAGCTGCCCGTTCCTCCGCTTTTACGGCGACTCTGTGATGCTTGAATTTGTGCTCGGAATTTTGTGCTACTACGCTGCCCGTGGGATTTATGCCCTCTTTCAGGCAAACCGGATTCCCCGCATGGTTTCGATTTTAAGCCTGTGCATTGCCGCCTGCATTTTTGTTCTTCTGGTTGCCACCAAGCCCGGCATCAACATCCTCGGCTACCGCAGATTTGTTTTCTGGGGAATCCCTGCAATGCTTATGGTGCTTTTGGTTTTCACCGCCGGTCTCTGGCTGAAAATGCCGCGCCTTTTCGTCCGTCTGGGAGATATGAGCTTTTCCATCTACCTGATGCACTACTACCCGGTAATGTTTTTAGACCGCAAAATTTTTGACTTTTCCACGGGTACCCCTTACGCCGTACTCGGTGTTCTAATCAGTGTCGCTATCAGTATTCTGCTTGCTTATGTCAGCTGGATTGTGGTGGAAAAGAAAGTAACGAAGTGGCTTCTTGGAAAAATAACTCCGGGTGCCGGTAAAAACAGATAATTTTCAAACGGAGAGGACTTTGATATGGCTAAACTTGCAATTTATTTTCCCGGAATCGGATACACGGTGGATAAACCGCTTTTATATTACGGAAAAAATGCCGCCCGCGAGGCAGGATATGTCAATGAGCAGAATGTTTCCTATTCCTATGCGGTAAAGGATAACCTGCGCGGCAACAGTGAAAAAATCAAAGGGACCTATGAGGCACTGCTTTCTCAGGCGGAAAATCAGCTGAAAGACGTGGACTTTACTTCGTATGACGATGTATTGTTTATCTCCAAAAGTATCGGAACGGTTGTTGCCTGCGCTTACGCAGAAAAATACCGGTTGACACAAGTGCGGCATGTTCTGTATACGCCGCTGACCCAGACCTTTGACTTTACTCCGCGCAATGCCATCGGCTTTATCGGAACCGCAGACCCGTGGAGCAATGTGGATGAAATCATTCAGCTATCCCAAAATGCCGGAATTTCGATGAACGTATACGATAACTGCACCCATTCGCTGGAGTGTAAAGATACTTTGCGGAATATAGAAATTCTGAAGGATATTATGGAAAAGACTTTGGATTTCTGCCGGGGGAAAGAATAATTGCAGGGACAAATTCGCTTTGTCCTTTGTTTCGGTCATTTGTTCAGTAACACAAACAGGAGAAACAATTTATGGAAATCGCGGTTTTATCGGATATACACGGAAATTATATAGCGCTGCAAAAATGCCTGGAACATGCAAAATCCCGCAATATTACCACCTATTTTTTTCTGGGCGATTATCTGGGAGAATTTCCGTATCCGCAAAAAACGATGGAAATCCTTTACGCTATGCGTGAAAAGTATGAGTGTTTTTTTATAAGGGGAAACAAGGAAGATTACTGGATTAACCGCAGGGCAGAGACAAACTGCGACTGGAAATACGGCAACCACGGTGTCAAAGCCATGATTTCCTGCTATGAAAACCTGACCGCAAAGGACATTGATTTCTTTGAGACATTACCGGTCTGCCAAAACGTGCAGCTTCCCGGCACCGCTCCTGTTTTACTGTGCCACGGAAATCCCGTCAACAACCGGGGCACCCTGCTGCCGGCAGATGAAAATACACAGGAATTACTAAAAAAATATCCACAGCAGTATATTGTCTGCGGTCATACTCACATTCAGGGTATGTTTACAGAGAGCGGAAAAACTATTTTAAATGCCGGTTCCGTGGGCGTACCTCTTCGCCAGAACAGACAGACACAATATATGATTCTGTCATCCGAAAATCAGGAATGGAATTACCGGTTTGTATCTCTGGATTATGACGTTGATACGGTCATAAAAGAACTGCATGAATCAGGGCTTTGGGAGATTGCACCATATTGGTGCAGAGTTACGAAACACTTGCTTTATACCGGTGAAATTTCACACGGAACCGCCCTGTTGGAAGCCATGAAGGCAAACGGATACAAGGACAAATGGTACAATGTCGGAGAACAGTATTGGGAGGAAGCGTTTCAGGTGTTGGGGATTGAGTAGGGGGAGTTGCTTTGTAAGTGAGGGAATTTTAAAATTTTTAAAACTTGCACCTTTTTGTTGACAACTCAATTTCTCTATAGTATATTATTACTTGTCTGTTGGAAAGCAACAGGAAATGCGCGAGTGGCTCAGCGGTGGAGCACCTCCTTGCCAAGGAGGGGGTCGCGGGTTCGATCCCCGTCTCGCGCTTCTTTTATTTGTAGCGGAAGCCTTGATTTTATAGGGTTGCCGCTCTTTTATGTGGTTGCAGACCTGCACCCAGTTAATTTATTGCATCGGCAACCATAGGCACTTTTATGCTTATACATTGTTGATACCTTCCACCGTGGAGACTGCGAAGGCTGTCCTGCTTCCACATATCGTGCCAGTAATTGGCTCGGATTAGCCCCCTACACTCGACAAGGTGGAGTTGCCAAAGTTCATCGTCCCGACCTGAAATCATGCCATTATTTCTTTGCATTTTCTTCTAATTCCAACATGTACTTGTCGAAGTCAGACATGAACAATCTGTCCTGAACGACACGATATTTTTCAAATTCAGTCTCAGCATGCAGCTTTGCAATTTCAGCTGTCACTTTACCTGCATCCTGTAAAATACCGTAATCAAACATTTCAATAAAGCTATTGAGCCTTTTTTCCCAGTCCTGCATCGTAAGAGGGATATGCCGTAATGTCATACTTTCAGCAAAATCCAGGTATGCTGTAACCATACGATTCAGCTGCTTCATTTCATCCTGACTCAAATAATTCTTAGCAACTGTAACATCGCTTTTCTTAATCTTTCCTTCCGGTGCGTCTGCCCAGGTGGTTAAGCCCATATGCTCTTTTGTGTAATCGGCTCTTTCTACAATCAGCTCAGCTGCTGTATGTCCATGAACTGCATAATGCATTTTATTCTGGACTGTCGCATAAAATCTTTTTGTCGTTGCAGAATTTTTATCATAATCAATGGCTGTAGCATATAAATCCGTTATCTTCTGATAGAACTTTCTTTTGCTCGCACGAATCTCACGGATGCGCTCTAACTGTTCATCGAAATACTTTTCTGTCAGATACGTTCCTCGTTTCAGCCGTTCATCATCCATGACCCAGCCTTTAATGGTGTAGTCCTTCACAATGCTATTTGCCCACTTACGGAATTGCACTGCTCGCTCATTGTTCACTTTAAATCCAACAGCAATGATCATCTGTAAGTTATAGTGATTTGTTTCTCTCTGAACCTGACGGGCACCTTCATTTTGAACTATTAAGTATTTCTTAATAGTTGACTCCGGCTCTAATTCCGAATCATCATATACTTTTTTTATATGCTGATTGATAGCTGCAACACTTACATCGTACAATGTAGCCATCATCTTCTGTGTCAGCCATATGTTCTCATCCTCGTAGCGCATCTCAACACTGTCCTGCTGATCGCCAATAGCGGCAATATAAGTCAGATATTCCGCTGCGCTGGAACGGATGGTTATCTCATCTTTTTTCTTTGCCAAATATAGTGCCTCCTTACTTTGTCATAATTTCGGCTTGGTTATTCTGCCTGTGCATCAAAGGATTGCTGTACAATTTCCATGATTTGATCTAGTTCATCCTGGTGCTCCATAAACAGTTCAACATCACCATTTCCCCAGCGGCCTAAGCCTGTAATATCTTTGCAGATACCATTAGGATCATTAATCTCAGAAAACTTCATATTTGTATATACCGACCAGACAGAGCACACTGCACGGCGTTTTAGTGCATGACTTCCGCCGATACAGTGCACGCTTTCCGGTCATCAGTGCATGCGGATTATTCAGGTATAGATATTCCGGCTTCTGTTAACAGAGCCTCAAGTAGTTTTATCCGTTCTATCAGATAACTGATTTCCTTCCAATTGGAAGAACACAGTTCCTCTGCCTCCTGTAATGCAGCACATGCGATCTGGTAATCATCCCGGATATAACACTTGTTGCGTAAATTGAAGGGACATTCTTTCATTATGAAATGCCTCCTTCCGTTTTATTTTTCAAGCCATGACGTTTTCTCATTGATACTTTTCCTTATATTCTATGCTAAATGAGAATTTAGTGGCTTAAACGTTCAGCACTGAAACATCAATTTCACCGGACATCAAATTAGGCAACAAGCTGTCTCTAAGTGCAGCAAGACGTTTATTTTCCTCTTCGTTATTACGGATGAGTGTAAATATTGCGTCAACCTGCTTGTTAAATAATTCAATCAAGTTTGTAGGTGGAATAGCTACAGCTATCGACTTGAGGTAACAGCTTAGCACATCAACCCCTGCTGTAAACATATTAAAATGACCCTTAACTTACATCACCAATCTTACCAATTGCAATATTAGTTAATGCATTTACTTTATCACGTCCTTCTTCGTTTTCAATTTCTTTCATAAGTTCTTTAGCTAATTTCTCTCTGTCATAGTTCAATCGTTTCAACAAAGGCGCATGTCTTAATTCAAAACTCTTGAAAACATCATCCCACGTTAATGCATAGACTTCGTAATTTTCTACTTGTATAACCAATCCAATTTTCCCTTTGTCTTCAAATGTCTTGTATCTGCCTTTTACATCCTCATCCACTTCTTTGCAAACGGCAATAAACTTCCATCTTCTGTACTCGCTATTGAAATTAGGTTGCTTTCTTACAAAATCCATATAGTCTTCGATTTGTCTTAATACTTTCTTTGACAAGATAACCTTTGGTGCCTTTAACTCTACAATAATATTCTCTTCCATAGTGGTTCCAAATGAAGCTTCAATATCACGAACATTGCACATAAATATATCCATTCTACGTTCTTGCTCTGCATCTTCATCGAGAGTCGCCTCTATATCTTTTACTCCATATAAAATATTAATATACTTTTCTAAAGCATTCTTCATTCTTTCATCTGCACTTGCCAAATTAAATTGTTCGCCAAATAACCAGAAATGCTGCTGCACTATCTTCTGAATGTGGTCTCTCTCATTTGCATACTGAGTCATATCAAATACAATTGTTCTCAGCAATTCAATAACCTTATATCTATCTTGAACAAATTTAATTGTGTCAATTACATTTTCAAGCTTTGTTTTACGCAACATATCAGAAAAATCTTGTCTCTGCTCTGGTGTTAGTTCCACTATTTGCTCAACTATTGTTAGAACGTTTTCTCGTTCTCTTGAATTAAGCAAAAGGTTCAAAAAACCTAACAAAGATTTTTCTTGAACTGGCTTTAATTTATAAAAAATTTTCGGCTCAATTTTATAGATTTCCTTTGTTACTTTTTCCAGATCTTGTTTTTGCATTTTCCCATATAGATCATCCGGAAATTCCGGAAATGTCTTTCGTTCCTCAATCATCTGTCTTACTGCATCATCTGCCTTTTGAGACATATAATTACCAATTTTCTTTTCGATAAATTTAGCTATAAACTTTTTGAGTTCTTTATATACCTTTTTATCATCCTCATCTGTGAACAGACTTATCTGGTCACTCTCCATTTCCATGCAGTCATTTTCCTGTCCGTCAAAGAAATCAGATTTCACAAAAACGCTGTGATTAAACTGTGAATGGCATAATAAAAATACCCACTTTTGGCGGAGAAAATTCCCCACTTTGTTATGCCTGTTTTAAACCATTCG
>CAKRYI010000010.1 GCA_934426825.1 uncultured Acetatifactor sp. | reverse complement strand
TCCTGCGGATAATATGCTGCAGGATGTATACATATATCAGGAGGCTTCATTCATGGCGAGTGGAGTCTCTTTTATTTTGCATTGTATAATGAGAGAATCCTTGTTTGAAAGAAAAAACTTGATTTTTGTATATGGGTAATGTAGACTACATATTAGATTTTGTTAAGAATTATCAAAAGAAATAAGCCGAAAGGCTATGGAGTTGTCATGCAAAATAATGTGCTGAATTATTTATACAACATTGTGGGGCAGAAGCCGGATAAAGTAGCTTATTCTGACGGCACCGTTTCCCTCACCTTTCAGGAAGTCTATGACAGATGCCGCAGAATCGGCAGCTTTCTGGCAGAAAAGAATATTTACAAGAAACCGGTTGTCGTGTTCATGAAGAAATCTCCTTATGAGATTACGGCATTTTTCGGAATTGTTGCGGGTGGGGATTTCTATGTGCCCATTGATGAGGAGATGCCCAGCGGAAGAATCCAGTTGATTTTGAACAATGTACAGTCGCCGCTCATTATCTGCGATGAAACGACAGCGGAGATTGCCAAAACCTTTGAAGTGGGAGACGGCGAGATTGTCCTGTATGATGATGTGGTCAAAGCTGAAATTGATGAGACCAAGCTGGACATTATTTATAAGAAAGCAATCGATATTGACCCTATTTATATTGTATTTACGTCCGGTTCTACCGGAATCCCTAAGGGAGTTGCGGCGTGCCACCGTTCGGTTATTGATTATATTGAGCAGTTGTCCGAAATTCTTTCCTTTAATGAGGACACGGTTTTCGGAAATCAGTCACCGCTTTACTTTGATGCCTGCCTGAAGGAACTGTATCCTACTTTGAAATTCGGGGCAACCACCTATCTGGTTCCGAAGAGTTGTTTCTCTTTCCCGACCAAGCTGGTGGAATACCTGAATGAGCATAAAATCAATACGATATGCTGGGTTGTTTCCGCACTTACCATGATTAGCTCCTTCGGAACCTTTGATTCTGTCAAACCGGAATACCTGCATACCGTGGCATTCGGAAGTGAGGTTTTCCCTATCAAGCAGTTCAAAAAGTGGAAAGAGGCGCTTCCTAACGCAACCTTTACCAATTTATACGGGCCCACGGAAACCACGGGAATGTGCTGCTACTACAGAGTGGAGAGAGAGTTTGAGGATGGAGAAGTGATTCCTATCGGACATGCTTTCCCCAACCGTGAAATTATGCTTTTGTCCGAGGACGGCAAGCCGGTAAAAGACGGCGAGCAGGGCGAAATCTGTGTCAGGGCAACATCACTGACTTTGGGATATTACAATGACCCTGTCCGCACAAGCGAGGTGTTTGTGCAGAATCCGACCAACACCTGCTATCCGGAACTGATTTACAAGACCGGAGACATTGGACGGTACAACGAAGCCGGAGAACTCTGCTTTGTGTCCCGCAAGGATTTTCAGATTAAACATATGGGACACCGGATTGAGCTTGGCGAGATTGAGGTCAATGTCAATATGCTTGACGGAATTAAACTTTCCGCATGTATCTACGATACACAAAAGAGTAAGATTGTGTTATATTATGTGGGTGATGCACCGGAGAAGGATGTCATACTGGCTATGAAATCGAGATTGCCCCGGTATATGCTGCCCAACAAGACGGTGCGGTTGGAGAGTATGCCGTTTACCGCCAACGGAAAGATTGACAGAGTAACATTAAAGAAAATGCAGGGCATTTAAGCAGTGTAAACAAGGCATACAGAAAGCAAAAAACCGGCGGAAGAAACCCGGCTGAAAGCGCATCTGTATACAGTAAATTATAAAAAAGAATGAGAGAGAGGATTTAGAAATGGAAGAATTATTGGAGATTTTAAGCGGACTTCACCCGGAGGTGGATTTTGAAACAGAGGAGCATCTGATTGACAATGTGATTCTGGATTCCTTTGACATTGTTACTTTGATTTCAGAGATTCAGGAAGTGTTTGATGTAACCATTGATGCAAAAAGAATTATTCCTGAGAACTTTAACTCTGCCAAGGCTCTGTATGCTTTGATTCAGGAAATCGAAGAGGAAGATGAGTAAGCAGATTATACAATAACTGGCAAGGGGACAGACGATGTTCTTTACTTCATATGAATTTTTAGGATTTATCATAGCACTGTTTTTGCTCTATTATATTGTACCAAAAAAATGGCAATGGCAGCTCCTTTTAGTGGCTAGCTATGCCTTTTATTTTGCCGCCGGACCCAAGTATCTGATTTACATACTCGCCACGACGGTGACAATATACGCGGCAGCGCGAATCATAGAGCAGAATCAGGCGGCACAGACCTTATATATTAAGGAGCATAAGGCAGAGTTGAGCAAAGAGGAAAAGAAGGCTTACAAGGATAAATGCCATAAGGTGCGATTCCGCTTTCTGCTTCTCTGTCTGCTTGTCAACCTTGGAATTCTGGCAGTGCTGAAATACACCAACTTTTTCATACAGAATGTCAACGGAATTATGGATGCCTTTGGACAGACAGGGCATCTTTCCTTTGTTGCGCTGGCATTGCCGCTTGGAATTTCTTTTTATACCTTTCAGGCAATCAGTTATTTGCTGGATGTCTATCGGGGAACGATAACGGCGGAGAAAAATATTTTCCGTTTTGCCCTGTTTGTATCGTTCTTTCCGTTATTGATTCAGGGACCCATAAGCCGCTACGGCGATTTATCCCCAAGTCTTTTTGAGCAGCACAAATTTGATTCCAAGACGGTTTCTTACGGTCTCCAGCGTATGCTGTGGGGATATTTTAAAAAGATGGTGATAGCTGACCGGATTCTGGCGGGAGTCAGTTGTATTATCAATGAGCCGCAGACGTACAACGGCGCCTATGCTTTTGTGGGAATGCTCTTTTACACGTTAGAGCTCTATGCGGACTTTACCGGAGGCATTGACATCACCATCGGAATTGCACAGACCATGGGAATCACCGTGCAGGAGAACTTTAACAGACCGTATTTTTCCAAATCTTTGAAGGAATATTGGAGAAGATGGCATATTTCCATGTGTGCATGGTTCAGGGATTATGTTTTTTATCCGGTTTCCATCTGCAAACCGATGCAGAAGTTTTCCAAGTTTTCCAGAGCACATTTCGGAGAGCGTGTCGGAAAGCGGCTGCCGGTTTATATTTCTTCCTTTATTGTCTGGCTTGCAACCGGCATCTGGCATGGAGCAAGCTGGAATTTTGTCGTGTGGGGACTGGCAAACTGGCTGGTGCTGATGGTTTCGGAGGAATTTGAACCGCTCTATGAAAAGTTCCATAACCGGTTCGGATTTTCCAACAAGTGGGGATATAAACTGTTTCAGGTGTCAAGAACGTTTGCACTGATTTGCATTTTGAACTTGTTTGACTGCTTTGAAAAGGTGTCGACAACTTTTCAGATGATTGCGTCCGTGTTTACGGCAAGAAACTGGAGCGTGCTGTGGGACGGTTCCTTACTGAATATCGGACTGAGCGCTGTGGATTACGGTATACTGGCAGCGGGTGTTGTGATTCTGCTTACAGTGAGTCTTTTGCAGAGAAAAGACAGTGTCCGTGACAGAATCGCATTGAAGGCGTATCCCGTGCGCGTGTGCGTATGGTTTGGATTATTTTTACTGGTGTTACTGCTTGGCGCTTACGGCATTGGATACGATGCCAGCCAGTTTATTTACAACAGATTTTAAAGTTAGGAAAAGGTGAACCGAAATGTGTGGAATATGTGGAATTTATAACCATAAAAATGGGCAGAGGATAGACAAGAAGATTGTGGATGCAATGCTTCTTGCCATTAAGCACCGTGGGCCTGACGGCAGCCAGAGCATGGTTTTGGAGCAGGCAGCGCTTGGGTTCAACCGACTGAGCTTTCTGGATTTACAGGGCGGAATGCAGCCCATCCAGAATGAAGATAAGACCGTAACCATGATTTGTAACGGGGAAATCTATAATTATCAGGAATTAAAAGATGAATTGATTGCCAAGGGTCATGTATTCTGCACAAAGACGGATGTGGAGGTTATTCTGCATCTGTACGAGGAGTGCGGACTGGATTTTCCCAAACAGTTAAACGGTCAGTTTGCCATTGCACTTTATGATGAAAAAACGAAGCAGCTTTTACTGGTGAGAGACCAGATTGGAATCTGTCCTTTATTCTATACGGTGGCTGACGGCAGAGTGATTTTTGCGTCGGAAATCAAGGCAATTTTGGAATATCCGGGAATTGACCGCAAGTTAAATCTGAAAGCGGTCGACCAGTTGATGAACTATCCGGGTATTGTGTCCCCCGTGACATTTTTTGACGGAATTTATTCTTTGAGGGCAGGTCATATGCTCCGGATTTTCCCGGAGCAGGAGATAAAGGATATTGAATATTGGGATTTGATTTATCCCATAGAGGAAGAGGACAAGGGCGAGGCTTATTATGTGGAAAGGCTTCGTGAACTTTTGAAAAAGGCGATTTCCAGACGGCTGATTGCGGACGTGCCCATCGGTTTTTATATTTCCGGCGGACTGGACAGTTCTGTGGTGGCTTGCTATATCGGCAAATACCTTTTGAACAGTTATTATTCTTTCTCGGCGGAAATTGGCGAGGGAGAGTTGGACGAAAGCCGGTTCCAGAAAATTGTGCGCGATTGTGTCAAATCAGAGCATTACAGCACCAAGGTTACGGAGAAGGAAATCTGGGAGAACCTTGGCAATGTCATTTACCATGCGGAGGCGGCAGTGAAGGAAAGCTATGATGTGGCGGCTTATCTTTTGTCCGGACTGGTAAGCACCTCCCCCGCAAAGGCGGTACTGACGGGACAGGGCTCGGATGAATTTTTCTGCGGCTATGTAGGTTACATGGTTGACCTTTTCAGAGAGATGCAGAAAGGTAAAATGACTCCGGAAGAGTGTGAGGTCAATGAGAGATTGTGGGGCGACCCTTATTTCCGTTATGAGAGAAATCACCCGGAAATCCGGAAAATCCATTCTCAGGTATACAGCAGCAATGTAAGGGGAGAGATTGACAAGTTTTCCGCTTTTGCCACCAGTCCGATTAATGTGGACAGGGTAAAGGGACTGAGCAGTCAGAAGAGACGTTCTTACATTGATTATAAATTGCGTTTGTCCGACCATCTGCTCGGCGAGCACGGAGACAGAATGTTCTTCTCTCATTCCGTGGAGGGACGTCATCCGTTTTTGGATAAGGAACTGATTTCCTTTGTCACGACCATACCGGATAAATACAAGCTGCATGGTGTGAAAGAAAAGTACATTTTGAAAAAAGCGGCAGAGGGCATTGTGCCGGACGAAATTGTAAAGCGGAAGAAGTTCCCGTTCCAGGCGCCGGGTATGTCCTCCATGATTAAGGAAGCGGCAAAGATTCCGTATCTGGAGGAATCGCTGATAAGAAAATACGGCATTTTTGATGCGGACTATGTAAATCATCTGAAAAAGGTGTACAGTCAGGATGATTTCAAATTGATGGGTGCTTATGAGATTGATTATCTGTTGATTGTAATGACAGTTACCATGTTGTGCGAACAGTATTCTCTGACATTATAATTGCTGCAAAAACGTTCAATTAAGGGAAAATCATTCTAAGTATCATAAAAGAGGGACGGAAAATGGCAAGCAGGAGAAAACCCAGAAAAAGCAGAAGCAAGTTAAAACAGGAAGAATTGGAAATCATTGATTTGGTGGAAAATTCGGAGTATGCGGAAGACGAAGAACCGGTAGAGTATGCGGATGAAAACGGATATGACGGCGGTTCAGGGTATGCGGAAACCGGGGAAGCAGACGTGTATGTGGACGGCGGATATGCAGAAAATGCGGATTCGGTTGCGTATGCGGACGGTGGCGGATATGACGAAGGTTCCGGGTATGTAGAACCCGCCGGTGTTGGCGCTGAATACGTCCAAACCGGAGAAAATGAATCATACAGCGGACATTCCGCCTATGATGAAAGCACTTCCTACGAAAATTTTGCGGACTACGGCGCAAACAATGACTCAGAGGAAGAATTTGAAGAGCTGGAAGAGTACGAGGAGCCGGTAGAATATGAGGAACCGGCAGAGTACGAGGAACCGGCAGAGTACGAGGAACCGGCAGAGTATGCGGAAACACCGGAAACGGACAGTGAAGAAGAATCCGGGGACGATTTCCAAAACAAAAGAAAAAAAGGCAAAAGGAAAAAGACTGCAAAGAAGAACGCAAAGAACAAGGTATTGCCCGCACTAGGCAGCATTGTGGTGGCGGCAATGATTGTGGCACTTATCGCTTATCTTTTTGTGACCGGAAATGCCGTGAAGTACGAGCTGACAGTGGAAGCGGGAGACAAATGCCCGGAAGTGTCGGAATTTTTGAAATGGAAGGAACTGTTTACCGGGGACGCTTGTTTCGTTTCGGACATTACAGCAGAGACCGTGTTTGACACGGTGGGAGACTACGGCGTGATTGTCCGGGTCTACGGCAGAAATTATGCGACTGTTGTGCACGTCCGCGATACGGTGGCACCGCAGGTTACAACCAAAAATGTAAGTCTTTTTATGGACAATGCCGTCGATCCGGAAGATTTCATAGAAAGTATTACGGATGCAACGCAGACCACGGTGCGTTTTAAAGAGGAGCCGGATTTGACTGCGGAAGGAAGCAGGCAGGTGGTTCTTGAAGTGGAGGACGAAGGAGGCAACGTGACGGAGGCAGAGGCTTCCTTAAAGATTGTTGTGGACCATGAGCCTCCGGTTATCAGCGGAGTCAAGGAAATTACAATTACAGCCGGTTCCAGTGTTTCTTATAAAAAGGGAATCACGGTAACGGATAATTTTGATGAAAATGTGGAGCTTTCTGTGAATGTTGGCGAGGACGTGGATACCAGCAAGCCGGGAGACTATCCCATTACTTATTCCGCGGTGGACAGTGCAGGAAATGAGACCACGGTGGAAACCACTCTCCATGTGAAAGCGGTCACGGAGGATACCGTGAACGAGGACAGCATTAACGCGGAAGCGGACAAGCTGCTTGCCAAGATACTGGATGATTCCATGAGCCAGTATGAGAAGGCAAAAACCATTTACTGGTGGTGCCACGACCACATTGCCTATTCGGACGGGGCACCGAAAACAGACTGGGTGCACGGTGCATATCAGGGCATTGTCAAACGAAAAGGTGACTGCTATACTTATGCAATGACGGCGAAATGTCTTTTGACGAGAGCCGGAATTACCAATATGGATATTGAAAAGATTCGGGTAGGAAATTCCATGCACTATTGGAATCTGATAGACATCGGAGAAGGCTGGCATCATTTTGATACCACCAGAAGAGCGGACGGTTCCACATTCTTCTATCTGACGGATGAGGAATTGATGGCTTATTCGGATGCACACAATGGTACGCACAATTATGACAGGTCGCTGTACCCGGAGATACCATAAGTGTCAGAGGACACGGGAGGAAATAAAATGCAGAAACTGGGTGTCATCGGAGGGCTTGGCCCCATGGCAACAGCATTGTTTATGAAAATGGTTATTGAAATGACCGATGCTGCAGTGGACCAGGAACATATTGAAATGATTATCTATAACTGTCCGCAGATACCGGACAGAACCAATTACATTCTCGGAATCAGTGATGAGGATCCGGCACCGGAGATGATTCGGATTGGAAAAACGCTGGGAGAACAGGGGGTTGGACTGATTGCCATTCCCTGTGTCACTGCCAATTATTTTTACGAGAGGCTTTCGGAAGCAATACCGGTGAAAATCATTGATGTAATTGGCGAGATGTGCAGTTATTTAAAAGAGAGAAATTACAAATGTGTGGGACTGATGGCAACGTCCGGCACCGTACAGAGCAGACTGTTTCAGAAGGTTTTCGAGGAGCATGGCTGCAAACTGGTTCTTCCCTCGGAGGAAAGACAGAAGGATGTCATGCACATTATTTATCAGAATGTCAAGGCAAACCGTCCGGTGGATATGGATAAATTCCATGCGGTATCGGAGGAACTGCACAGGGCAGGGGCTGAGGTCATTATTCTGGGATGCACGGAGTTATCGGTTGTCCATGAGAATGAAGTTATCGGCGCCGGTTATTTGGACGCCATGCAGCTTATGGCAAAGTGTGCGGTGGAAACCTGCGGAACATTAAAAGAGGAATATAAGGAATTAGTAACGCGGGATACCGTGTAAGAGGAAGGTTTATGAAAAAAAAGGTAATCAAATGTCTTGTTACCGTCCTGTTTATCGGAGTAGTGCTTGCGGCTCTGCAGCGGCTGCTCATGCCGAAATATATGACGGGTATTGTGGAAGGCAGCATGATAGAAGAGTATTACGGCGAGAATAAGGACCATGACGTTATTTTTATCGGAGACTGTGAAGTGTATGAAAATTTTTCTCCGGCGGTGTTGTGGGAGGATTACGGAATCAACAGTTATATCCGTGGCAGCGCGGAACAGCTTCCGTGGCAGTCCTATTACCTGATGGAAGAGACATTAAAGTATGAAAAACCGAAGGTTATGATTTTTAATGTGCTCGCCATGGAATTTAACGAGCCGCAGAAGGAAAGCTATAACCGCATGACTCTGGATGGTATGAGATGGTCGAGGTCCAAGGTGGACAGTATTTTTGCATCCATGACGGAGGACGAGAGCTTTATCGAATATGTATTTCCGATTTTAAGGTATCACAGCCGCCTGACCCAGTTGGAACCGGATGATTTCAAGTATTTCTTTAAAAAAGACAAAGTTACCACCAATGGATATTACATGAGAGTGGATGTGCTGCCCGCAGAGAATGTGCCGGAGGGCAGACCGCTTTCCAACTATCAGTTTGGCGAGAATGCGTACCGCTATCTGGACAAGATGACGCAGCTGTGCGAGGAAAACGGCGTGGAACTGGTGCTGATTAAGGCGCCCAGCCTTTATCCGTACTGGTACGAGCAGTGGGACGAGCAGATGGCGGATTATGCCAAGGAGCATAATTTAAAATATTATAATTTTCTTGACGTAACCGATGAGATAGGATTAGATTATAGTCAGGACACTTACGATGCCGGACTTCACTTAAATCTTTCCGGTGCGGAGAAGCTGTCCCGGTACTTTGGCAAAATTTTGCAGGAGGACTGCGGACTTTCTGACCGGCATGGTGAGGAGGTTCTTGAGAAAGAGTGGGCAGCGAAGCTGGCGGATTACGAGGCGGAGATTGCCCGCCAGAGACAGGCGCTCAAAGAGTAGACAGGACAAAAGGAGAATATAAAAATGACAACAAAAGTAAAGACAACAGCAATTTTGATAGGAATGATGATGGCATTCGGACTGACCGGATGCGGCTCGGACGCTCCCAAGGTGGAGGGTGAATCCACGGTAAAGGAGAGCACGGAAGCAGTTTCCGAGAGCACGAAAGCAGAGGAAGGAACCGACAGTCAGGCTGCGGCTGGCGGATATCAGTTTACCGTAAACGGCGTAAAGGTTTCCGTAGATATGGATATGGCTTCCGTTAACTTGGGAGATGCAAAGAGTGTGTTTGAGGCGCCCAGCTGCGCGGGACAGGGAACCGCTTATGTGTATGATTTCGGTTCTTACGAGATTGAGACCTATCCTTCCGATGATAAAAATCTCATTGGTTTTATTATCTTAAAGGATGACACGGTTTCCACGACGGAGGGCATTGACCTTTCCAAGACAAAGGACGACATTATCAGTGCTTACGGCGACGGTTATACGGAGAATGACAACGGTTTAAGCTATGCGGCGGATAATATGAAGTTAAACTTTATTTTTGACGGAGACGACATTGTATCCATTGAATATGTATCAAATGTAGTGGGTTAAACCGGATATGCAGACGGGGGGTGGCATACAGAACGGATAAAACGTGAAATGAAGGAAAAGGGGACAGGCTGCGGCATTGTCCCTTTTTTGCAGAGGTTTTTTCGATGAAAGCACGGATAAAGCAGAAAGTGAATAATACTATTATAAGAGAGGCGGTTGTGCGCTCCCTTCCCATAACGGGAAGTTATCTTTTCGTGGGAATGGCTTATGGAATCATGATGCAGGAGGCGGGCTTCGACTGGTTCTGGTCGGCGCTTACCAGCGTGGCGGTATATACGGGTGCATTTCAGTTTGTGCTGGTGACATTTTTAAGCGGCGGGGCATCCCTCATCACCATCGGTATCACGGCTCTTTTTATGAACAGCAGGCAGTTCTTTTACGGTCTTACCTTCGTGGAGGATTTCCGGAAAATGGGAAAGCGGTTTCCCTATATGGTAAACACGCTGACGGATGAGACCTATGCCGTAAACTGTTCCATGCTGGAGCCGCAGGGAAAAGGGGATGACGAACACCGCAGAAACGTAATGTTCTATGTGGCGCTGTTCAGCAAATCGTCATGGGTGCTCGCGTCCATACTCGGCGGTGTGCTGGGACAGTTGATTCCCTTTGAACTAAAAGGCATTGATTTTTGTATGACGGCGTTGTTTATCACAATTTTTATCGACCAGTGGCGAAGCTGCAGAACGCACCTGCCCGCAATACTGGGAGTGGGCTGCGGACTTTGCATGCTGTTGCTTGTAGGACCGGACCGCTTTATGCTGCCGTCCCTGATACTGGTGTCGGGGCTGCTTCTTTTGTTTGAAAAGCGGATTTCGGGCAGCGAAAAGGAGGTGGCAGAGAAATGAGTGTACAGAGAATTTTGATGTGTATCCTTGTGGGAGCTGTCTGCACGTTTCTGATGCGTGCCCTGCCGTTTCTGTTACTGGGAGGAAAGCGGGAGATACCGAAAAAGGTGAAATATCTGGGAAGTATTTTGCCGCCTGCACTGATGGCAGTGCTGATTGTGTATTGCCTGCGCGGTGTCCCGGCAGACCTTGCGGGGAGCGGAATCCGGGAAATTGCCGCATCCGTGGTGTGCGCGGGGCTTCATATCTGGAAAAGAAATACCTTTTTGAGTATTATTGCTGGGACTCTGTTTTATATGATTTTGTGTATGATTTAGAAAAAATAAAATAATTCACATCTTTCCTATTGACAAAGTAGGAAAACAAGAATATGATAGGACTATCCATTTTAGAGGAGCCTTTAGACAGGAAGGTCGAAAGTATGAATTGGGATTTTATATTACAATATCTGCCCATGTATGAGAAGGCGGCGTGGCTGACGTTACGCATCGGGCTTTTGGGAATCGTCTTTTCCATTGTGGCAGGATTGATTTGTGCAATGATTCAATATTACAGGGTGCCGGTTTTAAGAGGCGTTGTGGCGGCATACATTGAACTCAGCCGCAACACACCGCTTTTGGTACAGTTGTTCTTTATTTACTATGGTCTGCCCAAGATAGGAATTGCCACGGATGCAGCAACCTGCGGTGTGGCGGGACTGGCGTTCCTGGGAGGAAGCTACATGGCGGAGGCATTCCGCAGCGGAATCGAGGCAATCGAGCCGATTCAGGAGGAGAGCGCATTGAGTCTCGGCATGACACACGCCCAGACCATGCGGTATGTGATTCTGCCGCAGGCAATGTCCATCAGCGTTCCCGCATTTGTAGCGAATGTTATTTTCTTATTAAAAGAAACCAGCGTGTTCAGCGCCATCAGTCTGATGGATTTGATGTTCACGGCAAAGGATTTGATTGGATTGTATTACAAGACGACAGAGAGCCTGTTTTTACTGGTGGTATTTTATCTGTTGATTCTGCTGCCGGTATCCATACTGGGCAGTCTGCTGGAAAGGAGGCTGCGTCATGCCGGATTTGGGGCTTGAGGTTTTATTTAAAGGAAAGAATTTTATCCGCATACTGGGTGGTCTTTGGGTTGCACTCAGAATCAGTTTGATTTCCGTTGCCATCAGTATTCCTCTCGGAATCCTGCTTGGAATTCTGATGACTTTTAAAAATCCTGTGATAAAGGCAATTCTCAGGGTATATCTGGAATTTATCCGCATTATGCCGCAGATGGTACTGTTATTTCTGGTATATTTCGGAACGACAAGGGCTTTCGGCTGGGATTTGTCCGGCGAGATGTCCTCCATTATCGTATTTACCCTGTGGGGCACGGCGGAAATGAGCGACTTGGTGAGAGGCGCGTTAATCAGTATTCCGAAGCACCAGTATGAAAGCGCGGAAGCACTGGGACTGACGGGGGCACAGACTTATTTTTACATTATTATCCCCCAGACCATCCGCAGGCTGATTCCTCTTTCCATCAACCTGATTACAAGAATGATTAAGACGACCAGCCTGATTCTGATGATTGGTGTGGTAGAGGTGTTAAAGGTAGCGCAGCAGATTATTGAGGCAAACAGGATGTCCAGTCCCAATGCGGCATTCGGAGTGTATCTGGTGATATTTGTGTTGTATTTTCTTGCCTGCTGGCCTATCAGTATGCTGGCAAAATATCTGGAAAAGAAGTGGAGATAAGAGACGATGGCAGAAGAAGTATTGCTTGAGGCGGAACATTTAGTAAAACGATATGAAGATACCAATATTTTGGATGATGTGAGTCTGAAAGTGCATCGCGGCGAGGTTATCGTGGTGGTAGGCCCCAGTGGCTGCGGAAAAAGCACGCTGCTGCGATGTATGAACGCCCTGGAGCCGATTCAGGGCGGATGCGTGAAGCTGTCCGGAGAAATTATTGACCGAAAGAGCAAGCAGCTTGCCAGACAGAGACAGAAAATCGGAATGGTTTTCCAAAACTATGAACTCTTTCCCCACCTGACGGTGTTGGATAATATCATGCTGGCGCCGACGAAGGTGCAGAAGCGGAAAAAGGACGAGGTCAGACAAGAGGCAATGGAGCTTTTAAAGAGAGTGGGACTGGAGGAAAAGGCGAATGCTTATCCCAGACAGCTCTCCGGCGGTCAGAAACAGCGAATCGCCATTGTCAGGGCGTTGTGCATGAAGCCGGAAATTCTTTTGTTTGACGAGGTGACGGCGGCATTAGACCCTGAGATGGTGAGAGAGGTTTTGGATGTCATGCTTGACCTTGCGGCACAGGGACGCACCATGGTGATTGTGACTCATGAAATGCAGTTCGCAAGGGCGGTGGCTGACCGGGTGGTCTTTTTGGACGGCGGCAAAATCGTGGAGGAAGCGGAGCCGGAGAAGTTCTTTACTAAGCCGGCGACGGAGAGGGCAAAACAGTTTTTGAATATCTTTGAGTTCGAGGCTGTCAAAGCTCATGCGAAGCAGTAGCGTGTAATTTATTTTTTATAGAAAACAGGGTGCAAAAGGCATCCGGAAAAGAGGAGAAGATTATGAAAAAAATCAAGAAACTTTTGGCACTGGCATTGACACTCACACTGGCACTTGCCTTTACTGCCTGCGGTAATGCGGACAACAAGACAAATGCAGATTCATCCAAGGACAAAACCACGGTATACCGTACACTGGATGAAATCAAAGAGTCCGGAACCATCAACATCGGTGTGTTCTCCGACAAGAATCCCTTTGGATATGTGGATGAGAACGGCGAATATCAGGGATATGATGTGTACTTTGCAAGACGACTCGGTGAGGACCTTGGCGTAAAGGTGAACTTCGTTTCCACTGAGGCTGCAAACCGCATTGAGTATCTGCAGACCGGAAAGGTGGATTTGATTCTGGCAAACTTTACGGTGACTGAAGAACGTGCACAGGAAGTGGATTTCGCCCTGCCTTACATGAATGTGGCTCTGGGCGTCATTTCTCCGGAGAGCAACGTGATTACCACGCTGGATGACTGGAACAAGGATAATCAGATGATTGTCATTTCCGGCACCACGGCAGAAACCTATCTGACACAGAATTATCCCGATATTCCTCTTCAGAAGTATGATTCTTATGCGAATGCAAAGAATGCGCTGGAGAACGGCAACGGTGTGGCATGGGCAAACGACAACACAGAGGTCATTGCATTTGCATTGCAGAATCCCGGCTATACTGTAGGAATTCCGACCCTTGGAAGTCAGGATACCATTGCACCCGCAGTAAGCAAGGGCAATACTACACTGCTTGACTGGGTGAATGAGGAGATTAAGGCCCTTGGAAATGAGAAATTCTTCCATGCGGATTACGAAGCAACCCTTGCCGACACTTACGGACTGGATTACGAGGACAGTCTTGTGGTAGAAGGCGGCGTGACGGCTGAGTAAGTTTTTAAGGAAAGGAATCCTTTCTATATAGAAGAAAGCGGCTTTCGCAGCAAATGCGGAGGCTGCTTTTTTGCTTTTTCGAGGACTAAAAAACATGAAAATTTGCAAAAAAGTAATTGACAACTAATGGACGTTAGACTATACTAACTACAGAAATCGAAAATGATTATCAACTAGACAGAAAGAAGGGATGAGATGATGCCGTTAACAATGGCCAATACAGGTGAACAGGTTACCATTCAAAAGGTCGGAGGCAAAGAGGAAACCAGAAGATTTCTGGAGAATCTTGGATTTGTAGCCGGCGGAGTCGTCACCGTTGTTTCAGACATTGGGGGAAACCTCATCGTCAATGTGAAGGATTCCAGGGTTGCCATAGGAAAAGATATGGCAAACAGAATCTTGGTTTAAGATAATATTTTAAAATGAAGGAAGGGACAAGTGAAATGAAAACTCTGAGAGAAGTGAAATGCGGTCAGACCGTTAAGGTTCAGAAACTCACCGGAGAAGGCCCGGTAAAGAGAAGAATCATGGACATGGGCATTACAAAAGGAGTGGAAATCTTTGTAAGAAAGGTTGCACCTTTGGGCGATCCCGTGGAAGTAACGGTAAGAGGATATGAGTTATCACTCCGTAAAGCAGATGCAGAAATGATTATTGTTGAATAATTTTTTTGCCCATACGTTAGATTAACCTAACACTAATTAGAGATAACAAATAATAAGGAGAAGCGTTATGTCAATTAAAATTGCACTTGCAGGTAACCCGAACAGTGGTAAAACGACTCTGTTCAATGCGTTGACCGGCTCCAACCAGTTTGTAGGTAACTGGCCCGGAGTTACTGTTGAGAAAAAGGAAGGAAAACTGAAAGGTCATAAAGATGTTATCATCATGGACCTTCCCGGTATCTATTCTCTTTCCCCTTACACACTGGAAGAGGTAGTTGCCAGAAATTATCTGATAAATGAGAGACCGGATGCAATCATCAATATTGTAGACGGTACCAACATTGAGAGAAACCTGTATCTGTCCACTCAGATTATGGAACTGGGAATCCCCGTTGTCATGGCAATCAACATGGCGGATGTACTGGAGAAATCCGGTGACAAGATACATATTGAAAAGCTGAGCCAGAAACTCGGCTGCGAAGTAATCGAAATCTCTGCATTAAAGGGAACCAATATCCAGAAGGCTGCTGAGAAGGCTGTTTCCATTGCAAAGCAGGGCAAGACCACAACTCCGGTACATGAGTTCGCACAGAACGTGGAAGCAACCATCAAAGAGGTTGAAGGAATGTTGGGCGCTGATGTGGCAGAGGAGCAGAAGAGATTCTTCGCTATCAAGCTGCTGGAGAAGGATGACAAGATTGCAGAGCAGATGAAGCAGGTTCCTGATGTATCCGCAAAGGTAAAGGCTTTGGAGGAAGCGTTTGATGATGATACCGAGAGTATTATCACCAATGAGAGATATGTGTACATTTCTTCCATTATCGGTGACTGTGTTACCAAGTCCAAGAAAGGACAGTTATCTACCTCCGATAAGATTGACCGTATTGTTACCAACAGATGGGCAGCGCTTCCTATCTTCGCAGTAGTTATGGTTTTGGTATATTATGTATCCGTAACTACAGTCGGTGCTATTTTGACAGACTGGACCAACGATACTTTGTTTGGCGAGTGGATTATTCCCGCAGCACAGTCCTTCTTTGAAAACATCGGATGTGCTGACTGGCTGACCGGACTGATTGTAGACGGTGTGATTTCCGGTGTCGGTGCGGTACTCGGATTCGTTCCCCAGATGTTAGTACTGTTCCTGTTCCTTGCATTTTTGGAGTCCTGCGGTTATATGGCTCGTGTCGCATTTATCATGGACCGTATCTTCCGTAAATTCGGTTTGTCCGGTAAATCTTTCATTCCTATGTTGATTGGTTCCGGATGCGGCGTTCCCGGAATCATGGCTTCCAGAACCATCGAGAACGACAGAGACCGTAAGATGACCATTATGACCACAACATTTATTCCCTGTGGAGCAAAACTTCCTATCATTGCTCTGGTAGCAGGTGCTTTGTTCGACGGTGCATGGTGGGTAGCTCCCAGCGCTTACTTCGTAGGTGTTGCAGCAATCATCTGCTCAGGTATTATCTTAAAGAAAACAAAGATGTTCGCCGGCGACCCAGCTCCTTTCGTTATGGAGCTTCCCGCATACCACTGGCCTACCGTTGGCAACGTACTGCGCAGCATGTGGGAGAGAGGCTGGTCCTTCATTAAGAAAGCCGGAACCATCATTTTACTGTCCACCATTATTTTGTGGTTCATGATGAGCTTTGGCTGGGTTGACGGATCCTTCGGTATGTTGGAAGCTGAACAGCTCGACAGCAGTATCCTTGCAAAAGTCGGAAGCATTCTTGCTCCTCTCTTCATTCCTCTTGGATGGGGTGATTGGAAGATGGCAGTTGCAGCCGTATCCGGTCTGATTGCAAAGGAGAACGTAGTAGGTACCTTCGGTGTGCTCTTCGGATTCTCAGAGGTTGCCGAGGATGGTGTGGAAATCTGGGGACAGCTGGCAAACAGCATGACCGCAGTTGCAGCATACTCCTTCTTAGTATTCAACCTTCTGTGTGCACCTTGCTTCGCGGCAATGGGTGCAATTAAGAGAGAGATGAACAATGCAAAATGGTTCTGGTTCGCTATCGGTTATCAGACAATACTTGCATATGTGGTTTCCCTCTGCATCTTCCAGATTGGTACTCTGTGTACCGGAGGCGGATTTGGTATCGGAACCGTTGTAGCATTCCTGTTAGTAATCGGTTTCCTGTACCTGTTGTTCAGACCTTACAAAGAGAGCAATACTCTTAAGGTTTCCGTAAAGAATAAGTAAGTAAAACGAAGTGAATGTATGGACCCGTATCTTAGAGGTGCGGGTCCATATTTAAACATTAAGTTCGCAGTAGAAAGGCATGGTTAGAAGATGACAGTTGAGGCAATGAGTCAGAACAGAAAAAATCGGGACACGGTCAGTTACCACAGAACCAGAATGCAGAAGGAACTGGTGCTGCGGCAGTTAAAGGACCGGGGCTGCAGAATTACAAAACAGCGTCAGATGCTTCTGGACATTATTCTGGAGGAAGACTGTGCCTGCTGCAAAGAGATATATTACAAGGCGCTGGAACAGGAACCCGGAATCGGGGCAGCTACCGTTTACCGCATGGTGAATCTGTTGGAAGAAATCGGTGCCATCAGTAGAAAAAACATGTATAAAATTTCCTGCTCCATGGCTTGTGGAAGAGAAAATGCCTGCACAATAGAATTAGATGATAAGACGGTATATCATTTGAATGCAAGAGACTGGTATGAGGTGATTCAGCAGGGATTAAAATCCTGCGGATACCTTCAAAAGCAGAAAATAAGCAGCGTTTTAGTGGAACCCTGTGATTTTTGTGAGTAAAAAGAATTGGAGGACAAACAGATGAAATTGAAATTCAATGGTAAGAAAACAGGAATATTTGCGGCAGGAGTTCTTTTTGGTACGGCTGGAATTAAGATTTTATCCAGCGATGACGCCAAAAAGTGCTACACAAAAATAACAGCGGCAGTGCTTCGGGCAAAGAAGACCGTTATGAAGACGGCAACCACACTGCAGGAAAATTGTGAAGACATTTATGCAGATGCAAAACAGATAAATGAGGACAGGGAGGCTGCAAAGGCAGAATATGAGGATGCCTCCAATGCTTTGGAAGAAGAAGGCGGAGCAGAATGAAATTTGTAATCAGACATGAGGGAGAAGGACGGATTCGTGTCCATATGGCGGTAAACCGCATGAGCTGTCGTGAGGCTGACACTCTCCTGTATTATCTGGAAACGCTTTCCTTTGTGAAAAAGGCAAAGGTTTATGAAAAAACGCAGGACGCAGTGGTTGTGTACCGGGGAGAACGCGGGGCAGTCATTTCCGCCCTGCGTAATTTTTCCTATGAAAAGACTTCGGTGCCGGAGGATATTCTCCAAAATTCCGGCAGAGAGCTGAACGAACAGTATAAGGAAAAACTGGTTTCCACGGTGGTGTTGCATTACGGAAAACGCCTGTTTTTACCCTATCCGGTGAGATTTGTGTTCACGGCGGCGCAGTCCGTGCGTTATATTGTAAAAGGTTTAAAGACATTATGGCAGCATAAAATCGAAGTGCCGGTGTTGGATGCAACGGCAATCGGAGCCGCTATGCTGAGAGCGGATATTTCGACGGCTGGCTCCATTATGTTTCTTTTGAATGTCGGCGAAATACTGGAAGAGTGGACGCACAAAAAGTCCGTGGGGGATTTGGCAAGAAAGATGTCCTTACGGAACGGAAAAGTATGGCTTTTGAATACGGAAGGGCAGGAAGTGCTTGTAGGTTCCGATACCATAAAGCCGGGGGATTCCATTGTCATCCATATGGGAAATGTCATTCCCTTTGACGGGGAAGTGGTGCGCGGAGAGGCGATGATTAATCAGGCGTCCCTGACAGGAGAATCTCAGGCGGTGCGAAAGACGGAGGGAAGCTACGTCTATGCCGGAACGGTTTTGGAGGAGGGCGAGCTGACTATCGAGGTAAAACACGCAGCCGGTTCCAGCCGTTACGAAAAGATTGTGAACATGATAGAAGAGTCGGAAAAACTCAAATCGTCATTGGAGGGCAAGGCGGAGCATCTGGCAGATAAGCTGGTTCCCTATTCCCTGCTCGGAACAGGAATCACCTATCTGCTGACCCGCAATGTGACAAAGGCAATGGCTATCTTAATGGTGGACTTTTCCTGCGCCCTGAAACTGGCAATGCCTCTTACGGTGCTTGCAGCCATAAGAGAGGCAAATGAACACGGCATTACCGTCAAGGGCGGAAAGTATCTGGAAGCCATGGCGGAGGCGGATACCATTGTACTGGACAAAACCGGTACGCTTACCAAGGCTTGTCCGTCCGTTGTAAAGGTAGTTCCGTTCAATGAAATGAGTGCGGACGAACTGCTCAGAATTGCTGCCTGTCTGGAAGAACATTTCCCTCATTCCATGGCGCGTGCCGTGGTGGATGCCGCAAAGGCAAAGAAACTGATTCATGAGGAGATGCACTCCAAGGTGGATTATGTGGTGGCGCACGGTATAGCCACGACCATAAAAGACAGAAAGGTCGTAATCGGAAGCTATCACTTTGTAATGGAGGACGAGGGCTGTGTCATTCCGGAGGGAATGGAGCAGACGTTTGAGGAACTGCCTACGGAATATTCACACCTGTATCTTGCCATTGATTACAGACTGGCAGCGGTGATTTGCATTGAGGATCCGCTCAGGGAAGAGGCAGGAAAGGTAGTACAGGTATTAAAACAGGCGGGAATCCGCAAAGTGGTGATGATGACCGGAGACAGCGAGAGAACTGCCTGCGCCATTGCAAAGAGAATAGGAGTGGACGAGTATTTTTCCGAGGTTTTGCCGGAGGACAAGGCTTCCTATGTGGAGCGTGAGAAAGCCGCCGGACACAAAGTGATTATGACCGGAGACGGTATCAACGATTCGCTGGCACTGTCTGCGGCAGATGTCGGAATCGCCATCAGTGACGGCGCAGAGATTGCCAATGAAATTGCAGACGTAACCATTGCGGCGGACAATCTCTATGAAATTGTTGCACTGAAACGGCTGAGCAACGCCCTTATGAAGCGGATTCACAAAAACTACCGTACCATTGTCGGATTTAACGGCGGACTCATTGCCCTTGGAGTGGCAGAAATTTTGCAGCCCACAACGACTGCGTTACTGCATAATACCTCTACTATCGTTATCAGCTTAAAGAGTATGAAAAATCTGTTGGAGGATACGGAGAGCAGGAACGAGAAGGAGTAGGCGCTGGGGCAGAGCAGTTTGGACTGGTGGCAGTTTGGACTGGTGGCAGCTTGGAGAGTGGCAGGACGGTGCAGGTAGGAAGCGGTTTAGAATGTGAGCAGAGTGGTTCAGAATGTAGCTGATTGCGAGGGGGAACGGTACGGCGCAGATTGTAAACAGTTTTGAATGTGAATGAGCGCCTGAGACGGCTGCTGATAGCTGGTGTGAACAGGACAGCGTCGGCGGAAAGCGGTTTTGGATGTGGGCAGAGCGTTTCAGGCGGTTGGCAGTTTGGCGGGAGGTCTATAGAAGATTTCTTGTGATTTGTACCCACCTTTGGCAGTTGTTTTAAAGCAAAATGAAGATACAAATAAGTAAAAGTGGAGCTATACGAAAAAAGTTCGTATTTTGCTCCACTTTTTTCGTAAAAAAGTGGAAATAAAATAGAAGATATTTTGTATAGACCTCCAGCGAGCGAGAAAAGCGGCTGACAGAGGAAGAAAATGGTTTGCAAAGGCAGTCAAAGTGGAAATAAAATAGAAGATATATTGCATAGACCTCCGATGAGTGGAAAAGGTAGCTGACAGCAACCGAAAAGCCATGGAATCAGGCTGGAATATTCTGAGGATTAATGATAATATATTCTCATGAGATTTCAAAAAGTGTGCCAAAGGGAAGCATGAAATGTGACACGTAAAAAGGCATGCAAAAATGGAAGTGAGGCTGGAAAATGAAAGTATTATTGGTGAATGGAAGTTCCAGAGAAAAAGGATGTACTAATGTGGCGCTCTGTGAGGCAGCCCGTGCACTCAATGAGGAAGGGATTGAAACCCAAATCATTTTTATCGGGAATGCACCGCTGGCGGACTGCACAGGATGCGGAAGCTGCGGAAAGACGGGAGAGTGTGTATTCCACGATTGTGTGAATGACTTCGTGGAAAAGGCAAAGGATGCGGACGGATTTATTTTTGGTTCCCCCGTATATTATGCGCATCCGAGCGGCAGGCTTTTGAGCTTCTTGGACAGGGCATTTTATTCCGGCGGGCGCAACTTTGCTTTCAAGCCGGGAGCAGCGGTCCTGAGCGCAAGACGCGCAGGAACCACTGCCTCCTTTGATGTGATTAACAAATATTTTACGATTAATTCCATGCCTATTGTGTCCTCAACATACTGGAATCATGTGTATGGCTCCAAAGCGGAGGATGTTTTGCAGGATAAAGAAGGTCTTATGACCATGTATAATCTTGGCAAAAATATGGCGTGGATGATAAAATGTATCGCCGCCGGAAGAGAAAAAGGCATTGCCGTACCGGAAAACCAGAAGGTGAAAACCAGTTTTATCCGTTAGACTTTGCATTGCGGTTGGGTACAAAGCCGGCTTTCTGTAAAGCTACATACAGAATAGGTATCAGTATCAACTGCAGGATAATGGCAGGCAGACAGGATACAAAGTAGCTGCTGGCCCATGCTTTCAGGGAATAGGTGCCTCTTGCAAAAATAAGCGCTCTGGCAATTCCGGTAACAATCCGGCCTGAAAGCATGGCGGCAAGCAGGCTGATATACAGGTCTGCGGTCTGCTTGCCGGTGTGCACGAATTTCATGAGAAGCCCGGATATGAGACCGTAAAGTGCCAGTTCCAGCATCATAGTCGGCAGAAATGCCATGCCCGGCATACCGGTGAGAAGGCTGGATAAAAGAGGACCAAACAGTCCACACACCAGTCCGTATACAGGACCGCACACAATACCGCATAAAAGGACGGGCAGATGCATGGGGGAAAATAATGTGCCGCCGTTTGGAATTGCATGGAAAGCGAAGGGCAGTATCACGCAGAGAGCGATGCACACGGCGGTCGTCACCAAACGGTATAGGGATGTTTTCGTCTTAGGATTCATTGTTCTTTTTGAGTTCAATTCTATTACCTCCGAATTTTAGTTTGATTATTTTTGAAATACAGTCATGTAAACATAAAAAAAACATGAAAGCCGCCCGATTAACAGGGCTGTCACCTTCATGGTGTATTTCGGCTGTATAAAAACTCCTTCGTGGAGTAATAAGATTCTGCATGAATCTATAAATATCATATCGAAAAAGAATTTTTTGTCAAGCATATTCTTACCGGATTTATGTGAGATGTTTGGAAGCAAGAAAAGACAGGCACAAGGGGAGAGGAGGGTAATGAAACAAGAAAGTATTGCGGATGAGAGAAAGACAGTTGAAAGCAAGGGGAGGAACGTGGTATCATGCTGATAAAGCGGAATTTGGAAAATTATCATTGTAGATAAAAAAGTAGATAAAAAAGATGTAAAGGTTAGTGTGCGATGAAAGTTATGATTATGGACGGTCAGGGCGGCGGCGTCGGAAAAAGTCTGGTGGAGGCTTTGGCACAGGCGTGCCCGAAAGCGGAGTTGATAGCGGTTGGCAGCAACGCTACGGCAACTGCCAATATGATGAAAGGCGGTACCGTGAACGGCGCCACCGGGGAAAATGCGGTGATTTATAACAGTCAGAGAGTGGACGTTATTGTGGGACCGATAGGAATTGTTCTTGCAAATGCCATGCTGGGTGAGATTACACCGAAGATGGCAGAGGCAGTTGCGTCCAGTGATGCCAAGCTGATTTTGATTCCGATGAACCGTTTTCACGCAACGGTGGTTGGTGTGGAAACCTGGAAATTGGCGGATTACATTAAAGAAGCGGTAGAGAAAATTGCCGGGTTAGAGGAAAATGAGTAAACAGACGATGCAAACAAAAAAGCAAGCGGCGGACTGGTGCTCCCTGCTTATAAAGCAGGCACAAGTTCACCCCGCCATGGAGCCGCAGGATGTTTATAAACTCATGTTTCAGGCAGCCTTCGGCGCGGAGCACCTGCTGGCGGACAAGCAGGCGGCATACCGGTATTTTATCAGAGAATATAATGCGGTACAGCCGCAGGTAACGCCCTTGTATGAGCAGATACAGGAAAACGTCTGCCGAATGAATTTGGGCGCATGGAAACAGGCGGGGCTGCCGGGAGAATGGTTGTTTCGTATGTTTGCCGACAGTGTTTCCGCGGGTATCATCCCGGAAAAGGAACCGTCGAACCGATATGAGCAGTTTGCGCAATATGAAAAGGCTGCGGAAGCTGCTGTAAAGAGCGGAGTTTTTTCCTTTTCCGAAAAGGAATGGGAGGATTACCGGCAAAGCTATTATGCAAAATCAACGGATGGGAAAACTCCATATGCGGTGCACCACAGCGAACATTACCGGAATTTGGAACAGCCTGCCTATCGGCTGGTAAATACGGCATATTTACGGTGCCTGCCCCTGTTAAAAAAACTTGCAGAGTTAAAGGCAGTTGCAGACAGGGAAAACAGAATGATTGTGGCTGCCGTAGACGGTCGGTGTGCCTCAGGAAAAACCACAGTAGCAGAGCAGTTGTCGCGGATAACCGGAACAGGTGTCATCCACATGGATGATTTTTTCCTGCCGGGGGAACTTCGGACGGACAAGCGCCTTGCAGAACCGGGTGGAAATGTACATTATGAACGGTTTTTGGAAGAGGTGCTGCCAAGACTTAAGGACAGGGTAGGATTTACGTATCGCCGGTTTGACTGTGGCAAAATGCAGCTTGGCGAAAACGTAATTGTTCCGGAGGGAACGGGGGACAATTTCATTCGTATTGTGGAGGGAGCCTACAGCCTTCATCCGTATTTTGGAGAATATGCGGATATAAAAGTGTTTTTCCATGTGGAAAATGAGGAGCAGCAAAGGCGTATTGCCGGCCGGGACGGGGAGGCGGCTCTTCTTACTTTTCAAAAAAGGTGGATTCCCATGGAGGAAGCCTATTTTACTGCGTTTTCCATACGGGAAAATGCGGATATGGAACTATAAATAAAAAGGACGGTGTCAGATGTTAGAACCATTTTATCCGGATTATGAGGCGGACAGCGCCTATTCCATTGATTATGAAAAACTGTATCGTGATGGGTACAGAGGAGTTATTTTTGATATTGACAATACACTGGTGCCCCACGGTGCTCCGGCGGACGAAAGAGCGACAGCGTTGTTCGCAAGGTTGCGCGGCTTGGGATTTCAGACCATACTTTTATCCAACAATAAAGAGCCGAGGGTAAAGAGTTTTAATGACGGAGTCGGCTCCCAATATATTTTCAAAGCGGGAAAACCGAAGCGAAGCGGCTATGTGCAGGCAATGGAGCGGATGAAAACCACGCCCGCTACAACGCTGTTTGTGGGCGACCAGCTTTTTACGGATGTGTGGGGAGCAAAAAAAGCGGGCATTGTGACTTATCTGGTAAAGCCCATTCATCCCAAGGAGGAAATTCAGATTGTGTTGAAACGCAGGCTGGAATGGATTGTGTTGTTCTTTTATCATAGAAAGCTGAGAAAGAAGGGAAGAGCATAAAATGAACATTAACGGATATACGCGCACCTGTGGTCTTTTGGGGAATCCCGTGGAGCATACTTTGTCCCCGTTAATTCATAACACACTTGCGGAAAAATGCGGGGATAACCTTGTTTATACGGCATTTCATGTGCCGCAGGGAGAAATCGGCAATGCCGTGAAAGGAGCATGGGCGCTCAATCTGCTCGGACTCAACGTGACGGTTCCTTACAAGAGTGACGTGATTCCCTATCTGAGTGAAATCGATTCGCTGGCAAAGCAAATCGGAGCGGTGAACACGCTGGTGCGCACGGAAACGGGATTCAAGGGCTACAATACGGACATGCCGGGACTTTACCGTGCCATGTGTGCGGACGGCGTGAACATAGAGGGTGAAAAGGTGCTGATTCTCGGCGCAGGCGGAGTGGCAAGGGCGGTAGCCATGCTGTTGGCGGAGAAAAAAGCGGCAGAGGTGATTTTGCTAAACCGTACCGTGGCAAGAGCTCAGGAGATTGCGGAGGAGGTAAATGTTTTTGCCGGAAAAACGCTGGCGCGGGTAATGGCTCTTTCGGATTATAGGACGCTGCCTGAGGGCGAGAGCTATCTTGCTATTCAGGCAACCAGTGTGGGAATGTTTCCAAAGACAGAGGATGCGGTGATTGCGGAGGAGGATTTTTACAGGAGGGTACATACTGGGTATGACCTGATTTTTAATCCGCCCTGCACAAAATTCATGCAGCTGGTGCAAAAGCAGGGCGGCAGGGCATTCAACGGTTCTAAAATGCTTCTCTATCAGGGAATCATTGCGTATGAACTTTGGACAGGAAAAGCGATAGACGAGGAATTGGCGCAGCAGGTCTACGGGAAAATGCTTGAGGCGATGTGAACCGGCGGAAACCGGCAAATGTAAATGACCGGACAGGGACGGCTCAAACAGGAAAAATATGGTGTGTTTATTAGGAGACTGGAATGGAACAGAAGAAAAATATCGTGCTGATAGGATTTATGGGAAGCGGCAAGACCACCACGGGGCTTCGGCTGTCCTACAAGCTGAAAATGCCGGTGGAGGATACGGACAAGCTGATTGAGCAGGATGCGGGAAAAAGTATCAGCCGGATGTTTGAGGAGGACGGCGAGCCTTATTTCAGGCAGTTGGAAACGGCGGTGCTTGAAAAAATCCGGGACAGAAATTACGGGCGGATTCTTTCCGTGGGCGGCGGTACGCCGATGAAAAGCGTCAATCGGAAGCTGCTGCGGGAATGCGGAACGGTGGTTTATCTGCGGGTGCAGCCGGAAACGGTGTACGAGAGGCTTAAGACTGACAATACCAGACCGCTTTTGCAGTGCGACGACCCGCTTGCAAAAATACGCAGTATGCTGAAGGAGAGAAACGGCGCATATGAGGAATGTGCGGATATTATTGTAGATGTGGACAAACTGACTACGGACGAGGTGGCGGAAAAAGTGATTGCTGCTTTGCAGGAGGCGGAGGAAAGGAAGAACAGAGGAATGAAAATTTTAGTTATCAACGGTCCCAATATTAACTTTTTGGGAATCCGGGAAAAAAGTGTGTACGGAGTACAGGATTATCAATATCTGCTGGATATGATTGCGGAAAAAGGGAAAGCTACCGGTAACGAGATTACGGTTTTTCAGAGCAATCATGAGGGCGCAATTATTGACCGGATTCAGGAGGCATATTTTGACGGCACACAGGGAATTGTCATCAATCCGGGTGCTTATACGCATTACAGCTATGCCATCCGGGATGCGCTGGCAAGCATAACCGTGCCGAAGGTGGAAATTCACATTTCCGATATTACCAAAAGAGAGGAATTCCGCAAGGTGTCCGTGACCGCTCCGGTCTGCGACAGACAGATTTACGGGCAGGGCTTGGACGGATATTTGCAGGCGATTGATTTCGTAATCGAGACCCTGTCGTAGCCTTTATAACATTTTTTGCAACAAATTTTTTAAAAACAGTTGAAATATATGGATTTTTATATTAAACTGTTAAGGAATTATAACGTGAAAATTTTAGGAGGAATATACTATGATTTCTGCAGGTGATTTCAGAAATGGTATTACGATTGAGTTAGATAACAACGTATTCCAGATTATTGAATTCCAGCATGTAAAACCGGGAAAGGGCGCAGCTTTCGTTAGGACCAAGCTGAAAAACATCAAGAGTGGCGGTGTGGTTGAGAGAACCTTCAGACCTACCGAGAAATGCCCTCAGGCGCGTATTGATAGAAAAGATATGCAGTATCTGTACTCTGATGGAGATTTATATTACTTCATGGATACAGAGAACTTTGAGCAGATTGCTCTGAACAACGAGACCGTTGGTGATGCACTGAAATTCGTAAAGGAGAATGAGATGTGCAAGGTTTGCTCTCACAATGGTAACGTATTTTCCGTAGAGCCCCCTCTGTTTGTAGAACTTGATATTACAGAGACTGAGCCCGGATTCAAGGGAGATACCGCAACCGGAGCATCCAAGCCTGCTACCGTTGAAACAGGAGCAGTTGTATCTGTTCCCCTGTTCGTAAATCAGGGAGACAAGATTAAGATTGATACCAGAACCGGTGAATATCTGTCTCGTGTATAAGCTGACTGCAATTCATAGCTATTAAGACTTGTAAGACAATGGACATGCTTCTTTTTTGGAAGCGCCATTGTCTTTTTTGATGTCCTTTTTTCGGAATGCAGACACGGAAAATCCATGGGCGCTGCATGCGGTTTTCCGGCATCTGACAGCGCAGAAGGGAAAATATATGGATTTAAAAGTATTTGCAGAGAAGATTCAAAAAGAGGTTGCAGGAAAACTGGGCGAGGGGTATGAAGTGAGATTGCAGGAGGTATGTAAAAATAACGGCGTTATTTTACAGGGAATGCTGATTTTGACAAAAGACTGCAATGTGTCCCCGACGATTTACTTAAATTCGTTCTGGGAGGCATATGAGGGCGGCGTAACCATGCAAAACATACTGGATAAAATCATACAGGTTTACGAGCAGGACACGCCGAAAACGGATGTGGATATGTCATTTTTCCGGGAATTTGAGCAGGTGAAGGACGGAATCTGCTATAAACTGATTTCGGCGGAACAGAATCGGGAATTACTGGAAACAATTCCGCATAAAGAATATTTAGACCTTGCCATCTGTTTTTATTATGCCTACAGAGGGGGAGTGCTGGGAAACGGCTCCATTCAGGTATACAACAGCCATCTGGAACTGTGGAATACGGATGTGGAGGAACTGTTTTTGCTGGCGCAGGAAAATACGCCGAGGCTGTTCCCGGCGGAGGATTCTGCAATGGTGGATGTTATCCGGGAAATGGTGTCGGATCCGGACAGCCTGACGGAGATTGTGCCTGAGGATATACCTATGCGGGTGCTGGGCAATAAGGAAAAGACGTTCGGTGCTGCCTGTGTTCTCTATCCGGGATTTTTGGAAAAGATTGCTGCAACAAGAAAACAGGGATTTTATCTGATACCGAGTTCTGTCCATGAAATGATTCTGCTTGAAAACGGCGGGCATGAGGATGTGAAAGAACTGCGAAGCATGATTGAAGAAGTGAATTTATCTCAGGTGGAACCCGAAGAGGTTCTCTCTAATCAGCTCTATTTTTATGAGCCGTCAGACGGTCTTAAAATTATTTTCTGATTTTTCCTAAAAAACGTAGTAGACATATAAATATTTTTGTGCTATAGTAGACAAGGTGATGTAACAAATTTGTAATAATTTGCATCCGTAGTCTAATGGATAGAACGAAGGCCTCCGACGCCTTTAATGCAGGTTCGATTCCTGTCGGATGCACTTTACATCACCTTGTTTATCAGTAACTGTTCAGAGGCGGGGAAGTGTGTACACGAAGTTTCTGGATAGTTACGTTTATTTTATGAAAGGATATTTTTATGTTGAAGGATAAAGCAAAAGAAATCGTTAATTATATTATAAAACATGGCAAGATGGCATTTCCGGTAATCGTAGTGGCTGCGGTAGCCGTGACGGTAAGTGTGGCACTCAATGCCGGGAAGAAGGATAAGCTGGCAGAAAACGGAATTATCAGCGAGGAAGAGAGCGGAACGGAAGCAACAGACCCTACTGCCGTACCGGATGAGCCTATGGCGCTGAATGAGGATGCTGCTATTACGGAACTGATTAATTCTTACTACAACGGTGTGACCACAGGAGATGCCGATATTCTGAACAGTGTGTGTGATGAAATTTCCACACAGGATATGCTGAGCTATCAGGAGCGGTCAAAGTATATCGACCATTATTCTACCTTTGAAATTTACACCAAGCCGGGACTGGAAGCAGGCTCGACAATCGTGTTTGTATATTGCAGGGTTATATTTGTGGATCATCCGGAGGAATATCCCGGTTACTCCGCATACTATGTATGTACCAATGAGCAGGGAAATCTTTATATCAAGAGAAGTGATTTCACCGATGAACAGGCTGCTTATCTGGGAGAGGTAATGTCACAGGATGACGTGGTAGAATTTAACAACCGTGTTATCGTGGAATATAAAGAGCTGATGAAGGAACATCCGGAGCTTTTGGAGTATCTGAATGAAATGGATCAGCAGGTAAATGCCGCAGTAGGAGTGGAACTGGCTGACCAGAATGCCACCGAGATGCAGCCGGATGCAAATGCGGAAGGTCAGGAGACTCAGGGAACCGACACGGAGACACCGGATGCGAATACGGAGAATCCGGAGCAGACAGCAGACACCCCTGTAGAGAATGTTGTACAGTATGTAACAACAACAGCAACCGTGAATGTCAGAAGTTCTGACAGCGAGAAAGCAGATAAGATGGGAAAGGTATCCCAGGGCACACAGCTTCAGGTTGTGGAGGAGAGAGTCAACGGCTGGACCAAGATTCTGTTTGACGGTAAAGAGGGCTTTATCAAGTCGGAATACCTTGAGGCAGTGGAAAGCGCAGCCGGAATGGAGAGTATCGGAACCGTTACCGCTACTACCAATATCAATGTACGTTCTTCCGCAAGCGAGACTGCAGACAGACTTGGCGTGCTGGCAGGTGGTGATTCCGCTGAACTTCTTGCAAATGAGAACGGCTGGTGCAAGATTAAGTACAACGGCAAAGTTGGATATGTAAAATCAGATTATGTACAGTAATGTATGAAATCTTTGAAACAGGATATACTGTCAATAGAGTGAAAGTAAGGCTTTCCGTAGGATAAAACTATGGAAAGCCTTTTTAATGGCAAAAGGCGTGTCGGGAGGTGCGAATGAAATCACAGGAAGTGGCAGTATATCGGGAGATTCAGAGAAATACGGAGATGGCAATTACGGCAATCGACGCCATTTCCGACAAGGTGTATGACGATAATCTGGCGAGACAGATTTCAAGACAGTCATTGCAATACTCACAGCTGCACAATGAAGCGCTCAAGCAGCTTTTAGAGGCAAAAGCAGAGCCGTATCACGGAAGCGGCATGGCGGATATGATGCTTAAGGCGGGAATCCATTATAATACGCTTTTAAATACCAGTACCAGCCATATTGCGGAAATGATTATTAAGGGAAGCAATAACGGAATTCTGGAAATGGAGAAAATTCTCCGTCATAACCAAAATGCGGGGGAGCAGCCGGTGGCGCTTGCAAAACAGCTGATTGATTTTGAGGAAAAGAATGTACAATGCCTCAAGGAATATCTGTAGCCGTGCGATAAAGTATCCTGTTTTTCGTAAGATATGTGCACTATAACGCACAGATTGTATACACGTATATTTTATTGTGCAAGTTGTATAAAAAATGGGAAAAATCTTTTATAAAGTAGTGAGATAAAGTTTATTGTGAAATTGGATTTCAGGTTATATAATAGGTATGGGACAACGGTGTCGCGGGCATAGGCATTTGTTCTATGCCTGTTTTATGTTTGCAAAGGAAAACCGGGTCGTTTCCCGAAACTGTATATACAAAATAAAGGAGGACATAAAAATGTCATATGTTGATGAAGTGTATGACTTGGTAGTTGCCAAGAACCCTGCACAGCCCGAATTCCATCAGGCAGTAAAAGAAGTTTTGGAGTCTCTTCGTGTGGTAATCGAAGCAAACGAGGAAGCATATCGTAAGGACGCTCTTTTGGAGAGACTGGTAACTCCTGAGAGACAGATTCTGTTCCGTGTACCTTGGGTAGATGACAAGGGTCAGGTTCAGGTGAACAATGGTTTCCGTGTACAGTTCAATTCCGCAATCGGACCTTACAAGGGAGGTTTAAGACTTCATCCTTCCGTTAATCTGGGAATTATTAAATTCTTAGGATTTGAGCAGATTTTCAAGAACTCTTTGACCGGACTGCCTATCGGTGGTGGTAAGGGTGGTTCTGATTTCGACCCTAAGGGCAAATCAGACAGAGAAGTTATGGCATTCTGCCAGAGCTTTATCACAGAGCTCCATAAATATATCGGCGCTGATACAGATGTTCCCGCAGGTGACATCGGAACCGGTGCAAGAGAGATTGGTTATATGTACGGACAGTATAAGAGACTGACCGGTTTGTATGAAGGCGTTCTGACCGGTAAGGGCTTAAGCTATGGCGGTTCCCTTGCAAGAACCGAGGCTACCGGTTATGGTTTGTTATATCTGACTGAGGAAATGTTAAAGTGCAACGGCAAGGATATTGCAGGCAAAACTGTTGCTGTATCCGGTGCCGGTAACGTTGCTATTTATGCAATCCAGAAAGCACAGCAGCTTGGCGCTAAGCCTGTTACCTGTTCCGATTCTACCGGATGGATTTATGATCCCGAAGGTATCGATGTAGCACTTCTGAAAGAAGTAAAGGAAGTGAAGAGAGCAAGACTGACAGAGTACGCAGCTGCAAGATCCAGCGCAGAGTATCATGAGAAGAAGAATGGCGAGCACGGTGTATGGAGCGTTAAATGTGACATCGCACTTCCTTGCGCAACTCAGAACGAGCTGGATATTGAGGATGCAAAGGCACTGGTTGCAAACGGCGTATTTGCAGTAGCAGAGGGCGCTAACATGCCTACTACCATGGAAGCTACCGAGTACTTCCAGAAGAATGGCGTTCTGTTCTGCCCCGGAAAGGCTGCAAACGCAGGTGGTGTTGCAACTTCCGCTCTGGAGATGAGCCAGAACAGCGAGAGACTTTCCTGGACCTTTGAAGAGGTTGACAAGAAGCTGCAGAATATCATGGTAAACATCTTCCACAATCTGGATGACGCTGCTAAGAAGTATGGCATGGAAGGCAACTACGTTGCAGGTGCTAACATTGCCGGATTCCTGAAAGTAGCAGATGCTATGACTGCACAGGGTATTGTATAACGTATAATTATTCAAAAAATGAACCCCCACACTTTGCGGGAAACTGCAAGTGTATGGGGGTTTTAGTATTTTGAAATGTCAAATCCAAACATTTATGAAAATGAGGAACTAAGAGAACCTCAGACGCAAGGATATTTTAAGGTATATGACTATTTTGTTGTGAAAAATAAACATATCCATGCAATTGTAGTATTGCCAACTGGTGTTGGAAAAACAGGATTAATGGAAATTTTACCAATTCTTGGTTGTCCCATTTTAGAGACTCTCCAAAACCTCGGAAAATGCCGTATTTACAAGGCTTACAGCACTTTCGCAGAAATTGCAAACGTATCGTAACTTATCGTAAAAGTGTGTAGTAAAGTGTGTAGTACAAACGAATAGGAATCATCAGAAAAGGATGATAAAAGTATAAGTCCGTGTACTTGTAGAAATGCAGGTATATGGGCTTTTTTATTATCAAAACTTCAAATGTATTATGGAAGGAGAGTTAAGATTATGAGTAATGAAGTTTCATTGTTTGAGAAGCTGGGCGGTACTTACACAGAGGTGGACGGCATTTTGTATCCCAATATCGGTATGGATGATGTTGATACGAAATCCGATACGGATTCGGTTATGACATCTGTTGATATCGGAAAATATGGTCACTTGTGGATCTCTTATATGAAAGAAAACCACCCTGACAGGTATCGTTACCATCTTAGAACGAATCAGCTTCATGTTAAGGCAACTGTATCGTGAAAAAGCTACCAAAGCAGGGAAACTTTGGGATATGGTATTAAAGCAGATTTCCGGTACTACCCATAAATGGAAATGGGACTACATGGACTATCTGGAAAATATCAAATACAAGGATACAGCCGATGTAACTTTTGCAGATGCAAAGGAAGAGATTCTTTCCTATGAGGAATTTGCTAAATTGCGAGAAGCAGATAAAAAGAAACAAGAACAGTTTTCTGAATTGGCTGAGATTCCGGTTGATACAAACGATGAGACACGAGAATTTATGGTTTCAGAGGATGTGGATGATGAGAGTATTGAAATGGAAGAATGTAAATGCAAAAACGTGTTAAAAATGCAAAGAAGTATTGAAAGTAGTGCACTCGGATGATATGATAAACCAGTGTGATAAAAGAAGTGCTGGAATGTGGGAAAAGAGAGAACAGATTTAAGATACTTATTTGGGGGAGAAGGATGAATAAGAAGAAAATAATTATACATTTTTTGATAGCAGCCATGATGTTACTTGCAAGTGGATGCGGAAAGAGTGAGAAGCTGATACTAAAGAATCTTGTATACGATGAGGGTGCGAAGGAGGCAAGAGTATATATCAAGGAAAATGAGGCATTTGTTCCTTATCTGGTTCTAACTTCGGATTATAGTGAGGATGAGAATGTGCTGTTGCTGAGAGAATATGTTTTGCCGGAGCTGAGGCAGTATGAAGAGCATGGAGAGTTCTGGGCGCAGGATGAGTATGGCTCTTATTATGAGAATAGTAGTATAGACGAATTTTTAAATACAGACTTTCTGAGTTCCCTATCTAACGAGGTGAAAGAAAATATTGTTGATAGTGAAATAGAAGTCACAGATAAGGAAAGCTATACTGAATGGAATTATAAGACACATGAAATTAACCGTAAGATATTTTTGTTATCGGCTGTTGAATTAGGGATAGAGGGGTTGGATGGTTCAACTACGGCAAAGGAAGGAATACCGTTGGACTATTTCTATGAAGCAGAATATGTAACAAAGGAGGCTACTATGGAGCAAGGGACTTCCTGTCCATATTGGACGAGAACACCTCAGCTTTGGGAGAAATGTACAGTTGTTATGGTGGGGGTTGAGGCGGTCGGAAGTAGTACAGCTGATATTTGTGCCGGCGTACGCCCTGCATTTTGCTTGAGTGGACAAACTACAGTGAAGGAGAGTAGTGAGGTAATAGAAGGAGAGTGTGTTTATATCATTGAACGGTGATATTAAGAGTTAAGGGGATTCTATTATGTAAACATAAGTAGAAGAGATTGAGAGATGCTGTATACAAGCATTTTTTCATTAATAAAAATGAAGGAGGAATAAATATATATAAGAGAATGCTAAGCTTTATACTCATACTATAGATTATGGACAAAACGTTTACTTGGCTTGACATAGAAGAAATGAATTCATATAATTGTGGAATAAAGGCAGACAAGTAGGTTGGGGAGCAACAGAAAAACCTCACGGTTAAGCCGCACATAGAGATGTGGATGGCTCTGATGACAGGATAGATGCCTGCTGACAAGCAAAGCACAGAAAGTAGACTGGAAAAGTATGCAAGCGTCTGTATGTTATCAGCAGACGCTTTTTCTATCCTATCAAAGAGAAAAAGAATACTTACAAAAAACAGTTACATATCCAAAGTATAATGCGAATAACAGCAAAACAGAACTAGCTTTTCATTGGATTTTATTGAGAGCGGGAGAACTATTTATGAATATTGAATTGGTAAAGTTGACGCCTGAGTATAAGACACAGCTCTTTGATATGTTGACGGAGTGGACGGCTTATATGGAAGTAAATCATGTAGATGATTCTCCGTGGGCAATCTTTAAAAATGATTTCCATGATTTTGAGTATTATATGGATAACTTAGAAATAAAGGAAGAAACCGAGGAAGGCTGGGTTCCGGATACCACATTTTTCTGCTTGGACAAAGAGAAAAATATTTTCGTAGGTGCTGTGAATATCCGCCATTATTTAAGCGAAGGGCTTTTGAAAACCGGAGGGCATATTGGGGATGGAATACGACCGAGTGAACGAAGGAAAGGATATGCAACGGCTATGATTGCACTTGCCCTTGAAGAATGTCGGAAAATTGGAATTAACCGGGTTTTAATGTGTTGTGACAAGGACAATATCGGTTCGGTAAAATCCATTATTTATAATGGTGGAATCCTTGAAAATGAAGTTGAGGAAGACGGGCAGATAGAGCAGAGATATTGGATTCAATTATAGAAAGCAGTTCATACATACAATCTTATTATTCCTTCTGCCGTTGACATTGCCTTTCGTTGAAATACAATATAGTGCTGTTGTGATATGCGCCATAGCAACTTTTGCGGCAATTCAGGAAGGGCATTATATTAGAACTGGGCACGAAATTGTTTAGCTTTAAAAATCCGATATGAAAAAATGTACCATATAAATGTAACTGCTGGTGGATTGTCCCACTGGGAAATATTGCAAGTACCGGATAGAAAAATACGTGGCAACGAAAACATATGTAAATAATGTACAAAAAAACTTGATTTCTAAAATATATATGGTAAGATTGTACTAGATGTGTTGAAAGCAAAAACAAGGGTTAGGTAAGAATTACTAAGCGTATGGGGTATACAGATGTCAAAAAAGTTTTTTAGAGGGTTAGTGCTGCTTTTTGCAGTTGAAATTTTATGGCTGTTCCCTAAAACCACAACGGAAGCAGAAGAGTATGATAAAAGAATACTGTTTATAAGCTCTTATTCCTTTTCGTGGTCAAGTGTGAAGAACCAGATAGCCGGACTGGAGAAGAGTTTAGGCAACGGAGTGACGGTCGATTACGAATTTATGGACACCAGAAGAGTGTATGATAATACTTCCGTTGCGTTGTTTTACAGCGGACTGAAATACCGGCTGGCGAAGCAGAATCCGTATGATATTGTCCTTGTGGGGGACGATGCCGCTTTGGATTTTGCCATGAGATACCAGAGTGAGTTGTTCCCGGAGATTCCCATACTCTTTTTAGGGGTCAACAATGCGGAACTTGCGGTTGCGGCAGCGGAGAATCCGTATATTACGGGAATTGAGCAGTCTGTTTTCCCAGAGCAGAATATTGCATGGGGACTTACGATGAAGCCGGACGCAAAGAAGGTTTATGCGATTACGGATGACAGTCTTGCGGGAGAGGCGGGAGAACAGCTTTTTTACAACTGTGAAAGCAAATATCCGAATCTGGAGTTTGAGGTAATTAATGCGTCCGAGTATACGGACATGCAATTTAAACGACAGGTGCGTAACGTAGAGGCGGACAGTATTTTACTCTACATTTCCATGACGGGTGATGTGAATGGCAGGCAGTATTCCTGCGATGAAATTTCACAAATATTGAAAGAGCGTAGCAAAACACCGGTGATTACGGTGACGGATATGGGAATCGGCGGAGGCTTTGCCGGCGGATATGTGGCTTCCATGGAAGCTGCGGGAGAGCAAATCGGACAGATGGCTTTATCCATTATGCGTGGACAAGACATTTCCAAAATGAAATTGAATACGGGTTCAGCCATATGGATTGTGGATGAAATGGTATTAAGACAGCATGGTGTGGATGTGTCCACCATTCCTTCCGGTGCGGAAGTTTTGAACCGGAAAACAACTTATTTTGAAAGAAATCAGGAAATGATGAGACCGGCAATTGCGATTGCCGGGATTCTGTTGATTGTGATGCTGGTTATCTGTGTGGACAATATCAGACACAGAAAGTTGCTGCGGGAGTTAGAGGATGCAAGGACGATTTTGAAATCCGCATCCCAACACGATTTCATTACCGGATTGGCAAACCGCAGTAAGTTTATGGAAGATTTTGAAGCCATGATGGAGATGGAAAAGCCCTGCACCATTATGATGATAGACATAGACAATTTCAAATCCATTAACGACACCTATGGGCATACGGCAGGCGACGAGGCTTTGCAGCAGCTTGCGGAGCGCCTGAAGGAGATGCAGTCGCAAATACTTACGGCATATCGTTTCGCAGGAGACGAGTTCATTGTGCTACTCCGAAGCGGTCAGGAAAAAATTGTGGAGAAATCCGCTTTTGCCTGCAGGCAGGTATTTTCCAAGAGTTTCAATATATGCGGGGAAAAAATGAAAATTGGCGGAAGCATCGGAATTGCATCTTATCCAAAGGATGCGGACGAGGCGGAGCAGTTGTTAATATGTGCGGATGAAGCCATGTACGAGGTTAAGAAGAATGGCAAAAACGCATATGCTTTCTACAATGGGGCGAAAAAAGCCCAAGCAGAGGCATAAAGACATAAAAAGACCGGGAAGCCGGTCTTTTGTTTTGCCCGGATTTGGGGCGAAATCATGCTCAATCATGCTGAATCTGGCATAAAGGTATGGTAAAACCTTGCAAAAATTGTTATAATCATAACTGTTGCAGATAATAGAAAGAGTAAGAAGATTAGGAAACCGAGGCGGCAATGGAGAGTGCGAAGAAAACACTGTTAGCTTATGTGGACGGAAGCTACAATGATTCCCTGAAAAAATACGCATTTGGATGTGTATTTATTTTGGAGGACGGCAGAATCTATACGGAGTGCGGAAACGGAGACAATCCCCAGTCCCTGCAGCACCGAAATGTGACAGGGGAGATGCTTGGGGCAATGTACGCGGTGCGGTGTGCCATGAAAAACGGATTTGAGGCGGTTCATCTGTGTTACGATTACGAGGGGATTGAAAAATGGGTTACCGGCGAATGGCGCAGCAAGACGGAACTGACAAAAAAATATGCTGCTGCCATGCGGGAATGGGGAAGCGGTATTCGTATCACTTTCCAGAAAATAGCGGCACATACCAATGAAAAATACAATGAACTGGCTGATAAAACAGCAAAAAAGGGTTTGGTGGAAGCGAACGGAGTACCCAAAGTCAAAAATTTGGAAGAGATGACATTATATGCAGAATAGAAATACCATTCGATTGAATAAATATCTTGCACAGTGCGGTGTCTGTTCCCGCAGGGATGCGGATAAACTGATTGAAACAGGCAGGGTGTCCGTGAATGGCAGGACAGCCACAATGGGACAGACGGTGGCGGAGACGGATGCCGTCTGTGTGAACGGCAAGCCGTTGGCGGGCGGAAATAAAAAGGTTGTTCTTGCCTATTATAAGCCGGTGGGTATTACCTGTACGGAGAAGGACGCCCATGCAGAGAAAAAAATTACAGATGTCATTCATTATCCTGTGAGAGTGACTTATGCAGGCAGGCTGGACAAGGAATCGGAAGGGCTGTTGCTTCTTACCAATGACGGAGATTTGATTGAAGCCATGATGCGCGGTGCAAACCGGCATGAAAAGGAGTACGTGGTAAAGGTAAACCGTGAAATAACACCTGATTTTTTGGAGCGAATGGCTTCAGGAATCTATTTGAAAGATTTGGATATTACAACGAGAATCTGTGAAGTGGAACAGATTGGAAAATTTACATTCCGTATAATTTTGACCCAAGGAGTCAATAGACAAATTCGAAGGATGTGTCAGGCGTTAGGCTATCAGGTGAAATCCCTGAAACGGACAAGGGTGATGAGCATCACATTGGACGGATTACAATATGGAACGTACCGGGAATTGACGGAAAAAGAGCAGGAGCAACTATACAGGGAGGCAGGACTACAATATGCAGGAACACAACATACAGTCATCAAAGATTGAGAGAATCAAATATCTTGTAGACATTCTGAACAAGGCTTCAAAGGCATATTATGCTCAGGACGAGGAAATCATGAGCAACTTTGAGTATGACCGTCTGTATGATGAACTGGTGGCATTAGAGCAGGAGACGGGCATGGTGCTTTCCAACAGCCCCACGGTAAACGTAGGATATGAGGCGGTGGAGGAACTGCCCAAAGAGCGCCACGAAAGTCCCATGCTTTCCCTGGGAAAGACAAAAAGCAGGGAAGAACTGCGGGACTGGCTGCAAGGAAATCCTGCAATTTTGAGTTGGAAACTGGATGGATTAACGATTGTTTTGACATATCGTGAAGGAAAACTTGCAAAAGCAGTTACCCGCGGAAACGGAGAAATCGGCGAGGTCATCACAAACAACGCAAAGACTTTCAAAAACCTTCCGGTAAACCTTTCCTATCAGGGCGAACTGATTCTGAGGGGCGAGGCGGTAATCAGTTACTCCGATTTTGAAAAAATCAACGAACAGATTGCAGATGCGGAGGCAAGGTATAAAAATCCCCGCAATCTTTGCAGCGGTTCGGTCAGACAGTTAAACAACCAGATTACGGCGGACAGAAATGTACAGTTCTACGCCTTTACTTTGGTAAAAGCGGAGGGCGTTGATTTCCATAATTCCAAGGAGGAACAGTTTCGTTTTCTGGAGGAGCAGGGTTTTTCGGTGGTGCAGCATGTGATGGTGACGGAAGAAACCATTTTGTCTGCAATAGAGGATTTTGAACACCGAATCGCAACCTATGACATTCCTTCCGACGGACTGGTGTTGACCTATGAAAACATAGCTTACGGACAGTCTTTGGGAAGAACGGCGAAGTTCCCCAGAGATTCCATTGCTTTTAAATGGGCGGACGAACTGCGGGAGACCACATTAAAGGAAATCGAGTGGAGCGCCAGCCGCACCGGACTGATAAATCCGGTGGCAATTTTTGAACCCGTGGAACTGGAGGGAACCACCGTCAGCCGTGCCTCCGTGCACAATATCAGCATTTTGCGCGGATTAAAGTTAGGTATCGGGGACCACATTACGGTATACAAGGCGAATATGATTATTCCGCAGATTGCGGAAAACCTCACCGGAAGTGATAACGTTCAGATTCCGAAAGTATGCCCGGTCTGTGGACAACCCACGGAAATCCGGCAGATAAACGAGGTACAGTCCCTTTACTGTGTGAATGAAAAGTGTGCTGCGAAGAGAATCAAATCTTTTACGCTGTTTGTCAGCCGCGATGCCATGAATATTGACGGACTTTCCGAGGCAACCCTGGAGAAATTTATTGACATGGGATTTATCCATGAATATGCGGATTTGTTTCATTTGGATCGCTATCGGGACGAGATTGTCCGGATGGAGGGATTCGGCGAAAAGTCCTATCAGAATCTGGTGGAAAGCGTAGAGCGGGCAAGAACCACCACACTGCCCAGAGTTATTTACGGATTGGGAATCGCCAATATCGGTGTGGCGAATGCAAAGCTGCTCTGCAAATTTTTTGAGTATGATTTTGACCGAATGCAGAACGCGGATGTGGAGACTTTGAGCGCCGTGGAAGGCATCGGAGAAGTCATAGCGTCCGCCTATGTGGATTATATGGAAGATGAGGACAACAGGCAGAAGATTACCCATCTGATGAAAGAACTTACGATAGAGAAACCGCAGGTGGATGCGGGCGGTCAGACGCTTACGGGAATGGTTTTTGTAATTACCGGAAGTTTGCTGCACTATGAGAACCGCAACGAGCTGAAAGATGTGATTGAGCAGAAGGGTGGAAAGGTCACGGGAAGCGTTACGGGCAAAACCACCTGTCTGATTAACAATGACAGCACATCAAATTCCACCAAAAATAAGAAGGCGAAGGAATTGAATGTCCCTGTTCTGACGGAGGATGAATTTATTGAACAATACCTGAACGCCTGAGAAAAGAGAGGTAGTTTAACATGCCAATAAAGACACAAAGCGATTTGCCGGCAAAAGAGATATTGGAAAATGAAAATATATTCGTGATGGACGAAAACCGTGCACTGCATCAGGACATTCGTCCGCTGCAGGTTCTGATTTTGAACAATATGCCCATTAAGCAGGACACGGAGCTGCAGCTTTTGAGGGCATTGTCCAACACACCGCTGCAGGTGGATGTGACGTTTATGACGGTGAAAAGTCATGTATCGCAGAACACCTCGGCAAGCCATCTGAATAAATTTTATATCACACTGGATGATGTCCGGGACAAAAAGTTCGACGGAATGATTATTACTGGCGCCCCGGTGGAGGATATTTCCTTTGAAGAGGTGGACTATTGGGAGGAAACCTGTGAGATTTTTGACTGGGCGGAGAGCCATGTGACCTCGACCTTTTATATCTGCTGGGCGGCGCAGGCGGCATTTTACCACTATTACGGTATCAATAAAGCGCAGCTTCCCCACAAACTGTTCGGTATTTACGAACATCAGGTGTCCAACCGTAAAATTCCTCTGGTGCGGGGATTTGATGATATTTTTCTGGCACCCCACAGCAGACATACGGAGACGCCGTCCGCGGCAATCCATGCCTGCAAGGATTTGACCGTGCTGGCGGAATCCCCGGTGGCGGGAGTGTTCCTTGCCATTGCAGAGGACGGGCGCAAGATTTTTGTAAACGGTCACCCCGAATATGACAGATATACGTTGAAAAATGAGTATTTCCGTGATTTAAACAAGGGACTTCCCATACAGGTTCCCTACAATTATTTTCCGAATGACAATCCGGAGGAAAGACCGCTGTTACAGTGGCGTTCTCACAGCAATAACCTTTACAGCAACTGGTTAAATTACTATGTATATCAGGCAACACCGTATGAATTGTAAGAACGGTTGCCGACGCGACAGAACAAACGAATGATAATTTACAGAAAAGAGGGGAACTGATGGAAGACAGGATTTTAAAAGGGTACTGGCAATGTCCGTATTGTGACACGAAGGACATTGACGGTCTGGTGGACACCTGTCCGGGGTGCGGCGTGCACAAACCGGAAACCGTAAGATACTATATGCGAAGTGACGTGGATACCACGGGAAAGGTATACAGCAAGCAGCAGGTATCGCAGGAAGAAGCCGTAAAGGATGAAGAACTGGAAAAAGCGGGAGTCGCAAAGGAAGAGTGTGACGGACAGCATAAGGAGTGGATATGTAGCTATTGTAACAGCCTGAACAACTGGGCGGATGAGTTTTGCAGCACCTGCCGGTCACCCAAAGAGGAATCGCAAGGGGAGTATAAGACGCCTGAAAGGCAGCCGGAGAGCGAACCGCCCAAGGTAGTACAGCCTCCTGTCAAAGTAAAAAAGCAAAAGGGAAGTTTAAAGAACCGTATTTTGGCATGGAGTATCGGGATTGCCGCCGTACTGGCAGTCGTAGCGCTTTTCTGGCCTTATACAAAGACTATCTCTGTGACCGGCTTTTCGTGGGAGCGTAATATTTATTTGGAAGAGTACCGGACGCTAAATGAATCCGACTGGACGATACCAAGTGGCGGGCGGGAATACGACAGGAGAACGGAAGTTAGAAGTTACGAAAATGTGCTGGACCATTACGAAACCGTCACGGAGACCAAGACCAGACAGGTGCTTGACCATTACGAGACCACCTATACATATACGGACAACGGAAACGGAACCTTTACGGAGCATGCCCATGAAAATCCGGTGTACCGGACGGAAACTTACACGGACACCCATGAGAAACCGGTATACAGGCAGGAGCCGGTATACGACACGAAGTATTATTATGAAATAGACAAATGGGTCAAGACCGGAGAGGAATATCCGTCTCAGGGAGAGGATAAGAATCCGTACTGGAATGAGAATTACACCTTGTCCGACAAGGAGAGGGATACAAGCAGAGCAGAAGCGTACTATGTGGAATACGACAACGGGGAATCCGTGAAAAAATGGTACAACGAATGGCTGGAAACAGAGCTGGGAGACAAGGTACAGCGGAAAACCTGCCTGTTGGGAATTGTTTATCAGGAAGAAGATTTGTAAAAAAGTGCATAAATTTTCCATCTTGTCCATATACTGTAAAAGGTAAAGAATGATGAATCTTTAAGGAGGCAGTATATGGCAAGAGGACAGCGCAAGACGTTGGAGGAAAAGATTGGAGCAAAACAGGAGCTGATAGCGGCGTTGCAGACCCGTGTGGAATCTGAAAAACGGGAACTGGACGAACTGTTGGAAGAGAAGCGGAGAAGGGAACTGGAAGCAGTCAGCGACTTGATTGCGGATACGGGGCTGGAACCTGTGGAAGTGGCGGAAGTACTCCAGCAATATCTTGACAACCGAACAGCAAGCGCATCATAGCCGGGAATTTCCCGGCTATTTGTGGAATAAAAGTAAAGTACAACGAGGAAGAAAACATGGCTTACACACAGGCAAACGCAGCAACGAGACAACCGATAAAAACACTGCTTCATTTTGACGGACAGTGGAGAACCTATCAGAAAAGAGTGCTGGACGAGGCGGACAATTATCTCAAGGATAAGAAAATACATATTGTGGCGGCGCCCGGCTCCGGTAAAACAACATTGGGAATCGAACTGATTCGCAGGATGAATGCTCCGGCGCTGATTTTGTCCCCCAGCATTAATATCCGCGACCAGTGGATAAAAAGAGTGCAGGAGGCGTTTCTGAGCAAGGGGACGGATACAACCGGAATTTTGTCCAACAGTATCAGGCAGCCCGCACTGATTACGGCGATTACCTATCAGGCGCTCCATAGCTGCATTACAGGAAAGAAGAACAGCGAGGATAAGGAATCGGAAACGGAGGACACAGCAACTGCAGTAAATGCTGATGCGGACGGAACAGAAAATGCGGCGGGCGCACCGCTCAATTTTTTCCAGACGGTGAAAAAAGCCGGAATCCGTACCCTCTGTCTGGACGAGGCGCACCATTTGCGGAGTGAGTGGTGGAAGGCATTGGAGGAACTGGTTAAGCGGGAACCCCAGATGACCATTATTTCGCTGACGGCGACACCGCCCTATGATTCCACCAAGACGGAGTGGGACAGATATATCGGGCTGTGCGGCCCCATTGATGAAGAGATTATTGTTCCCGAACTGGTGAAGGAGGGAAGCCTCTGCCCTCATCAGGATTATGTGTACTTTAATATGCCCACCGCGGAGGAGGAAGAGGAGGTTACGGTTTTCCGTAAGACCGCCGTATCACTGGGGGAGCAGATTTATATGGATGAGGAGTTTACCCGTCTGGTAAGCACCCATGCGGGAGTGCGGAACCCGGCACGATATGCGGACAAACTCTTGGACAATCCGGAATATTTATCTTCCCTGATTGTTTTTCTGAACGCAAAGCAGCTTCCCATTTCCGGGGAACTCGTCCGGATGCTTGGGGCAAAGGACAAGATTCCGTCCATGAATCTGCACTGGCTGGAGGTGCTGCTGCAGGGATTTTTATATGACGATACGGACAGCTTTGCCGCCACGGCGGTGTACAGGGAGCAGATGATTTCATGGCTCAAAGGCTACGGACTTATCCGCAAAAATAAAGTCTGCTTTACTTTTAACGAGGAAGTCAATAAGCTGTTAATTCAGTCCAAGGGAAAGATTAAGAGTATTGTCAAAATCGTGGGGGAGGAATACCAAAATTTAGGAAGCGAACTGCGCCTCCTCATACTGACGGACTTTATTAAAAAAGAGTATCTTTCCGCCCTTGGGGCAAAGGATGTATCGGTAAATGAACTGGGCGTGGTGCCGATTTTTGAAAATATCAGAAGGGAATATGAAAAGACACAGCCCTCCGCAGAGGAACTTCGTCTGGCGGCGTTAAGCGGTAGTGTGGTTATCATACCGGAGCCGGCGAAGGAGCTTTTGCAGTCCATTATGGAGGAAAAAAATGTCAAGGGCAGCATGAAGGAGTGCGGAGCCACCGGTTATTATCAGGTGACGGTGGGCGGTACGGAGGAGACAGCTTCCGGTCTGGTGACGGAGCTGTTCAATCAAGGCGCTATCCGGGTGCTGATTGGAACGAAATCCCTCTTGGGAGAGGGTTGGGATTCCCCCTGCATTAATTCTCTGATACTGGCATCCTTTGTGGGTTCTTTCATGCTGAGCAATCAGATGAGGGGACGCGCCATAAGAACCATGAAGGGAAATCCCGACAAGGTGAGCAACATCTGGCATTTGATTTGTATGGAGCCGGAGAGCAGTCACGTGACAAAGGGAACCATGAAAAGCGCGGAGGAGTCAGAGGATTTTGCAACATTAAAACGCAGATTTGAAGGCTTTATGGGTGTGCACTACGAGAAAAATGTGATAGAGAACGGCTTGGACAGGCTTTCCTATATTAAGCCGCCTTACACAGCACCGATGCTGGAAAAAATAAACGAACAGATGCTTGCCATGGCTGCTGACAGACAGGGACTGCGAAAGCGGTGGGAAGATTCCATGGACAATATCAAAAAGATGGATGTGGCAGTGGAAGCGGGAGCGGACAACGAATACTTTAAGCCGGGAATCGCTCTGTTCAATGGTCTGTGCAAGCTGATAGTGGCGGCTGTTGCGGTATTCCTGTGCCTCATGAATGTTGTGATTCCCGTTCTGACGCACCTGATTACCGGCAAAAAGATAGGTTTATTACTCATTGCCGGACTTGCGGTTACAGCGGTCTGCCTGCGTTTCTTATTCCGTTACGGTACAAGAGTGGCGTCCATGTCAACGCCCTTTAAGTATATGCAGTCCATTGGGAAAGGGGTGCTTCAGGCATTGCAGAATACCGGCAATATCCAGAGCAAAGGCATTTCCGTGAAAGTGGATGATACGGACGGACTGACCAGTTATCTTTATTTAAGCGGCGGAACGGAACGGGAGAAAGATGTATTTTCCCAGTGCATTTATGAAATGTTTGGCGTGGTGGATAACCAGCGTTATCTGCTGAAGTCGAAAAAGACGGTACAGAAGCTGTGCAAGTATTATTGTGTGCCGGAATTATTCGGAAAGAAAAAGGAAGATGCGGAACTGTTTCAGAAAAGTATCGAGAAGTACATCGGGCCCTATGAATTAATATACACCCGGAATCCGGAAGGACGCAAGGTACTTCTGGACGCCAGGGTAAATTCTTTTGCCAATAAGACTGACCGCGTTGTGAATAAGCGCAAGCAGGTCAAAAGTGCATGGCAGTAAATCTTTATGTCTTAAAATTCTTATTTCTTTAAATTCTTCTGTGCGGTGGACAGCATCAGTTTGATGCGGTTCAGCTGGTTTACCTCGCTGGCACCGGGGTCGTAGTCGATGGCTACGATATTGGATGCGGGGTAAGCCTTGCGCAGAGCCTTGATAACTCCCTTTCCTACCACATGGTTCGGCAGACAGCCGAAAGGCTGGGTGCAGACAATGTTCGGAACGTTGTCATGTATCAGCTCCACCATTTCTCCGGTTAAGAACCAACCCTCACCGGTCTGGTTTCCGATGGATACAATGGGCTCCGCAAAGGAGACGATTTCCCGAATCGGAGTGGGCGGTGTAAAATGTTTGCTCTCTTTGAATGCCTTGGTGGATGCACCGCGCAAAAGATGCTCAATCGCCCATATACCGAGGGAGGCGGTTTTGGCGGTACGTTTGCTGGTACCTAAATGCTCCGCCTTATAAAGCTGGTTATAGAAACAGTAGAGCATAAAGTCAATCAAATCAGGAACGACAGCCTCCGCACCCTCTGCCTCCAAAAGTTCCACCAAATGGTTGTTTCCCGCAGGGGAGAATTTTACCAGAATCTCACCTACCACGCCGACGCGGGGTTTTTTAATATCCAGAATAGAGATATTGTCAAAGTCCCGGATGATCTGACGGCACATTTTATTGTATTTGAACAGGTTGATGTGTTTTGCGGACACAAATGCCTGTACTTTTTTGAGCCACTTTGCGTGCAGGGCATCCACACTGCCGGGGGTTGCCTCATAGGGGCGCATACGGTAGACACATTTCATGAAAATATCTCCGAAGGCGGCGCCGACGGAAGCACGGAGCATTAAATCCGCATTCAGGTGGAAGCCGGGGTTTGTCTCCATTCCGTTTAAGTTTAAGGAAATAACGGGAATCTGCTCCATGCCAGCTTTTTTCAGGGCACGGCGGATGAATCCCACATAGTTGGTTGCACGGCAGCCGCCGCCGGTCTGGGACATAATGATGGCAGTCTTGTTGACATCATACTTGCCGGAAAGCAGTGCTTCCATAATCTGTCCAACTACCAGCAAGGACGGGTAGCAGGCATCGTTGTTTACATATTTAAGTCCGACGTCCACGGAATGCCTGTTGTCGTTGTCCAGTACTTTAAAATTGTAACCGCAGGCATTGAAAGCGGGCTCCAAAATCTCAAAGTGGATGGGTGACATCTGCGGACAGAGGATGGTGTAATCCTTGCGCATCTCTTCGGTAAAAGGCACCTTGTAAATGGCGGAAGAGTGCAGTGTGCGTTTTTTGTTCAGTTTCTCTCTGACGCGGATGGCGGAGAGCAGGGAACGGATACGGATTCTTGCGGCACCAAGGTTGTTTACCTCGTCAATTTTCAGACAGGTATAAATCTTGTCGGAGCCGGAGAGAATATCGTTCACCTGATCCGTAGTTACGGCGTCCAGACCGCAGCCGAAGGAGTTTAACTGAATCAAATCCAGATTATCCACGGTCTTTACATAGCTTGCCGCCGCATACAGACGGGAATGGTACATCCACTGGTCGGAGACAATCAGAGGTCTTTCCGGTTTGCCCAAGTGGGAAATGGAATCCTCCGTCAGCACGGCAATATCGTAGGAAGTAATCAGTTCGGGAATACCATGGTTGATTTCGGGGTCCACATGGTAGGGGCGTCCCGCCAACACAATACCGCGTTTTCCGGTTCTTTCCAGATATTTCAGGACTTCCTCGCCTTTCTTCTGCATATCCAGACGGGCATTTGCCTGCTCCTCCCATGCCTTTTTGCAGGCGGAGGCAATTTCAGAGGCGGGAATTTCCGTAAACTCCTTGGTCAGAGCGTCCGTAACGGTTTCCAAACTCTTGAAGGACATGAAAGGATTGCGGAACACAATATCTCCGGTTCCCAATTCTTCCACGTTATTTTTGATATTTTCGGAGTAAGAGGTAACAATGGGGCAGTTGTAATGGTTGCCGGTTCCCTCTATCTCGTCTCTTTCATAAAACAGAGCGGGATAGAAAATGAATTTAATACCCTGCCGGATTAACCATGTGACATGACCGTGTGCCAGCTTTGCCGGATAACATTCGGACTCGCTGGGAATGGACTCAATGCCCAGCTCGTAAATCTTACGGTTGGAGCTGGGGGAGAGGATGACACGGTATCCTAACCGGGTGAAGAAAGTATGCCAGAAAGGATAATTTTCATACATATTTAAGACTCTGGGAATACCGACCACACCTCTGGGAGCTTTGTCTGCGTCCAGAGAAGGATAGGAAAAGAGCCGGTTTAATTTGTATTCAAACAAGTTCGGAACATTGTGGGCATTTTTCTGTCCGCCGATACCACGTTCGCAGCGGTTTCCGGAAATGTACTGGCGTCCGCCGGAAAATTTGTTGATGGTAAGGCGGCAGTTGTTGGTACAGCCCTTACATTTTGCCATGCTGGTTTCAAACTGCAGATTGCAGATTTGCTCGTAAGAGAGCATGGAGGTCTGATAATCAGCCTCAAAACGTTCTCTGGCAATTAACGCAGCGCCGAAAGCACCCATGATTCCCGCAATGTCGGGACGGATGGCTTCGCAGTTTGCAATTTTTTCAAAACTTCTCAAAACGGCGTCGTTATAGAAAGTACCGCCCTGTACCACGATATTTTTACCCAGTTCGGAGGCGTCGGACACTTTGATAACCTTGAACAGTGCGTTTTTGATAACGGAGTAGGCAAGTCCGGCGGAAATATCGGCTACGGATGCGCCTTCCTTCTGCGCCTGCTTTACTTTGGAGTTCATAAATACGGTACAGCGGGTTCCAAGGTCGATAGGGTGCTCGGCAAACAGCGCTGCCTTTGCAAAATCCTGCACGCTGTAATTCAGGGATTTGGCAAAAGTTTCGATAAAGGAACCGCAGCCGGAGGAGCAAGCCTCGTTAAGCTGTACGCTGTCGACGGTCTGATTTTTGATTTTGATACATTTCATGTCCTGTCCGCCGATGTCCAAGATACAGTCAACGGAAGGGTCAAAGAAGGCTGCCGCATAGTAGTGTGCCACGGTTTCCACTTCGCCGTCGTCCAATAAGAAAGCGGCTTTCATCAGCGCTTCGCCGTAACCGGTGGAACAGGAGCGCACAATGCGGACTCCTTCCGGTAACAGGGAGTAAATTTCTTTTAAGGAACGGATAGCGGTTTTTAAAGGGCTTCCGTCATTGCTGCTGTAGAAAGAATAGAGCAGGGAGCCGTCCTCGCCCACAAGGGCAATCTTGGTTGTGGTGGAACCTGCATCAATGCCGAGGTATGCGTTGCCACGGTAGTCTGCAAGATTACCGGTGGTAACATGGTGGCGGCAGTGACGCTCTGTAAAAGCGTCGTAGTCTGCCTGGCTGGCAAAGAGGGGCTCCATACGCTCCACTTCAAACTCCATTTTGATATCAGAGGACAGCTTGGCAACCATTTCCTCCATGGTATAAGAAACCTCCTCCTTGGCATTCAGTGCAGAACCGATTGCCGCAAAGAGGTGGGAATTGTCGGTATCAATAATATGCTCCTCGTCCAACTTCAAGGTGCGGATAAACGCTGCCTTTAACTCGGATAAGAAGTGCAGGGGGCCGCCTAAAAATGCCACATGGCCGCGGATAGGTTTACCGCAGGCAAGACCGCTGATGGTCTGGTTTACAACCGCCTGAAAAATAGAGGCGGCTAAGTCTTCCTTGGTGGCACCGTCGTTAATCAAAGGCTGGATGTCGGATTTCGCAAACACACCGCAGCGTGCCGCTATGGTATAGAGGGACTGGTAGCCCTTGGCATACTCATTCAGGCCGGAAGCGTCTGTCTGGAGCAGGGAAGCCATTTGGTCGATAAAGGAACCGGTACCGCCGGCGCAGATACCGTTCATACGCTGTTCCACGTTACCGCCTTCAAAATAGATAATTTTGGCATCCTCACCGCCAAGCTCAATGGCAACGTCCGTCTTGGGCGCTAACTCCTGCAGGGAGGTCGCAACGGCAATTACCTCCTGTGTAAAGGGAACTCCCAAGTGGTTTGCAAGGGTAAGACCGCCGGAACCGGTAATCATCGGGTGAAGAGTGAGATTTCCCAACTCTTTGTAGGCTTCCTGCAACAGGGAGGAAAGGGTCTCCCTGATATTCGCATAGTGGCGTTTATAATCGGAAAACAGAATGTTGTGTCCGTCGTCCAGAATCGCTATTTTCACAGTGGTGGACCCGATATCAATACCAAGGGTCGCCTGCTTGTTTGATAAATCCATATAAGTACATCCTTCCTATTATAATATCATTCATTCACATTCCATGGTATTATACGACACAAACTGACAAAATGCAACGAACTTGGCATGTTAAAAGTTTCTAAAAATAAAAAAAGAATCTTAAAAAAACTCTTAAATCGAAAATGCTTGGTTTACTTATGGGAATTGGAATGATAGAATATATTCGTATATGCTGTGAAAGATGACTGCATACGGATGGAGATGATGTTTTATGAAAATGAATCAATTTGAGAAAAAATTTGGAAAATATGCGATTCCCAATCTGACACTGGTGCTGATTATGTGCTATGTGGCAGGTTATGTGATAGAGATTCTGGCACCGAGGTTGGCGGTGTGGCTCACCCTCGACCCGTATCAAATCATACACGGACAGGTGTGGAGACTGTTTACATGGCTTTTGATTCCGCCCTCTTCACTGGATATTTTTACCATTATCATGCTGTTGTTTTACTACAACATCGGTACGGCATTGGAGAGAACATGGGGAACTTACCGGTACAATGTATTTCTCTTTTCCGGTATGTTTCTCACCATCGTGGCAGCTTTCTTAAGCATGGGATGCGTTTATCTGATAGAGGGAAGCCTGACGGCACAGGAGGCAACGATACTGTTTTCCGCCTATTCGGGAGCATTCAGTACCTATTATATCAGCCTCTCCATTTTCCTCGGCTTTGCCCTCACCTATCCGGATGTGCAGGTGCTTTTGATGTTTGTCATTCCCGTGAAAGTAAAGTGGATGGGAATACTGGACGTGGTGCTTTTGGTGGGCAGTATGATTGCGGGAAATCTGTTTATCCGTTTTGCCATCGGAGCTGCTTTGTTAAATGTTCTTTTGTTTTACCTTTCCACCAGAAATTACCTGCATCTGCAGCCGAAACAGATTAAGCGCAGGGCAGAATTTAAGAGAAATATGCAGAAAAGCACCGGCGGAATTACCAAGCACAAATGTGCAATCTGCGGAAGAACGGAAGAGGATGACCCGACACTGGAATTTCGTTTCTGCTCCAAGTGCAACGGAAATTATGAATACTGCCAGTATCATCTGTTTACCCATGAGCATGTGAAATAAGCAAAAATCAGAAAAATAAGCATAAGAAACATAGGAAACAGACCTATGAAAACAGAAATAAGAAAACAGAAATATAAAAACAGACATATGGGCATATGGAGTGAAAGAGAAGGGAAACAGAGAGGAGCTAAATATTATATATGAATAAAGAAGTCTTATTTGCAAAGACGCTGGAAGATGTGAGAAAACTGGCAAAGGAACAGGGAAACTGCGTCAGCGAAAAACAGGTGCAGGACGCTTTTGCCGAATTGGAACTGGACAACGAGCAGTTACAGATGGTCTTTGATTATCTGGTGAAGCATAAAGTGGGAATTGGCGAGCCGGTGAATTTGGACGATTATCTGACGGATGAGGAGAGAGACTATTTACAGGATTATCTGGATGAACTGGAGCGTCTGCCGGAGTACACGGACGGACAGATGCAGGCTTACACCATGTCTGCCATGGCGGGAGATGTGGAGGCACAGCACAAGGTGCTGGAGGCACATTTGAAGGACGTGGTGGAGATTGCAAAACTCTACGCAGGTCAGGGCGTTTTTCTGGAGGATTTAATCGGAGAGGGCAATGTGGCTCTTGCATTCGGAACCGGCATGCTCGGCAGTCTGGAAAAGCCGGAGGAAGCACAGGGAATGCTTGGCAAAATGATTATGGATGCCATGGAGGAGTATATTTCCGAAAATTCCTCCAATGAAAAGACGGATCAGAAGGTTGTGGATAAGGTCAACAAGGTGATGGAAAAGGCGAAGGAGCTTTCGGAGGAACTGCACCGGAAGGTGACGGTGGCGGAACTGGCACAGGAAACGGGAATATCCGAAAAGGCAATTCAGGACGCTGTCCGTATGAGCGGATTCCAGATTGAATATATTGAGCGGGAGCAGTAAGATTGAAAAATAAAATTTTTCGATCACGAGATTTGTGTCTGTGCGCACTCGACACAAACTCGCTATGCGCAAAGAACGTGCGCAGAAATGTGGAAAAAGATGCAAAAGACTACTTACGAAGATAATAAATACAGTATGCAGGATACCGGTTATCTGTATGTTGGCACAAAATACACCTTGGGAGAGATATTGGACGAGGATGAGATGATGTTTAAATTCCGGCTCATCGTGGAACGCTATATTCTGCCGGAAGCGGACGCAGAGGACACTTTGGAGACCCTTTTGTATTACCTGAAGCCGGAAAATTTTATGGTAAAAATCTTTAAGCAGTTAAAGGCGAAGATAAAAGTGAATCTGATTGAGGAAAAGAAGAATCTGTTCGGAAAAACATCGAAGCGGTATGAGACGAGACAGCTTACCATAGAACAGCTTGTTGCCATGACACCGGAGGAAAAGCAGGAGAAAGGCGTTGTGGTGCAGGAACTGCGGATGAGCAAGCTGGCACTGATGGCTTTTTAAGGAAGGAATAAAAGAAAAGAGCGCTTTTCGGCGCGGAAATGAGGGAAAATGAAAGTAGAAGAATTGTCCGCCTATGAGGTAATTGAAAAGAGAAAAATAGAAGATATTAACAGCATGAGCTATCTTTGCAGACACAAAAAGACCGGGGCAAGGGTGGCGCTGATTGAAAATGATGATGACAATAAAGTTTTCTATATCGGATTCCGTACACCCCCCAAGGATTCCACGGGAGTGGCACATATTCTGGAACATTCCGTGCTCTGCGGTTCTAAGGAATTCCCGGTAAAAGACCCTTTTGTGGAACTGGTGAAGGGTTCTTTGAATACTTTTTTAAATGCCATGACTTACCCGGACAAGACCATCTATCCCGTGGCAAGCTGCAATGACAAGGATTTCCAGAACCTGATGCACGTTTACTTAGACGCTGTATTTTACCCGAATATCTATAAAAATGAGTCCATCTTCCGTCAGGAAGGCTGGCATTATGAACTGGAAACACCGGAGGATGAACTGAAGGTCAACGGTGTTGTTTACAATGAGATGAAGGGTGCTTTTTCCTCCCCGGACGATGTGCTGGAGCGGGAGATGATGAACTCCCTGTACCCTCACACCACCTACGGCTGCGAGTCCGGAGGAGACCCGGAGGTGATTCCGGAACTTACCTATGAGCAGTTTTTGGATTTCCACAGAAAATATTATCATCCTTCCAACAGTTATATTTACCTTTACGGAAATATGGATATGGCAGAGAAACTTGAGTTTATTGACAAGCAATATCTGTCCGCTTTTGATACGCTTTCCGTGGATTCCACCATTGAGGACGAACCGGTATTTCTGACTCCGAACCGTGTGGTAAGGGAGTACCCTATTAACGAGGGAGAGAGTGAGGAGGAAAATACCTATCTTTCCCACAACTATACCGTGGGAGACAGTCTGGACAGAGAATTGTATGTTGCGTTCCAAATCTTGGATTATGCACTCTGCACCGCTCCCGGTGCACCTTTAAAACAGGCTCTGGTGGATAAGGGTATCGGTAAGGATGTATACAGTATTTATGAAAACGGAATCAAACAGCCCTATTTCAGTGTGGTGGCAAAAGACACGTCACTGGCAAAGGAAGAGGAATTTTTGCAGACCATAGATGAAGTTCTGAATGATATTGTAAAGAACGGATTTGACGAAAAAGCGCTGCTCGCCGGTATTAACTATTATGAGTTCAAATACAGGGAGGCGGATTTCGGTTCCTATCCCAAGGGACTGATGTACGGCTTGCAGATTTTGGACAGTTGGCTGTATGACGATAGAAAGCCGTTTATCCATATTGAGGCAAATGCCACGTTTGCGTCACTCAGGGAGAAGGCAAAACAGGGATATTTTGAAAAGCTGACGGAGGAGTATCTCTTAAAGAACCCGCACAGCTCCGTGGTGATTTTAAAACCGAAGGCGGGCTTACAGGAAATACAGGAGGAAGCATGGAGAAAACGTCTTGCGGACAAAAAGGCATCCATGACAGCGGAAGAAATCAAAGAGGCAATCGACAAGTTCCATGCCCTGACGGCATTTCAGGAGGGCGAGGACAAGAAGGAAGATTTGGAAAAAATTCCTCTTTTAAAGAGAGAGGATTTGAAAAAAGAGGCTTCCGGCTTTGTGAATGAGCTGCGCTCCATCGGGGACACGGATTTGCTGTATCACAATCTCTTTACCAACGGCATCGGATATTTGAGACTGATTTTTAAATTAGATGAGATTCCCGGCGAGTATTTCCCCTATATCGGAATACTGAAAGGGTGCCTGGGACTGTTAAATACAGAGCATTACAGCTACGGGGATTTATTCAATGAAATGAATCTTGTGACCGGCGGCATGGCGGCGGTAAACAACGCCTACTCCTCCGTGGAGAATCCGGATAACTGCAAGGTGACGCTGGAACTGAAAACAAAGGTATTTTTTGACAATCTGGAAAAAGCGGTGGAACTGATGCAGGAAGTGATTCTGACCAGTGATTTTACCGATACCAAGAGACTGTATGAGATTCTCGCCGAGGGAAAATCCCGTATGCAGGCACAGATGTTGTCCGGAGGACACAGCGTGGCGGCAGGACGTGCGCTTTCCTACGGAAGCGTGGCGGGAGTTTTGAGCGAGGAACTTTCCGGTATTCCTTTTTACCGCCTGACGGCAAACCTGGAGGAGCACTTTGATGAGGAGAAAGATGCGCTGGTAAGTAAGCTGCAGACTCTGGCAAAAATGATTTTCCGCAAAGAAAACCTTATGGTGGACTTTGTGGGAAGTGAGGAAGCCGTGAACAGGCTTGCGGCGCCTATTGAGAACCTTAAGAAAAATCTGTATGACAGTCCGGTACAAAAGGAGTACTATGTTCCGAAGGCAGAGAAAAAGAATGAGGGATTTATGACCTCCGGGCAGGTACAGTATGTATGCCGTGCCGGCAATTTCCGCAGAAAAGGTCTTCCCTACAAGGGAGCTTTGAAGGTGCTCAAGGTGATGATGGGATATGAATATCTGTGGATGAACGTGAGAGTGAAGGGCGGTGCCTACGGCTGTATGTGCAGTTTTGGAAGAAGCGGAGAAAGCTATTTTGTATCTTACCGCGACCCGAATCTGGCAAGGACGATTGAGGTGTATGAGAAAGCCGCAGAAACCATCGCGTCCTATCAGGCAGACGAAAGAACCATGACCCAGTATATTATCGGAGCCATCAGTGATTTGGATATGCCCATGAATCCGGCGGCAAAGGGTCTGTATTCCCTCAGCGCCTATATGACCGGACTTACTACGGAAATTCTGCAAAAGGAGAGAGACGAAATTTTATCGGCAGATGCGGAACAAATCCGCGGACTTGCGCAATATATCAGTGCCTTCCTGTCCGAAGATTTTCTGTGTGTGGTGGGCAGCGCCGGTAAACTGAAAGAAGAAAAAGAAAGATTTATGAAATTGGAGAACCTTTTTTAGAAAAATTCGTTTTATTAGGTACAGACAACTGTAAAACAATAAATACGATTAAAGGAGGAAATATTATGAAGGGGTTAAAGGATTGGAAAAACAGACTGCTTGTGCTTGGTGTGACCGGGTGCATGATAGCGGTGATGACAGGGTGCGGCAGCCAGTCGGACTATTTGATGGAGGCTGCAGGAGAAATATCCAGTATGAACAAGAGTTCATCTGCTATGGCAGATACTTCCTATAACTATGATTACGGATATGACGGGTATACCACGGAAAGCTACACTGAGGAGGCAGCAGGTGAAGGCGGCTCTTCGGCTGAGGTGGTGGACGACAGTGCGGCAGAGGTAAATCAGGGACGTAAATTAATCCGCACCGTAAACATGGATGTGGAGACCAAGGAGTTTGAACAGGCAGTGTCCACCGTGCAGCAGCAGGTAAATGCGCTGGGCGGTTACGTGGAAAACATGGATACCTACAACGGCAGCGGTTATTCCGATTATTACCGCACCAGATATACGAATTTGACGATTCGCATTCCGAAGGATAAGGCAGATACGTTTCTGGAGGAGGTTTCAGACCTTTGCAATGTGGTGAGCCGTTCCGAGAGCATGGATGACGTGACGCTGACCTATGTGGATTTGGAGAGCCACAGAAACGCATTGCGTTCCGAGCAGGACAGACTGCTGCAGTTCATGGAGCAGGCGGAGACCATAGAGGATTTGATTACCATTGAGGACAGACTGACAGAGGTCCGCTATCAGTTGGAGAGCATGGAATCCCAGCTTCGCACCTACGATAACAAGATTGATTACACTACGGTATATCTGAATATCAGCGAAGTGAAGGAACTGACACCTGTGGAAGAGGAAGACGAGACCGCATGGGAGCGCATCAGCGGCGGATTCCTGGAGAGCCTTAAAAATGTCGGAGAGGGACTTGCCAACTTTGGTATCTGGTTCCTGGTACATATTCCTTATCTGGTAGTCTGGGCGATTGTTATTATTTTGATTGTCGTGATTATCAAAGCAATCGTAAAAGGCTGCAAAAAGCGGAACCAGAAAAAACTGGCAAAGACCATGCAGATGCCCGTAATGCCGGCTCAGAATGTGCCGACACAGAATGTTCCGGTACAGAACGCACCGTTTGCAAACGCTCCGGCGAATGCACCGGTACAGAATACACAGAATCAGACAGAAAGAAAAGAGGACAATAATGAACGATAATGCTTCCTTTAAATCCGGCTTTGTGACACTGATAGGCAGACCCAATGTGGGAAAATCTACCTTAATGAATCATTTAATCGGCCAGAAAATAGCCATTACCTCCAATAAGCCGCAGACCACAAGAAACCGCATTCAGACGGTGCTTACTCTGGAGGAGGGACAGATTGTATTTCTGGACACACCGGGAATCCACAAGGCAAAAAATAAATTGGGCGATTACATGGTCAATGTGGCGGAGCATACGCTGAACGAGGTGGATGTTATTTTGTGGCTGGTGGAACCCAGCACCTTTATCGGCGCCGGGGAGAGACATATTATTGAACAGCTTAAGAAAACAAAAACCCCGGTCATTCTGGTTATCAACAAGACGGATACGGTCAAAAAGGAAGAAGTGCTCACTTTTATCGACGCATACCGGAAGGAACTGGATTTTCAGGAGATTGTTCCGGTGTCCGCGCTGAAAGGCGACAATACGGATACATTGGTGAAATGTATTCTGAAATACCTGCCTTACGGGCCGGCATTTTACGACGAGGATACGGTCACGGACCAGCCCATGAGACAGATTGTGGCGGAACTGATTAGAGAGAAGGCTCTGCGCCTTCTCTCGGAGGAAATTCCCCACGGAATTGCCGTCAGCATTGAAAGCATGAAGCGCCGAAAGGATATTTATGATATAGAGGCAACCATTATCTGCGAGAGAGATTCCCACAAGGGAATCATTATCGGAAAAGGCGGGCAGATGTTAAAGAAAATCGGCTCTGCGGCAAGACCGGAGATAGAGGATATGCTGGAATCGAGAGTCAATTTACAGCTTTGGGTAAAGGTGAAAAAGGACTGGAGAGACAGCGACTTTTTGCTCAAAAATTTTGGATATAATCCAAAAGATATGGAACTGCACGAATAGAAGATTTGGAAAATGCAGACCCTATAATTAGTTTTACGAAGCTGATTAGGGGGATGCGATAGATGCAGATATTAAATTACTGGACGCAATTTGAACACACAGGAAAAGTGGAGGACTATTTATCCTACGTTTCAGCCACAGGTTTAGAAGACAGGATGGAAGGCAGTGGCGGAAAAGATACGGATGAAGGGAAGCGTCAGGCAGGAGCAAATCCGTATGCAGGAATTCACATGTGTAACAGGAATGATATTGAAGCAGACCCCGGTGGGAGAGTATGACAGGCGGGTCTGCATCTTGACCAAGGAAAAGGGAAAGATTTCCGCTTTCGCCAGAGGGGCGAGAAGACCGGGCAATCGTCTGGCAGCGGCTGTCAATCCCTTTTCTTTTGGCGTCTTTAAACTGTATGCCGGAAGGGATTCATACACCATAGCGGAGGCGGACATCCAGAATTATTTTGAGGAACTGCTGACAGATTACATCGGGGCATGCTATGGCGTCTATTTTGCCGAGGTGGCAGATTATTACACCAGAGAGAATAATGATGAAAAGGAAATGCTGAAACTGTTGTACCAGTCACTGCGCGCGCTGTGTGCGCCGGCCTTGCCGGACGAACTGGTAAAATGTATTTTTGAATTAAAGGCAATCGTGATAAACGGAGAATATCCGGGTGCACCTAAGAACCGGAGGCTGGAGGAATCCACGCTGTACGCCCTGAATTACATAGCGGCAAGCCCGGTGGAAAAATTGTATACTTTCACGGTAACGGACAGCGTTTTGGCGGAATTGAAACAGGTGGCGGGAGAATACCGCAAACGCTTTATGGACAGAGAATTCAAAAGTCTTGAAATACTGAAAACTCTGTGTTAAAATCGGTACTGTTATTAGATTACCATGAATGGGGGATTATCGTGAAGAATAAACGAAACAGACAGATAGGAAAGAGCATGGCAGTCCTGCTTTGCGCGGCAATGCTTCTTGGCGGCTGCGGTCAGGTGGGTGCACCGGAGAATGTGGATATTACGTCGGTGGTGATTTCCGCAAAGGGAAGCGTACAGTCTTATCTGGTGGAAGAATTTGACAAAGATTATTACAGCGTATCGGACCTTTCCGCTATGGTGGTACAGGAGGCGGCGGATTACAATACCGCGCATCAGACCGCAGAGACGGCACCTGTTACCGTGGAAAAGGTAGAGACGCTTGCCAATGACAGCAGTAAGGTGGTTGTTGCCCAGCAGTTTGACAGTACCGCTACTTATGAGGAGTACCTCGAAGGAACTTTGTACTTCGGGCTTGCCTCCAATCTTCCGGAGGGAAGCAGCATTGACGGAAATCTTGTCAGTGCCAAGGACGGTACGGCAATCACAGCCGATATTCTGCAGAAGGAACTGGAAAAGAAGCATATCGTGATTACCGATGCCAAGGCAGTGATTTACTGTCCGTATCCGGTTGCTTATGTGAGCGGCAATGCGGTATGCAGGGAGGACGGCGGTGTGGACGCCACACAGGCGGAAGGGCTTGTGACGATTCTCTTGAAAAAGTAGTATGTAATTTTATATGTAATGATATAAGTAAAAACATAGAAAGAAAAAGATAATACGGAAAGGTATGGTTAGGAAAATGGAAAAGACGATGGACAAGATTGTAGCGCTGGCAAAGGCAAGGGGATTTGTATATCCCGGCTCTGAAATTTATGGCGGCCTTGCAAATACGTGGGATTACGGAAATCTTGGCGTAGAATTAAAGAACAATGTCAAGAAGGCATGGTGGCAGAAGTTTGTACAGGAGAACCCTTACAATGTAGGTGTGGACTGTGCCATTCTGATGAATCCCCAGACATGGGTAGCCAGCGGACATTTGGGCGGCTTTTCCGACCCTTTGATGGACTGCAAGGAGTGTCATGAGCGTTTCCGTGCAGATAAGCTGATTGAGGATTTCTGCTCAGACAACGGCATTACACTGGAGGAAAGCGTGGATGCGTGGAGTCAGGAGCAGATGAAGAATTTCGTGGAGGAGCACAATATTCCCTGCCCTTCCTGCGGTAAGCACAATTTCACGGATATTCGTCAGTTCAACCTGATGTTTAAGACTTTTCAGGGTGTTACGGAGGATGCCAAGAACACTGTTTATTTAAGACCTGAGACAGCACAGGGTATTTTCGTAAACTTTAAAAATGTACAGAGAACTTCCCGTAAGAAGATTCCTTTCGGAATCGGTCAGATTGGTAAGTCTTTCCGTAACGAGATTACTCCCGGAAACTTCACTTTCCGTACCAGAGAGTTTGAGCAGATGGAGCTGGAGTTCTTCTGTGAGCCCGGCACCGATATGGAGTGGTTCCGGTATTGGAGAGCATTCTGCCGTGACTGGCTGCTCAATTTAGGAATCAAAGAGGATGAGATGCGTTTGCGCGACCATTCTCCCGAAGAACTCTGCTTCTACAGCAAGGGAACTACGGATATTGAATTTTTATTCCCCTTCGGCTGGGGCGAACTCTGGGGTATTGCTGACAGAACCGATTACGACCTGACACAGCATGCCAATACCTCCGGCGAGGATATGACCTATTTTGATGATGAGAAGAAAGAGAAGTACATACCTTATGTAATCGAGCCTTCACTCGGTGCAGACCGTGTGGTACTTGCTTTCCTTTGCGCTGCATACGACGAGGAGGAACTGGAAGGCGGCGATATGCGTACCGTTCTTCGTTTCCATCCCGCACTGGCACCTGTTAAGATTGGTGTGCTGCCTTTGAGCAAGAAGCTGAACGAGGGTGCAGAGAAGGTTTATGCGGAACTTTGCAAAAAATATAACTGCGAATTTGATGACAGAGGAAATATTGGTAAGAGATACCGTCGTCAGGACGAAATCGGAACACCTTTCTGTGTTACTTATGACTTTGACTCCGAGACAGACGGCTGCGTAACGGTTCGTTTCCGTGACTCCATGGAACAGGAGAGAGTTGCCATTTCCGAGTTGGACGCTTATTTTGCGGATAAGTTTACATTTTAGACAAGGAGACCGAGAGAATGAAACAATTCACTTCTGATGAACTGAGAAAAGCATGGAAACAATTCTATATCGAGCGCGGACATGTGGATGTCGGAGCCGTATCACTGGTGTCCGACGGTTCCACCGGCGTTATGTTTAACGTAGCCGGCATGCAGCCTTTGATGCCGTACCTTTTGGGAGAAAAACATCCCCTGGGAACCAGACTCTGTAATGTGCAGGGCTGTGTCCGTACCAATGACATTGACTCCGTCGGTGACAAGAGTCATGTTACTTTCTTTGAAATGATGGGAAGCTGGAGCCTTGGAGATTATTTCAAAAAGGAGCGTTGCCAGTGGAGTTTTGAACTGTTGACACAGGTATTCGGATTCGATGCGGAGCATCTGGCTGCCACTGTATTCGAGGGTGACGATAATGCACCGAGAGACGAGGAAGGCGCACAGTATCGTATTGCTTCCGGATTTAAGAAAGAGCATATTTATTATCTTCCCGCAGAGGATAACTGGTGGGGATTGGAGTACGGTCCCTGCGGTCCCGACAGCGAGATGTTCTATATTGCGGACAGACCGGACTGCGGTCCTAACTGCGGACCCGGCTGTGACTGCGGCAAATACACGGAACTGGGCAATGATGTTTTCATGCAGTATGAGAAACATCATGACGGTCACTTAACACCGTTAAAACAGAAAAATGTAGATACCGGCTGGGGTTTAGAGAGAATTCTGGCATTCTTAAACGGCACCAGAGACGTATATCAGACAGACCTTTTTGCACCTATCATTGCTTACATTGAGAAGGAGTCCGGTGCAAAGTACAATGCAGATGAAAAGCAGACAAAGTCCATGAGAATTCTGGCTGACCACATCCGTACCAGCGTCATGCTGATTGGTGATGAGGCAAAACTGCTTCCTGCCAATGCGGGTGCAGGCTATGTTCTTCGCCGTCTGATTCGCCGTGCGGTAAGACACGGAAGAGCGCTTGGCTTGAACGGCGAGCAGCTTTTAGGCATTGCTGCAATGTATATTGATGAGATTTATCATGAAAGCTATCCTCTTTTGGTAGAAAACAGAAGTTTCATTTTGAAAGAACTGCAGAAGGAAATGGATCGTTTCGGAAGTACTCTGGAGAACGGCATGAAAGAGTTCCAGAAGATTCTGGAGCAGAAGAAAGCCGAAAAATCCAAAGAGGTGGACGGAAAGAGTGCATTTTATCTGTACGATACCTTTGGTTTCCCTGTGGAACTGACGGTAGAGCTTGCCGGTGAGGAAGGTCTCAGCGTAGATGAGGCAGGATTTGCCGAGGCGATGGAAGAACAGAAGAAAAAAGCAAGGGAAAATCAGAATTTCTCCGCAAAACTGGGCGGTTCTAACGCGGGCGTGTTTGATGCGCTTGCAGCAGAGGTACAGAGTGAGTTTGTAGGATATGATTCCCTGACCGCGGAAGGCACTGTTCTGGCACTGGCAGGAGAGACAGAGCTTGTGGACAGCCTGAAAGAGGGCGAGAGCGGTACTCTTATTGCGGACAAAACGCCTTTCTATGCAACCATGGGTGGACAGAAGGGTGATTTGGGTGTTATCCGCACTGCAAACGGAACCTTTGAGGTGACAGATACCGTGAAGGTTGCCGGCGGCAGAATCGGACATATCGGAAAAGTGGTTTCCGGTACTGTTTCCGTGAAGGATAAGGCAGAGCTTTCCGTGGATACATTAAACCGTATGAATACCTGCAAAAACCACTCCGCAACCCATCTGCTTCAGAAAGCATTGCAGATAGTGTTAGGAGACAGCGTAAAACAGCAGGGATCCTATCAGGATGCGGGCAGAACCCGTTTTGACTTTAGCTATTCCCAGGCAATGACAAAGGAAGAACTTGCCAAGGTTGAAAAGATTGTAAATGAGCAGATTGCCGCAGATATTCCGGTTGTAACCAATGTGATGAGCATTGAGGAAGCCAAAAAGAGCGGAGCAATGGCGTTGTTTGGAGAAAAATACGGTGATACCGTAAGAGTCGTTACCATGGGAGACTTTTCCAAGGAGCTCTGCGGCGGTACCCATGTGGCACACACCGGAGAAATCGCATTTTTCAAGATTTTATCGGAGAGCGGTGTGGCAGCCGGTGTCAGAAGAATCGAGGCTTTGACGGGAGCCAATGTAATGGCTTATTATCAGGCAATGGAAGAGAATCTGGCAAAGGTAGTCGCAGCGGCAAAGGCTACTCCCGATACTTTGTGTGACAAGATTTCTCATATGCAGGCAGAAATCAAGCAGTTGAATTCAGAGAATGAGTCACTGAAAGCAAAAGCAGCACAGTCCTCTCTGGGCGATGTTATGAATCAGGTGAAGGAAGTCAAGGGTGTGAAACTGCTGGCAAGCAGCGTGGCAGGCGTTGATATGAACGGTCTGAGAGATTTGGGAGACCAGTTGAAGGAAAAGCTGGGTGAAGGCGTGGTTGTGCTTCTCTCCGAGCAGGACGGCAAGGTAAATATGATTGCCATGGCAACGGACGGCGCGGTGAAGTCCGGTGCCCATGCAGGCAACTTAATCAAAGGAATTGCAGCACTTGTCGGCGGTGGCGGCGGCGGACGTCCCAACATGGCACAGGCAGGCGGCAAGAACCCTGCAGGCATTCCGAATGCCATTGCGGAAGCAACAAAAGTGCTGGAAGGACAGCTTGCATAAGAATACCGTTCAGCGCACATAATATAGGATGAGCCAATATTTTTTCAAAAAATAGTTGACTGCTTATAATTTTATGATATAATATTTAATGTGCACGCAGGCAAGTATGTTTGCGCACAGAATAACCCAATCAGTCATGTTACTTGAAGGGACTGAAGGGAGGTCGGGTGTAATCATGTCAAACGTAATCGTAAAAGAAAACGAGACTTTAGATAGCGCTTTACGTCGCTTTAAGAGAAGCTGCGCTAAGGCTGGTATCCAGCAGGAGATTCGTAAGAGAGAGCATTACGAGAAGCCAAGCGTAAAACGTAAGAAGAAATCTGAAGCAGCAAGAAAACGTAAATATAACTAAGCGAAAACAGAATCCCCGGCGCATACCGTTAGGGGATTCTTTCGTTTCTAAGAATCTTATGAGGTAGGATTATGTGGACAAAAGAGTTGTTGGGGACGGATGTCTATCATCTGGTAGCGTCTTTTGTATTGTACAGTATGTTGGGGTGGCTTGTGGAATCTATCTACATGTCATTTTGTAACCGGAAAATTACCAACAGAGGCTTTGCAAAAGGTCCGTTCTGCCCAATTTATGGATTTGGAGCTGTTTTCGGCTATTTGATTTTAAGCCCTTTGCGGGGACAGTACATAAAGTTATACCTGGCAGGCGCCATTCTCGCCACCGTCTTTGAGTATCTGGTTGGAATTGCTATGATACGCTTTTTGGGCGAGCTGTGGTGGGATTATAACGAAAAACCCTTTAATTATAAGGGGATTATTTGTCTGGAAAGTACCATTGCATGGGGCTTTTATGCCATTGGAATCGTACAATTCCTGCAGGAAGTTGTCTATCAGGCGATTGACGCGGTAGATATGAATATCGGTATTGTGTTGATTAAGGTGATATTGCTTATTGCGGTGATTGATTACTTTTTCAGTCTCATGAGGGCGTTTCACATTGATGTGGTGGAACGGTGCCGCTCCTTTATTGCCAGATGAAAGTAACGAATAGGTGAAGATTCCGCTTTATTTCAGGAATAAATCATGCCATATTTCCATATTCTGTATCAGACAAAGAATAGGGAGTGTGGCATTATTTATGTACGGGAAAAGGAGAATTCTGGCATTATTGATAAGCATTTCCCTGCTTATGGCGGCGAATATGCCGGTGCAGGCGGAGGTCGCTGTGTCAGCCCCTTCCGTGATTCTGATGGAGGCTTCCACAGGGCAGGTGATTTATGAGGTTAATGCGACGGAGAGAAGATGTCCCGCCAGTATCACAAAAATTATGACACTATTGCTGGCGTTTGAACAGTTGGATGCCGGAAAAATCAAATTGGAGGACGAGATTACCGTCAGTGAATATGCCAGTTCCATGGGCGGTTCTCAGGTTTTTCTTGCTGCGGGGGAAGTGCAGACTTTGGACACCATGCTAAAGTGTATTGCGGTGGCTTCGGGCAACGACGCCAGTGTGGCGGTGGCAGAGTACATAGCAGGCAGTGAAGAGGCGTTTGTGGGGCTGATGAATGAAAAGGCGGCAGAACTGGGGATGAATGATACCCATTTTGAGGACTGCTGCGGGCTGACGAATTCCGACGGACATTATACGTCGGCAAAGGACGTGGCAATCATGTCGAGAGAGTTAACCACGAAGTACCCGGCGGTTTTTAATTATACCAAAATCTGGATGGAGGACATTACCCATGTAACCAGACAGGGAAGCAGTGTTTTTACCTTAAGCAGTACGAATAAGCTGCTCAAGCAGTACCAGTGGGCAACCGGACTGAAAACCGGATCCACGGCAAAGGCAAAGTATTGTCTGTCCGCCACGGCGAGCAAGGACGGAATTGATTTGATTGCCGTGGTTATGGGGGCTCCGGATTACAAGGTGCGTTTTTCAGATGCGCAGGCGCTTCTCAATTACGGGTACAGTGTGTGCAACCTCTACATAGACGAAAATAAGGAGAGTCTCCCCAGCCTTTCGGTGGAAGGCGGTGTGGAGGATGAGGTGCCGGTAAAATATCAGGGGGAGTTCCGATATTTAGATACGCAGGGCAGTGCGCTGGAACAGATGGAAAAGGTGATTGAACTGCCCGAAAAGGCGCAGGCTCCGTTAGAGGAAGGGGCGCAGGCAGGCGTGGCGCGCTATCTCTTGAACGGAAAGGAAATCGGAATCACACCCATTTTATATGCAAAGGAGATTGCAAAGGCGGGATTTTCCGACTATTTCAAAAAAGTTTTTGGCTTTTTCCTTTTGTAGAAGCGGGAAATGTGATATTCTTAAAGACGGAAAGGTACGGGAAAGAAATTGGCAAATATCATAATTACAATTATCGGGCTGATTGTTCTGGTAATGCTGTGGGTGATGCTGTACGACAGCAACCGGTTCGTGGTGAAAAGCCACAGCTTTGCGGATGCAAAAATTAAAAAGGAGTGCCGGGCTGTTGTTTTGGCAGACCTGCATAATAAACAATACGGAAAAGACAATGAAATACTGCTTGCGGCAATCCGGGAACAACACCCGGACATGATTCTGGTGGCGGGTGACATTCCCACGGCAAAACCGGGGAAAAAACTGGATGTAGCCATTCACCTGATAACGGAACTTGCGAAGGAATATCCCGTTTATTACGCAAACGGTAATCATGAACAGCGCATGAAGTTATATCCACAGACTTATGGAGAGATGTGCAGGGAATATGACGAGGCACTAAAGAGTGCGGGAGTCCACAGGTTGGAAAACGCACATATTGTGCTGGAGGAGTATGGAATTGCAGTGTATGGTGTGGAAATCGACCGCGCTTATTATAAGCGCTTCGGAATACAGCCCATGGAAAAGGAGTATCTGGACGGTATTCTGGGGAAAACCTGTGCAGATAGTTACCATGTGCTGCTGGCACATAATCCGGATTATTTTCCCCAATATGCCAAGTGGGGGGCAGAACTGGTTCTGTCAGGTCATGTGCACGGGGGAATGGTAAGGGTTCCGGTCTGGGGAAAGGGAGTGGTTTCGCCGAATGTGAGACTGTTTCCGAAGTACGATGGAGGAATTTTTACTCAGGACAAGTCCGTGATGTGGCTCAGCAGGGGATTGGGGATGCACACGATTCCTATTCGGTTGTTTAATCCGGGGGAGCTTTTGGTGGTGGATTTCGAGCCGGAGGATGCGGAGGATTCCGAAAGTCAAAGTTATAAAGAGAGTGGAATCTGCGGAAATGCAAGTGTAATTCAGTGGGATTTCAAGTGGAATCCACTCCACGTTTGCAAAGTAGAGGAAGGTTTGTTATAATATGGATATTGCGTGTTACAAAAGAGAAACGTAAATTCAGTAAATGGTAAAAGGGTAGTTTGTTATGGCAATTCCGGTAAAGTTGGAGGCTTTTGAAGGTCCGCTGGACCTGTTACTCCATTTGATTGAAAAGAATAAAATTGACATATATGATATTCCGATTGTGGAGATTACGGAGCAGTATCTGGATTATATCAAGCAGATGCAGACCCGTGATATGAACGTCATGAGTGAATTTCTGGTGATGGCGGCAACTTTGATTGACATTAAGTGCAAGATGCTTCTTCCCAAGGAAGTGAACGAGGAAGGGGAGGAAGAGGATCCCAGAGCGGAATTGGTACAGAAATTGCTGGAATACAAGATGTACAAGTATATGTCTTTGGAACTGAGGGACCGTCAGGTGGATGCTTCCCGTAATCTGTACCGGGAGCAGAAGCTGCCGAAGGAAGTGGCATCTTACCGCCAGCCGGTCAACTACGAAGAATTAATCGGGGATATGAATCTGAACCGGCTCCATGAGATTTTTAAATCCATTATCAAAAAACAGGAAGACAAAATCGACCCCATCCGAAGTCAGTACGGCAATATTGAAAAGGACGAGGTGGATATGGATGCGAAAACGCTCTATGTGGAGGCATATGCCAGAGAGCATAGGAGTTTCAGTTTTCGCAAACTTTTGGAAAAGCAATCCAGTAAAATGGAGGTCATTGTTACTTTTTTGATTATACTGGAACTGATGAAAACCGGAAAAATCAACATCAGTCAGGAAAATATTTTCGATGATATTATGATTACGTCCAATGTGGCTTGAGGATAACGGGAAAGGTATGAAACAGAATGGATAGGACAAAGGCGGAAGCGGTAATCGAAGCGGTGTTGTTTACCATGGGGGAATCCGTGGAAATCAGCAGACTTGCGGATGTGATAGAGGAAGATGTAAGAACGACAAAGAGCATTTTAAAAGATATGGCAGAACGGTACGAGCAGGAAGACAGGGGAATTGCGCTGACGCAGTTTGACAATGCCGTGCAGTTGTGTACCAAGGCGGAAATGTACGAGTATCTGATTAAGATAGCGAAGGCACCGAGAAAGATGACGCTGACGGATACCGTTTTGGAAACGTTGTCCATCATTGCCTATAAACAGCCTGTTACCAGACTGGAGATAGAGAAGGTGAGAGGCGTAAGCTGCGACCATGCAATCAATAAGCTGTTGGAGTATGACCTGATTACGGAATTGGGACGTCTGGACGCACCGGGCAGACCTCTTTTGTTTGGTACCACGGAGCAGTTTTTGAGATGCTTTGGCGTGAAGAGTCTGGAAGAACTGCCGGAACTGAATCCGGTACAGATAGAGGAATTTAAACAGCAGGCGGAGTCGGAAGTACAGCTCCAGCTCGATATATAAAACAACTTACACATAAGATAAGGTAGAAGCCTCATATATTATAGAAATCATTGAAGTATGGTAAATCAATGAAGAAAATAATAGGAGGCTTTTTTTGTGCCCTCATTTTAAGTTTTGTAATAACGTTTTCCGTATGTGCGGAAAATGATTTTCAGGGCAGTTTGTACGCACAGGCGGCGGTGCTCATGGATGCGGATTCGGGTAGAGTATTGTATGGAAAAAATGCCGGGGAGCCAATGGCGATGGCAAGTACCACCAAGATTATGACTTGTATTCTGACCTTGGAGGAGGATTGTCTGGACGAAACGGTAACGGTATCTTCCTATGCAGCTTCCATGCCCAAGGTGAAATTGTATATCAGGCAGGGAGAGCAATATACGGTGAGGGACCTGCTGCATTCCTTAATGCTGGAGTCCCATAACGATTCGGCGGTGGCGCTTGCAGAGCATATCGGACGAAAACATCTTGCCATGTCAGAAAAAGAAAGCACAGGGAACGGTGAAAATCCGACTGTGGAGGAGAGCAAGCGGGCGGTAGCTGCCTTTGCACAGTTGATGAATGAAAAAGCTGCCCAAATAGGCTGCACGGATACTTATTTTATTACGCCAAACGGGTTAGACGCTGTGGAAACCATAACGCTAAGTGACGGGACGCAGGTGCAAAAGGAACACCATACCACGGCTGCGGATTTGGCAAGAATAATGTGCTACTGCGTCCGGGACTCCGAAAAAAAGGAGGATTTTCTGGCTGTCACGGAGACACCGTCCTACGGATTTACGGCAAACGGCAGAAGTTTTCACTGCAATAATCACAATGCCCTGCTTACTATGTTTGAAGGTGCTATCAGTGGAAAGACCGGTTTTACAAATAAGGCGGGCTACTGCTATGTGGGAGCGGTGCAGCGGGAGGAACGGACTTTTGTGGTGGCGCTGCTTGCCTGCGGGTGGCCGAATCATAAAACCTATAAATGGAGCGACACGTCCAAGCTGATGCAGTATGGAATCGACAATTATTTTTACCGTGATTTTTTGAGAGAGGACATTGCATATGCGGAGGAAAAATTAGAGCCGGTTCCGGTGGAAATGGGACAGGTAAATAAACTCGGAGAAACAGCATATACTAAAGTAGAAATAGCAGAAAGGAGAGAGGCGGAAAATGGCGGCGTGGGTAATGTGGCTGATACGGCTGTTTCAGAGGAAAAACAAGGAATCCTGATGCGTGCGGACGAGGAAGTGCAGGTGTCGATTCAGATGAAAAAAACACTGACGGCACCTGTGGAGGCGGGAAGCAAAATCGGTGAAATCTGTTATGCTGTCGGAGATACCGTTTATCGGAGAGAGAGCATTGTGACCACACAAAGTATCGGGAAGATAGATTTTCGCTGGTGCTGGAAGCAGATATGGAGGAGGTTTTGTACATAGCAGAGGCTATTAACATTATATTGTTTCTTGACGATATTTTTTATGGACAAAAGAGCGTATTACAAAAGAGGAAAGGTGTTGTACATGAAAGAAAAGATTTATATTGATAAAATAGCACACCCGGAGGCGGTTTCTTACTTTTTTACGGATTACGAGCCGGTGTGGGCGGGAACGACGATTTACAGTATGGCGGTAAATGAAAAATGCAGAGAGTATCAGGAATTGGCAGACCTATTTGATATATGTTTTTTGTTTGATGACGATGTGCCGATAGCGGATTTTTATTCGGTGCCATGGATTGATATATTTGCAAAGGACAGCCATGGAGGATATTTCGCAGGCTTTCAGGGAACGGTTGGACTGGATGAGGCCGTTCCGGTTTTATATATTGACAGTGGGAAAAACATTTATCGGATTGCAGATAATTTGAAGGATTTTCTGGATAGTCCCACCTGGTGCATGGAAAAGAAAAAGGTGACAGACGAAGTTAAAATATTCAAATCAAAGGAGGAAGCACAACGGCTACTTCTGTTTATGGAACCGAATGATATGGTACAGGCAGAGGAAGGCGAACCGGAAGAAGGGGATGGATATATGTATATTGATTGTTGAGGGGGATTTATCTTGTTTGAAGGCATTATTCTATGGAAGTTTTATAACTGCATCTTGGGCAGAAGAAAAAGGGCAAAGAGGAATGGAGTATATTGTTCTCTGATAAAAAAAGAGATATATCACCAATGGAATGTTTGCGGATGAGAAGTTCATGAAATGATAAAAATGAGAATTTTAGAGCGTAAATAATTACTTGAGTAAGGTACTTTTTCTAGGATTTGCCTGTATACTATTCATAAAGGTAAAATGTTGTTGACAAACATTGCGTAATATGATATCATTTTGCTATAAAGGATGATTTTAAATGTATAAAGTTTATAGAGATGAAAACTGGATAGGGGTAACTATTAATCAATCTATATATCAAATAGGAGGAAGAGTATGAGAAAAGGTATTAAGTTATTGGCACTTGTTGTTAGTTCACTGTTGCTTTTAGGTACCTATGGAGATGTAAAAGTCAAGGCAGCATCTTCAAATGATGTAGTAGTTAAAGAAAAAGCGCTACAGGAAAAAATTCAACTATACAGTGAAATACCTATAGTTGAGACAAACGAATTAATACATAGAGCAAAGCTTGGAGTAGATGAATTATGCAGAGATACAGGGATAGAATGGGATGCTGAAATAGAAGCATCTGATGTTTATGATGTAAATACATATTGTACATCGCAACTGATTGGTGAATACATATATCAAGACGAATTATATAAAGAATATGCACTGACATCGGTGACGGTACCTGATGTCAAACAATATGGATATTCACCTGTTTCTGGACAAGGATGTACATTAAGGACAACTATGGTGGTTACATGGAATGCAAGCGGAAATAGGGCATCCTTGAATTATCAGGCAACATGGGTTTCTGGAGGTAGTCCAACGGTCTTAGTGATGGAAAATAAAGTAGATAAAGGGTGGGATACTGGAAAGTCATATGTTAATTCAAATCAAATTTTAAGCCCTAATGGAACATATACGTTGTTAACACCTTCAAATGAACAAGTAGGAGATTCTTATGGCTCTGAGTTATGGTGTAGGGGAACTGTTTATTTCGCAGGTGGAACGTCTATAGTATCTTCTGTTATATTAGATCCGGGAGGAATAGTTCCCCCAGAGGTATAGGAGGTTTGTTATGAGTGGTAAAAATATTCCCCTAAAGCACGTTGGAATTTTGTTTCTTGTTATGTTGATGGTATTGTCGGCATGTGGCAGCCATAACGGCGGCTTGACAGAAAAGGAAGCAAAACACAGGGCGGAGGATGCGCTAAAGAATATTTTGTCTGTGGAGGCGAAACCCGAAAACATCAGCCTTGATAAAAAGCAAAATGCCTATGCGCAGGAACGAACGGACAGCGGCATGAGCCGTGATGCAAAGGAATACTGGATAGCAAACTGTTCTTTTGAAGAATCAGACGATTATCAGATTTGGCTGGAGGCGGCAACCGGTAAGATAATACATATATCCCGGTATCCTGTTGGCTGGCTTTCCGAAAATGAGGGAATGGGAGATTTTATGGAGAGGGCAGCTGGTGCTGTGTCGGAACAAACGATACATGATAATGCCGTACAATATTGCGAAAAGGCAGGATATCCGGTGGCAGAATCTGATGCCCCGTTGCAGTATAAGGAAAGCATTACCCTGCAAAAGCCGGACGGCAGCAGGACAGAATGGACAGCAGAGTATTACCAGACATATGTAACGTATGAGGACGGTACGGGTGCTACCGTGGCATTGTTCGCGGATGATGGCAGTCTTTTGGAGGCGTGGTTTTCACCCTATGAATGATGCTGCCACAATGAGGATAATTGTATTTTATTCCGAGCGTAGTATGCTTGACTGTTGTGTTGAGCTACTGGATATCGGCGTTGGGATAAAATCGACAGCTTCCGGTTTGCTGAACTGAAAACTGCATGCTGTAGAAAAAGGGCAAGGTTGACATATACCTCGCCCTTTTTGCTTATGGTGCATAGCTTACGTTCCCATTTTCCTGTCGTATGCCCTCTTTGGTATTTTTTGTATCATACAGTGCCGGAAAATCATGATTTTACTTTTTTTTTCAGGGAACAGAAATTTGAAAAATTGGTTGTATCGATACAACGGACAGGATATAATAAATACGGAGATTGCTTTGGAGAAGGTCTGGAATCCATGGATAAAAATATTCCATAACAAAGGAGGAAAGACCCGATGAATAGGGAATTAAAAAATGCAGTAAGTGCAACAGACAGGGAAGCCCAGTATGACACCAGTGCCAAGCGGTTACTGGGACAAAAGAGCATACTGGCACATATACTGGTAAAGACAGTAGATGAATTTCAGGTCGTCATGATCGGTCTGGCGAAAGAACTGCCGGAGCATGACGAAACCTATGAACTGCATCGTCTGCTCGGTGCACTGTTATCGAAGGAGCTTACCGTAGACGAAAAGCTGAACATCATGGAAAAGGAATACGATATTCCTGTGGAAGAGGATTTGAGAGAGGATGTGAGCATTATGTGTAACTTAAGTCAGGGGATAAAAGAGGAAGGCATTGCTATAGGTGAGGCGAAGGGTATTGCTATCGGAGAGGCAAAAATCATTCTGAATATGTACAAGAATGGTTTCACGGCAGAGCAGATAGCAAGTGCCACGGATAAAGCGATAGAAGAAGTGAAAGAAATCATTACAGATAAAGAGTTGGATTTTGTGTAATCTTTTTGACTTAAAAAGTGGGGTAAACAGTCATATAAAAAAGGGCAGTCTCAGGCTGCCCTTTTTGCTGTCTTTACCGGAGACTTCGTTCCAATAGCAAAAGAAGCGATAGCAGGAGATAGTGGCAGTAAACAGAATGGATTGACGCATCTGCTGCAACATTTTATAATAAAAGCCAGTGAGACAGTAAAACGTTCAGGAGGCAGGGTACATTTTGGAAGAGATAAGAAATATAGACAATAAGGTGACGGACGGCTTTTCCTTTGACACGGACAAGGATGCGGATATGGCTGCGTTGGAGCGCAGAAAGATTGACTATATGGAGAACCGGATGGACTATTCCAATCCGGAGGCAATTTTAAGGATTTACAATCAGGCGATTCATGACCGGATTTTTAAAACTCCCATAGGAATTTTGTATCTGAAACAGATTCAGGAGTATTTGCTCACACAGGAAAGTATTGACAGTAAGGATGTTACGCCAATCCCGATTTACCAGAGCTTTTCCAACCGGATGCGGGAAGAGCATAGTCCGGCAAAAACGAGAGTAAAGCCCTCCGAGGCGAAGAACGAGAAGAAAAAAGCGTCATTTACCATTTCGGTGATTTTGAATATCTTTTTGGGACTGGCTATTATTGCAATGTTTGTTATTACGCTGAATGCGGAGCAGCCCAATGTGTTAAATTATGAAAAGGTAATTACCAACCGTTATGCGGAGTGGGAGCAGCAGTTGACACAACGCGAGCAGGCAGTCCGGGAAAAAGAGTGGGAATTACAGATGGAGACAGAGTAATCGTAAAATTTCACATTTCGGACATATTTTTATATTACTATTTAGGCAGAAAGAATTGTTTTGGCGTGGAGGAATACCTATGGAAAAGCTAAAAATACTGGTAGTAGACGACGAAAGCAGAATGCGCAAGCTGGTAAAAGACTTTCTGATAAAAAGTAATTTTGAAGTGATAGAGGCAGAGGACGGAGAACAGGCGGTGGACATCTTTTTCAAAACAAAGGATATTGCACTGATTGTGCTGGATGTCATGATGCCCAAGATGGACGGATGGCAGGTGTGCAGGGAAATTCGTGCCTACTCCAAAGTGCCTATTATTATGCTGACGGCGCGCACGGACGAACGGGACGAACTGCAGGGATTTGAACTGGGCGTGGATGAGTATATTTCTAAACCGTTCAGTCCGAAGATTCTTGTGGCACGCATTGAGGCAATTTTGCGCCGCACCAATCAGATAGAAAAGGATGAAGTATTAAGCTGTGGCGGAATTGAGATGAATAAAGCGGCACATCAGGTTCTGATAGACGGAAAAGATGTGGAGTTAAGTTACAAGGAATTTGAACTCTTAGAATATTTTATGGAAAACAGGGGAATTGCCCTCTCAAGGGAAAATATTTTAAATCATGTATGGAATTATGATTATTTCGGAGATGCCCGTACCATTGACACCCACGTGAAAAAACTCAGAAGTAAGATGGGTGACAAAGGAGATATGATAAAAACCATTTGGGGTGTAGGGTATAAGATGGAGCAGGATTAAGTCTGGAAATGGCAGATTTGAAATCGAAATTTTGCAAAAGAAATGCTCATTGATTTGTCAATTCTTTCTGTTTGTGGTATAATCATTCTACTGTCGTAGAAGTCAAACCGGCAAGGGAAGCCGTCTTGCCGCCATTTCATGGCGGATTATACAAAGCCATGGCTTGAAAAGAAAATGTCCCTGCGGGACGCTTCCTTTTCTACGCTCATGGTATAATCATTCTTAATTAATTTGTAACCAAAGAGAGGGAATTGAGATGAAGAAGAGAAAATCTAAGGGACTAAGTTTTTTAAGCACAATTTTAATGATAGGATATATTCCTATGGTGACGATAGGAGTTATCCTCACAGTGTTGGCGGCAAAACAGCTGGAGAGCAATTTAGAGGAGAGTACCTATTCCCGTCTGCAGGCATGCGCTATTTCCGTGGAGCAGTATTTTACATGGGATATTCGGGAAAATATTCTGTGCAAAGATGATGTCAGCTATGAATTTATTGATTCATTGAAAAATTCAGACATTGAGCTTACGTTTTTTGAAGGCGACACCAGATATTTGACGTCCATCAAAAACGAACAGGGAGAGCGTATTGAGGATACACAGGCGGACAGCAAAGTGTGGGAACGTGTGAAAGCCGGCAACGATTACAGAGATAAGAATATAAAAATAAACGGAATCAGTTATTATGTATATTATATGCCCGTCCGGTCCGAAGAGGGTGATGTGATAGGAATGGCATTTGCGGGGGAAAAGGCTTCCATAGTGAATGATGCGGCTTCCGCACTTGCAAATAAGATGTACGTGATTGATGCTGTGTTATTGGTTGCGTTTGGCGTGGTTATGCTTTTTGTGGCATTCAAGGTAAGAACCCCCCTTGAGAGTGTTGCAGAGAGCATGGAAGTGATAGCGGACGGCAATCTTTCGGAAGAGATAAAAGCAAAATCTGCTATTGCCGAGACACATATGCTGATTCATGCAGCCAATAAAATAAAGGAAAATTTAAAGCAAATTGTGCTGGATACCAAGGATTCCGCCAGAGATTTGGCAGGCAGTGTGGATGAAGTGGACGAATTGAGCGACCACTTAAACAGCAGTGCCGGACAGATAAACGAGGCAGTGGAAGAACTGGCAACTGCATCGGTAAGTATGGCAGAGAATGTCCAGAATGTGAATCATGAAATTATGGATATGGGGCAGAATATCAATTCTATAGCAGACCATGTGGAGACGCTTGGCAAGAGTTCCGAATCCATTTCCAAAGTAAACGAAACGGCGAAGAAATCTATGAGTGATGTCATGGACAGCAGTCACAAATCCGTGCGTGCCGTAAATGATATTAGTGAACAGATTAACTCCACCAATGAGAGTATTGAAAAGATAAACGAGGCGGTAGAGTTCATTCAGTCCATTACCAATCAGACAAAGCTGCTGAGCTTAAATGCAAGTATCGAGGCGGCAAGAGCCGGTGAAGCGGGAAGAGGATTCGCTGTTGTGGCAGAGAATATCCGTCAGCTTTCCGAGCAGTCCAGTCAGGGTGCTGACCAGATTGACAAAATTGCAAAAGAAATATTTGAACAGTCCAGCAAGAGTGTGGAGCTTGCGGATGAAATCAAGCAGATTATTGATGAAGAGCAGCAGAAGATAAGCGAGACACAGAGAAGTTTTGAGGAACTGAATCAGGAGATTACAAAGAGCTTAGAGCAGATTGAAAATATCAGCGGCCGTACAGAAACCTTGGACAGCAGCAAGGATAATATTACCGGCAGGGTAGAGGATTTGAGTGCTTTGAGTGAGGAAAATGCGGCAAGCAATGAGGAGGTTACCGCAAGTATTCAGAATATGGTGACAGATATAAACACCATCAGCGAAAAGACGAAGAGTATTAATGAACTGGTCGCAAAACTGGAAAATGTAATTGCAATTTTCAAAGTTGAATAAAAGAGATTTGGGATTGAACGGGGGAGTGGCATATCGGACTACTCCCCTTAAATTGAATTTGGGAGATGATAACATGAAACATGGAATCAGACCTTCTATCAGAAGGCAGTTTTCTTTGATTTTCATAGGGCTTATGTCGGGTGTGATTCTGATGTGCTGGCTCGTAAATACGTTGTTTTTGGGTCAGTATTATATGCAGAGTAAAAAGAAAGTGATTTACGATGCTTATGAGACGATTAAGCAGGCTGCCAACAGTGACAGTTACGGTTCCGTTGAATTTGTGAAGGAATTAGACGGCATATGTAGAAAATACAATCTGACAATCTGTATTATGGATGCTAACTCCCAAGTGAAATACTATTCCGGAAACGGCGGAAAAGAACTGGAACAGAGACTGATAGGTTATGTTTTTGGAGTCTACACGGATAACGTGACGCTTTTGGAGCAGGGAGAGGATTGCTGGCTTCAAAAAACCGGCACCACCGGAAATGAATCGCTGGAAATGTTCGGACGGCTGAATACCGGTATTTCCTTTATCTTGAGAACTCCGATTGAAAGTATTCAGGAGAGTGCGGCAATCGCAAAAAGATTTTTTACCTATGTCGGCTGTATGGGCGTGCTTGCGGGGGGAATCATTATATGGTGCACTTCCCGCAAAATCACTAAGCCTATTCTGGAACTCAACACTATTTCGGAGCGCATGGTTCATCTGGATTTTGATGCGAAATATCAGGGAAAAGCGCACAACGAAATTGACCTTTTGGGAGAAAATATTAACAAGCTGTCCCTGTCTTTAGAGCAGGCAATTTCGGAGCTGAAAACAGCGAATAATGAGCTGAAAAAAGATATTGAGAAAAAAGAAGAAATCGATGAGATGCGCAAGGAGTTTTTATCCAACGTGTCCCATGAATTAAAGACCCCGATTGCCCTGATTCAGGGGTACGCCGAAGGGCTGCATGAGGGGATTAATGATGCCCCGGAGAGTCGGAATTTTTACTGCGAGGTCATTATGGATGAAGCGGCGAAGATGAATAACATGGTGAAAAAACTGCTCACCCTGAACCAGCTGGAATTTGGCAATGACGTTGTGGACATGGAGCGGTTTGATTTGGTGGCGCTGATTAAAAACTATATCCAGTCGGCGGCAATCCTGACAAAACAGAATGAAATCAGTGTGCGGATGGATGACTATGCTCCGATGTTTGTCTGGGCGGACGAATTTAAGACAGAAGAAGTGTTCATGAACTATTTTTCCAACGCAGTAAACCATTGTGCTGGAGAAAAGCTGATTGACGTAAAACTGGAACAGAAGGACGGTAAAGTGCGTGTCTGCGTATTTAACACAGGCACACCTATTCCGGCGGATTCGGTGGAACATATCTGGGAGAAATTTTATAAGGTGGATAAAGCAAGAACCCGTGAGTACGGCGGAAGCGGTGTGGGCTTGTCCATTGTAAAGGCAATTATGGATTCCATGAACCAGCAGTATGGAGTGGAAAATTTTGATAACGGGGTGTTATTCTGGTTTGAACTGGAAATGGCATAACCGATGAATGGATTATGAGGAAAGACGAATTGGAGCAGACAACAGAACAATTAACAGAAGAAAGAAAAGTCAGGGTACTGCTTGTGGGTGTGGACACCGGGGAGGAGGACGATTTTGAACGTTCCATGGAGGAACTGAAAAGTCTTGCGGAGGCTGCGGAGAGAGAAGTGGTCGGAATTATCACCCAGAGGCTGGAAATGGTGAACAAGGCTTTGTATATCGGAACCGGTAAGGTGCATGAGGTGAGAGAATACGCCGCAGACTGTGAGGCGGAGGAAGTGGTTTTTGACAATGCGCTGTCCCCCTCGCAGGTGCGCAATCTGGGAAGAGAACTGGAACTGCCCGTTTTTGACAGAACCAATCTGATTCTTGATATTTTTGCGCTGCGGGCAAAGACGAGAGAGGCAAAACTGCAGGTGGAGACGGCAAGGCTGCAATATATGCTTCCACGGCTGGTGGGAATGAATGAAGCGCTGAGCCGTCAGGGCGGCGCCAGCGGAAGCATGAGCAACAAAGGAGCGGGCGAGAAAAAACTGGAACTGGACAGACGAAAGATTGAGCATCGCATCAGTGAACTGAAAAAGGAATTGCAGGTGATTGCCGCGTCCCGTATGACCCAGCGAAAGAGGAGAAATGCGTCCCGCACGCCGCAGGTGGCACTGGTCGGCTATACAAACGCAGGGAAATCCACCATACTGAACCGGATGGTGGACGCTTACGGCAACGGACCGGAGAAAACGGTACTGGAAAAGGATATGCTTTTTGCCACACTGGAAACCAGTGTCCGAAGCATTGATACCGGAGACAATAAGCCGTTCTTTTTGGCGGATACGGTAGGATTTATCCATAAACTGCCTCATGGGCTGGTGCAGGCGTTCCGCTCGACGTTGGAGGAGGTCCGTTATGCGGATTTGCTTGTTCAGGTAGTTGATTTCTCGGATGAAAATTACAGACAGCAGATGAAGGTGACGGAGGAGACACTGAAAGAACTGGAAGCGGGCGATATTCCGCAGATTGTAGTATACAATAAGGCAGATAAATGTAATATGAAAGAACTGCCGAAGGTTCGGGAAAATCAGATTTATCTTTCGGCGGCAAACGGTGTCGGGCTGGAGGAGCTGCTGGGGCTGATTAAGAATAAGGTTTATCGGAACCATGTGAATTGTGAATTTCTGATTCCTTATGATAAGGCAGGTGCTGCTTCTTATCTTATGGAAAACGCAACGATTTTGGAAAAGGAATACCGTGAGGACGGAATTTATCTCTATGCAAATTGCTATAGCCAAGATGCGTACAGATATGCTATATTTAGAAAAAGATAAAAGGAAAAGAGGGAGCGAGAGTTGAACGGGTTTGGAGAGAACAGAGGATTATTGGAGGAGCTGGAAGATAAAGTAAACCGTCTTTTGACAGAGACAAGGGACGAAAACTTTGCCAATTATCTGCGTGGATTTCGGCAGAGACTGATTCAGCAGAAATATCAGGCGGATTTACTGGCGGAGGAATTGAAACGGAATTGTGCCATATACGAGAGGGTAAATGCGGTGCAATATCAGCCGTGGGGAGCCGGGGGACAGCCGCAGGCAGTGCAGTCACAGCCGGTACAGCCGGGAATGGCGCAAGCGCAGGCAGTGCAACCACAGCCGGTACAGCAGATGGTACAGTCCCAGCCGGTGCAGCCGGAAGCGCAGAGTGAATATTTCAACCTGTTGGATGAGCCTGCAAAACAGCCGGGAGCCGGACGGGCAACACAGGTAGCATATGCAGCACCCGCGGGCGGACAGCCTGTGCAGGCAGTATATGCGGGAACTGTTGCCGCAAAACCGAAGCAGACGGAATTTACCATTGGAGCATTGGTGCTCAGCATTGTGGGAGGCGTCTTTATTTTAGCGGCGCTGGTTACACTGGGTATGACACTGGCGGGAAATCTCGGCAAGGGAATCTGCCTCTATACAGTCTGTGCCATTACACTGGCAGTGTCGGAACTTTTGGTATACCGCAAGCTGCCCATGCTTGGAAAAGTATTTACGTCGATAGCGTTAGGAGGTCTGTTCCTTACCACGCTTATCTGCTACGGCAGGTGGCATTTGTTCGGGGACGCTCTGAAGAATTCGTTTACGGACGAGTGGATTACTCTTGGAATCACCGTGGCTATTGCCGGCGGAACGGTCGCACTCAGCAGAAAAAGAGATGCGATAGTGTATCGTATTGTCGGATTGCTGGGAGGCTTCCTGTGCTTCCTTGCGGTGGAAAATATAGAGTGGAATATGACACTGTCACCCGTACTGATAGCACTTGTATTGGCAATGAACTTGGTGTTTGTACTTTTTCCGATTAAGAAATATCGGACCGCTTTCAATATTACGCACATGGCAGTCAATGCGGTTTTCACATTTGTGTACGCCGTTATTTTTACATATAACGAATCCGCAGAGCCGTGGCAGATAGGACTTCTGGCAGTGGGAATGTTACTGGTTCATCAATTTTTACTGGGAAGACAATTTGCATGGCAGCAGGACGGAAGCGCACGGGTGACTGCCATTACTTTTTACCATATGGCAAATGTTCTCTTTGCGTTTATGCTGCCGATTATGGTTATCGGTGGGGAAGAAGCCTCATTGTGGTTTGGATTGGACTCCATCATGCTGGTGGCAGTCTGCGTGGTGCACCTTATTGCTATACTGGTGATGAAACTTTGCAAGGTGGATGGTGTACAGCATATTTATACCGGAATGACATTTATGGCGGTATGGATGAGCATTTTCTTTGACAGCAATATTCCGGGGGCAGTTTGCCTGCTGGTATTCTTGGTGGCAACGAAGGTAATCACTTTACGAAAGAAGAACGCTGTTACCTATAAAGTGGATGATATGGTGCTGACGGTATGGGTAGGTATTCTGCTGCTTGATGAACAGGCACAGCTTTTCCCAGTGAGCGGGGATGTGGAAGTCATGGTGGTAGCCGGCATTTTACTGCTGGGAGCGATTCTTTCCATACTTTTCATTCATTACTGGCAGACTGCGTTTGAAAGCGTCTTGACGGCGGCACTGGCAATACAGGCGGTTCTTTATCTGCCGACGGTGTTAAAACTTCCGGTGGCGGTGGGAATCCTGCTGGCGGGTATCCTTGCCTTTAATCATGTGAAACGGTGGCAGGGTAAAAACATACTGATATACAATATCCTTGCGTTGCTGGGACAGGCAGTGTGTTTCTTAATGTTAACCAATCCCATATACCGGAATGCGTACATTACCTATTTGTGCATGCTGATATTCGGAATTGCCACGATTGTGTTTACCTTACAGGAACAGTGCCACATGAATTTCAAGGGAAAATATATGGTGCTTGCCGTATTTTTGACATACATGGCATTGATTTTCAAAACAACCATGCCCTTTGTCAACAGTATTCTGTTGATGGCGATTGCGCTTACCTGTGTGGGAATCGGATTTGTCAGGGAAAGAAAGGCAGTGCGGCTATATGGTCTGGTTTTGGCATTGATTGTGTGCGGAAAACTGGTGCTTTATGATTTCTTTAAGGCTCCGACTCTGCAAAAAACAATTTTATTCTTCATAGTTGGAATTATTGCATTGATTATTGCCGCAATTTATATTATTCTTGAGAAAAGAAGCAACCATTCAAAGTAATGCGGTAAAGATAAAATAGGATTGGAGTGCCTATGAAGCGAGATTATATTAAGGGATTTGCTGCGGCAACGGCGATTGTCACTTTGCTGACCGGATGCGGAAGTAATATGCCGGATATGACGCCGGAGCAGGAATGGACGATAGGGGAGTATGCGGGGCTGACGCTGCTTCGCTATGACGCCAACAACAGAAGTCGTCTGGTTCCGTACGAGCAGGTGGAGGAGAGAATCCAGAAGCTGCTTGCCATAAAGGAAAGGGACGAATTGCAGGAGATGCTTCGGCAGGAGGCGGAAAATAAAGATACGGTTGAGGAGACCCCTGAAATTATGGCAGGGGAGGAGACTGTAAGCAATACGGTAGGAACGATAGGGGCATTTTTCGGACTGCCGGAGGGAGTGACGGTTTCCTATACGGGCAGCGAGGTTTGTGACAGTTACCCTGAGAATAGTTCAGAGAGTGATTATTTTACACTGGATGCGGCTGCAGGAAAAAAACTGCTTGTCCTCAAATTCAATATCAGCAATCAGACACAGGATGGGCAGCTTGTGGATATCCTTTCCCAGAGTACAGCCATTCGGATAAAGGTAAACGGCAGTGTAACCCGCGGCGCACTTGTGACAATGCTGATGAACGATCTGTCCACCTACCGAGCAACGGTTGCTGCGGGCGAGAATGTGGAGGCGGTATTGTTAGCCGAACTGGATGAAGATACGGCGGCAAATCTGTCTACGGTGACGCTACAGTTATCAAATAACACCAATATGTATACGGTTCAGTTACAGTAGGACTGTTAATGGCAGGGGTTACTGCAACGGAGTTTCTATGAAAATGTGTGCAACGAAAACGTGTGTAGCAACAGATAGAAAAATGAGATAGGGAAATTATGAGGGAGACATACAAATGAGAATCCATTTTTTGTTCAAAAACTATGATAATGGTTAAAAATGATGGGAATGGTGTCTTTTGTAGCCATGATTGTTCTGCTTGTTTCAGAAAGTGTAGGTTTTGCCGATATAGGGATAAATTGGAAGAACTATACATTGGAACTGGTAATTATGGCTGCAGGACTGGCTGCCTATATTGTGGGAAAGATTATGAACTGCAATGTGGAGCTTTTGGCAATCACACAGGCAAAGTCACTCAAGGACGTTGAGCCATGGATGGAGAACTGATGGCGGAGGCGGAAAAGAATCCCGGTGGGGGTTCTTTTTTGATAAAAATGAAATTGTGTAAAAAATTGCAAAAAAATTGATTTTTAGTGTTGACAAGTACAGATTGGAATGGTATACTCAGATTCGTTGTTGAGGAAAACACCGAAAACAACAAAATGACTTTGAAAAAAGTCGAAAAAAGTTTTAAAAAGTTGTTGACAGAGCGAACGACATATGATATTATATCAGAGTTGCCGCTGAGAACAGCAACACAGAACCTTGA
>CAKRYI010000009.1 GCA_934426825.1 uncultured Acetatifactor sp. | reverse complement strand
ACCAGCGGCAGCAGCTTCATCATTTCCTCCACCACCGGCGCGATCTCCGCCGTGGCGGCAAGGGCGTCCGCCTGACATACCGCCGCGAGGAAGGTGTTGATATAGGCCGAAAGCAGACACACCCCCATCCCGGCGATGCAGAACAGGAAGAAGCGGAGCTGCCGCCTGCCCATGCACAAAGCGGCCACCAGCAGCGGGGACACCATGCACAGAAAGATATTTTCGATGTAGGTCATGCGTCCACCGCCTTTCTCATGGCGGGCAGCAGCCCCAGAATCGCAAGCGTCAGCAGCATATCGCACCAGAAGGTTGGGCTTGCCGGTGAGGTATCCGGCCAGAAGCAGCCCGCCGTCCACAGCAGGTATTCTGCGTACACAAAGCACAGCACGCCGATGTGAAACCACCGCATATTCCGCACTGCGCCCGTCTGGGTGTCTGCATAAGAAAGCCCCCGTATGGCGCAGTAGGAGAGCTCGATCATTATGCCGCACCAGATCAGGTTAGAGAGGATGTCCCCGAAAGCACAGTAGAACGCCAGCAGCGGCACGCCGAACGCAGGCGCAAGCCATGCCCTGCGGCAGCGGAAGGCACGCTCGTCCTGACTGGCGAGAGTGACCTGCAAAATGTGTAGGAAAATTACGCTGGCCACCCAGCCGAACTCCGACACATAAAAGACCCGCGGCGTGGTATCGAACAGCAGCAGGTACAGCGTCCAGTAGAGCGAACCAAGGGCAAAGCAGCCGTAGAAGCACAGCAGCAGAAAATACGCCTGCCTGCGGCTTTTCCGGTAGGATATGCCAGAAAGCAGCGCACCCACGAACGTGACCAGCAGTTGCAGCAGGTTCTCAATCAGCTCCATGAATCCCCTCGCTTTCTTTATCCTGCCCGTCCTCACGGCTCATCTGCCGCAGCCGGAAGCACAGAACGGTCACGCACACGCCGAGAAGAAAGGCCAGCAGCCCGATAACAATGTATCCCAAAGCCGCACCGCCGCCGTACATACTGGCCGCCGTTTCAAAGCCCGCATAGTCGCCTGCCTGGATGCTTGCGGCAATGCCGGGCATGGCGATGGACGCGCCTATGAGCAGTACAAGGCATGCCGCCACAGCGGAAGCCATGGTGATCGTATTGCGTCGCAGCCGTTTCTCCCGCTCAATTTTGGCAATGCGCCACTTTGTCTCCGCAACGCGCTCTTCATGACTCCGCATTTGTGATTCCCTCCCGTTCCAAGAGCCTTCGCAGGCTCTCTTTTCCGCGATACACCATGTTGGTGATCTGTTTTACCGTTTTTCCCGTGACCTCCGCCGCCTGTGCGTAGCTCATGCCTTCAAAATAGGTGAGATACAGGACTTCCCGATAGTCCGGGTTCATTTCATCCATGCAGAAATGCAGGATGCGGTTTCGCTCTTCAGTCTGTATAACCTCCTCCGCCAGCAGCCGCCCGTCCGGCTCGCCGGTCAGCGCATCGAGACTGAACAGGGGCTTTCGTCTGCTCTTATGGCGCAGTGCCATGTGCCGCGCCGCCTTATAGAGATACGCCTTGAAGCCGCCGTCCCGTATCTTCGGCTTTTTGGTGAACAGATAGGCGAAAACATCCAGCATCAGCTCCTCCGCCTCGTGAACGTCGTGCAGATAGCCGTCGATATACAAGGTCAGGGGGTCGCCGTATTTTTTCATCAGGGCATTGAGCCCTTCGTCGTCACCGCTCAGATACTGGCGGTATAAGCTCTCGTCGCAAGCCATACTGTTCACCTCCTTTTTGCGGATGCTTCCAATGCGGAGGGGTATCCGTCAGGTGCTTGTCCTGCCGGAATTGCGGCACTGCCCCTTGAAGTGCGGGTCGGACGGCTTTTCTGCGTTTTCCGGGATCGCCCATGAACGTCCGAACCGGGACGCGCCGGGGATCCGCCCCTCGGCGCAATACTGATTGACCCGCCGCTCCGATACGCCCCAACGATAGGACGCCTCCCGAATGGTGATATAGCCCTTGATCCCGTTCATACCGCACCTCCGCATGGATAATACTCAATACGATACATTATATACGAATATCCGAATAAAAGCAAGCCCACACGGAGCAACGGTCGATTTGCCTTCAAGCCGCTTGGACGGTTCATTGCTTCGCCCCCGTTTCACATTTCTCTTTTTGGTGAGGCAGATAGGAGCATTTCCGTTCCCCCTTCGCCTTTCGTATGACAAAGTTCTATGCGGCTTATATGTGGCGATGTATCACTCAAGCATCTGACTTCTAATGCCATCTACGGATACAAAAAAGACCCGGAAGATAACAACCACCGGCTTGTTGATGAAGAAGCCGCTGCTGTGGTAAGACGTATTTTCCAGTTGATTATTGAAGGTAAGAACCGCTATCATCTGCATCCGTCTGGGTAATTCTTCGTAACCAAAATAAAAAAAGTCCATGCATCTGTATCTCTACAAACACATGGACGAATTCACTGCCACTCTTGATATTTGGCGTATCCTTCCTACGAATTACTACACACTTTACTACACACTTTTTTCATCAAATTACACCATTTTACGATAAGTTACGATAGTTTCCTCTCTAATCAAAAATGCCCTCAAAGCCTGTAAAATCAAGCATTTGAGGGCATTCACGAGGTCTATAAAAAATGGACAGGCAGGAAATCGATAAATTCTTGCTTATACTGTTCTCATACGCATTCTCCTCTTGCAATTTTGCATATGTTCTGTTATACTGATTATACTATGTCCCTTCGGGGACAAGTCGAATTGTGGAAGGAATTTATCCAATTTTTAAACTTTTTGGGGGTACACGAAAATGCAAAGAAATGGCGAAACTCTATTCCGGATGGGAGAAATCACAAAAATACTCGGTGTGACGCGCAAAACCCTTTTGGTCTATGAAAATATGGGGTTGCTGACACCGGCATACAAGAACGAGACCAGCGGCTACCGTTACTACACTGCCGATAACATGACGCAAATCCGCGCTATCCGTTCCTTGCAGGCAGTCGGTCTGTCCTTATTGGAAATTGAGGACTACTATTATAACACGGGAAATATCGACCAGCAGTTGGCACACCTGTTGGAGGTGCGGGCTGCCCTTGACAGAAATATCCAGATGCTGCAGGTGCGCTCGACAAAACACGGTGACCTGACGGTTCACGTGACAACCCTGCCAAAGCAGACATGCTTCTGCCGTCAGTATCAGTGCAAAGACACTTCAGAGGCAGCCGCAAATCTCCGCGAAACTTATATCGCCGCAGCCAAAACCGGTTCCATGTCTCTGATTGACAGAATGTTTACCATCCGCATGGGAAACGACCCTTCTGCTCTTGATTTGCTGTGCTGTATTCCGCTGAAAGACGATTTTCAGGGAGAAGAACGGATGGAATTCGCTGCGACTCCCGCCCTGTGCATTTATTACCGCGGACCCTACGAGGGAACGAACACGGCAGTTCGCGCACTGGCTGAGTATGTGGAGAAAAACCATATTGAAACCACAGCACCCGTCCGCTCCGTTTATCTGGAGGGACCTCCCAGCCGCGGCAAAAACAGTGAGGACTATATCACGCAGATTGCAGTGCCGATAAAGCGCAACTCCGTGATTTTGCACGACATGGAAGAGTGAGGAAAACCAAATGGGATTATTTGACAGTTTACTACGAATGGGTGTAAAGAAAATCGTAAATGACGCCTTGGACAAGGCTTTTGACTCCACCGGCGAAACTTCAGGCAACCGCTCTGCGCACACTCCGGTCAGCACACAAAGATATTCCGCCCCGGAGAAATCCGTGGAAGAGAGAATCGAATCCGTCTGCTCCTCCAACTATCCGGAGTATACACTGGAGAAAAATGTTCCCTCCTCCCGTTACGGCGGCAGTCCGCAGGCATATGATTTCACCTGCCTGTTGTGTAAGGACGGTTCCCCGCACCTTGCCATGTTGATTTTAACCGACCACAGCGACTACCGGCGCAAAAGCGTGAGGCTTGCCCATGAGGACTGCGAACAGATTATCCGCATCCCCTGCCTGAACTTTATGGAGTATCTCCCCACAACGGAGGAATACATTACAGAACGGTTAGCCTCTATATCCGATAAATTTTAATTTGCGAAAAAAGAAAGAGAAATGTAATCCATGATTGCACCCACGGCGGACAAAGCATACACGACAGATACGGTTTTGTGGGTAGCCCGTGTATGTTCAGTCTTGTGAGATAAGCACAGCTTTATCTCTTCAAAGCGTTTTCTCTTTCTTTTTTTATGCACTTTTATCTCTCACCACCGGAGGAATTCTTTTGAATACCACAATACCTGATATGTTAAATGAAGAAGAATTAAATGCCTTTCTCGCCTACCGGGAAAGCGGCAGACACACCGACGAAAAAGAACTCGCTGCCATTGCCGCCTATATTGCCGGCAAAAAGTACCTTTCCGCAGCAGAACTTATCCGTCAGGGCAATTTTCCGGATAAACCCGCCGAAAAGCTGATTATCAGCAAGGAAGGCACCGAAAAAAAGCGTGTTGTGTACACCTACTCCGACGACATTAATATCACGCTGAAATTCATCGCCTATAAGCTGTATTTGTATGACGATTTATTTTGTGAAAACTGCTATGCTTTCCGCAAAAACTACGGCGCAGCGGACGCTGTCCGCCGGATTCGCAGCGACCGGACTTTTTCCTCCCTGTACTGCCTGAAGGTGGATATTCAGAATTACTTTAATTCCATTGACGTAAATATTTTGCTGGAAAAATTAGAGGTCATCCGCAAGCGGGACACCTTTCTCTACGGGATATTTGAAAAGATTCTATGTGACAGATACTGTCTTTTCCGCGGACAGCTTTTGGAGGAAAAGAGGGGCGCCATGGCGGGGATTCCGGTCTCTCCTTTTTTTGCCAATCTCTATTTAGCTTCCGTGGACTCTTATTTTCAGGCACAGAATATCCCGTACTTTCGGTATTCGGACGACATTCTGCTCTTTGCGCCGGACGCCGATACGCTGAAACAGTATCAAAAGGAACTCTATTTTAAAATAGGGGAACTGGGATTAGCGGTTAATCACTCCAAGGAGTCCATTTCCGCGCCGGGCGAGCCGTGGGAATTTCTCGGTTTTTCCTACCACAACGGCGTTATAGATTTGTCCGAAAACACGATTCGGAAAATGAAACACAAAATCCGCCGCAAGGCACATGCGCTGCGCAGATGGCAGCAAAAAAAGGGATTGCCTGCCGACAAGGCAGCCATTGGTTTTATCTGTTCCATCAACCGCAAGCTGTACGGCAAAGACAATCCCGTATCCGGTTCCGACTTTACATGGAGCCGCTGGTTTTTTCCAAACATTACCACCGATAAGGGATTAAAATGTATTGACGATTACCTCAAAGAATATATCCGGTACACCGTCACCGGCAGACATTATAAAGGAAACTACCGGATTTCTTACGAACAGTTAAAGGCATGGGGGTATCGCAATTTAGTAAACGAATATTACCGCCACCGAACCGGCTTATAAAGCTGCCAGTGCCTGTGCAATGTCCTCTTTCATATCAAGCACTGCCGCTCTGGACGCATCCGCATAACCCTGAGCGCCATATTTTGCGTATTTCTCCTGCTGATATGCGGCAATGATTCCGCGGGAGGAATTAATAATAGCGCCCAAGCCGTCCTGATTAAAGAAATGAACCAAATCAGAACCCTTTCCGCCCTGTGCACCGTAACCGGGCACCAGAATAAATGCCTTGGGCATGATTTCACGCAGAATTTTGCCCTGCTCCGGGTAGGTGGCGCCGACCACGGCTCCCACATAGCTGTAGGAATCTCCCATGCACTCGGCTCCCCATGCGGCAACCTGCTCTCCTACGATTTCATAGAGAGGCTTTCCGTCCACCAGTCGATCCTGAAATTCCCCGCTGCTGGGATTGGATGTCTTTACCAGTACGAAAATGCCCTTTTTTTCCTCTTTGCATACCTTAATAAAAGGCTTCACACCGTCAGAACCAAGATAGGGATTGACTGTTGCGAAATCCTCGTCAAATCCGTAATACTCTTTGCTTCCCACTGCCACTTTGCCAAGGTGTCCCACCGCATATGCCTCAGAGGTGGATCCGATGTCGCCTCGCTTTATGTCACCGATAACAACCAAACCCTTTTCCTTGCAGTACTTTACGGTTTTTTGGAAAGCAACCAGTCCGGGGATTCCGAACTGCTCATACATGGCAATCTGGGGTTTCACCGCAGGAACCAAATCATAAATAGCGTCTACAATACCTTTATTGTACTGCCAGATAGCTTCTCCGGCGCCCTCTAAAGTCTCGCCGCACTCCGCAAAAGCTGCATCCTGAATGTGCTTCGGAATGTATTTCAGCATAGGGTCGAGTCCCACCACAATGGGAGCATTCAACTGTTTTATTTTCGATACTAATTGATTAATCATTCTGTACTCCGTTCCGCCTTTTTATCCGGCATTTTTAAAATCTCATTACATTGTACCCCAACTTCTGTCTTTCGGTCAATGAACTTCTCTCATTTTAGCTAACGTAAAATATTTTCAAAATAATATTGAATATCTAGAATATTATTACAGGGAACGTGAAAAATACTAATATAAATTATAGTGTTCGTAAAATGTTTTTTTAGGAAAGGATCTTTGCAATGGAGGTAGGAAAGAGAATTACAGAGCTCAGGGCAACAATGGGTATCTACCAAAAACAGCTTGCCGATGATTTGCAGGTATCTGTCGCCACCATATCCAACTACGAAAACGGCCGTCACATTCCGGATCCCAGCACGCTCTGTAAAATTGCAGACTTCTTTGGTGTCACAACCGATTATCTGCTTGGCAGAACAGACCTCCGATATGAACCGCAATATTTGAAACGTCCTCTCACCAAGAACTACACCATTGCCGATTTGGTAAACACCACTCTGGAACTTTCCCCCAAGAATCGGGTAGCACTGGCTGAATATGTCAGGCTTTTAAAATTAAAAGAGGACAACATGCCCGATACCCCCGAAAATATTATATAGTTTATCTCGTCTGTAAAAACTGCTTTTCTCTCTTGGCGGTTTCATCATCCGGGTAAGCCTGCAGGTAGCTGTCTAAAAGGACTGCTGCCTTTTTATATTCCCCTAAATATTCATACGCCACAATTTCATTAAAGGATAACGTCTGCTGCATACTGCCGTCCTCTAACTGCTTTCCCGTCTGGAATGACGTCAGCGCACTCCGGTAGTCCTTCTTTGCCATTTCGCAGAGCCCAAGCTGATTGTAAACCTCTGCCGCATCCCCGAATTTGGACAGATAACTGTTGTAGACGCTCGCCGCATAATTATAGTCTCCGGTAGCCTCATATGCTTTTCCCAGATAGAGATAGCTCTCCGCTCCTCCCTTTTCTCTGGCGTTCTCCAGTTCCAGATACGCCTGCTGATACTGTCCCAGATAGTAATAAATCCGGCCCTTGTCATAGGCATTCATCTGGCTGTCCCCGGAATCCAACGCAGTCTGCAAATAAGTCTGTCCCGCCTCCGCATATCCGTAATGCTCCAATGCCTGATAAATTTCAATCAATCTGTCATAATTCTTGGGGGACATTTCAATCACTTTATCAAAATCCTCTTTGGCACTGTCAAACTCCGCAAGTCCGAGCAACGCCGTTCCTCTCAGAAAATAAGCGTCCTCCTCCCCTGAGCGTAGCGCAAGCACCGCATCATAGACCTCTTTTGCCTGCTGATACTGCCCGCTCTTCATATATGCCGCCGCAAGATAGTAATTTAAATCAAAATCGATTGCCTCCACCACGCCATCGCTTTCTTTTAAAGACGCGCGAAAGCAGTCTGCCGCCTGCTCGTAATCCGTCAGTCCCATGTAGGCAATTCCCCTGCCCCGCTCTATCAGGCGGACATTTTCCGAGGACTGCTCGGCAGTGTCAAAATATTCCAGTGCTCCCTGATAATTCAGTTCTTTAATGCACTGCATTCCGCTGTCGATATTTTCGTTCTTATTGCCGCATCCGGTCAGTATCGCAATCAGTGCCAGACACCCAAACGGCACTATTTTCTTTTTCATTCTTCCACTTCCTCCGGCAGTTCAGATGTACAATGAGGACATCTCGTCGCATCTATGGCAATCTCGCTCTTACAGAAAGGACATTTCTTGGTTGTCTTAGCCGCAGGCTCCTCCTTGTGGGCAAGTTTTTCTCCCAGACTGTTGATTGCCTTCACCAGACAGAAAATCACGAATGCCGTGATAAGGAAATTGAGAACTGCGGTGATAAAGTTGCCGTAACACAATATGGGGGCATTCTCACCTACGCCGAGCTGCACTTTCAGGTTGGAGAAATCCGTTCCGCCGAAAATTCCGAGAATGGGGGTCAGTATATCCTGATTCAAAGATGTAACAATGGATGTAAAAGCGCCGCCCACAATCACACCGACTGCCATATCCATCACATTGCCGCGCATAATAAATTTCTTGAATTCGTTAATAAATTTTTTCCCTTTATTCATCGTATTGTACCTCTTCTTTTTATCTGTGTCTGCCTTTTTATCGTACCACAAGCGCCCCGTAACCTCAATAGCACATTTCTTAACTTTGCGAAAAATGCAGTGCATTTTGGGTTTGCAATCTACCTGTGTTTCAGCTACAATAAAGCAAAGAGAAAGGTGGCAGTTATGCAGCGAATCAACGAAGACATCCGGGAAGGCAATTTCAAACAGGTTTACCTGCTCTACGGTGAGGAGCGTTATCTCAAAAAACAGTACACCGACCACTTGCGGAAGGCTCTGTGCGCGGAGGGGGACGACATGAACACCCATTTTTATGAGGGCAAAGACGTTCCCGTGGGCGAAATCATTGACCTTGCGGAGACCCTGCCTTTTCTGTCCCCCAGACGGGTTATTTTTATCAGCAACAGCGGACTGTTCAAATCCGGCGGGGAAAAGATGGCGGAGTACCTTGCCTCCCCCAACGAGACGACCTTCTTTGTTTTTACGGAAAGTGAAGTCGACAAGCGAAGCAAGCTCTTCAAGGCAGTGCAGTCCAAGGGCTACGCCGCAGAATTTGCCATTCAGGACGAGAACACCCTGAAACGCTGGGTTGCCGGAATTTTGAATAAAGAAGGTAAAAAAATCAAAGAGGGAACCGTCCAGCTTTTTCTGTCCAAAACCGGAACCGACATGGAAAACATTCACATGGAACTGGAAAAGCTGATTTGTTACTGTATGGACCGGGACGTCATTACAGACGAGGACGTCAATACCATTTGCACCAACCGTATCAGTAACCACATATTCGATATGATTAACGCCATTGCCGACAAGCAGACCGCAAAGGCGCTACAGTTATATTATGACCTGCTGGCATTAAAAGAGCCCCCCATGCGGATTTTGTTTCTGATTGCAAGACAGTATAATCTGCTGCTGCAGACCAAGGAACTGAAATCCAAGGGTTATGACAACCGCACCATTGCCACCAAGATAGGCGTGCCGCCTTTCGTTGCCGGAAAATACGTCACGCAGGCGTCCCGCTTTAAAACGGCTGATTTAAGGCGCTCCCTCACCCGGTGTGTGGAGTCGGAGGAGGCAGTCAAAACAGGCAGGCTAAATGACATGATGAGTGTGGAGATGTTAATTCTGCAGTAAAAAGCTACGGCTCGCCCTGCAGATACGTCTCTATTCTTATGGTGTCTTTTTCTATTTTTATCATGACTGCCCCGCTTGTGGGAGTCTGGTAAATGCTTGCGTCTACCGCATGCAATCTTTCCAGTGTTTCCGCATGGGGGTGTCCGTAGCGGTTGTTTTGACCGCAGGAAATCACGGCTATGCGGGGTCTTGCGGTTTCCAGAAATTCTTCTTTTGTGGAGTATGCCGAACCGTGGTGAGCGACTTTCAGAATGTCTATGGACCGGATATTGCGGCGGGTGAGTTCTTCCGTGAGGAGACGTTCGCCGGTGCCTGCGATGTCACCCGTTAATAATACAGAGAAGGTGGTTTCGAAACTCCCTATTTTCACATAAAAGCACTCAGAATATGCATTGCTGTCCTGCGTATCACAGTTCTTCGGGGGATTCAGGCAGATGATTTCCAACTCCCCCTGTCTCCACTCCGTTCCGGTACTGATATACGAAATAACCGTTTCCTGCCCGGCAGCCTCTGTCAGCTTGGAAAATTCCTGCTCTCTCTGCTTTTCTGCGACACCGGGAAGCACCAGTTGTTTAACCAAAATCCCTTCTTCCTCCCCTGTTTCCAAAAGTTCTATGATACCGTTACAGTGGTCGGAATCCGCATGGGAAATAAAAGCCGCATCAATCTGCCGGATTCCCCGGCTCTTTAAGTAGGGAATCAGCACATATTTCCCCACCTTCGTGCGGCTGCTGCTCCCGCAGTCAAAGAGATATGTCTCCCCGGTTTTCATTTCTAACAAAATACAATCCCCCTGCCCCACATCCAGAAAAGTAATGCGGCTGTCCGTCTGGATTTTCACCGCAAACACAAAAACTGCAAGCAGCGCAAGTAATCGGACGCTTACCATTTTCCACACGGAGGCAGGATGGTTCTTTTTCATGCACCGCTCCAAAAAGGTGGTTACCATTCTGTGCTGTTCCCCAAAAACAGTTTCTTGCCCATACTGTCCTAAAATAGCGATTCCTTTTCTCCACTGTTCCAAAATATTGATTTTTTTCCCGTAGTTCCCCAAACAAGAAATGCCCAGCATGATAGAATAATACACTACCACCTGCCAGACCGCTGGTTTTCCGGGATTCCACGTATGAAAGGGCAATTTTTCAAACCCAAGGCAAAGTAACTCATACCCCTTTAGTATCAGGCAGGTGACAATTCCCAAAATCCCGCTTCCCGGCAAAATCATCACAAAAATACCCGTGGCAACCACCGCACTCATAAAAGGGAGAATGACCAGATTCAAAAACAACGACCACACCGGAATTTCGTAATAGAACCAGAGCTGCACCGGCATGGTAAAGAGCGTCACCGCAATTCCCGCGGCGGCTCCTTTTCCCCGCTTACGTTCAAATGCAGGGGCAAGCAGTGCGATTCCCAGCACCGACGCAAACGAGAGCAAAAATCCCGCATGGCAGAGATACCATGGATTTTCCCATACCAGTATTGCCGCCATAACTCCCACCGCCGTCCGCATATCATAGCTTCTGCCAAGCGCCTCCGCTCCCATGCGAATCACAAACATTCCGATGGCACGGCAGGCAGACACCCCCATTCCCGTGAGCACTCCATACAGTAAAAGCACGCATCCGGCGCAGACGGCAGAAAGCCAAAGAGGCATTCCCAGCCGCCGCAGGAGTTTGTACAATCCCATACCGATTAAGGTGATGTGCAGACCGGAAATACTGAGGATATGGATAATGCCGTTTCGCTTGTACAGTTCCTTCACCTCCCGGTCAAGCTCCCCCTTTTCACCGAGCAGCATGGCGGAGAGTATGGACGCCTCCTTTTCGGGGAAAACGGTATACAACCGGTTCTGAAAATACTGCCTTATGCCGTACAGCGTCTCCCGCCACCGTGAGTAACGGCTGTCTGCGGAAAGCACACTGCTCTCTTTCAGCCTGCCGGCAATACCAAGGGTTCGGTAATATGCCTGTGTGTCAAACTCTCCCGGATTAGAGGCGGGGCGAAAGCTGTAGAAAGTGCCTTGCACTGTCACATGACTGCCTATTTTGGGGGATGTGTCAATATTGTCTTTCTCTGACATTTCATATTCACATATCCATTTTTGATTTTTTAATGTCTGAATTTCCTGCCGCGAATCTGCGGCGTCTGATAATAAGATGATAGAATCCAATATAAAAGAAGAATTGTCCTTACTGCATATCCGCCCGCTCACCGTCACGCTCTGTCCGTTTTCCGGGCGCAAAGCCTCTTTTTCCTGTCCCGGCGGTGACCACCACAGCCGCAGTGCGGCTATGGCAACAAGGCACAGACATACAGCAAATAATGGTCTGCGCAATCTTTTTCCTCACACTCCTCGTTTTTTTAATATTTATTATTTCAGTGTTATCATTATACTCACTGTTCCGGTGTCATTATTATACTCGCTGTTTCAGTGTTATTACAATACTTACTGTTCCAATGCCATCCGGATATTTACTGCTCCTATGTCGTCACAATACCTACTGTTCCAGTGTCGTCACATAATCCAGATTCCGCTCAAAAGTAGTGGTGGTAAAGCTGTTCGGAACCTCCCCGTTAACCAGAATCTGCACTTTATTGATATTACTCAGTTCCACCAAGGAATCCACAATGGAATAGACTGCCAGCTCGGTGGATACATTGTTTACCACGGTCAAAAAACTGGAATCGAAATTCACATAACAGATTCCGTCCTTTGTCATAACATTAATAATCTTCGTCTCCGGGTTCACGGTAGGATATAATCCCGGCACCTGACCGCTGGGACCGGAAATCAGCTCCTCCACCACAAAACGCTCCAGCGGTGTGTTGGTAGAATAGTGTTTTTCCCGATATGCCGCTATCAGCTTGTCCCCGTCCTCATTGGCAAAATACAGCTTGATTCTGGTGAGTTCGTAGGTGTTGATTTCATTGCCGTCGTTGTCGATGAACTGGTCGGCACTCATCCACCCCACCGCTTCTCCGGCATTGTCATAAAGCTGCTGCCCGTCCACGGTAATTCCCACGTAACTGATATTCGGAAGCTGTGTGAGGGTACGGACAATCGCCGCGCGCACCAGCACCTCCGTAGTCGGGGGCATATTTTTGTAGGCACCGTCCACATTAATCTGTACTTTTCCCTCCTGCACATTCATGCCAAGCACCTGAAATCCCATGGACAGGGGCGCCTTATATTCCAGTTTGTCAGGAACGGTGGACAGACAATCCATCAGTTCCTGCAACATATCTTCCTCTGCTTCTGCCTGCATCTCATGCTCGTGCATTTCCACCTTTGTCTCGGAATTGCTGACATAATATACAGGATATACCACAACATTGCCATCCCTATGCTTTCCGCAGGCTGCAAGCAGCACCGCACAGGCAAAGAAAAGCAGTAAACTTCCTATTTTTCTCATATTCATACCTTCACAGCCTCAACCGGCTTATTGTGCAATATACGTCAACGGTATCTTTACCAAAAAGCTGGAACCCTCACCCTCCGTACTGGTGACGGAAATGGAGCCCCGGTGCATCAAAACGGCGCTCTTGGTAATCGCCAGTCCCAGTCCCGTACCACCGATTTCTCTGGAATGGGATTTGTCCACCCGGTAAAATCTTTCATAAATATGCGCCAGCGCCTCCTGAGGGATTCCCAAACCGGAATCGCTGACCTCAAAGGTAAAGAACTGATGGTCCGCATCCAGAATCACCTTGACCCAGCCGTGTTCCTTATTGTATTTAATGGCATTTTCCACCAGATTGGTCATAATCAGCGTCATCTTGACCTCGTCCACCTCAGCCACCACCGGACGCATACTCTCAAATACTACCTCGACATCTTTTTTTCGTGCCAAAGGTCTGAGTCTCTTTAAAATCAGTTCCGTCAAATCGTTGATGTTCAGGGAGACAATATTCAAATCCTGAACTTTTTTATCCAGCTTTACCAGTGCCAGCAAATCCGTGATAATCTGATTCTCGCGGTCAATCTCGGACACAATATCTTCCATAAATTCCCGGTACAGCTCCGCCGGAGCATTTTCCTGCGTCAGCAGGGAATCCGCAAGCACCTTGATGGACGCCATGGGCGTTTTCAACTCATGGGACACGTTTGCCACAAATTCCTGTCTGGAATCATCCAGCGCCTTCATTCGCTTTAACACCTGATTGAACGCATCCACAATGTGCACCGTCTCGGCGTAATCCGGTACGGAAATTGCCTCGTCGCTGTATCCCGCTTTCACCTCATTAATTGCATCCGTGACGCGGTTAAACGGTCTGGTGAGCACCGTGGAAAGCACAAGCGCCAGCGCAAAAATCACGAGAATCAAAAGCAGTTCCATAATCAGGGATTTGCGGTTCAACACCTGCATGGTGGAATAAATTCTGTCGGTGGAAATGCTGGTGAGCATAACACCTTTTATCGTGCCGGTATTTTTTTCCGCATCCGGGCCGGAGGGTTCCCCCGTGACAGCCGTTGTGTCCACGATAGGGGTCGTCATCTCTATATAGCCGTGCTCCGGGTCATAGTGGGAAGTATTTTCCCCGCGGAAACATTTGATTACTTCCTCGGAAATAATGGTTTTTCCCTCGCTGATGTCGTAGGTGTCCTTCACAATTTTAAAATTGCTGTCAATAATCATCACCCTGCCTTCATACAGGTTGGACAGCATTTCCAGTTCCGCATTGATAACCTGCTGGGACGCACGGTAAGTCTGGTCCTGCGAATTGTAATTTGCCATATAATTATTACTAATCAGGTGGTTTGCCAGAATCATAAGCTGATTCTGCACCGTTGTGGAACGCTGCTCCACCGCCCGTTCCTCGTAATTATTCACGATTCCGTAGCGCATTACAATACTGGAAAAAATACCAACCGCCAGTATGATAAAGAAAAAGCGTATCCGCAGACTTCGCAGCGGCAGGAATCCCATAATTTTTTCTTTGATTCTTGTCAACATATTTTTCATCCCGATATACTACACATTCACAAAATAATGTTCCACACCCTGCTTATGAATATCTCCCTGAAATCCATAGAGTTCATTGGTTAAGGTGTGGTAATCATTTTATCTTATACTTTGATTTTGGTCATAAATCAGTCACATTGCCATTATATACGAATTTTTCCCACACCTCAATATCTGAGATTAACTTTTAAGCGCTATCTCTCTATTTTCCAAGGAATCTATGATTTTAGAAGGGACTTATAATTTTAGGAAAGCCCCCGTAAAAATACGGAGGCTTTCTATCTGTCTATCCTGTTAATCTGTTTCTGTTGTTTTTCTCCTATGGTTCACAACCACAAGCACTACTATGCAGATAGCGCCGAGAACGGCAACCGCAACAATCACCCATTCCGACACGTTCGACGTTCCTGTCTGAGGAGAAAGGATTGCCGCACTGACCGTAAATTTAGTAACCGCGTCACCGCTTGCCGAGCGGATGGTAATGGTATGCTCGCCCTCTGTGAGTGTGGCAAGGTAGTCTTCCTTCAGTTCGACAATGATACTGCCCTCGCGCGTCGTGTACTTGTCAGCGGAAATCACCGCATTGTCCACAAGCACCTCAATGAAATCAGCGTATGCCGCATCTGACTTAAAGGTCAGTCCGCCCTCACGCTCCTTGTTCCACACGCCATTCATTCCCTCAATAATGGAGGGTGGAAGTTTCCCTAAGATTGTGCCGGTGGAAGTAATTGCATTCTTTCCGTCTGCATCGGCAAAGAGTTTTTCGCAGGCGCTGCAGCGCCAATGCTCCCTGGTACCTGTGCTTGCCGCCGTTGCAGGAACCCCGTCCACCTTTTTCAGTCTGTTGTGATTGTTTGTGTCAATCTCGCCGTACTTTGCATAGCAGACCACGCACTCCGCTTTTGTGATGCATGTAGCCGTCCCGCCGATGTGGTTTTTCTTTGCGTCGCACTTATCACAGCGGGAGCACTTGTTCCAGTGCTGTGTATCATTGCGCTGCTGTACCTTGAAGTTGTGTCCGAGCTTATCCGCCGTCTTTACTGCTTCTTTCTTTTGAACGGCAAATGCAGCGTTTGTGAAGGTTGCCGTGTAGGTGGAAAGCTCATCAAGCGTACAGGTCTTCTGCTGGATAACAGTAACCGCCGCCGTAACGGTCTCGGTTTCCTTATGGCCTGCATTATGCCTGCAGACTCTCTCCGCCGTACAGCTTGTGCCGTTCCATGTATAGACCGGTGCACCATAGCTGTGACCGAGTGCATTGCCGTATTTTGCCCCGCAGACTGTACAGGTTGCCTGATCCGTGCAGGAAGGCTTTGCCGTACTTGCCGCATGGCCACACAGTGTCCACGCTGCCGTCAGGGTAATGTTATCGATGACCGGTGTAGCAAAGTCAAACGCTGTGCCGCCGACCGTCCATCTGCCAAAAAGGGAGCCTGTCTTTGTGGGTGCCGCAGGCGCTGCCGCCTTCTGACCGCGCAAAATCTTCTGCGTAGCAACCGCACTGCCGCCGCTACTGTCAAAGTCCACCGTAACCTTGGCACTGTCTGCGATAGTGCCGGTACCGCTCACCGTGCCGTAGAAAATACCACCGGTAATCTTTCCGTTGTTTTCTACATTGCCATGAAAAATACCATCCTGAATCTCACCGCCGCAAACGACCGCACCGTTGAAAATGCCGCTGACAATTTTGCCGTTATACAGGACAAGTTTAGTGTTATCTCCAATCTGTTCCAGTTCCCCCAAGCTGCCTGTCGTACCGCAATCGGTTACGGTTATCACGCTGTCACTTGTAAGTTTGGTGCCGGCTCCCGCGCCCTTGACGCTCTTTCCGTTCAGGCAGAGGTTCACGCCATCCGGCAGGGTTACCGTGCCGTCAGGCAGCGTCACATTATTTACAAGATAATAGTTACCCGCCTTGTCGGGGAGCTTATCCGTTGCTGTCCACTGCATCCATGTCAAATCGGAATGAGTTGTGTGATCGCCGATGTTGGTATTTCCGCCGCAGAGACAGTGGTCATGCTTCTCGCATATGTAGATATACTTAGCGCTTCCTACTGCGGTTTTGTCAGTCGCCTCGGTTATGACAGCATCCGTACCATCGGAATTTTTGCCTGCTATCATTCTTCTGTCGGTGCCAAGTGTGATGTCAATTACCTTATCAGCGTCAATATTTCCTCCTATTGCGTAATACAGTGCGCCGCTATTCGGATCCGTGTTTGCTGTGGCAAGCTTAAGCGTTCCGCCGTTTACCGTAAGCTTCCCTGACGCTGCAACGATAGCTGCGTACTTTTCGGTGGATATGGAAATATCCCCGCTGTTGACGATCATTTCATCGCATCGGATGCCTAACGAATAATTACTGATTTTGATGGTAAGCTTTCCTGTGCCACTGAAAATCAGTTTATGAGTCGTCTCTATGCCACTATATCCCGTTATCTTGTTATCACCCGAAAGGACAATTTCAAGGTCAAGGCCAGCCAAAATGCTTACGCTGTGCCCATTGTCCACAAGCTCTGCGTCTTTCAGAGTCAGCCTTCCTCTTCCGTCGCTTTCCATATACTCAAACTTTACTTTTCCGCCGTCACCGAGTATATCGTCTTTGTTCTGCTCATCTATTCTCACCCTCTCCGTCCCGTTGTAAAGGAGACTGGGATAGAAATATACTATTTTCCCCTCCCCGCTCAGCTCGTTCTCCTCGGGAATATTGGTGCTGCCCTTGCTCAAATAGACCTTCGATTCAAACACAGTGCCGCCAAAATTTATGGTTCCGGTCTCTTTAACAGACACATAATCCTCTGTTTTGCTTATCACACCGCGGACTACGCCGCCGTAAGCATTGAAGATATTTCCGCGATTGCTTATGCCACAGAACCGGACATAAATGCCATCGCTGTCCTCTCCTGCCGCGCCATCGGGATCCCCAAGCGTACCGCCGTACATATTGAAGGTACAGTTAGCTGAATTATCATAACAAACAATGGAGTTATTCTCGTTTTTGGGGCTTATGCTGCTTATACTTCCGCCAAACAGATTGAACGTCTCATTCATTTCAAGCCTAACAACACAGCTGCCACCGCCTGCCGTGCTTGCGCCGCCGATGATTTTTCCGCCGCCCGCACAGTCTGTCAGCGAAAAGCAATCATCACCATCGTAATTATACCCGATCGTTATCGCAGCTCCGTTTGTGGTAACCTTTCTCCCGTTCAGGCAAAGATTTATACCTACTGCCTCCCACTCGGAATTACCCTCTGGAATGACAACATCGTTTACCAGATAGTAATTGCCTGCTGTTTCCGGCAGCTTATCTTTCGCCGTCCACGGTATCCACGTCACATCGTCATGGATCGTGTGGTCGCCGATGTCCGGGTGATTACCGTTTTCGCCGCAGAGGCAGTGGATATGGGGTCCGGCTATGTAGATATATTTTGCGGCTCCTATTGTAGCTTTGTCTGTCGCCTCGGTTAAAACAGCATCCGTACCATCAGAATTATTGCCTATTATCATTTTTCTGTCAGCACCGAGTGTGATGCTAACAGTCCCATAACCAAAAGTCGTATACAATACTCCATATTTTGGATTCGTGTTTGCCGTGGAAAGTTCAAGCGTTCCGCCGTTTACCATGAGTTTCAGGTTTCCATCAGCCAAAGCGAAACCGCTCTTGGTAAATATAGAAATATCCCCGCTGTTGACAAGCATTTCATTACAGACGATGCTTTCACCCTCGGTCTCGATGGCAAGCCTGCCGTTGCCGCTGAAGGTCAGTTTATTTGTAAATACAGCCTGTCTCGTTGTCGTTATCTTGTTATTGCCCTTCAGAACAATTTTAAGTTCAAATGGTGTTGTAATTGGTGTTACAATATTTGAAAGTTCTGCGTCTTTCAGTGTCAGTCTGCCACCACCGCCATTTTCATCATACTCAAAGCTTACGCTTCCGCCGTCACCAAGTACATCGCCCTTGTTCTGTTCATCTATTCTTACATTCTTCGTCCCGCTATAAATGCAGATGGGATAGAAATATACTATTTGACCCTCCCCGCTCAGTTCGCTCTGCTTGGGAGCATCGGTGCTGCCCTTGCCCAGATAGACCTTGGATTCAAACACGGTGCCGGCAAATTTTATATTCCCGACTTCATTGTAGTTTTCCTGATCAATCGTTGTACTGATCACACCGCGTACCGTGCCGCCGTAAGCATTGAAAATATTTCCATTCGTGGCATCGTCTGCAAATTTGATATAAACACCATCTTTGTCCTCTCCGACAGCACCGTCGGGATCCCCAAGCGTACCACCGTACATATTGAATACAGGATCTGCCGCCATATGCACAAAGCAAACCACAGAATTTCCCCGGTTCGCCGGGTTTGTGTTACTTATACTTCCACCATACAGATTCAATGTTGTATGATCTCGCAGGTTCACAACACTGCTGCCACCGCCTGATGCATTGAAGCCTCCAAGGATTTTTCCGCCGTCCCCACAGTCCGTCAGCGAAAGCTCTCCCAGTCCCACAGTTATAGCAGCTCCGTTCATGGTGACCTTTTTTCCGTTCAGGCAAAGTTTTATATTTCTGTATACATCCCAATCGCGACTACCCTCCGCAATGTCGACATCATTGACCAGATAGTAACTGCCTGCCGACGTCGGGAGAGAATCTGTCGCCGTCCACGCTGTCCATATCTCGTCGGTATGAGCCGTATGGTCGCCGATGTCCGTGTGATTACCGTTTTCACCGCAGACGCAGTGGATATGCTGTGTCCATTTCGCCGTAAGCGTCAGATTTGCGGTAACCGGCTGCGTGAAATCATACGCGTTTTCTCCGATGTACCAGCCGCCAAAGTCCCAACCGGCCAGTGTCGGGTCGGCGGGTTTTACGGTTGCCGCCCCCTGCGGACGCACCTGCGACGGCACCGGTGTTCCGCCGTTGGAATCAAAGGTGACGGTATATACCCCCAATGAACCTTCCGACGCACCCGGATTAGCATCTTTAAAGCCGCCGTTGATTGTCGCCTTGTCGGACATGGAAAAGCTGCTATTCCCGGCATTATACCCTTTAGTCATAAACAGTGCGTCTCCGCCATCTGTAGTAGCTGAGACACAGTCGCTGATCGTGCCGCCGTTCATCGTAAATGTGCCGCTCACCACATACACACCGCCGCCATATCCATGTTGCGTATCCGTCACAGTACAGCCGCGGATGCTGCCGCCATTCATCGTAAATTTGGCTTTGTCGCCCACACACACACCACCGCCATATGAACTATATGTGCAGCCGACGATATTGCCGCCGTTCATCGTGCATCGCGCTATATAATCAGGCTTATTTGTATCCATTACCTGGAGCACCAGTCCCGTTTTGATTGCCCCGGTAATGACGCCGCCGTTGACTGTTTTATCCCCATTTGCCTCGTCCAGCTTCCATAATCCCGTACTGTCCTCCGTAAATTTATGGCTTGCATCCGGTCGGCTGTCCTGAATGGTCAGGGTACTGCCCTGATATACCTGAATTACAGGAAATTCCTGTGTGTTCCCCTGCCGCAATACATATCCGTTCAAATCCAGCGTCACAGTCACATCAGTGAAATCTTTATCGTTAATCTGCCCCTCATAACCAATGAGCAATGTATAATCAAGGGTGATGTCCTCCATCAGGATGTAACTGCCGGATGGAAGGTAGTATTTGTTATAGCTCCCCAACCTCAAATAGGATTTATAATTATCCTGCGTCAGTTCTATGGGGTTCTCCCCCTCGGCTTTTGCCTGAATCGGCACAAGGCAAAGCACCACCCATAAAGCAATAAGCAGTATGCTACGTAATGTTTTTTTCATTCTTTTCTCCCTTTCTGCACACATTCTTTGCAAATAACAGGTTTGTATCGAGTGCGCACAGACACAAATCCCGTGATTGAAAAATTCTATCATTCAGTGCGGTATTTCTCTGCAAACAGAGCTACTCCCTGCTTCAGGACCTCCATCTGTGCTTTGAGGTAATATTCGTCCTCAAACATAGCGTAGTGAACGCAGGCACGGACAAAAATAAAGATTAACGGCGTAATGGTCATATAGGGAATACCAATCTTCGGCTCAAGCTGCTTTGCGTATTCGGTATAGCGCTCATTGACACCCTCGAAAAATTTCTTGCCATGCTCAATGTATTTCGGGTGTGTATAAACCTGATACATCAGCCGGTATTTTTTTCCGTGTTCCTTTGCCGTCCAATAAGGGACTTCCTCGATAAACCGCATGACACCTTTAAGGTCGGTGGGAGCTTTCTTCATAAAATCATCCTCCACCTTAGCCATGCAGTGGGCAGTGGACTGAATGATTAAATCGTCCAAATTGTCAAAATAGCCGTACAGATTTGCCTGCGTAAACCCACAGGCATTTGCCAGTGCCTTGATTCCCGTGCCGTTCAACCCGTTTTCGGCATAACATTCAAAGCATTTTTCCATGATTTCCTGTTTCTTTTCGTTATGCTGCTGTTCTGTCGTTTTCATAGATACCTTTCTTTTTATAACTGACTGTTCGTTTAGTTTAAGTATAACATATATTTGAAAAAGAGCAATAAGAAAAAGACCCTATCACCCGGTCAAAAAATATTACCAAACGTGGTAGTATTTTTTGCAATGACCTGCTATGATAGAGTCTTTTTATTAAAAATCAAGTGAATATTCCCCATTATTACGATTCATCCGGTAATATTTTGGTAATATTCACTCCCTTCTTGTGTTCTTTCAAATCTCTGAAACGCCCATGTTTACCGGGTTTGCGGCGCTTTTCGCTCAGTTCTGCTGATTGTAAAAATACCCGACGCCCCACTTCGTATGTACGTACTTGGGCTCGCTGGGATTTTCCTCGATTTTTTCCCGCAGACGTCTGATATGAACATCCACGGTTCTCACGTCGCCCGGATAGTCCACACCCCACACCAATTTCAGCAGATTTTCCCTGCTGTATACTTTATTGGGATTCAGCATAAGCAGTTCCAGCACTTCAAATTCCTTTGCGGTCAGACCGATTTCCTTGCCCTTGATATAGGCGCGTTTTCCGTCGCAGTCCAAACGCATATCACCGCTCTCCACAATCTTTGCGGTATTTTCTGCGTTCTTTCTCGGCTCTACTCTCCGCATGATGGCTTTAATGCGCGCCTTCACTTCCAGAATGTTAAATGGCTTGGTAATATAATCGTCCGCGCCGTATTCCAGTCCCAGAATTTTATCCATATCGTCGCCCTTGGCGGTCAGCATAATAATAGGAACATTGGAAAATTCACGAATCTGCTGGCAGACTTCAAAGCCGGTAAGTTTCGGGAGCATCACATCCAAGAGGATAATATCATACTGATTTTCTCTGGCATATTGCAGCGCCTCTTCGCCGTCATATGCACAATCAACCACCATGTCATCCTGTTCCAGACTGAACCGGATTCCTTTTACAATCAACTTCTCATCATCCACTACCAATGCTCTTTTCTCAGCCATTCTGATTACCAATCCCTTTCCTGTTCCTAATTCACTGTAATCCTATCTTCTAATTTTGAATATACACTTTCTTTAATGCCGGAAATCTTTTTCAAATCTTCTTTGCACTCAAAATTTCCATGCTTTTCCCGATAAGCGATAATGTCTTTTGCCCTCGATTCGCCGATACCGGGGAGTTTCGTTAATTCCGTCAGGTCTGCCGTATTCACATTCACAAGACCGGGCTGTTTTGCCTGTTCCGCCGGCTTTGTCTGCGCTGCCTGCCTTGTCTGTTCCGTCGGTGGCAGAGTTCCCGCTTCATCCTGCCTTGGAAAATACAGTTTCTCGCCGTCTGTTACCACTGCCGCAAGGTTCACATACTCGCGCCATGCCTCCTCCGTGAAACCGCCCGCCGCTTCCAGCGCCGCCTCCGCTCTGCTTCCCTCCGGAAGTTCCACCACTCCGGGCGCATTCACGCACCCGCATACATAGACATAAATCATAGGCGCTTGCGGCTCCGCTTCCTGTTTATCCGGCATGCCGTCAGCACCTTGTATCTCTGTTTTGCCGCCTTCCGGCGTATCTGCCCTGCTATTGCTGGGCAGGGCGGAACCTTTTTCGCCACCGGCAGATGCCTCCCCAGCGGTGTCTGTTCCGTTACGACCGGCTTCCCCCTTTCCGGGGCCTGTTTCGCTCTGACCGGCTGCCTCTCCGCTGACTTCCCCGATAGGGACTACCACTGCGGAATCTTTGACACCACAGCCTGCCAACACTCCCAAACTTCCCATAAGTAAGACGATACATTCCACAATTTTGATGGAATAGCGCAATTTCTCTCTTGTTGTCATCATAGTCCTTCTCCTCCTGCCCTGTCGGGCACAAATTCAAAGGATTGCCTCTCTATGCTGAACTGTTTTCATTGTAAGATAATTATGTTCAATTTACAAGGGAGATTTTCATTTTCAATTGCTTATTTAAATGGGGTGAAGCCCTTCATTCATCCATTTCAATATATTTTGACAAAATAACTTTTACCTATCTGAAAAGAAATCCTTATTTGAGTGGGACAGCGACATAACAAAAAGTCAATCTTGTATAACCCCCGGTGATGTAGAACAACGTCGTCTTCCTAAAAAATACAAAAAAATTGTTATAAGAAAATGCTTTAACAATAATTGGGAATTAATCAGGCTTCTAAAAAATGCAGTGAAATAATCACAAAAGCCGTGGATGCTGTTTCCCTGCCGGGGCTGATTCCAGTCCTGCAAGAGCTTTCTGCTGCCCTGTTGGGGCTACCTACTGCCTGCTGGAGGTCTATACACTAAAATCTGCTTATATTCTCCCCTTAGGGAGCTTGAAAGTGGAAACAAAAAAACTATTTTGCTCCATAGACCTCTTGGAGCCATTGGGTGGAACATTTTAAGCCTTTTGCAACCTAAAAGTGGTAAAATTTCTGTAGAAAATTTGTATAGACCTCTGCGATGGGAGAAGATTCCACGGAAAGTTTGTATAGACCCCCCGCCTTCACTACTTCCACTTAAAAATCACAATTCCTGCAATAGCGACTGCCATGCCAATCGCTTTGCGCCACTCCCATGGCTGCTTTTCCACGCCGAAGGCTCCGAACAATTCTATGACATACGCCACCAGAAGCTGGGCGATAACAATGAGCATGACTGCTTTCGCCGGTCCCAACATATCCATGCTCTTGATAACCGTATAAGTAATAAAAGCACCAATAGCACCGCCGAGCAACATATACTTTGGCTCCACGCTGACCACCTTTGCAAAAGAACCTCTGTCCGTAAACAACCATGCAACAAGACACACCAGCAATGCGGTAAATTGGACAAACGCATTTGCACTCCAAATGCTGGACGATTTTGTAACCTGTGTGTTAAAAACACCCTGAACACTCATAAGTGCTCCGGAAATAAGCGCAATAAAAAAACCAATCATGAGGATACCACCTTTCAAACACCTTTGGTTGTATTCTTCCCCATGACCGGTTTCTTATTCATTTTATATGTTGGCTGACTTTCTTCCTCTGGCAGTCGCTGGCTTCTTCCTCTCAAGCCACGCCCATCTTCTCTTACTGCGCACCCCGTGTCTGTGAAGCCATTTGGTCTGCCAGTTCCTGCACTGCCGCCGTCACATCTGCGCCATTCCATACCTTGGAAAACAGGACTTCCAACTGCAGCCAGAAGTTTCCGGTCTCCATCATTTTGGGGAGAGGAATGCTCTCTGCATACTCTGTTACAAATGCCTGCAACGCCTCATTATCAACATTGGCTTTCTTATTTGCGGAAACCTTTCCGGTATATTGATACAGGTTATCGGTATATTCATCTGCAAGATAAGCGCAGAAACGGTTTGCCAAATCCTTATGCTGAGAATAGCCGTTGACTACCGCCACGTTGGTAACTGACATGGATCGGCTCTTTAAGTCTGCGCTGACATCCGGCATGGGAGCTATTCCGTACTCATATGCAAAACTTCCGTCCGCCTTTGCATCCTCCAGCCTTTTCACCACGTCCGTGGTTCCAATGGTGAACACGGTCTTACCGTCAATAAAGTCCTGAACCACAGATTCGTAAGTAACCTTGTCCGATTCAATGGAAAAGAACTGGTTCAGGCTCTTGTAAACATCAAGACACTGAATGGTTTCGGGGTTGTTGATATTGATGTTGCTTTCATTATCTCCGGCATCTCCGCCCACAATCATGTATTGTCCTACAATCCAGTAATTGTAGAAAATGTCCGAAACATCCCATTTCAGGACACCCTCGACACCTTCCGGTACATCAAAAGTATTTGCAATGCTTAAAATATCGTCAACGGTAGCCGGAATCTGCGCCGGTGTTCCGTTTTGCAATTCCGCCTCCGTGGCCTGTCCATCTGCTGCATTTGCACTTCCATCTGCAGCCTGTCCATCCGCTGCACCTGCACTTCCGTCTACAACCTGTCCATCCGCTGCACCTGCGCTTCCATCTGTAGCACCTGCGTCTGCTCCATCCACGCTTCCGTCCGCCTCATCCGCATTTTCTGCCGCAGCGTCCGTCTGCTGCTTTGCCCATTCATCCAGATAAGTCTTGTTATAGACCAGTGCACTGGTTTCAAAGAACAGCGGGTAAGCAATCACTTTTCCTTTGTAGGAAGCGGCAGACAAGGCTGCATCCGGGAAATGTTCACTGTTGCAGATATTTGCGGTGTCCTTGACCTCGCTTGCCAGTCCTGCCAGATATGCTTTTTCCAGTGCATCATTACTAATCAGATACACGTCCGGTGTCTGTTCGCCATGCAGGGATTCCCTGTTCACAGCCTCCAGATATTCACTGTCCGAGGCAAGCACAGGCAACACTCTCACGCCCTCGCGTTCTCCGAAAGATACTGCCGCACTGTTTAAGTAATCGGTCAGGTTTTCATCCGCATACCAGAGGTGAATGGTTTCTTTTCTGTCAAACCACGATAAGCGGCTCGCCTCTTCGTCCGCGCCGCTCATCTCCAATGTACTTCCATATAATACTGCCGCAGCCATGGCAGCTACCACTGCCACAGCCGTCAATCTTTTTTTCAAACTCATAGGTTACTCCAAAATACACTCGTCCAAAATGGAAATCATATCGTCTACATTCTCTTTTGTGATAATCAGAGGAGGCACGAAACGAATGATATTGGGACCTGCATTGATTAAAAGCAGTCCTTTTTCCAATGCCCTGTTAATGATTTCGCCTACCGGGCGGTCAAATACAAGACCCTGCATCAGACCCACGCCGCGGCGTTCCAAAATACAGTCGTGCTTATCTTTAAGCTCCTGTAACCGCTCTTCCAGATAAGGTGCAACCTCTCTCACATGTTCTATTATATGGTCCTTCTCAAATAAATCAAGCACTTTTTCCACGGCAGCGCACACCAAAGGGTTTCCGCCGTAGGTTGTACCGTGATCGCCGCTCACTAAAGAGTGCTGTGCCACTTTTTTGGTCATCAAAAATGCACCCACCGGCACGCCGCAGCCCAACGCCTTCGCCGCCGTCATAACGTCCGGTTTAATGTCGTATCTCTGCCATGCGTACATATAGCCGGTTCTTCCCATGCCGCACTGCACTTCATCAAAGATTAAAAGAATATCTTTTTCATCACAGAGTTTGCGGAGTGCACGCAGAAATTCTTCCGTTGCGGGACGCAGACCGCCCTCGCCCTGTACCGGCTCCAGCAAAATGGCGCAGGTTTTATCCGTCACTTGTGCCAGCACGGAATCCAGGTCATTCAGTTCTGCAAATTTAATATTGCCAATTAAAGGTTCAAACGGCTCACGGTATTTGGGATTTCCCGTCACTGCCAGCGCCCCCATGGTTCTTCCGTGGAAAGAATGATTCATGGCAATGATTTCATGGTCTGTGTTTCCGTCTTTTAAATACGCATATTTGCGCGCTGTCTTGATGGCGCCCTCCAAAGCCTCCGCACCGGAGTTGGTGAAAAATACCCTGTCCATGCCGGACGCTTCCTTTACCTTGCGTGCCGCCTTAACCGCGGGCACATTGTAATAATAGTTGGAGGTATGGGTCAGCTTGTCAATCTGTGCTTTCACGGCATCATTGTATTCTTTGTTATTGTACCCAAGTGCGAATACGGCAATTCCTCCCACAAAGTCCAGATATTTTTTGCCATCCATATCGTACAAATATACTCCGTCACCATGGTCAAGCACAATTTGAAACCGGTTATAAGTATGGAGTAAATCCCGTTCTGCCTCGTCGATGTATTCTTTCATATTCATAGCAGTATCCCCCTAGTTATCTATCTCTTCGTCCTCTACAATCGCAGTTCCAATACCCTGATTGGTGAAAATTTCCAACAGCAGGCAGTGCGGAATTCTTCCGTCCAGAATATGGACACGTCTTACACCGTTGCGGATTGCGGAGGTGCAGTTATTCAGTTTCGGCAGCATACCACCGCCAATCACTCCGCCGTTTATCAGTTCCTCTGCCTGTGTTGCCGACAGTCTGGAAATAAAGGAAGACTTATCGTTGATATCCCTGTACAATCCCTCTATGTCTGTCAGGAAAGCAAGTTTCTCCGCGTGCACTGCCTTGGCAATGGCACAGGCTGCATCGTCCGCATTGATATTGTAGGTCTGGAAATTCTCGTCCAGTCCGATAGGTGCAATAATCGGAAGGAAATCTTTTTCCAGCAAATCATAAAGAATTTCGGGGTTTATGCCGGTGACTTCACCCACATAGCCGATGTCCTGTCCGTCGGAATATTTCTTTTCCACCTGCAACAGTCCGCCGTCCTTACCGCTGATTCCCACAGCATTGACTCCCAGAGACTGAACCATCGTCACCAGTCTTTTATTGACCTTTCCCAATACCATCTCTGCAATTTCCATGGTCTCGTCATCTGTAACACGCAGACCGTTGATAAACTGCGCTTCCTTTCCCACTTTGCCGACCCAGCGGCTGATTTCCTTGCCACCGCCGTGCACAATAATGGGTTTGAAACCTACCAGCTTCAAAAGGGTAACGTCCTTGATGACATTTTTCTGCAGTTCCTCATTGCTCATGGCGCTTCCGCCGTATTTTACCACAATAATCTTGCGGTTAAATTTCTGTATGTAAGGAAGTGCCTCGATTAAGACTTCCGCTTTTTTTAAAACCTGTTCCATATCCTTTTCCATGACAATCTCCATTCCGTAACTGTTTACTGTATTTTTATGAGCGGTAGTCCGCATTGATTTTTACATAATCATAACTTAAATCGCAGCCCCATGCCGTTGCCTCGGCATCACCCATGTGCATATCCGCAAGCACCGTTACCTCCGGAGCAGACAACAGCTTTGTTGCCTCCTCCTCGCTGTAATCGCAGGCAGTTCCGTTTCCGAAAATATGGATTCTGCCGTTTGCGCTCTCGAAATAAAGGTCTACGTTCTCCGGGTCAAAGCTCACGCCGGAATATCCGAGGGCGCACAAAATTCTTCCCCAGTTTGCATCATGTCCGAAAATGGCAGCTTTGGTAAGGGAAGAACAGATTACGGATTTTGCCAGTATTCTCGCATCCTCCTTGGTAGCCGCTCCCACCACCTTTGTCTCAAAAAGTGCCGTCGCACCTTCTCCGTCACCTGCCATTTTCTTTGCAAGATAGGTGGTGACAAAATGCAGTGCCTCACAGAAAGCGTCATAATCCGCACCCTCTGCAGTAATCTCCGGGTTTTCTGCCAGTCCGTTTGCCAGCACCAGCAAAGTATCGTTGGTGGAGGTGTCACCGTCCACCGAAATCATGTTAAAGGAATCCACCACGTCTGCGCTCACGCACTTTTGCAGCATTTCTTTTGAAATATTGGCATCCGTAGTCACATAGCCAAGCATAGTGCACATATTGGGGTGAATCATGCCGGAACCCTTGCACATAGCGCCTATGGTTACGGTTTTTCCGGAAATTTCCACTTCAACCGCAATCTGCTTATGTACGGTGTCCGTTGTCATGATTGCCTTTGCGGCTTCCAGTCCCGCCTCTAATGTGGGACTCTTTGCTGCCGCCAGTTTCTCAATTCCCGCGGTAATTCTCTCTACCGGTATCTGCATACCGATAACACCGGTGGAGCCTATCAGTACGGCATTTTCAGGAATTCCGAGCAGTTTGCCCGCGCATGCCGCCTCAGCCTGACAGCAGTCCATTCCCTGTTTTCCCGTACAGGCATTGGCAATACCGGAATTAACTACCACCGCCTGAACAAAGGGAGAGGTTTCCACCAGTTTCTTATCCCATAAAACCGGTGCCGCCTTGACTACATTGGTCGTAAAAGTACCTGCCACCTTACAGGGAACCGTACTGTAAATCATCGCCATATCTTTCCGATTCTGATATTTAATGCCGGCTTCCACTCCTGCTGCCTCAAATCCTTTTGCGGCGGTCACTCCGCCCTCAATCTGCTTCATACCTTTCATCCTTTCTCCAAATCTTACCGGTTAAATGCCGTAATATTTGCTTCATTTAAAGTAAAATCATAATAGTTCAAATCTTCTCTTTTCGTCCAGCCGATGCAGTTCCAGAAAGCATTTCCAATATCGTTTACGGTGAACGCAATCAGGCTGACCTTATTAATCTGTTCCTCTTTCAGCGCATTCATGCAGTGCACTACCATTGCTTTTCCGATACCGAGACGTCTGTAGTCCTCCCGCACGCACACATGGTACAGGCAGCCTCTTCTTCCGTCATGCCCGCACAAAATGCCGCCCACTACCGAGCTGTCCTCCGCAATGGCAACCACGCTGGTGGTGGGGTTTCTTTTCAGAAAACGCTCCACTCCGATTCTGGAATCATCTATGCTGCGGATGGCAAATCCGTGAATTGTCATCCACAGGGCATGCAGCCCTTCGTAATCCTCTATGGTCATTGTCCTGACTGTGTATTTCTTGCCGTTCATTGTGATACCACGCCTTTCTTTACTACTCTTGGAGGTGCCACTTTTGCTTTCGCTCTTCCCTGCTTTCGTGGCTCTTTCACCCACTTACGGGAAGCAGGGAACCAGTTCCAGTCCTTCGCTCTCTTTGAGTCCAAACAACAGATTCATGTTCTGCACCGCCTGACCTGCCGCGCCCTTTACCAGATTATCCAGTGCGCCCATCATGATAATGCGTCCGGTTCTCTCATCAATCACAAAATTAATGTCCACATAATTGCTGCCTTCCACCCACTTTGTTTCGGGGCAGACACCCTTTTCCAGCACACGGACAAATTTCTCGTTGTCATAATATTTATCATAAACTGCCTTGATTTCTTCATAAGTGGGCAGTGTTCCGTCCGGCTTTTTCTTTAAAGTGGCGTATTCCGTTGCCAGAATCCCTCTGTTCATGGGAACAAGGTGCGGTGTAAAATTGATTGTCACCTGACAGTTGCCCGCATAGCCTAACTGCTCCTCAATCTCCGGTGTGTGTCTGTGGCTTGCCACACCGTATGCCTTCATATTTTCATTGACCTCGCAGAACAGATTCGGAACCTTTGCTCCCCTGCCTGCACCGGAAGTACCTGATTTTGCATCCACAATCAGGGTGTCCACGTCTATCAGCCCCTCTTTGACTAGCGGATATGCCGTCAGAATGGAACAGGTTGTGTAGCAGCCCGGATTTGCCACCAGTCGGGTTTTCGGGGTAACCTTGTCACGGTTTATCTCACAGAGTCCGTATACCGCCTCCTCGATAAACTGGGGAGACTTGTGCTCAATGCCGTACCATTTTTCGTAAACTGCCACGTCCTTGATACGGTAATCGGCGGACAAATCCACGATTTTCACTTTGGAAAGAATCTCCTCGGTGAGAAGCCCGGCAAGAAATCCCTGCGGAGTTGCCGTAAAAATTACATCCACCTGCTCTGCCAGTTCATTCAGATTGTCATCCTTGCAGATGTCCTCCACAATCTGAAACATATTCTGGTATACCTGATAATACTTTTTATCTATGTAACTTCTGGAACCGTACCAGACAATCTTTGCTTCCTTATGATTTGTCAAAATTCTTACCAGCTCGCCGCCGGCGTAACCTGTTGCTCCGATAATACCTACTTTAATCATCTTTTTTGCCTTTCTGTAAAAACTGTATCTTTTGTAATCATACCACTTTTTGCATAAATGTCCACTACTTTTTTATTTTTATGCAATTTTATTCCTATATTATGTATATTTATACATATTTTTATGTATAATGAATGTATATACGCATATTTATTCTAATTTTCACTGCAAAATGCTCTGTAAAAGGTAAACTCTGTTAAACGGAAAGGAAAAATAATAGCCGTTCGCAAAGTCATTTGTTATAGCAATCATCTCTTTTGCAAGGGCAATTCCCGCCTGCTCTCCCTCCTCCTTCGTCATATCCTCACGGTATCTGGAAAGCACCTCGTCCGTCACATCAATTCCCGCCATCTCATTTTTCATGAAAACAGCATTTTTGAGGCTGACAAAGGGCATGATTCCGCACAGGATTCTTGCACCGGTCTCCTCCTTGATTTTCCGGATTCGCTCTGCGCCCTCTTTGGAAAATACCGGCTGTGTCAGAAAAAAAGTTGCTCCCGCGTCCATTTTTTTCTTCACCCTGCCGATTTCCACATCGAGATTTCTGCGCCCCTGATTGATGGCGCCGCCATAGCAGACCGCAGAATTTACAAACTGTTCGTCATTCATATCCTCCATAATCTTCATCAGACCGACCGAGTCAAAGTTAAACACGCTCTTCACGGACGCTCTCACCATGGACGGAATGGGGTCTCCCGTAATCACCAGAAAGTTGTAAATTCCGTTGATATGTGCGCCGAGAAGCTGGGAGCGCATGGCAATGGCATTTTTGTCGCGGCAGCATAAATGAGGCATAACGCACAGTCCCGTCTCTCTTGCAACCTTTTCCGCCACAAGCACAGAATCCGCTCTGGTTCGACCGGAAGGGGAGTCCGGGAACGTAACCACGTCCACGCCTGCCACCTCCAACAGATGTGCCGCCTCCATCAGCTTTGCGTCATCACTTCCAAGGGGCGGTGCCAGTTCCACCGCTATCAGCTTTTTACCCTCTTTTCCGGCATAGAAAGCGTGGTTTTCCTGAAAATGAGATTTTGCCGGTTCCGTTCTTTCTATAATAATACGGCTGTTTCCGTTCAACTGCACTTTTTCGTGAATTTTCCGAATGTATTCCGGGGTGGTACCGCAGCAGCCGCCTATGATATCTGCTCCCTCTTTTGCAATTTCACTTATTTTTTCCGTAAAATAATCCCTGTTTTTGTCGGAGAAAATCATACGGTTGCTCACCGCCTGCGGATAGCCCGCATTAGGAAGCGCCGTGAGAAATTTTCCGGCGGACAGATGCAGACCCTTCTCCGGATTCTTAAGCCCCTGCAATATCTGCTGCATATGACCGGGACCCACACCGCAGTTTAACCCCACCGCATTCACATAAGGGTTCGCCCCCGCCTCCTCAAACAGCCTGCGCACGCTCAGTCCGGAATGGCTGTAACCAAACTGGCTGACAGCAAACTGTACTATAATAAATGCTCTTTCCCCGATAAATTCGATTGCCGGTAAAATATCCTCCAAGCCCGCAAATGTCTCAAAGGTGAAAATCTCTGCTCCCGCCTCCAAAAAAGTGCGGCAGATTTCCACATATTCCTGACAAACAGCTTCCTTCTGCCGAATATCCTCACAGGGAATGGGGCCTATATCAGCCGCCACAAAAACATTTTTGTCCTTTGCCGCCTCACACGCCAGGGCATAGCCTCTGCGCACCGATTCCCTTACCGTGTCCATGTCCGCCTGCAGCAAAACCGTATTGCTCGCGTAGGTATTGCTCCGGATAATCTGTGCTCCCGCCCGGATATATTCTTCGTGGATTTCCTTCACGCGCTCCGGGTGTTCCAAGTTGGCGCGTTCCGGCAAATCCTGTGTATCGTATTTCTGTGCATAATAAGTGCCGAATGCACCGTCACTAATCAGTTTTGACTGTTGCAGTACCTGCTCTATCTTTCTCTCTGCCATGTTGATTCCTTTTCTCTGCTGCTGATTTTCTGTTTCTTCTATATTATTCCACAAGTGTTCCCCATACATTTTCACACAAATTCAGACAATATGCAAAGGAAAATGCAGAATCCTGCTTACGAATTTCATTTTTCTGCGCCATTTCCTCCGAATAATCTTTCAGAAAATAGGTTGTCACACCGCCCTGTCCCTTTTCCAAGTGGCAGACCAGCGGCTCCACGTCATAATCGGAAATCGTTACCTCTCCCTGTTCATTCCGGCTCAGTTCCACCTCCGCCATACCGCCCACCATCCGGTTGGCAACTCCATCCCCGGTTCCGGATGTCCAGTTCACAAAATTTCCAAGAGAATAATACACCAGCATTTCCCTTCCGTCCCCGTCCGTCACCCATTCCACCGGCTCGATAACGTGAGGATGGGTTCCGATAACCAAATCCACGCCGTTTTCCAGAAAGAGTCTCGTCCACTTCTCCTGCTGTGCGGAAATGCCCAGACTGTACTCCGTTCCCCAATGCGGGCAGACGATTACAAAATCCGCCAATTCCCGTGCTTTCTCCAAATCCCGCTTTACCTTTTCCTCCTCCAGCAAATCCACCGCATAGGGCATATCCGAGGGAAGCGCAATTCCGTTGGTTCCGTAAGTATAATTCAGAATTGCAATCTTCATTCCGTCCTGTTCATAAATATATATCTTCTCCGCATCCTCTTCGCTCTCATGGATTCCCAAAACCGGCATCTGCGGATAATTGGTATTCCAGAACTCAAGACAGTTCAAAACCCCCTTCTTTCCTTTATCCATCACGTGATTCGTAGCATGAAGAATCACATTAAACCCGGTGTCCGCCAGCGCATCCCCCAGTTCATAGGGTGCATTAAAACAGGGATAACCCGTAATACCCAGTTCTTCCCCTCCTATGATAACCTCCTGATTCACCAGCGCCAAATCCGCACTCTCTATCTTATCCGCCACATTTGCAAACAATGGCGCAAAATCATAACTGCCATCCACCCTTAATCCACTCTCCGCCACCGGAGTATGTAACAGAATATCCCCCACCATCACAAGGGACACAGTAGCGCCATCCTGCGCCTCTCCCTCCGCCTCATCCTCCGCTGATACGACTGTCTCGTCATTCTGCGTCTCTCCATCTGTTTGGACGGTAGCATTCGCATCCCATAAGCCTTCACTGTCATATCCCTCTGCATCTATGGTTTGTGTTTCGCCGTCATTCCCATCTGCTGAACCACTTTGCTGCCCTCCTTCTGTTTCAGCGGTAATATTCTCATCCTGCCATTCCGTACTTTCCCGTACCGTCTCCGCATCACCGCTTCCATTCCCACAGCCAGTGCACAACAACACCCCAGCCACCAATATTGCAGCTACTCTCATCCATTTTCCCTTTATGCCACCAATCCCTTTTCTCATCTCTTTTATCTCTCCAGCTTTTTCAAATATAAAATTATAAAACAGCTCTTCTGAGCCCTCCACACTTGCCTCACCGTAGAACAAATATTCCCACGAAGTTCCTTAAAAAACGTCGGTACTAGGATTTTCGGAGTGTCAGCGAACGAAAATCTGTACGTACCGCTACGTTTTTTACGGAGCGAGAGCGTAACTGAGTGGGAATATTTGTTTACGCCTCCTTCATTGTACCGCACCCTCCCCCTAAATGCACTATCCATTTTCCCCTCCCCCTCCCTTTTGCATGAACCCCCACAATCTTTTGCATATTTATTCGTATAATCCATATTTTATACATTTTTGTGTATATTTATCTTATTTTTATGCAACATGTATTTTAAATTATACATATTTATACTTGCTTTTCCATTCCGGCTGTTGTATAGTGTTCTCAGATAAATATGAAACACACAATACATACCACGAACGGAGGCATTTTTTTATGAAGGAAAAAGTAATTTTAGCGTACTCCGGCGGACTGGACACCACCGCCATCATCCCTTGGTTAAAGGAGAATTTCGGGTACGAAGTTATCTGCGTCTGCATCGACTGCGGTCAGGAAGAGGAATTAAACGGACTGGACGAGAGAGCAAAATCCTGCGGCGCATCCAAGCTGTATATTGAGAACGTAATTGATGAATTCTGCGATGACTACATTGTTCCCTGTGTACAGGCTCATGCCGTTTACGAGAACAAATATCTGTTGGGAACTTCCATGGCAAGACCTTTGATTGCCAAGAAGCTGGTTGAGATTGCAAGAAAAGAAGGCGCTGTTGCCATCTGCCACGGTGCAACCGGAAAAGGTAACGACCAGATTCGTTTTGAGCTTGGTATCAAGGCTCTGGCTCCCGACATCAAAATCATCGCTCCCTGGAGAAGTGACAAGTGGAAAATGGATTCCCGTGAATCCGAAATCGAATACTGCAAGGCACACGGTATTCACCTTCCTTTCTCTACCGATTCCTCCTACAGCCGTGACCGTAACATCTGGCACATCAGCCACGAAGGTCTGGAGCTTGAGGATCCGGCAAACGAACCGAACTACGACCATCTGTTAGTTTTGGGAACCACTCCCGAAAAAGCACCGGATGAGGGCGAATATGTTACCATGACTTTTGAAAAGGGTGTTCCTACCTCCGTAAACGGCAAGGCCATGAAGGTATCTGACATCATCCGCACCCTGAACAAATTAGGCGGCAAGCACGGTATCGGTATCATTGATATTGTGGAGAACCGTGTAGTCGGCATGAAGTCCCGTGGTGTTTACGAGACCCCCGGCGGAACCATTCTCATGGAGGCTCACCAGCAGCTTGAGGAACTGATTCTCGACCGCGATACCTACGCTGTCAAGAAAGAAATCGGCAGCCGTTTTGCAAGTCTTGTATACGAAGGCAAATGGTTCACTCCTCTGCGTGAGGCTGAGCAGGCATTCGTTGAAAAGACTCAGGAATATGTAACCGGCGAAGTTAAATTCAAGCTCTACAAGGGCAACATCATCAAGGCGGGAACCACCTCTCCTTACTCTCTGTACAACGAGAATCTGGCTTCCTTTACCACCGGTGATTTGTACGACCATCACGACGCTGAGGGCTTTATCAATCTGTTCGGTCTGTCCTTAAAGGTAAGGGCTATGAAGATGCAGGAGCAGAACAATAAGTCCAACTAATAAACCTGTAAGAGGTGTCTATGAAAATATTACTGTCAGTTTTGATTCTGTATCTGATTATTGTCAATCTGGTGGGATTTGCAATCATGGGCATAGATAAAAAAAGAGCCATCCGGGGTGCCTGGCGCATCTCGGAGGCTTCTCTTTTTTTCACCGCCATAATCGGCGGAAGCCTTGGCTGTATTCTTGGTATGCAGCATTTCCGCCACAAGACCAAGCACTGGTATTTTAAATACGGCATGCCTGCCATTTTTATTCTTCAGGTCTGCCTGTTTGCTTATTTCTATCAAATCTTTTCATAGGAAATGAATGTAACACTGCGAAAGAGGAAGTGATAGTATGCACATTGCTGTTTGTGATGATAACATGGCTGACCGCCATCAGATGGAACGATTATTGAAAAGGGAGGCTGACCGCCGAAAGGATTCTTCCTGTAATCTGTACACGGATTCCTTCGGGAATTGCGAAAGTCTCTTAGCCAATCCCATGCAGTATGATGCGTTTTACATTGATATGTGTAAAACGGAAGGTATCACCGGCATTGACGTGGCCAATCGGCTCATTGCTCTTGGAGTAAATGCGCCCATTGTCATGTGCTGCTCGGACATTGATTACCGCAAACACTCTTTCCCGGAGAATGTCTTTTTTCTGGAAAAACCTATTAAGGCGGATGCTCTCACGGAAAGCATTGAGCACGCCTTACAAATCAAGGATTCTGCAGACTCCCTGATTGAGCTCCGCACGGACAAAGAAACTTTCTATGTCCAGGAGTCCGATATTCTCTATGCCACCGGAAAAAAAAGAAACACTGTCGTATTTCTCACGGACGGGCGGCAAATCAATATTGCCACCGACATTTCCAATCTATTTTCCCAGATTGAGACATTTCCCTCTTTTTTGGGGTGTTCGGCAAAGGCGATTGTAAACTGCCGCTACATTCGCAAGCTGTCCTTTGGCAAGGCAACCATGAGCGACGGGGCAGTTTTCAAAATTCACCGCAACTGCATGGCTTATGCCAAAATGCAGTTTGAATATTTCTCTAATCTGTCACAATAATGCCGCCGTCATTGGCATACATGCTGCTGATGCCTCTGGTGTCCATGATAATACACTCTTTAAATTTGGCTTTTGCCATAACCAGGTCACGCACCAGTTCCGCTCTTGCGGGTGCATTGCAGTGTGTAATCATCAGTCTTCTGCCGGCATGATTGTTCACCTCCGACACAATCATGTCCGCCATTTTGCCAAGGGCTTTTTTCATACCAATGGACTGACCTCTCTGGACAATGGTTCCTTTATCCCCCGCCATAATGGGTTTGATATTGAGAGTGGACGCAACCAGCGCCTTCACACCGGTGAGTCTGCCGTTCTTCCGCAAGGTCTCTAAATTATCCAGCACAAAATACGTGTGAATACTGCTGCGGAATGCCTCTATCTGCTCCACAATCTCCTCAAAGGGAAGTCCCTTTTCCTCTAATTCCATCAGTTTTAACACAATCTGGGTTTCGCCGCTGCTTGCCGATTCGGAGTCAACCACATGAATCTGCTTGTTTCCGTATTTTTCATGATACAGATTTTTCCCAAGAATGGCGCTGTTGTAACTTCCGCTCAGGTGGGAGGAGAGCGTCACGACATATATGTGGTCTGCATCCGCATGGTATGCTTCCATATATTGGTGGGGAGAAGGACACGCCGATTTCGGGCAGGTAGGGCACTCTGCCACCTTCCGCAGAAATTCTGCCTGATTAAAATTCTCGTCATCCGGAACTTTGTAGTCTCCAACCTCCAACTGCAGGGGCACAATCTCAAATCTTGCATCCTCCAGTAATTCCTTGGGCAATTCACAACAACTGTCCACCACGATTTTATATGACATACCGGTCTCTCCAATCCTGTTTTTATAAATTTACTATGTAGTTTACATTACCATATATGATAGCATATCGTATCTTGTTAGTAAACCCTTGGAAGAAAATAATTACAAATATTTTATAGGAATTTTCTATTTTTTATACTATAATCAAAGAAACGGGCAAAACGCCTTAGACAAAGCGAGGATTTTCATGGTAGCATTACAGATTACTTCCACCAAAACATTTATGAACCGTTTTCTGGCAGGAGACACTTTCGATGGTTTTCTGTTGGAGGAAGCGGTGATTCAGACTTCCGTCACATACACGATTGACGGTCATATCAACGCAGATTTTTTTCCCGCAGAGGAGCGGACTTCGGACAATCTCCCCTACGAATTTCAGCCGTGGAGCGAAACAAAAGGACTGTGCTTTCACCTCATAAAAGGAAAAAACACACCCCTTTTCTTTAAGTTCGTACTGCATTTGAAACCGGAAAAGGCGAGCGCCCTGCTCACGGGGCAAAATCACCTCACGGACATTTCCCAAATCAAGTCGCTTGTGTTAAATATCCGTTTTGACGGCAGTAAGACGATTCTGACGACCGGAACCTCCTACCATTCTTTCAGTTTAGACAAAGAGCCCGACACGATATGGGATAATGCCATTGCCCATTTTCTTGCCCAAAACGACATTCCTTTTGAAAAACTGTAACAGCTTTTTGTAGGTTTTTTGCAACACTTTTGCTGCCACGTTACTTTTTCATTTTGGGTTTAAAAAGAATACTTGCAAGGTAGCCGAAAATCAGCGCCGCCGAGGTTCCCACCGCGCCTGCCTTGAATCCTCCGGCAAACAGTCCCAAGAATCCCTGTTCTTTGAGCGCCTCTTTTACCCCCTTCATCAACACATTGCCGAATCCGAGAAGGGGAACGCTTGCGCCCGCCCCCGCAAATTCCTGAAAAGGTTCGTACCAGCCAAGGACGCTAAGCACCGCTCCGGTGACCACCAGCGTCACCATAATTCTGCCCGGCATCATCTTTGTTTTTTCCATTAAAATCTGTACAAGGGCACAAATCAGCCCGCCCACCCAGAACGCATTGATATAATCCATCCAAACTCACTCCCTTTTTTGCATAGTATCTGCCCGGTCACGAAATTTATGTACAGGCTTTTCAAAAATAGGTCTAAAGTTCCAGAAAACAGTACCGATATATATAATAGAAAGGGAGTTATTAAAAGGGCAGCTACTGTTGAAATACATATCCAAGGAGGGATTGTCGCAGAAAGCGGATTAAGAAGTTCTTTTATGGTAAACTCGGTATTAGCGATTACGAAGGAAAGGGAATTGCAACGTAATGACAGCAAAACACCGGACTCCGGCTTCGGTCAGAAAAAGAGTGATTTGTTTTTCTCTCAGATTCTGCAAAAAGCCGTTGAGAAAGAAAAAAGTGCTCCTACAGAATGTAACACTACAACCTATGGACCGGACGGACGTCTTGTGACCTTCCAGTATCAGACCAGAGAATATCACTAACCTGAAATAGGTTCCCGGACTAGGGCAGGGTGGCTGCCTTGGTTCGGGGACTTATTTTGTTTCTTATTGCCTGCGTTGTTTTTTTCCTATCGGAAGCTGCACCAGAATCACTGCTGCAAATACAATGACGCAGCCCATAATCTGCCTGGTCGTAAGTGTCTGGTCTGTGGTAAGAAATCCGATTTTGTAAGCGACCCACGCCGCCACTGTACTGATAACCGACTCCAGACTCATAATCAGTGCCGCAACGGTGGGATTTACGTCCCTCTGTCCGACAATCTGCAAGGTGTACGCCACGCCGCAGCTCAGCACTCCGGCATACAAAATTGCTCCGATGCCGTCCTGAATCTGTGCAATGGACGGGTGTTCCCAAAGCAGCGCACCGATTGTGCACAGGACGCCGCACACAAAAAATTGGGTGCATGCCAAAACCGCACCGTCAACCTTGGGAGAATAATAATCCACCAACAGGATATGTATCGCAAATGCAATGGCACACAGAAAGATTAAAATATCCCCTTTTCCGAGGGAAAGGCTCTCCGACATGCACAAAAGATACATTCCCACAGCCGCCATTACCGCGCCGACCCACACGGGCAGCGCTATTTTTTTGCCGATAAAAATGCCCAGAATGGGAACAAAGATAATATACAGAGTGGTGATAAAACCGGCTTTTCCCACGGATGTATACTGGATTCCCACCTGCTGAAGTGCTCCGGCTACGGTAAACGCCAGACCGCACCACAAACCTGCCTGCAGCTGGGTCTTCCATGGAATGCTATTCTTCCATGGAATGCTGTTCTTCCATGGAATGCTATTCTTCCATGGAATGCTGTTCTTTCCTGAATTGATTTTTTCCTCCGAAGTTACATTTTCCCCGGAAAGCGCTTTTGCACCGTTTCCCGTGCACAACTGCTTTATCAGAATATAAACCACCAGCGTCAATGTACCAATCAGGCAACGGACGCCGTGAAACGTAAGCGGCCCCATATAGTCCATCGCCTTGCTCTGGGACACAAAGGCAAGTCCCCAGATGGTTGCCGTCAGAAACAGCAGAAAACTGTTCCGCCTCGTATCCTTTTTCATAAAATCTTATCCTCTCTGTACTTCCCGTGTAATTTCCTCCACCACTTCCCTCAGCATCTTCCGACTGCAATCCACCGTAATATGGGCATATTTTTGATAAAGCGGTGTTCTCTCCTCATAGAGATTCCGTAAGGTCTGTCCCGGCATCAGGGTAACGCCTCTTGCATTCAAATCCCCCAGACGCTCCTCCACCTCCTCGTAGGGCAGTTCCAAATAAACCACCTGTCCAATCTCTCCAAGGTGCTCCATTGCCTCTTTTTCATAGATAACGCTTCCACCGGTGGCAATGACACTGCGGTGGGTATTTAAGGAGGCATTGACCTCGTTTTCTATCCGCCAGAAGCCTTCCACTCCGTTCTCCTCAATCAGTTCATGCAGCAGCTTGCCGTATTTGTCCTGAATTACCAAGTCCGAGTCAATAAAGGTGTAGCCCAGTTTTTTGGCAAGAACCACGCCCACCGTGCTTTTGCCGGCACCGGGCATTCCAATCAGAACCACATTTTCTTTTGTCTGTTTTTCCATATGTTCTCTTCCTTCTGATGGCATAAATTGACGCAGGTTGGAATCCTCATTCTCCCCTGCGCCATCGCATTTTCTCTATATTATCCCTATCGCTGTCCGTTTAAACTTTCACCGCTGTCTCAGCCACTGTCTGCTTAAACTTCCGCAATTACCTCAACCTCACAGAGGACATTTTTCGGCAATGTCTTAACTGCCACGCAGCTTCTTGCAGGTCTCTCGGTAAAATATTTAGCATAAATCTCATTGAATGTGCCAAAGTCATTCATATCTGCCAGAAAACAGGTTGTCTTTACCACCTTTGTGTAGTCCGTTCCTACTGCGGAAAGGATAGCACCGATATTTTTCATCACCTGCTCGGTCTGTTCCACAATGTCTTTTCCTTCAATCGCACCGGTTGCCGGATTGATTGCAATCTGTCCGGATGCGAACAAAAGATTTCCTGTTACAATTCCCTGCGAATAAGGTCCGATGGCTGCCGGTGCCTTATCTGTTGCTATTTTCGTTAACATAATGCTCTCCTCTCTTCTTCCTGACGATTAAGGCTTCACTTCCGGCTCGTCAAATTCCGCCGTCACATAAAAGCCCCGCGCATTTTCAACAATATCGATGACAACTCCCTCTTTGCTCTTTAAACGGTTGCGAAAAGGGATATTGGGTGACATTGCCAGAGAAGGGTCTATGGTATAGTAATAGTTACTGGGGAGTACACCCTCCGTAACCGTAATTTTCTGTCCGGTCTCAAGCAGACCCGGTCTTTCCATCTTAAACTCTATCCTTCGCATGTGCATCCCTCGTATCGTTCTATGCTAAGAAAATATTTTACCAGTTCTTACCTCGTATTGCAAGAAGGATTCCACCGGATTTTGCATATTCATCCTGCGTTTTTATGTCACGCCTGCTCCAGCACCAGCGCGTGGGCGATTCCCGGCACCGACTGACCCTCGTTGAAGCTGGTCTTGGATAAAAGAGCACCGGTGGGCATGAACAGCACGCGGTTCCAGTGTCCCGCCTCTATCTGCCTTAAAATATAGGCGGACAGCGTCACTGCACTGCAGCCACAGCCGCTGCCTCCCGCATGAGTATCCTGCGTCTGTGCGTCATAGATTTCAATGCCGCAGTCCATATGCTGCGCGGAAATATCGTATCCCTTGTCCCGAAGCAGGTCAATTAACACCTTCTGCCCGATGCTTCCCAAATCTCCGGTGATAATTTTATCATAATCCTCCGGTCGACTGTTCCAGTCAATGAAGTGCCGTTCCAGCGTGGAAGCCGCAGCAGGTGCCATGCAAGCTCCCATATTCATAGAATCCTTCAAGCCGTAATCCACGATTTTTCCCACAGTCATGCCCACAATCCTTGCACGGGCGGCAACACCGGAGACATTTTTCGTTGTTCCGTCCGGTTGACTGCTCAGCACAAAAGCGCCGCTTCCGGTAACAGTCCATGACGCAGACAGCGGTCTCTGGCTGCCGTATTCCAACGGAAAACGGAATTCCTTTTCCGCACTGGCGAAATGACTGGAGGTAACACAGAGTACCTTGTCCGCAAATCCGCCCGCAATGCTCATTGCTCCCAGCGTCAGGGATTCCCCACAGGTGGAACATGCTCCGTATACACCCAGTAGTGGTATGCCATAGCTTGAGATACCAAATGATGTGGCTATACATTGACCAAGCAAGTCACCAGCAAACAGAAAAGTAACGTCCTCCTGTTTCAGCCCCGCCTTTTCCAAGGCAAGATAGACCGCATCCTTTTGCAGGCTGCTCTCTGCCTCCTCCCATGTCTTACACCCGAACATGTCGTCCTCGCCGACCATATCAAACAAATCTCCCAGCGGTCCCTGTCCTTCCTTTGTACCAACAATACTTCCACCGGATATGATATATACCGGTTTCTCCGGTTTCATACTGGCCTTTCCCAATTTCTGACTCCCGCTCATAATGACAGCCCCTTTCCTGTTTTACCATGTTTGTCTGTTTGGTAGCTATCATATCCAATTTTGCAGGTTTTATAAGGGCAATCAAAAAAGGCCAACATTACTGTTGACCTTCGTACTTCTCGCTCTGTGCCCGAATCAATTCCGCATCTTCAAAGTAATTAATCCGCATAGCACTTTTTACTTCTGACAACGTCTGCGCTGCCACTTCTCTGGCAGTATCGCTTCCCTTTTTCAGAATCTCATATACCGCAGGAATATCCTTTTCCAGTTCCTTTCTCCGATTACGGATAGGCTCCAATGTCTCCTGCATAACGTTATTTAAGAACTTCTTCACCTTCACATCACCGAGTCCGCCCCGCTGATAGTGTGCTTTCAGTTCGTCCAGATTTGCATAATCCGGCAGGTATCTCTCAAAATGCTCCTGCTTGCAGAAAGCGTCCAGATAAGTAAATACCGTGTTGCCCTCCAAATGACCGGGGTCGCTGACCTGCAAGTGCAGGGGGTCTGTGTACATGGACATAATCTTGGTGCGAACATCATCCGCACTGTCCGCCAAATAAATACAGTTACCGAGGGATTTACTCATCTTCGCCTTGCCGTCTATGCCGGGCAGTCTCTGGCATGCCTCATTTTCCGGCAAAAGCGCCTTCGGCTCCACCAAAACCGGTGCGTATACGGTATTGAACTTGTGTACAATCTCTCTTGTCTGCTCAATCATGGGGAGCTGGTCGCCGCCCACGGGAACTGTCGTTGCCTTGAATGCCGTAATATCGGAAGCCTGACTAATGGGATAAGTGAAAAATCCCACCGGAATGCTTGCCTCGAAATTACGCATCTGAATCTCGCTCTTTACGGTGGGGTTGCGCTGCAGTCTCGCTACCGTCACCAAATCCATGTAGTAAAAAGTCAGTTCGCACAGCTCGGAAATCTGTGACTGTATAAACAAAGTAGATTTTGCCGGATCCAGTCCGCAGGACATGTAATCCAGTGCCACCTCGATAATATTCTGTCTAACCTTTTCCGGATTCTCAATGTTATCCGTCAATGCCTGCGCATCCGCAATCATAATAAAGGTTTTCTTATATTCTCCTGAGTTCTGCAGCTCCACACGTCTGCGCAGGGAGCCTACATAATGTCCCACATGCAGTCTTCCGGTGGGTCTGTCCCCCGTCAAAATAATCTTATCCATCTTATCCTCCAGCCAAAAACAAATTTATGGCATTTTGTGCCCTATTTATTTATCATACCATTTTTTCATTGAGAAGCAAATAGTTTTTTGGGCAAACGCAAAAACAACTTTGCCTGGTGCACATTGTCCGTCACAATTCCGTCTGCGCCGCAATCCTCAATCCATCTTGCGGAGGCAAAATTGTTTGCCGTCCAGCCGTATACCGGCTTGTCCTGACTGTGAAGCCGCTCCACCATTTCGACCGTCATGTTCCTTGCCTCTATGCTGTAGCTGTCCGCATAATCCCGGTCGTACTGCTCCTCCGAGAGATTGTGCGTGATGAAAACTGTGGGGATTCCGCTGTCCAGCTCTTTCACCCGCTGCAGAATCTGTTCATTCATGGAACCCACGATACATTTTCTCTCCATCCGGTACTGCCTGAGCAGTTCCAACACGGACTCCTCCAGTCTCTCCTCTCTGCCCGTATATTTCAGTTCAATCATCAGCGTAATTCTGCCGTCGGCGCACTTTAGCATCTGCTCCAATGTGGGAATGGTCTCTCCCACATACGCCTCCGAAAAAGCCGAACCAACCTCATATCCCCGCATTTCATCATAGTCAATGTCCCACACATACCTGTCCACTCCCGCCGTGCGCTTGAAATTGGAATCGTGCATGACAATGAGCGTTCCGTCGCCTAACTGTTGCACATCTATCTCCGCCATGGCAGAGCCGTCGCGAATGGTCTGCTCTAACGCTGCCAGCGTATTTTCGGGTGCAAACGATGCCCCCGCCCGGTGCGCAACAATGGTCATTTCCCGCGGATTTTTCCTCGACTCCGCCGCTTCTGCGCCAAGGAGCAGACTCCCCCCCGCCACCGCAGCTATGAGAAATGCCATCATAATTTTACCCCATACGTTTCTACGCAATACGCGCCTCCTCTCCGGCACCCCCATCTGCCAGCAAAATTGTCACATAATTGCTTCCTTTATCTTTATTTTAACAAAAAATCCTAACTTCATTAGTCTTAAATATAAACATTTTGTGAACATTTAAACGTAAGATGCAAAATCAGTTTTGCGGACGGTGAAAACCGCCGAGCAGCGCAATGATTTCATGCGCCAGCAGCGGGAAAGCCGCCAGTACGCTCAAAATCCCCCACTCTCTGCCGGACAGATGGGACGTTCCGAAAGCCCCAATCAAAAAAGGCACCTCCGTGACAGCAAACTGCAAAAGAAATCCCAGAATACACGCCCCAATCATCAACTTATTTTCCAAATGATTGATTCTGAAAAAAGAGCGGTGCACATCCCTCATTCCCACGGCATGGTAAAGCTGTGACATTCCAAGCACGGTGAACGCATAAGTCTGGGACCGCGAAAGCACACCGTTTCTTAACAAAGTCTGTCCAATCGCTTCCACGGAAATTTCTGCTCCTTCCGCCTGCAAAATAGAACAGGGCAGCATCAGAAATGCCGTCAGACTGATAACGGCAATGAGCACTCCGTAAAAGCAGGTACACATCAGCCCGCCTCTGGCGAAAAGACTTTCCTCCTTTTTTCTCGGCGGATTCTGCATCAGGCTGATTCCGTCATTGTGGTCCACTCCCAAAGCCAGCGCCGGAAGGGAGTCCGTAATCAGGTTAATCCACAGAATATGGCTGGATTTGAGCGGCGAAGACAACCCGCACAGCACCGCCACAAACATGGTCATAATCTCCCCCAGATTGGAGGATAACAGGAAAATAACGGATTTGCGGATATTTTCATATACCCCGCGCCCCTCCTCAATGGCTTTTTCAATGGTGGCAAAATTATCGTCCGTAAGAATCATGTCCGCCGCCTGCTTTGCCACATCCGTTCCGGTCATGCCCATGGCGATTCCGATATCTGCCACTTTCAGGGAAGGCGCATCATTGACCCCATCCCCGGTCATGGCAACAATCTGCCCTTTTTTCTGAAATCCCTTCACGATGCGTACCTTCTGTGCCGGAGACACCCTTGCAAACACTCTGGTTCTCTCCAGTCTCCCCAAAAACTCCTCCTCCGGCATCTGCGCCATGCTCTCCCCGGTCATGCACTGCTGTATGTTCTGCACGATATTTAGCTGCTGTCCGATGGCAAACGCCGTGTCCACATGGTCGCCGGTAATCATCACGGTTTCCACCCCGGCTTTCTTAAAAATGGACACCGCCTCCGCCGCCTCCGGTCTTGCCGGGTCGGTCATGCCCACCATTCCCACAAAGGTAAGGTCTTCCTCCTCCGGTTTCCTTGCATTTGTTTTCATCGCAAGCGCCAGCGTCCTCAGCGCCTGACCGGAAAGCTCCTGCACCGCCTCCCGTATCTGTCTGCGGCAGCTGTCCGTCATGCGCACCGCACTCCCGCCCATTAACAGGTGCGTACACCTCTTAAGCACCTCGTCCGGCGCCCCTTTCGTGTAGCTGACTCCGGCTGCCGCACCCTGTCTTACATGAAAGGTTGTCATCATTTTTCGGTCGGAGTCAAAAGGTAACTCTCCCTTTCTGGGCAGCGCCGCCTCCGTCTCCTTTCGTCCGTACCCACAGGTTTCTCCCATGTCCAAAAGCGCCAGTTCCGTCGGGTCTCCCAGCCGCTCTCCTTCGATAGAGGCGTCGTTACACAGAACCATTCCCTGTAACAGTTCCCTGCCTTCGTTTCCCATTCGCTCCACAGCCGTAATCTTTCCCCCGGCAAAACACTTTACCACCGTCATTCTGTTCTGGGTGAGTGTTCCGGTTTTGTCCGAGCAGACCACACTGACCGCCCCAAGTGTTTCCACGGAGGGAAGCCGCCTCACAATGCTGTGAACCTTCACCATTCTGGTGACGCTGAGCGCAAGACAGATGGTAACGACCGCGGGCAGTCCTTCCGGCACCGCCGCCACTGCCAGGGAGATTGCCGTAATCAGCATTTCCATGGGATTGCGGTGCTGGAACAGCGCCACTCCGAACAATGCCATGCAAAGCCCCAGAGAGAGGATACTGAGCACCTTTCCAAGCTCACCCAACCGTTTCTGCAAGGTAGTAAGTTCCTCTTTTTCGCCGGTAATCATGGCGGCAATTCTGCCGATTTCCGTGTCCATACCGGTAGCCGTCACCACGCCCTTTGCCCTTCCGTATGTGGCAATGGTGGACATATACGCCATGTTGCGCCTGTCCCCCAACGGGACTTCCCGGTTGGTTCGTATCATAAAACCGGCATCCTTTTCTATTGGCAGGGACTCCCCCGTGAGAGCCGATTCCTCCACTTTAAAGTTGGCACTTTCCAAAAGCCTCATATCCGCAGGTATCAACCCGCCGGCTTCCACGCACACAATATCCCCCGGCACAAGCTCCGCTGCCGGAATTTCCCGGTGCTTTCCCTGCCTTATGACCAAGGCTTTTGGCGTGGTCATTTTTTTCAGAGCATCCAATGCCTTCTGCGCTTTGCCCTCCTGAATGACACCCACCGTGGCATTTACGACCACCACCACTCCGATAATGACGGCGTCGCTCACTTCCTTTAAAAAGACGGACACCAGCGCCGCCGCTAAAAGGACATAAATCAGCGGGTCATTCAACTGCTCCAAAAAACTCTCCGCAACAGTCCGCTTTTTCCCCGCTTTCATTTCATTTCTTCCGTTCTTTTTTAATCTCTCTTCCGCTTCCGATTCCGAAAGCCCCATTTCCCCGTTACTTTTTAATTCCTGAATACTTTCCTGTACACTGCACTGTTCAAACACGCCGTTACCCTCCCGAAGCTGGTCTGCACTGAAAGTCTATGCAAGTCCGCACAAAAAAAGAATGTCCACAATCATTTTCAGACTGTGAACATTCTTCATTTTTTATACTTTTCAAATAAATTTATTTCTTAGATTCCAATTTTTCAGATTCCATTATCTTTCCAGCAACTGGAAGGTTGCCACCAGTTCGTTCATGTTGGCAGCCTGTGCGGACAATTCCTCACTGGTAGCGGAGGTCTCCTCTGCGGTAGCGGAGTTATTCTGAACAACGGTGGAAATCTGGTCGATACCCTGTTCAATCTGCTCCATAGCCTCTGCCTGTGTATTGGAGTTATCCATTGCCTTCTGGGATTCCTGTGCAAGCACATCCATTCCCTCAACTACCTTCTGTAAGGACTGGCAGGTTCTCTCTGTAATCTCGTTACCCTTGTCAACCTCTTTAATGGAAGTCTCTATCAGCTCTCTTGTATGGATTGCAGATTTTGCACTGTCATCAGCCAGTTTCCGAATCTGGTCAGCTACAACCGCAAATCCTCTTCCTGCCTCTCCTGCTCTTGCAGCCTCGATTGCCGCATTCAGGGAGAGCAGATTGGTCTGGGATGCAATATCTTCAATCTCTTCGATAATATCGCTAATCTGGCGGGAAGTATCGGTAATGCTCTGCATTGCCTCAATCAAATCTTTCATTTCTTCTCCGCTGCTTACTGCCTGCTGCTGGTAAGCTCTTGCCTGCTCATAGGAATCCTGCAATGCCTTTGCATTCTCTTCCACGATTCCGGTCAGGTTGGTAATCGTTGCCTGCAGCTCTTCCACGGAGCCTGCCTGATCGGTAGCGCCCTCAGCAAGTCCCTGTGCCGTCTCCGCCATCTGTGCGGCTCCCAAAGATACCTGACTTACGGACTCTCTGATGTCCAAAAGTGCGCTGCTCAGCTTATCTCTCAGTGTTCTCATGGACAAAATCAATCCATGGAAATCACCTACATAATGTTCTTCGTTGTCGTCCGTAACCGTAAAGTTGCCGTCTGCCATCTCTGCAAGCAGCTGTCCCACATCGTTGATTACGATACTCAGGCTGCCCGCCAAGGACTCAGTTGCGTTGGCAAGCTGTTTGGTCTCATCTTCCGTGTCAATAACCGGCATGGGAGAATGTAAATCGCCCTGTGCCAGCAGTGTCAGACGGTCAGCGCAAAGTTTAATGGGGGTTCCCACAACTTTACCGATTTTTCTGGCGGTGCTTCCACCGATTGCCACAGCACCGAATGCAATGACAAGTGCCACGATAATACAAATTATGGTAGAACCGAGAAAGTCAGTGTAGGGAGCCGTAACAGCCACACTCCATCCGTTTGTATTGGGAATGGGGGCATATGCCATCAGTTTTGCAGATCCTCCGTATAAATAGGAACCGGTTCCGCTCTCGCCGTTTACCATCTTGGCTTCCAGCTTGGCAATGGCTTTCAATGAGCCGTCTGTCTTTGCCATCTCTATGGTATTTTCCTGCGCCTCCGCAACCGAAGGATTGCTGTGCGCAATGGTTGTTCCGTCGTTGCTTAAAATATAGCAGGTTCCGTTCGTGCTAATCTTAATATTTGCCACAATGTCATTCATGAAAGAGTACCGGGGAACAATGCATATCACTCCCGTAATCTCGGTATCCTGTATGCTGTTTTTCCATACCGGAGCGGCAACCGTTACTTCCATGTTACCGTCTGCCGAAAGGACGGGGTCGGATATAACAACCTCTCCCTGCATGGCACGCCGGAAATAATCTTTGTCGCTGTAGCTTACACCTTCCACCTCACATAAGCCGTCGGTGTTGATAAGTTTGCCGCTTACCATTCCGTAGGTAGCCACACGCTGGTCAATCAGTTCCTGCTTCTGTGAAGCCACATACATGGTATTGGACAACTGGTCGTTCAAACCTAACTCCGTTACAATGTTAGCCGTTCCCTGAAGTTCCTGTGCCACACGGTCCGCTGTCAGTTTTACCATGGTATCCAGACTGGAGCGCAGGTTGTAAAATGTACTTGCCAGATTCAAGAGAATTGCAACAACTGCCAAAACGGCAATGGAGCCACGCATCAGCCCGGATATGTCATACCGGAGTCTTGCCTCAATACTGTACTTGTGGTTCTTTGCTTTTTTGCTTGGTTTCTTCCCGTTAGCGGGATTCTTTGTTTCTGCCTTGCTCATTTGTACTTCCCTCCTTAATGGTGCCTTAACTCTAGTACAAAACCTATTTTTATTATAACACTCCATTACAGTTTTTTCCAGTACAAAAGAGCAAATTCCTTATTCCATAACAGGTGCATTTTTTCCGGTGTAAAGCTGGTAGTATTTTCCTTTCTGCTCTATCAGTTCCTCATGGGTTCCGCGCTCAATAATGCGGCCCTGCTCCAATACCATGATACAATCGCTGTTGCGCACGGTGGACAGTCTGTGCGCAATCACAAAAGTGGTTCTTCCGCTCATCAGCTTATCCATGCCGTCCTGAACAATTTTCTCAGTACGGGTATCAATGGAACTGGTTGCCTCGTCTAATATCAGCACGGGCGGGTCTGCCACCGCTGCCCTTGCAATGGCAAGAAGCTGTCTCTGTCCCTGACTTAAGTTGGCTCCGTCCCCGGTAAGCACGGTCTGGTAGCCCTCCGGCAGCTGCCGGATAAATCCGTCCGCATTCGCCAGTTTTGCCGCCGCAATGACCTCCTCGTCCGTCGCCTCCAGCTTACCGAAACGGATATTTTCCATTACCGTTGCCGTGAACAAATGGGTATCCTGCAGCACGATTCCAAGAGAACGCCGCAAATCCGCTTTTTTTATCTTATTAATATTAATGCCGTCGTAGCGGATTTTACCGTCCTGTATGTCATAGAAACGGTTAATCAGGTTGGTAATGGTGGTCTTGCCCGCTCCGGTGGAGCCGACAAATGCAATCTTCTGTCCGGGGTTTGCGAACAGTTTTACGTTGTGGAGCACAATTTTTTCATCATTGTAGCCGAAATCCACGTCATTGAATACGACTTCGCCCTTCAGCTCCACATATTCCACACTGCCGTCTGCCTGATGCACATGCTTCCATGCCCACATGCCGGTTCTCTCCGGGCATTCCACAATCTTTCCGTCCACCTTTTTTGCGCGTACCAAAGTGACATAGCCCTCGTCCACCTCCGGCTTTTCATCCAATAAGTCAAATACCCTCTTTGCGCCCGCCTGAGCCATGATGATACTGTTAAACTGCTGGCTCACCTGACTGATGGGCATATTGAAGCTCTTGTTAAAAGTTAAGAAGCTGGCGAGTCCGCCCAAGGTAAATCCGCCGACTCCGTTCAGAGCAAGCAATCCGCCGATAATGGCGCAGAGCACATAGCTGATATTGCCCAACTGACCGTTAATCGGTCCCATCAGGTTCGCAAATTTATTGGCATTGTAGGAGCTGTCAAACAGCCCGTCGTTTAATTCTTTAAAGCCCTGTAACGCCTTTTCCTCATGGCAGAATACCTTGACAACCTTCTGTCCCTCCATCATCTCCTCGATATAGCCGTTGAGTTTTCCTATATCCTTCTGCTGTTTCACAAAATAGGTGCCGCTCTTGCCGCCGATAACCTTGGTGGTATAGGTGATAACGCCGACCATAAGCAGGGTGACAATCGTAAGCGGAACATTCAGAATCAGCATGCTGACAAGCACACTCACAACGGTAATGGCACTGGAGAGAACCTGGGGAATACTCTGGCTCACCATCTGCCTTAACGTGTCGGTATCGTTGGTATAAATAGACATAATATCGCCGTGGGAGTGGGTGTCAAAATATTTAATAGGAAGTTTCTCCATATGGGCAAACATATCGTCCCTGAAACTTTTCAGCGTTCCCTGCGTCACCGTTACCATAATCCGGTTGTAGGCAAAGGTTGCCAGCACTCCTACGAAGTAAATGACGCCCACACGGATAATTTCATGGAGCAGATTTGTAAAATCCGGGGTCTCCTGTCCCAGCATGGGCATAATATAGTCGTCAATCAAAGTCTGTAAAAAGAGGGTTCCCTGCACGCTTGCCAGAACGCTGATAATAATACATAGAAACACAATGCAAAAATGTATGCTGTACTTTTTCAGAATGTACTGCATTAACCGTTTGAAAACTTTGCCGGGATTTTCAATTCTCTTGCTTCCCATGGGTCTGCGTCCCGGTCCCATAGGACCCTTTATCGGTTTTGCCTGTGCCATTATGCCTCACCTCCGTTTTCATCAAAATCGCCGTTTCCGCCGGTCTGCGCCTCGTAGACCTCGCGGTAAATGGTATTGGAAGCTAACAGTTCTTCGTGGGTTCCCACGCCTTCCACACGTCCGTCATCCATCACAATAATTCTGTCCGCGTCCTGAATACTGGAAATACGCTGGGCAATAATCAGCTTAGTTGTTCCCGGAATCTCCGTGGCAAATGCCTTCCTGATTTTACTGTCTGTAGCGGTGTCCACCGCACTGGTGCTGTCGTCCAGAATCAGAATCTTCGGTTTTTTCAAAAGCGCCCTTGCAATACAAAGTCTCTGTTTCTGTCCGCCGGACACGTTGCTGCCGCCCTGCTCGATATAGGTGTTGTATTTCTCCGGCATTTTTTCAATAAATTCATCCGCACATGCCAGTTTGCAGGCGCGCATGCACTCTTCCTCCGTGGCGTTCTCGTCCCCCCAGCGGAGATTTTCCAGAATGGTTCCGCTGAAAAGCACATTTTTCTGTAAGACAACCGCCACCTCATTTCTGAGGACTTCCAAATCATAGCCTCTGACGTCCTTTCCGCCCACATACACCGTTCCCTCGGAAACGTCATACAGACGGCTTATCAGATTGACCAGACTGGTCTTTGAGCTTCCCGTTCCGCCCAGAATACCGATGGTTTCACCGGATTTAATGTCTAAATTGATATGCTCCAAAATGGGGCGCTCACTATTTTTATTGTAGCGGAACGTCACGTTTTCAAAGCGTATGCTTCCGTCCGGCACAACAAAATCGGGTTTTTCCGGATTCGCAAGGTCAGGCTTTTCCTCAAGCACCTCCCCGATTCTGCGGGCACTCGCCATACTCAGGGTCACCATAACAAAAATCATGGAAAGCATCATCAGGCTCATGAGGATGTTCATGCAGTAAGCCAACAGGCTCATCAGTTCACCGGTGGTCAGGCTGTTTGCGACAATCATTTTTGCCCCAAGCCAGCTGATACCGAGAATACAGGAATACACGGTAAACTGCATGAGCGGTGAGTTGTAGGTCAGCACAGATTCTGCCTTGGTAAACATCCGACAGATATTCTCACTTGCTTTGTGGAACTTGTCGGTCTCGTAGTCCTCGCGTACATACGCTTTTACCACACGCTGTGCCGCGATGTTTTCCTGCACACTGGCATTCATATCGTCATATTTTTTGAACACCTGATTAAAGTATTTCATCGCCGCTCTCATAATCAGTCCCAAAAAGAAACTTAAGAAAATAACGGCAGCAAGATATATGCTTGCAATTTTGGCATTGATAAAAAATGCCATCGTCATGGCACAAATCAAACTTGCCGGCGCTCTGGTACACATGCGCAAAATCATCTGATATGCGTTCTGCAGGTTGGTGACATCCGTTGTCATACGGGTCACAAGTCCGGCTGTGGAAAATTTGTCAATGTTGGAAAATGAAAATGTCTGGATATTTTCATACATTGCCTCTCTCAGATTTTTGGCAAATCCTGCTGAGGCCCTTGCGCCGTATTTTCCACCCATAATGCCGGCAAACAATCCGACTGCAGCCGCCCCCACCATGCACAGTCCCACGATGTAGATGTGGCGCATGTTTCCCGCTTCCACGCCGTCGTCAATGATGGACGCCATCAAAAGCGGTATCACGGTCTCCATCACCACTTCCAAAATCATAAAAAGCGGTGTTTTGATGGAATCGGTTTTAAACGCTTTCACCTGTTTTAATAATGTCTTTAACATTGTTCTCATCCTTTCCCATTTCTTTTATTTCTAAATTTATTAATTAAGGCTTTGCTTGTTGTTTTAGATTTTTCCCCCGGATTGTCATTTTAAATTCTCCGTTATCTTATCCATAATGCGGAAAAATTCAATGCGTTCCTCCTCCGTCAGTCCTCTCTCCAGTCCGGCATTGAACCGGTCAATGGCACTGCGGATTTCCTGATTTCTCTCGACTGCTTTTTCGGTGAGCAGTATCTTTTTCAGTCTGGCATCCTGTTCCACGGAAACCCGCTCTATAAATCCCTTCTGCTCCAGATTCTGGAGCAGTACGGTTGCCGTAGACCTGCGTATGTTAAATTCCTTCTCAATGTCCCTCTGAAAAACATCCTGCGTCCTGCTCCTGTCGTAAATAAATCCCACCACCGGAGCCTGAATCCCACAGAGGTCGGTAAACCCTTCCGCGTCCAGAGTACTGTCCATTTTTCTGCGAATCTGATTGTTCACACATTTGATTGTAAATCCAATACTTTTGTCACCCCAAGCCATACTTCTGCTCCTTTTCCTGCGAGTTCCATAAAAAAATGTTAGTTAACTAACAGACTTGTTAGCTAACTAACATTATAATTGGTTTTGAAAAAATTGCAATATCTTTTTTTAATCAATCTTCATAATCAAATCAAGCACGCGTTTAGCACATCTTACCAAATCCTCTCTGGTAATTGCGCCCATCTCCAGAGCCTTTTTCACACGCTCCGGATAACCGGAAGCCATCTTCACGTCATTTCCTGCTTTCAGTTCCTTGTAGTGCTCTCCTCTGGTCCACCAGTCACTGGTTACCATGCCCTTGAAGCCCCATTCCTCGCGGAGAATGTCCTCCAACAGCTCCTTATTCTCGGAAGCTCGGTGTCCGTTTATCATGTTGTATGCGGACATCATAACCCAGGGGTCGGATTCTTTTACAATAATTTCAAATACTTTCAGATACAGTTCTCTAAGCGCACGCTCGGACACTTTGGAATCGCTGTGTTTACGGTTGGTCTCCTTGTTGTTGCAGGCAAAATGCTTCACGGCAGCACCCACATGCTGGGACTGGATACCACGCACCATGGCGGCACCGATTTTTCCGGCAAGCACAGGGTCCTCGGAATAATACTCAAAGTTTCTTCCGCAAAGAGGATTTCTGTGAATGTTCACGGCAGGGGTCAGCCATACAGCCAGATTGTTCTCTTTTAACTCCTCGGCTCCCGCTACACCGACTTTTTCAATCAAATCCGGATTCCATGTAGCCGCAAGCAAAGTCGCACAGGGCCATGCAGTCGTATGTACTCCGCACTCGCCGCCAATACGCACTCCGGCAGGACCGTCCTCCGTCATAATGTTGGGCACACCGTACTCCGGCAGATTTCCGTAGCCAAACGTGTTGCCAACGCTGGTGTTGGGCTGTCCTCCCAAAAGGTGAATCAGGTCGTCATCGCTAAGCTGTGCCACAAACTCGTCCAGCGTAATTTTGCCCTCTACCACGTCCATCAGAGGATGTGCATCGTTTTTATAAGGGTGCATCATCAAATACCGCTCCCTGCCTCTCACAGCGGGAACAATCGCCTCCTCGGAACCCGGCTCTAATTTCGGGAAAATGCATGCATTGGGGTCGTTGGGTTCGCTCTGGGGCAGTTCTTCAAAGCTGCCGTCCGCAAGCATACGCTTTTTCAGGCTGGTGGGAGTCATTTTAGAGGAAAGCTGCTCCACTACCTCATTCTCTTCCACTTTCACTGCGAAATCTGTTTTGGTCAGCTCCTTAATGCCGGTACCCACATAGATTTCATAATCGCCTTTTTCCAAAATGAATGCTGCCTTGGCAATCTTTCCGAGGTCGTCAAAGGACGCCATGGCTGCGCGGTCAAACTCCATTGTCACAAGCTGCTTTTCGCCCGGCTGCAACAGGCGGGTCTTCTGGAACGCCTTCAATTCCTTTGCCGGTTTTCCAAGCACTCCCTGCGGTGCGGAAACATAGACCTGTACTACTTCTTTTCCGGCATACTTTCCCGTGTTGGCTACTTCCACGGAAACTTTGACTTTGCCGTTCTCCTCCCACGCCTTATGATTCTCCAGCAAAAACTGCGTATAGGAAAGACCGAAACCGAAGGGATAGCAAACTTTCTCTGCCATGCCGGGAATCGTCTCAAAATAGCGGTAGCCCACATAAATATCATCCGTATAATCCACATAATCCACGGACTCATGGAAATTAGCGGTGGAAGGATAATCATCCACGCTTGCGGCAAAACTGTCTGTCAGCTTGCCGGACGGTGTCACCTTGCCGGTTAAAAGCTCTGCTGCCGCAAGACCGCCTTCCATACCGCCCTGCCATGCCAACAGTGCCGCCGACAGTTTATCGTCCTCTTTCAGCCAGCTTGTGTCAATCACTCCGCCGATGTTCAACACGACAATAATCTTGTTAAACTGCGCTTCCACCTGAGCAATCATCTGTTTTTCCGCTTTTGTCAGGTAGAAATCACCATCCGGGAAAATCACGCCGGAAATCTTAGGCATACTGGTTTCGGTTGCCCACGGATTGTACTCGCCGTCATATTCCACACTGGAGCGGTCCCAGCCCTCTCCGGAAAAACGGCTGAGGGTAATCACTGCGGTATCGGTAAATGCCCTTGCGCTCTTTACCTGTTCTGCGGTCAGCTCCGGTTCCACCGTCATTCCCGGTGCCGCGCCGTTTGCATACTGCTCTTCCACATTTTTGCGGTAGTAATCCGAAATCGGCTCATAGACGGATACCGCGGTATTTAACTGTTTGAAACCTTCATACAGATTTCTGACATATACGGTGTTTACGTCTCCGCTTCCGCCGCCGCCTTTGACATAGTCAAAACTTCCTTTGCCAAACAGCGCAATCTTACTTCCTTCCTTTAAAGGCAGCAAGTTCTTCTCATTTTTCAGCAATACCATACCTTCCTGCGCCGCTTCCTTGGAAAGTGCAATATGCTCTTTGGATGCCGTCACATATCTGCCCGGCTCTAACGGCAGATTCGGTTGAAATTTCACTCTTGTCCACTTGTCCATTGTTATACCTCTCTCCCATGCACCGCGCCATATTTCTCACAGCCATTTCATTTCCCTGTTGAGTAAACACCGTGCATTAACTAAAAACGTTTTTATTTTGTGATTTCATTATACACTATACCATTGCTTTTGCGCTACTGAAATCTGCAAATCTTTTTTCATGAAAATAAAGCGTTTTTTTATACAATGTACACAAAAAAATCCCCCCAGCCCGTTAGCTGAGAGGAATTCTCATTCTTTAATCCACAAGCACTTTTTGCAATACTTCGTCTTCCATCACCAGTTTTTTCGCCGCTTCACGGTATTTTTCCTCATGCAGATACGTATGGCGGTGGGGTTTGATGGACGGTGCCATATCGATTGCTGCCAAAAAGTCGCTGCGCTTCATCTGCAGAGTAGCCACATAATCCCAAAATCCCGTATCTTGAAGCACGGTGTTGACTCTCACATAACGATGGTCCTGAACCTTCGCCATTATATAGGTAGCAATTCCGACCTGTATACCGTGTAACTGAGGGTGCTCCAGAATTTTATCCAGCGCGTGGGAAATCAAATGTTCGCTTCCGCTGGTGGGCGCACTGCTTCCCGCGATTTCGTTTGCAATGCCGCTCATGGACAGGGAATCCAGCAATTCCTTCAAAAACAACTGGTCCTGAATACTCTGGTAAGGTGTTCTCACAAAACTGTTGACTGCCTTTTTGGCAATCATGACCGCAAAATCATTGACTACACTGTAGCCATGCTGCTCCTCGAATATCCAGTCGTACAGAGCCGTGATTTTCGATACCATGTCGCCGATTCCGGAATAAATAAATTTCACCGGCGCCGTGCGAATAACCTCCGTGTCTACAATAATACCGTATGCCAGTCTTGCCGGAACGGAAGTTCTTCTTCCATGTACAATCAGGGAAGCGCTTGCGCTGGAAAATCCGTCGCTGGAGCTGGAAGTCGGTACACTGATAAAGGGCAGGTTGCGCAGAAAAGCCGCATATTTTCCGGCATCAATTACCTTGCCGCCGCCAATGGAAATGACTGCCTTGGCTTTGTTGGGAATTGCAAATGCCAGTGTAATAATATCGTCAATGTCCACGGTGTCCAATTCGTTGTACTCCAGCACGTTAATGCCTTCCTGCTTTAAGGAATTCATAACGTCCATGCCGAACATATCAATCAAACCGTTTCCGAAATAGATAACTACTTCTTCCAGTTTCTCCGCTCTGAGATATTCGCCGATATTTTTTAAGGCACCATTCCCTACTTTCAAAATTACCGGTATTGCTATGCTGCTTCCTGTCTGCATCTTGCTTCCTCTTTTCCTGCTTTTATATTTTTTCTAAATTTATGGACATTTCTTGTTTATGGATAATTTTCCGCTAGTTGTCTTTCCTGCCGTCGATAGTTCTCACCACTATCATCACAGCCCCAAACAGCACTCCCGCCACAGGCCATACAATCCAGCTTCTCTCCCAATCATCCGTAACAAAACTATACCCCAGAAAGATGGCTGTAGTCAATAGCCAGTAAATCGTGCTCACCGCATTGGTCAACGGATTCTTCTTTTTCATCTGAACGGTATAGTCCCCTTCCTGAAGCAGTTTCTGCATACTTTCCCAGCGTATTCCCGCCCGGATAAAAAAGAGGACAGCGACTGCTACCATAAAGAGCATTACGCACACCATGGAAACTACCACAAATTCATCCTGCGTAAGAAAAGCACTGCACAGTAACGGGATTGCAGAGACGATGCAGAGACAGGTTCCTATTACATTGCACTTCGTATAAGTGTCCCGGTACTTCTTCTGCCGTTCTTTGACCATTCCGGTCACTCCATATTCCGTTTCAAACGCTTCCTCTTCCAGATACGCATACATACTTGTCTTTGCCCCGCTGGTAATAAACATCGGAACTGCCGCCGCCACCATCAATAAAAGCACCGTAAGTCCTATACCTCCCGCCAAATTTTCCGAAACGGCAAATCTTGCGCTTTCACTTGCCGCCCCCAAAAGCAGCAGACATATCGGGGACAGAACACATAAAAAGGTAGCAAAAGCTATTGTCTTGGAAGTTTCTTCCTTAGCTTTCAAAAAGGCGTTTGCCTCTTCCATTGATACATGGCGCATGGGCGCATTCTCCTCTGCTGTAGACGGTGCGTATTCCTCCTCCCCCATCTCATCCTTTAACAAATAATCGGTTGTCACGCCAAACAAATCTGCCAGTTTCAATATCTTTTCCAAATCCGGCACCGCCTGCGCCCCTTCCCATTTGGAAACCGACTGTCTGGAAACATTTACCTTCTCCGCCAGTTCTTCCTGCGACCATCCATTCTTTTTTCTCAGTGTAATAATTTTTTCAGCTAAAATCATATGTATCTCCCTCGTCTTTCTTTCCGAAGTGTGCTTCGGTGATATTTATCATACGATTATGGGTGGTTGCGCACTACCAATTCCGCCATTCAATTTGTCAACCGGCGGTTGCACTCCCCAAAAATCGGGGTTTTGGGGGTAAATCCAGTTTACCAGACCTGTGGTGTGGTTTCAATATAGGAAAGTTTTAGTTGGGGATTTGCAATTTCATCATCACTTTGCTTTCCGTGTTCTCTGATATATTTCCTTTTTCATGCTTTACGAAACTGTCCTTTTGTGTTTAAATAGATTTATCCTTGAATGTTATTTTTCTTTATTTATATTTTTGCTTTATTTATACTCTATTTTTCTTTCCGCTTTATTTTTGTCTTACCTCCGTTTTCTATTTTATATGTCCGGTCATTTCATTTTGTAAATACTTCTCCAACTTCCATGAAATTCATTTTGTCGCCTTAACTACTTTCCCGAATACTTGCTGTTGTCTCATCTACTTGCTGTTCCTGATATATTGCTTGTTCCCTTACCTGCTTTCTATTTCCGCCTTCCCCTCTTTGCACTTTCCTATTTTCCTAATTCATAATCTTGTTTCGCTGCTTTTTCCAAGTATTTTTCACAAGATGATTTCATTTCCAAACGGTTTTGTCTATATCGACCTATTAAAAAGGAGGTTTTCACATTGCTTTATACTCACATCAAATCAAAATACCAACACCTTTCTGAACAACTGTCACTCATTGAAACACGACTGCAAAGCCTTCCCGACGGCAAACTCATCTGTTGCAAAGATGGCAGCAAAACCAAATGGTACACCAGTAACGGTCACTCCAAAACTTATATTCCCAAAAAGGAGCGGGAGTTTGCAGAACAACTTGCAGAAAAGAAGTATTTACTGTTTTTGAAAAATGAACTTTCCCACGAACAAAATCTTCTTTCACATTACCTTAAACATCATTCCCAAAAGCCGCCACACTCCATGCAGATGTTGGAATCTTCTTTCGGGTACAGCGAGCTGCTTCAACCTGTTTTCAAGCCGATTTCTGTGGAATTGTCCGAATGGGCATCGGCTGATTACGAACGCAATGAGAAAAACATGGAAAATTTGATACACAAAACCAGCCTTGGATTTTATGTACGTTCCAAATCAGAAGCAATGATTGCAATGCTTCTCCACATTAACCGGATTCCTTTTCGCTATGAATGCGCCTTACATCTGCCGGAATGTACGCTCTAGCCCGACTTTACCATACGGCATCCGTTCACGGGCGAGGTGTCCTACTGGGAGCATTTTGGAATGATGGACAATGAATCCTATAGCAAGAATGTCTTTACCAAACTGCAGACATACGCCTCCAATCAGCTTCTTCCGTCCGTAAACCTGCTTACCACCTTTGAAACAAGAGAGCACCCGTTGGACACTGAATTGGTTGAAAATATGATTCGCCACTATTTTCTATCTTGAAACTTTTCACTTCAGTCCTAAAACTTTTCCTTGCTTTTAAGTTGCCTTCTTCTATTGAAGCGCAGTCGTTCCATAGTCTCCGGAGGTCTATAGCAACTTTTCGTTGGATTCTTCTCCCTTTTCACTCTACTTACTTGCTATTAAACGCCCTTTTTCGCCTATTTTATGGCATTTGGGGGTCTATACAAAATAATACCAATTTCTTTACCACTTTTTTCCAAAAAAGGTGGAGAAGAAAAAGAACTTTTTCTCCATAGACCCCCATGCACCTTGAAAAAGCACTTATCAGCCTACATTTTACCTTGCAAGTGGAACAAAATTTATACTTTTGTTGTATAGACCTCCCATGGCAGTTATAAGCCAGATTTTTGATGACATGGGACTTAATTCATTTGTGCATGACTCTTAATCCAGTGGTGTGCGGAACTTAATTTAGTTGCGCAGGGCTCTTAATTCTGTTACATGGCACTTTATCATGACAATGTTGCATTGTCTGTTGATTGCCTATACCCTCCCCGCTTTCTCCTAAATCTTCTCCAACAGCCAAAGTATCAGTCCCAGCACCCAGCTGCTGAATATGCCATACAAAATCACCGGGCCTGCGATGGTGAATATCTTGCAGCCTATGCCGAAAACCTGACCTTCCTTTTGAAATTCAATCGCGGGTGCTGCCACCGAATTGGCAAATCCCGTTATGGGAACCAATGCACCTGCGCCGCCCCATTTTACAATGCTTGGATAAATGTTGAAGCCGGTCAGAATGACTGCTGCCAGCACAAGAATCAATGAACACCAGCTTCCAGCGGTCTGTTGGTCCATTTGAAGAATACCGGTGCAGTAATTTAAAATTCCCTGCCCGATAGTACAAATAATTCCGCCTACAAGAAACGCCTTAAGCATCTGCAGCCACAGATTATGCTTAGGCGTCACTTCTTTCACATATTGATTAAATTCTTTTTTTTGCGTCTCTGTTACATCTGCCATAGCTGTTCCTCCGTTTTGGAAACTTTACACTTATTCTACACAATAAGATTTCCAAAACAGTAGAAACCTATTCATACCTACAGCAACTTATAACATTTCAAAATCTGATACCTTGAAATCCTTGCACCCAAGAACCTTTGCACCTTTGCACCACTTCACCTAAGAACCTTGGGCGACTTGGCTCCTCTCCACCCAAGACCTTACTAACTCAAAAATCCCTCAATAATCTTCCGCTCCGCTTCTTCCTCGGTGAGACCCAGCGTGCGCAGCTTCAATATCTGCTCTCCGGCAATCTTTCCGATTGCGGCTTCGTGAATCAACGCCGCATCCCCGTCTCTGGCGAACAATCTGGGGGAAGCGTCCACCTTGCCGTTTCCGTCAATGATGGCGTCACACTCCGAATGTCCGGAACAGGGAGCATTTCCGATAATGGTGGACACATATTCCTGATGGGAATTTTCTCTTGCAACGGAGCGGGAAATCAAATCCGCACCGGAGCCTTCCCCGTTCAGTTCCACCTGAAATTCTGTGGTTGCGGTCTGCTCTTTCTCCGTGAAAATACGCTCTCTGATAATGAGCTTTGCACCCTTGCCCACCTTTGCCGCCGTCTTACGGAGGGTATGATCCACGCCCCCAATCTGGGCGGTATCCATCTCCAGCACGGAATTTTCGCCTAGCTCAGCTTCCGTCACAGGGTCAATGGTACGGATTCCCACACCTCTGCCGGTGCCGATATGTTTCTCAATATATTTCACATGTGATCCGGGTTCCAGGAAAAATCGATGAATTCCGTTGTGTCTCGCCGGTTCGCCGTTCTCCGTGTGCACGCCGCAGCCTGCCACAATAATAACGTCCGCATTCTCTCCCACATAAAAATCGTTGTAAACCAAATCGTCCACATTGCCGTGGGTAACACATGCGGGAATGGAAACCGTTTCTCCCTTTGTTCCCGGCAGAATGTAAATATCCAGACCCGGATTATCCGTCTTACTGTCTATCTTGATATGCTCCGTGGACACACGCCCAGCACAGCAGCCATCCTCGCGGATATTGTAAGCGCCTTCAAATTTACCGGTCCAGTCAGACACGGTTCTTAATAGTTTCTTTGTTATTTCATTCATCTTGACCTCCACGGCTGCCATTTTCCTCATTCAAAACCTTTTGAAGCATTTTCTCCCGGCTGCCGGAATCTTTAATGGTGCCGTCTGCCACCAGTACGATTTCGTCTGCAATACGCAGGATTCTCTCCTGATGGGAAATGATAATCAGTGAACCCTGTAAATCCGTTCTCATATTCTGGAACACTTTAATCAGGTTTTTGAAACTCCACAAATCAATTCCCGCTTCGGGTTCATCAAACACAGAAAGAACCGTGTGTCTGAGCAGCACGGTTGCAATCTCTATCCTCTTGATTTCTCCTCCGGACAAGGTTGCGTTCACTTCCCTGTCCTGATATTCTGCGGCGGCAAGTCCCACCATACCCAATACCTGAGTGAGTTCCTCCGCCTTTAATTTCTTGCCGGCGGCAACCTCCAATAGCTGCCTTACCGTAATTCCTTTAAAACGCACAGGCTGCTGGAATGCAAAACTGATTCCCTTTTTTGCCTTCTCCGTCACGTCCAAATCGGTAATATCCTCCTCGTTTAAGAGAATATGCCCGGACAGCGGATGTTCCAGACCTGCTATCATTCTCGCCAAAGTTGTCTTGCCGCTGCCGTTGGGTCCGGTAATCACCACCAGTTTTCCGTCCGGCACTACCAGATTAATATCCTTTAAAATACTCCTTCCATCCGGAGCATCCCATGAAATGTTCTTTAATCGAAGCATATAAAAATCCTTTCTCCCGCCGTATTTTACAGCAGTTTCTCAAACTCCGCCTGCGGCAGAGGTTTTGAGAAATAATATCCCTGAATATCGTCACACTGCAAATCCCGTAAAAAGATAAGCTGATTTTCGGTTTCCACGCCTTCCGCCGTAATCTGCAGTCCCAGATTCTGTCCCAGTTTTGTAATGTAGTGGAGCAGTTTCTCGCCGTTTTCATCCCCGATATAGTCAATCAGGCTCTTGTCTAATTTCATGACGTCAAAGTGCATCACATTCAACGTGGACAGGGAAGAATATCCGGTTCCGAAATCATCCAAGAGCATCTTGAATCCCGCCTGATGGAACTGCTCTATCAAATCCGATATTTCTGAATTATCAATGGTCGCACTCTCCGTAATTTCCAGTTGGAGTTTTTCCGTGCTCACCTCATTTCCATCCGCTATCGACTTATATTTTTCCACAATATTAGAATAATATAAGCTGACGCGCGAAATATTAACCGACACGGGCAATATCTTTTTGCCCTCTTTTTCCCACTGTTTCTGCTGTCTGCACACTTCCCGGAATACATACTCGTCCAGTCTGGGGATCATGCCGTTTCGCTCAAACAGCGGAATGAACTTAAACGGTGCCAAAAGGGTGCCGTCCTCCTTGCGCCATCTCACCAGCGCCTCGGAACCTACGATATGGGAATCCATTGCATCGTATTTCGGCTGATACCAGACTTCAAACTGGTGCTTTTTGATAGCAGGTTCAAAACCGTCCTCGATTGCCCTGTTTTCCAAAACCTGATTGTAATCCAATTCCTCGTAAAATGCGTAATTACAGTCCCGGCGTCCCTTTACAAGCTGCTTTGCCTGCACCGCATTTCCGTAATCTTTTTCCACCTCGTTATCACTGCCGGAAACTTCATACGCACCAAAGACCGGAATCACACGGGGGATATTTAAAGTCTCGGACACTTTGGAAATGTCCTCCAGCAGCTTGTCCAAACGCTCCCTGACTTTCTGCTTTTCGTCCTCCACCAAAAACAGGACGAATCTGTCCGCGTAAATATGCGCCGCCAGTTCATTGTCCCTGATACTTCCCCGCAGTACCTTCCACACAGCCACAAGTGCCGCATCTCCTACTTTCAATCCGCAGGTATTGTTGATAATTTTAAATTCGCTCAAATCCATGGCAATGATATAGCCGTGACAATTCTTTTCCTGCATCTTTTTCTGGAAGCAGGCAAAATTATCTCCCTCCGTCAGGGAATCCGTGTAGGCAAGCCTTATCAGCTCCCGTCTCCTCATCTGGTATGACCAGAGTGCAACCGACACGCCGCACACCAGAATCAGCACAATAATCGCTATCATTTGGTCAACATTGCCCATCACCGGACGCAGTCTGTCCGTCAGTACATCCTCGGAAACCAAAGTAACCATATACCAGTCCAGTTCTCCGCCCTCCAGATTCAGGGGCATATAGTAAAAATCCTGTTCTCCGTTTAACGAAAAACTTCCTGTTCCGCTTTGTTCTTTTTCCATGTCGGCGCGCATCTCCTCCGCACTGCCGGCATCTTTTCCGTCATCCATAAGAGAAAAGAAATTATCCACTCCGTAAATCGGGGAACCCGTAGAATGGGCAATTACCTCCCCGTCCATCTTGACAATACAACTGTATCCTCTTCCTTCAAACGCGCGGGTATTCAAAAGTTCTTCAAACCACTCTGTCTGATAAGTGGCAAACAGAACACCTTTGACCTCCGTCTGATCCTCGTTATACACAGGCACGCTGAACTGGTTGATATACTTCGCATCGTTTCCTACCGTGTCCATCACCGCATCGGTAATGGTGATTTTCCCGTCCATGCCGTTTTGGAAAAAATCAAAATAGGACATATCCTGAATATAACCATCCGTTGTATATGCCACTCCAATGGGGTAAATATATCCGATTCGCTCAAAGCGATAGTTGTCCACAAACGTCTTGGTGGAGTCCAAGAGAGACTTCACATCATCCGGCTCTCCGCCGATTTCCTGTGCAATACTGTATAAAAGCTGGAATCTTGCATTAATCTCCTTCTGAACCGCTACATCATTCTGCTGCGCCACGTCCTTCAGGGTATTCTGCATCTCAACTTTCAGGTTCTTGCCAACTTCGTAAGAGCATAGATATACCGCCCCTACCAGTGCCAGTAGAGTTATCGCGATTACCAATATTGTAATTACTTTACTCTTTCGTTCTCTCATTCACGATTCCTCACAAAAGGCAAATTTTTTCCTATAATTTATTATACTAATACTGTTTTTCATTTTCAAGTTCAACCGTCAAATATTTTAGAAAATGAAATAAAATTAGCGTTAAAGTCAAAAAAGTAATTGACAGTTTCGAAAAAATGTGCATATAATATAGCCAATTTCATATTCAAGTAATTGATTCCAACAGGCAATGATAAGAAGAAGTAGCACAGAGGACATCATACAGAGAGCTGCCGGCAGGTGAGAGGCGCATGGGAAACTTTGTTGTGAATACATCTTTGAGCTTCGCACCAAATGATTCGCCGGATATTCGGGCAATCTAGTAGGCTGCGACGGTTCCCGCACCCGTTATCGTGCTAGAGTATAACCCACACAGGATTCCGTATCCGATTTTGATATCAGGAAAACGAAGGACGTACTCGAAGAGGTAAGCAGTGTGAGCTGTTTATAAACATTAGGTGGTAACACGAGATACATACTCTCGTCCTTATGAAAATAGGGACGGGAGTTTTTTTATTACATTTTTGTGATTGGATTTTTTCTTACAACGCCCTGACAGGAATCAGTAACCACACGTTTTATGAAAAACAATTATCACAAAAACCGTAGGTATTAAGATTGAAAAATAAAATTTTTCAATCACGAGATTTGTGTCTGCGCGCACTTGACACAAACTCGCTATGCGCAAAGAACGTGCGCAGAAATGAGGAAAAAGATGAACGTAAAGAACGAAAAAGTACAGGAAACCATGCAGGCGCACACCGAATGGACGCCGGAGGAGCTTGCCAAAGAGGCGAAGCGCCAGATGCGCATTATTTTAAAAGGTGCTGCGCAAAATCAGACAGATGCAGGATTTGGGGCACCACGCCACCATTATTATCGGTGATTTCACGGGAAAAATCGGCGACCCCACCGGCAAATCCAAGGGCAGGAAGGCACTCAGTGACAGACAGGTTGCGGAAAATGCCCAGACCTACTGCGAGCAGATTTTCCGCGTACTGGATTCCTCCAAAACAGAGGTACGCTTTAACGGCGAATGGCTGGAGTTTGTGACTTTAGACGAGGTTCTGCGCCTTGCCTCCACCACCACCGTGGCGCGTATGTTAGAGCGCGACGACTTCCACAACCGCTATGTAAACAACACTCCCATAGGTCTCCACGAGTTCTTTTACCCGCTGATGCAGGCATACGATTCCGTGGCAGTCAAGGCAGACCTTGAGTTAGGCGGCACCGACCAGACCTTTAACATTCTGATGGGACGCTCCCTCCAGAAAGAACAGGGAATGGAGCCGCAGGTTGCACTCTTCATGCCCCTCTTGGTGGGACTGGACGGTGTGGAAAAAATGAGCAAAAGCCTCGGAAACTACATCGGTGTCAACGAGGACGCAAAAACCATGTTTAAGAAAGTCATGGAAGTGCCGGACAATCTCATTATCCGCTACTTTGAGCTTGCCTCCGATATTCTGCCGGAAGAACTGGAAAATATAGAGCAGTCCGTTCAGACCGGAGACGTGTTGCAGCTTGGGAAGAAAAAATATCTGCGCTTGGAATTGATGTAATTACTGCGGCTCTTTCTCGATTCCCTCTCTCCCGGCAGTGGCAATCAGCGCCTTGTCCACATCCTCCTCATAATTGCGTAGCGCTACCTCAATGGGCGTGGGATCCTTCGTGATTCTGCGCCCGCCAACATGGTTAAAAAAGACGATAATTCCCACGGCAAGCCCTATGGAGTACGCCACCTCCAGTACATTCAGCCCGCCGGGTTCCCGGTTCATAACCATCCGGTACACTTCCGTGAACACCTCATTGATTCCCACATCATTGTGGTACGCCATGATGGTGAATGCCGTTCCGAAAAAGCTGACCAGACACACCAGCGCTGCTCTCAGCCACTGCTGCCAGCCTTTGTGCTTATTTACGCTGATCCATTCCACCAGCACATCCGGTTCTCCCACAAGCTGAACCGTAATATTGGGGCATTCCTGCTCCATCAGCTCCACCAGTTTCAGCGAATCGATAACGCACCGCTTTGCCTCATCTTTTTGAAAATGGTATACCTTCAAAGCCTTCATTTTTGCCGCGACGGTGTTATCCATACACCGTATACTGCACAAATCCTTCAGGTACACGTCCGGGGACTGTACCTCCACGCTTCTGTCACATTTTAAATAGACCGTTACATTGTTTGCTCCCGCCATAGGTTTTTCCTCTCCTGCCTGTTTTTACTTATTTCACTACTCTGTGGAGTTCCGTCCAGAAATAGACCAGTGAACCGCATACTTTTCCCAACGCAATACTCAGAATGGCAAGTCCCATTCCGTGCCGGAAGGAAATTCTGCGTGCCAGAATCGGAATACTGTCCAACATTTCCGCAATCGCCAATGCCAGACAACCTATAAACATACCGCTAAACAGTCCAAACACAGCCTCCGCCACCGTTCCGATACCGTTCCACAACTGCATCCTCTCCGGATACCTCTGCTGCCAGAACGCCGCAAACTGCATGTATTCCGGGAAAATGCTGAGCACCGTGCCCACCAGTGTCCCGAAAATAACCATTTCTTCATATAAAATTACCTTTTTAGCCGTATGGGTCTTGCCGGCGAACCGTGGAACCAGTCCCACGGCAACCAGCACCGTAAAAACACCCGCCGAGGACAACAGCCCGTAGCTTGTGGCAAATACAATCAAAAATACGTATTTCATAGTCTGTCTCCATTTACTTTATGCCGCACGCCCATGCGTCCGCCCTGCCGTCTTTTTCCAAGACAGCCGTAATAATAGAATGTACAGACTTTTTCAAATTATTCTAAGTTATTCTGCATTTTGCGGATAATACCGGTAAATGCCCTCGGAAATGATATACTCATAAGTCTCTCTCATGCCGGAAAGGACTTCCTGCCAGTTGTCCTTTGTCACCTTATGGGTTCCCTGCACCAGCGCATCCAGCATATACTGATTGATTTCCGGCGAATAGTGAATCATGTCCATATAATTGTCCAGATTGCAGACAATTTCCCGGTCGCTCTGGAAAAAATAGACCTCCACATTCTCATGGGAAAGCAGTCTCGGAACAGTCTGCTCCAGCACCTCAAAATACTGCCCTGCAATTCCGTTGCTGTAACCGCAGTCCCACCAGAGCATGGAGTACGGTGGGAACAAAATCGTGTACTCCGTGTCCGGGTGATTTTCTATTTCCTTTTCCACCAGTGCAATATTTTGTGCCAAACGCTCCGCCGCCTGCGGGTCTTCCTCTGCGCTCACAACTTCCCCCGGCTTTACATACGCCTGCATTGCCTTGGACGCACTGAACTCCTTGCCCCTCGCCCAGTTGTAAGCATTGCCCCCGGTATTTTCGCCCAGATACCCATAGGCAAACATCTGCGGAATTTTTACAAATAAAATGTCCTTATTAAAAAGATACGTCACATCATCCAGCATTGTCTCCGTGTGCAGATAACGGGGCGTGTCCCCGCCCTCTAACGTCACCTCCGTGGACGCCGTCAGCGCAAATATATCCATGCACCAGAACACACGCTGCAACTTTTGCTTTTCATGCGCCTTATCCATATAGTAGAGTAAATCCGCCACGGAGCCGGAAGCGCGGATAATTTTTACGGTATGGCAGTCAAACTGCTCATTCAGAAATGTATTATCAAAATTCTCCGCCACGGAGGAGCCGAGAAGCACACTGTCATAATCATTGTTGCGTATGGTGCCAATCACCTGATTATCCCTGTCATACAGCACTTCCTCCATTCCGAAAAAGGGCTGGTGATATTGGTAAAACGGGTCAAATATCCATGTAAACAACGCCACCAGAAACAGTTCGGCGGCAATGGCGATGCACAGCCATTTTAATGCTTTTCTTTTGTCCATTTTCTTGATTTCTCGCATTCTGCCGTTTTTGCGGCATGTTTCATCTTTTTGCAATACCGGTTTTCCGAATCGGAACTGCTCTCAGAACAAACTTCTCTCAGAAATTAAAATATAAAAAGGTGCTGACCTGGGACAGGGATACAAACGCCCAGGTAAACAGCGTGGCAAGAACCAGTATTCCCCCTTTGGTCTGTCCCTTTTGTGCAATCCATTCCTCCGCCATTTTCCCTTTGATCAAAAGTGCCGCGATTATTAAGAGTGCCGCCATGCACAGCATATAGAAAGGGTTCAGTGCTGCCGGGAATTTTAATTCCAGTGCCTTCCGAATCAGATATGTCTCCTGAATCTGGAGCGTATTGCACATTCCGGCAAAAAATCCGTGGAATCCCCCGGCAAACAGCTTTTTTATAAGCACCCACGCGCTTGTCAGCGAATCACTCCGGAAAACAGAAAAGGTCAGCGTCACATACACTCCCGTCACCAGCCGGTTGCACCAATTCCACCGGAACCTGAGTTTTGGGAAAAGAGTCTCCCACACCATGGCAATTCCATGCAGCAGTCCCCATACCACAAAAGTCCAGTTTGCCCCGTGCCACAATCCGCTCACCGCAAACACAATCAGCAGATTCAGGCACTTTCTCGCTTTTCCCTTGCGATTTCCGCCCAAAGGAATATAGATATACTGTGTCAGAAAACGGGACAGGGTGATATGCCACCTGTGCCAGAAATCCCTGACGGAATCCGCTTTCAGCGGGGCGTGGAAATTCTCCGGCAGTTCAAAGCCGAACAGCTTTCCGATTCCTCTTGCCATATCACAGTAGCCGCTGAAATCGAAATACAGCTCCAGCATATAACAGATAATCACCACCCACGCGGAGGGCAAATCCAGATAAGCAATATTTCCGTATTCCGCATTGACCACAATCGCCAAAGTATCCGCCAACAGGACTTTCTTTGCAAGTCCTAAGATAAACAGCGCCATGCCGTCAAAAAACCGGTTTGCGTCCGGCTTTCTGTTCTTTCCGGAAAGTAACTGTGGCAGAAATTCACTGTGCAGTACAATGGGTCCCGCTATCAACTGTGGGAAAAAGGTGATAAAGCAGGCATAATCGATAAAACGGTAGTGCGGTGCCCTGTCACGATACCGCTCCACCAGAAAGGAAATCTGCTGAAACGTAAAGAAACTGATACCTAATGGCAGCGCAATGCGCTCCACCTGCCAGTTTGTGTGGAAGAAAAAATTGCAGTTATCCAAGAAAAAATTAAAGTATTTGAAATAAAAGAGAAGTCCGACATTAAAAAGCTGCCCGCCCAGCGCCGTGAAAAAACGCAGCCGCCCCGGCTTTTCCGCTTTCAAAAGTGCACTGCACAGATAGTTTACAAACAGGCTGCCCACCAAAACCAAAAGATAGGACGGATTATAATAGCCGTAAAACCACAGCGACATTCCCACCAGAAAAATTCTGGCGGGAACCGGAGTTTTCAAATTTTGTAAAAGATACCACCCAATCAGGGCTATCGGTAAAAAAACAAGCAAAAAGAACGTTGAATTAAACAGCATTTTTATCCACATTTCTGCGCACATTCTTTGCGCATAGCGAGTTTGTGCCAAGTGCGCGCAGACACAAATCCCGTGATTGAAAAATTATATTTTTCAATCTTATCCCCTTGTTACTGCCACAACGGACGGAAACTGATATTTAAGTCCACGTTGCCTTCCACGCCGTTTACCTGACCTTTCTCACTGTACTGCCATACCGCATAGTCATAGGGGTAATAAAAATCATCATTATAATAAGCAAACCACTTTTGATAGGGTTCCAGTTCCTCTAAATTTACCATCATGGCTGCCATTTCCATATTGTGATAAATCATGGACTGATAGCCCGCGTTTTCCATTGTCTGGCAAAACAGAACCGCAAACCTTGTGCGCTCCTCCACGGTGATATTGTTCATACGTCCGTCCGCTCCGGCTACCTTTTCCACATCATACACCACCGGGCAGTCCAGCTTATAAGGTGCGATTTTTTCCAGAACAAAATTCGCCTCCTCCAGCAGCTCCTCCTCTGTGACCGCCTGGGAATAAACATAGACACCCGCCTTGATTCCCGCTTTGTTGGCACCCTTTATATTATCCTCAAAATACTTGTCCTCCACCAGTTTGCCGGTGCCGTACCCGCGGAATGCCACGCGGATAAACGCGAATTCCACTCCGTCGTCCGCCACCTTCTGCCAGTCGATTTTGCCCTGATGAGCGGACACATCGATTCCCTTGTGGGACGTTACCTGTCCGTCTTCAACATACTGATATTCCCCGCTCTCCAGAACATTCAGCTTCGCAATGTCGTATGTATTGTGCTTCAAGTCCTCGCGAATGGGCACAAAATTGTATTTTCCGCCACTGACGAGCACCAGTTTGCCGGGGTAATAGGGGCGCAGAGTCTCCACCACGCTTGTTCCCTCCTCCAGACTTATCTGAATAGCCGACAAAAGCTCCTGCTGTCTTTCATCCGCCGCCTGCAATGCCTGCTCGTTTGCCTGTGTCTGTGCCTCCTGTAAGCGTGCATCAAGCTGCGCCTGTGTATAGGTAATCTCCTCTACCTCCGCGGAAACCTCCGTAGACCGGTCTGCTCCCTTCCACAGCCTTACTCCCAAACAGATAATGACTGCCAAAAGTATCAGACAGCCCGACAGTCCCATGGCGGTAAGTGCCTTATTGCGGCGTCTGCGCTTCGCCCTTTTTGCCCTGTATTCCTCTGTATTTATATTTTTCTTTGATGTATTTTCCATTTTTTTACTCCTGTTTGTAAATCCTCCGGCAGTCCGCCTCTTTAAAACGATTATCTCTATTGTATCGGCTTATACCCTTTTAATCAACCTCTTTTTGCTGTTCCCGCACGGCATTTTTTACCGGTCTGCAAAAACCTGTCAAAAAATTTTGAATTTGGGTGAGATATTTTTTCTTTTTTTGTACCTATAAGAGTGTAGGGGTTTTAAAAGCCCGCGTTGAGGAAGGAGGTTCTAATAAGATGTATGATACGCAAACCCGTGTCAGGCTGGTAAAAAGCCGGGTACACAAAAAACGCTTCAGACAGACCAAACGTGCCATTACCTGCCTGTCCACTCTGTGCGTGATACTGTTTTCTCTGCTTATCGGAACCACCGGTGCAGCGACCGGACAGCCGCAAATAATTGCGCAGGGGATGTACGGTTCTATTCTGCTGCACGAAAACGCGGGCGGTTATGTGTTAGTAGGGGTGGTATCCTTTACCATAGCGGTGATTCTTACCGTGATTTGCTTCAAGCGAAAAGAAAATCGAAGCAAAAAAGCATAATTTCCTTCTTTCCTCTTGTCAATATGTGCGTTATAATGTAAATCGTGCTGTAAAGGCAAAGGAAGAAAGGAATCTTACGATTATGGACTATAAATTCAGTAGAAAAGTTTTCTGTGACGGGATGCGCGACGGTTTTCCCATTGCGCTCGGTTATTTTGCAGTGTCCTTTTCTTTGGGAATTGCTGCACGCCATGCGGGATTTACTCCCATGCAGGGATTTCTGGCAAGCCTTTTAAATAACGCTTCTGCCGGCGAATATGCGGCGTTCACGCTGATAGCCGCGCAAGCCACTTATCTGGAGGTTGCCATTATTACCCTGATTGCCAACGCCCGTTATCTGCTTATGAGTTGTGCCCTTGCGCAACGTTTTGCGCCGGGTACTCCCTTTTTCCACAGATTGTTAATCGGATATGATGTGACAGATGAATTATTCGGCATTACCATTGCCCGCCCCGGCTGCCTGAATCCGTATTACACTTACGGCGCCATTCTTCTTGCCGCACCGGCATGGGCAGGCGGTACCGCCTTTGGTATTCTCGCGGGCAATGCCCTGCCGTTACGTGCGGTCAGCGCACTGAGTGTCGCTTTGTACGGAATGTTTCTGGCAATTATTATTCCCCCCGCCAGAAAAAGCAAAATTGTGGCTGCTTTGGTTGCCATCAGTTTCGGACTGAGCTTCGTGTGCAACTACATTCCCGGAATTTCCGCTCTGTCGGACGGCACACGCACCATCCTGCTTACGGTGGTAATTTCCAGTGCTGCTGCCATATTATTTCCTGTAAAAAATACGGAAGGAGAACCGGAACATGAATAACTATATCTATATCGCTGTTATGGCACTGGTGTCCTACACCATTCGTATTCTGCCGCTGACTTTGATACGCAAGCCGATTAAAAACCGGTTTATTCAGTCCTTCTTATATTATGTACCTTATGTGACACTGGCGGTCATGACTTTTCCGGCAATTATCCATGCCACGCAAAGTCCCATATCCGGTCTCGTTGCCCTGATTGCGGGTATCGTTGCCGCATGGCTGGGAGCCGGACTGTTCCCGGTGTCCGTTATCTGCTGCGTACTGGTATTTATGATAGAACTGTTTCTTTAAATCAAACCTATGTTGTCGGAGCAGGCACTGTTGTTTTTCTCCCCAAAGCACCACTGCCTACTCTGCCACCGCTCTCTCCCTCATCCGTAACAGTATCTTTTTTTCCAGCCTGCTCACCTGCACCTGACTGATTCCCATCATGGAGGCAATCTCCACCTGTGTCCTGTTTTGAAAATACCGCATACATATCAGTTCCCGCTCCTCCGCTTTCAGGCTGTCCAAAAGCTGTGACAAAAGCAGATGGTCTAACAGCTTTTCCTTTTCCGTATCACTGCAATTTCCGGTTCCTCCTCCCATACTGCCACAGGTGCAGCCGCGCTCCCCCTGTACCACCTTGTCCACCAGATACATCTCACTTCCGTCGTCCTGATACACCGCGCTGTACAGAGATTCCACTTCCACTCCAGCCTCCATGGCAAGTACAATTTCTTCCTCCGTCAGAGCGGTTGCCTTCGCTATTTCCTGCATGGTCGGTTCCCGCCTGAATTCCGCCTGAAGCCTCTGTCTTGCCAGCCGCACCTTCAAGCCGTTTTCCTTGATGGTACGGGAAATCTTCACCGGTCCGTCATCCCTGAGAAAGCGTTTGATTTCTCCCGTAATCATGGGCACCGCATAGGTGGAAAAACGCACTCCCACACTTAAATCAAATTTGTCAATCGCTTTCATCAGTCCGATGGTTCCTATTTGGAACAAATCTTCCATATCGCAGCCTCTTCCCATAAAGCGCCGCACAATATGATGCACCAGTCCCAAATTGTTCTCTATCAGTACCTCTCTCGCCCGCTTATCCCCTGCCTGTGACTTTTCGATGAGTACCGATACCTCTTCCATACATCACTCCTCTCTGTCAATCCATGAACCGGTACCCATCTTTTTCTTCATCCGCACCGTTGTTCCTTTTCCCGGCACGCTCTCCACCTCCAAGTCATCCATAAAAGCCTCCATAAAGGCAAAGCCCATGCCTGAACGGTCCAATTCCGGTTTTGTGGTATAAAGGGGCTCCATCGCCTGTTCGATGTTTTCGATTCCTTTCCCCTCATCCTGCACCTCAATATGTAACACTCCCCGCTCCAGCAGACAGCGCAGCCGCACTTTTCCGGGATGCACCACCAGATAGGAGGGTTTTGCCTCCCCGTGTTTGCCGTAGCCGTACAGATTCTCATATCCGTGGATAATGGCGTTTGTCACCGCCTCGGAAACCGCTGTCTTGATATCCGCCACCTCCTCAAGCGTAGGATTTAAGTGGGACACGAATGCCGCCACCGCCACTCTGGCAAAGCTCTCATTGCTGGAAACAGCGTCAAAAATCATCTCCATTTCGTTCTTCATTTCCACTCCTGTCTGCGCCGTTGTGCGCTCCTTTCTCTCTAATTTCTCCGCCATCATTTCCATTACGCCAGCACCTCCACCACTCTGTTCATTCCCGAAATTGCCAAAATTCTCTGTATCTGCCTGTCCGCATGAATTGCATACACTTTTCCGCCAAAGCAGGCTATTTTGCGGTATCTTCCCATAATAATGCCGATTCCCGACGAATCCATAAACCGGGTATCCTCAAAGTCAAATACCACATGCTGTACATCATCCCTCAGAATATACTTGTCCGCCTTTTCGCAGATATAGGACGCACGATGATGGTCTACCTCCTCCGGGAGCCTGACCATCAGACAATTATCAATTACCTGAAATTCCTCCATCTTTTTCCCCTTTCCGATTCATCCACAAAAAAAGGACTTACAGAAATCTCTGCAAATCCTCTTCTTTCGTATTTCTTAAATTTATGCTGCCGTTCTCCTACTGGGCTGTGCTGCTTACCGCCAAATCTTCCCTGTACTGCTGTGATTTTCTCGCGCGCTCCGTATCCGGGAACAGTTCGATTACCTTGTCATAGGTTGCAATGGCATTGGCGTTATCCCCGCTTCTGCGATAGGACTGCGCAAGGTAATACAGACAATCCACATTGCTCTCATCATAATGGAACGCAAGATCCAGATTTTCTATCGCCGTGGTAAAGTCCTCGTTCTGATAAGCACGGTATCCCGTATCAAAATAAGTTCTGGACATTTCCGGTCCGATTACGCCAAGCAATGCCTGATACAGATTTCGGAATGCCTCCGACGTCTCATCCAAATTGACATTCTGTGCAATGCTGTCCAAGCTACCTGCCGTCTGCTCAATGTCCTGGGTTGTCAGGTAGGTGGTCGCCGCAGTGAGCAGATTATCCATGGTCTGCAAAGTACCGTCCGTCCCCACATAACCGTTCAGCTCCTGATTGAGTTTCTCATTCTCCGCCTGCAAAGCCTCCAACTGGCCTTCCAGTTCCTGCACCTTTGAAGTCTTGGCATCCATCTGGTTTCCAATCTCGGTAATGGTCTTCTGTGCCTCACTGTTAGCATTGGATACCGCCGCCGGAACAACCAGAAAATACATGGCTGCCAGTCCGATAACGAGTCCGATTCCGATATTAATCAGTGTGGAGACCGCCCCGCTCTTCGGCTCTTTCACCGTAAGCGGCTGAATAATAATCTCATTGTCGCTCTGATAGCGCACGGATTCATCTTTCTTTCGCTTCGGCGCCTGTTTGACATTTTCCTCCGGCTGAAGCATTCTTTCCACTTCTTTGGCATAGCGCAGAGTCAGTGTATTGTTCCTGTCAATATCCATACATTTTCTGAGTTCCCGCTGCGCCCGCTCCCACTGCTCACTGTCAATGTACAACAGCGCAAGCAGCTGGTGTGCCCGGATAAATTTCGGATTCAGGGACAATACTTTCTTCAACTGTATAACCGCCAAATCTTTGCTGTCCTGCATACAGTAAACCAGCGCCTGATTATACTTTTTAATGGTCTGGTTGATGGAGTCCAGTCTGGCGGCATTGGACTGCACCATGTTGATATAGTCGTCCGCGATATTTTTCTCAGGTCTCATGTTCTTGCTGATGACCCATTCGCTCAGCGCCGCAACCACTTCGCCCATCTCAAAATAGACCAGCCCTAAAAGATTTCTTGCCTCTATATTACTTTTATTAAATTTCAAACTTTGGCGCAGACTGTTGATTGCACCGGATAAATCTCTTACCCCTGCCCGCTCCAGACCTTCGTTGTAGAACATATTGGAGACGTACATAATTCTCTTATAAAGGCCCACGTCCGCTCCGCAGGCGGTACAAAAATCATGTTCTGAAAGCTGGCAGCCACAATTATAACAAAACATGCCTTTCCTCCTACTGTTCCTTCTCTTTCTCTTCGGATTCCTTTATCATCTTTACCAGCAAATCAGCCACATCCGTCAAATCCTGATTATAAATAGCTTCCTCAGCATCTTCTACTTCAAGGCTCGGATGAAATTTCTTCAGTTCCTCTTCAAAATTAATCATGCTTCAAAAACTCCTTTATCTCACCTACCAGATACAGACTTCCCGCAATATAAATGCGTTCCCCCGGCTTCTGTTCTTTCAAAAGTTCTGCCAGTGCCGTATCTGCGCTGTCATGAAAAGTATATTCACAGACAGCCTGTTTCGTATTTCCATTTTCCAAAAGTTTTCTAAGGCTTTCGAGCGTTGCGGAACGTCCGGTTTTTAAATGCGCCACCGCAATCCGGCAAAACAGCCCGCTTTCCTGCAATTCCTTCAGCATATGCACATAATCTTTGTCCTGCACTACGCCAAAGAGCAGCTTTCTTTTTCCCTTGCAGCCGTCCGCCGCCACACTCTCCAAAAAGGCACGGATTCCGTCCTCATTGTGCGCACCGTCCACATACACATCCGGCAGAACCTCTTCCATGCGCCCCTGCCAGAAACAGGAGGCAATGCCCTGTATGATATGCTGTGCCGAAATGGTTTTCCCTTGGTTAAGCACCTCGATGGCACGCACTGCCAAAGCGGCGTTTTCCATCTGGTATCTCGCCTGTGTCCGCAAGGTAAGCCTAATATAACCATAATACCGAGTACGCACGGAAAAATCAATGCTTTTATTCTGAAAAGTCAGGAAAGCATAGTCATTTTTCGACACAGGATATGCCGAAATCCCTAATTCCTCCGCATGCCTGCAAAATACGTTGGAAACAACTTCCTCCGTGTCCGCAAATACCACCGGTGCACCCTTTTGCATAATACCTGCCTTCTCACCTGCAATCTGCTCCACCGTATCTCCCAGATACTCTACATGATCCAGACTGATACGGGTAATGACGCTCAACTTTTTATGTGCCACCGAGTTCGTGGCGTCCAGTCTGCCGCCGAGCCCGGTCTCCAGAATGCAGTAGTCCACACCTGCCCCGGCAAATAAAATCATGGCAATAAAAAACAGATACTCAAAAAAGGTGGGATGATAGCCCTGTCCTTTTTCCAGTGCTTCCCAGTCCAGACTGTTGTAAACCGTTAAAAAGGCTCTCAAAAACTCCTCTTTTTCTATCATCTGCCCGCGAATCACAAATCGCTCCCGGATATCCACTAAATGCGGAGAAGTAAAGACCGCCGTGGTATAACCTGCCGCCTCCAAAACAGAACGCAGATAGGCACAAACGGAACCTTTTCCGTTTGTGCCTGCCACATGGATAATATGCAGTTTGCTGTCAGGGTCTCCCAGAAAATGCAGATATTTCCGGGTGTCCTCAATGGAATTTTTGGCTGTAAACTTTGGTACATTTAACAGATAATCCACCGCCTGCTCATAGGTGGTAATGGACTGCCTGCTCAGACTCTGCGATGTCATGGCTTTTTTGCTCTCCTATCCGCTTATTGCAACTGCTGCAGGCGCAGTGTTACCTGCTCCATCATCTGGGTATATTTTGCCAGCTTTTCTTTTTCCTCGGCAATCTTGGCTTCGGGAGCCTTGGAGATAAATCTCTCATTGGAAAGCATACCGTTGACACGCGCCAGCTCGCCCTGCAGACGCTTCTGCTCCTTCTGCAGACGCTCTATTTCCTGTGCAATGTCTACCAGTTCCGCAAACGGAATGTAGAGTGTTGCGCCGGGAATCACAACCGATACCGCATCCTGTGCAATGCCGGTCTTGTCCTTCTGCATAAATACCTCGTTGGCATATGCTAAGGAAGCAAAGAACAGCTTGCCTTCCGTGAAGGTGGAAAGCAGCGCATCATCTTCACTTACCACATACACGCTTGCCTTCCTGCTGGGCGCTACATTCATCTCGCTGCGGATATTACGGATACCGCGTACGGCGTCTTTGATAATCTCAATGTCCTTCTCCTCTTTGGGGAAGTTTCTGTCCTCACGGTACTCCGGCCATCTGCTGATCATAATGGATTCTTCTTCGCTCTGGATGGTGCAGAAGATTTCCTCCGTAATAAACGGCATATAAGGATGTAACAGTTTCAGTGCATCCACAAGAACCGTCTTAAGCGTCCACAAAGCAGCGTTCTGACTCTCTGCATCATCGCTGTTGTACAGACGGGGTTTTACCATCTCAATATACCAGTCGCAGAACTCGTCCCAAATAAAGTCATACACCTTCTGAACGGCAATACCCAGTTCAAAATTCTCCATATTGTCCGTAACGTCTTTTACCAGAGTGTTCAATTTGGAAAGAATCCACTTGTCCACAGGCTGAAGCTGCTCTGCTGTCGGGATTGTAATGTCCTTGCCGGTCTTTTCCTTTGCCTGTTCCATATTCATCATAATGAAACGGGAAGCATTCCACACCTTGTTGGCAAAGTTACGGCTGTTTTCCACTCTCTCATAATAGAAACGCATGTCGTTTCCGGGTGCATTACCGGTAATCAGCGTCAGTCGCAGGGCGTCTGCACCGTATTTTTCAATAATCTCAAGCGGGTCGATACCATTTCCCAAAGACTTGGACATCTTACGTCCCTGACTGTCTCTTACCAGTCCGTGGAACAGCACGGTCTTAAACGGTCTTTCGCCCATCTGCTCATATCCGGAGAAAATCATACGGATAACCCAGAAGAAAATAATATCGTAACCGGTTACCAGTACATCCGTAGGATAAAAATACTTCAAATCCTCGGTCTGCTCCGGCCATCCCAATGTCTCAAAAGGCCACAGTGCGGAGGAAAACCAGGTATCCAGTGTATCCTCGTCCTGCTTAAAGTGGGTGCAGCCGCACTTCGGGCATACAGCAGGCATTTCTTTTGCAACTACGGTTTCCCCGCACTCGTCACAATAGTAAGCGGGAATCCGGTGTCCCCACCACAACTGACGGCTGATACACCAGTCACGGATATTGTCCGTCCAGTTGAAATATGTCTTATCCATTCTTTCGGGAATCAGCTTGATTTCGCCCTTTTTCACTGCCTCTACCGCAGGCTTAATCAGCTCGTCCATCTTTACAAACCACTGCTCTTTTACCAAAGGCTCAATGGTGGTCTTGCAGCGGTCATGGGTTCCCACATTGTGAACATGGTCCTCAATTTTTACCAAAAGACCCATAGCGTCCAATTCTTCCACAATGGCCTTTCTGGCTTCATAACGGTCCATACCCTCAAACTTGCCGCCGTTTTTGTTGATAGTGGCGTCATCATTCATAATATTGATAATCGGAAGGTTATGACGCTTTCCTACTTCAAAGTCGTTCGGGTCATGGGCGGGGGTAATCTTTACCACACCGGTTCCGAATTCACGGTCAACATAGGTATCCGTTACGATAGGAATCACTCTGTTGACTAATGGCAACATTACGCTTCTGCCAATCAGGTGCTGATATCTCTCATCATCCGGGTGGATTGCCACTGCGGTATCACCCAGCATGGTCTCCGGACGGGTAGTTGCAAAGGTCAGAAACTCTGTGGTGCTGGGCGTTCCGTCCTCATTCATGAGAGGATATTTAATGTGCCAGAAATGTCCCGCCTGCTCCTGATACTCTACCTCTGCATCGGAGATGGAGGTATTACATACCGGACACCAGTTGATAATGCGGGAGCCTTTGTAAATGTAGCCTTTTTCGTGCATACGCACAAATACTTCGTTAACTGCCTTGTTGCAGCCTTCGTCCATGGTAAAGCGCTCTCTGTCCCAGTCACAGGAGGAACCTAACTTTTTCAGCTGTGAAATAATACGTCCGCCGTATTCCTTTTTCCAGTCCCATGCTCTCTCCAAAAACTTGTCGCGTCCCAAGTCATGCTTATCAATGCCCTGTTCTTTCAAAGTCTCGATAATCTTAACCTCGGTTGCAATGCTTGCGTGGTCGGTTCCGGGCTGCCACAGCGCATTATATCCCTGCATTCTCTTAAAACGGATTAAAATATCCTGCATGGTATTGTCAAGGGCGTGGCCCATGTGCAGCTTACCGGTGATATTTGGGGGCGGAATCACGATAGTGAAGGGGGTTTTGGAATGATCCACTTCTGCATGGAAATATTTCTTATCCAGCCATTTCTGATACAGTCTGTCCTCTATGCCGTTAGGGTCATAGGTCTTTGCCAATTCTTTGCTCATTGTATACTCCTTTCATCAAAAAACGCCCTCTGCCGACTTATGTCAGCAAAGGGCGTAACAGTTACGCGGTACCACCTTTGTTCACAGCTTTTGTGCTGCCTCAGTGACTTCGGATATGCTTTTCATACCTTAAAGTCCTATCCGGTAACGCAGATAACGCGTGAGAGTCTACTGTCAAAATATCGTTCAACTCTCCGGCTTGGAAGCTACCTTCCGCACTCCTTCCTTCAAGCAGCCTCCCAGCGCCTTGCGGCAGCCACTCTCTCTGATAAGGGGTAATGCGTACTCCTCTTCGTCATTGCCTTTTCGTTTATATTGTGAATATAGACTATGTGGGGGCAGTTTGTCAAGTTAAATCGTGCAGATTTTGGTTGATGTCATTGGTTCAATAGCTTTTGCATGTTTAACTCTCTCTGTTCAGTTGTATTTAGTTTTTGCTAAAAGAATTTCTAATTCGTCCTTATCAAATAGTTCCTGATTTTCCGGTCTCAGCATACACCATAACTTCATATGCGTCTTTATGGGATTTTATGGTTTTTGTTCCCCCCAACCACATCATCCAACAGTTTACTTCCCGTCAGTTCCTTCTCCAGCTTCTGTGCCTCCGCTACTGCATCCTCCAGCCCCTTTATACCGCTGTCCGCCAGCTTTCTTCCTTCTGTCAGCAGTTCTCCGGTCTCATCCACATATTTCAGTTTATCTGCATGTTTCACAAGGTCTGCGGCTTCGTCTGCATGTTTCACAAGAACTGCAGCCTCATCTACATATTTCAGGCATCCGATTACAGGAAGCAATGCACATAAATCCAGCAGGAAGATTGCCACCTGCTCCCACTGTACTTTTTCTGCCTCACCTATATTTTTGACATCAGCTATGATGTCCCGGACATCAAGCGGAAAATCCACTCCTGCAAGTCCTGCTAAAACTTGTCCTCCTACCCCAAGAAGTGTTACTTCCTCTGTAAAGTTTCCTAAAACGAAACATTCTGCACTTCGTTTCAGATAATCTTCCGCCCCCTCCAGAAATTCCTCCGCTTTCTTTTCCAGTTTCTCAGACCATGATGCTTCTGCTTCAAACAGCTGCCTTTCCAGTTCCTGCTGATTCAGTTCCAGCATCTGCTGCATCTTTTCACGGCTTTCCTTCACGTTTTTGCATTCTTATTTACCTAATACATTCATTTTGTCACATTACAATAACTTAGAAAACATTTTTCCGCTTTATCCATCTCAATCAACAATGGATTCATATAATCACTAAATGCATCCAAATATGCTCTACACCCACCAACAATCATTATTTTTTTAATATTGTCATTATTAGTTAATATTTCTTCAGCCTTCACATATCTATCATATAAAGTATTTAAAATGGGTCTATCTGGGTCATCCATTATGCGTTGCTCTAACAATAAAATTACCTTTTCAATTTGTTTTTTTAATTCTAAAATAGTGTCCATATAAATGCTCCTTAAGGTTTAATAATTCTTATACTCTTAATCCAATTCAAATCCCAATTTTGCGGCATACTTTTCCGGATTCAGTGCTAGCATTGCCGGATTCAGCATTTCTGCCACACTGTTTAACTTTATCCGGAAGGCTTCCAGCTGCAGACAGTATCCGCTCATCCACACCGCATAAAGGCTGTCAACCCAGCCTACCCTTTCTACCATAGCATCAAACTTTTTCTTGTACCACCTCAAGACTTTTCGCCCCATATACATCGGCACTCAGGATTTGTTATATAATTTAACACTATAAATCAATATCCAAGCATTTTCCTTCAATATCTTCAGTGAAAATATTTTCATCCTCTGTTATTACTTTTTTTAATTTAAAGAGCTGCACTTTTGACAATGGTACTTTAAACCCTATTTTTCCTCTGTGATATTTGCCTGTTAATATTGAATCATATAATCTTTTTATAAAAAAAGTCCATTGGGGTAAATTATCATTATCAGATTTGTTTTCTAAATAACTTAATCCATCAGCCCTATAAAAAATTAATAATGCAATACTTAAATCACATTTTTCATTATCTAAAACTGTTTGTGGAATATCAAAACCATTATCCCAGTTATAATTATAAGCATAAACATATAAACTTTCTTGATCTTCTGTTTGAAATATAGTTCTTTTTACTTCATCATTATCAGTATCGTATACTAATGCTTTTATACTTGAAATTTTATTCTCATCCATTTATTGAATCCTCTCCCAGCTACGTTGCCATAAATCTACAGTTGCACCTTGACTGGGATATAATGGCAACCCACTCTGTTGTAAATATTTTAGATTTTGTTGTAAATCATACACTTGTTTTTGCAATATATCAACGCTTTGATTAAGGTCTATTCCATCAAGTTGAGTTCTAACAAATTCGTTGTATGTTGAATGGTATCCTCTATGTCTTGACATAGCACTTATATCGTCTGCAGGAGTTCTTAAAAATAGACCATTTGAAGCATCATCCAAGTCCATTCCTATTCTTTGCAATACTGGATGATTTGCCATTTCTGCTGGAATAATATGCTGTGCTTGATGACCTGTCCAATTTGTTCCTCTTGGCAATCCCATGGATTACATCATATTTTTTCCTAATTTTGTGGAATCTCCACCAGTAACAACCCCTTCCGTTCCTGGTATTAATCTTTCTCCTCTTCCACCCCCAGCCACATCATCCAACAGTTTACTTCCCGCCAGTTCCTTCTCCAGCTTCCTTGCCTCTGCTACTGCATCCTCCAGTCCCTTTATGCCACTGTCCGCCAGCTTTCTTCCTTCTGTCAGCAGTTCTCCGACTTCATCCACATACTTCAGTTTATCTGCATGTGTTTCACAAGGTCTGCGGCTTCATCTGCATGTTTGACAAGAACTGCAGCCTCATCTACATATTTCAGGCATCCGATTACCGGAAGCAAGGCACATAAATCCAGCAGTAAGATTCCCACCAGTCCCCAGTCCCATTCTTCTGCCTCTGCCAGATTTATAATGTCCGCTATAATATCCCGGACATCAAACGGCAAATCCACTCCTGTAAATCCTACTGCGATCTGACATCCTACCCCTAGAAGCGTTACTTCCTCCGTAAAGTTTCCCCAAAAGAAGCATTCTGCGCTTCGCTTCAGATAGTCGCATGCTTCCTCCAAAAATTCATCTGCCTTCTTTTCCAGTTTCTCAGACCATGACGCTTCTGCTTCAAACAGCTGCCTTTCCAGTTCCTGCTGATTCAG